>NZ_CP114904.1:0-1200000 GCF_027497215.1 Micromonospora sp. WMMD812 | reverse complement strand
AGGGCACGCTGCCGCTCCTCGGCCACCCGGGCCCGCTCCCGCAGGGCACGGGTCGTCGCCCGGCGGGCGTGCACCACCCGGCCCATCGCGTAGGACAGCAACCCCACCAGCAGGTTGTTCAGCACCACCAGGGTCGGGCCGACGGCCAGCGGCGTGGTCGGTGGGGCGACCGCGGTCGCCACCGCCACCGGCACCCACAGCAGCAGCGCGGCCAGCGCCGCCGTCCGGGCCGGCCGCCGCGCGGCGACGGTGTACGTCAGCACGGCGAACGCCAGCCCCTGCACGGCCGGACCCGTCCCGGTCAGCGCCGGCAGGGGCAGGGTGGCCACCGCCGCCGCGACCGCCGGCCACGGCGCCACCCGGCGCACCGCCACCGGTGCCGCGCACAGCACACTCCAGCCCAGCGCCGCCGGCAGCCGCCAGGGCCAGAACTCCCGCGGGGTGAGCAGGGTGAACAGCAGGTCCAGCGCCACCAGGCCGGCGGCGAACAGCGCGTCGGCGGCAAGGGGGTGCCGGCGCAGCACGGCCGTGGGGCCTTCGGTCATACCGCGACGCTAGCGGCCGTCCGGCGGCGCTGATCGTCGCCGATGGTGAGCCGCGCCTCCTCCCCGAGGAGGAGGCGCACCCGCCCGGTTCAGGGCAGCGGCGCCCGGAACAGCAGGCCGTGCCGCAGCGCGGTGGGGTCTACTCGTCGGCGCCGGGCGGCGCCGGGCGGGACCGGGCGTCGCGCATCGGGTCGGCGCCGGCGACCGCCGTCGGGAACGGCGGCGGCGTGCCGCCGAAGCTCGGGCAGAGCGCCTGGTGGCTGCACCAGTCGCAGAGCCGGCTCGGCCGGGGCCGGAAGTCCTGCCGCTCGGTGGCCTGCTCGATCGCCCGCCACAACGCCACCACCGTCCGCTCGAACCGCAGCAGCTCGTCGGCGTCCGGCGCGTAGTCGCAGACCTCGGCGTCGCGCAGGTAGAGCAGGCGCAGCACCCGCGGCACCACACCCCGGGTGCGCCACAGCACCAGCGCGTAGAACTTCAGCTGGAACAGCGCCCGCGCCTCGAACGCCTCGCGCGGCGCGCCGCCGGTCTTGTAGTCGACCACCCGCAGGGCACCGTCGGGGGCGACGTCGAGCCGGTCGAGATAGCCCCGGATGAGCAGCTCGTCGTCGACGACGGCGGAGATCAGGCTCTCCCGCTCGGCCGGCTCCAGCCGGCGCGGATCCTCCACCGCGAAGTAGCCCTCGAGCAGCGCCGCGGCGGAGCGGAGGAACTCGCCGGCGGCGGCCGGGTCGCCGTCGGGGAAGAGCGCGGCCAGCTCCGGCTGCTCGGTGACCAGCCGGTCCCACTGGGGGGCGACCAGGTCGCCGGCGGCGCTCGGGGTGCGCCCGTCGGCCGGCAGGTCGAACAGCCGCTCCAGCACGGCGTGCACCAGTGTGCCCCGGACCTGCTCGACGGTGGGCCGCTCGGGCAGCCGGTCGATGCTGCGGAACCGGTAGAGCAGCGGGCAGGTCTTGAAATCCGCCGCCCGCGAGGGCGACAGCGACGCGCGCACCGTCGCCGGCACCTCCGCCGGGGCCGCGGGCTGCTGACTCGTCACCGGTTCCGCCGTCATGTCCGGAAGGTTAGGGCACCGGTGTGACAGCGCCCGCGCCCCGCCGCCCGCGCGCCGTTGGATGGACAGTCCGTAGCATCGACCCGATGGAGCAGACCTCCCGGCCGCGGCGCCGGCCCGGCCGCGGCCTCGGTGTGACCGTCGGGCGGGTGTTCGGAGTGCCGCTGCACCTCAACGGCTCGATGCTCCTGCTGGCCCTGCTGGTGACCGTGCTGTACGCCGAGTTCGCCCGCCACCAGCTCGCCCTGTCCCAGCTGAGCGGCTACGTGATCGGTGTCGGCTTCGTGGTGTCGCTGCTCGGCTCAGTGCTGCTGCACGAGCTGGGCCACGCGCTCACCGCCCGGCGGTTCGGCATCGGCGTACGCGGGATCACCCTCGAACTGCTCGGCGGCTACACGGAGATGGACCGGGACGCCCCGTCGCCCCGGATCGACCTGCTGGTGTCGCTGGCCGGGCCGGCGGTCTCGGCGGTGCTCGGCGCGGTCGCCGTCGGCGCCACCCTCGCCCTGCCCGACGGGACGATCGCCAACCAGCTCGCCTTCCAACTCGCGGTGAGCAACGTCATCGTCGCGATCTTCAACATCCTGCCCGGGCTGCCGCTGGACGGCGGCCGGGCGCTCCGCGCCGCGGTCTGGGCGCTGACCCGGGACCGGCACCGGGGTACCGAGGTGGCCGGCTGGGTCGGCCGGGCCGTCGCGGCGGGCACCGCGCTGCTGGTCGCCGCGCTCACCCTCACCCGCCAGCTGGCCCTGCCGGCGCTGCCCCTGATGCTGCTGGTCGCGTTCACCCTGTGGCGGGGCGCCGGCCAGTCGATCCGGTACGCCCGGGTCAGCCGGCGGTTCCCGCTGATCGACCTGTCCCGGTTGGCCCGGCCGGTCTGGTCGGTGCCGACCGGCACCCCCCTCGCGGAGGCGCAGCGCCGCCACGCCGAGGACGGCCCGCCGGGCGCCGCGCTGCTGGTCACCGACGGCGCCGGCCGGCCGGTCGCGCTGGTCGACCCGGCCGCCGCCGCCGCGGTCGCCGCCGAGCGCCGACCCTGGCTGGCGGTGGACGCGGTGTCCCGGCCGCTGACCGCCCTGCCGACCCTTCCGGTGGGGCTGGACGGGGAACGGGTGATGGACAGCGTGCAGACCCACCCGGGCGCGCAGTACGTGGTGACCGCAGGCGAAGATGTCGTCGGCGTTCTGCACATCGCGGATCTCGCCCAGCTCCTCGAACCCGACCGGAAGATGAACACGTGACCGCAACTCCCTCCGCCGTCCCGGCCGACTCGGGCACACCCGCCCCCGCCGACCGCCCCGGGTCGACCCCGGTGCGCCGGGGCCCGTTCCAGGTCGGCGACCGGGTGCAGTTGACCGACCCCAAGGGGCGCATGCACACGGTCACCCTGGAGCCCGGGAAGGCGTTCCACACCCACCGCGGCATCCTCGAGCACGACGCGCTGATCGGCCTGCCCGACGGCAGCGTCGTCACCACCACCGGCGGCGGGACCGCGTTCCTCGCGTTGCGCCCGCTGCTGTCGGACTACGTGCTCTCGATGCCGCGCGGCGCGCAGGTGATCTACCCGAAGGACTCCGCCCAGATCGTCGCCATGGGCGACATCTTTCCCGGCGCGAAGGTCCTCGAGGCCGGCGCCGGCTCCGGCGCGCTCAGCTGCTCCCTGCTGCGGGCCGTCGGCACCGAGGGGGAGCTGCACTCGTACGAGCTGCGCGAGGACTTCGCCCAGATCGCCCGGCGCAACGTCGACTCCTTCTTCAACGGGCCGCACCCGGCCTGGCACCTGCACGTCGGCGACGTCGCCCAGTGCCCGGAGACCGGTTTCGACCGGATCATCCTCGACATGCTCACCCCCTGGGAGAACCTCGACATGGTCGAGCGAGCCCTGCTGCCCGGCGGGGTGTTCATCGGCTACGTCGCCACCACCCCCCAGCTCTCCGAGCTGGTGGAGGCGCTGCGCGAGCGGGGTGGCTGGACCGAGCCGCGGGCCTGGGAGTCGCTGGTGCGCGACTGGCACGCGGAGGGCCTCGCCGTCCGCCCGGACCACCGGATGATCGCGCACACCGCGTTCCTGGTGTCCGCCCGCAAGCTCGCCCCGGGGGTCACCGCGCCGCCGCGGCGGCGCAAGCCCAGCAAGGGCGCCGAGGCGTACGTCCAACGACGCCAGGTGCTCCGCGAGGCGGAGGCGCGCCAGGCGGCGGCCGCGCAGGCGGCCGGGGCGCCCGCCGAGCCGACGGAGCTGGAGACGCCGTGACGGTCACGGGCGGCCCGGCATGAGCGGACGGCGCAGCCGCACCGAGCGGACCCCGAACGACGTCGACCGGGGGGAGACGACGGCATGAGCAGCCCGGGCTACGGCGGTGGCGACCTGCCCGCGGTCTTCCCGGACTGGTCGCCCTACCAGGACCTCGAATCGGCTGCCCGGGCCTACCTGCGGGACCCGGACATCGCCCTGGAGGCGCTCGGCGGGGTGCTGCGCGGCGCCTCGGTGCTCGGCTTCACCCTGGAACGCTTCGTCAACGAGGTCAACGGGGTGTGGCAGGAGGTCGTGGTCTGCGACGGCAGCCGGCTGGTCCTCTGGCACGGCGAGGACGTGCCGCCGGGGGAGGGGCCGCCCGGGGCGATGACCTCGTCGTTGCGGGTGGTGCCGGTCTCCTCGGTCACCGAGGTCGGCTGCCGACGCCGGCTCAACCGGGCCGACAACGGCGAGATCCGGGTCGACAGCATCGACGTCTACCTGCTGCTCACGTCGCTGGACGAGGCACCCCCACCGGAGGAGATGGCCGGCGCGCCCCGGCACGACGCGCTGCGTTTCGGCAAGACCCTGGACGACGGCGGCGCCGGGCAGATCGCGCGGCTGGAGGAGTTCGCCCGGCTGGTCGCCTCGGTCGTCGGCCGCCCGATGCTCTGAGCGGTCGGTCGGCCCGGCGCGGGCCGACCGGCCTCAGCCCTCCTCGGCCTCCGGCCCGGCCACCTCGACGCCGTCGCCACCGCGCACGACGTGGATGCACTCGCCCGGGCACTCCCGGGCCGAGTCGATCACCTCGAGTCGCAGGTGCCCGGGCACCTCGACCCGGCTGCCGGGACTCAGTCGCAGCTCGCCGTCGGGGCCCTTGACGTAGGCCAGGCCGTCGACGTCGAACTCGAAGACCTCGGGGGCGTACTGCACGCAGAGCCCGTCACCGGTGCAGAGATCCTGGTCCACCCAGACCTGGAGCTGATCCGTCGCGACCTCCGCCACCAGTGCACCCCCCATGTTCTCCCGTCCCACGCCCCGACGGTACCCGAACGCCCGGACCGGCCCGTTCGACCCACCCTTGGCGATCAAGGTTCGGTGACGAGGGCGTTGCGCGGGACCGAATCGCGCTCATAGCGGCTAGTGTTAGGGCAGAACGTTCAAGCCCCCCGGGGAGGTGGGACGTGGCACGCAGCGACGACGCGGACTCGCGCGCCGCACGGTGGGAGAAGGAGGCCCACGATCTCTCCACGCAGGTCGCGTTCCTGCAAGAGGAACTCGCTCTGGTGCGGCGCAAGTTGACCGAAAGCCCCCGACACGTCCGGCAGCTCGAAGAGCGGCTGGCGGCCACCCAGGCACAGTTGGCGCGGCTGACCGAGAACAACGACCGGCTCGTGAGCACTCTCAAGGAGGCTCGCGCGCAGATCGTGACGCTCAAGGAGGAGATCGACCGCCTCGCCCAACCGCCGAGTGGCTACGGCGTCTTCCTCGCCCGGCACGACGACGGCACGGTCGACGTCTTCACCGGCGGCCGCAAGTTGCGGGTCGCGGTGTCGCCGTCGCTGGAGGTCGGCGAGCTGCGGCGCGGGCAGGAGGTCCTGCTCAACGACGCGCTCAACATCGTCGACGCGTTCGGCTACGAGCGGGTCGGCGAGGTGGTGATGCTCAAGGAGGTGCTCGCCGGGCCCGGCGGCGCCCAGGGCGACCGGGCGCTGGTGGTCTCGCACTCCGACGAGGAGCGGATCGTGCACCTCGCCGAGACCCTGATCGGTTCCCCGATAAGGGCCGGCGACTCGCTCATGATCGAGCCCCGCTCGGCCTACGCGTACGAGCGGATCCCGAAGAGCGAGGTCGAGGAGCTGGTCCTGGAGGAGGTGCCGGACGTCGACTACACCGACATCGGCGGCCTCCACGCGCAGATCGAGCAGATCCGCGACGCGGTGGAGCTGCCGTTCCTGCACGCCGACCTGTTCCGTGAGCACCAGCTCCGGCCGCCGAAGGGCATCCTGCTCTACGGCCCGCCCGGCTGCGGCAAGACGCTGATCGCCAAGGCGGTCGCCAACTCGCTGGCCAAGAAGATCGCCGAACGGCGGGGCGAGGAGAAGCACACCAGCTTCTTCCTCAACATCAAGGGCCCCGAGCTGCTCAACAAGTACGTCGGCGAGACCGAGCGGCACATCCGGCTCATCTTCCAGCGCGCCCGGGAGAAGGCGGGCGAGGGCACCCCGGTCATCGTGTTCTTCGACGAGATGGACTCGGTGTTCCGCACCCGCGGCTCCGGCGTCTCCTCCGACGTGGAGAACACCATCGTCCCGCAGCTGCTCAGCGAGATCGACGGTGTCGAGGGGCTGGAGAACGTCATCGTCATCGGCGCCTCCAACCGGGAGGACATGATCGACCCGGCCATCCTGCGGCCCGGCCGGCTCGACGTGAAGATCAAGATCGAGCGGCCCGACGCCGAGGCGGCCAAGGACATCTTCTCCAAGTACATCCTGTCCGGCCTGCCGCTGCACCCCGACGACCTGACCGAGCACGGCGGCGACCCGCAGGCCACCGTCGCGGCCATGATCGACGCGGTGGTGCTGCGGATGTACTCGGAGACCGAGGAGAACCGCTTCCTCGAGGTCACCTACGCCAACGGCGACAAGGAAGTCCTCTACTTCAAGGACTTCAACTCCGGCGCGATGATCCAGAACATCGTCGACCGGGGCAAGAAGATGGCCATCAAGGAGTTCCTCACGTCCGGGCGCAAGGGGCTGCGCCTGCAGCACCTGCTCGACGCCTGCGTCGACGAATTCCGCGAGAACGAGGACCTGCCCAACACCACCAACCCCGACGACTGGGCCCGGATCTCCGGCAAGAAGGGCGAGCGGATCGTCTACATCCGCACGCTCGTCTCCGGCGGCAAGGGCGCCGAGGCCGGCCGGTCCATCGAGACCGCCAGCAACACCGGCCAGTACCTCTGACGGACGAGCACCCGGCGCGGCCCGTGACGCGATGCGTCACGGGCCGCGCCGCGTCGTGCCCACACCGGCCCCGGCGTGCCCGCTAGACTGCCGCCGACCGACGTCCGACCTCTCAGCCGTCAAGGACCCGCGTGCCGTCCGAGCTCACCGTCGCCGATCCGCGGGACACCCCGGCAGTCGACCCACACCGCCCACCGGCCGCCGGCCGCAGACCCGGCCGCCTGGCGATCGCGCTCGTGGCGGCCTGGCTCGTGCCGCTCGGTGCGTACGCCCTGCACCAGCCCTGGCTGCTGCCACCGCTGGTCCTGCTGGCCACCGCGAGCCTGCTCCGTGGCGGACGCACCCTGCTCGACCGGCTGCTGCTCGCGCTCCTACTGCTCGTCGGCACGACCACCGTCGCCGGTCTGCTCTTCTCGGTCTGGCCCTGGGGCCTGCATCCCGTACCGGTGAACGGCACCGCGTTCACCGTGCTCACCGTCACGGCCGCCGCCACCGGCCGGCGTCCCGTCCTGCCCCGCCCCGGCTGGCTCGACCTGTTCCCCCTCGCCGGCACCACCGCGCTGCTCGGCTACCTCGCGATGCCGGTGCTGCGCGCCCGTGACCTGACCGACCGACTCACCATCCTCGGCGCGGGCGAGGACCACTTCCGCCACCTCCCACTCGTCGACGTCATCGGCCGGCTCGGCGGCTACACCTTCCTCGACCGCGGCGCCGCCCACGAGCAGATCGTCTCGGTCCTCCTCTACTACCCGCAGGGATGGCACCTCACCACCGCCCTGCTGGACCGCCACCTCGGCGCGGCCGCCGGCGCCGACGCCGTCGGCCGCTATCTCGGGTGGAGCCTCGCCGGCTTCGGGCTGCTCGTGCTCACCGTGCTCTGGGCGGCGCAGCGCCTGCCCGGCCCGCTGCACCCGCTGCACCGTGGCGTGCTGACCGTGGTCGTCGGCGCCCTGATCCTCGGCAGCCAACTGCCCCGCCTGCTCATCTCCGGCTACCCGACCGAGGCGCTGGGCCTGACCCTCACCGTCGCGGTGGCCACTCTCGTCGTCCGCCCGCTGCCCGGCGTACGCGAACAGCTGGTGCTGCTCGGCGCCCTGCTGGTCGGCATCGGCTTCACCTACTACTTCTTCCTCCCCCCGGCCGGCCTGCTCGTGCTCGGCTGGCTCGCCGGGCACCGCCGGGAACTCGCCCGGGTCCGCCGTACGCTGCTCGCCGTGGCCCTGGCCACCGCCGCGCTCGCGCCCCTGCCGCTGCTCGTCGGCGTGCTCCACGACAACCAGGCCAGCGCCCTGTCCGCCCCCGGCGGCCCGAAGGTCGCCGAGTCCTGGCGGGCGCTGCTCGGCCTCGGCCTGCTCGTCGTGGCCGTTCTCGCGGTGCGGATCCGCCATAGTGACCCGGCCTGGCGGCGGCACCTCGCCGTGGTCCTGGTGGGTGTCGGATACGCCCTCGCGATCGCGCTGACCACCGTCGTCCTCGGCGGCGAGCCGGCCTACTACTTCATGAAGGCCGCGCACCTGGCCACCGTGTTCCTGCTCGTCGGCGTGGCCGGGGCGATCCGGCTGCTGCCCGTCCCGCGGGCCGACGGACCAGATCGGGCGGTTCGCGTCCGTTCGGTGGTGACCGTGGCGCTCGCCGCCTCCCTGGCCATGGCGACCGTCCTGGTGCTCGCCGGGGTCGTCGGCCGGCCGCGCAGCCTGTTGACCTCTGGCGAGGCGAACTGGGCCCGGGTGTGGACGACCCGGCACGAGGGGCAACCACGGCGGGTCGGCGAGGTCTGCGCCCGGGCCTACCAGCGTTATCCTGCCGTGCCCGGCACGGTCACCCTGATCCTCGACCGTGGCCCGTACCGCGGCTACGTCGAGTCGCTCTGCCTGTCCGCCCTGCAGGGCACCACCGCCCAGACCGAACGCGGCATCTACCTCCCCGTGTTCGCCGAACCCGAGCGCATCCAGAAGACGGTGCGCCGGGTGCCGGGGCCGGTGCGTTTCGTGGTGACCGACCCGGTGGCCCAGCAACGTGTGGAGACCCTGTTGCGGAAGAAGCCGGAGCTGCGGGACCGGGTCAGCACCGTCTCGATGCTCGTTCCGCAGTGACGGCGGTGCCGCGACCGGCGGTCGCGGCACCCGCGACGCGGACGGGATCAGCTGCACCGCCACGCCCCCGTCCGCGGTGACGCCGACTACGCTCGACGTGACGAGCGGGTCGGGCGACGTGAAGCGGGTAGGTCGATGAGCGTAAGACGGATCATGGGCACCGAGGTCGAGTACGGCATCTCCGTGCCCGGCCAGGCCGGGGCCAACCCGATGGTCACCTCGTCGCAGGTGGTCAACGCCTACGGGGCGCGCCCGGAACTCAACCGGGGCGGCCGGGCCCGCTGGGACTACGAGGAGGAGTCGCCGCTGCGCGACGCGCGCGGTTTCACCTACTCCGGCGCCGCCTACGACCCGGCCGAGGCGCTCGCCGACGAGGACCTCGGGCTCGCCAACGTGATACTCACCAACGGCGCCCGGCTCTACGTCGACCACGCCCACCCGGAGTACTCGACGCCCGAGGTGACCAACCCGCTGGACGTCGTGCGCTGGGACAAGGCGGGCGAGCGGGTGATGGCCGAGGCGTCCCGGCGGGCCGCCACCATCCCCGGCACCCAGCCGATCCACCTGTACAAGAACAACACCGACAACAAGGGCGCCAGCTACGGCGCCCACGAGAACTACCTGATGCGGCGGCAGACCCCGTTCGCCGACATCGTGGCGTACCTGACCCCGTTCTTCGTCACCCGGCAGATCGTCTGCGGCGCCGGCCGGGTCGGTATCGGCCAGGACGGCGGCCAGAACGGCTTCCAGATCTCCCAGCGCGCCGACTTCTTCGAGGTCGAGGTGGGCCTCGAGACGACCCTCAAGCGACCGATCATCAACACCCGCGACGAGCCGCACGCCGATGCGGACAAGTACCGCCGGCTGCACGTCATCATCGGCGACGCCAACCTCTCCGAGATCTCCACCTACCTCAAGGTCGGCACGACCGCGCTGATCCTCGGCATGATCGAGGAGAAGGCGCTCGGCCCCGATCTCGGGATCGCCGACCCGGTCAGCGAGCTGCGCGCGGTCAGCCACGACCCGTCCCTGACCCACCTCATGCGGCTGCGCGACGGCCGCCGGCTGACCGCTCTGGACGTGCAGTGGGCGTACCTCGAACGGGTGCGGTCCTTTGTCGACGACCGTTACGGCACCGACCTGGACGACCAGACCGCGGACGTGCTGGCCCGCTGGGAGAGCGTGCTGGACCGGCTCGGCCGCGACGCCTTCCTCTGCGCCGACGAGCTGGACTGGGTGGCCAAGCTGCGGCTGCTGGAGGGTTACCGGGAGCGGGAGAAGCTCGGCTGGGGCTCCCACAAGCTCCAGCTGGTCGATCTGCAGTACTCCGACGTCCGTCCGGAGAAGGGCCTCTACCACCGGCTCGTTTCCCGCGGGGCGATGAAGACGCTGCTGAGCGACGAGGCGACCCGGACGGCGATGACCGAGCCGCCGGAGGACACCCGGGCGTACTTCCGCGGCCGCTGCCTGGCCCAGTACGCGTCCGAGGTCGTCGCCGCGAGCTGGGACTCGGTCATCTTCGACGTGGGCCGCGAGTCGCTGGTCCGGGTGCCGATGATGGAGCCGGAACGGGGCACCCGCAAGCACGTCGGCGAACTCTTCGACCGGTGCCCGAGCGCCAAGGACCTGCTCGAGACGCTCACCGGGGGCTGACTCCCGATCGTGGTGGCCCGTCGTGCGCCGACAACGGCGCGCGGCGGGCCTTTCGTCACTCCCGCGAGGTAAGTTTCTCGCAGGAGATCGTGGAGGAGGCACCAGATGGCCACTCGTGACAGCGGCGGTCAGTCGCAGTCGGGCAAGTCCCGTCAGGGCGAGGAGATCGAGGACGTCACCACCGAGGCGAACCCGGAGGTCGCCGAGCGGCACGCCGAGATCACCGAGGACGTCGACGACCTGCTCGACGAGATCGACTCCGTCCTCGAAGAGAACGCCGAGGAGTTTGTGCGGGGTTACGTGCAAAAGGGAGGGCAGTGATCATACCAGAGGATAACGGGCATGCCGTTTCCCTTGGATGATCAGGACGGCGCGGCGTTGCCGTGACGGCGGGGGGTGGAAGGCGTTTGCGGAGTTCTGCGCGAGCAGCGAGCGCCCCAGCGGTCGCGGCAGCTACTGCGAACCCTGCTGCAACCGGCGGCCCCTCGCCAGGTACGCCAAGCGGGCCTGGGAGACGCGCGGCCTCGCGCGTCACCACCGCAGGACCAGAGACACCAAGCAGCGGCTCTACGGCGGCAACCGCGAGCATCACCCGCGGCGGCGGTACGGCATTCGGCAGACGGAGTTCGACGCGCTGTTGGCCGAGCCGGATCGGGGTCCGCGCCGTCCGCGGTGTCCCCGATCCGGAACATGTGGACCACGATCATCGCACCGGATGGGTGCGCGGGATAATCTGCTTCAACTGCAACGGTGGTCTTGGCCAGTTCCGTGACAGTCCCTCGAGGCTGGCCAGGGCGATCACGTACCTGAGAGGAACCACGTGGCAGCGGGTTTTGATCCATCCGGGCGTCTACCAGATGTGTTCACCAACGCGGGGACGTCCTCCTTCACCTCGTTCCTGAGCAAGGTGGCTCCCGAGATGCTGCCCGGCCGACGGCCGCTGCCCCCGGGCATGGCGGCCGACATGGCTCCGCACGCGACCACCATCGTGGCCATCGCCGCCGCGGGCGGTGTGGTGATGGCGGGCGACCGGCGGGCCACCATGGGCAACCTGATCGCCCAGCGGGACATCGAGAAGGTGCACCCCGCCGACGCGTACTCGCTGGTCGGAATCGCCGGCACCGCCGGCATCGGCATCGAGCTGATGCGACTGTTCCAGGTGGAGCTGGAGCACTACGAGAAGATCGAGGGCGCCATGCTCTCGCTCGACGGCAAGGCCAACCGGCTCGCCTCGATGATCCGCGGCAACCTTGGCGCCGCCATGCAGGGGCTGGCGGTGATCCCGCTCTTCGCTGGCTTCGACCTGGCCGCGGCCGACCCGGCGCGGGCCGGCCGGATCTTCAGCTTCGACGTGACCGGCGGCCCCTACGAGGAGACCGGCTACGACGCGATCGGCTCGGGCTCGCTCTTCGCGAAGTCGGCGCTCAAGAAGCGGTTCCGGACCGGCCTGTCGATCGACGACGCGGTCCGGCTGGCGGTCGAGGCGCTCTACGACGCCGCCGACGACGACACCGCCACCGGCGGCCCCGACCTGACTCGCCGCATCTACCCGGTGGTGATGACCGCGACCGCCGAGGGCACCCACCGCCTCACCGACCCCGAGACGGCGGCGATCGCGGAGAGCGTGGTCTCCGGCCGGATGGAGAACCCGGGCGGCTGAGCCGCCCCCGCCCGCACCGCAAGCAGTCGTCCGCACAGCGCTAAGGAGAACCAGCCGCCGTGGCCATGCAGTTCTACGCCTCGCCCGAGCAGATCATGCGCGACCGCTCCGAGCTGGCCCGCAAGGGCATCGCCCGGGGGCGCAGCGCGGTGGTCCTGAGCTACTCCGGTGGAGTGCTCTTCGTCGCCGAGAACCTCTCCAGCGCCCTGCACAAGGTCAGCGAGATCTACGACCGGATCGGGTTCGCCGCCGTCGGTCGCTACAACGAGTTCGAGAACCTGCGCCGCGCCGGCGTCCGGATGGCCGACCTGAACGGGCTGAGCTACGACCGGCGGGACGTGACCGGTCGGGCCCTGGCCAACGCGTTCGCGCAGACCCTGGGCGCCATCTTCACCGAGCAGTCGAAGCCGTTCGAGGTGGAGATCTGCGTGGCCGAGGTCGGCGCGACGGCCGAGGCCGACGAGCTCTACCGGCTGACGTACGACGGCTCCGTCAACGACGAGCCGGGCCGGATGGCGATGGGTGGGCAGGCCGAGGCGATCACCGGGGTGCTCAAGTCGGAACACCGGGCCGACATGTCGCTCGGCGAGGCGGTCAAGGTGGCCGTCCGGGCACTCGGCAGCGTCGGCGGCGAGGGCGGCGCGGCCCGGACGATCGCGGCCAACCAGCTGGAGGTGGCGGTCCTCGACCGCGCTCGGGTCGGCCGGACGTTCCGCCGGATCACGGGAGCCGCGCTGACCGCGCTGCTCGACGGGGACGCCGCGAAGGCGGAGCAGCCGGCCGCCGGCGGCCCGCAGACGCCGTCCGTGCCGACCGAGGAGGCGCGGAAGCCGACCACGTCGGCGGCGTCGGCCGACCTGGAGGACAAGCCCGGCAACCAGGCCGAGCAGTAGTCGTTCCCGTCGTGCCGGGGCCGGTCACCGGCCCCGGCACGACGGCGCGGTGAAACACGATCTCGTCACCACGACGGAAACGTATCTGCGCGGGCCCGTTCGGCTGGGCGGCGCTGCCCGGCCCGCCGCCTCAGCGCCCCGCGTCCGGGCCGGGCCGGCACGACCCGAACCCGTCGCGGAGCGGACCGCCTGGGCGGGCTCAGCGGCGGCGCAGCAGGGGCTTGGCCAGAGCCCAGTAGGCCGCGGTGAACGCGTTGAAGGCGCCCATCCCGGGTGGCGCGTTGACGATCGAGGGCGCGACCCGGGCGGTCATCAGCTCGGCGATGACGCCGTCCGGGACGGTGCGCTCGGCCTGGAGCCGCCGTCGGCGGGCCCGGAGCCAGCCGCGGTTGCGCCAGAGCCAACCCCATCCGCGGAACTTCTGCCTCGTCCAGCCGCCGGCGAGGGCGGCGGCGAGCATGGCCGCCTCGGTCAGCAGCAGCACCGGGGCGAGCACCACGAGGGTCCGGGCCTCGTACGCGGTGAGCAGGGTGACCAGGCGGTTCCGTTCGACCAGGTAGAGCTTCAGCTCGTTGCGGGAGAACTCGTAGTGGTGCCGGACGACGGCGTCGGGCACGTACTCCAGGCGTAGCCCGCGCTGCCACAGCCGGAGGCTGAGTTCGGTGTCCTCGTGGTAGGCGAAGTACTCGGCGGCGAAGCCGTCGAGCTCCTGCCAGTGCCGGCGGCTGATCACGAAGCAGCAGCCGCTGAGCGACGGCACCGTGGTGCGCCGGGCGTGGGCGGTGGCCGGCTCGCCGTTGCCGCCGGCCCAGGACAGCCCGCTGAAGTGCAGCGGGTTGCCGGCGGTGTTGATCAGCTCGGGTGTGTCGGCGAGCCGGATGGAGGCCATGGCGGCGCCGACGCCCGGCTCCGCGGCGACCGCGAGGGTCTTGGCCAGGGCGTCCGGCGCGACGATCGCGTCGGAGTTGACGAAGGCCAGCCAGTCGCCGCCGACCTCGGCGGCGCCGAGCCGGCAGCCGCCGGAGTAGCCGGTGTTCTCCTCGGGGCGCACGACGCGTACGCCCGGGAGGCCCTTGACGTCGTCGATGCTCCGACCGGTGCAGCCGTTGTCCACGACCACCAGCTCGACCTCGACGTCGGTGCTGGCGAGCACCGCGCGTGCGGCATCGACCAGCCACGGCTCGGGACCGTAGGCGAGCATCACCGCGCCGACCTGGGGTCGGGTCATCACATTCCTCCGGGCACTCCGGTTGTCACGGCCTCCGGCGAGGGGGTGGGAGTGGAGGAGGGGATGCGTCTGGCGCCGAACAGCAGCCACGCCATGGCGGCGGCCACCACGACGGACCCGACGGTGTAGCCGAGCTCGACGCGCGTCGCGACCGGCAGCGGGGCGAGCGTCGCGACGACCAGGGCCGCGACGCCGACGGCCCAGGCGACGGCCTGCGCGCGGTGCCGGTCGAGCGCCAGCAGGCCCTGGCCGAGCACCATGGCCCAGAGGTAGGCCAGGGTGGCCACGGCCAGCCAGGCGAAGTCGCCGTGGCCGAGGACGTCGGGCGCGTCGAACAGGGCGCGGACCAGCCAGGGGCCGAGCAGCACGGCGCCGATCGCGCCGGTCACCCCCAGCGCGGTGACGATGCCCAGCGCGCGGCGCAGCAGGCTGTGGAAGGCGGCGTGGTCGCCGGTGGCGGCCGAGGTGGCCAGCCCGGGCAGCAGCGACGCCTGGAGCGAGGCGAAGACGAAGAGCGGGATGCGCACCAGCACGAGCGCGGAGAGCAGCGCGCCGGCGGTTTCGACGTCGGAGGGGGCGAGCACCCGGACGTTGATCACGCCGACGTTGACGACGACCTGGGAGAGCAGGCTGGACACGGTGAGCAGGCCCAGGCCGCGCAGCAGGGCGGGCCAGGCGACCGGCAGGCCGCCGCCGAGGGCGCGCAGCACCGGCGGCAGGGTGGCCACGACACTGATCAGGGGTGCGGCGACCAGGACGGCCCCGTACCAGACCGGATCGGTGACGCCCGCCAGCCCGAGCAGGGCGACCAGCCCGATCCGCAGCCCGCCGTCGATGCCCAGCTGGGTGCCGTACCAGGGGAACAGCTGGAGGCCGGAGAGGAGACCCCGGGTGGTGTGTGCGACGGCGAGCGCGGCGAGCGAGCCGATGAGCACGGGCACCATCCCGCCGTCGCCGGCGAAGAGCCGGTCGGTCAGCACCCCGCCCGCCGCGATGATCAGGAGCACCATCGCGGCGAGCACGGCGCCGGCGAGGGCGGCGCCCCGGGCCAGCACCGGGCCGGGTGGCAGGCCCTGGCTGCGCCGGGCGGCGACGATCCGGGCCACTTCCTGCTCGACCGGCAGGAAGACGCCGATGCCGAGGGTGAACACAATCGACCAGAGCACCGAGAGGGACGAGTAGTCCGCCTCGGTGAGGCTGTGCCCGGCGACCGCCAGGTGGACGTACGAGGCGAGCCCCAGGAGGCCCAGCCCGGCACCGACGGCGATGGTACCGGGCGGGATGAGGTTCAGCAGGCGGCGGATCACCGGCGGATGAGCGCCAGTGTGAGGACGGCGAAGGCCCGGCCCAGGTAGATCATCGCCTTGGCGGGGGAGTGGCTGGGTGTGCCGGCCATCCGCTTGCGCATGGCCACCGGGACCTGACGGATCTTGTACCCGCGGCGGGCCGTGTGCACCAGCGTCTCCACGGTGTCGCCGAGGTACTCGACCGGGTACCAGCGGGCGAACATCTCGATGACCCGGCGGTTGGCGGCGCGGAACCCGGAGGTGGTGTCGGTGAGCTTGGTGCGGGCGACCCGGGAGAGCACCGCGGAGAGCATCACCATCGCCCAGCGGCGGGGGCCGCGGACGTTGTAGTCGCCCTCACCGGCGAACCGGGCGCCGATCACGAGGTCGTTGTCGTCCAGCAGGTCGACGAGCTTGGGCACGTAGCGGGGGTCGTGCTGGCCGTCGGCGTCGACCTGGATCGCGACGTCGAAGTCGTGCTCGAAGGCGTACCGGTAGCCGAGCCGCATGGCCCCGCCGACGCCGAGGTTGTACGGCAGCTTCGCGACCCGGGCGCCGGCGGCGGCCGCCACGGCGGCGGTGCGGTCGGTGGAGCCGTCGTCGACCACGAGCACCTCGACGCCGGGCAGTTCGCCGCGGACCTCGCGGACCACGTCGCCGATGGATCCGGACTCGTTGAGGGCCGGAATGATGATCAGGACGCGCTTGCCGTTAACCATCGTGGGACACCAGTTCGTTCCGGGCGGCCCGCTCGGCGTCGATCTCGGCGCGGAGCAGGGCGAAGTCTTCGGCCAGGGTGCGGGTCTCCTCCTCCAGGGCGCTGACCTCCCAGCTCAGGTGCACGCACACCAGGAGCAGGAAGACGATGCCGAGGAAGAGGACGAGGCTGACGCCGGAGGCGACGCCGAGCAGTTCGGCGACGTTGTCGAGCAGCCGGGGGAAGAGCGACAGCGGGATGACGATCAGCAGGACGCCGAACCAGAGCATGCCGTACTTCTCGCGCAGCTGGCGGCGGCGCAGGAGCTCGACGATGGTGGCCAGCAGTATCAGGCCGGTCAGGCCGGTGACGAGGGTGAGCTTCATGAGACCTTCCACGGGGGAGCGGAGGAGGCAAAGGCTGCTGCCAGCGTGGCGTGCCAGTCCGGCATCGCTGGCAGGCCCGCGGCGGTCCAGCGGCTGTGCCCCAGCACACTGTACGCCGGTCGGGTGGCGGGACGTCGAAGCCGGTCGCTGCCGATGGGGCGGATCCGGTCCGGGTCGAGCCCGTGCAGGGTGAACACGGCCCGGGCCAGGTGGTACCAGGTGGTGCGGCCGGTGCAGGTGAGGTGGTAGGTGCGCGGTGCGGCCCGGCCGGTGAGCGCCGCCTCGGCGAGCGCGACCAGCCGGGTGGCCAGGGTGTGTGACCAGGTGGGCTGGCCGTGCTGGTCGTCGACGACGTCGAGGTGCTCGCGCTGCTGGGCAAGGCGGAGCATGGTGGCCACGAAGTTCGGCCCGTTCGCGCCGTACAGCCAGGCGGTGCGGACGATGTAGCCGGCGTCGGGGAGCAGCCGGGTGACGCTCTGTTCCCCGACCAGCTTGCCGCGGCCGTACGCGTTGACCGGCGCGGTGGGCGCGTCCTCGTCGTACGGCTGGTCGGCCTCGCCGTCGAAGACGTAGTCGGTGGAGACCTGGATCAGGCGGGCGCCGCTGTCGGCGCAGGCCCGGGCGATGTGGGCCACACCGTGGCCGTTGACCGCGGTGGCGGCCTCCTCGTGCTCCTCGGCGCCGTCGACGTTGGTCCACGCCGCGCAGTTGATCACCAGGTCGTGCTCGGCGACGGCGGCGCGGACCGCCCCGGGGTCGGTGATGTCGAGCTCGGCCCGGGTGGCGGCGGTCACCTTCAGCTCGGCCTGGGCGGCGAGCACGTCGCGCAGGTCACGGCCGAGCATGCCGCCGGCGCCGGTGACGAGCACCCGGGTCATGCGGCCGGGGACGACTTGAGCGGCTCCCACCAGGCCCGGTTCTCCCGGTACCAACGCACGGTCTCGGCGAGCCCGCGGTCCAGGTCGATGCTCGGGGCGTACCCCAGCTCCTCGCTGATCTTGGTGATGTCCAGCGAGTAGCGGCGGTCGTGGCCCTTGCGGTCGGCGACCGGGACGACCCGGTCCCAACCGGCGCCGCAGGCCTCCAGGAGCCGCCCGGTGAGCTCCTTGTTGGTCAGCTCGGTGCCGCCGCCGATGTTGTAGACCTCACCGGCGCGGCCCTTCTGCTGCACCAGCGCGATGCCCCGGCAGTGGTCGTGCACGTGCAGCCAGTCCCGCACGTTGCCGCCGTCGCCGTAGAGCGGGACGGTGCCGCCGTCGAGCAGGTTGCTGACGAACAGCGGGATGACCTTCTCGGGGAACTGGTACGGCCCGTAGTTGTTGGAGCAGCGGGTGACCACCACGTCCATGCCGTGCGTGCGGTGGTAGGCCAGCGCGAGCAGGTCCGAGCCCGCCTTGGACGCCGAGTAGGGCGAGTTCGGCGCCAGCGGCCAGGTCTCGGTCCAGGAACCGGAGTCGATCGAGCCGTAGACCTCGTCGGTGGAGACGTGCACGAACCGGCCGGTGCCGTGGCGCAACGCGGCGTCGAGCAGCGTCTGGGTGCCCAGCACGTTGGTGGTGACGAACGGCGCGGCGCCGGCGATCGACCGGTCGACGTGCGATTCGGCGGCGAAGTGCACGATCACGTCGTGTCCGGCGACCACCTCGTCGACCAGGCCCGGGTCGCAGATGTCGCCCTGCACGAACCGGTACCGCGGATCGTCGCGGACCGGGGCGAGGTTCGCCAGGTTGCCCGAGTAGGTGAGCTTGTCGAGCACGGTAACGGCCACCGGCTCGATCGGTGGCACGCCGGCGGCGCTGCCCAGGGGCTTGCCCAGGAGCAGGCGCACGTACTCCGACCCGATGAATCCGGCTCCGCCGGTGACGAGGATCCTCACGGGTCCGGAAGTGTACGCGAATCGGAGCGGAACCCCGAGGACCGTCACCCCGGTGTCCGGTTCCCGACGCGGCCGGTAGGCTCCCCGGGTGCGCGGAATCCTACTCGCCGGTGGCACCGGGTCTCGGCTCTGGCCGATCACCCGGGCGGTCTCCAAGCAGCTGATGCCGGTCTTCGACAAGCCGATGATCTACTACCCGCTCTCCACCCTGGTGATGTCCGGGGTGCGGGAGATCCTGGTGATCACGACGCCGGACGACCAGGACCAGTTCCGTCGGCTGCTCGGTGACGGCAGCCAGTGGGGGCTGCGGCTGGAGTACGTCACCCAGGCCCGCCCAGAGGGCATCGCGCAGGCGTTCGTGCTCGGCGCGGACTTCATCGGCGGCGACTCGGTGGCGCTGATCCTGGGTGACAACATCTTCCACGGCGTCGGCCTCGGCCGGCAGCTCACCGCCCACGGCAACCAGGTCGGCGGCCGGGTCTTCGCGTACCCGGTGGCCAACCCCGAGGCGTACGGCGTGGTCGACTTCGACGCCGACGGCAAGGTGCTCTCGATCGAGGAGAAGCCGACCCGGCCGAGGTCCCGGTACGCGGTGCCCGGGTTGTACTTCTACGACAACCGGGTGGTCGACATCGCCAGCAAGCTGACCCCGAGCGCCCGGGGCGAGCTGGAGATCACCGCGGTCAACGAGGCGTACCGGGAGATGGGTGAGCTGTCGGTCACCGTGCTGGACCGGGGCACCGCCTGGCTGGACACCGGCACCTTCACCTCGCTCATGCAGGCCGCCGAGTTCGTCCGCGTGATCGAGGAGCGGCAGGGCCTCAAGATCGGCTGCGTCGAGGAGGTGGCCTGGCGGGCCGGCCTGCTCGACGACGAGCGCCTGCGGGCGCTGGCCGAGCCGCTGACCAAGAGCGGCTACGGGGACTACCTGCTCGGCCTGCTCGCCGAGAAGCAGGGCCGGGGGACGGTGGCCCGGTGAGCGTGAGGAGTGAGCCGGGTTTGCGAGCCCCGCAGTCGCGAACGGAGATGGCACCGTGAAGATCCGGCCGCTGAGCATCGACGGCGCCTGGGAGATCACCCCGCAGCAGCACGGCGACCCGCGCGGGTTGTTCATGGAGTGGTACCGCTTCGACCGCCTCGCCGAGGCGGTCGGCCACCCGCTGCGGCTGGCGCAGGGCAACCTCTCCGTCTCGGGCCGCGGGGTGGTGCGCGGCATCCACTTCGCGGACGTCCCACCCGGCCAGGCCAAGTACGTCACCTGCGTACGGGGCGCGGTGCTCGACGTGGTGGTCGACCTGCGGGTCGGCTCGCCCACGTTCGGCCGCTGGGAGGGCGTCCGGCTCGACGACGTGGACCGCCGCGCGGTCTACCTCGCCGAGGGTCTCGGGCACGGCTTCTGCGCGCTGACCGACGACGCCACCCTGAGCTACCTCTGCTCGGCCACCTACAACCCGACGGGGGAGCACTCGGTGCACCCGCTGGACGAGGAGCTGGGCATCGAGTGGCCGGCCGACGTGCCGCAGCTGTCGGCCCGGGACGCCGCGGCGCCGACGCTGGCCGAGGCGCGCGAGACCGGCCTGCTGCCGGACTACCAGGCCTGCCGGGCGTACGTGGCGACGCTGGGCCCGGACGGAATGTCGCACTAGACCGGGATTTCCCGGCACCGCCGGCACGACCTGTGGTGTGACAGTGACGAACGGGCGCTCCGGGCGGCTAATGTCACACCATGGAGCGGCGAATCTTCGGCCTCGAGACCGAGTACGGCGTCACCTGTACCTACCGCGGGCAGCGGCGGCTGTCCCCTGACGAGGTCGCCCGGTACCTCTTCCGCCGAGTGGTGTCCTGGGGCCGGTCCAGCAACGTGTTCCTGCGCAACGGGGCCCGGCTCTACCTGGACGTCGGCTCCCACCCCGAATACGCCACGCCCGAATGCGACTCGGTGGTCGACCTGGTCGCCCACGACCGCGCCGGTGAGCGGATCCTGGAGGGGCTGCTCGTCGACGCCGAGAAGCGGCTGCACGACGAGGGCATCGCGGGCGAGATCTACCTGTTCAAGAACAACACCGACTCGGCCGGCAACTCGTACGGCTGCCACGAGAACTACCTGGTCTCCCGGCACGGCGAGTTCGGTCGGCTGGCCGACGTGCTGATCCCGTTCCTGGTCACCCGGCAACTGATCTGCGGTGCCGGCAAGGTGCTCCAGACCCCGCGCGGCGCGGTCTACTGCCTGTCGCAGCGGGCCGAGCACATCTGGGAGGGCGTCTCCTCGGCGACCACCCGCAGCCGGCCGATCATCAACACCCGGGACGAGCCGCACGCCGACGCCGAGCGCTACCGGCGCCTGCACGTGATCGTCGGCGACTCCAACATGAACGAGGTCACCACCCTGCTCAAGGTCGGCACGGCCGACATCGTGCTGCGCATGATCGAGGCGGGCGTGGTGATGCGCGACCTGTCGCTGGAGAACCCGATCCGGGCGATCCGCGAGGTGTCGCACGACATCACCGGCCGGCGCAAGGTGCGGCTCGCCTCCGGCAAGGAGGTCAGCGCGCTGGAGATCCAGCAGGAATACCTGGCGAAGGCGACCGAGTTCGTCGAGCGTCGCGGCGGCGACCAGACCGCCAAGCGGGTGGTGGAGCTGTGGGGTCGGGTGCTGCGCGCGGTGGAGACCGGTGACCTGGAGCCGGTGGCCCGGGAAATCGACTGGGTGACGAAGCTGCGCCTGATCGAGCGCTACCAGCGCAAACACGACCTGCCGCTGTCGCACCCGCGGGTCGCCCAGATGGACCTGGCCTACCACGACCTGCGGCGCGGCCGGGGCCTGTACGGGCTGCTGGAGCGCCGCGGCGAGGTGGACCGGGTGGCCACCGACCCGGAGATCTTCGAGGCGAAGGAGACTCCGCCGCAGACGACCCGGGCCCGGCTGCGCGGCGAGTTCATCCGGCACGCCCAGGAGAAGCGCCGGGACTTCACCGTCGACTGGGTGCACCTGAAGCTCAACGACCAGGCGCAGCGCACCGTGCTCTGCAAGGACCCGTTCCGGGCGTACGACGAGCGGGTCGAGCGGCTGATCGCCAGCATGTGACCGGGTTCGGGCCGGTCCGGTGGTGGCGCCCGTCGCCGGGCCGGCCGGCCCGGTAGGCTGACCGGGCCATGACGACGTCCCCGAGCCCGCAGCCGAGCCAGGAGCCGCACGACAGCGGCCACCAGCGTCAGAACTGGGTCGAGCGCCGGCGGGAGAAGATCCGCAACGAGATCGAGCGCAACCGGCGCGGCGAGTACACCGTGCCCACCTGGGTGCTGGCGCTCGCGCTGGTGCTGATCGTGGGCGGCTGGCTCGCCCTGATCTTCCTCGCCTGAGCCCAGGCAGCCCGTCCTCGGGCGGGCCGCCGCCGGTGGGCGGGCGGTCAGCCGAGCAGGGCGGCGGCGTGCCGGCCGGCGGCCGCGGCGGCGAGGAAGTAGGCGTGGTCGGCGTCCAGCTTGCGCCCCATCGTGGACAGCGGCACCGGGCTCGCCCGCAGCGCGCCGTCCAGCCCCGCCGTGCCGACCCGCACGATGCGGTGTCGCGCGGCGAGAGGGGCGAGCGCCGCGTCGACCTCGGCCGAGAGGTCCGTGTCCAGGCCGTCCGGCACCACCAGCTCGGCGGCGGCGAGGGCCACCCGGCCGTACGCGGTGAGGCTGTGGTGCGACACACCCCGGTGGCGCGGGCGGGGGTCGGCGGCGGAGATGCGCAGCGAGCCGACCGGGCGCCCGCCCAACGCGGCGACCGCGTTGACCGCCTCGCCGACCGCCACACCCGAGAAGCCCCAGCGGGTGCCGGTGCCGAGGTTGCCCGGCCCCTGCGCGACGATCGCGACGTCGGCGTGGAGCACGTGCCGGGCGGCGAGCAGCCCGGTGTGCACCGTGCTCGCCTCCAGGTCGCCGCCGAACGCCTGCCCGACGCTGATCGTCCCGGCCAGGTGCTCGCGCAGCCCGGCGAGGGTGCGGGAGAACCAGGCGGGCAGCGCGCCGCCGTCGGTCAGCAGGTACGCCACCCGCGCCTGCGGCGTGTCGGCGTGGATGCCGGCCAGGATCGCAGGCAGGGCCGAGTGCAGGTCGGCGGTGACCACCGGCAGGCCGGACAGGTCGTCCGCGGCCTCCAGCACGGCGCGGTGCGGCGAGGCTTCCTCGTCCACGCCGAGCAGGATCGGCTGCAGCGGCGTGTAGCGGGCCTTCACCAGGTGCCCGGCGTCCCGGGTGTCGCCCACCTCGGGCGGGTCCGGCGGCAGACGGTCGGGCAGCGCCACCACGAGCGCGTACCCGCCGGTGCCGAGCCCCATCAACAGCGCGCCGGCGTTGAGCAGCACCCGGTCGCCGGGTTCCGGCCAGCCCACCAGGTGGGGGTAGGCCAGCGCCCGCATGGTCGAGCCGTCGGGCAGGTCCACGTCCAGCTCCACCGCCCCGGCCCACTCCCGCCGCAGCGCCGCCACCGTCCCGGACCGCCATCGCACCATGACCGGCACGCTAGCCGCGCGCCCGCGCGTCGCCGCGCCCGGGGCGGCGCGAGGGGTTCCGCCCCGGCTCGGGGCGTCAGCGCGGACCGGGGTCCACGGGACCGTCCTCGGGGGGCGTCTCCTGGGTGGACCGGGCCTGCTGGACGGCGCCCGGCAGCGAGCTCGTCGGGTCGAGGAAGAGGTAGCGGATCTCGGGGTAGCGCTCCCGGAGCCGCCGCTCGGCCTCGTCGGCGGTGGCCTCGATGGCCGCTCCGGTCGCGTCGTCGTTGAAGTCGACCTTGGCGGCGACCAGGATGTCCACCGGGCCGAGCTGCATGGTGAGCAGCGTGTCGATCCGGCGCACCTCGGGCAGCCCTTCCAGGGACCGCTCGATCTCCTGCCGCAGCCGGTCGGGCACGCCGCGACCGACCAGCAGCGACAGGTTGGTGTACGCCAGGGTCGCGGCGACCACCAGGAGCAGCAACCCGATGAGGATCGAGGCGATCCCGTCCCACAGCTCGTCGCCGGTCAGCTCGGACAGCCCGACGCCCAACCCGGCCAGCAGCAGCCCAACCAGCGCCGCGCTGTCCTCCAGGAACACCGCCTTGACGGTGGTGTCGCCGGTCAACCGCAGGAACCGCCGCGGGGTGGTCCGCCAGCGCCGGGACTCGCGGCGCACCTGGCGCACCGCCCGGGTCAGCGAGACCGACTCGATGACGAAGGAGACCGCCAGCACCACGTACGAGACGAGATAGTCCCCGCTGTGCTCGTGCACCAGGATGGTGGTCACACCGTGGGTGATCGCGAAGCCGGCGCCGCCGACGAAGGTGAACAGGGCCGCGAAGAACGCCCAGACGTAGCTCTCCTTGCCGTAGCCGAAGGGGTGCCGGGCGTCCGCCGGCCGGGCGCCGCGCCGCAGCGCCATGAACAGCAGCACCTCGGTGGTGGTGTCGGCGACCGAGTGCGCGGCCTCGGAGAGCATCGACGCCGACCCGGAGATCAGGCCGGCGACCAGCTTCGCCGCCGCGATGGCGAGGTTCGCCGCGCCGGCGACGACCACGGTGCCGACGCTCTCGCTCTTGACCCCCGGTTCGGACATGGGGCCACCCTATGGCCGGGGATGGTGCCCTGCCCGGCGAGCGGGAAGGTGACGCCGGGTCGATTTCCGCCCTACGCCGGGCGCGCGGCGCGCCCGCGCGGGTGCACGCCCGCGGCGCGCCGGCTGCTAGCGTCTACCCGTGTCCCGGACCCGTACCGAACGCCTGGTCAACCTGGTGATCTGTCTGCTGTCCACGCGACGGTTCCTGACCGCCGCGCAGATCGCCGCGACCGTGCCCGGCTACGAGCACGACCCGAACGACGCACGCGACCACGAGGCGTTCCAGCGCAAGTTCGAGCGGGACAAGGCCGAGCTGCGTGAGCTCGGCGTCCCGCTGGAGACCGGCACCGCGAGCGTGTTCGACGCCGAGCCCGGTTACCGCATCGCCCACCGCGAGTACGCCCTCCCGGACATCCCCCTGGAACCGGACGAGGCGGCCGCGGTGGGCATCGCCGCCCGGCTCTGGCAGCACGCCGGGCTGGCCGCCGCCGCCTCCTCCGGGCTGGCCAAGCTGCGCGCCGCCGGGGTCGACGTCGACCCGCAGGCCACGCTGGGCCTGGAGCCGATGGTCACCGTCGACCCGGCCTTCGCGCCGTTGACCGCCGCCGCCCGGGACCGCCGGGAGGTCGGCTTCGACTACCGGGTGCCCGACCGGGACGCGCCGAGCCGCCGCCGGCTCCAGCCGTGGGGCGTGGTCTGCTGGCGCGGCCGCTGGTACGTGGTGGGCCACGACCTGGACCGGGAGGCCACCCGCTGCTTCCGGCTGTCCCGGGTGGTGGGCCAGGTGCGGGTCACCGGCGCCCCCGGTGGCTACCAGCCGCCCGCCGGCGTCGACCTGATCAGCCACGTCGCCCGCTGGTCCGGGCCGGTGGAGCGGACGGGGCGGGCCACCGTGCTGGCCGCCCCGGGCCGGGCCGCCGGGCTGCGCCGCTGGGCCGTGGAGAGCGCCACCGGGCCGGACGGCGACCGCCTGGTCCTGCCGTACGCCGACGCCGACTTCCTCGCCGGCCAGCTCGTCGGCTACGGCCCGGACGTGCGGGTGCTCGACCCGCCCGAGGTCCGTGACGCGGTCATCCAGCGGCTCAAGGAGATCGCCGCCCGGCACGACGACCTGGCCGTCGCCGGAGGCCCCCGGTGACCCGGCCCGCCGCCCGCAGCGGCTCCCGCACCTCGGCCGACCGGCTGGCCCGACTGCTCAACCTGGTGCCCTACCTGCTGGCCCGCCCCGGCATCGAGATCGCCGAGGCGGCCGGCGACCTGGGCGTCACCGAGCGGCAGCTGCGCGAGGACCTGGAGCTGCTCTGGGTCTGCGGGCTGCCCGGCTACGGGCCCGGCGACCTGATCGACATGGCGTTCGACGGCGACCGGGTGACCATCACCTACGACGCCGGCATCGACCGGCCGCTGCGGCTCACGCCGGACGAGGCGCTCGCCCTGGTGGTGGCGCTGCGGATGCTCGCCGAGACGCCGGGGGTGAGCAACCGGGAGGCCGTCGAGCGGGCCCTCGCGAAGATCGAGAGTGCGGCGGGTGACCTGGTCGGCGCGCCGGTCGAGGTGCGGCTGCCGGCGGACACCCGTCGGGTCGAGGCGCTGCGCGCCGCCGTGGCGGGGGGCCGGGCCCTGCGGATCACCTACTACACGGCGGCCCGTGACGAGACCACCGACCGCACCATCGACCCGCTGCGGATGCTCATGGTCGGCGGCCGGGCGTACGTGGAGGCGTGGTGCCGCCGCGCCGAGGCGGTCCGGCTGTTCCGGGCCGACCGGATCGACGCGGTCACCGAGCTGGACGAGCCGGCCGCCGTGCCGCCGCAGGCCCGCCCGCAGGATCTCAGCGACGGCGTGTTCCGTCCCTCGCCCGACCTGCCGCTGATCACGCTGCGGGTGGGCCGGGGCGAGCGGTGGATCACCGAGTACTACCCCTGCGAGCGGGTCGAGCCCGGTGACGGCGACCAGTGGCTGGTCTCGCTGCGGGTGACCGACCTGAACTGGGCGCGGCGGTTCGTGCTCGGGCTCGGCCCGGACGTCACCGTGGTCGCCCCGGTGGAGCTGGCCGAGCAGGTCCGGGCGACCGCGACGGCCGCGCTGGACGCGTACGCCCGCCCCGCGCCGGCCGCCCGGCGGAACCCGGAAGGTGACGCGGAGCCCGGCGCGCCGACGCCGGGCGGCGACCCGGCGGTGACCGCCGGCCCCCGGTAGGCTGACCGCCGTGTTGACCTGGATCCTGCTCGCGGTGGTGCTGTTCGCCCTCCTGGTGCTCGCGCTGGCCGTCCGGGCGGTGCTGGCCCGGCTGCCCGGTCTGCGCCGGGCCGCGGTGGCGTTGCAGCGCCGGCAGGCCGACGCCGAGGCGCTCGCCGGGTCCGCCCAGGCGTTGCAGGCGCGGGCCGAGGTCCTCCAAGAGCAGCTCGCCACGGCGCAGCGCCGGGTGGCGTTGATCAAGGCCAAGCGCGGCGACTGATCGACGGGGTTCGCGTCGTCATGCGATCGGACGATCGACGGGTTGACGTCGCCGCGTGGCCGGATGATCGACCGGCGTCGCATCGCTGCGCGATCGGGTCCGCAAGCCCGCCCGACCGAACCGGAAAGGGCGGTTGACGGGACATCCCGGGTTGGTCAAGACTTCACCGGCCGGGATGATCCACCACTACCCGGCGGGTGGCAACGGGCCGATACGCACGTACGATGGGCTCCGACACCACCCCTAGCTGTCTCACAAGCGACTGGAGCTTCCCATGGGTGCCCTCAAGCCGTGGCACATCGCCGTTCTCGTGGTTGTGCTCATCCTGCTCTTCGGCGCGAAGCGGCTCCCCGACGCGGCCCGCTCGCTGGGCCGCTCGCTGCGGATCATCAAGGCCGAGACCAAGAGCCTGCAGGACGACGACCGCGACCTGGCGGAGAAGGCCGACGCTCAGGCCGGCTACCAGCCGCTGCCGCCGCACGCCGGGCAGCAGGCCCCCTACACCGGGCAGCCGCAGCAGGCGCCGTACCAGGCCGCGCCGCAGCAGCCGGTCGTCGACCCGGTGCAGCGCGTCCGCGACAACTGACCGACGGGGCCGACCACCGTGGCCTTCGCACTGCGTAAGCGCGGCCCGAGCAACTTCGAGCGGGCCTCCGACGGCTCGATGACGCTCATCGAGCACATCCGCGAGCTGCGCAACCGCCTGTTCCGCGCCTCGCTGGCGATCCTGATCGGCTTCGGTGTCGGCATCTGGCTGGCTCAGCCGGTCCGCCGGCTGCTGTCCGAGCCCTACTGCAGCCTGCCGGCGTCGATCGATCCGCTCACTGGCAAGTGCAAGTTCGTCCAGCTCGGGGTGGCGGACGTCTTCCTGCTCAACCTGAAGATCGGTTTGTGGGTCGGTCTGATCATCGCGGCACCGATCTGGCTCTACCAGCTCTGGGCGTTCATCGCGCCGGGCCTGCACCGTCACGAGCGGCGCTACGCGTACTTCTTCACCGCGCTGGCGGCGCCGCTGTTCGCCGCCGGCGCGGTGCTGGCGTTCTTCGTGACGACCAAGGGTCTCGAGTTCCTGCTGAACGTGTCGGGCGACGACATCGCGACCAACCTCGAGGTGACGAGATACATCTCCTTCGTCACCAACCTGATTTTGCTGTTCGGGGTGGCGTTCGAGTTCCCGCTGATCGTGCTGATGCTCAACTTCGTCGGCCTGGCCAGCGCCAAGCGGCTGCTCAGCTGGTGGCGGGTGGCGGTGTTCGTGTTCTTCGCCTTCTCTGCGGTGGTGACGCCGACGCCGGACCCGTTCGGCATGACCGCGCTGGCGGTCTGCCTCTGCGCGCTGTACTTCGCCGCGGTCGGGGTCGCGTTCATCAACGACAAGCGCCGTGGGCGGGGCAAGGAGATGTACGCCGGGGTCGCCGACGACGAGGTGTCGCCGCTGGAGTTCGACCCGGAGCCGGTGGAAGCCGGGCAGCGGGTCGACGCGACGTCCCCGGTCGCCGCACCGGAACCGATCGCCGCGCCGGCGCCGATCGAGCGCCGCTACGACGACATGACCTGACATACCGTCACCCCGCCGGCACGGCACGAAGTGTCGGCGCGACACGCTGACGCGCGAAGGCCGCCCGCATCGGGCGGCCTTCGTCGTAACGGTAGGTTCCACGCCGTGACCGCAGAAGATCACCCCTCCGTCACCTCCGGCGGCCCCGTCGCGGTGTTGGCCAACCCCACCGCCGGACGGGGCCGGCACCGAGGTCTACTGACGCCGCTGCTGTCCCGGCTCGCCACCGGCGGCCGGCCGGTCCGGCTCCTGGAGGCGCACACCGCCGACGAGGCCGAGGCGGCCTGTCATGCCGCCGTCGCCGAGGGGGCGACGGCCCTGGTCGCGATCGGCGGCGACGGCACCGTGCACCGGGCGTTGCAGGCGGTCGCCGGCACCTCGGTCCCGTTCGGGCCGGTGCCGGCCGGCACCGGCAACGACTTCGCCGTCGACACCGGCTACCCACCCGACCCGCTCGCCGCCGCCGAGGTGATCGCCGCCGCGCTGCGCGCCGACCGCAGCAGCCCGCTCGACCTCGCCCGGTTGACCAGCCCGACCGGCCCACCCCGCTGGTACGGGGCGGTGCTCGCCGCCGGCTTCGACGCGATCGTGAACGAGCGGGCCAACCGGATGCGCTGGCCACGTGGCCCGCGCCGGTACGACCTGGCGATCCTGGTCGAGTTGGCCCGGCTGCGGCCGCGCCGGTACAAGCTGCGTCTCGACGGGGAGCCGCACGAGGTGGACGCGGTGCTGGTCGCGGTCGGCAACTGTCCCACCTACGGCGGGGGCATGCGGATCTGCCCGGACGCGGACCCGAGCGACGGCCTGCTCGACGTGGTGGTCGGCGGCCGGCTCGACCGGCGCACGCTGATCCGGGTGAAGCCGAGCATCTACCAGGGCACGCACGTGCGCCACCCGCTGGTGAGCAGCTACCGCGTCCGCAGCGTGGAGCTGGCCGCCGAGGGCATCACCACGTACGCCGACGGGGAGCGGTTGCTGGACCTGCCGGTGACGGTCACCGCCGTGCCGGGCGCGCTGCGGCTGCTGCGTTGACCCGGACGGCCCCGATGCTGGCCGCGATCACCAGGGCGATGGCCAGTAGCTCCACGGTGTGCAGCTCCTGCCCGAGCACCAGGTAGCCGGCGAGGGCGGCGACCGCCGGGCCGAGGCTCATCAGCACCGCGAAGGTGGCGGTGGGCAGCCGGCGCAGGGCGAGCAGTTCGAGGGTGTAGGGGAGCCCGGAGGCGAGCACGGCGAGGGCGGCTCCCATCGCCAGCACCGGCGGCTCCAGCAGGATCGTCCCGGCCGTCGCCAGCCCCGGCGGCAGGGTCACCACGGCGGCGACGGCGAGCGCCACGGCCAGCCCGTCCGCGCCGCGGAAGCGGGCGCCCACCCGGGCGCTGAGCACGATGTACGCGGCCCACATCGCCCCGGCGGCCAGCGCGAGGCCGGCGCCGACCGGGTCCAGGCGGTCGAAGCCCCCCTGCCCCAGCAGGGCCACCCCGGCCAGCGCCACCCCCGCGCACGCCCAGCTCGCCGCCCGACGCCCGGCGAACACCGACAGCGCCAGCGGACCGAGCACCTCCAGCGTCACCGCCGGGCCGAGCGGGATCCGGTCGATGGCCTGGTAGAAGATCGAGTTCATGCCCGCGAGGGCCAGCCCGAACGCGCCCGCCGCCACCCAGTCGGCCCGGTCGTGCCCGCGCAGTCGCGGCCGGCAGACGATCAGCAGCAGCACCGCGGAGATGGCCAGTCGCAGGGTGACCGCGCCGAACACCCCGGTGCGGGGGAAGAGCAGCGCCGCCACGGCGGACCCGAACTGCACCGACAGCGCCCCGCCGAGCACCAGCCAGACCGCGCCGGCGCTGCTTCGGCGCGCCGCCGGGACATCGGTCGGGGCCTGGACGGGGAGCAGGGTGTCGGTCACGTCTCCGACGGTAGGAGCGGGCCCGGTGGCCGGGAAATGCCGGTTCCGCTGTGCTTATGCTTCCCGGTTATGACCGTCGAGCTGCGCCATCTGCGCGCGTTCCTCGCCATCGCGGAGGAGGGCGCCATCACCCGCGCCGCGATCCGGCTGCGGGTGACCCAGCCCGCGCTGTCGCGGACGCTGCGCCAGCTCGAGGACCATCTGGGCGTCCGGCTGGTCGACCGGTCGACCCACCACCTGGAACTCACCGCGGCGGGCCGGTCGTTCCGGGACCGCGCCGCCGCCGCGGTGGCCGCCGTCGACGACGTGCTGACGCCCGGGCAGGGCGCGGGCTGGCCGCTGCGACTCGGCCACGCCTGGTCGGCGCTCGGCGGGCACACCGTCACGCTGCTGCGCCGCTGGCGGCAGGCGTACCCGCAGACGCCGCTGGAACTGCTGCGGATCGACGACCGGACCGCCGGGCTGGCCCGGGGCGTGGTCGACGTCGCCGTGCTGCGCCAGCCGGTCGACCTGCCGGACGTGCGGTCGACGCGGCTGCTCGCCGAGCCCCGGCTGGCCACCGTGCCGGCGGACAGCCCGCTCGCCGGCCGGGCGGTGCTCACCCTGGCCGACCTGGTCGACCAGCCGATCGCGGTGAACGCCGAGACCGGCACCACGACGCTCGGGCTCTGGCCGGCCCACGCCGCCCCCGCGACGGTGGTGCCGGTGGCCAACACCGACGACTGGCTCGCGGCGATCAGCGCCGGCCGCGCCGTCGGGGTGACCACCACGGCGACGGCCGCCATGTACCCGAACACGGCCGTGGCGTACCTTCCGCTCGTCGACGCGCCCGAGGTCACCGTGCTGCTGGCCTGGCGGCAGCCGCCCAGCCACCCGGCGGTGCCGGACCTGGTCGCGCTCGCGCGGGAGGTCGTGCGCGGCTGACGGCGGTCAGGCGGGCAGGGCCAGGTCGAGGACCGCGCCGAGGCCGTTCTCCCGGCCCGGGTCGGCGGCCGGCAGCACCAGCACGGCGCAACCGGCCGCGGCGGCGCCGGCGTCGGCGGGCGTGTCGCCCACCATCAGCGTCTGTTCCGGGTCGACGCCGAGCATCCCGCAGGCGCGCAGGAAGATGCCCGGGTCGGGCTTGCAGCGGCCCACCTCGTACGAGAGCGTGAACGCGTCGACCAGGTCGCTGAGCTGCCACGTGTCGAACATCGGCCGCAGGTCGAAGCCGATGTTGCTCACCACGGCGACCCGGACCCCCGCCTCGCGCAGCGCGGTGAGCGTCGGCGCGGTGTCCGGGTACGGGACCCAGCCCTCGGGCACCAGCACCCGCTCGTAGAGCGCGTCGGCGAACCCGTCGATGCCGGCGGCGACCGTCTCGGCCAGCCCCGTGTACGCCCCCCGGTGCGCATGCGGATAGAGATCCCTGGCCGACCAGAGCTCGGCCAGCCGGGCCGGCACCCGGGCGGGCAGCGGCCCGCCGGCCCGCCCGGCGGTGAGCAGCCGGTCGGCCAGCGAGGTCGCCCGGATGGGGTCCAGGGTCACCCCGCAGGCCGCGGCGGCCTTCAGCACCCACTCGCGGGGCTCCTCCACCTGGGCGAGGGTGCCGTGGAAGTCGAAGAGCACCGCCTTGACCGGCCGGCGGGACGGCCGCGACCGGGTGTCGGCGTCGGCGCTGCCCGGGTCTGGCGTCTGGGACGGTTCGGGTTGGTCCGGCACGTCGTGCACCCTACCGACCGCCCCGGACGGCCGTACGGGTCGGCCTTGTCCGGTGCCGTGCCACGGCACGCATTAATCTTGGTGCCATGTCGAGCCCCGCCGAGCGGTACGCCGCGGCGCGCCGCCGGGCCGCGCAGGCCTCCATGTTCCCGGCGCTGGACGAGTTCGCCCTTGACCTCGGGTTCGATCTCGACGACTTCCAGCGGGAGGCGTGTCAGTCCCTGGAGCGCGGCAGCGGCGTGCTGGTCTGCGCCCCCACCGGCGCCGGCAAGACGGTGGTCGGCGAGTTCGCCGTGCACCTGGCGCTCCGTGGCGGGGCGGCGGCCCCGGAAGCCGGTGTGACGGGCGCGCCCGCCCGGCGCAAGTGCTTCTACACCACGCCGATCAAGGCGCTGTCCAACCAGAAGTACCACGACCTGGTGGACCGCTACGGCGCCGAGCAGGTCGGGCTGCTCACCGGCGACAACGCGATCAACGGCGACGCGCCCGTGGTGGTCATGACCACCGAGGTGCTGCGCAACATGCTCTACGCCGGTTCCAGCACCCTGGAGGGGCTGGCGTACGTGGTGATGGACGAGGTGCACTACCTCGCCGACCGGTTCCGCGGCGGCGTGTGGGAAGAGGTGATCATTCACCTGCCGGCCTCGGTAACCCTGGTCTCCCTGTCGGCCACCGTCTCCAACGCCGAGGAGTTCGCCGACTGGCTGGTCACCGTGCGCGGCGAGACCGCGGTGGTGGTCAGCGAGCACCGCCCGGTGCCGCTGTGGCAGCACATGCTGGTCGGCAAGCGGATGTTCGACCTGTTCCACGACGCCGACGCGGCCCGCAAGCACGACGTGCACCCGGAGCTGCTGCGCTACCACCGGGACACGATGCGCCGGCTGGAACTGGGCGAGGGGCGCAGCGCCGGCCCGGGTGCCGGGCGGCGCGGTCCGCGCTGGCGCGGCCCGCTGCGCCCGGACATCGTCGACCGGCTGGACCGGGAGGGGCTGCTGCCGGCCATCCTGTTCATCTTCAGCCGCGCCGGCTGCGACGCGGCGGTGCAGCAGTGCCTCGCTGCCGGGCTGCGGCTCACCTCGCCCGAGGAGCGCGCGGAGATCCGCCGGGTGGTCGAGTCACGGGTGACCGCCATCCCCGGTGAGGACCTGTCGGTGCTCGGCTACTGGGAGTGGCTCGACGGGCTGGAGCGCGGCCTCGCCGCCCACCACGCGGGCATGCTGCCGGCGTTCAAGGAGGTCGTGGAGGAGCTGTTCGTCCGGGGCCTGGTGAAGGCGGTCTTCGCCACCGAGACCCTGGCGCTGGGGATCAACATGCCGGCCCGGTGCGTCGTGCTCGAGCGGTTGGTCAAGTACAACGGTGAGGCGCACGTCGACCTCACGCCGGGCGAGTACACCCAGCTCACCGGGCGGGCCGGCCGCCGGGGCATCGACGTCGAGGGGCACGCCGTGGTGGTGTGGTCCCCGGAGACGGACCCGCGGCACGTGGCCGGTCTGGCCTCCACCCGCACCTACCCGCTGCGGTCCAGCTTCCGGCCGTCGTACAACATGGCGGTCAACCTGGTCGGCACGGTCGGCGCGGAACCGGCCCGGGCGCTGCTGGAGTCCTCGTTCGCCCAGTTCCAGGCGGACCGGTCGGTGGTCGGCCTGGCCCGGCAGGTGCAGCGCAACACCGAGACCATCGAGGCGTACGGCACCGAGTCGGCCTGCCACCACGGCGACTTCGACGAGTACTTCGCGCTGCGGGTGGCGATCGCCGACCGGGAACGGGCGCTCGCCCGGCAGGGACAGAGCCAGCGGAAGGCCGCCGCGGTCGCGTCGCTGGAGCGGCTGCGGATCGGCGACGTGATCCGGGTGCCGTCGGGCAAGCGGGCCGGTCTCGCGGTGGTGCTGGACCCGGCCACCGGCGGGTTCGGCGAGCCGCGGCCGCTGGTGCTCACCCAGGACCGGTGGGCCGGCCGGGTCACACCCGGCGACTTCACCAGCCCGGCGGAGGTGCTCGCCCGGATCCGGGTGCCGAAGCACTTCAACCACCGCTCGGCGGCGGCACGGCGGGACCTGGCCGCCGCGGTGAGCGGCACCGGGCTGGACCGGCACGGCGGCCGCCGGGGCGGCCGGTCGCGGGAGCCCGTGGGCGAGGACCACCGACTGACCCAGCTCCGCGTGGAACTGCGTCGGCATCCCTGCCACGCGTGCCCGGACCGCGAGGAACACGCGCGCTGGGCCGAGCGGCGGCGCCGGCTGGAGCGCGACACCGAGGAGCTTCGGCAGCGGGTGGCCGGCCGGACCGGCTCGCTGGCCCGTACCTTCGACCGGATCGTCGCGCTGCTCACCGCCCGCGGCTACCTGACCGAGGACGGCGCGGTCACCGACGCCGGGCGGATGCTCGGCCGGATCTGGACGGAGGCGGACCTGCTCGTCGCCGAGTGCCTGCGGCGGGGCGTGTGGGACGGCCTCTCCCCGGCGGAGCTGGCCGCCGCCGTGTCCGTCGTGGTCTTCGAGGCCCGCCGCGACGTCGACGAGCGGGCGTCGCTGCCGCGCGGCGCGGTCTCCGACGCGGTGGACGAGACGCTGAAGCTGTGGAGCGACATCGAGGCGGACGAGGCCGCCCGGGGCCTCGCGGTGACCCGGGAACCGGATCTCGGCTTCGCCTGGCCGGTCTACCGGTGGGCCCGGGGCGAGGCCCTCGCCAAGGTGCTCGCCAGTGGCCACGAGATCGACGGCGAGATGCCGGCCGGTGACTTCGTCCGCTGGGCGCGGCAGGTGGTCGACCTGCTCGGCCAGCTCGCCGACTCCGGCGGGGCATCGGCCGAACTGCGCTCGACCGCCCGGCAGGCGATCGCCGCGGTGAACCGGGGCGTGCTGGCCTACCACGGCCCCGCCTGAGCCACGCCCCGCGGGCTCCTGGTCTCGGCCAGCGGTGCTGGTGCTGGGCATCGGCGGATCGAAGGTTCCGCCGAGCCGACAGGCCGACCCGGCAGGTAGTCGGCTGAGCGTTATGACTGTGAGGCATATTTATGCCTCACCGTCATACGGCTCTTCGCCATACCTGTCCTCGGGAGGCGTCAGGGAAGGTCGGCGAGCGCGTCGACCAGGCGCCGGGTGGAGCCGGCCAGGTTCCACCGGCGGGCCAGCTCCAGCAGGGCGTCCGGGTCGACCGGTGCGCTCGGCAGCGCCGTCGGCAGGTCCGCCAGCGGCACGTCGAGGGCGACCCGGACCACCTTCGGGGCCACGGCCAGATAATCCTGCGCGGCGGCGAGCTTGGCGCGCAGCCCCGGCGCGAAGCCGGAGCGCGGGTCGTCGAGCGCGGCGAGGATGCCGGCCAGGTCGCCGTAGCGTGTGATCAGGCGCGCCGCGGTCTTCTCGCCGACGCCGGGAACGCCGGGCAGCCCGTCGCTGGGGTCGCCGCGTAGCGCGGCGAAGTCGGCGTAACCCGCGGCCGGCACCCCGTAGCGGGCCTGGACCGCCGCGTCGTCGCAGTCTTCCAGCTTGGCCACCCCGCGCCCGACGTAGAGCAGCCGCACCGGCCGGGCGTCGTCGACGAGCTGGAACAGGTCCCGGTCGCCGGAGACCACCTCGACCGGGGCGGGCTGGGTGACGGAGAGGGTGCCGAGCACGTCGTCGGCCTCGTAACCGGCGGCCCCGACGGTGGTGATGCCGATCGCGGCGAGCACGTCGAGGATCACCGGCACCTGTGGAGTGAGCGTGTCCGGTACGACCTCACCGCCCTCCGGCGCCAGCCGGTGCGCCTTGTACGACGGCAGCAGCGCCACCCGCCAGTCGGGCCGCCAGTCGTGGTCCATCGCGCAGACCATCCGGTCGGGCCGGCGGGTGCGGATCAGGGTCGCGAGCATGTCGAGGAAGCCGCGCACCGCGTTGACCGGGGTGCCGTCCTCGGCTCGGGCGGCGGACTCGGGGATGCCGAAGTAGGCCCGGAAGTAGAGGCTCGGCGCGTCGATCAGCAGGATCGGAGGTCGGTGTGCCACGCCGGACAGCCTGGCACAGCCCACCGACGAACGACAGCGCGGCGCGGCGGCGACCGGTGGGGCCGCTCTCAGCGCCGGTCGTCGCGGCGGTAGACGCTCTCCCGTCGGGCGAGGGTCTGCACCACATAGCTGGCGAGCAGCAGCACGCCGGCGGCCACCACCTCGACCCAGGCCGCCACGCCGTCCGCCACGGTCAAGCCGATCACCAGCAGGACCAGGCCGGCGAGGGCGAGGACACCGGCCCACAGCTGCCGTCGACGGCGCGTCGCGGCGCGTTGTGGATCGTCACCTGCCACCTGGCCCTCCGCTCCCGGCACCCAGACGGGTGTCCCGTCCCAGGCTATCGGCGCCGAGCGGGACGGGACGCCGGAAACCGGCATGCATGCGGCGCCGGCCGGGCGCAGACTGCCTGACGTGGCGTTTGTCCCCGGTCTGACCCTGGCCCGCCGGTACCACGACGAGGTACTCGCGCCGATCCTGCGTCGACGGTGCCCCGACCTGCGGTACGCGGCCGGCCGGCTCGACGCGGGCTCGGAACTGCTGGGGCTGGACACCGTGCGCTCCACCGACCACGACTGGGGGCCGCGGGCACAGGTCTTCGTGGGGGCGGCCGACGCCGGCCGGATACCGCACGTGCACGCCGCGCTGGACACCGACCTGCCGGCCGAGTTCCTCGGCTGGCCGACGCGGTTCGCCGGCGACGACGCGCGGTTGGGCGTCGCCGACCCGGCGGGGGCGCGGCACGGCGTGAGTGTGGCGGAGCTGGGCGGCTGGTGGCGCGAGCGGCTCGGGTTCGACCCGGCGGCCGGGGTCGACGTCGAGGACTGGCTGGCGACGCCGACCCAACGGCTGGCGGAGGTCACCAGCGGCGCGGTCTTCCACGACGGTCTCGACGGGGCGCTCGCCGCGCGCCGCGCCGCGCTCGCCTGGTATCCGGACGACGTGTGGCGGCACGTGCTCGCCGCTGGCTGGACCCGGGTCGCCCAGTCGGAGCACCTGCCCGGGCGCTGCGCGGAGGTCGGCGACGACGTGGGCAGCCGGGTGGTCACCGCCGGGCTGGCCCGGGACCTGATGCGACTCGGCCTGCTGCTGCGCCGCCGCTGGCCGCCGTACGACAAGTGGCTCGGCACCGTCTTCGCCCGGCTGCCCGGGGCGGCGCCGGTGGTCGACGCGCTGGTCGACGCGCTGGGCCCGGGGGACTGGACCGGTCGTCAGCGGGGGCTGGTCCGCGCCCTGGAGGCGCTGGCCGGCTGGACCGACGAGACCGGGCTGGCCGCACCGGTGCGCGCCCGGGCCCGGCGGTTCCACCGGCGGCCGTTCCTCGTGCTGGACGCGGGACGGGTGGCCGCGGCGCTGCGCGCCGCCATCACCGACCCGGCGCTGCGCGGGCGTCCACTGCTCGGCGCGGTGGACCAGTACCTGCACAACGTCGACGTCCTGACCGACGCCCGTCAGGTCCGTCGCCTCGCCGGGGCCCTGCGTCCGGACGCCCCGGGCGCGCGGTGACCGGCGCCCGACGGGTCACACGCCGGCGGGCACCCGGTCGTCGTGGTCGGCGTCGTGGTCGGTGAGGTCGCGCAGTCGCCGTACGGGGGAGAGCAGCAGCGCCAGCGGCGCGCAGACCACCGCGGCGGCGAAGACCAGCAGCGTGGCCCGGGCACCGAGCGCGCCGGCCAGCGCGCCGGCGACCAGGCCGCCGACCGGGATGGCGCCCCAGGAGACGAACCGGACGGTGGCCATCACCCGGGAGAGCAGCTCGGGCGGGCTGGCGATCTGCCGGTAGGTCCGGGTGGTCACGCTGAGCACCACCACCCCGCCGGCGAAGACGACGTTGCCGATCGCGAAGGCCGCGTACGCCGGCCAGCCGGTGCCCCAGGGGATGATGAATGCCCCGGCCACGGAGACCACCCCGGCGACGATCAGGGCGCGGGCGGTGCCGATCCAGGCGGTGAACCGGGGAGTGAGCGCAGCGCCGACCAGCGAGCCGACGCCCTCGACGGCGAGCAGCACGCCGACCAGGCCGGCCGGCGCGTGCAGCTCCCGGACGAGGTAGAGGGGGTAGAGAGCGAGCTGGGCGCCGCAGACGAAGTTCACCGCGGTGGCGGCCCACATGCCCGGGCCCATCACCGGGTGGAACGCCACGAAGCGCCAGCCCTCGCGGATCAACTCGCCCATCGGGGGCCAGCGGTCCGGCGTGTCGGCCCGGCGGGCCGGCAGGGTGCGCAGCAGGACGGCCGAGACCAGGTAGCTGGCCGCGTCCACCAGCAGGGTCGGCACCGCGCCCAGCACCTGCACGGCGATGCCGCCGAGCGACGGCCCGCTGAGTTGGGTGGCCGCGTGGGTGGCGGAGGTGAGGCTGTTGCGCGACTGGAGTTGGTCCCGGTCGACGATGCTCGGCAGGAAGGTCGAGTTGGCCACGTCGAAGAGCACGTTGGCGAAGCTGACCACGAGCGCGGTGACGACCAGGTGGGCGACGGTGAGCTGCCCCCACCACCAGGCGAGCGGGATCGACGCGACGGCGACGGCGCGGGCCAGGTCGGCGGCGACCTGCGCGCCGCGCAGCGGCAGCCGCTGCACGATCACGCCGGCGGGCAGCCCGATCACGATCCACGCGACGTAGCTGGCCGCGGCGATCAGACCCATCTCGAACGCGGTCGCGTCGAGCACGGTCAGTGCGGTCAGCGGCAGCGCCACGGCGCCGACCGCCGACCCGACCAGGCTGGTCGTGCCGGCGGTCCACCAGCGCCAGAACACCCCGGCCCGCTCTCCGACGCCCATGCCGTCCGCCCCCGTTCGCCCGAGCCGGTCAGTTCCATTCCGGAACGGACTATAGTCGAGCGGGACCGGACCGGTGGGGGTGGGATGTGCGGCGGGACGAACTCGCCGACGCGGACTGCGGCATCGCGCAGGCGCTCGGCGTGCTGGGCGACTGGTGGACGTTCCTGATCGTGCGGGACGTCGCCGGTGGTACGACCCGGTTCGACGCGCTCCAGCGGGAGCTGGGTGTCAGCCGGCGCGCGCTCACCGAGCGGCTCGCCGCGCTGGTCGGGCACGGCGTGCTGGAACGTCGGCCGTACTCGCAGCACCCGCCTCGCTACGACTACGTGCTCACCCGCAAGGGCGAGGGGCTGCTGCCGGTGCTCATCGCGCTGCAGGACTGGGGCACCCGGCACCTGACGGGCGACGGGGAACTCACCGCGACCGCGACCCCGGCCTCCGCGGAGGCGCGGCGGGCGCACGACCTGGTGGGTCGGCGGCTGCCGGACGTCGCGCTGCCCGGGACCGACGGGCGGCCCGTCGCGCCGGTCGGTCCGGACGCCTGGAGTGTCCTCTACTTCTTCCCCGGCGCGTACGCTCCCGGCGCCGGTGGGTACCCGCCGGGCTGGGAGGACATCCCGGGCGCTCGGGGCTGCACCCTGGAGTCGACCACGTACGCCGGCCGGTACGCGGACTTCCGGGCCGCCGGCGTGGAGGTCCGCGGCGTGAGCACGCAGCGGCCGGACCAGCTCGCCGACTTCGTGGCGTACGCCCGGCTGCCGTTCCCGCTGCTGTCCGACCAGGACGGCCGCCTCGGCGCGGGGTTGCTGCTGCCCACCTTCCGGGCGGGCGGGGTGGCGCGGTTCAAGCGGTTGACCCTGCTGGTCGACCCGGGCGCGGTGGTCCGGGCGGTCCAGTTTCCGGTGACCGACCCGGCCGGGTCGGTGGACGAGATGCTCGACCTGGTCCGTCGTCGCGTACCGGCCTGACCGGAAGCGGCGCACGGCGCAGAAGGGGCGCCCCACGGCCGGTCCGGCGGGGTCGGGACGTCGCGGGTCAGGGCGGCGCGGGGCCAGGGCGTTGCGGGGGCCTGGCGGCAGGCCGACCCCCGCCGGGCCTCGGGGCGCCGACGGGGGCCGGTGGCGTGGGGGTCAGGCGGGCAGCGTCCAGCGCTGGTTGGCGCCGGCGAAGCAGTCCCAGATCTGCAGTCGGGTGCCGTCGGCGGAGCTGTTGCCGGTGGCGTCCAGGCACTTGTTGGACGCGGGGTTGCGCAGCGTGCCGTTGGACTGGGCCTGCCAGACCTGAGCGCCGCTGCCGTTGCAGTCCCACAGCTGGATCTTGGTGCCGTTGGCGGTGCCGGCGCTGGTCACGTCCATGCACTTGCCGAGCGCACGCAGGGTGCTGTCACTGGACACCGTCCAGCGCTGCGCGTTGGTGCCGTTGCAGGTGTAGAGCTGGATGGCCGTGCCGTTGGCGGAGCTGGCCGCGGCGACGTCGATGCACTTCCCGCCGATGCCGGTGATCGGGCCGGTCCGGCCGGTCGGCGGCGGGGTGCCGCCCATGACGGTGTCGTAGATCGCGCTGACCAGCGAGGTCGAGCCGGTGGTGTCCTGGGTGAGCTCCCAGTTCATCATGCCGCCGGCGTTGGCCAGCGCCCACTGGGTCTTGCGCTTGACGGTCGGGACGCCGTTGTAGCACTGCTGGGCGCCGCCGACGGTGTAGCAGTCCCGGTTGGCGTTGGCCGGGTCCATGCCGACCAGTTGGGAGTACGTGTAGTAGCCGGGCCGGCTGTAGAACGGCACGCCGAGCACCGCCTTCGCGGCGGGCAGGCCGCGCGCCTTCCACCCGTTCACGCTGTTGATCGACCAGTCGTAGTTGGCGTGCGGGGTGCCCCCGTCGTACGCCATGATGTTGAGCCAGTCGACGTAGCCGAAGACGGCGGGCGGGACGCCCTGCACGTAGTAGCCCTCGGAGACGACGGCGGCGGTGAGCAGCTTGCCCTGGGGGCGCAGCGCGTTGCTGAGTTGCTGCATCAGCAGGCTGTAGTTGTTGGCCGAGGCGCCCGGGTCCGGGTACTCCCAGTCCATGTCGACGCCGTCGAGGCCGTACTGGTTGACGAAGCCGACCACGCTGTTGACGAACGTGGTGCGGCTGCCGGCGTTGGCGGCGAGCGCCTCGAACGCGGAGTCGTCGCCGTCGTTCCACCCGCCGATCGCGATCGACACCTTGACGTTGTTGGCGTGCCCGAGCGACACCAGCGAGGAGAGCTTGCCGGGGTTCTCCACGGCGCGCAGGGTGCCGTTGCTGTTGGGCAGCACGAACGCGTAGTTGATGTGGGTCAGCTTGCCGTACTGGACGGTGTTGACGTTGCCGGTCCAGGACGGCATGTAGCCGACGCTCTTGAAGTTGTTCGGCAGCACGACGGCCTCGGCGGCGGTCGGGGTCAGGGCGAGGGTCGCGGTGGCGGTGGCCAGCGCGAGCAGGCCGGCGGCCAGGGCCGACCGACGGCGGGGGCGTGGTGAGGACATCGAGGGCCTTCCCGTGGTTGCGGCGCCGTGCCACGCGGCCGGCGGCTGGGTCGGCCAGCCGCCGGGCCGGGGGTACGGATGGGGACAGGACGGTCTTCCTCGAGGTGGCCAAATCTTAAAGAGTGTTAACTGTCGGCGTCAATGACGAGGTTCGATGAATGGGAGAGCGCTTCCCGGTCGGCCCGGCGCCTAGGTCGGTGCCCAAACGACCGTTAAGCTGACGGCGTGGGAACCGACGAGCTCTACCCGCCGGACCGGCTGGAAGCCGCCCGCCGCGCCACCGCCGCGGCCGGGCTGGACGCGCTGCTGCTGACGCCCGGCTCCGACCTGCGCTACCTGACCGGCTACGACGCGCGCGCCGGCGAGCGGCTGACCTGCCTGGTGCTGCCCGCCGAGGGCGAGCCGACCCTGATCGTGCCCACCCTGGAACGGCCCGCCGCGGAGGCGTCCCCGGCCCCGGCCACCGGGGTCCGCCTCGTCGACCACGCCGACGGCACCGACCCGTACCCGCTGGTGGCCAGGGCCCTCGGCGGTCCGGTGGCGGCGGTCGGCCTGGCCGACCGGATGTGGGCCGAGCAGGTCCTCGCGCTGCGCGCCGCGCTGCCCGGCGCCGCCCAGCGACTGGCCGGCGAGGTGCTGCGCGAGTTGCGGATCCGCAAGTCCCCGGCCGAGGTCGCGGCGCTCGCCGAGGCCGGCGCGGCGATCGACGCCGTGCACGCCCGGATGGGGGAGTGGCTGCGCCCGGGACGCACGGAGGCGGAGGTGGCGGCCGACATCGCCGGGGCGATCCGGTCGGCCGGGCACGTGACCGTCGACTTCGTCATCGTCGCCGCCGGGCCGAACGGCGCCAGCCCGCACCACGACACCGCCGACCGGCCGATCGGGGCCGGCGAGCCGGTGGTGGTCGACATCGGCGGCACGATGCCGTCGGGCTACCGCTCGGACTGCACCCGGACGTACGTCGCGGGCGGTCCGGCGCCCGCCGATTTCGTCGACTACTACGCCGTGCTGCGCGACGCCCAGGCGGCCGCCGTGGCCGCGGTGCGCCCGGGGGTGAGCGCCGAGGCGGTCGACGCGGCGGCGCGTATGCCCATCGCCGACGCCGGCTTCGGTGCCGCCTTCCTGCACCGCACCGGGCACGGGATCGGTCTGGACGGCCACGAGGAGCCGTACGTGGTGGCGGGGAACGGCCGCGCGCTGGAGCCGGGGATGGCGTTCTCCGTCGAACCGGGCATCTACCTGGCGGGCCGGCACGGGGCCCGCATCGAGGACATCGTCGTCTGCACGACGGACGGCGTGCAACGGCTCAACATCACCCCCACGGAGCTCATCGCACTATGACTGTCGACCGGATCCTCCCCACCGACGAGGCCCACGACCTGCTGGGCCTCGCCACCGAACTCGCCGACCGGGAGCTGGCGCCGAAGGCCGCCGAGTTCGAGGAGCGGGCCGAGTTCCCCCGTGAGGTGCTGCGCACCCTGGGCCGGGCCGGGCTGCTCGGCCTGCCGTACCCCGAGGAGTACGGCGGCGCGGCCCAGCCGTACGAGGTCTACGTGCAGGTGCTGGAGATCCTCGCCAGCCGCTGGCTCGCGGTCGCCGAGGCGGTCAGCGTCCACACCCTCTCCTGCTACCCGGTGGCCGCGTTCGGCTCCGACGAGCAGCGCAAGCTGCTGCCCGAGATGATCGGCGGGGAGCTGCTGGGCGCGTACTGCCTCTCCGAGCCGCAGGGCGGGTCGGACGCGGCGGCGCTGACCACGAGGGCGGTGCGCGACGGCGACGCCTACGTCGTCTCCGGTACGAAGGCGTGGATCACCCACGCCCGGGTGGCGGACTTCTACAACGTCTTCTGCCGCACCGGCGAGCCCGGCCCGAAGGGCATCTCCTGCCTGCTCGCCGACCGGGGCACGCCGGGCATGATCCCGCAGGCCGTCGAGCGGACGATGGGCCTGCACGCCTCCCCGGTGGCGCAGCTCGCCTTCGACGAGGCGCGGGTGCCGGCCGAGCGGCTGATCGGCGGCGAGGGGATGGGTTTCACCATCGCCATGTCCGGGCTCGACTCGGGGCGGCTGGGCATCGCCGCCTGTGCCGTCGGGCTGGCGCAGGCGGCGCTGGACTACGCGGTCGGCTACGCGAAGGAGCGCCAGCAGTTCGGCCGGGCCATCATCGACTTCCAGGGGCTGGGCTTCCTCCTCGCCGACGCCGCCACGCAGATCTCGGCGGCGCGGGCGCTGACCCTGGCGGCGGCCCGGCTGCGCGACGCCGGCCGGTCGTACTCGGTCGAGGCGGCCAAGGCGAAGCTGTTCGCCACCGATGTGGCGATGCGGGTGACCACCGACGCCGTGCAGGTGCTCGGCGGTGCGGGCTACGTGGCCGACCACCCGGTGGAGCGGTACATGCGGGAGGCGAAGGTGCTCCAGATCGTCGAGGGCACCAACCAGATCCAGCGCATGGTCATCTCTCGCGCGCTGGCGAAGGGCTGACCTGCGGATCGACCGAGCGTCGCCGGGCCGGTGCGGTGGGTCGAGCGCGCCGTGCCGTCCCGGCGGCCGGGGCGGCGCGTCGTCGCCGTCCCGCGTTTTTCCCGGTAGGTTGCACGCCGTGGAGGAGACCGACCGCGCCATCGTCGCCGCGCTGACCGCTGACGGCCGGCTGTCGTACACCGACCTGGCCGAGAAGGTGGGGCTGTCGGTGTCCGCGGTGCACCAGCGGGTGCGCCGGCTGGAGCAGCGGGGCGTGATCAAGGGGTACGCCGCCCGGGTCTCGTTCGAGGCGCTGGACCTGCCGCTGACCGCGTTCGTGGCGATCCGGCCGTTCGACCCGTCGCAGCCGGACGACGCGCCCGAGCGGCTGGCCCACCTGCCGGAGATCGACTCCTGCTACTCCGTGGCGGGGGAGGACTTCTACCTGCTGCTGGTGCGGGTGGCCGGGCCGGCCGACCTGGAGCGGGTGCTCCAGGAGATCCGTACCGCGGCGAACGTGACGACCCGGACCACGGTGGTGCTCTCGACCCCGTACGAGAGCCGGCCGCCGAAGATCAGTGGCGAGCCGTCGCATCGGGGGCGGTCCCGGGTGCCGGAGGAGCGGGCTGGTTCCAGCGCAGGATGACCTGCCGTCCGTGCTCGTGACCGAGCACGCTGACGGTGGCGGTGTCCAGCCGCAGCCGGCCGCCAGCCGAGGGTGGCAGGCCGATCCACCGGGCGCCGAGCACGCGCAGGCTGTGCGCGTGGCCGACGAGGCCGACGGTGCCCCGGTCGAGCAGTGGAGCGACCCGATCGAGGACCCGGTCCATCCGCTCGCCGACCTGCCCGGGTGACTCTCCGCCGGGGCATCCGTCGGTCCAGATGTTCCAGTGCGGGTCGTCGTCGTGGATGTCCACGGTGGTGCGCCCCTCGTAGTCGCCGTAGTTCCACTCGGCGAGGTTCTCGTCGACCGCGTCGACGGTGAGGCCGGCGAGTTGGGCGGTGCGCAGTGCCCTGGCGCGGGGGCTGGCCAGCACGGAGACGAACCGGCGGCCGGCCAGGAACGCCGCGAGCGTGCGGGCCTGCCGCTCGCCGTCGGGGGTCAGCTCCAGGTCAGTGTACGAGGTGTGCCGGTGGCTGGCGCTCCAGGTGGTCTCGCCGTGCCGGATCAGCAGGAGCTCTCCCATGGGCCCAGTTAACCATCGGTGCCGGGCCTCGGACGGCCGCCGCGGGCCGCCCCCCAGATCCTATCTTCCTAGGATGCCTTAGCGGCAGTGCGGGCCGGCACACGGCGACAGTTTAGCGTCGGGCGGACCGGGCAAGCGACCTGGACACTCGCCAACGACGGAGGAGGCGGCATGAGCTTCGCCGACAAGACGAGAAACAAGATGGAGCAGATGACCGGTGCCGCGAAGGAGCGGATCGGTGACATGACGGACAACGAGCGCATGCGCGCCGAGGGCGCCACGCAGCAGAGCGAGGCGCGGGCCAAGCAGGCTGGTGAGAGCGCCAAGGACGTCGGCCGGAACGCGCGCGACGCCTTCCGCGGCTGACCGGTTGAGACGTTGGGCGGCGGCCCGGGGTTATTGCCCCGGGCCGCCGCCGCGTGCGCGCGCCCGATCTACCCTCGCGGGGTGACCGTCGCGCGCTCGTTGTTCCTCTTCGTCCTGGCCGCGCTCGCCGAGATCGGCGGCGCGTGGCTGGTCTGGCAGGGCTGGCGGGAGGATCGCGGCCTGTGGTGGATCGCCGCCGGGGTGATCGCGCTGGGCCTCTACGGCTTCGTGGCGACGCTCCAGCCGGACGCCCACTTCGGCCGGATCCTCGCCGCGTACGGCGGGGTGTTCGTCGCCGGATCGCTCGGCTGGGCGGTGCTCGTGGACGGCTTCCGGCCGGATCGGTGGGACCTCACCGGCGCCGGCATCTGCCTGGTCGGCGTTGCCGTGATCATGTACGCGCCGCGCTGACGAGACGGCCCCGGCCGGTGCGGCGGGCGCCGTCGCGGAGCAGCATCACCGTCAGGAGGGCGATCACGACGGCCAGATGCAGCGTGGCATAGAGGTTCGCGCCGATCGGGCTGCTGGCCAGCACCAGGGCGGCCGTGATCAGTCGAGTGGTGCGCCGGCCGGTGCCGAGGACCCGTCGGGTGTCGGCGACGGCGAGCAGGAAGAGGGCCACGCCGCCGGAGAGGGCGAGCGCTGCGGCCCAGCCGGTGGACTGGGTGGGATGGCTGACGACGGCGTGCAGGCCGGCGGCGGTGAGGATGACGCCGAGCAGCAGCAGGAAGTGCGCGATGACGTAGACGCGGGCGGCGTACCGGCTACGGGTGGCGTCGTCGGCGTGCTCCAGCGCGGCCTCGGCCGGCCCGGTGTCGCTGAAGTAGGTCCACCACAGGGCGGCGGGCAGCGCGAGGGCGAGCACGACGGCGAAGGCGATGCCGGAGCCGAGGTGGGCGTGGGGCGCGCCCATGCCGATGACGACCACGGTTTCGCCGAACGTGATGATGACGAGCAGGCCGTGCCGTTCGACGAAGTGGGCGGCGCTGAGGTGGAAGCTGGCCGCGGCCCCCAGCCAGGAGTGGCCGGGGAGCAGGTACGGCAGCACGGTCTGGGTGAACACGGCGGCGAGCCACAGCGCGGGCACGGCGGGCCCGGTGAACAGGCCGGCGGCGATGACGAGGAGTGCCGCGCCGAGGTTGTACGGAGCCAGGCGGCGGACGCCGGCGCGGGCGGTGCTGTGGCTGAACAGGCCGAGGTGGACGGTGACCACGATCAGGTAGCCGATGCCGAACAGCAGGCCGCTGCCGGTGAAGGCGTCGGGGATGGCGACGGCGGTGAGCAGGAACCCGGCCATGCCGGCGAAGAGCAGGAGTTTCCGGGTGGCCGTGCGGGGTGGCACGTGGTTGGTGAGCCAGGCGTAGCCGGTGTAGAGGTACCAGAGCAGCCCGAGGATGAGGACGACGCGGCCGAGGCCGATCCAGTCGAGGTGTTCGTCGAGCAGGGCGACCAGCTGGGTGATGGTGAGGACGAAGACCAGGTCGAAGAAGATCTCGACGGGGTTGACGCGGTCGGCGATGTCGGGGTCGCGCGGCCCGGGTTCCATGTCGATGCAGGGTAGTGGCGTCGGGTGGGGGCCGGAGCGTCCCGGTCACGCCTCACCCCCGGGGGGTGGCTCCCGGGGGTGAGGGTGCGGTGCGGTCAGTCGTCGCGGTGGTCGGACCACCAGCGCTGCCCGGCCTCGGGCAGGGTGTCGATCGGGTCGTAGTAGGCGTAGCGCTTGTTGAGCGCCTCCAGGTCGGCGGACTCGATGGAGGTGCGGTAGTTCTTGGTCCAGTAGGAGATGCCGCGGTCACGGTCGTACTCGGTGAGCATGTGCACCCAGCGTTTGCCGACGAAGGGGACGTCGCAGACGATCCGAGGGGTGGCGTAGCCGGGGAGGTAGCCCATGATGTCGTGCTGGAGCTGCTGGGCGTGCCAGACCGGGACCCGCCAGTGTTCGGCGTTGGGGATCATGTCGCACATGTAGAAGTAGTAGGGCAGGATGCCCGCCTCGCCCTGCAGGGCGAAGCAGAGGTCGAGCAGGTCGCGGCTGGTGGCGTTGACGCCGCGCATGAGGACGCCCTGGTTGCGGACGTCGCGGACGCCGACGTCGAGGGCGGTCTGGGCGGCCTTGGCGACCAGCGGGGTGAGCGACTGGGCGTGGTTGACGTGGGTGTGGATGGCCAGGTTGACCCCGCGGCGGGCGGCGGTGCGGGCGACCCGTTCGAGGCCTTCGACGACGTCGGGCTGGAGCCAGTGCTGGGGCAGGCCCATGAGGGCCTTGGTGGCGAGCCGGATGTCGCGGATGGTTTCGATCTCGAGCAGCCGCATCAGGTAGGACTCGAGGTTGCGCCAGGGGACGTTGGCCACGTCGCCGCCGGAGACGACGACGTCGCGGACGCCGGGGTGGGCCTTGAGGTAGGCGATGTGGGCGTCGTAGCGGTCGACGGGCTTGAGGGTGAGCTTGAGCTTGTCGACGGCGGGGGTGGAGTTGCCGACGAGGTCCATGCGGGTGCAGTGGCCGCAGTACTGCGGGCAGGTGGAGAGCAGTTCGGCGAGGACTTTGGTGGGGTAGCGGTGGGTGAGGCCCTCGGCGACCCACATGTCGTGTTCGTGCAGGGAGTCGCGGCTGGCGTACGGGTGCGAGGGCCAGTCGACGCGTCGGTCGGAGGCGACGGGGATCATGTAGCGCCGGATCGGGTCGGCGAGGAACGCCTCGGTGGTCATCGGGGCGAACGGCACCATGGTGTTGAGCATCTGGGGCGGCACCAGCATCGACATGGTGGCGAGGGCCTTCTGGTCGGCCTCGAGGTCGGCGTAGAAGGCTTCGTCGACTTCGTCGCCGAGGACGTTGCGTAGCTGCTTGATGTTCTTGACGCAGTTGACGCGTTGCCACTGGGCGGATTCCCACTGGTCGCGGGTGACGTGGCGCCAGCCGGGGAAGCGGGTCCAGTCGGGCTCGACCAGCGGGGCGCGGCGGTATTCGTAGGGCTGGCCGGCGGTGGGGACGGCGACCGGCGCGGTGCGCTCCTTGGGGATGGTCTCCACCGGGTGGGTCTGGGTCACGGCCCCTCCTCGTTGCTGATCAGCGTCCCGGAAGGCTACTGGAAAATATCCGGTGAAGAAATTAGTCTGCCGGAAGTTTTCCCGTGATGCGAGCCCTGGTCGAGGGTTCGGGCGGTGGACAGGGGAGGTCGGCGTGACGTCACCGGTGGGACTGCACCGTGTTCTGGAACCGGCGGGGGTGCTGCCGCAGGGGGCGTGGCGGCTCGACGCGAGTCCGGAGATCGCGGCGAACGAGGTGCGCATCCGGGTGGAGCGACTGAACCTGGACGCGGCGAGCTTCCGCCAGTTGTGGGAGAAGCACGCCGGTGACGGCGACGCGGTGCGCGCCGAGGTGCTGGAGATCGTGTCGACCCGGGGCAAGATGCAGAACCCGGTGACCGGGTCGGGCGGGATGCTGATCGGCACGGTGGAGGAGGTCGGCCGCCGCTCGCCGCTGGGGTTGAAGGCGGGGGAGCGGGTGGCGACCCTGGTGTCGTTGACGCTGACCCCGTTGGTGATCACCGACGGGTTGGCCCGGTGGGACGGGCGCAGCGAGCAGGTGCCGTGCGACGGGCACGCGATCCTGTTCGCCCGGTCGATCGCCGCGGTGCTGCCGGCGGAGGAGGACCCGCAGCTGTCCCTGGCGGTGCTGGACGTGTGTGGGGCGCCGGCGCTGACGGGGCGGGTGGTGTCGCGGTACGTGGCCGACCGGGCGCGCGAGGGGGATGCCCGGCCGGTGACGGTGGCGGTGATCGGCGGCGCGGGCAAGAGCGGGTCGCTGTCGCTGGCCGCGGCGCGGCGGGCGGGTGCCGGCCGTACGGTCGGGGTGGTGCCGGTGGCCGCGGAGCAGGACGCGCTGACGGCGGCTGGGGTGGCCGACGTGGTGGCGTTGGCCGACGCCCGGGATCCGGTGGCGCTGTCCACGGCGGTGACGACGGCGCTGGGGGTGCCGGCGGACGTGACGGTGGTGTGCGTGGACGTGCCGGGCTGCGAGCACGGCGCGGTCCTGGCCACCGCGGACGGCGGCACGGTGATCTTCTTCTCGATGGCGACGAGCTTCGCGGCGGCGGCGTTGGGCGCGGAGGGTCTGGCGGCGGATGTGACGATGCTGGTGGGCAACGGGTACGTGCCGGGTCACGCGGAGCTGGCGTTGGCGCTGCTGCGCGCCGAGCCGGGGGTGCGTCGGCTCTTCGAGTCCCGGTTGGCGGCAGACTGAGGTCATGACGAACCCCTCGACGTTGTACCGCGGCGGAGTGCTGCACTGCCCCGCCGATCCGAGCGCGACCGCGTTGCTGGTGTCCGACGGGCGGATCTCCTGGTTGGGGGCGGACGGGGACGCCCCGGCCGCCGACCGGGTGGTGGACCTGGCCGGGGCGCTGGTGACGCCGGCGTTCGTGGACGCGCACGTGCACGCGACGGACACCGGGTTGGCGTTGTCCGGGCTCGATCTGTCCGGGGTGCGGTCGGCGGGGGAGTTGCTGGAGGCGGTGGCCGGGTTCGCGGCGGGTCTGCCGGCGGACGCGGTGGTGCTGGGGCACGGGTGGGACGAGTCGTCCTGGCCGGCGCCGGAGCTGCCGGACGCGGCGGCGGTGGACCGGGCGGCGGGCGGCCGGCGGGTGTATCTGTCGCAGGCGTCGATCCACTCGGCGTTGGTGTCGTCGGCGTTGCTGGCGGCGGTGCCGGAGGTGGCGGCCGCGGCGGGTTACGACGCGTCCGGTTGGTTGCGCCGGGACGCGCACCACGTGGTGCGGGCGGCGGCGTTCGCGTCGGTGACGCGGCCGCAGCGGGTGGCCGCGCAGCGGGCGGCGTTGGCGCACGCGGCGTCGCTGGGCATCGCGGCGGTGCACGAGTGCGGCGGGCCGGAGATCTCCGACGAGCAGGACTTCACCGGGCTGTTGGGCATCTCCGGCGCGGGGTTGCCCGAGGTGTACGGGTACTGGGGTGAGCTGGGCGGTGCGGCCCGGGCGCGGGAGTTGGGCGCGGTGGGCGCGGGTGGTGACCTGTTCGCCGACGGCGCGTTGGGGTCGCGGACGGCGCACGTGTCGGAGCCGTACCGGGACGGGGACTCGTGCGGGCACGGGTACGTCTCCGCCGAGCAGGTGCGTGAGCATCTGGTGGACTGCGCGGCGCACGGGTTGCAGGGCGGGTTCCACGCGATCGGTGACGCGGCGATCGGCACGGTGCTGGAGGGGTTCGCGGCGGCGGCGGAGACGCTGGGTGTGGAGCGGCTGCGGGCGGCCCGGCACCGGGTGGAGCACGCGGAGATCATGAGCAAGCGGTTGATCGCCGGGTTCGTGGAGTACGGGATCGTGGCGAGCATGCAGCCGGCGTTCGACCGGTTGTGGGGTGGCGCGGGCCGGATGTACGAGTCGCGGTTGGGGTTGGACCGGTCGTTGGCGTCGAACCCGATGGGGGCGATGCACTCGGTCGGTGTGGCGTTGGCGTTCGGGTCGGATTCGCCGGTGACGCCGCTGGACCCGTGGGGGTCGGTGCGGGCGGCGGCGGCGCACCACAATCCGTCGCAGCGGATGAGTGTGCGGGCGGCGTTCGCGGCGCACACCCGGGGCGGGTGGCGGGCGGTGCACCTGGACAACGAGGGTGTGTTGGCGCTGGGCGCGCCGGCGACGTTCGCGGTCTGGTCGACGCCGGCGGGCGTGGAGCGGGGTCTGCCGGTGCTGCTGGCCGAGGACCCGGAGGCGCGGGGGCCGGCGGATCCGACGCCGCTGCCGGTGTGCCGGCGCACGGTGCTGCGCGGGGACGTGATCTATGAGGAAGGGTCTTCGTGACCGAGCGAACCATCAGCACGGCATCGGGGCGCGTCGCGCCGTCGCCGGGCGGAGCGGGGTGACGGCGTGACGAGCAAGCTTGACTTGGATCCGGCGCTGGTGGCGCGGGCGCGGGAGTTGGCGCGCCGCGCCGGGCAGCCGGTGGTGGATCTGGCGCGCAGCCACACGACGGTGTCGGTGGAGCGGGCGGTGCTGCGGCTGGCCGGGGTGGTCGGCGCGGACCCGGACGGCATTCCGTGGGTGAACCGCCTCGTCGACGCGGTGGTCGCGGACGTCGGGCTGGGGCACGGGGTGGCGGCGCCGGTGTTCGACGCCCTGGCTCGGGAGGACATCACCGATGTGACGCTGCTGGCGCAGAAGGCCGCGGCGGGGTCGGTGCGGTTCCAGGTGCCGTCCGGCAAGGCGGCCACGGTGGCGCGGAAGGCGGCCCGTCGGGCGGTGGGCGCGGGCGTCCGGTCGATCGACCGGCGGCGGGCGGAGCGGGACCGGCTGGTGCAGCGGTACGGGGACCCGCGGCAGCGGCCGTGGATCTACCTGATCGTGGCGACCGGGGACATCTACGAGGACATCCCGCAGGCGCAGGCGGCGGCGCGGGCCGGCGCGGACGTGATCGCGGTGATCCGTTCGACGGGGCAGTCGTTGCTGGACTACGTGCCGGAGGGGGCGACCCGGGAGGGTTTCGCCGGCACGTACGCCACGCAGGAGAACTTCCGGTTGATGCGGGCGGCGTTGGACGTGTCGTCGAAGGAGCTGGGCCGGTACGTGCGGCTGACGAACTACGCGTCGGGGCTGTGCATGCCGGAGATGGCGACGCTGGCCGGCCTGGAGCGGCTGGACATGATGCTCAACGACTCGATGTACGGGATCCTGTTCCGCGACATCAACCCGGTGCGGACGTTCGTCGACCAGCGGTTCTCCCGGCAGGTGCACGCCCGGGCGGGCATCATCATCAACACCGGGGAGGACAACTACCTCACCACCGCCGACGCGGTGGAGGAGGCGCACACGGTGACCGTGTCGCAGCTGCTCAACGAGTTTTTCGCGCACGAGGCGGGGTTGGCGGACTGGCAGTTGGGGCTGGGGCACGCGTTCGAGATCAATCCGGAGCTGCCGGAGTCGTTCCGGCTGGAGTTGGCGCACGCGTTGCTGGCGCGGGAGCTGTTCCCGGACGCGCCGTTGAAGTGGATGCCGCCGACGAAGCACATGACCGGGGACGTGTTCCGCGGCAACCTGCTCGACGGGTTCTTCAACCTGGCGGGCACCATGACGGGGCAGGGCATCCTGCTGGTGGGGATGATGACCGAGGCGGTGGTGACGCCGTGGCTGTCGGACCGGGACATCGCGCTGCAGAACGTCCGGTACGTGCTGGGCGCGGCCGGTGGGCTGCGCGAGGACTTCGTGCCGGCGCCCGGCGGGTTCATCCAGCAGCGGGCCAACCGGGTGCTGGGTGAGGCGGTGGAGCTGCTGGAGCGCATCGGCGGGCAGTCGCTGCTCACCGCGATCGCGGAGGGCACGTTCGGGATCATGAAGCGGCCCGCGGACCGGGGCAAGGGCCTGGCCGGGGTGGCGAAGCACGAGGCCGGCTACTTCAACCCGGCCACGGAGATCCTCGAGGGGGACCGGGCGGGCGCGAGCAACGAGTTGACGAGTCCGACGGTCGCGAGTGGAGAGGCGGCGCGGTCGTGACGGCGGCGGCGGAGAAGAAGATCGTCCGGCCGTACGGGGACACCACCGGCGACGGGATGGTGCAGGTGTCGTTCACGCTGCCGGTGCCGCACGACAAGCGGGCCGAGGGCGCGGCGATCCAGTTGGCCGGGAAGATGGGCATCGACCCGGCGATGCTGGTGCACGCGAAGCAGATGGGCGACGGGTACACGTTCTTCGTCGTGTACGGGCGGGCGAACCACCTGGTGGACCTGTCCGCGGTGCAGGTGGTGGAGCGGGACTTCCCGCTGCTGTCGGCCAAGGAGGTCAACTCCCTGGTGAAGCAGCGGTTGCGGCGCAAGCTGTCGGTGGTGGGGGCGTGCATCGGCACCGACGCGCACACCGTGGGTATCGACGCGATCCTGAACGTCAAGGGCATCGCCGGGGAGAAGGGCCTGGAGTACTACCGGGAGTTGAAGGTCACCAACCTGGGCGCGCAGGTCAGCGTGCCGGAGCTGGTGGAGGCGGCCCGGGTGGAGAAGGCCGACGCGGTGCTGGTGTCGCAGGTGGTGACGCAACGCGACGCGCACCTGCACAACACGCGGGAGATGTCCGCGGCGTTCCGGGAGGCGATGCCGGCCGGGCGGCGGCCGCTGCTGATCGTCGGGGGGCCGCGGTTCGACGAGACGATGGCCGAGGAGTTGGGCGTGGACCGGATCTTCGGTCGCGGCACCACCCCGGGTGAGGTGGCCAGTTTCCTGGTGCACGCGCTGGTCACGGAGAAGAAGGCGAGAGTATGACCGACACGAGGCTCGGGTTGACGGTGACGCACCGCCGGTATGTGCCGTACGCGCACGCGCACTACGCGGGCAATCTGGTCGACGGGGCGTACGCGCTCGGGTTGTTCGGTGACGTGGCCACCGAGGTGTGCATCCGCGCCGACGGCGACGAGGGGCTGTTCGCGTCCTATTCGGACGTGCAGTTCCGGGCGCCGATGCGGGCTGGGGACGTGCTGGAGGTGTCGGCGACGGTGACCCGGGTGGGCAGCCGCAGCCGCACCATCGACTTCGAGGCGCGGGTGGTGTGCCGGGGCCGGCCGGACCGGTCGGAGTCGGCCGCGGAGGTCCTCGACCCGCCGATCGTGGCGGTGACCGCGACCGGCACGGTGGTCGTACCGCCGCCGGCGTGAACGTCGCGGTCTGCGCCGACGTCGGGTCGACGTACACGAAGGTGGCGGTGGTCGACCTGACCGACGGTGCGCTGGTCGCGGCGGCGTCGTCGCCGACCACCGTCGGCACGGACGTGCTGCACGGCCTAGACGCGGCGGTCGCGGCGGCCACCGCCGGGCTGCCGGCCCGCGAGGTGCCGTGGTACGTGTGCTCGTCGGCGGGCGGCGGGTTGCGGCTGGCGGTGATCGGCTACGAGCAGTTGGTCACCGCGCAGGCGGGGCGGCGGGTGGGCCTGTCGGCCGGCGCGAACGTGGTGCACGTGGCGGCCGGCCGGTTGGGCGCGGTGGAGCTGTCCGCGCTGCGGGCGGCCCGCCCGGACGTGGTGCTGCTGGTCGGCGGCACCGACGGTGGGGACGCCGACACGTTGACGCACAACGCGACCCGGCTGGCCCGGGCCCGCTGGCGGGTGCCGGTGGTGCTCGCCGGCAACGTCGACGTGCGCGACGACCTGGCCGGGGTGCTGGCGGCGGCCGGGGTGCCGGTGACGGTGGCCGACAACGTGCTGCCCCGCATCGGGGTGCTCGCGCCCGCGTCGGCGCGGGCGGCGATCCGGGAGGTGTTCCTGCGGCACGTCATCGGCGGCAAGCGGCTGTCGCGGGGTGGCCGGTTCGCGCGGCTGGTGCGGGCGGCCACCCCCGACGCGGTGCTGACCGGAGTGGAGGTGCTCGCCGACCGGATCGGCGGGGACCTGGCGGTGGTGGACGTGGGTGGGGCGACCACCGACGTGTACTCGGTGCTCACCCCGGACGAGCGGGACAGCGGCCCGGGTCGGGAGGTGGCCGGCACGCTGTGGCGGGCGCGGACCGTCGAGGGGGACCTGGGCATGCGGTGGAGCGCGCCGGGCGTGGTGCGGGCCGCCGCGGAGGAGCGGCTGCTCGCGCCGGGTGAGCAGGAGGATCTGGCGCAGGCGGCGGCGGTGCGGGCGGCCGAGCCGGGGTTCCTGCCCGCCGGGGACGCGGAGCGGGCGGTGGACCGGCGGATCGCCGCGCTCGCGGCGACGGTGGCGGTGCGCCGGCACGCCCGCGGCGGCGCCACCGGCGAGCGGGAGGGGCGGGACCTGCGGGACGTGCGGTTGGTGGTGGGTTCCGGCGGGGTGCTGCGGCACGCGCCGTCCGGGCAGGCGGCGCAGGTGCTCACCGCCGTGCTGTCCGACTACGCCGGCGGGTGGCCGCTGCCGCGGGCCGCGCGCACCGTTGTGGACGTCGAGTACGTGCTGGCCGCCGGTGGGTTGCTCGCGGCGGAGCATCCGGGGGCGGCGGCCGACGTGCTGGCGCGCCACCTGGGGGGCTGACCGGGCGGCGACCGTGGCCGCGCCACGGTGTGGACACTGTGGACGGTTGATCGTCGGGGCGCGGCGTCGGGCCGGACGCGGGCGCGGGTCGGCGCCGGCCGTGACGCGGGTGTCGGCGCGCCCGCGTGCGTCGTTCGGGGGCCGTCGGGGCGGGTGAACAGCGGCTGAATGGCCGGCGACGCGGAGCGGGTGGGACTCGCCGACGCGACACGCCGATGTGGCGCAGACGACTCGTCGCGGGTGGGTTGACAGCGCCCGGGGGGCAGCACGTACCGTCTTTGAGTCCTACTACGGGAAGCGGCTGTTGTTCGCTTCGTCCCTTCGTCCGCTGGCCGAGCGACACGGTGCACTTCGTCGCGGCGGCCAGGTCCAGCGGGCGGGGGTCGGCGGGGCGGCGCGAACCGGCCGCGGTTACCGGTGTACGGGCAGGGTGGGGTGCACGGCCAGTAGACAACGGCCCGGCGGGGGCAGCCAGTCCGCGTCCGGTCGGTCCGAAGGTCGGCGTACCGCATCCTCGCCCCACCGGCCGGGGAGGGCCTGGGAGCATCGGGGCGCGGCGCGAGCCGCGCCCCGATTTTCGTACCCCGGGCGGGTTCCGTGCGAGCCGCGAACGGGGGCCGTCAGCCGGCGCGGGGGCGGGCCCGCACGTGCAGGCGTTCCCCCTGCGGCCCGAACAGGCTGAGCAGCTCGGCGGTGTCCGGGCCCGGGTTGTGGATCCGGTGCGGCACCCGGGTGTCGAACTCGGCGACCTCGCCCGGGGTCAGGATCAGGTCGTGCTCGCCGAGCAGCAGCCGCACCCGGCCCGACAGCACGTACAGCCACTCGTAGCCCTCGTGGGTCTGCTGGTCCAGGTCACCGGTGGGGGTGCCCGGTGGGAGGATCTGCTTGAACGCCTGCAGACCGCCCGGGCGGCGCGTCAACGGCAGGAACGTGACGCCGTGGTGGACGATCGGGCGGGACCGCACCCGCGGGTCACCGGCGGCGGGCGCGCCGACGAGCTCGTCGAGGGGCACCTGGTGGGCGCGGGCCAGCGGCAGCAGCAGCTCCAGGGTGGGGCGGCGCCCGCCGGACTCCAGCCGCGACAGGGTGCTGACCGAGATGCCGGTGGCGTCGGCGAGCTGGCTCAGGGTGGTGCCGCGCTGCTTGCGCAGGGCCCGCAGCCGGGGGCCGACCGCCGCGAGCACCGCCGCCTCATCGTTTGCCATAGCGGCAACAATACTTGTCGGCGGGCGGGTGTCGGGTGCAGCGTGGTCGGCGACGGACCGACGAGGGGGAGACGCAGTGGAGCAGAGATACGACGTGGTGGTGGTCGGGGGCGGCGCGGCCGGGCTCGCCGGGGCGCTGGCCCTGTCCCGGGCGCGGCGGTCGGTGCTGGTGGTCGACGCCGGCGAACCGCGCAACGCCCCGGCCGGGCACGTGCACAACTACCTGGGCCGGGAGGGCACGCCGCCCGGTGAGCTGCTGGCCGCCGGGCGCGCCGAGGTGGCCGGCTACGGCGGGGAGGTCCGGCCCGGCCGGGTCACCGACGCCGTCCGCGACGGCGCGGACTTCGTCCTCACCCTCGACGGCGGTCGCACGGTGCGGGCGCGGCGGCTGCTGGTGACCACCGGGCTGGTCGACGAGCTGCCCGACGTCCCGGGCCTGGCCCAGCGGTGGGGCCGCGACGTGCTGCACTGCCCGTACTGCCACGGGTGGGAGGTGCGCGACCGCCGGGTCGGGGTGCTGGCCACCAGCGGGCTCGGGGTGCACCAGGCGCAGCTGTGGCGGCAGTGGAGCCCGCACGTGGTGCTGCTGCGCCACGACGCGCCGGAGCCGACCGCGGAGGAGGCCGAGCAGCTCGCCGCCCGGGAGATCCCCGTGGTGGACGGCCCGGTCGCCGAGCTCCTGGTGTCCGGGGACGCGCTCACCGGCGTCCGGCTGGCCTCCGGCGAGGTGGTCGAGCTCGACGCGGTCGTGGTGGCGACCCGGACCACCGCCCGCCCGGACGTCCTGGCCCCGCTCGGCCTCACACCGGTCCAGGTGGAGATGGGTGGGCACGTCTTCGGCAGCCAGTACCCCGCCGCCGCCGACGGCGCCACCGCCGTGCCGGGCGTGTGGGTGGCCGGCAACGTGGCCGACGTCCGCGCCCAGGTGCTCAGCTCCGCAGCCGCGGGGCTGGCCGCCGGTGCGTCGATCAACGCCGACCTGGTGGCGGAGGACACCCGCGAGGCCGTCCACGACTACCGGCACCGGCGCGCCACCCTGTTCACCGAGGCCGCCTGGGAGGAGCGCTACCAGTCCCGTCCGGCGGTGTGGAGCGGACGGCCCAACGCGCAGCTGGTCACCGAGGCCGCCGGGCTGGCCCCCGGCCGGGCCCTGGACGTGGGCAGCGGCGAGGGCGCCGACGCGGTGTGGCTCGCCGAGAGGGGCTGGCGGGTCACCGCCGTGGACATCTCCACCACCGCGCTGGAGCGCGCCGCCGCCCACGCCGACGCGGCCGGCGCGCAGGTCGCCGAACGGATCGAGTGGACGCACGCCGACCTGCGGGAGAAGCCGCCCACCGAGGGCGGCTACGACCTGGTGAGCGCCCACTTCATGCAGCTGCCCGGCGACGAGCGGCGGGCCCTGTTCGCCCGGCTCGCCGACGCGGTGGCCCCCGGCGGCACCCTGCTGATCGTCGGGCACCACCCGCGGGACCTGCGCAGCAGCGCCCACCGGATGCACTTCCCGGAGATGATGTACACCGCCGAGGAGATCGCCGCGGAGCTGGACCCGGCCGGCTGGGAGGTGCGGGCCGCCGAGGCACGCCCGCGTACCGCGGTGAATCCGGACGGACAGGAGCACAGGGTCCACGACGCCGTGCTGGTCGCCCACCGCCGCCCGGCCTGACGGAACTGCCGGCCGCCCGCCCGGCCCGCCCGTGTCCGCCGGGTGGGCGCGGGCGGCCGGGGCCGCCGGCCGGGTAGCCTTCACCCCCGTGATCGTGGTGAACCGCCCGTGACGGCCGTCGACCGGGACGAGATGCGCGCCGAGCCGGCGCCGGAGCGCGACGCGGCCGCGCCCCGCCCGCTGCCCCTGACGGTGGCGGCGCCGGCGGCGGTGGTGGCCGGGTTGGCGCTGCTGCTGGCGTTCCCCCCGTACGGGGTGTGGCCGCTGGCGCCCGTCGGCGTGGCGTTGCTCGCCGCGGCGGCGCACCGGCGGCGGCTGCGGGCCGGCGCCGGCCTGGGCTTCCTGGCCGGGGTGGCGTTCTTCGCCCCGCTGCTGGCCTGGACGAACCTGCACACCGGCTACCTGCCGTGGGTGCTGTTGTCGCTGCTGCAGGCCGGCTACCTGGCGCTGCTGGGCGCCGCCACCGCCTGGGTGTCGCCGCTGGCCGACCGGGCCCGGTGGAGCTGGCCGGTGCTCACCGCGGTGCTGTGGGTAGGGCAGGAGGCGCTGCGCGACCGTACGCCGTTCGGCGGGTTCCCGTGGGGGCGGCTGGCGTTCAGCCAGGGCGACGCGCCCCTGCTGCGGCTGGCCGCAGTCGGCGGGGCGCCGCTGGTGACCTTCGCGGTCGCGCTCGCCGGCGGTCTCCTGGTGGCCGCCGGATGGCGGCGGTGGAACGCCGGTGCGTGGCGGACGCCGCGGTGGTGGCGGCCGGTGGCCGGGCTGACCGCCGGCGCGGTGCTGGTGTGCGTGGTGGGGCTGCTGGTGCCCGCCGGCCCCGCGGGCGGCGGGTCGACGGTGACCGTCGCGATCGTGCAGGGCAACGTCCCGCGCCTCGGCCTGGACTTCAACGCCCAGCGGCAGGCCGTGCTCAACAACCACGTGGACGCCACCATCGAACTGGCCGCCCGGGTCAGCGCCGGCGCGCAGGCCCGACCCGACCTGGTGGTGTGGCCGGAGAACTCCAGCGACATCGACCCGCTGCGCAACCCGACCGCCGGCGCGCGGATCTCCCAGGCCGCCGACGCGATCGGCGCGCCGATCCTGGTCGGTGCGGTGCTGCTCGGGCCCGGCGCCGGTCAGGTCCGCAACGCCGGCATCCTGTGGCGCCCGCAGACCGGCCCCGACCTGGACCAGCTGTACACCAAGCGGCACCCCGTCCCGTTCGCCGAGTACGTGCCGCTGCGCGACGTCGCCCGGATGGTCAGCAAGCAGGTCGACCGGATCCGGGCGGACTTCGTGCCCGGCAGCGCCCCCGGCGTGGTGCGCACCGGCCCGGCGGTGCTGGGCGACGTGATCTGCTTCGAGGTGGCGTACGACGAGGTGGTGCGCGACACCGTCACCGGGGGCGCGCAGCTGCTCGTCGTGCAGACCAACAACGCGACCTTCGACGTGGCCGAGGCCCGCCAGCAGCTGGCCATGGTGCGGCTGCGGGCCGTCGAGCACGGCCGGCCGGCGTTGATGGCCTCCACGGTCGGTGTGTCCGGGTTCGTTGCCCCGGACGGGCGGGTAAGCGACGCCACCGGGTTCAACACGCGTGAGGTCGTGGTCCGGCAGCTGCGCCTGGCCGACGGGCGCACCCTGGCCACCCGGCTCGGGTACTGGCCCGAGGTGGCGCTGGCGGCCCTGGCCGTGGCCGCCCTGGTCGGCGCGGCGGCCCTGCGCCGCCGGGAGCGCCCCGGACCCGGATAGACCAGCCGGTACGCCGGCGGGAGCGGAGGGGACCGTGATCGAGGCGACCGAGACGAGACGGCGTACCGGCGGGGTCGCGGGCGTCGGCCGGGTGCTGGTGGTGATCCCCACCTACAACGAGGCGGACAACGTCAGCGACATCGTGGCGCGCGTCCGGCGGGCCGCCCCGGCGGTGGAGATCCTCGTCGCCGACGACAACAGCCCCGACGGCACCGGCGCGATCGCCGACACGCTGGCCGCCACCGACCCGCGGGTGCACGTGCTGCACCGGGAGGGCAAGCAGGGCCTGGGCGCGGCGTACCTGGCCGGGTTCGGGTGGGCGCGGGAACGCGGCTTCGACGCGGTGGTGGAGATGGACGCCGACGGGTCGCACGCCCCGGAGGACCTGCCCGCCCTGTTGGACGCCGCCCGGCACGCCGACGTGGTGATCGGCTCCCGGTGGACCAGCGGCGCGCGGGTGGTCAACTGGCCGCTGCACCGGCTGGCGCTGTCGCGCGGCGGCAACCTGTACGCCCGGCTGGCCCTGGGCATGCCCGTCACCGACGCCACCGGCGGCTACCGGGTCTACCGGCGCGCCGCGTTGGACGCGATCGACCTGGCGTCGGTCTGCTCGCAGGGCTACTCGTTCCAGGTGGAGCTGTCCCGGCTGGCGCACCGGGCGGGGATGCGGATCGTGGAGGTGCCGATCACCTTCGCCGAGCGGGAGCACGGCGACAGCAAGATGAGCCCGCGCATCGTCGCCGAGGCGCTGTGGCGGATCACCACCTGGGCGGTGCAGGACCGGCGGCAGGCCGTCCGCCGCGCCCTGCACGGCACCCCCACCGGTCAGGTCCGGTGGCCGTGAGCCCGGCCGTGTCATGCTGGACGGGGCGACAGGGATTACCGGTGAGGTGAGATGCGCCGAGGACTGAGGTTCGTGCCACTGGCGATGCTGGTGGCGGTGGTGCTGGAGTTGGCGGTGTTCGTCCTGGTCGGGCGGGCCGTCGGGTTCGGCGCGGCGGTGCTGCTGGTGTTCGCGGCGTCGCTGCTGGGGCTGGCGCTGCTGCGCCGCGAGGGAATGCGCGCCTGGCGCGGCTTCCGGGCCGCCGCCGAGTCCGGTCAGCCGCCGGGGCGGCAGGTGACCGACGGTCTCGTGGGGCTGCTGGGCGCCCTGCTGCTCGCCGTGCCGGGGCTGGTCAGCGGGCTGGTCGGCCTGCTGCTGCTGGTGCCGCCGGTGCGCCGGCTGGCCCGCGGCGGCGTGCAACGGACCGCGGAGCGGCGGGTGTCGTCGATGGTCGCCGGTGACCTGTTCGGGCCGCGCCGGGTCCGGGTGCGGCGCGGTGCGCCGCAACCGACGCCTCGTCCGGATACGGAGCAGCCGCCGGTGGTGGTCGACGGCGGCCGGGCGATCGAGGGCGAGATCGTCGAACGCTGAGACAGGCAGAAGACGCGACGGCGCCCCCGGGACGTTTCCCGGGGGCGCCGTGTCGTCGGTGCGGTGTGCGGCTCAGGCCCGGCCGCGGCGGGTGCGGACCTCCTGGAGCCGCTCGGCGAGGATGTCCTCCAGCTCGGCGATCGAGCGCCGCTCGAGCAGCATGTCCCAGTGGGTGCGCGGCGGCTTGGCCTTCTTCTGCTCCGGCTCGTTGCCGTCGACCAGCCGGGCGACGCTGCCGTCAAACTTGCATTCCCAGGTCGTCGGGACCTCGGCGTCGACGGCGAACGGCACCTCGAACTGGTGGCCCTTGGCGCACAGGTACTCGCGGGTCTGGCGTGGCGCGAGCTCCGTGTTGCGGTCGGATTCGTAGCTGACCGCGCCCAGGCGGCTTCCGCGCAGCATACGCTCGCCCATGATCGACTTCCCCTCGTTCGTGGTGCTGGTCTTCTGGTGTAACGGTCCGTCCCCGCCGGGCCATTCCCGCCCGAGGGCGCGTGGCGCCCACGGCCGAGCCTGAACAAGGGTAGCCGGCCATCACGGTAACCCGGCGGGGTCGCCCCCGGCCGGGTCGGATCGGTGGAGTGATTCGGTTGTCACCGGGGATGTTAACCGCCCCGACGAAGCGGAGGTTGCGATGGCCGGTGACGTCCGGAGCCGACCGGCGGGTCGGACGACCTTCTTCGGGCATCCGCGGGCCCTCGCCACCCTCTTCCTCACCGAGATGTGGGAGCGGTTCAGCTTCTACGGGATGCGGGCGATCCTGGTGCTCTACCTCACCGCATCGGTGGCCGACGACGGTCAGGGCATGGACGAGTCCACCGCCAACGCGGTCTACGGGACGTACAACGCGATGGTCTACCTGATGGCGCTGCCGGGCGGCTGGGTGGCCGACCGGCTGATCGGCGCCCGGCGCAGCGTGCTGTGGGGCGGCGTCGTCATCGCGGCCGGGCACTACGTGATGGCCGTGCCGGTCGGGTGGAGCGTCTTCGCGGGGATGGCGCTGATCGTGCTCGGCACGGGCCTGCTCAAGCCGAACATCTCCACCATGGTCGGTGGCCTGTACGACCGGGACTCCCCGCGCCGCGACGCCGGGTTCTCCATCTTCTACATGGGCATCAACCTGGGGGCGTTCATCGCCCCGCTGGTCACCGGCTTCCTCGGCGAGAAGATCAACTGGCATCTGGGCTTCGGCGCGGCGGCGGTCGGCATGACCCTCGGCGTGATCCAGTACGTGCTGGGCCGCCGGGGCCTCGGCGAGGCCGGTGCCCGCCCGGCCGACCCGCTGCTCGGCGCGGACCGCCGCCGCGCGCTCACCCGGGCCGGCGTGGCGACGATCGTGCTGCTGCTCCTGATCGCCGCCCTCGCCGTGGCCGGGCTGTTCACCGTGAACACCGTGGTGAACCTCCTCACGGCGGTCACCGTGCTGGTCGCCGTCGGCTACTTCGCGCGGATCATGACCGACCGGGAGTTGAGCGGCACCGAACGCAGCCGCATGAAGGCGTACCTGTGGCTGTTCGTGTTCGCCGCCGCGTTCTGGCTGATCTACGACCAGGCCGGGTCGGTGCTGAACATCTTCGCCGCCGAGAACACCGACCGGGATGTCGCCGGGTTCACGTTCCCGGCGTCGTGGCTCCAGTCGGTCAACCCGATCCTGATCATCGTCGGGGCGCCCCTGTTCGCGCTGCTCTGGCTGCGCCTGGGCCACCGCGTGTCCACCCCGGCCAAGTTCGCCGTCGGGCTGGTGCTCAACGGCCTGTCGTTCGTGCTGATGGCCGCCGCCGCGCGGGCCGCCGTCGGCGGCGACCTGGTGTCCCCGTGGTGGTTGGTGGCGGTCTTCGCCATCCAGGTCGCCGGTGAGCTGTCGCTCAGCCCGGTCGGCCTGTCGGCCACCACCAGGCTGGCGCCGGTGAAGTACGCCAGCCAGATGATGGGGCTGTGGTTCCTCGCCGCCGCGGTCGGCGACGCGATCGGCGGCCAGGTCGCCCGGCTCGCCGACACCTGGCCGGAGCCGACGTACTTCCTCACCTTCGGGCTGGCGTCGGTGGCGTTCGGCCTCGGCGCGGTGTTCTTCACCCGGCACATCCGGACGCTGATGTCCGGTATCCACTGACCGCCCGGCCCGCCGGGGTGGGTCAGGCCGGCGGGGTCGGCGGCAGCGGCAACGGCAGGCCGGGCAGGCCGTCGATGCTCTGCGCGACGTGCTCCTTCTTGGCGAAGTAGGCGCTCAGCGACTCGTCGTCCTCGCGGGTGAAGCGCTTGGCGTGCAGGTCCCGGTCGGCGTCGTAGCTCATGAACGGCACCGCGTAGCCGCAGGTGTCGCGGATCAGCTCGGCGCGCACCACGATGATCGCCCGCAGCCCGTGCTGGCCGGTGTCGATGTCCGGGAAGTGGCGCAGCAGGTCCGGCCAGCGCGGGTCGTCGCGGAAGACCGGCTCGCCGCGGCCGTGCACCCGCACGATGTTCGGCGGACCCTGGAACGCGCACCACATCAGCGTGATCCGGCCGTTCTCCCGCAGGTGGGCGACCGTCTCGGCGTTGCTGCCGGCGAAGTCGAGGTAGGCCACCGTCTGGTCGTCGAGGACGGCCCACGACCCGCGCAGCCCCTTCGGCGAGAGGTTGATGGTGCCGTCACCGGCCAGCGGCGCGGTGGCGGTGAAGAACATGGGCTGGTCGTCGATGAAGGTCCGGAGGCGGCCGTCGATGCGGTCGTACGTCTTTCCCACCTGGCCATTCTCGCCCGGCCGGAGTCTCCGCCGGTACCCCGAGGGCCGGCGGTCCCGGCTGGCGGAACCCCGCGGCCCGGTCAGCCCGTCCGCGGGTCGGCGCGGCGCTGCCAGCACACCGGTCAGGGGCGCCGAAGCCGCCGTAGCAGGCGGGTCAGCGCGCTCAGGTCACCGGCACGTCGACGCCGGGGCTGGGCGCGGTGCCCGTCCCCAGCCGGGCCAGGGCGGCGGCCAGGTCGCTGACCTGGCCGGCGAGCTGGGCGACCCGCTGCTGGGCCAGGTCGCGGTCGGCCTCGGCCGCGCGCAGCCGGGCGGTCAGCTCGGTGAGCCGGTCCTCGGCGGCGGCGGTGGCCTGGCGGGCGCCGGCCAGCTCGCCGGTGAGCGCGTCGCGCTGCGCGGCGGCGGTGGCCAGGTCGGCCCGCAGCTGTCCGGCCGCCACCAGCGCCTCCTGGCGCGCGGCGTCCGCCTGGCGGGCCTCGGCCTCGGCCCGGTCGCGTGCCCGGTCGGCCAGCTCCTGCGCGCGGACGGCGTCGGCGGCGCCGGCGCGGGCCCGGACGGTGTCGGTGCGGGCCTGCTCGATCTGCCGCCGCACGTCCTCCACCTCGGCCCGCCACCGCTCGGCCCGATCGGCGGCCTCGGTGGCCGCGCGGGTGGTCCGGTCCGCGTCGGCGCGGGCGGTGTCCCGCTCGGCGGCGAGGTCGGCCACCCGGCGCCGCTCGGCGTCCCGCTCGTCCCGTACGGTCCGCAGCTCCTGCCGCGCGGTGTCCCGGTCCCGCTCGGCCTGCACCCGCAGCGCCTCGGCGGCGCTGGCCGCCCGGTGCGCCTCGTCCCTGGCCGCCTCGGCCTGCCGCGCGCGGTCGGCGGCGGCCCCGGCCCGCTCCGCCGCCTGGTCGGCCGCCAGGCGGGCCGCGTCCCGGTCGGTGCGGGCGGCCCGGGCCTCCTCCCGCGCCTGGGCGGCGGCCGCGGTGGCGTCCTCGGCGTCGTGGCGTGCCTCGTCGCGTTCGGTCTGCGCCGCGGCCACGGCGGTGGCGGCCTCGGCTCGGGCCTCGGCGAGCTGCCGCTCCACCCCGACCGGGGACAGCTCGGCGTGCAACGCCTCGGTCAGGGTCTCCACGATCTGGTCGAGCCGGTCCACCGCCTCCCAGGTGCGGGCCACCTGTCCGGGCAGTCCGGGGGCGTTGCGGTGCCGCATCCGGCTGTTGCGGGACGCCCGCTGGCAGGCGCCGTCGTTGTCCCGGCAGTACCGGAACGGCCGGCCCGCGCCGACGCGTTGCGGCACCGGCCGTCCACAGTGGGCGCAGGGTCGGGTGTCGGCGGGGGTGGGCTGGGCGTCCATCGAGGCCGAAGTCTAGTGACGTCAGGTCCCGGCCCGGGCCGCCCGGTCCAGCGTGTAGCGGCGTTGCAGCAGCAGCGCGGCGAGCATCAGCACGGCCGGCAGCAGGCCGAAGCCGTAGCGGACGGCGGCCAGCGCCGAGTCCGGCTGGACGACCGTCTCACCGGCCGCCGAGGCGACGAACCCGCCGCCGGCCAGGCACACCGCGTACAGGTAGGGGCCGAGCGCCGCGCCGGTCGCCTCGGTCGCCGTCCAGACGCCGGTGTAGGTGCCCGCGCCGACGGCGCCGGCGGCGCGGATCACGTCCGGCACCATCGAGAAGGGCAGCAGCTGCATGCCGGCGAACGCGACGCCGAGCACCGCCACCGCGGCGACCAGCAGCGGCAGACCGGCCGGTCGGCCCAGCGCGAGCACGAGCGAGCCGAGCGCGAACGCGCCCTGGGCGATCAGCAGCGCCCGCTGCTTGCCGATCCGCCCGGCCACCACCAGCCATCCCGGGGTGACCAGCAGCGCCGGTGCGACGAACGCGCCGACCAGCACCGTGGTCAGCCCGGCGCGGCCCAGCTCGTACTCGGCGTAGTAGGGCACCGCGGCGAGGACCAGGTGGGTGGTGGTCGACATGGCCAGGTACGCGGCGACCAGCCAGCGGAACTGCCGGTCGCGCAGCGCCGCGCCGAGCGCCCGCCAGCCGGCGCCGTGCGTCGGCGCCGGCGCGGCGGCGACCCGGCGCAGCCGGGCGATCCCGACGACGCCGACCAGCATGGCGACCAGCATCCCGGCCGCGAGCAGGAGACCCATCCGCTGGTAGCCGCCGCGGGTCGCCGCGTCCCCGCCGGCGATCAGGGGCGCGAGCAGCCCGGACAGGAGGATGCCCAGGGTGAGCACGACCATCCGGAACGCCATCAGCCGGGTGCGTTCGTGATAGCCGATCCGCAGGTCGGCGGGGGTGGCCAGGTAGGGGACCTGGTAGGCGGCGAACAGCAGGTTGCCGGCGACGAAGACGACCGCCACCCAGGCGGCGGCGGGCGCGCCGGTCAGCCCGCCGGGCACCGCGAAGAGCGTGGCGAAGGCGATCGGCAGGGCGCAGCCGAGCAGCAGCAACCGTTGCCGGTTGCCGCGGCGGGCCTGCTCGACGTCGCAGCGGTGCCCGATCCAGGGGTGCAGCAGCACGTCGGCGATCTTCGGCGCCAGCAGGGCCAGACCGGCCAGCCACGGCGCCACGGCCAGCATGTCGGTGAGGAAGTAGAGCAGCAGCAGGCCGGGCACGGTCACCCAGACGCCCATGCCGAGCGAGCCGGCGGCGAAACCGACCAGGGGTCGGCGGGGCAGCGTGGTCGCGTCCATCGTGGTCGGCTGGTGGTCGAGCCCGGTCATCGCCGTCTCCTGTCCGGGCGCGCCGCCCACCAATCCAACGGTTGCTGGATTCTAGGAGCAGAATGGCGGCCATGACCATCCCCCGACGTCGGCCCGGCCGACCCCGGCGCGACGAGAAGCGGCCGACCCGCGAGGTGGTGCTCACGGTGGCCACGGCGCTCTTCGCCCAGCGGGGCTTCGACGCCGTCGGGCTGCGGGACGTCGCCGCGGCCGCCGGCGTCGACGTGGCCACGGTCTCGCACCACATGGGTACGAAGGCGCAGCTCTACGACGCCTGCTTCGCCTGGGTCTTCGCCGCCGAGCGGGAGGTGCTCGAAGCCGCGGCCGGGCGGGCCCGGTCCGCCCTCGCCGGCGGGCCGGAGGCGGCGCGGCGCGCACTGCACGACCTGGTCGACGTCTTCGTCGACTTCCTGGAGGACCGCCCGGAGACCACGGCGCTGTGGCTGCGCCGCTGGTTGGAGCCGCACCGGCACGCCGACCTCGACGAGCGGTACGCGACGCCGCTGTACCACCTGGTGGCGGAACTGCTCACCGCCGCCGCGTCGGCGGGCGCGCTGGTCGAGCCGACCCCGCACATCACCGCCCGCAGTCTGGTCTGGGCGGTACACGGGCACGTGGTGGCCAGCCAGGCGGCGGGCGCGGCGGCGGCGCGGGAACAGCGGGAGTTCCGCAGCTTCGTCCACCACTTCCTGGACCGGATGTACGGACCCGCCGGCCCTTGACGGGGGCCACCCGTCCCGGCGATTATCCATCAGTCGTTGGATTACGTGGGAGGGCGGATGGGGACGCAGCCGACGGTGGCGGTGGTCGGCGCCGGAGCGGCCGGACTGGCCACCCTCAAGGCGCTCGCCGACGCCGGCGTGCCCGCGATCTGCTTCGAGGCCACCGACCAGATCGGCGGCCTCTGGGTGTACGGCTCGCCCGGCTCGCCCGCGTACCGGACCCTGCACCTGAACACCAGCCGGGGGCGTACCCAGTTCGCCGACCACCCGATGCCCGACGACTGGCCGGACTACCCCGACCACACCCGGATCGCCGGTTACCTCTCGGCGTACGCGGACCGGTTCGGGCTGCGCGGCGCCGTCCGGCTGCGGCACACCGTCGAGCGGGTCACGCGCCGGGCCGACGGCACCTGGACGGTGCAGGCCAGCGGTCCGGACGGGACGGTCGGTGTCACCGTCGACGCGGTGGTGGTCGCCAACGGTCACAACCGCGTGCCGAAGCCGCCGAGCCCCGCCTACCCCGGCACCTGCACCGCCGACCAGCTGCACAGCCACGACTACCGGCGCCCGGAGCAGCTCGCCGGCCGGCGGGTCCTCGTCGTCGGCGGCGGGAACTCGGCGATGGACATCGCCGTCGACGCCTCGTACGCCGCCGACCGGACCCTGCTCTCGCTGCGCCGGGGCGTCTGGGTCGTGCCGAAGTACCTGCTCGGCCGCCCGTCGGACACCCTCAACGGGGCGCTGGCCCGGCGGCTGCCGTGGCGGCTGCGGCAACGCATCAGCGAGGCGATGCTCGCCACCACCCTCGGCGCCCCCACCCGGTACGGCCTGCCCGCGCCGGCCCACGGGTTCCTCCAGGACCATCCGACGCTCTCCGACGGCCTGCTGTCCCGGCTGACCCACGGCGACATCGAGGCCCGCCCCGGCATCGCCGGCTTCGACGGCCGGTGGGTGGAGTTCACCGACGGTCGCCGCGACGAGGTCGACCTGGTCGTCTGGTGCACCGGCTACCGGGTGGAGATCCCGTTCCTCGACCCGGAGCTGCTCGGCGACGGCGCGGAGGCCCTGCCGCTGTACCGGCACGTGTTCCACACCGACGCCCCGGGCCTGATGTTCGTCGGCCTGATGCAGTCCACCGGCGCGGCGTTCCCCCTGGTCGAGGCGCAGGCCCGGCTCGTCGCCGCGCACCTCGCCGGCCGGTACGCCCTGCCCGACCCGGCCGCCCAGCGGGCTGCCTGCCGGGCCGAGTTGCGGGCCGCGACCACCCGCTGGGGGCAGCGCCGGCCGGCGATGCGGGTCGACTTCGACGCGTACCTCGCGCAGCTGGGCCGGGAGTTGACCGCCGGCGCCCGCCGAGCCCGCGCCGGGGCCCGGTCGTGACCGGGCTCGCCGGCCGGCGGGTCCTGGTCACCGGTGCGGGCGGGACCTTCGGTCGGCACCTGGGCGCCGCGCTGACCGCCGCGGGAGCCCGGGTCGTCGGGCTCGACCTGCACTCCGCGCCGGACGGTGACGTTCCGGTGCTCCGCTGCGACCTGACCGACCCGGGGGCCGTGCCACCGGTGGTCCGGGACGCCGTCGACCGGCTCGGCGGGCTGGACCTGCTGGTCAACAACGCCGGCGTCGGCGGGCCGGCCCCGGCCGAGCTGCCGCCCGACGAGGTGGTGCGCCGGCAGCTCGAGGTGAACCTGCTCGCGGCCTGGCGGACCACCGCCGCGGCGCTGCCCGACCTGATCGCCGCGCGCGGCCGGGTGATCTTCGTGGCCAGCCGGATGGCGGTGCTGCCGCTGCCGCTCGCCGCCGCGTACGGGGTCAGCAAGCGCGCCCTGGTCGCCTACGCCGACGCGCTACGCCACGAGGTCGACACGCACGTCGGGGTAAGCGTGGTCTACCCGAGCATGGTGTCGTCACCGATCCACGACAGCACCATCGCGGCCGGCCTGTCGCTGGAGGGGGTGTCCCGGCCGGAGCCGGTGCAGGGGGTGGTGCGGGCCATCCAACGCGCGGCCACCGCCCGCCGGGCGCCCCGGGACGTGCCCACCACCGCCCGGGGACGACTGGAGCTGGCGCTCGCCCGGCACGCCCCCGGGCTGGCCGACCGGCTGGTACGCCGGACCGTGGCCGCGCGCATCGCGGCCGGCGACCTGGACGCCGCGCCCCTGGCCGCCGGGATGATCCGCCGCCACCACGACACCGCGCGCTGACCGCGGCGCGGCAGCCCGTCGATCACGCGGGCCGGCACGCGTCTCTCGTTCCCCGCGTGCACGGCGGCCGCGCCGTGGTGCCGGCGTCAGGCGATGGTCGGCCCCAGGCCGCTCAGGGCGTGGCGACGGCGGCGCGGGAGCGGTCGGCGGCGATGCGCACCGCCAGCGCGCCCAGCACGGTACCCATCACCCAGCGCTGTACCCGCAGCCAGAGCGGCCGGCGGGCGAAGAAGCCGGCGAGGGTGCCGGCGCTGAGCACGATCAGGCCGTTGACCGTCAGCGCCACGGCGATCTGCGTCAGGCCGAGCAGCAGGCTCTGCGTGGCGACGTGGCCGCGCTGCGGGTCGACGAACTGCGGCAGCAGCGACACGTAGAGGATCGCGATCTTCGGGTTGAGCAGGTTGGTGACCAGCCCCATCGTGAACAGCCGCCGCGGCGGGTCGGGCGGCAGCGGCGTGGGCGTGAACGGCGACTGCCCGCCCGGGCGCAGCGCCCGCCAGGCCAGCCACAGCAGGTACGCCGCGCCGGCGAGCTTCACCACCGCGTACAGCGCCGGCACCAGGACGAACACGGTGGCCAGCCCGGCCACCGCGGCCGCGAGGTAGACGCCGAAACCGGCGGCCACCCCGAGCAGCGAGATCAGCCCGGCCCGCCGGCCCTGCGTCACCGACCGCGACACCAGGTAGACCATGTTCGGGCCGGGCGTGAGCACCAGCCCCAGCGCCACCAGCACGATGCCCACCAGCGCACCCGTTCCCACCATCACCGCACCCCCATGTTGATCACCGATCGTGACGCTACGCGCCGGGGGACCGCCGGCCGAGGGCCACCGCGTGATCCGTGGCCTGCCCCGGGGAGCCGCCCTCCCCGTCGACACCTCCCGAGGTGGGGTGTGGCGGCGGTCACCTTGCGGCGCGGTTTCCGCGCCCGTGGCCCGCAGCCCGTCCGGTCGGGGGAATGCCGCACGGGCGTTCGGGCGCTGTGCGTACCGGCCGAGGTGCCGGCGGCGGACTCGGTACCGTGACCAGGGGAGGTGTCGAGTGAACAGCATGTGGGAAGCGAGCGTGGAGGCGCAGATCCGCTCGGCCCAGGAACGTGGCGAGTTCGACAACCTGCCGGGTGCGGGCAAGCCGATCCCGGGCCGGAACGCGCCCTACGACGAGGCGTGGTGGCTCAAGAGCTTCATGGAGCGCGAGAAGCTCCCGAGCCATCTGCTGCTCCCCACGCCGCTGCAGCTGCGCCGCCGGATCGAACAGCTACCGGCCGAGGTGCGTGACCTGCGTACCGAACAGGCCGTACGCGACTTCTGCGGCACCCTGAACGCGGAGATCATGGCGTGGCTGCGCACGCCGACCGGCCCTCGCGTGGTCGTGCGGCCGGTCGACGTCGACGAGGTGGTCCGCCGCTGGCGGGAGGAGCGGCGCGCGTCCGCCGCCCCGAGCACGCCGGCGCGCTCCGCCGAGCCGAGCCGTACGCCCCGGCGCTCCTGGCCGTGGCGCCGCCGCCCGGCGGCCTGACCGGCTCCGGCCGGGGTCGCGGCGGCTGATCCAGACGTCGCCCGACCGTCCAGCCGGATGGGAGAGCCCGACGCGGGGCACCGGGTCGGCGCGCCGCCCGGCAGACTGGGGCGCATGTCGATCATCCTGCGCGCACCGGCGACCGCGGCCGCACCGGAGCTGATCCTGCGGCCGTGGCGCGACGACGACCGGGACGTGCTGCTGGCGGCGTACCGGGACCCGGTGCTGCGGCGGTGGAGCCGGTCGCCGGTGACCACCGTGGCCGAGGCCGGCCGGTGGCTGGCCCGGGTCCGGCAGGGCTGGGCGGACGACACCCGGTTCAGCTTCGCGGTGCTCGAACCGGACGCGGAGGTCGGCGACCGCCTGGTGGCGAACGTCGTGCTCAAGGAGGTCACGCCGGGACGGCCGGACGCCGAGGTCGGCTACTGGACGGCCGCGCCGGCGCGCGGACGGGGCGTCGCCGGCCGGGCGCTGGACGCGGTGAGCCGCTGGGCCTTCCGCCGTTTCGCCGACACCGGCCTGACCCGGCTGGAACTGCTGCACCAGGTGGACAATCCCGCCTCCTGCCGGGTCGCCGAGAAGACCGGCTTCCGGTTCCAGGAGGTGCTGCCCGCCCGGCCGCCGTTCCCGCGCGACGGGCACCGCCACGTACGATCCGCCCGCGTCGATCATGCAGTTGTGGTGCCTGACGAACGGCGCGAATGATCGCGAAACCGGCACGACAACTCCTTGATCGCGGAGTAGCCGGGGTTCGCCGCGGGGTCGCGCATCCGGCGCGGCCGGCTGTTATCGTTGATCGGTCGAAAGATCGGGACCAGGGAGACCAGACATGGTGGGTGACGACGACATCTCCGGGTGATACCGGACATGTTCGGCTGCCGGCCGGCGCGCGTCAGCGCAAGCCGCCGGGGCCACCTCGTCGTCCCGTCCGTCCCGCTGGGCGGCCCGTTGGCACGCCCACCGTTCTCCCGAGGTCTGTCGCATGTCCGATGCGTCCATCGTCTGTTCGAACCTCTCCTTCTCCTGGCCGGATGACACCCCGGTCTTCCAGGAGCTCTCCTTCACCGTCGGCGAGGGCCGCACCGGTCTCGTCGCGCCCAACGGCGCCGGCAAGAGCACGCTGCTCAAGCTGATCGCCGGCGAATACCAGCCGACCGGCGGCAGCGTGTCCGTCCAGGGTGTGCTCGGCTACCTGCCGCAGACGCTGCCGCTCGCGGGTGGCCTCACCGTGGCCGAGGTCCTGGGCGTCGCCCCGCAGCTCAAGGCGCTGCACGCCATCGAGGCCGGCGACGCCAGCGAGGAGCACTTCACCACGATCGGCAACGACTGGGACATCGAGGAACGCACCCGCGCCGAACTGGACCGGCTCGGCCTGGGCGACGTCTCCCTGACCCGGCGCCTGCACACCCTCAGCGGCGGGCAGGTGATCTCCCTCGGCCTGGCCGCCCAGCTGCTGAAACGGCCCGACGTGCTGCTGCTCGACGAGCCGACCAACAACCTCGACGCCGACGCCCGGCGCCGCCTCTACGCGGTGCTCGACGACTGGCACGGGTGCCTGCTGCTGGTCAGCCACGACCGTGCGCTGCTGGACCGGATGGACCGCATCGCCGAACTGGACCGCGGCGAGGTGCAGGTGTACGGCGGGAACTTCACCGCGTACTCCGAGGCGGCGCGCGCGGCCCAGGAGGTCGCCGAGAAGAACGTGCGCAACGCCGAACAGGAGGTCAAGCGGGAGAAGCGGGAGATGCAGCAGGCCCGCGAGCGGGCCGAGCGCCGGGCCAGCAACGCCTCCCGCAACCTGAAGAACGCGGGCCTGCCGAAGATCTTCGCGGGGACCATGAAGCGCGGCGCGCAGGAGGCGGCGGGCAAGGCGCGCGAGACGCACGCGGCGCGGGTCAGCGACGCCCGGGCCCGCCTCGACGAGGCGAGCCGCGCCCTACGCGAGGAACAGCGGATCGTCGTCGAGCTTCCCGAGACGACCGTCCCGGCCGGCCGTACGGTCTTCGTCGGCGAGGGCCTGCGGGTCCGTCACGGTGACCGCGACATCCTCGGCGACGGCGTCGACCTGACGATCCGCGGGCCGGAGCGGATCGCCCTGTCCGGCCGCAACGGCGTCGGCAAATCCACCCTGTTGCGGCTCATGAACGGCGACCTGGAGCCGCAGGGCGGGGAGATCAGGCGGGCCGACGGTCGGGTGGCGTACCTGTCGCAGCGGTTGGACCTGCTGGACCTCGACCGCACCGTGGCGGAGAACCTCGCCGCGTTCGCCCCCGCCCTGCCCGACGCGGAGCGGATGAACCTGCTCGCCCGGTTCCTGTTCCGCGGCTCCCGCGCCCATCTGCCGGTCGGGGTGCTCTCCGGCGGTGAGCGCCTGCGCGCCACCCTGGCGTGCGTGCTGTTCGCCTCGCCGGCGCCGCAGTTGCTGCTGCTCGACGAGCCGACCAACAACCTGGACCTGGTCAGCGTCGCCCAGTTGGAGAGCGCGCTCGGGGCGTACCGGGGCGCGTTCGTGGTGGTCAGCCACGACGAACGGTTCCTGCACGAGATCGGGGTGGACCGGTGGCTGCGGCTCGACGACGGTCGGCTGCGGGAGACCGGACCGCCGGCCGTCGACTGACCGGACCGGGGCCCGCCGGCCCCGCCGCGCACCGGTCGCGGGGGCCGGCGGGCCTTCGCTCGGTGGCGGCAGGGTCGGGCGGGCGTCCGCTCGGTGCCGGCCTCCTTGGCGGCGGGCCGGCGGCACCTCACCAGGGAAGGTGGCCGTTGACGTCGACGAAGCCGCCCGTCGGTCCGTCGGGGCCGATCTGGGCCATCCGGACGATGATCTCCGCGCCCTGCTCGACGGTCTGGGTGCCCGTGTTCATGTTCAGGTCCGTGGCCGTGTAGCCGGGCTCGACCGCGTTGATCCGGATGCCGGGGAACGCCTTCGCGTACTGGATGGTGATCATGTTGAGCGCCGCCTTCGACGCCGGGTACGCGACCCCGGGGTAGGCGTACGCCGGGGTGCCCTCGGCGGCGACCCGGGCCATCGAGGCCAGGCCGCTGCTCACGTTGACCACGACCGGGGCGGCGGACCGCTGCAGCAGGGGCAGGAACGCGTGGGTGACCCGCACCACCCCGAGGACGTTCGTCTCGAACAGCGGCCGCATCGTCTCGGCGGTCACCTCCGCGGCGCCGACCACGGCCCCGTCCGGCGTCCGTCCCTCGATCCCGGCGTTGTTGATCAGCACGTCCAGCCCGCCGTCGGCTTCGACGGCCTTCGCGGCCGCCGAGACGGACGCGTCGTCGGTGACGTCGATGAGGACCGGCCGCGCGCCCAGTCGCTCGGCGGCCCGGCGCCCGCGCTCGGCGTCCCGGCTGCCCAGGTAGACGGTGTGGCCGGCGGCGACGAGCCGCCGGGCGGTCTCGAAGCCGAGGCCCTTGTTCGCTCCGGTGATGAGTGTTGTCGTCATGCGTCCAACCGTCCGCGGCGGCGGTGGGGTCAGCCAGGCGTCCGGTTTTCCTGGGACTGCCGGTACCAGGCAGAATCCGCGGTCGCCGGCGCACACTGGTGCTCATGGCGACGGCGGAGTTCGGGCGGGCGGTGCGTCGCTGGCGTGACCGGGTCCCACCCGAGGCCGCCGGGCTGCCGGCCGGCGGGCACCGGCGCGCGACCGGACTGCGCCGCGAGGAGCTCGCCCTGCTGGCCGGGATCTCCGTCGACTACATCACCCGGCTCGAACAGGGCCGCGCGTCCCACCCGTCGGCGCAGGTCGTCGAGGCGCTGGCCCGGGCCCTGCGGCTGTCCGGAACCGAGCGCGCGCACCTGTTCCGACTGGCCGGGCTGGCGCCGCCGGGCCCGGACACGGTCCCGGCGTACCTCACCCCGAGCGTCCAGCGGCTGCTGGACCGGCTGACCGGAACACCCGTCGCCGTGTACGACGCCTCGTGGACGCTGCTGCTGGCCAACCCGCCGTACGCGGCGCTGATGGGCGACCCGTCCGGCTGGCGCGGCAACCAGCGCAACGGGGCGTGGCGGCAGTTCCTCGGCCCGGCGGGCCGGGTCCGGTACACGCCGGAGGCCCGGCGCGGGCTCGAGGCAGCGCTGGTGGCCGACCTGCGCGCGGCCGCCGTTCGCTACCCGGCCGACCCGGCGCTGCGGCGGCTGCTGGCCGATCTGCGGGCGAACAGCGCCCGGTTCGCCGAGCTGTGGGACGCCGGCGCCGTCGGCCACCACGAGAGCGCGCGAAAGACCGTCGACCATCCGCGCGCCGGCGCGGTGACGCTGGACTGCGACGTGCTGACGGTGGCCGGCAGCGACCTGCGGATCATGGTCTACACGGCGGAGCCCGGCAGCGTCGACGCGGAACGCCTGGCGCTGCTCACCGTGCTCGGCACGCAGGAACTCGTCGGCTGAGGCGCCCGTCAGTCGACGGCTGCCCGCCAGCTCCACGAGGTGCGCCGCGCCAAGCCGGGCAGCTCGCCGCGGCCGGTCAGCCAGCGCAGCACCGCCGGTGGCGGGCCGTCCGGCGCGTCCGGGAACAGCCGGCGCACCACGGCGGCGCTCAACTCCGACGGCGGCTCCCACCGCACGCCGAGCCCGCTGGTGACGTCCCAGGTGTGCAGCAGCGTCTCGGCCACCCCCATGGCGGCGAAACCGCCGGGGTCGCACGGCCCGTAGTGCCAGGCGCGGACGGCCGGGTCGGCGGCGTCGACCGCGGTGGCGAGCAGCCCGCCGCAGGCGGTGACCACGGCCAGCACCTCGCGGGGACCGGCGGCGGGGGAGACCCGCAGGTCGAACGGCAGGTACCCGTCGTCCGGCCGCCCGGTCACCTGCCCGGCGTACGCGAGCAGGTCGTGAGCGACGTGCGCGGCCGTCGCCCAGCAACTCCACTCCAGGGTGCCGGCCGGCACGGTCCAGCCCCGCCCGTCGTACGGGCCGAGCACCCGGACCATCTCCTCGACCGCCGCGCGGACGTCACTCCCGCTCATCCCCGTCATGCCTCGATCCTCATCGGCCGGGCCGGCGGGCCACAACTGGACGGTTCCCGCCGGACCCCTCCGACGTGAGCGCCGGGCGGATGCCGGATCGGCGTTGCCCGCAGCCGGTGCGGGAACTAGGGTCGTCGACGTGACTGCCGGGTCGGCCTTGGGCCACGACCGAGTGGGGCACCCGGCCGCCGGGTGACCGCGCGGCGGGCCCGTGCCCCGCCACCCCTTCTTCGCGCCGTCCCGACCGGGCTCCCGCCGTATCCGCGTGCGTCGCTACCGGCCACGCCCTTCTCCACATCCCGCCCGCGTACGCGCTCGACCGCGTGCGCGGCGTTCCCGCGTACCGCCGAAACGAAGAAATGCGGAGCATGCCGAACGAGTTCAACCAACAGATCATCGACGAGTTTCGCGCCACCGGGGGTCGGGTCACCGGCCCCTTCGAGGGCGCCCGACTGATCCTGCTCACCACGACCGGGGCGCGGTCCGGCGCGCCGCACACCACCCCGGTGGCCTACCTGCCCGACGCCGGCGGTCGGATCCTGATCATCGCCTCGGCCGGCGGAGCCGCGCGGCACCCGGACTGGTTCCACAACATCCTGGCCGACCCGCAGGTCACCGTCGAGGACGGCATCTTCACCTACCCGGCCCGCGCGGTGGTGCTCACCGGCACGGAGCGCGACGAACTGTTCGCGCGGGCGGTCGAGGCCGACCCCGGGTGGGCCGCGTACCAGTCGAAGACCACCAGGGTCATCCCGGTGGTCGCGCTCGAGCAGGCCGGCGGCGGCCCGCCGGAGGCGTCGTCCTGGGGCGAGGCGCTCCGGCGGATCCACGACGCGTTCCGCCGCGAGTTGGCGCTGATCCGCCGGGAGGTGGGGGAGTCCGGCGCCCGGATCGGCGCCCAGCTGCGGGTGAACTGCCTGGCCGTCTGTCAGGGGCTGCACTACCACCACGGCCATGAGGACGCCGGGCTGTTCGTCGGGCTGGCCGCGCAGCATCCCGAGTTGGGGCCGACGCTCGACCGGCTGCGAGCGGAACACGGCCGGGTCGCGGCGCTCATCGACCGGCTCCAGGCGGCGGTCGGCGACGCCACCGCCGATCCGACCGACGTGCGCCGGCAGGTCGAGCAGCTGACCGACGAACTCGAACGCCACCTGGCGTACGAGGAGGAGCAGCTCGTGCCGATCCTCGACCGAATGGGCTGACCGCCCCGGAGCGGGGCCGCCGGTGTCCACCGACCACCGGCGGCCCCGCCGAGGATTCCCGGTAGCGGCCCGTCGAGCTGCGCCGGACCGCGCGGCGGGCCGCCTCGGCCAGGGCGAGCGCCACTGCCGGCCCACGATGCCGAACTAGTGGGGCTTGCCGAACCAGCGGGCGAGGTGGTGGTCCAGGTCCTGCTGATCGTCGCCGATCCAGGCGACGTGGCCGTCGGGGCGTAGCAGGACGCACGGAACATCCAGTACCGCGGTGGGATCTCCGAGGTGATCGACCCGGTCCGACCAGCCGCCGACGGTCAGGCGTTCGGTGCGGTCCAGCAGCAGCCCGCGGCCGCGATGCAGCAGACCGTAGAGGTGGCCCTGTTTCACGTCGATGTCGGGTAGGCGACGACCGAGCAGGTCGGGGCCTGCGCCGAAGTCGTAGCGGATGCCGATCCCGGTGATCTTCTCGATCAGATGGCGGTTCACGTCGTTGAAGTCCATCAGTTCGGTGAGCAGCCTGCGCACGGCCTGCGGGCCCGGTTCGGTGGACGACAGTTCCATCTGGGCGCGGGTGTTGTCCAGCACGTCCGCGGCGACCGGATGACGTTCGGCCTGGTAGGTGTCCAGCAGGGTGTCCGGGGCCCAACCGCGGATCTGTGCGGCCAGTTTCCAGCCGAGGTTGAAGGCGTCCTGAACGCCCAGGTTGAGGCCCTGTCCGCCGATGGGTGGGTGGATGTGTGCCGCGTCGCCGGCCAGCAGCACCCGGCCGACCCGATACCGTTCGGCCAGCCGTGTGGCATCCCCGAAGCGGGACAACCAGCGCGGGGAGTGCACGCCGAAATCGGTTCCGGCGACGGCGCGCAACTGTTGTTTGAAATCCTCGAGGGTGGGCGGTTCGGCGCGACCGCTGACTCCCGCGCCGGGGACCACGACGCGATAGAGCCCAGCGCCTGCGGGCCCGAGGCTGAAGCGCTTGTCGGTCTCGCGGATTTCGGTCACCTTGGCGGCGATCTCCTCCTGCGGCACACCCATTTCCATCTCGCCCATCAGCGTCTCGGTCCGCGAGGGCTCGCCGGGGAAGCCGACGCCGAGCAGTTTGCGCACCGTACTGCGCGCGCCGTCACAGCCGACGAGATAGCGCGAACGCAGCCGTTGTCCGTCGGCCAGCCGTACGGTCACACCGTCGTCGTCCTGCTCGAGATCGGCCACCGCGCAACCGTGCCGGACCTGCGCACCCAGTTCGATCGCGTGTTCTTCGAGGAGGTGGACGATGACCGGCTGCGGGATGCCCAGCAAATAGGCGTACGCGGAATCCAGGCCCTCGGGTGCGGGTTTGTCGATGGCGGCGTAGAAGCCGCCGGCCGGACGCTGTCTTCCGCGTTCGAGAATGCGCTCCAGCAGCCCGCGCATCGCCATCAGCTCGATACTGCGGATATGCAGAGCGACTATGCGGACGAACGACGCGGGCTCGGTCTCCTTCTCCAGGACGAGTACCCGCACGTCGTGCAGCCGCAGTTCGGCGGCCAGCATCGCACCGGTCGGCCCGCACCCGGCAATGATCACGTCGAACATGAGGGGCGCACGATCGGCGCCGGAAGCCGGCGACGGGAGCCCGGGGACGTCGCCCGCGGTGAGGTCTCGCCCGACCGTGTCGTTCGACGACGGCTCGGCGGTGAACTGCAGAGAGTGCATCGGTGTTGCCTTTCGGGAGGGCCTTGTCGGCGAGGCGCTCCCGGCGACACCTACGTCAATCGCCCGACCGTGACGGGAACGGGGAGCACCCACATCGATACAGCGTTCATGGGTCTCACCTCCTCGGGCGGTGTCACGGGCAACCGCAAGTTACAAGCCTGAGCGCCATCCCGTCCACTCCATTCCCCGCCGCCGAGGAGGTGCGCGGGACGGTCGCCGCCGCCGTCGGCGACGGCAGCTGAGCAACAAGGTCGTGAGCCGATGCCGACCGCCCTCCCGCAAGACGATCGAGGGTGCCGTCCGGTGACCCGGACGGCACCCTCTGCTCCGGCGAGTGGCTTCCCGTGACGGGGCGCGGGGCGGTGGGTCGCGGTCAGCCGTTGAAGTCGGACACCGTCCTGGCCCGGTCGAACCGGCGCTGCGCCAGATCCTCGTTCGCCAGCACCCAGCCCACCATCGTGCCGTCGCGTCCGAAGCCCTCGCCCCCGAGGTCCGCGTCCACGTACAGGTAGCCCAGGAGGGTCTCCGTCTCGGGCGACTCCAGGCCGTGTTCGCCACCGCCGGTGGCGCGATCGGTGTAGCCGCCGATGGTGCCCACGCAGTCGTTGTCAGCCGTCAGATGCCACTTGATGCTGCTGAAGACCTTCTCGTCGTAGCGGCTCTCGCCGATGTCGATCACGCTGTCCTCACGGTTGAACGGGAAGTCCCATCCGCGCACGCCGTACAGCGGGAACCTCTCGCACTCCTGGTGGTACGCGTCTTCCTCCAATTCGCGTTCGGTGACCGGTGTGCCCGCCGGCACGTAGACGACTTCCGCTTCGGGCGCGATGTCCGGCTCGGAGAAGAACAGCAGGTGCCCGTCGGACGGCAGGTCGATGTCGTGCGATCCGGCCGGGATCGCGGAGAGGTCCAGCGATACGAGGTACGTCATGCCGTCCGGCCATTCCACCCCCTCGGGCAGGGCCGGCTTACCGCCGAAGTAACCGACCACCGGGCCCTCGCGAACGGTGTGCAACTCGAGTACGGGGCGGGCGAGCTGCAGCCACACGTAGGTACGACACGTGCCGGCGGTCGTCGACCTGACCTCCGCGCTCCCATTATCGGATTGCCATTACCGGTAATCCGATAATACGAGCGGATAATACGGACATAACGTCACCACACCATAATGACAGTTATGGTGTCAGTCGGAGCCTGACCGGCGCGGGAATTGGCGAAGGCGGCAGAGCGCCGCCACCAGCAGGGCTGCGGCTCGCCCGCGACAGAAAGGTGGTAAGGACAGCGACGGCTCGGACTGGAGACCGCACTACCGGCGGCGCCGGGCGTCGGCATCGGCGTCGAGCAGGTCGTTCAGCGTCAGCGCCGAGTTGATCAGGGAGAGGTGGCTGAACGCCTGCGGGTAGTTGCCGATCTGCTCGCCGGTCGCGGCGATTTCCTCGGCGTAGAGCCCGAGGTGGTTGCTGAAGGTGAACATCTTCTCGAGGGTGAGCCGGGCGTCATCCAGGCGACCGGCGCGGGCCAGCGCCTCGACGTACCAGAATGTGCACATGTTGAAGGTGCCTTCGTGCCCGGGAAGGCCGTCGGGGGAGTGGATCGGGTCGTACCGGTGGACCAGGCTGTCGGAGACCAGCTCGCGTTCGATCGATGCCAGGGTGGACTGCCAGAGAGGGTCGCTGGGGGTCACGAAGCCGACCGCCGGCATGGCGAGCAGCGCCGCGTCCAGCACATTCTCGTCGTACGCCTGCACAAAGCTGCCGCGTTCCCGGTGGTATCCGCGGGCCATGACCTGCTTGTAGATCCGGTTGCGCTGCTCTGCCCACGCGGTGATGTCGCCGGGGCGGGCGGTGCGGGTGGCGAGGCGGATGGCCCGGTCCAGCGCGACCCAGGACATCACCCTGCCGAAGGTGTAGTTGCGGGGATGGTGGCGGCTCTCCCAGATACCGGCGTCGGCCCGGTCCCAGTGCTGGCAGAGCCAGTCGACCAGCCGGACGGTGCTCTCCCACACCTGGTGCGACACGCGGATGCCCTGCTCGTCGGCGAGATGCATGGCGTAGAGGGCTTCGCCGTGGATGTCGAGTTGGAGCTGGTCGGCGGCGCCGTTGCCGATCCGCACCGGTCGGGAGCCGCGGTAGCCCTCCAGGTGATCGAGAACTTCCTCGTGCAGGTCGGAGGAGCCGTCCACCCGATACATGATCTTCAGCGGGTCCTGCTGGTCACCGGCCTCGCGGATCCGCTCGTCCAGCCAGTTCATGTATCGGCTGACCTCCTCGGTGAAGCCGAGGCCGAGCAGCGCGTGCACCGAGAACGACGTGTCGCGTACCCAGGTGTAGCGGTAGTCCCAGTTGCGGGTGCCGCCGATCAGCTCGGGCAGCGCGGCGGTGGGGGCGGCGATCATCGCGCCGCTCGGCGCGTACGTCATGAGCTTCAGCGTGATGGCCGAGCGCTCGACCATCTCCCGCCACCGCCCGGTGTAGCGGGAGCGCTCCACCCAGCGCCGCCAGTAGTCCCGAGTCCACTCGAACATCCCCTGGACCTCTTCCGGCGGGACGATCCGTGGCTCCGTGCCGGCCGTCTCCAGGACCACGCCGCCGGTGTCGCCCTCGTTCAGGGTGCCGTACGCGACCAGGTCGCCGTCCTCCAGGCGGATGTCGCCGCCCCGCGAGATCAACTGCCGAACCGGATCCACCGGGTTGAAGGTGACCATCGCCGACCGGCTGCGGAAGACATACCCGTTGCGGTGGCGCTCCAGCCGGTGCTCCTCCCGGGCGTAGTCGAACCGGGGCCGGCACTCCACCCGGAACCGCATGCTGCCCCGGACCATGTTGACCATGCGGACCAGGCGGTGCACGTCAGTGGCCAGATCGCCGGTGACCGGCATGAAGTCCATCACCTCGGCCACGCCGTCCGCGCTGATGAACCGAGTGATCAAGATCGGAGTGCCAGGTAGGTAGAGCTGCTTGGTGACATATCGGACGCCGTGCGGGGCGATGCGGAAGTAGCCACCCCGCTCGCGGTCCAACAGCGCAGCGAAAATGCTCGGCGAGTCGAAGCGCGGCGCGCAGAACCAGTCGATCGTTCCGTCGCACGTCACCAGCGCGGCGGTCTGCAGGTCACCGATGAGCCCGTGATCCTCGATCGCCGGATACTTCTCCACGTCGTCTCCCGGTCTCGACAGTCTCCTGCCTAGCAACCTAAGGGACGAATTTTCCTGCTTCGGCCGATTCGTGGTCGGCCACCCTCTCGCACGCCCCGGGCGTGTCCAGCCACGACCAGGCGAGTCGCAGCGGCAGGCGTCCGTAGCCCGCACCGCACTCTGTTGAACGTTGACCCGACTGAGCAGCGCTCCAGCATTGACATCCCACGTCTTGACATGGCCGCCCACGCTTTCTCCCCCAGGAGCCGACGTGCGTCAGGGGTGAGGATGCCCGGTCGTGCGGGTGCACAGGCTCGCGGAGCGTGCCGACGCACCTGTGGTGTGGTGCCGAGGTGGAGCACCGCGGGATCGACTCCGCCGGAGTAGCCGACTGAGCCCAGCCAGTTGGCCAGGCGTCGGGGCGACAGCCACGCGACCTTGTCCGCGGTGGGAAGTCGGCGCAGAAACGCCACCGTGATCACGTTCAATCGCGACGTCGACCACGCCGGCACCAGGCAGACGATGCGTGCCTGCCAGGTCTCTTGGGGCACCGCAGGTCCCGGACAGGTTAGTTCCTCAACTCAACTGGCAGACGACACCTGGGCCGGTGGCGCGGTGGCCGGACGGCCTGGGTAGCTTCCTGCCATGAGTGACGACACCTTCCGCTCGGTGGAGATCGAGCGCACCAGCGTCGGGCAGTACGTCGTGCGGAACGCCCGGGGAGGATCACTGTCGATGGGCGCGGGCGAGAACACCAGCTTCACGCCGGTGGAGCTGCTGCTGGCGGCCATCGGCGGCTGCACCGCGATCGACGTCGACCACTTCACCAGCCGCCGCGCCGAGCCGACGCAGTTCTCCGTCACCGTCACCGGCGACAAGATCCGCGACGAGGCCGGCGGCAACCGGATGCAGAACCTCACGGCCACGTTCACCGTGACGTTCCCCGACGGCGCGGACGGCGACAAGGCGCGCGAGGCGCTGCCCCGGTCGCTGCGGCAGTCGCACGACCGGCTCTGCACCGTCTCCCGCACCGTCGAACTCGGCACGCCCGTCACGATCGTCGAGGCCGGTTCCACCGCAGACTGAGGCGGCAGCCGACGGTGCGGGCGTTGTGCGGCAGCCGTCCGGCGTGGCAGTCTGCGGGCGCCGATGCCGGAGGAAGCGGTTGCAGATGCTGACCATCGAGGACATGACCGTCGGGTACGGCGACGGCCCGGCTGTGCTCAGCGACGTCTCGGTGACCGTCCGCCCGGGGCAGGTGCTGGCGGTGACCGGCCTGTCCGGCGCGGGCAAGACGACCCTGCTGGGTGTGATGGGCGGCTTGTTGCCGCCGCGCGCCGGCACCGTGACCGTCGACGGGCAGCCGCTGCGCGACCGCGACCACGCGGTGGACCGCAGGGTCGTCGTCATCCCGCAGGACAACGGCCTGGCGCCGATCCTGACCGCGGCGGAGAACGTGCAGGTGGCCCTGATCGCCTCCGGCGTGACGCCCCCGGAGGCGCGCCGACTCACCGCGGCCACCCTGGACCGGTTGGGTCTCGCCGGCCAGGCCGACCAACTCGTCGAGGAGTTGTCCGGCGGCCAGCAGCAGCGTACGGCGGTCGCCCGGGGCCTGGCCCTGGGCGGCGCGGTGCTGCTTGCCGACGAGGTGACCAGCGAACTCGACGCCGGCAACCGGCAGCGGGTGCTGGATCTGCTGCACGAGGAGGCCGGGCGGGGCGCAGCCGTCGTGTTCGCCACCCACGATCCGGAGGTCGCGGCCGCGTGCGCGGCGGAACTGCACCTGGTCGACGGGAACGCGGTGCTACGGCGAGGCGGAGACCGGTAACCGGGAGGTCTCGATTCCCGGGTAGGGGACGGTGGGTGTCGCCGCCGCTATCTAACATCAACCTCCATGCTGGCCGTCATCGCGGGAGCACTCGTCGCTCGCCGGGCGCAGGCGCTCGCGGTGCTCCTGCTGGCCGTGCTCGCCAGCGCCGCGGCCGCGGCCGCGCCGATGTACGTGAGCGCCGCCGGTCAGGCCCTCGCGAGCGAGGAACTCGCCGCCGCCCCGCCCGACGAACGCCGGCTGCGACTCAGCTCGATCGCCGAACACCCGGGGATGCCCGCCGATCCCGGCGTCGCGGCGTTCCGTGGTCACCTCGCGCCGTTCACCGCAGCCGGCTTCGAGGTGGTTCTCGGCGCGCAGGCGGGCGGCGTCACCGCCGGCCCGGCCGGGACCGTGACCTCCAACCTCGTGTTCCGGCAGGGGATCTGCGAGCGCGTCGCCGTGACGGGCAGCTGCCCGGCCCCCACCGCCGATGGTCAGCGACCCGAGGTGATGGTCAGTACGAGCACCGCGGCGCGTCTCGGCGCATCCGCCGGCAGCGAGGTGACCTTCGCCGGTGTGCCGCTGCGGGTCACCGGTGTCTACCGCCCGCTCGACCCGGCCGACCCGTTCTGGCTCGGCGACGAGTACCTGCGGCCGCCCGCGCCGGGCGCGGCGCCCCTGTCGGCCGTGGGCAGCGCAGAGGACGCCATCTTCACCGCCGCGTCCTCGCGCCTGGGCGAGAACGACGCCATCCTGCAACGACCGACGGCCGACCTGTTCATCACCGAGGAGATGGTGCGCACCGGGTCGGCCGACGAACTCAAGGCCACCGTCGCGGTGGCGACACGCGATGCCCCCCGCGGAAGTCTCGGCGTCGGCAGCGGCCTGCCGCAACTGCTCGACCGCATCACGCTGCAGCGCGGCCAGCTGGCGGTCGGCGTGACCCTGGGTGCCGGGCTGCTCGTCCTGCTCTGCTGGCTGGTGCTCTTCGTGGCGGTCAGTTCGGCGGCCGCCGAGCGCCGTCCGGAGCAGGGTCTGCTGCTGCTGCGCGGAGTGCAACGCCGCCGCCTGTGGACGCTGGCGATCGGCGAGCACGCGGTGCCCGCGGTGGCCGCGATCCCCCTGGGCTGCCTGGCCGGCCTGGCCGCCGCCAAGCTGTTGACCGCGCACACGTTGACTGGCGACGCCGGGTTGACGCTGAACGCCGCCGCGCTCGGCTACGCCACGCTCGCCGCCGGCGGCGCCCTCGCCGCGGTGCTGCTCGCCCAGGCCCGTACCCTGTCCGCGCCGGTCGTCGACCTGCTGCGCCACGTGCCGGCGCGCTCGCGCGGCTGGCGGACGAGCATCGGCGACGCCGTCGCGGTGTCCGCCGCCGTGGCGGCGCTCGTGCAGTTGCGCGCCGGTGGGTCACCCAGCGGTCTCGCGTTGCTGGCGCCGGTTGTCGCGGCGCTCGCCGTGGGCGTCCTGCTGGCGCGGGTCGCCTTGTTGTCCGGGGCGGCGGTGGGTGCGGCGCTGCTGGCGCGAGGACGGACCCGGGTCGGTCTGGCCCTGCTGCAGGTGGGCCGGCAACCCCGGTTCCGGCCCCTGATCGCGCTGCTCACCGTGGTGGTCGCGATGCTCGCCTTCACCGTCGCCACCCGGGAGCTGGCGACGGCGGCCTACGCGGACCGCGCCACCGTCGACGTCGGCGCCCCACGGGTCGTCGGTGTCGACGCGCTGTCCCGCAGCCATCTGGTGGAGGCCGTCCGGGCCGCCGATCCCGAGGGCCGGTTCGCGATGGCGGCGGTGACGACGAACGGAACGAGCAGGTCGAACACGGCGGTGCTCGCGGTGGACTCCGACCGGCTGGCGACGGTGGCCGCGCCGCACCCGTCGTACGGGGTGTCGTTGGCCGACATCGCCCGCCCGCTGCGCCCGGCTCCGCCGGCGGAGCCGGTGCTGCTGCGGGGCCGCACGCTCGTCGTGACCGTGACCGCCAGCTACGACGAGAACGCCTTCGCCGGCTTCCTACCCCGCCTCTATCTCCTGATCGCCGGCCGGTCCGGCACCCGTCAGGTCGGCGCCGACCGCCCGCTCACGTCCGGCCGGGGGGAGTATCGCGTGCCGGTGCCCGAATGCGAACCGCAGTGCCGGTTGGCCAGGTTCGAGGTCAACGCCCAGGTCACACCCGGGCAGTTGCAGGTCCGGATCGAGGAGTTGCGCTCCGAGGATGACGGCACGGTCCAGCTGAGCGGCGCGGAGCTGGCCCGAACAGAACGGTGGCGGCCACCCGGCAACATGGCCGACTACTCGGTCTACGGCACGGGCGGCAGTGACCCGGCGCTGGTCGTGGACGTTCCGGACGGCCGCCGGTTGGCGCCGATCCCCATCGCCGTGGCCGACACGCCCGACCCGCTGCCCGCCTGGTTGACCCGGTCGATGGGCACGCACCTCGGCTCGATCCGGTACGACGGCATCGACTCGATGCCGACCAATGCGCTGGTCGCCGGCTTCGCGGACCGGCTGCCACGGCTCGGGGAGTCGGGCCTGCTGGTCGACCTGGAGTACGCCGACCGGCTCGCCGTCGAAGGTCAGACCGGGAGCAAGGAGGTGTGGCTGGGCCCGGCGGCGCCCGCCGACGCGCTCGACCGGCTGCGCGCGCAGGGTCTGGTCGTCCGCTACGACCGGGCGATCACCGCCGAGCGCGAGGACCTCCATCGCCAGGGCCCGGCGTTGGCGCTGGGCTTCAACCTCTTCGCCGCGCTGGCCGGAGTCCTGATCGGGGCGGCCGGCCTCGTCGCGACCGCCGCGGCCGACCAGCGTAACCGGGTCGCCATGCTGGTCGCCCTCCGGCGGCAGGGGCTGCCGCAGCGCGACGTCCGCGGCGGGTACGGGTGGCCGGTCGCGGTCGCCACGGCGGCGGGCGCGCTCGCCACCGTGGCGATCTGGGTTCTGGCGCGGGACGGCCAGCGACTGTTCAGCGACGGCCGGTCGCCCGTGCCGGTGCCCGCCTGGCCGGACGTCGGTCCTCTGCTGACGGTCACCGTGCCCGCGGTGGCGGTCTTCGCCGTGACCGCGGTGGTCCTCGGCCGGGTCCTCGCCGCCGCGGTCCGCCGCCGAACCGGCCGCTGACCGCGACGGGCGTCCTCCACGCCGGCCCGGGCCGCGACGGCGTCCGCCGTGCCGGTCTCGGCCGGGCTCAGGCGCGGGCGCCGCCGAGGCCGAGCAGGACGGCGAGCCCGAGCGCGCTGCGCGGGGCGTAGGGCACCCGCCACAGACCACCGTGCGCCGCGGCGTACGCCTCGTCCTGCCACGGCTGGGCGGACGCCGGGCCGCCCGCGCGCAGGTGGTGCACGAGCAGCGCGGCCATCAGGGTGTTGCTGGTGGCGGGGTCGAACACCTCGATGCCGAACCGGTGCGCCCCCGCGTACGCGGCCGCCAGCGCCCGGTTACGCAGCACGGAGCGGGTGCGGGTGGGCGGCGCGACGGTGAACGACACCCTCGCGCCCGCCTCCCGGGCCACCGTGGCCCGCCAGCGCTGCAGCCGCTTGGCGAGCGCGTAGTTCGGGCCCTGCTGCGGCACCAGGCTGTCGTTGATGCCCGGGTCGGCGCCCGGCGGATAGTTCCGGTGCAGGAGCCGGCCCGCGGAGAGCACCCGCAGCGCGCGGCGGGCGGCGCCGCGGTGCGCGTACCCCTGCTCGGCGTGGCGCACCGCCTCGGCCGGGACCGCGAAGACGTCGGTGGGGGTGGCGAGGAACGCGAGCGCGACATCGTCGCGGCGCTCCTGGAGGTGCCGGGTGAGCGCGTCGACGGCGACCGCGACGCGCACGTTGGTGGCCCCGTCGGCGTACACGTAGTTTCCCAGCACGAGCCGCCCGTCGATGCCGCGCAGCCACTCGGCCACCTGGGGCAGGCGGTGCAGCAGGTCGGCCCCCGCGTGCCGGGCCAGCGCCTGGTCGTCGTCGTCCGCGCCGGTGTCCGGCGGCAGCGGCAGGTGCAGCCGCCCGCCGTAGCGGCGGGTGGTCTGCAGCAGGCGTCGCCAGATGTCCGGGCGGGGCAGGTCGACGGCGACCACCTCGCCGCCCCACCGCAACACCGACGTCAGTGGCCCCATCTCCGCGCCCGCGCCGAGCACGACGATCCGCTGGTCGCGGAGATCCAGCCAGTCGGGATTCGCGACCACCGTGCCCACCGCCTCGGCGCAGGACGGCTCGATGACACCGGCGGTGACCCAGGCGTCGAGCCGGCGGCGCAGGTCGTCGCCGCGCAGTCGTTGTCCGCGGTACGGCAGCGAGAGCTCCCGCTCGACCGGGCCGTCGCCGGTGACGGTGGCGGTGCCCAGTGGCGGCTGGGCGTCGGGCGTCGAGAAGACCTCGTCGAGCGCGGCCTCGCGGCCGTCGTCGCCGACCACCCGCATCCGGGAGTGCAGGGAGGCGAGCCCGTCGCGGGCGATGGTGACCGCGGCGTCGTGGGAGAGCAATCCCGCCTCGACGAGTCGGCGGAAGTGGCCGAGGTACCCGTGCCGCCAGTTCGTCTCGTGCTCCGCCGAGCGGGCACCGACCGGGTCGACGGCGCGTAGCGCGTCAACGACGACCGCCCGGCCGAGCGCGGTCGTGCTGCGCGTGCCCTCGACAGCGGGGAACACCACCCCGGTCGGACCCTCCACGGTCACTCCTCCCCATGCCGGCCGGTCCCGGCTTCGCGCGCCACTCTGCCCCATCTCGCGCCGGACCGCAGGACCGGCCTCCCGGCACCCGGCAGCGGCTCCAGCGCCCGGCCCCGGTCCGCGGTCGACGATTCAGGTCACGTCTTGTGCACGGAGCGGTCACGACGCTCACGCTTGCGCATCGGCTCGGTCACGAAGGGCTCGACCCCGCTGGTGGTCCGCGTCCAATGGCCGTTACCGATCCGGCGTCTGGCGGCCGGATGCGTCCCCGGTCCCGGCTTGGAGGATTCGATGGCCCACAAGCGACGGTCGCCGCTCCTGCTGGCGGTGCTGGCGATCACGATGACGATCACCGCCTGCACTGCCGGAAGCTCGCAGCGGAGCGACCCGGGACCGGCCCCGGTCCGCGACCACGACGGCGCGCCCAACCGGGGTGGCGAGGAGACGGCATCGGAGGACGATTCCCGCTCCACCTTCGGCATCGACATCGACACCGCCTCGTACGGCTACGCCCGGCGGCTCATCGCCGAGGGGCGGTTGCCCGAGCGGACCGGGGTGCGGCCCGAGGAGTTCGTGAACTCCTTTCGGCAGGACTACGCCGAGCCCGGCGGCGACGGTTTCGCCGTCCACGCCGACGGCGCCCGCCTCCCGGAGACACACGACGCCACGGCGGACACCCGGTTGATGCGGGTCGGCCTGCAGACCCGTTCGGAGGACGAGCGGAGCCGCCCGGACGCCGCGCTCACCTTCGTCGTCGACGTATCCGGGTCGATGGCGGAGCCCGGCCGGCTCGACCTCGTACAGGACGCGCTGCACACCCTGGTGGACCAGCTTCGGCCCACCGACTCGATCGCCGTCGTCGAGTTCAGTTTCAAGGCCCGGATCGCCCGGGAGATGACCCCCGTCTCCGACGGCGAGAAGCTGCACGACGCCATCGACTCGCTCCGGACGCAGAGCAGCACCAACCTCGAGGCCGGCCTGGTGCTGGGCTACCAGGTGGCACGCGAGGGGTTCCGGCCCGGCCGGACGAACCGGGTGGTCGTGCTCTCCGACGGACTCGCGAACGTGGGAGCCACCGACGCGGAGCCGATCCTGCGCCGGGTGCGTGACGAGGCGGAGAAGGAGATCGCGCTGCTCGGCGTGGGCGTCGGCAGCGAGTACGGCGACGAGCTGATGGAGCGGTTGGCCGACCGCGGCGACGGCTTCGTGGTGTACGTCAGCGAGCCCGCCCAGGCCCGCAAGGTGTTCGTACGACAGCTGCCGGCGACGTTGAGCGTTCGCGCGCTCGATGCCAAGGTGCAGGTGACCTTCGAGCCGGGCTCGGTGCGGTCGTACCGCCTGATCGGATACGACAACCGGGCGATCGTCGACGAGGACTTCCGTGACGACCGGGTGGATGGCGGCGAGGTCGGGCCGGGGCACAGCGTCACCGCGCTCTACGAGGTCCGGCTCGCCGACGGCGTCCGCCCGTCGGCCCGGATCGCCCGGGTGCAGGTGCGCTGGACCGATCCCGTGGAACGCGAGCCCATCGAGGCGTCCGAATCGGTGACCGTCGCCGACGTGGACGGGGACTTCGCGTCGGCGTCCCCGCGGCTGCGGACCTGTTACGCGGCCGCCTACTTCGCCGTGGCCCTGCAGGGCGGCGATCAGGTGCGCCTGACCCACCTCGCGACGATCGCGGGGCAGGCGGCCGCCGCCACCGACGACCGGGAGGTGCAGGACCTCGCGCGCGTCATCCACCAGGCCGACGAGTTGCGCTGACGCCCCGGAGCGCGGTCGCGCGGCGGCCGGTGCGAGGATCGGGGCCGACCCCTCGACCGGAAGGAAGCCATGCGCTACCGGACCCTGGGCGCCACCGGCACGGTGGTGTCGACCCTCTGCCTGGGCACCATGACCTTCGGCGCGGAGACCGACGAGGCGGGCAGCTTCGCCCAGCTGGACCGGTTCGTCGAGGCCGGCGGCACGTTCGTCGACACGGCCGACGTCTACTCCGCGGGCGTGTCGGAGGAGATCGTCGGCCGGTGGCTGCGGTCGCGCCCGGGCGTACGCGACCGGCTGGTGATCGCCACCAAGGGCCGCTTCCCGATGGGGTCGGGGGCGAACGACGCCGGGCTGTCCCGGGTGCACCTGACCCGTGCGCTGGACGCGAGCCTGCGGCGGCTCGGCGTCGAGGCGGTCGACCTCTACCAGGCGCACGCGTGGGACCCGCTGACCCCGCTGCCGGAGACACTGCGGTTCTTCGACGACGCGGTCCGGGCGGGCAAGATCCGCTACGCGGGGGTCAGCAACTTCACCGGTTGGCAGTTGCAGAAGGCCGCGCTGCTGACCCAGCACCTCGGTCTCACCCCGGTGGTGACCCTGCAGCCGCAGTACAACCTGCTGGCCCGGGAGGTCGAGTTCGAGCTGGTGCCGGTGTGTGAGAACGAGGGCATCGGCATCCTGCCGTGGTCCCCGCTGGGTGGCGGATGGCTGACCGGCAAGTACCGGCGGGACACCCCGCCGACGGGCGCCACCCGGCTCGGCGAGAACCCGGAGCGCGGCGTCGAGGCGTACGCGGGACGCAACGCCCAGGAACGCACCTGGCGGGTGGTCGACGCGGTGCGCCAGGTCGCCACGCAGCGGGGCGCCTCCATGTCGGCCGTGGCGCTCGCCTGGCTGGCGGCCCGCCCGGCGGTCACCTCGGTGATCCTCGGGGCACGGACGACGGAGCAGTTGGACGACAACCTGACCGCCGCGGACCTGACCCTCGACGCGGAGCAGACCCGGCTGCTGGACGAGGCGAGCGCCCCGCCCGTGGGCGACTACCCGTACGGCCGGGCGGGCGTGGCGCAGCGGGGCCGGACCCTGCCGACCGGCTGAGCCACCCGCGGCGCGCCCGGACCGACCGGCTGAGCCATCCGCCGCGCGCCGGGACCGACCGGCGCGCGGCCGGGAGTGGTGAGCTGGTGGGCGACGCGACACGGCGCGCCGCCGGCCCGCACAATGGCGCGATGACGATGCCGTTCCCCTCGCCCACCGTCCCGGCCGCCGGGCGGACCGAGGTCTTCCTCCGCTACCTGGACTACTTCCGGGAGACCACGCTGGCCAAGGTCTCGGCGCTGCCCGAGCCGGAGCTGCGCCACAGCCGCCTACCGTCGGGGTGGACCCCGTTGGAGCTGCTCAAGCACCTGCGCCACGTCGAGCTGCGCTGGATCGAGTGGGGCTTCCAGGGGCGCGACGTCGCCGAGCCGTGGGGCGACCGCCGCGGGGAGCGCTGGCACGTCGCGCCCGAGGAGACCCGGGACGACCTGGTGGCGGCGCTGCGGGCGCAGGGCGCGCACACCACGGCCGTCGTGTCGGCGCACGACCTCGCGGAGATCGGCGCGCCGGGCCCGCGGTGGGACGGCGCCGACCCCGCGTCGCTGGAGCGGGTGCTGTTCCACCTCCTCCAGGAGTACGCCCGCCACCTCGGCCACCTGGACGTCGTGGCCGAACTCGCCGGCGGCCCGACCGGGGAGTGACCCCGCGGGCGGCCGGGCCGACGCGGCGAGTCACCCCGGCCGCCCGCGCAGGAACGGCGGGCGTTTCTGGTGTCGACCCAGCATGTCGCCGAACACCAACCCGGCCAGCACCGCGAGCGTCAGCAGGGTGACCACGACCGGCGCCCAGCCCCGCGCGAAGGGCACCGCCACCGCGAGCGGCACCAGCCAGAGCGCCCGGTGCCACGGCAGCGAGCCGGTGACCAGGTACGCGAACAGGGTGCGCCCGAGCAGGAAGACGACCGGGCCGCCGACGATCAGGACGATCCACCGGACGGGCGTCTGCCCGGTCGGCCGGCTGACGACGAGGTCGTAGCCGGCGGCGGTGCAGACGACGCCGATCAGCATCACCAGGTGGGTGTACGGCCCGAGCCGGGCCGCCCGGCCGAGGATCTTCGTGGACGACGTCTGCAGGATGGCGCCGGCCCGGTACACGTAGACCTGCCAGAGCAGCAGCATGGTGAGGAAGGCGGCGAGAAAGGCTCCCAGGCGGGCGCTGCTGAAATCCGCGGTGCTGATCTCCAGGGTGGGCACCAGGATGATGTCGCCGAGCGCGAGGATCATGAACTGCTGGTACCGCTCGCCCAGGTGCTCGGTCGTCTTCTCGTACTGCCCGACCGGCACCCGGCCGAGCCAGGGGGTGGGGTAGCGGGCCGCCCCCGACACGTAGTCGATGACCACGGCGGCGACCCAGAGCGGCCAGTGCGGTTGGCCGGGCGGCAGCGCCCCGACGATCCAGAAGATCGCCGACACCAGGAACCAGAAGAAGAACCGCGTGGCCCGCTCCTGCGCCCGGTGCCGTTGCCGGCGGAGCACGCCGACCAGCACCACACCCCGAAACAGGTGCGGCACCACGTACGCGACGGCGAAGATCAGCGCGTGTCCGTCGGAGGCCAGCGGCAGCGCGGCCGCCGTCGCCACGGCACCGAGCATGGTCACCATGAGGATGGTCTGGATCGGACGCTGCTCGGGGTCGTAGAAGTCGGTGGTCGTCGAGGTGATCGCCCACGTCCACCAGATCGCCATCAGCAGGAGCAGGATCTGCCCGATGCCGGCCCAGGACTGCCGGTCGGCGATCAGCATCGAGACCAGCGCGAGCGCGGCCACGAAGATCACGTCGAAGAGCAGTTCCAGCAGCGTGGCGCGGGTCGACCCCTCCGGCCGGCGCACCAGCTCGGCGCTGCCTCCGGTCGTCATGCCCGGCCTCCCGCCGCCCGATCGCGCCCGGGCCCACAGGGGCGCCGCGTCGTCGCCGGGCGCACGGCTGCCCGCGGCCGGAACGCCGCGTACCCCAAGGATTATCGGGGTGGCTGCACCGGTATGTCCGACCTTCGGGCATTCCGGCGGATCGTGCAGGACGGCGCGCGTCCGAGGCCCCGACCCGGCCCACGAGACCGGCGCGCCTTGCCACAATGCGGGTGGCGGCACGGTCGGTCGTCGGTGAGGGCGTCGGTCGACGATGATCAGGAGGACGGCATCATGCCGGACAGCGAACGTGAGGCGGAGTTGCTGGATGCGGAGCGCCGTCTGCAGGCCGCGCAACGGGCCGGTGACGTGCCCGCGCTCGACGACCTGCTCGACGACCACCTGATCGCCGTCGGGCCGGACGGCGGCCGGTACACCAAGGAGGCCGACCTGGCCGCCCATCGCAGCGGGGCGTCGGTGATCGACGATCTCGTGGAGGAGGGGCTGGAACTGATCGTCGAGGGGACGACCGGGGTGACGTTCTTCATGGGACGGGTGAGCGGCCGGTTCGACGGCGAGCCCTTCGCGGCGCGACTGCGATACACCCGGACCTGGGTCCACGACGACGACCGCGGCTGGCGGATCCTCGCGGCGCACATCAGCCCGGCCTGAACGGCGACCCGGCCGGCGTCAGCCGGTGTGGCGTACCTCCGTCCGCCAGATCTCGGCCCACGGCCGGCGCAGCCCGGTGCAGAGCCAGATCGGGCCGCCGTTCTCCTCGTTGTCGACGTCGACCCGTTGGTCGACGCGCCCGGCGAGGGTGACGTCGGTGAACCAGTCGCGCAGGTGGTCGGGGCGGTCCCAGCCGACGGCGATCACCACGTCGGCGTCGGCCGGCGGGCGGCCGAGGTCGACCATGCTGTTGTGCCCGGAGTACGCGGGCGGCAGGCCGCGGGCCGGACCGTAGCGGACGACCGCGCCGGCCTCGCCGTAGTTGGCGGTGAGGATGACGGCCCGCTGCCGCTGGTCGGCGGGGAGCGCGCGGTGCACGGCGGCCAGGGAGTCGGCGAACGCCGGCCAGCCGATTGTCTCGCCGGCGTCGTAGTTGACCTCGACCACGAAGCCGGGTAGCTGGTCGGCGGGCAGGGTGGGCAGGAGCAGCACCGCGTTCGGGGCGACGAACGGCAGGGTGGCGAGAGCCAGCAGGGCCCGGCGTGGTGCGGTGGCGCCGCGGCTCGCCCAGGCGACGGTGACCACGGCGCCGGCGGCGGCGAGCACCAGCAGCAGCGGGGCGTCGTAGTAGCCCTTGCCGCCGGCGACCAGCACGACGCCGACGACCACCAGCCAGGCCCAGGCCAGCGCCCGGTACGCCCGCCACGCGGGCCGGCGCAGCAGGGCGACCAGGCCGGCGATCCAGATCGGCACGGCGTACGGGCTGACGATGACGAACTGGAGGGTGAGCGCGTCGACCCGGCCGCTGTAGGAGCTGTCGCCGTCGGAGATGGACGCGGCGACGGACAGCTGCGGGAACCCGTGCGCCGCCTGCCAGATCAGGTTCGGCGCGGCCAGCAGCAGGGCGATGCCGGCGCCGGCGAGCACCCACCGGTCGCGCAGGAGCCGGCGCGGCCCGGCGATCGCGACCCCGGCGAGCAGGCCGACGGCGAGCAGCGCGGGCAGCAGCTTGTTGAGCATGCCGACGCCGAGCACCAGCCCGAGGGCCAGCGCCCAGCGGGTGTCGCCGGTGCGCAGCATCCGCACCGCGCACAGCGCCGCGGCCAGCCAGACGAGCACGTCGACGGTGGTGGTGCTGAGCAGGTGCCCGCTGGCCAGCACCAGGCCGGAGGAGCCGGCGAGGAACGCCGCGAAGGTCTGCGCGCCGCGCCCGGCCCCGAACTCCCGGGCGATCGCGGCGACGAGCAGGACGCACCCGCCGGCGATCACCGCGGACGGCGTGCGCAGCACCAGCAGGTTGCCCGGTGCGATCGTGTCGGCCAGTCGGGCCAACGCGGGGACGAGCGGGCCCTGGTCGACGTAGCCCCAGTCGAGGTGCCGACCGCAGAGCAGGAAGTACAGCTCGTCGCGGTGGTAGCCGTAGCGGGTCGAGAGGGCCAGCAGCACCGCGGTCACCGCGGCGGCGACCAGCCAGGGCCCGCGCGTGCGGGGACCCGGGTCGGGCGGCGCGCCGGTCGCGGCGGGCTCGTTCCGGTGCGGGCGGTCCAGGTCGGCGACGGATTCGGCCACGTCCATATCATGGCCGGCCGGGGCCGGGGAGTGGTGCCCCGACAGCCGGCGGCCGGGTCACAGGTCGGCCACGGGGCGCCGTCACCGCGCGGCGAGTGGTTCGCGGGTCGGTTCCGGCGTCGCGGGGGCCGGCCAGGCCAGCCGGCGTACGCCGGGAACCAGCGCGGTGCCGGCGCAGGCCACCAGGACCAGCGCGCCGGCGGCGGCCAGGGGTGCCGGCTCGCCCCAGACCCGGGCGGCGAGCGGTGCGAGGGCGTAGCCGACGGGCATCGCGCCCAGCGACACCAGCCAGTCGTACGAGGTGACCCGGGCCAGCACGTGCGGCGGGAACTGGCCCTGCACCACGGTCTCCCAGACCGGGTTGAGGTAGCCCAGGGCGGCCAGCGCGATCCCGTACGCGGCGACGACGGCCGGGGCGGGTGCGGCGACGGCGAGCAGGATCAGTGGCGCGGCGTAGCTGGCGAGCCCGAGGTTGGCCAGCAGCACCGGGCGGCGGGGCCGGAACCGGCCGGCGAGCAGCGATCCGGCGAGCATGCCGACCGCCCCGGCCTGGAGCATCAGCAGCCAGACCCCTTCGCCACCGAGGCGGTTGACGGCGACGGCCGGGCCGAGGGTGGTGAGCACCGCGGCGGCGCCGTTCCACACGCCGTGGCCGAGCAGGCTGCTCCAGAACCAGGTCCGGGCGCGGACCTCACGCCAGCCGTGCAGCAGGTCCGCGGCGAGCGAACGGCGCTCGGTCCGGGGCACGGGCCGTACCCGGATGACCGCGAGCAGGGCGGCGCTGATCGCGAACGAGCCGGCGTCGAGGACGAACGCCCAGCCGGGGCCGGCGGCCCAGATGAGGGCACCGGCCAGGGCGGGACCGGCGAGCCGGCTGGCGTTGGCGGTGGTCCCGAGCAGCGCGTTGGCCCGCTGCCGGCCCGCGGGTTCCACGGTGCCGGCGACCAGGGGGGACCCGGTGGGCAGGGCGAACGCCGCGGCGACGCCGCCGACCGCCGAGACCACGGTGATCGAGGTCAGCGACGGGTCGCCGCCGAGCAGCTCGAGGCCGACCACGAGTTGGGTGACGACGCGGGTCAGGTCGGCCAGGATCGCGACCCGGCGGGCGTCGAACCGGTCGGCCGCCACGCCGCCGAGCGGGAGCAGGAGCAGCCGGGGCACCATCGCCGCGCCGAGGACCAGGGCGAGAGCGGAGGTGGAGCCGGTGGCGCGCAGCACGGCGAGGGCGAGCGCGGCGGGGACGACCGCGTCGCCGACCGCGGAGACGGTGCGGCCGAGGAAGAGCAGCCGGAAGGCGGGCTGGCGCAGGGGTTGAGTCACGTCCGCAACATACTTCGACGTCGAACCTTTCGGCAATGAATATTTCGGTGTTGCAGTATCATGACGTGGTGACCCCCCGCGACCGCATCGACCGGCACGTCGAACGCTGGCTGCCCGTCCTGCCGGACCTCGACCCCGACGTGGAGGGCGCGGTGACCCGGATGGGCGCGCTGAGCCGCCACCTGCGCGCCGTCAAGGAACGCGCACTGGCGGACGTCGACCTGCCGGCGCATGAGTACGACACCCTGCACGCCCTGGCCGGCCGGCAGGGTCGGGCCGCGCCCTCGGAGATCGCCGCCGACCTCGGCATGGCCCCGGCCTCGGTCACCGCCCGGGTCGACACGCTGGTCCGGCGGGGCTTCGTCGAGCGGATCCCGTCCACCGTCGACCGCCGGCGGGTCGACGTCGCGCTCACCGACGCGGGCCGGGAGGCCTGGCAGGGAGCGCTCGACGTCCTCGGGGCCGAGGAGCACCGGCTGCTCGGGGCGCTCGACCCGGACGAGCGGCGCCTCCTGTCCGACCTGCTGCGCCGCGTCATGCTCGCCGCCGAGCGGCCGGCCGACTGACGGCCACCCCGCCGGTGGCGCTTTGTCGGCCGGGCCCGCGCCGGGTGGCGGTGCGGGCCGGCGCGCCCGGAGCCGGCCGCGGGTACCGCCGCCGGCCGCGCCGGCGCGGATCCGTCCGCGTCTCGCGCCGCCAGGCCGGGCGGAAATCGCCTGGCGGGCCCCGGGCCGCCACTGGCAGGGTGGCCGGCATGACCGCACATGCTCTGGCCGGGTCGCTGGCCGACGACGGACGTAGGCGGGTCTTCGCGGCGATCGTGTTGGGCGCCGCCGACGTGGCGCAGGTGGCCGAGCGGGCCGGGGTCCCGACGCGCGACGTGGTGACCGCCCTGCGCCGGCTCACCGACGTCGGGCTGGTCACCGACGCCGGCGGCGCGCTGTCGGTGGACGCCGCCCGACTCCGCGAACTGGCCCGGGTGCCCCGGCCGGTGCGGCCGGCCGAAGCGCCCGAGGAGACCGTGCTACGGACCTTCGTCCGCGACGGAGTGCTGATCGGCCTGCCCGCGCAGCGGGGGCGACGGCGGATCGTGCTGGAGCACATCGCCCGGCGGTCCTTCGTGCCGGACACGGCCTACCCGGAGCGGGCGGTGAACGAGGCGTTGCGCCCCTGGTGCGACGGCGGCGGCTCGGACCACGTCACGCTGCGCCGGTACCTGGTGGACGAGTTGCTGCTCACCCGGGAGCAGGGCGTCTACCGGCGACCGTGACCCGCCGGAACGCACGGCGCCGGGTGGCGGCACGGGCGGGGATCACCGGCCGCTGCCACGGGCCGCGATCGCTGCCACGGGCCGCTGCCGCTGCCACGGGCCGCGGTCGCTGCCGAAAACGCGTTGACCGGGCGGCGACGATCGGCAGGTGAGAAGTGACCTCCGATCCGCCTGGGCGGTCGCGCCGGCCCGGCCCGACCAGTCCGACGCGGCGGGCCTACTGCGCGAGTACTTCGAGGAGATCGTGGTCCGCTACCACCACCGGCCGGCCCGGTCGGGCGAGGTGGCGGCCGCGATGGCCGACTCACCCAGCGACGACCTGGTGACCCCGACCGGGATCCTGCTGCTCGCGACGCACGACGGAGCGCCGGCCGGCTGCGCCGGGTTGCGCTTCCGGCCGGCCTGGGCCGAGTTGACCCGGGTCTACGTCCGGCCGGCGTTGCGCGGACGCGGCGGCGGCGCCGTCCTGCTCGCCGCCGCCGAGGAGCAGGCCCGAATGGCCGGCGCCGACCGGGTCCGCCTCGACACCCGCAGCGACCTGGTCGAGGCCCGCGCGCTCTACGCCCGACACGGGTATGTGGAGATCCCGGCGTACTCGCGGGACGCGTACGCCGAGCACTGGTTCGAGAAACTGCTCGGCTGAGCGGTTGACGGCGGCGCGCCGAGGCGGTAAATACTGAAGAGGAAGTTGAGTCCACCTGACTCAACCCAACACCTTCGGCCAGGAGAACCGAGGAGGCACGACAATGCTGATGCGCACCGACCCGTTCCGTGAGATCGACCGGATCGCCGAGCAGTTCTTCGGCACGGCCGCCCGTCCGGCGGTCATGCACCTGGATGCCTACCGCGACGGCGACTACTTCTACGCCGCGTTCGACCTGCCCGGCGTCGACCCCGAGAGCATCGACTGCACCGTCGAGCGCAACGTGTTGACCGTCCGCGCCGAGCGGCGCCGGCCCGCCGGCGACACGGTCGAACTCGTCGCCGCGGAGCGTCCGATGGGGACCTTCACCCGGCAGCTCTTCCTCGGCGACACCCTCGACACCGACAACCTCGAGGCCGGCTACGAGAACGGGGTGCTCACGCTGCGGATCCCGGTGGCGGAGCGGGCGAAGCCGCGGCGGGTGGCCGTCGCCACCACCGGCAACGGCCGCAAGCAGATCAACGCCTGACGGCCGCGAGGGGCGGGGCGGCCGGTGCGGCCGTCCCGCCCCTCGCCGTGTCGACGCCGTCCCGCCTCGTGCCGCCGTCCCGCCTCGTGCCGGGTCGAACGCCGCCCACCCCAGCAGTGTCGAACGCCGCCCGCCCCTTGCCGGCGACGCTGTCCCGGTCCCGCCGCGGCCGGTCCGCCGCGGGTGATCGCGGGCGGGGAACGGGTCAGCGGGCCAGCGCCTCGTCGGTGGCGGCGCGGATCGCGGCGACGAACGCGGCCACGGCCGGGTGGGACGCCGCGCCCCTCCGGTACGCGATGCGGGTGCGCCGGCGGCTGTCCAGCGCGACGAGCCGGACCCCGTCCGGCGGGTCCGCGGCGGCGAGCTGCGGCACCAGGGAGACGCCCTGGTCCGCCGCGACCAGGGCGAGCACCGTCGCGAAGTCGTCGGCCTGGTGCCGGACCCGGGGCGTGAAGCCGGCGGCGCGGCAGACGTGCAGCGTGACGGTGTGGCAGAGGGTCCCGGGACTGGCCATGATCCAGGCGGCGTCCCGCACCGCCCGCAACGGGTCGGCGCCGATCGACATGCCGGGGTCCGCGCCCGACGGGGAGGCGGCCCCGCCGAGCGGCGAGCCGGCGGGGACGGCGAGGTACACCGTCTCGTCCAGCAGCGGCACGGCGTCCAGCACCGGGTCCGGCTCGGCCGGCACCACGTCGTAGTCGTGCAGCAGCCCGACGTCGAGCCGCCGCTCCCGCAGCGCGGCGGGAACCTCGACCGGATCAAGCTCGGTGACGGTCAGGTCCAGCCCCGGGTGCTGGCGACCCAGCGCGACCAGGGTGGCCGGCAGCAGCGTACGGACGGCGGTCGGGAAGGCGCCGATGCGCAGCGGGCCGGTCAGCCCGGTCGCGACGGCGGCGAGGGCGGCGGACGTCTGCTCCAGCGCGGCGAGGACCGTCTCGGCGTTCGCGACCAGCACCCGGCCCGCGGCGGTCAAGGTCACCCGCCGCCCGGCGCGTTCGAGCAGCGGCACGCCGGCCTCCCGCTCCAGCGCGGACAGCTGCTGGGACACCGCCGACGGGGTGTAGGAGTGCGCCTGCGCGACGGCGGCGATGGTGCCGAGGCGGGACAGGTCGCAGAGCAGGCGCAGCCGGCGTACGTCGAGCATCAGCCCAGCTTACGGTTTGCGGTAGGAACGTGAACTAGACCTTCACGGTTCGGTGGCGGACGCTGAAGCCATGACGCTCTCCGGTGTGTACGTACCGATGATCACCCCATTCGACGCCACCGGCGCGGTGGCGCACGCCGCGCTGCGGACCCTGGCGCACGAGGTGCTGGACGGCGGCGCGGCGGGCCTGGTCGCGCTGGGCACGACCGGCGAACCGACCTCACTCGACCCGGCCGAGCAGCGGGACGTCGTCGACATCCTCGCCGGCGTCTGCCGCGAGCGCCGCGCCCCGCTGCTGGTCGGCGCGAGCAGCGTGGCGGCGGTGACCGCCCTGCGCGACCAACCCGCGGTGGCCGCCGCGCTCAGCCTGGTGCCGCCGTTCGTCCGCCCCGGCGAGACGGGGGTGGTGGCACACTTCGCGGCGCTCGCCGCGGCCAGCCCGGTGCCGCTGGTCGTCTACCACGTGCCGTACCGCACCGGGCAGCGGCTGTCCGTCGACACGCTGCGACGCCTCGCCGCGCTGCCCGGCGTCGTCGGCGTCAAGCTCGCCGTGGGCGCCGTCGACGCCGACAGCGTCGAGTTGCTGGCCGACCCGCCGGCCGGCTTCGCGGTGCTCGGCGGGGACGACGCGGTGATCTCGCCGCTGCTGGCGCTCGGCGCGCACGGCGGGATCCTCGCCTCCGCGCACCTCGCGACCGCCGGCTTCGTCGAACTCGCCGACGCCTGGCGGGCGGGCGACGTCGGGCGGGCCCGGGCCCTGGGCCACCGGCTCGCCGGGTTGTCGACCGCGCTGTTCGCCGCGCCCAACCCCACCGTGGTCAAGGCCGTCCTGCACGCCGAGGGCCGGATCCCGACCGACGCCGTACGGCTGCCCCTGCTGCCCCCCGACGACGAGGCGCTCCGCGTGGCGCTGCGGCGGCTCGCCACCGCGCCCGGCACACCGGTCGGTGCGCGACGCTGACCCCGTCACCGGGGCAGCGGACCGCCATCGGGGCTGACCGACGCCGTGTCGCCGACGTGCCGCTGCCCCGCCGCGCCGGACCCCGCCGGCTCGCCGGCGTCAGGTGCCCCGGCGAGCCCCGCCGCGCCCGCGGGGTACAGCGCGGCGAGGCGGTGGGCGGTGGCGGTGAACCGTTCGCGCAGCTCGGCGGGGGCGAGCACCTCCACCTCGGCGCCGAGCTTGAGCAACTCGATGTGACCGTGCTTGACCGACTCGATGGGCACGGTGGTGAACAGCCAGCCGTCCGGACCCGGCTCGCCCGCCGCGGCCCGGGCGGCCCGGCTCATCGCCGGCGGGAAGACGTACGGCATCAGCTCCAGCGCCGCCACGGTCATCCGCACCCGCGCCTCGGCCCGGTAGACGCCCTGCTCGTAGCGGTCGGCGTGCTCCTGCCAGCAGCGGGCCAGGTCGAACCCGTCCGGCCGGTGGACGGGCTCGTCCAGGGCGGTCAGGGCCAGGATCGCGCCGACCCGGTAGGTGCGGACCTGCTCGCCGACCGCGGCCACCAGATACCAGCGGCCGGCCTTGAGCACCAAACCCAGCGGACCGAGGACGCGCTCCACCTCGCGGGGCGCCCGCCACCGCCGGTAGCGCACCCGCACCTGGCGGTCCGCCCAGACCGCGTCGGCGAGGGCGGCCAGGTGCGGCGTGGGCTCCGGCTCGCGGAACCAGGTCGGCGCGTCCAGGTGGAAACGCTGCCGGAGCCGCCCGCCCCGGTCGGCCAGCTCGGCGGGCAGCGCGGCGCGCAGCTTCAGCTCCGCGGTGGCCAGCACCGAGCCGAGCCCCAGCTCGCCGGCCGGACCGGGGACCCCGGCCAGGAACAGCGCCTCGGCCTCCTCGGGGGTCAGCCCGGTCAGCCGGGTGCGGTAGCCGGCCAGCAGCCGGTAGCCGCCGGCCGGCCCGCGGTCGGCGTAGACCGGCACGCCGGACGCGCCCAGCGCCTCGACGTCCCGGTAGACCGTCCGGACCGACACCTCCAGCGCCGCGGCGAGCTCCTGCGCGGTCATCCGGCCCCGGGTCTGCAGGAGCAGCAGCAGGGAGACCAGCCGACTCGCGCGCACGCCCCGACGCTATCCGGCCGGTCCGACGTGACCGGTGCCGGGCGCGCCTCACGGCATTGCCCACCCGGAGCTGAGAACCTTTTTCACATGGTCTCTTCGGACGCCCCGGCGCTGGCGCGCCCGTCGCCCCACCCCGCCCTGCCCGCCGGCCCGACCGACGTCACCGAGGCGTGGCTACGCAACCGGCGGCTGTCGGCGCATACCCGGGACGCGTACCGGCGGGACATCGGGGCGTGGCTCACCTGGTGCGCCGCCCGCGACCTGGACCCGCTCGGGGCGACGTTCCTGCACGTCAACGAGTACGCCCGGGGGCTCGAGTCGACCGTCGGCCCGCGCACCGGCCGTCCACTGACCCCGGCCACGGTTGCCCGCCGGCTCTCCGCGCTGTCCAGCTGGTACGACTTCCTGCTCAAGCTGCGGGCGGTCGAGGCCAACCCGGTCGCCGGCGCCGACCGGCCCCGCGTCGACCGGGACCACTCGGCCACCGTCGGGCTCACCCCCGATGAGGTGGACGCGCTGCTGGCCGCCGCGGAGACGGAGAGCGGCCCCACGGCGGCCCGCAACCGCGCCGCCATCGCCCTGCTGGCCGATCTCGGGCTGCGGGTGGGGGAACTCGTCTCGCTCGACGTGGCCGACCTCGGCGCGGAGCGGGGACACCGCAGCGTGCGCTTCGTCGGCAAGGGCGGCAAGCCCCGACGTCGCGCGCTCACCCCCGGCACCGCGTACGCGGTCGACGCCTACCTGTCCCAGCGTGCCGCCGGCGCGGGCCTGCCGGTGGTCGACCTGGCCGGGCCGCTGCTGGCCACCGCGAGCGGCGCGCGACTGGACCGGCACTCGGTGTTCCGCCTGGTCCGCCGGCTGGCCCGAGCGGCGGGAATCCCGGCGTGGGAGAAGCTGTCACCGCACTCGCTGCGGCACGCGTTCGCCACCACCGCCCGCGCCGAGGGGGTGCCGCTGGAGGACGTGCAGGACGCCATGGGGCACGCCGATCCGCGGACCACCCGCCGCTACGACCGCGACCGGCACAACCTCGACCGGGACCCGGCGTACGCCATCTGGGCGGCCCGGGCGCGCCGGCGCGGCTGAGCGGACGTCACAGCCCGGTCGTACCGTGCGGGCATGAGACACGGACTGGAGATCTGCTGCGGCGGCGCGTCGGTCGCGGTGTCCACCCTGGTCGAGTTGGGCGAGCTGGCCGAACGCGCCGGCTGGGACGGGGTGTTCTTCGAGGACTACCTCGTCCACTACGCCGGGGACGACCCCCCCACCTACGACCCGTGGCTGGTGCTCGCCGCGGTGGCGGGGCGGACGGGCCGGGTCCGGCTCGGCACCACGGTCACACCGCTGCCGCGGCGGCGCCCGGCGAAGCTCGCCCGGGAGGTGCTCACCCTCGACCACCTCTCCGGCGGCCGGGCCACCGTCGCCGTCGGAGTGGGTGACCCGGGCGACCGCGGGCTCGCGGCGTTCGGCGAGCCGACCGACCTTCCGACCCGGGCGGCCCGCCTCGACGAGGGGCTCGACCTGCTGACCGGCCTGCTCGGCGGCGGGCCGGTGCGGCACCACGGGGCGCACTACCGGGCCGACGGGGTGGCGTTGCGGCCACCGCCGGTGCAGCGGCCCCGGGTGCCGGTCTGGGTGGGTGGCAGCGCGCAGGCCGGGGCGGTGCTGCGCCGGGCGGCCCGCGGCGACGGCATCGTGCCCTACAAGCTGACCGACACCGACGACTGGGCCGACTTCACGCCGGACGAGGTGGCGGCGCTGGTGCGCGCGCTGCCGGCGACCCGCGCCGACGGGGAGCCGTTCGACGTGGCGATCGGCGGCCGGCGACGCCGCCCCGACACGCGCGCGGAGCGCGCGTACGTCGCCGAGGTGGCCGACGCCGGCGCGACCTGGTGGCTGGAGTTCGTCCCGGCCGGCGAGCCGGCGGCGATGCGGGCCGCGGTCGACCGCGGCCCGCTGCGCTGACCCGGGCTCAGCCCTGCGCCCGGGGGCAGATGCAGAACGGCTGGCCGATCGGGTCGATGAGCACCACCCACCGCTCGGCGCCGGGCTGGAACTGCGGCCTCGTGGCGCCGGCCGCGACGAACTCCTTCTCCGCCTGCGCGAGGTCGTCCACGTACAGGTCGAGGTGGTAGCGCTTCCCGGCGGCCGGGTCGGGCCAGGACGGCGGCCGGTAGCCGTCGACCAGGCCGAAGCCGAGGGAGACCCCACCGCCGCTGAGCATCGCGTACTCGGGCTGGCTGTGGGTGATCTCCCAACCCAGGACGCGCTGGTAGAAGGCCGCGTGCGCGGCGGGGTCGGAACTGTCCAGGTTGACCATGGCGAGGTCGGCGTTGACTGTCATGCCGGCAGTCTCCCGCCGGTACCTGCCATCTCCTGTCAGGTACCCGCGGCCGGTCGGCCGGGCCACACGGTGAGCCGACCGGCGCTGTCCCGGCAGGCCAGCGCGCCGGACACCGCGCGGCAGTCCCGGGTGCCCGTCGGCAGCACTCCGGCCACCCGGGGCCCGTCCCGGCCGACGGTGGCGACCAGGTTGCGCCGGCCGTCCTGCGCCGCGCGCAGCAGCACCTGCGGGCCGCCGCGCCCGCCCGGGACGGCGCGCCACTGTGCCCCGCCCGACCAGGTCCACGCCCGGTCGCCCGTGGCGGGGGTCAACGCCCACCGGTCCCGCGCGTCCTGGCCGCAGAGCAGGCCCGCGCAGCCCCGGATCGTCACGTCGCCGTCGGCGAGCGGCACCCGCCAGCGCACGGTCAACGCCGGCAGGTCGTATCCGATGAGCTCGGCGCCCCGGGCCGTGGGGTGGCGCAGCACCAGGCGGTCACCGACCACCTGCGGGTTGTCCGGGGCGTAGTCCGCCGGCGGCAGCCGCCCCTCGCCGCGTACCGTGCCGTCGCCGACGTCGTACACCCGGGCGACGCCGTCGTCGCGCAGCACGAGCACCCGGGCCGGCGCGCCGGGCAGCACCGTCAGCACGGCGGTGGACGGCAGCGCCACCGTCCAGCGCGTCGCCCCGGTGGCCGGATCCACGCCGTGCACCGCGCCCTCGATGCGCCGGCCCGGGTCGGCCACGCTGCGGACCTCGGTCACCGCGACGGCGCCGTCCCCGGCCGCGTACACCCGGTCGGGTCGCCGCCAGCGCCGCTCGCCGGTGCGGGCGGTGCGGGCCGTGGTGGCCACCACCCGGCGCACCGGGTCCCGCTCGGTGACCAGCACCAGGTCGCCGGCCGGCTCGGCGGACCAGCCGGCGGCCGGCGGCAGGTCCACCCGCCAGCGTGCCCGTTCCGGGGCCGCCGGGTCGTACGCGGACAGCGTCGGCGGGGCCGCGCCGGGATCGGCGACCAGCAGCAGCGGGCCCGCGCCCAGCAGCACCGCCCGCTCCGGCAGCACCGGCCCGGACAGCGTCGCCAACCGGGCCGGCGGGGCGGCCCCGGCCAGCAGCGCGCACACCAGCAGCAGCGCCGCGACCCGCCACCCGCGACCGGCCACCGGCGGCGCCGGCCGGTCCGGCTCGGGTGCGCCCCGCTCGGCGCCCAACTCGATCAGCGTCTCCACCGGCTCCGCCCGCCTCGGCTCGTTCCGCGCCGACCTGCCCGCTCCAGGGTCAGCAGAGCAGGTCCAGGTGATGGTGGGCGTCCTCGGCGATCTCCTCGCGGCGCAGCCATCGCCGGGCCCACAGCCGGGCGGCCAGTTCGGCCTGCTCGTCGCCCCACGACGCGTGCTCCACCAGCAGGGCGGCGGTCAGCGCGTGCGCCAGGCGCAGGGCCAGCCCGCGCGCCCCGGCGACGACCCGGACGGACTGCGGGTCGACGGCGACCTCGGCGAGGGTGTCGCGCAGCTCGCCGGTGACGGCGGCCAGCGTGTCGGCGAGCGCAGGGGAGAGCGGCCGGGCCAGGTCGACGGCGCCGGCCAGCCGGCGCAGCAGCGGCGGGCCCGCGTCCTCGCGGGTGACCGCCCGCAGCACGTCCATTGCGAGCACGTTGGTGGTGCCCTCCCAGATGGGCAGCACCTGGGCGTCGCGCAGCAGCCGGGGCACGCCGGTGTCCTCCACGTAGCCGGCGCCGCCGAAGCTCTCCACGTACTCGCTGGCGGAGCTGACCGCGAGCCGGCCGGTGGCCAGCTTCGCCAGCGGCGCCACGATGCGCAGCTCGGCGGCGGCGAACGGGTCGGCGCCCACCTCGACCCGGCCGAGCAGCGCGAACGCGTGCCCGGCGAGCACGAACGCGCCGGCCGCGTCGACGGCGAGCGTGCCGAGGGTGGCCCGGTGCAGCGGGGACGTGGCCAGCGCCCCGCCGGCGACGTGGCGCGCGGTGGCGTACGCCCGGGCGTAGGCCAGCCCACGGCGCATCCCGCCGGCGGCCGCAGCGGCGTTGTGCACGCGGGTCACCACCACCAGGGTCATCGCCCGCACCAGGCCGGGGTCGGCCGGGTCGCCCAGCGGCAGCGCGTACGCGTCGCGCAGCCCGATCTCGGCGGTGGGCAGCGCCCGGGTGCCGAGCTTGTCCTTGAGCCGGTGCACGGTGACGCCCGGCGCGGGCGCGTCCGGCGCGGCGCCGCCGGCGAGGGGCGAGTCGGCGGCGTAGCGGGGCACCAGGAACGGGGCGAGCACCCGGCTGCCCCGCCCGGCGCCCTCGGGCCGGGCCAGCGCGACCGCCATCGCCGCGTCCGCGGCCGAACAGAACCACTTCTCGCCGGTGAGCCGCCAGGAGCCGTCGGCGGCGGGGCGGCCGATGGTGGTGGACCGGGCCAGGTCGGAGCCGCCCTGCGACTCGGTCATCCACTGACCGCTGGTGATCGCGGTGTCCGGGTCGGTGGAGATCAGCCGCGGCAGCCAGGCGTCGCGCACGGCCGGGTCGACCTCGGGCAGGTTGAGCAGCGCCGCCGCCCCGTCGGCCATCGCCACCGGGCAGGAGAAGGTCGCCGACTCCGGCCCGTACAGGTGCAGCAGGGCGTGCTGGACGACCCGGGCGGCGGCGCCCCACGTGCCGCGCGCCGACTCCAGGTAGGGCAGGGCGACCACGGCATGCCGCGCGGCGGCGGCGCGTTGGGCCTGCCAACCGGCGGAGGTGTCGACCCGGTCGACACGGGCTCCCCACGGGTCGTACCGGACCAGGGTGGGCGGGTGCGCCTCGGCGTCGGCGTGCGCGGCGCGCAGCGGCCCGACCACGTCGGCGGCGAGGTCGGCCAGCCGGTCCTTCGCGGCGGCGTGCCCGGCGGCGCCGAGCTGCCGCTCCAGCCAGGAGCGCAGCAGCGCGTCACCGGCGTACGGGTCGTCGGGGGCGGGTACGGGCTGCACGTAGCGGGTCATCGGTCAGCTCCTGGGCACGTGCTCGGGGGTGGTGCGCCCGACGGTAGACGATCCGACGGCACCGGCGACAGAGCCGTTTGCCGCCCGCGGACCGGCCCGTTTGCCTACCGTCGGATCGTGAGGGCTGGGCAGTCGTGGAGCGGGCCGGTGCGGCCCCGCCGCCCGATGCGGACCGGGCTGGTGTTCGCCGGGGTCGGGGTGGCGCTGTGCTGCGTCGGCGTGGCCGGGCTGGGCGTGTGGAACCTCCAGGTGGTCACCCAGGCCGCCGGCCCGGTGCGGGAGACCAGCGACGAGTTCCTGCGCTCGGTGACGGTCGGGGACACCGACGGCGCGTACGAACGGCTCTGCGAGGAGGCCCGCGGCAAGTGGAGCGAGGTGGGGTTCACCAGCTGGGTGCGGACCCCGCCGATGGTCCGCGACTACGAGATCGTGGACGTGTCGGTGACGACCCGCGGCGGACGTCCGCACGGCACGGTGACCGTCAAGCTGACCCGCGACAGCGGCACCACGGAGGAACGCAAGCTGCCGGTGGTACGGGAGGGTGGCCACTGGCGGGTCTGCGGTGATCCGTTTTGAGCCTGGCCGGCCGGCTCACCCGGAGCTGCTGCGCCAGCACCGGGGCGTGGAGCGGACCGTACGCCGGCAACGGCCTGCTCTTCGCCGCGGCGTACGTCGGCGTGATCGTGGCGGAGCGGACGGCGCGGTGGTCGGCTCAGGAGCGCGGGCCGAGGTCGCCGCTGCGGTAGTGCCGCCGGCACAGCACCTGGTAGCGCACTTCGGCGGAGTCCATCGTGTCGCCGATGACGACCTGTGCGCCCTCGCGGGCCACCCGGCCGTCGACCACGCGGGCGTTGAGCAGCCCTTCCCGGCCGCACCAGCAGAGCACCTCGACCTGGATGCGGGCCACCTCGTCGGCCAGCTCGAACAGCCGCTGGGCCGCGGGGAACAGGCAGGACCGGAAGTCGGTGGCCAGCCCGAACGCGTACACGTCCACGTCGTAGCTGTCGACCAGCTCGGCCATCTGCTCGACGTGTTCCACGCTGTAGAAGCTGGCCTCGTCGCAGATCAGGTAGTCGACGCGTTCGCCCTCGGCCCACCGGCCGCGCACCAGCGCCCGCAGGTCGAGGTCGTCGGTGACCTCGACCGCGGTGTGTGCCAGGCCGATGCGGGTGGTGACCTGCGGGCCGAGGGACCGGTCGATGCGCGTGGTGACCAGCCCGCGGCGCCCCTGCCGGGCGTGGTTGTAGTTCATCTGCAGGGCCATCGTGGACTTCCCGCAGTCCATGGGCCCCCAGAAGAACTTCAGCGCGGCGGCGTGCAGCGGCCGCCCGTGCAGCCCGCGCGCGGCGGCGCACCCGTCCGGGGAGTCGTCCGGTCCCCCGAAGGGGCGGGCCAGGCAGGTGGGAGCGGCAGCGGCGTCGTCGGTCACGGTCGGGCAGCCTAGCCCATCGACCGGCCCGGATCCGGTCGGCGGATCCCGGCCGGTCGGCGGCGGCAGCGGGTCAGAGCACCCGCGGTGGCGTGTTTCCGGCCGCGACGATGGCCCGGCGGATCGGGACGGCCAGCAGCAGCAGGAACCCGACCACGAAGAAGATCAGCAGCGAGACCAGGCCCACCCGGTACGACGAGGTGAGCTGGAAGACCAGGCCGAACGCGAGCGGGCCGAGCCAGCTGGTGCCCTTGTCGCTGATCTCGTAGAAGCCGTAGTACTCGCCCTCCTTGCCGGCGGGGATCAGCTGGCTGAACAGCGACCGGCTCAGCGCCTGGCTGCCGCCGAGGACCAGCCCGATCGCGGCGCCCAGCACCATGAACGGCAGCGGCGCCTCGGCGGGCAGCCGGAACGCAGCGATGATCACACCGGTCCAGAGCACCAGGCTGAGCAGCACCGTCTTCCACGCGCCGATGCGCCGGGCGAGCGCGCCGAGCGACAGCGCGCCACCGAAGGCGAGGAACTGCACCAGCAGGATGGTGACGATCAGGGTGCTCTGCTCCAGCCGCAGCTCCTCCGTGCCGTACTGGCTGGCCAGAGTGATGACGGTCTGGATGCCGTCGTTGTAGACCAGGAAGGCGAGCAGGAAGAACAACGTCAGCGGGTACGCCTTGATCTCGCGCAGCGTACGGCCGAGTTGCTTGAACCCGTCGGTGAGCACGTTGCCGCCGCCGGCCAGGGCCGCGGCGGTGGGGTGTTCGCGCAGCCAGCGCAGCGGCACCAGGGTGAACACCGCCCACCAGACACCGGCGGAGACGATCGACCAGCGGGCCAGGTCCAGGGTGCGCTGCGGGTTGCCCTCCTCGCTGAACATGGTGACCGCGACGAGGTTGAGCGCCAGCAGCAGGCCGCCGCCGAGGTAGCCCAGCGCCCAGCCGCGGCTGGAGATGCCGTCGCGTTCGTCGGGGCCGCCGAGCTGCGGCAGGAACGAGTTGTAGACGACGATCGCGGCGCCGAAGCTGATGTTGGCGACCAGGAAGAGCGCGCCGCCGAGCAGGTAGCGGTCGCCGGTGACGAACGCCATCGCGATGGTCGCGCCGGCGCCGGTGAACGCCGCGCCGGCGAGCAGCCGCTTCTTGTGCGCCGTCCGGTCGGCGATGGCGCCGACGACCGGCAGCACGAACACGGTGAGGAACACCGACAGCGAGATGAGGTACGGGTAGTAGGACCCGGCGGCGACCCGGATGCCGAGCGGGTGCACGTAGCCGTCGCAGGAGTCCGCGCCGAGCTCGCAGCCGGCGGCGAGCTCGGTGACCGTGGTGAGGAACGGCCCGAGGAACACGGTGATCACCGTGGTCTGGAAGGCCGAGTTGGCCCAGTCGTAGACGTACCAGCCGGTGCGTTCCCGGCGGGTGCTCGCCGGGGGTGGGGGGTTGTCCTGCACCGCGGGGGTCACGGTCTCGGCCATCGGGGTCCTCTTGGCGGGCTCAGGCGGCCCAGTGGCCGCGGCTGCGGTAGACGTCGCGCAGCACGCCGACGTGATCGGTCATGATGCCATCCACGCCAAGATCAAGTAAGTCGTGCATTTCGGTGGGTTCGTCGATCGTCCAGACGTGCACCTGGAGGCCGAGCGCGTGCGCGTAGGACAGGAGCCGGCGGTCGACCACCGGTACCCGCCCGTAGCGGACCGGCACCTGGGCGGCCACCACGGACGGCGGAAGCCGCAACGCGCGCCCGGTCAGGGAGGCCATCCGCAGCCGGGCCACCCCGCGCATGCCCAGCGAGGTGGCCACCCGGCCCTCGGTGAGCGCCCGCAGCCGGACCAGCCGGGCGTCGCTGAACGAGGCGAGCAGCACCCGGTCGTTCGCGCCGGCCCGGGCGACGGTGGCCACGGCCGGTTCGACGCCCCGGTCGGACTTCACGTCGATGTTGAACCGCACCTCCGGCCAGGCGGTCAGCACCTCGTCGAGGCGGGGCACCACGGCGGCGCCGCCGACGCGCACCGACGCGAGGTCGGCCCAGCGCAGGTCGGCGATGCGGCCCGGCTCGCCGGTGACCCGGCGCAGCGTGGCGTCGTGGAAGACGACGCTCACCCCGTCGGCGGTGGCGTGCACGTCGGTCTCGACGTACCGGTAGCCGAGCGCGACCGCGCGGGCGAACGCCTCAGCGGTGTTCTCGTCACCGTCGGCGGCGCCGCCCCGGTGGGCGAAGGCCAGCGGGGCGGGCGCGTCGAGGTACGGGTGGGCGGTCAGCACGCAGCGCAGTATGCATGCCGCCGGTGTCCGCCGGGTGACCGGCCGACCGCCGTTCGGGGACGTTCCGACGTGTGCTGTCCGCCCGGTGCGCTGACTGGGACGATCAGGCCGGCGCGTGCTGTCCGCCCGGCGCGGCCGGGAGGGTGGATCAGGCCGGGCGGCGGCGGTGCGAGCGGCTGGTGTCCGCGGGCCGGCCCGGGTCGACGTGCCGGGGTCGGTCGGGCTCGTCGGGGCGCAGGGGGACCAGTGTCGCGGTGATCGCGTCGGTGATCCGGTCGGTGGCCCGGCGGGCGGCGCCGGGCGTGTCGGGGCTCACCCCGCCGAGGTCGACGGGGTCGCCGAAGTGCACCCGGATCACCGGGCGGCGCACCAGCGAGCGGGCGAGCCCCCGCAGCAACCCCTTCGGCGCCCGGTACGGCACGACCTCGTGCGAGCCCCACTGCGCCACCGGGATCAGCGGGGCGCCGCAGGCGAACGCGATCCGGGCCGCGCCGGTCTTGCCCCGCTCGGGCCACATGCCCGGGTCCAGGCCGATGCGGCCCTCGGGGTAGACCAGGATCACCGCGCCGGCCGCGACGGCCGCGGCGGCGTCGTCGAGGGCCCGGCCGACCGCGGCGGTGCCCCGCTCGACGCGGATGTGTCCGGCGTGGCGCATCGCGGCCCCGATCACCGGAGCGCGGAACAGCCCGCCGGTGGCCATGATCCGGGGGGCGACACCGCGCGTCCGGCAGGCGGCGGTGAGCACCACCGGGTCGAACGGGCTGATGTGGTTGGCGGCGAGGATCAGCGGCCCGCGGCGCAGCGCCTCGGGCACGTCCCCGCTGACCTCGAGCCGGGCCACGGCGCCGACGACGGCGCGGGCGAGCAGTTGGGCGCCGCGCCAGATCGCGGGCGGCTGCCAGGTGGGGTGGGCGGTGTCCATCAGCGGTGAATGGTCGCACGGGGCGGGGTGACGGCGGCGCCGAGGTCCGATCTTCCCCCGGCCGGGAGGCGTCCGCAGGCCCTGATCGTGGGGCGGGTCGAGTGGCCCGGGTGATCAGGGTCATTGGCCCCGGAGCGGATCAGGCCCCCCGCCCCTGCCGAATCTTCTACGACGGGCGGTAGTATTTACTACGTCCCGTAGTACGATCAGCTGGGGGTTCCAGGTGGACGCGTTGGACGTCGCCCGCTGGCAGTTCGGTGTCACCACCGTCTACCACTTCCTCTTCGTCCCGTTGACGATCGGCCTGTCGGTGCTGGTGGCCATCCTCCAGACCCTCTGGCACCGCACCGGCAACGAGCGCTACCTGAAGCTCACGAAGTTCTACGGCAAGCTCTTCCTGATCAACTTCGCGATGGGCGTGGTCACCGGCATCGTGCAGGAGTTCCAGTTCGGCATGAACTGGAGCGACTACTCCCGCTTCGTCGGCGACATCTTCGGCGCCCCCCTCGCGATCGAGGCGCTGGTCGCGTTCTTCCTGGAATCCACCTTCATCGGGCTGTGGATCTTCGGCTGGGACCGGCTGCCCAAGCGGCTGCACCTGGCCGCCATCTGGGCCGCCGCGATCGGCACCAACCTGAGCGCGTACTTCATCCTCGCCGCGAACTCGTTCATGCAGAACCCGGTCGGCTACCGCGTCAACCCCGAGACCGGCCGGGCCGAGCTGACCGACTTCGTCGCGGTGCTCACCAACAAGGTCGCCCTGGTCACCTTCCCGCACACCATCGCGGGCGCGTTCCTGGTGGCCGGGTCGCTGCTGGTCGCCGTCGCCCTGTGGCACCTGATCCGCAACCGCGACTCCGACGAGACCCCCACCTACCGGTTCGCCGCGAAGTTCGGCTCCTGGGTCACCCTCATCGCCGCCGCCGGCGTCCTGTTCACCGGCGACATCCAGGGCAAGATCATGACGCAGGTGCAGCCGATGAAGATGGCCGCCGCCGAGGGCCTCTACAGCACCGAGAGCCCCGCCTCGTTCTCCGTACTCACCGTCGGCAGCCTCGACGGCAGCCGGGAACTGTTCGCCATCAAGATCCCGTACCTGCTGTCGTACCTCGGCACCGGCGACCCCAACGGCACCGTGCACGGCATCAACGACCTGCAGGCCCAGTACGCCAGCCAGTACGGCCCCGGCAACTACGCCCCGATCATCCCGGTCACCTACTGGAGCTTCCGCTTCATGATCGCGTTCGGGATGACCGCCGCGGCTATCGCCCTGCTGGTGCTCTGGACCCACCGCAAGGGCCGCGCCCCGCGCAGCAAGTGGCTGCTGCGCGCCGGCCTGGCCATGCCGGTGCTGCCGTTGCTCGCCAACTCCTTCGGCTGGATCTTCACCGAGATGGGCCGTCAGCCGTGGATCGTCTTCGGCGAGATGCTCACCCGCAACGGCGTCTCCCGCAGCGTGTCGCTGACCGAGGTGCTCACCTCGTTCACCGCGTTCACCCTGATCTACGCCACCCTCGCCGTGATCGAGTTCCGGCTGCTGGTCCGCTATGCCAAGGCCGGCGTGCCCGACCTGACCCCGCAGCCCGAGATCGACGACAGCCACGACGACGCCGAGCGCCCGCTCGCCTTCGCCTACTGACCTCCGGAGCGCACCGTGGACCTCACGACCATCTGGTTCCTGCTCGTCGCCGTGCTCTTCACCGGCTACTTCATCCTGGAGGGTTTCGACTTCGGCGTCGGCATGCTGCTGCCGGTGCTCGGCCGCGACGACCGGGAACGCCGCGTCCTGATCAACACCATCGGCCCGGTCTGGGACGGCAACGAGGTCTGGCTGATCACCGCCGGCGGCGCCATGTTCGCCGCCTTCCCCGAGTGGTACGCCACCCTCTTCTCCGGCTTCTACCTGCCGCTGCTGCTGATCCTGCTGGCCCTCATCGCGCGCGGGGTCGCCTTCGAGTACCGGCACAAGCGCCCCGAGCCGTCCTGGAAGCGGCGCTGGGACGCCGCGATCTTCTTCGGCTCCCTCGTGCCGGCGGTGCTGTGGGGGGTGGCGTTCGCCAACATCCTGCGCGGTGTGCCGCTCGACGCCGACCACGAGTACGTCGGCGGCCTGCTCGACCTGCTCAACCCGTACGCCCTGCTCGGCGGCGCGACCACCGCGGCGCTGTTCCTGACCCACGGCGCGGTGTTCATCGCCCTGAAGACCGTCGGCGAGGTCCGCGAGCGCGCCGGCGCGCTCGCCGTGCGCGTCGGCGCGGTCGCCGCCGTGCTCGCCGTCGCGTTCCTCACCTGGACGCTGGACATCCGCTCCAGCACGGCCGCCGTCGTGCTCGCGGTCGGCGCGGCGCTCGCGCTGCTCGGTGGTCTCGCCGCCGCTCGCGTGCGCCGGGAGGGCTGGGCGTTCACCGGCACCGCCGTGGCGATCGGCCTGGCCGTGGCGACCCTGTTCGCCGCGCTGTTCCCGAACGTGCTGCCCTCCACCCTGGACGCGGCCGGCACCCTGACCGCCACCAACGCCGCGTCCACCCCGTACACCCTGAAGATCATGAGCTGGGTGGCGGTGGTGTTCACCCCGATCGTGCTGGCCTACCAGGGCTGGACCTACTGGGTGTTCCGCAAGCGGATCGGCGTGGTCCACATCCCGCAGCACTGAGACCCGCCCGCCGGCCCGCCTCTTCCCCTCGGGCGGGCCGGCGGGCGCCGCGGCTAGGGTGAGCCGGTGACCGGTGAACCCTGGCTCGGCCTGCTCGGCAGCGCGACGCCGCTGGTCGGCGCCCCGATGGCCGGCGGCGCCACCACCCCGGCCCTGGTGCGGGCCGTCACCGCGGCCGGCGGCTTCGGGTTCGTCCCCGCCGGCTACCGGACGCCCGACGCGGTCGCCGCCGACCTGGCCGACCTGCGCGCCACCGGCACGCCGTGCGGGGTGAACCTGTTCGTGCCCGGTCCCCGCGAGATCGACGAGGAGACCTTCCGCCGGTACGCGCGGGAGATCGCGGTCGAGGGCGAGCCGTACGGCCTGGACCTGGCCGGCGCGCCGATGGTGCACGACGACGACCGCTGGGCCGACAAGATCGACCTGTTGACGCGGGAGCCGGTGCCGGTGGTGAGCTTCACCTTCGGGCTGCCCGACCCGGCGGCCCTCGCGGCCCTGCGTCGGGCCGGTTCCCGGGTGCTGGTCACGGTCACCTCGGTGGACGAGGCGCGCGCCGCCCGCGACCTCGGCGTCGACGGTCTCGTCGCGCAGGGCACCGAGGCGGGCGGGCACAGCGGCACCCACACCCCGCGCCGGCCGGCCCCGCCGACCTCGACCCTGCCGCTGGCGCGGGACGTGGCGGCGGCGACCGGCCTGCCCGTGCTGGCCGCCGGCGGTGTGGCCGGCCCGGCCGACGTCCGCGACCTGCTCGCCGCGGGCGCGGCCGCGGTGGCGGTCGGCACGCTGCTGCTGCGCACCGACGAGAGCGGCGCCAGCCGCACCCACCGCGACGCCCTGGCCGATCCCGCCCGCACCGGCACCGTGCTCACCCGCGCCTTCACCGGACGGCCCGCGCGGGGGCTGCGCAACGCCTTCATCGACCGGTACGAGCCGACCGCGCCGCTCGGCTATCCGGAGCTGCACCACCTGACCCGGGGCCTGCGGGCGGCGGCCGCCGCGGCCGGGCACCCGGACCGGGTGCACCTGTGGGCGGGCACCGGCTACCGGCACGCCACCACCGGCCCGGCCGCCACCGTGGTCGACCGCCTGACCACGCCGCTCTAACCCCCCAGGTCGCGCGGATCATGCAGTCGTGGTGCCTGGGTGATGCCGGTACGCGGCTTTTGCGAGGCACCACAACTGCATGATCGATCGACTGGAGGGCGGGGTGCGCGCGGGAGCTGGGCACCGTGGGTGTTCCGCGCGGGCGTGGCGGGTGGACGGCAGGGGGAGCGTCAGCCGCTGGTCGCGGCCAGCTCCGCGTCGGCGCGTTCCCGGACCAGGGTGAGCACGCGTCCGGCCACGGCCAGGTCGGCGGCGGGGATGTCGCCGTAGAGCCGGCCGGTGATGGCGGCGGTCGCGTCGGCGATCTCGCGCCGGACGGCGTCGCCGGCGTCGGTGAACGCCAGGCTGTCGGCGTCCTCGCGCAGCAACCCGGCGCCGACGAGGTCGGCGAGGAGGGCCTCGGCGGCCGGAGCGTCGATCTTCAGGCCGTCGGTCAGCCGGGTGACGAGGTCGGCGCGCGCGGCGGCGCCGCCCTCGGCGGCGAGGCCGTTGAGCGCGATCGACTGCGGGAAGGTGAGGCCGACCCGGGTGAGCTGGCGCTCCAGCAGCGCGCGGGTGGCGTAGTGGGCCCGGCCGATGACCTGGCCGGTGAGCGGGGACGACGACATGACAGCCTCCACTGACGACTCAAACGTTGGCCGCTCCAACGTTGGCCTCACCAACATAACAGGAATCGTGGGTGACACCAACGGTTTCTGCTAGGCTCCGCCGCATGGAGTCCGTCACCGGTCCCGAGTCACCCGCCCGTCTGCGGACGACCCCCAGCTGGCTGCTCGGCCAGGCCGCCGCGCACGGGCACCGCCTCGTCGCGGACGGGTTCGGCGCCCTCGGCATCCGCGGCTACCACTACCGGCTCCTCGCCGCCCTCGCCGAGATCGGCCCGACCAGCCAGGCCGAACTGGGGCGGCGGTGCGGCATCGACCGCAGCGACGTCGTCGCCGCGCTCAACGACCTCGTGGCGAAGGGGCTCGTGCAGCGCAGCCCCGACCCCGGCGACCGGCGCCGCAACGTCGTCACCGTCACCACCGCCGGTCGCCGCGATCTGCGCCGCCTGGAGGGCGCCCTCGACCGCGCCCAGGACACGTTGCTCGCCCCACTGTCCCAGCCGGAGCGCGAGCAACTGGTGCGCCTGCTGTCCACCCTGCTGGCGCATCACGCCGCACCCTGAGCAGGAGGAACGGCCCACCCTCGCCCGATAGGCCCACGGGCGCCGCGGCCGGCGGCGCGCCCCGGCGGCCGGACCGCCGCGCGTGACGCGCCGCCGCCGGTCACGGGGTCTCGCGCAGCTCCGCCAACCGGGCCTCGATCTCCGCCAGCTCGGCGCGCAGCTTCTCGGCCTGCTGCTCCGCCTCGGCCCGCTCCGCGGCCAGGATCTGCTCCACCGCCTCCTGCACGCCCGGCACGTCCACCAGCGCCACCATCCGCAGCGCCTCCGCCGGCTTCACCACGTACGGCTTGGCCAGGGCCTTGCTGCCCTGCTGCGCCGCCACGGTCCACTCACCGTCGGCGTACGCCAGCGTCACCGTCAGCCCCGCCGGGCCCTTCGGCTTCGCCGCCTTCACCGGCCGGCGCGCCGGCTTCGCCTCCACCTGCTCCACGTGCTCCACCTTCGGCTCCTCCCGACGCGGCGCCGGCACCCGCGGCGTGTCCAACACGAACTCCGGCTCCGCCGGCGCGGGCGGCTCCTCGACCTCCGGCTTCGCCTCCGCCACCTTCCGGCCCGCGCCGCGCGGGGCGATCGCCACGTCGGCGGGGGAGAAGGGCAGCTCGTCGCGGCCGAACCGGACCACCACGAACTCCTCGGACAACTCCGGATCCGTCAGCTCGATCACCTGGCCGACCTGCCCGGCCATCTGGCCCGCCGCCGCCGTGAACACCACCTTGGGCTTGCGGCCCGCGGTCAACGCCTCCCGGATGCCCTGCACCTCGTCAGTGGACAAACCCTCGCCCGCCATCACGCCCTCTTCCGTACACACGTTTGATTCCAGCCTTGATACCAGTCGGCTGCGACAACCGGAAGATCAACCCCCCAGGGCGCGCAACGCCGCGTCGGCGTGCTCGTTCATGCTCAACTCGCTCTGCACCACCGTCAGCACCCGCCGGTCCGTCCCGATCACGAACGTCACGCGCCGCGTGCTCAGCGACCCCAGCGGCAGCCGCCGCCGCACACCGAACGCCGCCGCGACCGCCCCGTCGACGTCCGACAGCAGCGGATAGTCGAACCCGTGCACCTGGGCGAACTCGGCCTGCCGCGCCACCGGATCCCGGCTGATGCCGACCCGCTGCGCGCCCACGGCCGCGAACTCCGCCGCCAGGTCGCGGAAGTGGCAGCTCTCCGCCGTGCACCCACGGGTCATCGCCGCCGGGTAGAAGAACAGCACCACCGGCCCCGCCGCCAGCAGCTCGGACAGCCGCCGCACCGCCCCGGTCTGGTCCGGCAGCGCGAAGTCCTCCACCATGTCCCCGACGTCCAGCACCGTCCACCTCCACCTCGACACCGACGGGCGGAGCCTAGAGGATCAGCCCCAGACCGCCGCCGCCTCGTCCGCCACCGCCGCCGCCTGCGTCCGCCCCGCCCGCGCCGCCGCCGCCCGACGCGCCGGGTCCAGCACGTTACGCCCGATCGCGGCCCGCGCCGCCGCGTCCGGCGTCACCACCGCCACCCGCGCCCCGGCCGCCCGCAACGCCGCCACCTGCGCCGACAACCGGGGCATCGGACCGAACGCGGCGGCCGTCGGCGCCAGCACCACCACCCGCTCCGCCCCCGAGGCCAGATCCGCGTTCACCGGCGACCGCATCCCCCCGTCGACGAACCGGCGACCGCCGATAGTCACCGGCGGCCACACCCCCGGCACCGCGCAACTGGCCCCCACCGCGTCCACCAACGACACCCCGGAACCGGCGTCGAACACCACGAACTCACCCGAGTGCGCGTCCACCGCCGTCACCAGCAGCCGCCGCGCCGGCCACTCCCGACGCGGCAGCCGCGACTCGATCACCGCCCGCCGGGAGGCCTCCGACGGCGTACGCGCCGCCAGCGCCATCGCCCCGATCCGCGCCCGCGCCGCCACCGCGTCGCGGCTGCGCCCACCGGCCCACAGCAGCCGCGCCACCGCCGCGAACCCGAGCCGCGCCGCGACCTCGCCCCGCGGCGGCGCCACCTGCGCCTCGAACGACTCCTCGACCGGCCCGCCGGAACACAGCTGCGCGCCCACCACCGAGCCGGCCGACGTGCCCACCACCAGATCCGCGTCGGCGAGCGCCACCCCCCGCTCGGCGAGCCCGGCCAGCACCCCCCACTCCCACGCGACCCCGGTCACCCCACCGCCGCCCAGCACCAACGCCCGTGTCATGTGATCTTCACCTCCGCATCGGTACGTGCCGGCCACGGTAACGTCGCGGCAACGGTCACGGCAGGGGGAGAGGCGCCTTGGAACCGGTCACGATCATCACCGGCGGCAGCCGCGGCATCGGCGCCGCCACCGCCCGCCGGCTCGCCCACGCCGGCCACCACGTCGCTTTCGGCTACCGCCGGGACCACGACGCGGCCACGGCGGTCCTCGCCGACATCCACGCCGCCGGTCGGCGCGGCGTCGCCCTGCCCGCCGACACCACCGACCCGGACCAGGTGGGCGCGCTCTTCGACGCCGCCGCCGACCTCGGCGACCTCACCGGCCTGGTCAACAACGCCGGTGTCACCAGCCCGATCGGCCCGTTCGTCGACCTCGACGCCGACGACCTGCGCCGCGTCGTCGACGTCAACCTCATCGGGTACGTCCTCTGCGCCCAGCAGGCCGCCCGCCGGATGACCGCCGGCGCCGCGATCGTCAACGTCTCGTCCGCCGCCGCCACCCTCGGCAGCCCCGGCGAGTACATCCACTACGCCGCCGTCAAGGCGGCCACCGACACCCTCACCGTCGGCCTGGCCAAGGAGCTCGCCCCCCGCGGCATCCGGGTCAACGCCGTCGCCCCCGGCATCATCCGCACCGACATCCACGCCGTCTCCGGCGTGCCCGACCGGCCCGACACCGCGGCCGGGCGCATCCCGCTGGGCCGCGCCGGCGAGGCCGACGAGGTCGCCGGCGCCATCGCGTGGCTGCTCGGCCCCGACGCCTCGTACACCACCGGCACGGTGCTCCGCGTCGCCGGCGGCCTCTGACGCCCGCCCCGGCCCCGCGACCGTGCGGTTTCGGCCCTGATTCCGGGCGCTAGGCCCGGCCGTCACGGGCACGATCGCGGGGAGGGGGGCGGAGGGCTCGGTCGTCAGCTCGTGAACAACTTCGCCGCCGTGATCACCGTCTGGACCACGCCGTAGCCCAGCAGCACCGACACCACCAGCCAGGAGATCCACAGTCGGGCCTGCTGCCCGCGCGGGTTGCCGTTCATCGCGTACCGCTCCTCTCCGCCGTCGCCGGCTCGACCTCACCGTCGGGGTCCCGCAGGGTCCGCTCGTGGAACCGGTCGGGGACCGGCCGGATCAGCAGGTTGGCGACGAACCCCACCGCCAACACCCCGACCATCGTGAACAGCGCCGGCCGGTACGCCGCCGCCGTCAACGTCCCCGGCTCGCCCTGCGCGTCCAGGAACCCGTTCACGATCAGCGGCCCGGCGATCCCCGCCGCGGACCACGCCGTCAACAGCCGCCCGTGGATCGCGCCCACCTGGAACGTGCCGAACAGGTCCCGCAGGTACGCCGGCACCGTCGCGAACCCGCCGCCGTAGAACGAGAGGATCACGCACGCCAACAGCACGAACAACGCCGTCGCCGAGTGCCCCACCGCCGCCAGCAGCGCGTACAGCACCATGCCGACACCCAGGTACAGCATGTAGATCGGCCTACGGCCGATCACGTCCGACGTGGACGACCACACGAACCGGCCCGCCATGTTGAACAGCGACAGCAGACCGACGAAGCCACCGGCCGCGGCCACGGACACCGCCGAGACGCCGTTGTCGCGGAAGAAGTCCTGGATCATCGGACTCGCCTGCTCCAGGATCCCGATGCCGGCGGTCACGTTGCAGAACAGCACCACCCACAGCAGCCAGAACGACCGGGTCTTCACCGCGTTCGCCGCCGACACGTTCGCCGCGGTCACCAACGGCTTCGCCGCCACCTGCGCCGGGTCGAAGCCCGCCGGCCGCCAGTCCGGCGCCGGCACCCGCACGTTGAACACCCCGAACATCATGACCAGGAAGTAGCCGATGCCCAGCGTCACGAACAGCCACACCAGCGCGCCGCCGGACGCCGTCGAGCCCGCGTTGGCCGGGTCGTAGCCCGGGTCGTAGAACGACAGCAACTGCCGGGACAGGGGAGAGGCGACCATCGCGCCACCACCGAAACCCATGATCGCCAGACCGGTCGCCAGCCCGGGCCGGTCCGGGAACCACTTGATCAACGTGGACACGGGGGAGATGTAGCCGATGCCCAGGCCGATGCCGCCCAGCAGCCCGTACCCCAGGTACAGCAGCCACAACTGCCGCGTCGCGATTCCCAGCGCCCCGACCAGGAAGCCGGCCGCCCAGAAGGACGCGGAGACGAACATCGCCTTCCGCGGCCCGTTCGCCTCCACCCACGTGCCCGCCACCGCGGCCGACAACCCGAGCATCACGATCGCGATGCTGAAGATGATGCCGATCGCGGTCTGACTCGTGTCGAAGTGCGCGATGAGCGAGTTCTTGTACACGCTCGTCGCGTAGACCTGCCCGATGCAGAGATGGATCGCCAACGCCGCCGGGGGGATCAGCCAGCGGCTGTACCCCGGCGGCGCGACGGTGTGCCGACGATCGAGTGCGGAAAGCATGTCGATGCTTCCTCTCCGGTGAGGATGGAAAATCCTCCCCACTTCATGCCCCCGCGGACCGGCCGCGGAAAACCGTATACAAACCGGATCGTCGCCGGACGGTCGTTCCGGTGAGCCGAACGGTCGACCCGCACAGGTCGACGCGCGTCGCGCGGACGCCGGCATGCTCCGCGCCGCGCGGACGCCGGCGCGCTCCGCCGCGTGCCAGGATGACGGCGTGCGCATGGTCTTCGGCGAGGTCGCCCACGTCTACGACGACGTCCGCCCCGGCTATCCCACCGAGATCGCCCGCACGATCCTCGACTACCACGGCACCGCCCCGGCGCACGTGGTCGAGATCGGCGCCGGCACCGGCAAGGGCACCGACGTGCTGCTGCGCCTCGGCGCGCCGATCACCTGCCTGGAACCGGACCCCCGGATGGCGGCCCGGCTCACCGCGAAGCACCCTCAGGTCCAGGTCCGCACCGAGAGCTTCGAGCAGTGGCGGCCACCCGCCGGCGGCGTACCCCTGATCGCCGCCGCGCTGGCCTGGCACTGGCTCGACCCCGCCACCCGCAACCCGCGCGCCCACGCCGCGCTCACCCCCGGCGGCACCCTCGCCGCCTTCGGCCACCGGTACGCCTACGCCGACCCGGACCAGGCCGCCGCGATCGATGCCACCCTCCGGGCGATCGACCCCACCGTCCGCGACCGGCCCCCGACCTGGCTGCACGACGACATCATCGCCAGCGGCCTGTTCACCGACGTCCGAACCGAGACGACCAGCCGGCACCTGCCGTTGACCACCGACCGGTACCAGCAGCTGATCGGCACCTTCGGGCCGTTCCGCACCCGCCCGGTCGACGAGCGGGCCCGCGCCCTCGACGCCGTCCGCGCCCTGGTCGACGGGTTCGGCGGCACGGTCGTGCTCGACCTGCGCACCACCCTGGTGCTGGCCCGCCGACCCGGGACTGCCTGACGGGCGCCCCGCCGGCGACCGCGACGGGACCCGTCACGCGGTGCCGGACACCTCCGCGCCGTCGCCCGACCCACCGTCGCCGACGCCGCTCACGAGCTCCAGCGTCGGGATCAGCCGCAACGCGATGCGGGCCCGACCCGGACCGGTGACGTTCCGCGGGCCGTACTTCGCGTCGAACAACGCCAGCACCCGCATCCGTTCCTCGTCGCCGTCGACCCGCACCAGCCGGAACGACGTGCCCGACCAGCCGTTCACGGCCAACGACCGGGACAGCCGCACCTCCAGTGGGCCGGTGCCGTGGTCGGTCAACTGGTCCACCATCGGCGATCCGTCGATGCACCACTCGTCACCCTCGGCGACGAAGTGCACCGCACAGGAGCGCAGCACCGTCGAGCCGTGGCTGACCGTCAACGGCAGGCAGACGTACTCGTCGAGGTGCCGCGTGCTGGGATGGCGCCACAACTCGTCGAAGCGGCTCTCCACGAAGTCACCGAGCGGACTGGCCATGAACACCTCGAGGTGCGGCGACGCCGACGCCCGCGCCCCGATCGGAAAGAACGAGATCAGGGCCTTGTCGTCCCACCGGAACATGTGGATCGACGGCGACGCGTCGTAGATGCGCACGTGGAACCTCGCCCGCAGCCCCTTGTCGAGCGACGTCGCGAACTCGTTGAGCCGGCGCAGATTGTCCACCAACACCCTGCGCACGTCCACCGGCCTGATCTCCTCCGCCCGCTGCGACGCCGCGGCCGAGTCCGGGTCGAGCAGCAGGACCCGGACGACCACCCCGTTGCCGAGCGCCGCCCGCAGCGCGTTCAGGAAGCGCTCACGGCCACCGCCCTCGAGCAGGTGACTTCCCGTATCCATGATCGCCACCACGCTGGTCGCGCCGGCCACGTGCGCGCTGAACTCCTCGTCGTCCAGGCGTGGATGCTCCTCCACGCGGGACCGCCGCAGCTCCTCGAAGAGCGGATCGAAGATCGCGTACGTGAGCGCGACGATGACGACGCTGGCACCGATGTTGAGCAGCACGTCGCGGTCGTAGCCGTCCTCGGCCCGACCCCACGCGAGCAGCGCCACGGACAGCACCACCAGCGCCAGGGAACCGGCGACCCGGCGCAGGCGCCAGCGCAGACGGCGACGGAAGACCCCCGCGATCCGCTTGCCCACGCGACCTCCCCCTGGCGCAGGTGAGATCGATGATTGCCCATCACGGGATCCGGCGCAACGCTCGGTGTCCCTTTCACCACAGGCGAATCGCCGCGCCTCCGGCCCCGATCGCCGTGCCGGCGCCGCTGGCGGGAGGGACAAGGCCAGCCCGTCCGGTGTGATCGGCGCGCACGGGGACGCCGACGTCCAACCACGATAAGGAAGGTTTACAGTCCGGGCCCGGCGCGGGTAGCGTGCGGGAACTGATCGATCGCCGCCGATCACGACAAGGTCCGGAGGTATTCATGCGTCGCCGGAACACCATGACGCGGCTGCTGGCCATAGCCGCACTCGGACTGCCGATCGTCCTCCCGGGAGCCCCGGCCGCCGCCACGCCGGCCGCCCCGGAACGGCAGCTGAGCGATGTCATCCCCGCACCGGTCGAGACCCGCCCCGACGCCCGGGACGCGTTCACGCTCCGCCCACACACCATCATCCGCACCGCACCCGGCTCAGCCGCCGCCTGGCGGGTGGGACGGCAACTCGCCGACACCCTGCGCCCCGCGACCGGCTACCCACTGCCGGTCCTGCCGATCCGCTCGACACCACTGCCCGAGATCGCCCTGCTCATCGGCGGCGCCGACGCGCGCGTCGGCCAGGAGGGCTACCAACTCGACGTGACCCAGCGCCGGGTGACCATCCGGGCGAACAGCGAGGCCGGCCTGTTCGCCGGAACGCAGACGCTGCGCCAACTGCTGCCCGCGAAGATCGAGGCGCCCACCCGGCAGCGGGTCACCTGGAGCGTGCCCGGCGGCCGGATCGTCGACCACCCGCGCTTCGCGTACCGGGGGGCGATGCTCGACATCGCCCGGCACTTCCACACCGTCCCCGAGATCAACGCCTACGTCGACCTGCTCAGCCAGTACAAAATCAACTACCTGCACCTGCACCTGACCGACGACCAGGGCTGGCGCATCCAGATCGACTCCTGGCCGCGGCTCACCACCGTCGGCGGCGGCCCCGGCACCGGTGTCGACGGCGTCGGCCCCGGTTACCTCACCAAGGCCGACTACAAGGCCGTCGTCGCCTACGCCGCCGCACGGCACATCACGATCGTCCCCGAGATCGACATGCCGGGGCACACCAACGCCGCCCAGTCGACGTACGCCGAACTCAACTGCGACGGCGTCGCCCCGCCGCCGCGTACCGACATCGCCGTCGGCTACAGCTCGCTGTGCATCGACGACGAACTCACCTACCGGTTCGTCGAGGACGTCATCCGTGAGGTCGCCGCGATCACCCCCGGCCCGTTCCTGCACGTCGGCGGCGACGAGGCGCACGCCACCACCGACGAGGACTACCGCACCTTCATGCAGCGGGTCCTCCCGATGGTCAGCAAGTACGGCAAGCGCGCCTCGGGCTGGAACGAGGTCATGCAGGTCGACCCGCCGACCGACGTCGTGGCCCAGTTCTGGGGCACCGGCCGCACCAACGCCGACCTCGCCGAGGCCGCCGCCCGCGGCAACAAGGTCGTCATGTCGCCCGCGAACAAGGCGTACCTCGACATGAAGTACGACCCCAACACCCGACTCGGCCTGTCCTGGGCCGCCTACATCGAGGTCCGCGACGCGTACGACTGGGACCCGGCGACCCGGGTGACCGGCGTCGGCGAGTCGGCGATCCTCGGCGTCGAGGCGCCCCTGTGGTCGGAGACGCTGCGCACGCTCGACGACATCGAGTACATGGCGTTCCCGCGCCTGCCCGCGATCGCCGAACTCGGCTGGTCGACGGCCGGCAGCCACGACTGGGAGGCGTTCCGCGCCCGGCTGGGGGAGCAGGCACCCCGCTGGCGCGCGCAGGGCGTCGACTTCTACCCGTCCCCGCAGGTGTCCTGGTCCTGACCGCACCCGCGTCGCCGCGGGTCACCCCGCCGGGGTGCCCGCGGCGACGCGACGACGGGGGAGAGCCGCTGGGCAACTTCGGCCCGACATGGCACGATCTTGGGTGTGACCAGCACCTCCGCTGAGGAACAGCGCCTGAACGACCTCGCCCGTCTGCGCCGCGTTCGCGACCGGATGGACCGGGAGTTCGCGCAACCGCTGGACGTGGAGGCGCTCGCCCGCGGCGTGAACATGTCCGCCGGACACCTCAGCCGCCAGTTCCGGCAGGCGTACGGCGAATCGCCGTACTCCTACCTCATGACGCGGCGCATCGAACGCGCCATGGCGCTGCTGCGCCGGGGCGACCTCAGCGTCACCGACGTCTGTTTCGCGGTCGGCTGTTCATCGCTGGGCACCTTCAGCACCCGCTTCACCGAACTGGTCGGGGTGCCACCGAGCACCTACCGCGCCCGGGCGGCCGACGCGGCGGCGGAGATCCCCTCCTGCCTCTCGAAGCAGGTGACCAGACCGGTCAGGAATCGAGAAGCACCCGTCACCGCGCCGTAGCTAGCGTGACCCCCATGAACATCACCATCCACTACGCCTTCCTCCCGCACACCGACGCCGACGCCGCCCTGGCGTTCTACCGCGACACCCTCGGCTTCGAGGTCCGCAACGACGTCGGCTACGAGGGGATGCGCTGGATCACGGTCGGTCCCGTCGACCAGCCGGGCACCTCCATCGTCCTGCACCCGCCGGCCGCCGACCCCGGCATCACCGACGACGAGCGCCGCACCATCCTCGAGCTGATCGCCAAGGGCAGCTACGGCGCCGTCACCCTGGCCACCGACGACCTCGACGGCGTCTTCGACCGCCTGCAGGCCAGCGGCGCCGACGTCGTCCAGGAGCCGACCGAGCAGCCCTACGGCGTGCGCGACTGCGCGTTCCGTGATCCCACGGGCAACCTCATCCGCGTCAACGAGCTTCGCTGAGCCGCGGCGCACCGCCGATTCCGGAGCCCCCGCGCCGCACCTGCGCGCGAGGCGACCGAGCCGTCCGACCGTGAGCCGAGGCGCGACGGCCGCCCGCCGGCCCGACGCCCGGCCGGGCGCGCCGGGACTCCACGGACCGCGGCGGCGCGGCTACCGTGGTTCCTGCGCCGACGGCGACCCGGCCCACGCCAGCCCGCCCGGCGTCGCCGATCAGCCGCACCGCCACCGTCGCGCCGACGACCCAGAACCAGACATACCGCTCGACCGTGATCAGATCAAGCCAGGCGACGCCGACGAAGACGACGGCGGCCCGCCGCACAGATGGAGAGACGAACAGCATGGCCACCAGCACGGACACCCAGTCGCCGGAGCCGCACGTCGCCGACAGCCACGACCTGATCCGCGTGCAGGGCGCGCGCGAGAACAACCTCAAGGACGTCAGCATCGAGATCCCGAAACGCCGCCTGACGGTGTTCACCGGCGTCTCCGGCTCGGGCAAGAGCTCGCTGGTGTTCGGCACGATCGCCGCGGAGTCCCAGCGGATGATCAACGAGACCTACAGCGCCTTCGTGCAGGGCTTCATGCCGACCCTGGCCCGGCCCGAGGTCGACGTCCTCGACGGGCTGACCACGGCGATCATCGTCGACCAGGAGCGGATGGGCGGCAACCCCCGCTCGACGGTCGGCACCGTGACCGACGCCAACGCGATGCTGCGCATCCTCTTCAGCCGGCTCGGGCAGCCACACATCGGCTCGCCCCAGGCGTTCTCGTTCAACGTGGCCTCGATCAGCGGAGCGGGCGCGGTCACCGTCGAGCGCGCCGGGCAGACCGTGAAGGAGCGTCGCAGCTTCAGCATCACCGGCGGCATGTGTCCGCGCTGCGAGGGCATGGGCTCGGTCACCGACTTCGACCTGACCCAGCTCTACGACGACAGCAAGTCCCTCAACGAGGGCGCCCTCACCATCCCCGGCTACAGCATGGACGGCTGGTACGGCCGCATCTTCAGCGGCTGCGGCTTCTTCGACCCCGACAAGCCGATCCGCAAGTTCACCAAGAAGGAACTGCACGACCTGCTCTACAAGGAGCCGGTCAAAATCAAGATCGAGGGCATCAACCTGACGTACGAGGGTCTGATCCCGAAGATCCAGAAGTCGATGCTGGCCAAGGACGTCGACTCGATGCAGCCACACATCCGCGCCTTCGTGGAGCGGGTCGTCACGTTCACCACCTGCCCCGACTGCGGCGGCACCCGGCTCAGCGAGGCGGCCCGCTCGTCGAAGATCGCCGGCATCAGCATCGCCGACGCCTGCGCGATGCAGATCAGCGACCTCGCCGCGTGGGTGCGCGGCCTCGACGAGCCGTCCGTGGCCCCGCTACTGACGAAACTGCAGCACACCCTCGACTCGTTCGTGGAGATCGGGCTCGGCTACCTCTCGCTCGACCGGCCGTCGGGCACGCTCTCCGGAGGTGAGGCGCAGCGCACCAAGATGATCCGCCACCTCGGCTCCTCGCTGACCGACGTCACCTACGTCTTCGACGAGCCCACCATCGGCCTGCACCCCCACGACATCCAGCGCATGAACGAGCTGCTGCTGCAGCTGCGCGACAAGGGCAACACGGTGCTCGTCGTGGAGCACAAGCCGGAGGCGATCGCGATCGCCGACCACGTCGTCGACCTCGGCCCGGGCGCCGGCACCGCCGGCGGCGAGGTGGTCTTCGAGGGCACCGTCGAGGGGCTGCGTGCCGCCGGCACGCTGACCGGGCGGCACCTCGACGACCGGGCCTCGGTCAAGCCGTCGGTGCGGACACCGGGGGGAGTGCTGCAGGTCCGCGGCGCCGGCACCCACAACCTGCGCGACGTCGACGTCGACATCCCGCTCGGCGTGCTGGTGGTGGTGACGGGCGTGGCCGGCTCGGGAAAGAGCTCACTGATCCACGGCTCGGTCTCCGGCCGCGACGGGGTGGTGTCGGTCGACCAGGGCGCCATCCGCGGCTCGCGACGCAGCAACCCGGCGACCTACACCGGCCTGCTCGACCCGATCCGCAAGGCCTTCGCCAAGGCGAACGGCGTGAAGCCGGCCCTGTTCAGCGCCAACTCCCAGGGCGCGTGCCCCACCTGCAACGGCGCCGGCGTCATCTACACCGACCTGGCGATGATGGCCGGTGTCGCCACCGTCTGCGAGGAGTGCGAGGGGAAGCGGTTCCAGGCATCGGTGCTGGAATACCGCTTCGGCGGCCGCGACATCAGCGAGGTCCTCGCCATGTCGGTGACCGAGGCCGAGGAGTTCTTCGGCGCCGGCGACGCGCGTACGCCAGCCGCGCACGCCATCCTCCAGCGGCTCGCCGACGTCGGGCTCGGCTACCTCAGCCTCGGTCAGCCGCTCACCACACTGTCCGGCGGCGAGCGGCAGCGGCTCAAGCTGGCCACGCACATGGCCGAGAAGGGCGGCGTCTACGTCCTCGACGAACCGACCACCGGCCTCCACCTCGCCGACGTCGAGCACCTGCTGGGCCTGCTCGACCGACTCGTCGACTCCGGCAAGTCGGTCATCGTCATCGAGCACCACCAGGCCGTGATGGCGCACGCCGACTGGATCATCGACCTCGGTCCGGGGGCCGGCCACGACGGCGGCCGGGTCGTCTTCGAGGGCACGCCCGCCGACCTCGTCGCCGCCCGCTCCACCCTCACCGGCGAGCACCTGGCAACGTACGTCGGCTCCTGACCGGCACCCGTGTCATTTCTCAGTTGACCTGAGCCACACGGATAGCTCCTGAGCTGCAGTGGCCCAAGTTAGTGAGAATCCGCCATGGCGTGCGGCAGTACAGCGGTGGTCCAGACCAAGCGACTGCGGTCGCCTTCGTCGACTACCTGGAGCTCGGCGTAGTGGTACGTCACAGGCAGCCCTTGCCCCTCGACGACCGCGTATGCCTGGGGCGGATGGAGTGATCGATCAAGACGATCAGCTCACGGATCCGTGAGCCATCCGGCATGGTGAGGATCCGGGTGTCTCCCTCGACCTGCGTGTCCGTGACCCGTCCGGGCAGCAGCGTGCGGTGACGGCGCCGATATCGGCGACGGCGTCCCACACGGGGTCGGGCGGAGCGTCGATGACCGCCTGAACTTGGACCCTCGCCACGCTGCATCTCCCGTCGATCATGCGGACAACCTTTCGCCAACCTAGCACTAGCGCCAATGAGTTTGCCATGGAAACCTATTGGCATGACTACCGACTCGGTGCCCGTCGGCGGCGATCCTCGCCGGCTGCTGTCCGACGTGCGCAACCTCGCCCATCGGGTGCGGGTTGACCAGCGGATGACCTGGTTCGCGCTGCTGGTGCTCGCCGCGGTGACGCTCGTAGGGATCCCGTTCGACTGGTTCGGCATGACGGAGCACTGCTACCCCGACGGCAGCTGCCAGTTCGCGCGCCGGGGCGTGCTGTACTACTGGCCGCCGGCGCTGCTGCTGGCGTACGCGGTCATCGCCGTCTGTTACGTGCGGGCCGCGCGGGCGCGGGGGCTGGGTGCCCGGGTCCTGCCCTACACGATCACCGGTGCCGCGACGACCGCCCTGTTCACTGCCGCGTGGGTGGCCGCCGCCCTGTACTTCTCGAACCACCCGGCGCCGATGGACCCGCTGCCGTACTGGTGGTTCGTGCTGGACCGGCTTCTCGCGCCGTGGGGCATGATCGGGCTCGCGTTGCTAGTGCTGGCACGGCTGGAGCGCAACCTCGGGCTGCTGCTGTTCACCGCCGGCTACCTGGCGTTGGTGCTGCTGGTGCTGCCGATGAACTCCGGCTGGGGACCGTCCCACTGGGGAATCCGGGCGCACTTCGCGGTGCCGCAGCTCATCAGCGGCGTTGTGCTACTGCTGGGCGCGGCCGGCTTCGCGGCCGCCCGCCGGCGGCAACGGCGACGGCCGTGACCGACACCCCGAACCCCGTTGCCCCGCACCCGGTCACGGGGCTGGACGACGTGGTGCACCAGCGAGTGCGACTCGGCATCCTCACCATCGCGCACGAGGCCCGCCCCGTCGAGTTCGGCTACCTGCGCACCCAACTCGACCTGACCGCCGGCAACCTCTCCAAGCACCTGAACGTGCTTGAGGCGGCCGCCCTGATCGAGGTCGAGAAGGGCTACGAAGGACGCCGGGGCCGCACCTGGATCAGCCTCACCCCCGCCGGCACCACCGCGCTCGCCGAGGAGATCGAGCGACTGAAGCTGCTCATCGTACGAGTTGAGACCCGCGACACCCCGGAGGACCGATGACAACCGCGCTGACCCGCCGACGTCTGCTCGCCACCGCGCTCGCCACCGGGGCCGCCGTGCCGCTCGGCACCGGGTGGGCGGCCCCGGCGCAGGCCGCTTCCGGCCCGGCACGGCCCACGCTGCCCGCACCCACCGGACCGCACCGAGTCGGCACCGTGCCGCTGCACCTGGTCGACAGATCCCGCCCGGACCCGGTCGCCGGCCCGGGGCACCACCGCGAACTCATGGTCAGCGTCTGGTATCCCGCCGGTCGGGATGCCTGGCGTCATCCGGTGGCACCGTGGCTGCCCGCCGCGCCGATGGCTGCGCTGCTCGCGGCCAACGGGTTCGACGCCGATGTCGCGGCGGCGCCCCTCACCGCCGGCCACGAGGGCGCCCCGGTGCTCCAGGCAGCCGGCCGGCGACCCGTGGTCGTCTTCTCCCACGGCGCCGGCGGCTACCGTTCCGAGACCACCATTGTCGTGCAGGAACTTGTCAGCCACGGCTACGTGGCTGTCACGGTTGACCACCCGTACGACTCGTTCGGCGAGTCTCCCGACGGCGCCCCCACTGTTCCTGACGACGACGTGTCGGTCACACCATGGGACCATGCCCACGACATTCAATTCGTCCTCGACCGCATCGAGGACCTCGCCGCCGGCCGCAACCCCGACGCCCAGTGCCGCCCGCTGCCGGCCGGCCTGGGCGCCGCTCTCGACCCGCGCCGCATCGGCATGTACGGCTTCTCGAAGGGCGCGACCGCCACGGCCCTCGTCATGAACTCCGACCCGCGCGTGCAGGCCGGACTCAGCCTCGACGGTCCAATGCTGTCGCAACCACCCGTCGCCGATCTCGACCGGCCGTTCATGCTGATGACCGCGATCTTCACCCCCGGCGCCGAAGAGTCCGGCGTCGCCGAGTTCTGGCCGCTCCTGCACGGGTGGCGGCGCCAGGTGCACGTCGACGGCACGACCCACGGGGCGTACTGCGACCCCCAATGGCTGATCCCGCAACTGGCGTCGATCATCGGGATGAGCGACGACGACCTCGCCGACTGGATCGGTACCCTCGACCCGTTCCGGGCGGTACGCATCCAGCAGGCCTACCCGCTTGCCTTCTTCGAGCTGCACCTACGTCACCGACGGCAGCGCCTGCTCAACGGCCCGAACCCGGCCTTTCCGGAGGTCCGATTCGTCTCCTGACCCACTCTCATCGGGGGCCAGCCGATCACCGCCGCCACGACCGGTCTCGGCGTCGCCCTGGTGCAGACCACCGATCCCGCCCAGCCCTAACCACCGTGGCGCTCCCGCGTGCGGCGAGACGGCAGTCTGGTGTCGATCGAATGTCCGCACTTCGGCCAGATGAGCGTATGCCGATGTAGCTAAGGATCTTTGCCGACTCGGTCGATCGTTACTCTCAGTTATTTGACGATCATCTACTTTCTGGAACGAGCCAATACCACGACCCTGGGATTCCGTACCTACCTCGGGAGGTCAGCCCGCACCCCGACATCGCCAGCCTTTGGGCGGCTCTGGATCAGGGGAGGCGGGCGGGTTTGGGCGCTACGGGGTTCGGGTTCGGCGTCTGCCTTTTGTCCGGGTTCGTTGTGGGGTACGTCGGCCCGGACGGGTCACGCAGCGTTGGGCGACGGGATCCCCAGCGGCCCGCGGGTGCCCCGGCCGTGGCTCAAGTAAGTGAAAGACCGAGGAGATGCTCAAGTTATGAGAATGGCTCAGGGATGAATGAGAAGTGACACGTGGGACGAGTCGATCTCGGCTCGTCCCACCGCACGATTCGATAATGCACATTATGTCAAGTTGAGCGAAGCGGGCCTCCCCGAGAGGGGCTAGCCGACCTCCCGTGGCCGCACCCGTCGTGGACGCGCACACGCGACGCGCCTTGGACGGCGGCCCAGTGAACGACCGAGCCCCGGGCGGCCTTGGATCGCGGCCCAGCGAACGACCGAGCCCCGGGCACACGCACTTCGGTGTGGTCACCATCGGCGGGCGGCCGGCACGTGATGCCTGGCCGGGGCCTGCGGTCGCGATCCGGCTCGCCGGCGCTCGTGCGGGCGCCTGCCCGCTCTCATCCAGCGGCGCGGGCCGCTGGGCACCGGGCTCGGCGCGGTCCGGTAGCGAGTTGCCGACCACGTGCGCGGGCCGGTCAGTGGCTCGGCTGACCGACGCGGTTGCCGCGATGGCGCGGTATCGCTGCAGCCGGGATGCCCGACTCCCGGAAAGGCGAGCCGATCAACGGAGCAACCGCCCTGATCAACACCAGCACCAGCTCCGCGATATGGCGGCATCCGCGCCTTCCGCATGCCGCCATATCAGGGACTTGGTGTTGATCAGGTGGATGCGGAGGGGCCGGCGGGTTATGCGGGCCCTCGACCTGGCCGGCGGCCGGCAGGCGCCGCGCGTGCCGCTGAGTCGTTTGTGTACTCAGCTCGAAAGGACCGACGTGGAGCACCTTCGTGCAGCAGAACCCGCCTGCAGCAGACCCGGCATTGCAGGCGGCGCGGAAACCAACGGTTCGCGGCGTCGGCCGCCCGCTCCCTGAGGTCGACCTCCGGCGCTCAGGCCGCCTGCTCCGCCGCTCTCCCCCGGCGTGCTTTCATGATCGATCATGGTTCGAAACGCGAAAGTCATGCATAATATGCCTTATGCATGACAAACAGGACGAATCGGTGGGTCAGCTGATCGAGGAGTTCCTGACCGCTCGGGCGACCCGCAAGCCGTCCCCGCACACGCTGGAGGCGTACCGGCGGGATCTGCGCAGCGTCGCGGCCCTGGCCGGGGAGGCGTTCACCCCTCCCCTCCCCCTCGACGGCCTGCGGGTGTCCGCCCTCTCCCCGCGCGTCATGCGGGCGGCGTTCGCCCGATTCGCCACGCCCCGCGCCGCCGCCTCCGTCCACCGTGCCTGGTCCACCTGGAACAGCTTCTTCACCTTCCTGGTGGCCGAGGAGGTCGTACCGGGAAATCCGATGCCGGCGGTGGGACGGCCCCGCACGCCGCTCCCCCAGCCCAAGCCGCTGCGGGGCGAGGACACCCCGGAGGAGCTGCTGGCCGCGGTCGTGCGCGACGACGGTCGGCAGCGTGACCCGTGGCCGCAGCGGGACCTCGCGGTGCTGGCGCTGGCGCTCTGCGCGGGGCTGCGCCTGTCCGAGCTGCTGGCGCTGCGGGTGGGGTCGGTGAACGGTCGTGCGGGTGAGCGGCGGGTGGACGTGTCGGGCAAGGGTGGACGTCCGCGCACGGTGCCGATCGAGGCGGGGCTGGAGCGGGTGGTGGCCGACTACCTGGACAGCCGGCGGCGCCGGTTCGGCGCGCGCAGCGTACGGCCGGACTCGCCGCTGCTGGTGGACCGGCGGGGCGAGCCGCTGCGTCGGGGCGGGTTGCAGTACCTGGTGGAGTCTTGTTACCGGAGGGCGGGCATCGGTGACCGGGTGCCGCGTGGGGCGCGGTTGCACGCGTTGCGGCACACGTTCGCGACGCGGTTGGCTGAGGACGGGGCGAGCGCGGCGGAGATCATGCGGTTGCTGGGGCACGCGTCGTTGGCGTCGTCGCAGACGTACATCGAGGTGACGGCCGGGCAGCAGCGCGACGCGGTGCGGGCCAACCGCACCAACCGGGCGTTGGCCGCGCTGGTGCCGGCGGCAGACGGGGAGGGTTAGCGACGGATGCGGGTGGATGCGGCACGCGCGGTGGCGGCGCGGTGGGTGCGGGAGCACGCGGCGACGGGTCCGGGGTTCCGGGGTGCGTTCCTGAGTGGGTCGGTGGCGTGGTTGCCGGGGTCTGCGGAGGTGCCGGCGACGTCCGACGTGGACGTGCTGGTGGTGCGGGAGGGGCCGGTCCGGAAGGTGGGCAAGTTCCGGTGGGGTGGCGTGCTGCTGGAGGTGTCGGAGCTGCCGTGGGCGGAGGTGGCCGACCCGGAGGCGGTACTGGGGTCGTACCACCTGGCGGGGTGTTTCCGTGCGGACCCGGTGCTGGCGGATCCGACCGGGCGGTTGGCGGTGGTGCGGGAGCGGGTGGGGGCGGGCTTCGCGGACCCGGAATGGGTGCTGCGGCGGTGCGCGCAGGCGCGGCGGCGGGTGGCCGACGGGTTGCGGGCGTGGGATCCGGCGGCGCCGCTGGCGCAGGACGTGACGGGGTGGTTGTTCCCGACCGGGGTGACCACGCACGTGTTGCTGGTGGCGGGGCTGCGTAATCCGACGGTGCGGCGGCGCTACGTGGCGGTGCGGGAGGTGCTGGCCGAGCACGGTTTGCCGGAGCGGTATCCGGAGCTGTTGGGGCTGCTCGACGGTGGTGGGGTGTCGGCGGGTCGGGTGCGGGAGCATCTGGCGGGGTTGGCGCGGACGTTCGACGTGGCGGCGTCGGTGGCGCGGACCCGGTTCTTGTTCAGCGCCGATGTGACGCCGGTGGCGCGGCCGGTGGTGGTGGACGGTTCGCGGGAGCTGATCGAGGCGGGTTGGCACCGGGAGGCGATGTTCTGGATCGTGGCGACGTACGCGCGGTGTCACGCGATCCTGGCGGCGGACGCGCCGGAGCGGGGTGCCGCGTTGGTGCCGTTGTTCGAGGCGGCGTTGGCGGATCTGGGGGTGGCGTCGCCGGCGGACCGGCGGCGTCGGGCGGACGAGGTGCTGGCGTACCTGCCGCGGTTGTGGTCGACGGCGCGGCGGATCGTCGGGGTGCGGTGAGGGTGTCAGTGGGCGCGGTGTCCGGTGCCGTCGGCGGTGGTGGGCAGGGGGCCGAGCACCGTGTTGACGAGGTGGATGCGGGCGCCGGCGGCCTGGTAGTCGGCGCAGACGGCGTCGGCCTTGTCGCCGAAGCGGGTGGTGGCGCCGGTGCGGGTGACGGTGAGGGTGGTGCCGTCGAGGGTGGTGGTGGTGCCGGCGGCGGCGAGGTGGTCGAGGGTGTGGGCGCCGGCGATCAGGTGCGCCTTGACGAGGGTGCGGAGCCTGTCGTGGTCCCGGGTCATGAGGGTGTCCCAGGTGTCGTCGTTGAACTTGGCGGCGAAGGCGTCGTCGGTGGGGGCGAGCACGGTGAGGCCGTCGTGGTCGAGGTCGGCGAGCAGGCCGCTGGTGCGCAGCGCCGCCTCGAAGGTGGTGGCGGTGGGCATCCACTGCAGGGCCTTGTCGACGGGCTGGCCGGCGAGTGCGGTGGGGTTGCCGGGTTCGGTGCCGGTGGGCAGGGCGGCGCAGAGTGGTCCGGTGACCGCGACGGCGGCGGCGGGGGTCGGGTCGGGGTGGGCGGTGCCGCCGTCGGTGGTGCAGGCGGTGGTGGCGAGCAGCAGGGTCGCCGCGGTGGCGGCGGCGAGGCGCCAGGTGGTGCGGGGGTACGACACGACGTCTCCACGGGTCGGGTGGGTGGCGCCGGCCGGGCGGGCGTGGGTCCCGTCCGGCCGGCGCCAACCGGTTACCGGGTGGGTGTCACAGGGTTGCGCACTGGCCGGCGCGGGGGCCGGTCACGGTGTTGCGGATGTTGAGGTTGGCCGGTGCGGGGGTGTTGCCGGTGCAGGCGAGCGGGCCGGTGACGCTGTTGCCGACGAGCAGCGGCGTGTCGGTGCCGGTGCGGTTGGCGGACAGGTCGACCGGGCCGGTGACGGTGACGTCGATCAGGGAGATCGCGCCGGTGGTGCCGGTGAGGCGCACCGGGCCGGTGACGCGGGTGTCGGCGAGCAGGACGCCGGCGGCGCCGCTGGCGTTGACCGGGCCGGTGATGGTGGTGCCGGTGGTGACGAGCGCGGCGCCGGGGCGGACGGTGACGGGGCCGGTGATGGTGGCGTCGGCCGCGCAGGTGAACCCGGTGACGGTGAGCGGGCCGGTGCGCCGGCCGGTGAGGGTCGGGTAGACGCGTTCGCCGTCGGTGAGGTTCTCCACGCCCTGCCCGTCGAGCAGCAGCGGGATCAGGCCGCGTTCGGGCTGGTTGAGGGGGACGTAGTAGCCGTCGCCGGTCTTGACGACCTTCCAGCCGTGTGCGGCGATGCGGTCGGCGACGGTGGTGCCGACGCCGCCGGGTCCGTCGGTGCGGGCGCCGTGGTACTGCTCCTCGGTGAGTTTGTAGGCGCAGGGCGCGTTGTCGAGGATGAGGTTGGCCGGCGGTGCGTCGATCGGCGGCGGGCTGTCGGCGGGGTGCGGTGCCGGGTGGGCGGGGATGGGTCGGGAGCCGCGGAAGACGAGGCGGCCGGTGTTGGCGGCCTGCCAGGTGATCGCCTCGGCGCGGGCCTTGGTGATGTCGGCCAGGTCGGCCCGGTGGTAGTCGAGGAACTGCTGGAAGGTCCAGAGGGCGGAGAAGGTCTTGCGGCGGCGGTTGTTGGCCGCGTTGCCCTCGTCGGGGCGGGTCTGGCCGCCGGAGCTGCGCAGTTCGAGCAGGGAGTTGACGACGTTCTTCAGGCCGAGGGTGTTGCGGAGGATGGTCTCCTCGCTGAGGCCGACGTTGCCGCCGCCCTCGCAGCCGTAGGGGCAGGGCCACCAGCCGGCTTCGGCGCCCTTGGCGTACATGTGGCCTTCGATCATGTCCTGGGACTGGTCGAAGATGGGCTGGGCGACGTTCTGGTGTCGGGGCGGCAGCATGGGCAGGTCGCCGGCGCGGGAGTTGCCGAACTCGTGGCCGTCGTAGCCGGCGACGGGCCGGTACTCGCGGATCATCTTGACGTACGCGGCGGTCTCGGGTTGGCGGATGAGCGAGTAGTCGCGGTTGAGGTCCTGGCCGGTGGAGTTGCCGCGGGTGTTGGCCGCCCGGCCGTCGCCGTTGATCGTGGGGACGATCAGGACGGTGGTGTGGCTGAGCAGGTCGATGGTGCGGGGGTCGGTGCTGAAGGCGAGTTGCCGGGCCATGATGAGGCAGGCTTCGCGGTCGCCGGGCTCGTTGCCGTGCACGTTGCAGTTGACGGCCAGCGGTGAGGTGGCGGCGACGGCGGCCGGGGTGGCCGGTGGGGTCGGGTAGCCGATGACGAACATGTTGATCGGCCGGTTCAGCACCGTCCGGCCGATCTCGACGACGCGGACGCGGTCGCTGAGTTGATCGACGGCGGCCGTGTAGGCGTACTCGTCGGTGTCGCTGGTGTACTGGGCGGCGTGGGTGGTCTCCCACTGGGTGCGCAGCCGCTCGCCGGGGGTGTCGGGGTTGCCCCAGGGGGCGTTCGTGGTGCCGACGATCGGGGCGGACCAGGGCTGTTCGGTGGTGCCGAGGCGGGCGCGGACCCGCCAGCCGAACCGGTCGCCGGGGTTGAAGCCGGCGTCGGCGAAGGTGGGTGACTGCTGGTTGATCTGCCGGTTGGGGCGCCACACGCCGACGATGGTGGGGGTGCCGGTGGCGGTGCCGGCGGCGTCGACGGGGGTGCGTTCGATCTGGTAGTCGGTGGCGCCGTCGACGGGCTGCCAGGCGAGGGTGGCGTAGCCGTCGGCCTGGCGGACGGTGAGGTCGCTGACCTGGTTCGGTTCGGCGGCCTGCTCGGCGTTGGCCGGGGTGGCGACGGTGGTGAGGGTGAGTGCGAGCAGTGTGGACAGTGCGATGAGGACGGTCCGTGGGCGTCTCACATGGCCTCCATGGCGAGAACTGGTTGACCTTGACGCGGTTTCGACCAGCATGATCGGCATGATTGCCTGACGCAACGATCTTGAGGGAATCTTGAATACCCGTCGGTAAGGAGCGCTCTCCCCTGTCGGCGCTGACCTCGCCGTCAGCCGAGGTCGACCAGGAGTGGGCGGTGGTCCGAGATGGTGGACAGCGGTGTGGCGACGGCGGTGACCGGGGGCAGCTGCGCCACGGCGTGCCGGTCGGCGAGGATGTGGTCGAGTTGCACCCGGGGCTCGCCGGCCGGGTAGGTGTGGCGGCGGCCCAGCGGTCGCCAGCCGGAGACCACGCGGGCCACGCCGGCGGGCAGGTTGAGGTCGCCGAGCAGGACGCGGGGCGCGGGCAGCGCGCGCAGCGCGCGGACGACCTGGCGGAGCTGGCGGACGTTCCACCCCGGGACGAAGGACAGGTGGGTGGCGGCGGCGGTGAGCGGCCCGTGCGGGGTGTCCAGGACGGCGGCGAGCACGACCCGCGGTTCGTCGTGCAGCAGGACCAGGCCGCCGCGCGGGCCGGGCACGAAGACCGGTGAGCGGACCGGCGCGCCCTTGAGGCGGGTGACCTGCCAGGTGCGTACGGGGTGGCGGCTGATCAGGCCGACGCCGTAGCAGGGTTCGCCGTGGCCGTCGTCGTCGTGGGTGAGGGGGCGGAATCCTTCGCCGGGTGTGCCGACGACGGCGGCGGCGAAGCGGTGGTGCGGGGCGTCGAGGGCGCGGGCGGCGATGGCGGTGAGGTCGAGCTTGCCGCTGCGGCTCTGGTCCCGGTCGACCTCCTGGAGGGCGAGCACGTCGGCGTCGAGCGCGGAGACGGCCGCGGCGAGCCGGTCCGGGTCGACGAGCCCGTCGGCGAGCGATCGGCCGTGCAGCAGGTTGAAGGTGGCCAGGCGCACTCCTGCACCCTACGACGCCGTGGCAGTCTTGCCGGGTGGTCAAGGTGTTGCTCTGCTCGATGCTGGTGTTCGTGGCGGTCGGGGCGCTGGGGGTGTGGCTGCGTCGCAGCCGGGGCCGCTGATCCGGCCGCCGGCCGGAGGGTTGGGGACGGCGCCCCGCGGGCGGTCCGGACCGCAGGACGGGGAGCCGGCGGCGGTCGCCGGGTGGGTGGGTGAGGCTGGCCACAGCGGCCGGCATCGGCCCTGCCCAGCTGGGGAGAATGGCGGGCCGTGGACCTGGACCCCGTATCGCTGACCACCCTGCTCACCGCGGCCGCGATGGCCGGCTGGGTCGACGCGGTGGTCGGTGGCGGCGGGCTGCTGCTCCTGCCGGCGTTGCTCGTCGCCGCGCCCGGGATGCCGGTGGCCAGCGCGCTGGGCACCAACAAGCTCGCCGCGATCGCGGGCACCGCGACGGCGGCCGCGACCTATGCCCGCCGTACCAAGGTCGACTGGGCGGTGGCCGGGCCGGCCGCCGGGGTGGCGGTGGTCAGTGCCGGGGTGGGCGCCGCGTTGGCCGGCGCGGTGCCGGCCGCCGCGTACCGGCCGGTGGTGCTCGTCGTGCTGGTGTCCGTGGCGCTGTTCGTGCTGCTGCGTCCCCGGCTGGGCGTGGTGTCGCTGCCGGAGCGGCGGACCCCCGCGCGGGTCGCCGTCGCGGTCGCGGTCGCCGGGATCGGCATCGCCCTGTACGACGGGTTGATCGGCCCGGGCACCGGCACGTTCCTGGTGCTGGCGTTCACCGCGCTGCTCGGCGCGGACTTCGTGCACGGCTCGGCGATGGCGAAGGTGGTCAACGCCGGCACCAACCTCGGTGCGCTGGTGGTGTTCGGGGTGACCGGGCACGTGTGGTGGCTGCTCGGCGCGGGGATGGCGGTGTGCAACATCGCCGGGGCGGTGCTCGGGGCGCGGATGGCGCTGCGCCGCGGCGCCGGGTTCGTGCGGATCGTGCTGCTCGTGGTGGTGCTGGCGCTGGTCGCCAAGCTCGGCCACGACCAGTGGCTGGCGGGCTGACGTGCCGGTACGCGCCGAGCACGACCGGGACGCGCTGGCCCGGCTGCTGCGCCGGGACCCGGTGCTGCACGCCTACCAGCTCGGCGACCTGGACGACTTCTTCTGGCCGTACACCTCGTGGTTCCGCCGCGGCGACCAGGTGGCCCTGCTCTACCACGGCGCGGACCCGCCCACGCTGCTGGCGTTCGCGGCGCCGCCGGATGTGGCCGACCTGGCGGCGCTGCTGGTCGACCTCGCGCCGCTGCTGCCCGCCCGCCTGTACGCGCACCTGTCCCCCGGCCTGGACGCGGCGCTGGCCCCGTGGTTCCGCCTCGACGGCGGCCACGCGCACCGCAAGATGGCGTTGACCGACCCGGCGCGGCTGGCCGGCGTCGCGCCGGTCGGGGTGCCGCTGGGCGCGGCGGACCTGCCGCAGCTGCACACCCTCTACGCCGAGGCGTACCCGGGCAACTGGTTCGACCCGCGGATGCTGGACACCGGCCAGTACGTCGGCGTCCGTGCCGGTGACGCGCTCGTCGCGGTGGCCGGGGTGCACGTGTGGTCGCCGGCGTACCGGGTCGCGGCGCTGGGCAACGTCACCACCCATCCGGCGGCGCGGGGTCGCGGGCTGGCCGCCGGGGTGGTCGCGGCGCTGTGCGGGCGGCTGCGGGACAGCGTCGACCACGTCACGCTGAACGTCCGGGCGGACAACACCGCCGCCGTGCGGCTCTACGAGCGCCTCGGCTTCACCCCGGTCGCCGACTACGGCGAGTACGCCCTGACCGCCCGGTAGCGCGGGGCCTTGTCGAGGGAACGCCTGTCAGCTGGACCGGCTCGGCGAGTCGAAACGGCCGGCGCGGATCTCCCGCAGCGCGCGGCGGCGGGTCTCGCCGCGCAGGGTGTCCACGTAGAGCCGGCCGGCCAGGTGGTCGGTCTCGTGTTGCAACGCCCGCGCCAGGAAGCCGGTGCCGGAGATGGTCAGCGGCTCGCCGTGCTGGTCGACGCCGTGGGCGGTGGCGTGCAGGGCCCGGGGCGTCGGGAAGTACAGGCCGGGGATGGACAGGCAACCCTCGTCGTCGTCCTGCAGTTCGTCGGAGAGTTCCAGGGTCGGGTTGATGAGGTGGCCGCGGTGCCCGTCGGCGTCGTAGACGAACACCTGGGCGTCGACCCCGATCTGCGGGGCGGCGACACCGGCCCGGCCGGGCGCGCCGAGCAGGGTGTCCATCAGGTCGCTGACCAGCGTACGAAGCTCGGCGTCGAAGCTGGTCACCGGCGCGCACGAGGTGCGCAGCACCGGGTCGCCGATGATCCGGATGGGGCGCATGGTCATGTCGGACAGGTTATCCGCCGGTCGGGGGTGTGTCCGCGCCCGGGCGGTCGCGTGTCAGCACCTCGATGCCGTCGAGGATGCGGGCCAGGCCGAACTCGAACGCGCGGGCCGGGTCGCCGGCGGCCTGGTACTCCTCGCCGGCTGCGGCGCCGACCCGGGCGGCGAGCGGGAAGCGGCGCGGGTCCATCGCCTTCTCCAGGTACGGGGCGTGGGCCTGCCACCACTGCTCCTCGGTCATCCCGGTGCGCTCGGCGGCCTGCGCCGCCTCCACCGCGCCGCGTACGGCGCCGTGGACGAACCCGCCGACGAGGGTGACCACGGCGTCCATCTCGAGGTCGGTGAGGCCGATGCCGTCGACGGCGCGCAGTTCGCGTTCGTAGCGGGCGATCAGGTTGGGGCCCAGCGGCGGGCGGGTGGTGGCCACCTGCAGCAGCCACGGGTGGCGCAGGTAGAGCGCCCAGCTCTCCCGGGCGATGTGTTCCAGGCGGGCGCGCCAGCCGTCGGTCGGTGGCGCCGAGGTGACGGTCTCGCCGTAGACGGTGTCGAGCATCAGGTCGAGCAGTTCACCCTTGCCGGGGACGTGCGTGTAGAGCGACATGGTGCCCACGCCGAGGCGTTCGGCGACCCGGCGCATGGACAGCGCGGCGAGCCCCTCGGTGTCGGCGACCTCGATGGCGGCCCGGACGATCCGGTCCACGGTGAGGTCGGTGCGGCCCCGGCGGCTGGCCGGTTCCCGCGTGCGCCAGAGCAGGGCGAGGCTGCGGGCGGGATCGCCGGTGCCGCTGTACTCGGTGGTCACGTCCGGGACTCTACCGCCGCTCGTATCGTACGGTGTACGGTACAGCGTACGGTGTCGGGTGGAGGAGGCGCGGATGCGAAGCGGAACATCGACGATCGAGGCCGAGGGGCTGCGCAAGCAGTACGGCGACACGCACGCCCTGGCCGGGCTGGACCTCACCGTGGCGGCGGGCACGGTGTGCGGGCTGCTCGGCCCGAACGGCGCGGGCAAGACCACCGCGGTGCGGATCCTCACCACCCTGCTGCGTCCCGACGGCGGGCGGGCCCGGGTCGCCGGGCACGACGTGGTGGCCCACCCCGACCGGGTACGCGCCGCGATCGGCCTGGTCGGGCAGCACGCCGCGGTCGACGAGGTGCTGACCGGCCGGCAGAACCTGGTGCTCTTCGGCCGGCTGCACCACCTGTCCCGGCGTGCCGCCCGGGCCCGCGCCGACGAGCTGCTCGACCGGTTCGGCCTCGCCGACGCCGGCGCCCGGCCGGTGTCCGGCTACTCCGGCGGGATGCGCCGCCGACTCGACCTGGCCGCCAGCTTGATCCTGGCCCCGCCGGTGCTCTTCCTCGACGAGCCGACCACCGGGCTCGACCCACGTGGGCGCAACGAGGTGTGGGACGCCGTCCGCGCGCTCGTCGCCGACGGCGCCACCGTGCTGCTCACCACCCAGTACCTCGACGAGGCCGACCAGCTCGCCGACACCGTCGCGGTGGTCGACGCCGGCCGGGTCGTCGCCGCCGGCTCGCCCGAAGAGCTCAAGGACGACCTCGGCGGCGACCGCCTCGACGTGCTGCTGCGCCGCGCCGACGACCTGGCGCGGGCCGCCTCGGTGATCACCGCGGCCACCGGCGCCGCCTGCGCCGTCGACGTGGCCGCGCTGCGCGTCAGCGCACCGGTCGGTGACCGGGTCACCGCCCTGGCCGGGGCGCTGCGCGCGCTGGAGGAGGCTCGGCTGGGCGTCGCCGACGTGGCGGTCCGCCGACCCACCCTCGACGAGGTGTTCCTGCGCCTGACCGGCCCGCGCGAGCAGGTGGCGGCATGAGCAGTCTCGCCCTCGCCCCGCGCCGGGTGCGCTGGGCCGTGGCCGACACCCTCGTCCTGACCGGCCGGGCGGTGACGCACTGGACCCGCCAGCCCGCGGAACTCATCGTCGGGCTGCTGTTCCCGGTGCTGCTGGTGCTGATGTTCGGCTACCTGTTCGGCGGCGCGATCGCCGTGCCCGGCGGCGGCGACTACCGGGAGTTCCTGCTGCCGGGCATGTTCGTCATGACGATGGCCTTCGGCCTCGAGGCCAGCTACACCGCGGTGGCCACCGACACCGCCCGCGGGGTCACCGACCGGTTCCGGTCGCTGCCGATGGCCCGCTCCGCGGTGGTCACCGGGCGCGCCGCCGCCGACCTGCTGCACTCCGCCGCCGGCCTGGCCGTCATGCTGGCCTGCGGGCGGCTGGTCGGCTGGCAGTGGCGCAACGGGTTGGCGGCCGCCGCGGCGGCGGTCGGGCTGCTCCTGCTGCTGCGGTTCGCGTTGATCTGGGCCGGCATCCACCTGGCGCTGCTGCTGCGCCGCCCGGAGTCGGTCATGGTGTTGCAGATCCTGGTCTGGCCGGTCGGCTTCACCTCCAACGCGTTCGTCGCACCCGAGACGATGCCCGGCTGGCTCGCCCCGGTCGCCGAGTGGAACCCGCTGTCGGCCACCGTCGCCGCGTGCCGGGAGCTGTTCGGCAATCCCGGGTGGGGCGGCGAGTCGTTCGCCGCGCAGCACGCCCTTGCCCTCGCGGTGGGCTGGCCGGCGCTGCTCATCGCCGTCTTCCTGCCCCTGTCGGTCCGCCGCTACCGGCAGCTCAGCCGCTGACCGACGCGCCCGCCGCGCGACGCCCGGTCACGCTGCCGTGCGCGTGTCGGCCGGCCGCGTCACGCCGGCGGCGGGGGCAGGCCGGCGTCGGCGATGCGGTGGCGCAGCGACCGGCGCCGGGTCGCGTCGAGGACCCTGTGCAGCAGGTCGGCCAGGGGCACGGGCAGTTCGGCGTCCAGGCCGCGCAGGGCGCTCGCGGTGGCCGCCCACTCCGCCTCGACCAGGGGCAGCAGCGCGCGGGCCCGGTCGGTGAGGTGCACGATGCGCTGGCGGGCGTCCGCGCCGGGGACCAGCTCGACCAGCCCGGCCCGGACCATCTGGGACACGGTCTGGCTGGCCGCGGAGTGGGTCACCCCGACCCGGCGGGCCAGATCTCGGATGGCGAGGGGCCCGTCGGCCACCAGCACCCGCAGCGGCGGGGAGAAACGGGGCCGGTAGTCGGTGATCCCCCGCTCGGCGTAGACGGCGGCCACGTCGCCGTCGAGCACCTCGAGCACGTGTCGCAGCAGCGTGCCCACGGCCTCCCGCTCGGGTACGTCGTCGGTCACCCCGCTAATGTAACAGCACTGTTGTATCGGAGGGGGGACGGCATGTACCCTCTCGTCGAGCCGTACGCGCACGGCCTGCTCGACGTCGGCGACGATCACCACCTGTACTGGGAGGCCTGCGGCAACCCCGACGGGAAACCGGCGGTGGTGCTGCACGGCGGGCCCGGCTCGGGCTGCTCCCCCGGCTGGCGGCGCTACTTCGACCCGGCCCGCTACCGGGTGGTCCTGTTCGACCAGCGTGGCTGCGGACGCAGCCGCCCGCACGCCGCCGATCCCGCCGTCGACCTGGCCACCAACACCACACCGCACCTGGTCCGCGACATCGAGCGGCTCCGCACCCACCTCGGGGTGGACCGTTGGCTCGTCCTCGGCGCGTCCTGGGGGTCCACGCTCGGCCTGGCCTACGCGCAGCGCCACCCCGACCGGGTCAGCGAGCTGGTGCTGTTCAGCGTGGTCACCACCACCCGCCGGGAGGTCGAGTGGTTGACCCGGGCGATGGGGCGGATCTTCCCGGCCGAGTGGGCGCGGTTCCGCGACGGGGTGCCGCCCGCGTCGCGCGAGGGCGACCTGGCCGACACGTACGCCCGGCTGCTGCACGACCCGGACCCGGCGGTGCGGGAGCGGGCAGCCCGGGACTGGTGCGACTGGGAGGACACCCACGTGGCCACCGTCCCCGGGCACCGGCCCGACCCGCGGTTCGCCGACCCGGAGTTCCGGATGGTGTTCGCCCGGCTGGTCACCCACTACTGGCGGCACGCCGGTTTCCTGCCCGACGGGGAGCTGCTGCGCGGGGCCGGCCGGCTGGCCGGGATCCCCGGCGTGCTGCTGCACGGCCGGCTTGACATCAGCGGCCCACCGGACATCCCGTGGCAGCTGGCACAGGCCTGGCCGGACGCCCGACTGGAGGTGCTGGAGTCCGCCGGCCACGGCGGCGGCCACGGCATGGCCGACCGGGTGCTGGCCGCGCTGGACGGTTTCGCCGAGCGCCGCTGACCCGCCGGCGTCGGCGTGTCGCCCGCCGGCACCGACCTCTCCCGCGAGCGCTATGCCTCTGTGGCATAAATATGGCTCTTGTGATTGATGTGTGGGTCGGGGTCATGGTCGGGGTAGTTCGGGTCGGTGGCCGCCGAGGCTGAGCATGGCCAGGGCGATGAGGGCTTCGGCTGAGTGGAAGCCGAAGGCCATCCGGGTGATCAGGCGGATCTTGGTGTTGACCGACTCGATCCGGCCGTTGGACAGGCCGTGTTCGATGGCGGCGATGATCTGGTCGCGGTGTCGCGTGACGCGTCGTTGCAGGTCGACGAAGACGTCGATGCGGCTGCGTCGGGCCCATCCGATCCACCGGTCGAGGGCTTCGACCGCCGTGGTCGGGCTGGTCCTGGCCAGGGTGAACACCAGCCGTAGGCCCTCTTTCAACGCCCAGGCCCGGTGCAGGCGGGGATGGGTCTTGGCGATCCAGGCGAGTTTGGCCTGCTGGGCGTCGGTGAGGTTGTCGGGGTTCTTCCACAACGCCCAGCGGGTGTTCTTCAGCTCTCGGGCCTCGCCGGTGGCGACACCGCGGCGGCCGGCTCCTCGCCCGGTGGTCTCGTTCCATGCCTGACGGCGAACCCGGTCAACGGCGTCGGTGGCCCAGGCCACCACGTGGAACGGGTCGGCGCAGCGGACCGCGTTCGGGCACCTGCGCCGCACGACCGTCGTGATCCAGTCCGCGCCGTCGGCCGACACGTGCGTGATCTTCGCGGCCCGCTCGGGACCGAGCAGGTCGAAGAACGCCTGTAACGTGGTGGCGCTTCTACCCGGCGCCGCCCACACCAACCGGCCGCTGTCATGGTCCACGACCACGGTCAGATACCGGTGCCCCTTCTTGTAGCTGACCTCGTCGATCCCGATACGACGCAACCCGTCATACCGGTCCTCAAGGCCACCGGTATCGGCCCATACCCGGGCCACGATCGACCCCACCGTGCGCCAACCGACCCGCATCAGCTGCGACACCGCCGACTTCGCCGTGTGCACCGCCAACCACGCCACCGTCGCGTCGAACGCCCGTGTGTGCCCCGCCCCGTGACGCGCCCACGGCACCGCCGCCACGACCACCCCATGCACCCGACAGGACACCCGAGGCGCGTCCGCCTCGATCACCGCCCGCACCGTCCCGAGATCCAACGCCCGCCACCGACGACGCACCCCAGCGTCATAACGGGCACACCGCCGCCGGCAATACGGACACCGCCGCGACGCGCCCTTACGCACCCGCACCCGAGCCACCACCACCGACTCGTCCGGATCGAACTCCACACCCTCCACCACCGCCTGCTCGACCCCGAGCAGCCCAGCCCATACCCTGGCAGAACGCACGCCGTTCTCCCGCCCATCCAGTTCTGACCTCGACAAGCCAGAACCTAGGCAGGACAACGGCGTGCGCCATCAAGGACGCGCCCAACCACCCACAAACACGTCACAAGAGCCATAAATATGACGCAGAGGCATAACGCTCGCGGGGGTCAGGTAGCTCCCGGCCGCGACGGGCAACGCGCCGGCCGTCCCCCTGGGGAACGCGCCGGCCCGCGAGCGCCGGGGCGGGCGACCGCGCGGCGGAGGGCGTCGGGTCAGTGGCCGGCGAGGGCGGCCCGCACGGGGGCGGTCTTCGCGGCCGCCTCGGCCACCTCGTCCCACGGGTCGCTGTCCCAGGTGATGCCGCCGCCGGCCCACACGTGCAGCCGGTCAGCGTCGGCGGCGGCCGTGCGGATGGTCAACCCCAGGTCGATGCGGCCGGGGGCGACCCAGCCGAGCGCGCCCATGCCGGCGCCGCGGCCGACGGGTTCCAGGGCGTCGATCCGGTCCAGCGCGGCGAGCTTCGGCGCGCCGGTCACCGACCCACCGGGGCAGACCGCGCGGAGCAGGTCGGCCAGGCCGAGGCCGTCGGCGACCGCCCCCGACACGGTCGACTCGGCCTGCCACAGGTCGCACCACCGGCGTACGGCGAACAACTCGTCCACCCGGACGCTGCCGGTACGGGCGACCCGGGCCAGGTCGTTGCGCTCCAGGTCGACGATCATCACGTGCTCGGCGCGTTCCTTCGCGCTGGCCAGCAGCTCCCGGTGTCCGGCCGCGGTGGCGGGGCGGGTGCCCTTGATCGGGCGGGTGACCAGCCGACCGCCCGTCAGCTCGACCAGGGTCTCCGGTGAGGCGCAGCCGATGGCCCAGCCGGCGCCGGTCAGGGTGCCGCCGTAGCGCGCTCCGGGCAGCGCGCCGAGCCGGGCGAGGGCGGGCAGCGGGTCACCGGCGTACCGGGCGGCGGCGTGCCCCACGACGTTGACCTGGTAGACGTCGCCGCGGCCGATGGCGTCGCGAACCGCGTCGACCGCCGCGGCGTGCTGGTCCGGGGTCCAGCTCTCCGTCCAGTCGCCGAGCCACCAGCCGTCGGGGTCACGTCGCGGGGGCGGGGGCGGCGGGTCGGCGTGGCCGTAGACCACCACGGCGACCTCCGGCAGGGCGGGCGCCGGGTTGGCCGCCCCGACCGGCGCGCCGGCCAGCAGCGCGCCGGCGGCGGCGGAGACGTACAGGGCGGCGCCGCAGGGCCCGGCCGGGTCGTGGCCGGGCGCCGGGCGGGCCAGGTCGTCCAGGGGCAGGCCGTGCGCGGCCAGGAACTCCTGCACCCCGGCAGCGGGATCGCCGCCGTCGGCCGGGCGCCACTCCCACCGCGCCCGCTCGACGAGGGCACGGCGGCACCCGGCCGGCACCGCCGGCGCATCGATCACCGCACCTGGGAGCGTTTCCACAACGACTGGCCCATTCTTCCTCATCCGTTCAGTGGATTTCCCGGCTCGCACGCGTGGACCTGCTCGATGCTGGCCACTTTCGCTTGGTACTGTGCGTCACTGGTCATGTGAACCATGACACAGTGCCCCCACAGTCCGGAGAACCCGATGTGCCAGCACCAACCCACCTGCCCCTCCGCCGACGCGACTGATCGCGAAGCCGCCCGGGTCATCGCCTGCTTCCATGAGCAGGGCTGGAGCCTGCTCTGCAACGGCGTCATCGTCTTCGAGGACACCGGTGAGCTGCTCCCCGACGGCCGCTGCATCGCCCCGCACCGCGGACCCGCCCGCCACGCCCTCGTCGCCTGACCGACCACGCTCCGTCACACCACGACCGTTGACCAGGCTAGTCCCCCGGATCGGGACCCACGCCCAGGTCGACCCGCCGGGGCGGCAAAACGACCCGCCCCGGCGTCGCCGCCCTCAGCTCTCGAACGCCTCCGGCGACGGGCACGAGCAGACCAGGTTCCGGTCGCCGTACGCGCCGTCGATCCGCCGCACCGGCGGCCAGTACTTCCCCGCCCGGTCCACGCCCGCCGGATAGGCGCCCACCGACCGCGGGTACGGGTGCGGCCACTCGTCACCGCTGACCATCGCCGCGGTGTGCGGCGCGTTCGCCAGGGGGTTGTCCCCGGCCGGCCACTCCCCGCCCGCCACCTTGTCGATCTCCGCCCGGATGGCGATCATCGCGTCGCAGAACCGGTCCAACTCGGCCAGGTCCTCGCTCTCCGTCGGCTCGACCATCAGCGTCCCGGCCACCGGGAACGACATCGTCGGCGCGTGGAAGCCGTAGTCGATCAGCCGCTTCGCCACGTCGTCGACGCTGACCCCGCTCGCCTTCGTCAGCGGCCGCAGGTCGAGGATGCACTCGTGCGCGACCAGGCCCTTGTTGCCGGCGTACAGCACCGGGAAATGGTTACGCAGGCGCGCCGCCACGTAGTTCGCGGCGAGCACCGCCACCCCCGTCGCCCGGGTCAGACCCGCCGCGCCCATCATCCGCAGGTACGCCCACGGGATCGGCAGGATCCCCGCCGAGCCGTACCGGGCGGCGGAGATGGCCGGCCGGGCAGTGTCGTGCCCGGCACCCGGGTCCCCGGGCAGGAACGGCGCCAGGTGCGCGCGGACCGCCACCGGACCGACACCCGGCCCGCCACCGCCGTGCGGGATGCAGAACGTCTTGTGCAGGTTCAGGTGCGACACGTCCGCGCCGAACTGGCCCGGCTTCGCGAAGCCCACCAGCGCGTTGAGGTTCGCCCCGTCGACGTACACCTGCCCACCGGCGTCGTGCACCTTCGCGCACAGCTGCGCGATGCCCGTCTCGTACACCCCGTGGGTCGACGGGTAGGTGACCATGATCGCCGCGAGGGCGTCCCGATGCTTGTCGATCTTCGCGTCGAGGTCGACCAGGTCGACGTTGCCCTCCACGTCGCAGGCCACCACGACCACCCGCATGCCGGCCATCACCGCGCTGGCCGCGTTCGTGCCGTGCGCCGACGACGGGATCAGGCACACGTCCCGGTGCCCCTCGCCCCGCTCCCGGTGGTACGCCCGGATGGCCAACAGCCCGGCCAGCTCACCCTGCGAACCGGCGTTGGGCTGCACGCTGACCGCGTCGTAGCCGGTCAGCTCGGCCAGCCACCCCTCCACCTGGCCGATCATCTCCCGGTAGCCGGCGGTCTGCTCGGCCGGCGCGAACGGGTGGACGTGCGCGAACTCCGCCCACGTCACCGGCTCCATCTCGGTGGTCGCGTTCAGCTTCATCGTGCACGAGCCGAGCGGGATCATGCCCCGGTCCAAGGCGTAGTCGAAGTCGGCCAGCCGGCGCAGGTAGCGCAGCATCGCCGTCTCCGAGTGGTGGCTGCGGAACACCGGGTGGGTGAGGAAGTCCGAGGTGCGGCCGAGATCCACCGGCAGCCCGGCGTCGACGGCGCCGTCGAAGGCCGGAACGCCGAACGCCGCCCACACCGCCTCCAGGTGCGCCACGGTCGTGGTCTCGTCGCACGACACACCGACCCGGTCGGCGTCGACCAGCCGCAGGTTCACCCCCCGCTCGGCGGCCGCCGCGACCACGTCGGCGGCCCGGCCGGGAACGGTCGCGGTGACGGTGTCGAAGAACGCCACGTCCGCGACGCCCACCCCACCGGCGCGCAGGCCCGCCGCGAGCCGCGCCGCCATGTCGTGGGTACGACGGGCGATCGCGCGCAGCCCGTCCGGGCCGTGGTAGACGGCGTACATGCCGGCCATCACGGCGAGCAGCACCTGGGCGGTGCAGATGTTGCTGGTCGCCTTCTCCCGGCGGATGTGCTGCTCCCGGGTCTGCAGCGCCAGCCGGTAGGCGGGGTTGCCGTCCGCGTCGCGGGACACCCCGACGAGGCGGCCGGGCAGCATCCGCTCCAGGCCCGAGCGGACCGCCAGGTAGCCGGCGTGCGGGCCGCCGAAGCCCATCGGCACGCCGAACCGCTGGGTGGTGCCGGCGGCGATGTCGGCCCCGATCTCCCCCGGCGCGCGCAGCAGCGTCAACGCGAGCAGATCCGCGGCGACGGTGACCAGCGCCCCGACGGCGTGCGCCGCCTCGACCAGGGCGCGGTGGTCGCGGACCGCCCCGGACGCCCCCGGGTACTGCACGTGCAGGCCGAAGAACTCACCCGGCAGGTCCTCGCCGTCGAGGTCCAGCACCCGCACCTCGATGCCGAGCGGCTCCGCCCGGCTGGCGATCACCGCGATCGTCTGCGGCAGCGCGTCGGCGTCGACCACGTACACCGGGCTCTTGCTCTTCGACGCGCGGCGGGCCAGGGTCATCGCCTCGGCCGCCGCGGTGCCCTCGTCGAGCATCGAGGCGTTCGCGGTCGCCAGCCCGGTCAGGTCGGTGACGACGGTCTGGAAGTTCAGCAGCGCCTCCAGCCGGCCCTGACTGATCTCCGGCTGGTACGGCGTGTACGCGGTGTACCAGGCCGGGTCCTCCAGCACGTTGCGGCGGATCACCGCGGGGGTGTGGGTGCCGTGGTAACCCAGGCCGATCATGGAGACGGCGACGGTGTTGCGGCCGGCCAGGGCCCGCAGCTCGGCGAGCGCCTCGGCCTCGGTGGCCGGGTCCGGCAGGTCCAGGGTGCCGTGCCAGCGGATCACCTCGGGGATCGCCGCGTCCATCAGCTCGTCGATCGAGCCGTAGCCGACGGCCTCCAGCATGCGGCGCTCGTCGTCCGGGCCGGGCCCGATGTGACGGGTGGCGAACTGCTCTGTGGTCATGGGCTGCGCTCCCGGGGGCGAGGTCGACAGGTCGGCCTCCCCCTCTGTCGCGCCGCGCAGCGCTCCACAGTGCCTGCCCACGAGGTCCTTTTGCCTGAGAGGTTCCGGGGAGGATTTGCCCCTTCGGCGCCGCCCTGGTGCTGCCTGGGCGGTCTCTCCCACGTGGGTGGTACCGGCACCGTCAACGCTACCAGCGTGCGGGTTTCCCACCGATGTCGTACCCCGGCTCGGTGATCACCCGCACGGGGGCCGGCGGTGCCGTCAGCCCGACGCCGGCGCCGCAGCGGCGAGGCCGGCGGCCACCGCGCCGGCGGCGGACGCGGCCGGCGCGCGGCCGACGGTGCGGTCGGCGAGCGCGGGCAGCACCCGGCCCAGCGGCGCGTCGACGGTCAACGCCGCATACCCGTCGCCTCGGGTCACCCCCTGGTTGACGATCACCACGGGAATGCCGATCTTCGCCGCGCGCAGCACGAACCGGCGACCCGACATCACCGTCAACGACGAGCCCAGCACCAGCAGCAGCCGGGCCCGCTCGACCAGGTCGAAACAGCGGGCCACCCGCGCCGGCGGCACCGTCTCGCCGAAGAACACCACGTCCGGTTTGAGGGTGCCCAGGCAGAACGCACAGTCCACGACCCGGAACCCGGCCACCTCGGCGTCGTCGAGATCCACGTCACCGTCCGGGTTCACCGCCGCGACCCGCGCGTCGAAACCCGGGTTGGCCTCCCGCAGCCGCCGGTCCAACTCCTCCCGGGACGTCTGGTTGCCGCAGTCGAGGCACACCACCTCGTCGAGGCGGCCGTGCAGCTCCACCACCGCGCCGCTGCCGGCCGCCGTGTGCAGACCGTCGACGTTCTGCGTGATCACCGCGTCGACCAGGCCGCCCCGCTGCAGCCGGGCCACCGCCCGGTGCCCGTCGTTCGGCAGCGCCCGCGCCATCAGCCGCCACCCCAGGTGGCTGCGCGCCCAGTAGCGGCGCCGCGCCAGCGCGTCCCCCGTGAACGTCTGGTAGGTCATCGGGGTGTGCCGGCGAGCCACCCCGCTGGGACCCCGGTAGTCCGGGATGCCCGACTCGGTGGACAACCCCGCCCCGCTCAGCACCACGACACCACCGCCGGCCACCCGGTCGGCCAGCGCGTCGATCGTCTCCGTCACCCGTCCATGCTGCCTCAGCGCCCGTCCGCCCGCCCACCGGCCGCCTGAACTCCGCCTCGCACCGCCATGATCGGCGCGACAGGGCCTAGGTTGGCGGTATGCGCGTCGTCATCGCCGGAGGACACGGCAAGATCGCCCGGCTGCTGGAACGGCACCTCGCCGGCCGCGGCGACACCGCCGTCGGCCTGATCCGCAACCCCGACCACGCCGCCGCGCTGACCGCCGCCGGCGCCGCACCGGTGGTCTGTGACCTGGAACACGCCGACGTCACCGAGGTCGCCGGCCACCTCGCCGGCGCCGACGCGGTGGTCTTCGCCGCCGGTGCCGGCCCGGGCAGCGGCGCCACCCGCAAGGACACCGTCGACCGGGCCGCCGCCGCGCTGCTCGCCGACGCGGCCCAGCGCGCCGGCGTCCGCCGCTACCTGCTGGTCTCCTCGATGGGTGTGGAACGCGACCCGGCACCCGGCACGGACGCCGTGTTCGCCGCCTACCTGCGCGCCAAGAAGGCCGCCGAGGACGACCTCACCACCCGGGACCTGGACTGGACGGTCCTGCGGCCCGGGCGGCTCACCGACGACCCGCCCACCGGGCGGATCACCCTCGCCCGGCACGTCGACCGGGGCGCGGTCACCCGTGCCGACGTGGCCCGGGTGCTGGTCGCGCTGCTCGACCGGCCGGCCAGCGCCGGCCTGATCCTGGAACTCGTCGGCGGGAACACGCCACTGGACGAGGCGGTCGCCACCGCCACCGCCTGACCGGCCGCGGCCCGACCGGCCGCCGACTTTCCTGCGGGTACCGACCGTCGTCGCGACGCTACCGGCGCCCACCATCTCCGGTCGGCCCGCGCCCGCGGGCCGACCGGAGACACCTCACCGCTGCTGATGCCGGGGCAACGCCGCCGGCTGCGCCCCGCCGGCCACGAACGGCGCGCCCGCGGTCTCCTTCGCGATCCGGTCCATCGTGCGGGCCAGGTGCTCACTGCCGTCGTCCAGGTGCCGTGCCGCGGCCTGCATGTGCGAGATCATCATCTCGCCGAAGATCCGCAGCGCCTCCCGGGTGGCGACCGTGTCGTCGAAGCTCGACCCGGCCGTGCTGCGGTAGTCGTTCACCGCCCGCTCGGCCTCCTGCTTCGCCTCCTCCGCCGCCGCCTGCATGTAGCTCTCGTACTGCACCCGGGCGTACTCGGCGACCCGCCGCGCGTAGTCGTGCGCCTGCGCGATGATCTGCTCGGCCTCCCGCTGCGCCGCCGACAGCAGGTTCACCTCCTTCGCCGCCGGCACGGGCGACGCTGCGTTCCTGCTCGGGATCACCCCGTGCCGGTGCAGCTCCACCCGGTCGGTGAGCCGCTCGTTCTCCGCCCGCAGGTTCGCGATCTGCGCCGACAGCACATCCAGCTCGTCGGCCACCTGCATCCGGAACCGGTCCACCTCCGAGTTGTCGTACCCCCGCCGGGTGAACGGCGCCGCCGCGAACTCCCACCGACGCACCCGGTCGGCGGTCATCCGCACCTGGACGCCACCGGCGACCGGTATCCCGTCGTACCTGCTGATCGGGGTCGCGCTCACCGGATCCGCCTTTCCTTCGCGGCTGCGGGGCCCGCAAGCTCACTTGTCGCGCTCACCGGGCCCGCCTTTCGTTCGCGGCTGCGGGGCTCGCAAGCTCACTCCTCGCGCTCACCGCACACCTCCCGAGTTGTCAGGGGCGGACGACTGCTCCACCGCCGTCCGCCACGCCGGGCCGTACCAGTGCTTGCCGAACCCCTCGTGATGCACCTGACCGGCCTGGTAACCCGCCCGGGTCAACGCCTGCACCGAGTGGGAGACCATCTCGTCCGAGCCGCACACGTACACGTGCCGCGTGCGCCAGTCACCGTCGGCCAACGCCCGGTCCGCCACGTGCACGAACTCGCCCGGCCGCTGCAGGTCCGCGCCCACCACGTAGTTCACCGTCAACCACGGCGACGACGAGGCCAACTTGTCGATCGCGTCGTTGTCGTAGAACTCGCTGCGCGAACGGGCGCCCACATACAGGTCGACCCGGCGGCGGGCTCCCTCCGCGGCCACCTGCTCCACGAGCGCCTTCACCGGCGCCCAGCCGGTGCCGCTGGCCAGCAGCAGCAGATCACTCGACCCGGCCGACCACAACGTCAACCGGTCCCCCACCGGCGCGGCCAGGTGGATCTGGTCACCCACCGACGCCCCGTAGACCAGCCGCGAGGACACCGCGCCGCCCGGCGCCGCCCGCACGTGCAGCTCCAACGTGCCGTCCGCCCGCGGCGCGTTCGCCGGCGAGTAGTAGCGCCACGAGCGCACCGACGGATGCGACACCCCGATCGACTGCCCCGGGGTGAACGGCAGCAGATACTGCGGCCGCAACGTCAGGACCGCCACGTCGAACGCCCGCCGCTCGTGAGCGACGATCTCCGCCACCCACCACGGCGGGTTCACCGCCTCCGCCGCCTGCGCGGCCTCCGTCATCACCTGCGCGACCAGCCCGTACGCGGCCGTCCAGTCCTGCGCCAGCTCGTCGGTCCACTGGTCGCCGAGGAAGTGCTGCAACGTCGCGACCAGCGCCTCACCGACCGCCGGGTAGTGCTCCGCGCGCACCGCGAACTTCCGGTGGTCCGCGCCGAGGTCCTGCAGGAACCCGACGAGCCGGTCCAGCTGGTCCACGTGGGTCACGATGTGCCCCAGCGCGGTGACCAACCGGTCCCGCTGGCCCGCCATGTTCGTCGGGAACATCTGCCGGGTCTCGGGATGGGTCAGAAACAGCGTCGAGTAGAAGTAGAGCGGCACCTGGTCGCCGTGCGCGGCGACCAGGGACCAGCTCTGCTTGAGCCGTGCCGCGTCCATTGCTCAGACGCCCGGACGGTTCCCGGTGGCCACCACCTGGTCCTGCACCTGCCCGAGGACGGTCCGCACGTCCGCCAGGATGTCGGCCGGCACCCCCAGCTCGGTCAGCGTCACCGTCAGGTGCGCGCCCACCTTCGCGTAGTGCGCGACAGGAATGTTGAGCGGCTGGTGCGCCTCGGCCAGCCCACGGCCGGTGTACTCGTTCGGACCGCCGAGCACCACGGTCAGCATCAGCGCCAGATGCCGACGCTGACCCGCCATGTCCACGTCGGTGAAGTAGCCGGCGAGTTCCGGGTCGGCGAGCACCTTGTCGTAGAACAGCTCGACGGCCGCCTTCACCGAACTGGCACCACCGATGCGCTCGTAGTGCGAGACGGGAGTGGTCTCTTCCGTAACCGTCACGGTTGTTCCTTCCAGGGTGGAGGGTCGCGCGGGGTCGGCGCGGAGGGGCATCGGTCCCACTCGGCACACGACGTCGTCGTCCCGGCGGCATCGGCACCAAACGGGCCGTGTCGGACCATAGCGTGCCGGCGACCGCCGGTCACGGCCCCCCAATCGGATTCCTGACAGCAGCCGAACACACAACGTCACCATCGTCGGCACTCATCGGCGCGGCGCGGACACACCCCGTGATCCCACGTGGACAGTGGCCTCACGAACCGCTCCACCATGGACACGATCCCAGCCCGGCGAATCCCGCCGGCCGGGAACCCACCGCCACGCCGTTGACCACCGACGATGCGTGCCGCCGCCAGCCCGGCCACGACCACCACCGCCACCGGTGAAGCCACGCCGCACACCACGCCCGCCCCGAACCAGCCGGACATCGCCCAATCGGCGGCAACCGGCACGCAGCGTCACCACATCGACAGAAAGACTCTTCGGCGCGTCGCGCCGTCACGGGAGCGGCCCGACGTCAGTGACTGACCCACGGCCCTGATCAGCCGCTCAGCCCGACCCCGCTCGGGATCGCCGGCGGAGGTGGCCCGCCGAGGACCGCAGGGCCTCAGCCGGCGCGGCGACGCGCCCGCCGAGCCGCCAACTCGTCGCCCGCCGGATCCGGCGCCGCCTCCGGCTCCGCGCCACCCGCCGCCGGCTCCGCCGGAAGATGCGACAGCGAACCCTGGATCTCCTTGAACGCGCCACCGATCGCGATGCCGAACACCCCCTGGCCGCCCTGCAACAGGTCGACCACCTCCTCCGGGGAACGGCACTCGTACACCGTCGTCCCGTCCGAGATCAGCGTGATGCCCGCCAGGTCCTCCACCCCACGCGACCGCAACGCGTCGATCGCCTTGCGGATGTTCTGCAACGACACCCCGGCGTCCAACAACCGCTTCACGACCTTCAACACCACCAGGTCGCGGAACGAGTACAACCGCTGAGTGCCCGAACCCGAGGCGTCCCGCACACTCGGCACCACCAGCGCCGTCCGCGCCCAGTAGTCCAACTGGCGATAGCTGATACCCACCGCGTGACACGCCGTCACGCCCCGGTAGCCCACCGAACCGTCACTGTCCGTGGCCCACCCTGGGGCCGCCACACCCGGCTCGTCCAGTTCCGTACCCGGATCGGAATTCCGCGGCTCGTGCATCCGGACAACCTCCCCGCCAGTGCGGTGACGCGTCGTTTCCGGGACGCGCACCCCTCGACACGGCAACCCTATAGCGACCTTCAGGGGTTACCACGGAGGAACGGTCGCGACACGCCGCGCAGCCACGCGGAAGATCACCACTCACAGCCGGCGTCACCCACGGTGACACCGCCGGAAAGATCAACAACCGGCCCGCCAACCGGCCGGGCCGCCCGCTCAGCCCGCGAAATCCTCCGGACGCACCTGCTCCAGGAACTCGCGGAACTTCTCCACCTCGTCCTCCTGCTCGTCCGGGATCACGATCCCCGCCTCGCTGAGGACCTGCTCGGCACAACGAATGGGTGCCCCCACCCGCAACGCCAACGCGATGGAATCGCTCGGCCGCGCCGACACCCGCACCCCGTCACCGATCAACAGGTCGGCGTAGAAGACGTTCTCCTTCAGCTCGGTGATCTCCACCGCCCGCAACGGTGCCTCCAGCGCCGCCAGCACGTCCCGCAACAGATCATGCGTCAACGGCCGGGCCGGCTTGACCCCCTGCTGCTCGTAAGCGATCGCCGTCGCCTCCACCGCACCGATCCAGATCGGCAGATAGCGGTCCCCCTCGACCTCCCTGAGCAGGACGATCGGCTGGTTACTGGGCAGCTCCACCCGAACCCCGACCACGCTCAGCTCGCGCACCGCCGCCTCCGTGTCGTTGTCACCTACGCCGCACCGCGCCCTTCCCTGCACGGTACACGGACCGCGACACGGCCGTCCCACGCGCTACCCGCACCACGCCCGCGCCAGAAAGGGGTTACCCCGGCAAGCCTACGACACGCTTTCCGGACCAGATCTTTCCGCACGACCGCCACGGGAACCCGCCCGCACGCTCACCGGCCCAACGTCGACCGCAAACCCACCCGCACCAACGCCGCGTGCAACTGCTGCGACAACGCCACCAACTCCCGCGCCGTCTCCGCCGCCCGCGCCCGTGCCGCCGGATCGCTCTGCCGCGCCAACGGCGCCACCAACTGCGCGAACAAGCCGACCTCCCGGTCCGCCGCCGTCCGGTAACCGCGCAGATGACGCGGCTCCAACCCGTACGCCGCCAGACCCGCCACCGCCCGCGCGATGATCAACGCATCCCCGTCGTACCAACCCGGCGGATCCGGCACCACCACACCGAGCCGCTCCAACTCCCCCAGCGTCGACTCGTCGATACCGCTGCGGGACACCAGATCCGCACGGCCGAGCCGCACCTCCGGCGACTCGGCCGACTCATCCTCCCGGCCCGGCACCTCACCGCCCGGACCCACCGCCACCAACGCCGGACGCGACCGGCCCGGCGCCGAACCGGTCGCGTCCCACTCGGCCAACTGCTCCCGGATCACCCGCAACGGCAGATACTGATCCCGCTGCGCGGCCAGCACGAACCGCAGCCGCGCCACATCGTCCCAGCTGTACTTCCGGTAACCCGCCGCCGTCCGCTGCGGCTCGACCAGCCCCTCGGCCTCAAGGAACCGCAACTTCGAGATCGTGACGTCCGGGAAGTCCACCCGCAACTGCCCCAGCACCTCACCGATACTCATCAGCGGCTGGGACCGGGCCGCCCCCGGTGGCGTGGAGGCCGCAGGCTCGTTCACCCGCGGCCGGCCTCCTCCTCCGGGCGCGGACCGGCGATGAACACCACCCGGAACTTGCCGATCTGCACCTCGTCACCATTGCTCAACGTGGCCGCCTCGACCCGCTCCCGATTCACGTACGTGCCGTTCAGACTTCCCACGTCCCGCACGGTGAACGTGCCACCGTCCCGGTGGAACTCCGCGTGCCGCCGCGACACCGTCACGTCGTCCAGGAAAATGTCACTGTCGGGGTGCCGCCCACTGGTCGTCACATCGTGGTCCAACAGGAACCGGGCACCCGCATTCGGACCCCGACGAACCACCAGCAGCGCCATGCCCGGCGGCAACGAGCCGGACATCCGGCTCGGCACCACATCGGTGTCCGGCCCCTCCAGCACTTCGTCGAGCGAACCGAGATTGAGCGTCGAAGTGACGTCGAGTGGGGGGAACTCGTCGTCTGGGCGCGTCATGGGACCACCTCACGGATCTGTTCGGTCGGCGTCGTCGGGTAATGGCGGGTCTGGCCGCCGGGCAGTCGCACACCCGGCGGCTGGCTCCCCGTGCCAGGGAAGGCAATTTCCGCAACGCTCAAACTATTGGGTTCTCGGTCGACTGGGCGAGCCTAGCCAGCGCCGAAATGCAGGGCAACCGGACGCGCGGACTCGGCGGGCGCTCCGGATCAAGCACACTCAGCTCTCGGTGAGCTCGCGGTACGCACCCGCCGTCAGCAGCCCGTCCACCGCCGTCGGATCACCCGGAGTGATCTCCACCAGCCAACCCGCACCGTACGGATCAGTGTTGATCACCTCGGGCGTGTCACCGAGCGCCTCGTTGCGCGCGGCCACCGTGCCACTGACCGGGGCGTAGATCTCCGACACGCTCTTCGTCGACTCGATCTCACCCAACGACTCACCGGCCGCCACCACCACACCAGGGTCGGGCAGCTGGACGTACACGATGTCACCCAGCGCGTCCTGCGCGAAGTGCGTGATGCCGACCCGGATCGTGCCCGTGCCGTCACCCGCCACCCACTCGTGCTCGGCGGTGTATCGCAGATCCTCAGGAATCACCAGACGCGTCCTCATCCATCGGTGCGCCGGGCCACCCGGCGCGGCCGCGCCGGTCAGGAGACCGGACGGGCGTGTTCCAGCTTGATCGGAGCGTGCAGTGCCGAAACCTCAACAACCTCACGCTCCTCAGGGAGCACGTTACCGCCGTCACCCTGGACCGATGCCACCACCCCACCGGGAATGTTCAAGGCCGTACGCATCGTCGCCGGATCACCGATCACCGTGATCGTGTACGGCCCGGTCAACCGCCGCCCGTCCACCACCAGCGACCCGTTCTCCTCCAGGAAGAACGTCGACGCGATGATCCGCACCGTCGCCCGGTCCCCACCGGAGATCTGCATCGCCTCCGCGCCCGCGCCCCGCAACTCCTGCACCGCGTCCAGCACCCGGCTCGCCGAGATCGGCTTGGCGCCCGCCGTGAACTTCACGGTCAACCCCGGCCCCGTCGCCGGCAACGTCCCCGCCAGGATGCCCAACTCGTCCGCCCGCCGCGTCGCCTCGTCCAGCGCCGCCTGCCGGCCCTGCTCACCCGAGCGCAACTGCCGCTGGCTCTCCTCCAACGCGGCGATGTCCTGCCGCAGCCGGTTCTCCCGGGCGTCCAGGTCCGACAGGATGCGGACCAGGTCCTCCTGGCGCGTCGCCCCCAACGTCGGATCCGCCGACGTCGTCTTCAACTGCACCACCAGCGTGAACCCCAGCAGCGCCAGCAACGCGGCGATCATCACGCCCGCCGTCGAGAACCGCGACCGGGCCACCACCGGCCCACCCGCCGCCGACCCGCCCGCCGCCGGCTCCGAATCCGCCGCCGGCTCCCCGGACGCCCGGGACAGGTCGACCGTCGCGTCCTCGACCGGCTCCACCCCGGACCCGGAACGCTCACCCCGATCCGGCTCGTCCACCGGCCCGTCCGGCACCAACGGGCTCAACTCGTCCGGATCCGGCGCGTCCGGCCGTGGATCCGGCTCACCCGCAGGGCCCGCCGGCCGCGCCGGACCCGGCGGCTGCGGCCACCCTGTCCCGGTCTCGGTCTGCTCGTCGCTCATCGCCTCAAACCTACGCCCGGAACAGGTGTCGGCGAATCGCCGCCACGTTTCCGAAGATCCGCACCCCGAGCACGACCACCACGCCCGTGGACAGCTGACCACCCACGCCCAACTGGTCACCCAGGTACACGATCAGAGCCGCCACCAGCACGTTCGAGATGAACGACACCACGAACTGCTTGTCGTCGAAGATCCGGTCGAGCTTCGCCCGCACCCCACCGAACACCGCGTCCAATGCGGCCACCACGGCGATCGGCAGGTAGGGCTGCAACGCCGCGGGCACGGTGGGATCGAGCCACACCCCGAGAACCACACCGGCGAGCAACGCCAGCACCGCGATCATCGACCACCTCCGGAGGGGCTGGGAGACGTCCTCGAGCCGGACGACCCGGGACTGGCGGACCGGTCACCCGACGGCGAGGAGCTCGGGCTGACCGGCGGCTCCGCGTAGCGTAGCTGCGGCTCGGGAGCGGCTGGCAGGGTGAGGTCGTCGGTCTCCCGCACGCCGAACGACAGGCCCGTCTTCTCGGCCACCTCGCGCATCAGCGCCGCGTTGCGACTCTGCTCGAACCGGCGCTTCATCGAGCCCGGCCCGATCGCCGCCACCTCGTACGGCCCGGTCACCGGCCGGAAGTCGACCAGGATCGCCTCCCCCGCCGACCGGATCGTCGACGTCGCGGTCAACCGCTGCCCGTTGATCGCGATCGCCTCCGCTCCCGCGCTCCACAGGGCGTTGGCCACCCCCTGCAGATCGCTGTAGAGCACCCGGGGCGGACCCGCGCCGGCCCCGGTCACCGCGTCAGCGTCATCGGGGGCGTCCGCCAACCGGACCACCACCCCGTCACCCCGCACCCGGCCCAACCCGGTGCCCGCCTCCAGGTCCCGCAGCCGCGCCGCGGCGGAGTCACCCAGCGCGGCGTCGCGCTGACGGCCGACCTCCTCCCGCAGCTGGTCGGCGCGCGCGGAGAGCTGATCGGTCTCGCCCTCCCGCTCCTTGATCTGGGCGACCAGCCCGGACCGGGCCTGACTGCGACCGGGCTCGTCCTCCATCGTCTGCTTGTACGCGACCGCGAGGAGGAAACCGAGCAACACCAGCACCACGACGGTGACCGTTCGCGCCGACCCGGCGCGCCACGCCGGCGGCGGGCTCTCCCGGCGGCGGGCAGCCGCGTCGGCGTACCCGGGATCCAGCGGGTTCCGGAAGAGCTCGGTGAGGAAGTCCGGCGTGAACACCCGCGCCGGGCGCTCCCGCTCGTCACGTTCGTCGCTCATGCCGCCGCTCCCGCGCCACGCGCGGTCCGCACCAGGCGGACCGCCTGGATCACGTACATCCCGCCGGCGACCCAGTAGAGCACCAGGCCCCACCACGCCAGCGCCCACCCGATCGCGCCGGCCACCGCCGCGGCCCCGGGCGCCGCGGCCGCCAGCAACAGGGTCGGGAACGCGGCCAGCAGCAGGAAGGTGGCCGTCTTGCCCACGTAGTGCACCGGCGGTGGGCCGTACCCGTAGCGGCGCAGCACCGTCAGGGACCCGAGCAGCAGCAGCTCCCGGGCCAGCAGCGCCGCGGTGAACTCCCACGGCACCACGTCCCGCACGGTGAACGCGACCAGCGTGGCGAGGATGTACAGCCGGTCGGCGAGCGGGTCGAGCAGCTCACCCAGGCGGCTCACCTGGCCCAGTCGGCGGGCGATCCACCCGTCGACCCAGTCGGTGGTCCCGCCCACGGCGAGCACCACCACCGCGGCGACATCCGCGTGGGCGACCAGGAGGAGATAGAGGAAGAGCGGTACGCCGAGCAGGCGCAGGAAGCTGATCAGGTTGGGCAGGGTGAGCACCCGGTCGCCGGTGGCCTGCGGATGCTCTGCCCCAGCCGGCCGACGCGACACCGAACCTCCTCCGCGGCACAGCCCGACGCCCGGCCGTTGACGGACGTTGCGGAGGGGCGTGCGCGCTGTCGGGCCGGCCATCGCCGGCGCCCCTGCGGCCCCGTCGAACGGGACCTTTGTCTGAAGTCGGCCCACGATCGTCGATCGCGGGCCGGGCGAGTTGCGCTGCCACTATATCGGGCCCCTCCCGCGGCCAGCCGGCCCCGACGTCGGCGCGGGCTTGCCCGTGCCGTGTGGCGTGCCTCACGGCCTGTAGAGCGTCCTAGGACGATAGTTGCCACGCGGAGAGACGCACGGGACCGAACGGCGCACGCACACCTTCGCGAGGGCCGGGCCCCGGCTGGCCCGGCTCAGGCGGTACGGGCGGACGGGTCGGTCTGCGGCTCGCCGGCCGCGAGCGTCGCGGCCTGACCGAATGCCAGCAGGGCCAGCAGCAGCTCGTGCTGCGCCCGGGAGGACATCCGGTCGAGCACGGCCTGCACCGCGCGGTGCCGCCGCTCGGCCAGCTCGCGCAGGAGCGCCTCCGCGGCCGCGGTGGGCAGCAGCAGCACCTCCCGCCGGTCGCGTGGATCCGCGGCCCGGCGCAGCAGCCCGGTGGCCTCCAGCCGGTCGCAGAGCCGGCTCGCCGAGGAGGGCACCACGTCGAGTAGTTCGGCCAGCCCGTTGACGTTCGTCTCCGGCCGGCTGCTGATCAGCGACAGCACCCGAAGCTGCGTCGGGGAGACCGAGACGTGGTGCCGGGAGGCGGTCGAGTCGAGCACACCGAGGAGCGCCCCGGCGGCGGCGTCGATCGCCGCGGCGAGATTCGGAGGTCGCTCCACCCGCTGTCCTCTGCCGTCGTCCCGCTCGTGCCCGGCCGTGACGAGGGTGCCTCTCATCCGCCATCCCGGCCGCGGAAACCGTGCCAGTCCAGGCAGACCACGACGGCGTCGTCGCGTAGGTCGGTGTCCGCGTGGTAGGCGTGCAGTTCGCGCATTACCGTACCAACTGCCTCGGCCGCCGGCTGCAGCCGCGTGGACCGCATCGCGCGAGCCATCGCCCGCTCGCCGTAGGGCTCCTGCTCCGCCGGGGTGGCCGCCCAGACCCCGTCGCTGACCACGAAGAGGCGGTCGCCGGGCGCCAGCTCGAACTCCTGCAGGTCGTACCGTGCCTCGGCGAACATGCCCAACGGCAGCTGCTGGTCCAGGGCGATCGGGTCGACCGTCCCGCCGCGCAGGCGCAGCACGTGCGGGGAACCCGCGTCCACCGCCCGCACCCGTCCGCTGCGGACGTCCAGTTCGAGCAGGAGCGTGGCCACGTACCGCCGGCCCCGGTGTTGGTAGTAGAGCGTGTCCGAGGCCAGCTCGGCCTGCTCGACGAGGCCGCCGCCGGAGCGGCGGGCGTTGCGCATCGCGTTGACCGCGACCGCGGTCAGCAGCGAGGCCGCCAGGCCGGTGCCGTCGCCGTTGAGCACCGTGACGGTCAACCGGTCACCGTCCACCGACCAGTCGAAGTGGTCACCGCCCACGGTGTACGCCGGTTCGAGCTGCCCGGCGAGGTGGAACGCCTCGTGCGTGACACTGCGACCCGGCAGCAGCTCCCACTGCATCTCGGCGGCCAGCGTGAGCCGTTCCCGGCGCCGCGCCCGCCGGTAGCGGTCGGTCTCCCGGTCCGCCGCGCGCAGGGCCACCGCCAGATCGCCGGCGATGTCGGCCGCCCGCTCCTCGGTGACCCGGTCGGGTGCGCCGGGCAGCTCGATCATGAGCACCCCCACCCGCTCCCCCCACACCGACAGCGGCAGGTAGAGCCGGCACCGCCCGTCGTCGGCGCTGTCGCGGACCGGCTGCTGACTGCTGAAGCAGCGCTGGGCCGCCCCGGAGCCGCCGAGGAAGCCGGCGGCCGGTAGCTCCGGGTCGAGCACCGGCCAGAGCCCGCTGATCCGGTAGTCGGCGATGAACACGTCGGTCCGGGTCGCGCTCAGCGCGAACCGGATCGCCCGGTCGGCGGCCTCCGCCAGCTGGTCAGGCGGGGCGGCGCGGAGAGTGCGCGACACCGGATCGGGCGCGTCCACCATGGTTGTTCCTCCGAGAAGCTTGCTGTAGGGCAAGCATCATACGGAGGGCGTACGGTGGCCGGTCCGTGCGGTGCCCCGTGGCCGCGCCCCGGGCCGGTCAGTCGTCCCCGCGGACCGCGACCCCGCCGTGGAACGCGTCCGGCACGTCCGGCAGCGCCCCCTCCGGGCGCCAGCGGGTGACCGGGACGATGCCGTCGTCCGTGGGCGTCCACCGCCCCAGCAGCGACCGGAACGCCGCCGGTGGGCGCATCCGGAACGCCGGCCCCATCATGGCCAGCGCCTGCGGATACCCGGCCAGCTCCTCGGTGTCGAAGTCGACCGCCAGGCAGCTGCCCGGCGCGGCCGCCGTGTACAGCTCGTCGAGGGTACGCGCCAGCGTGTCGTCGTCGAGGAAGGCGGCGAGACCCAGGAAGACCACGCCCACCGGCCTCCTCCCCCACCCCGGAACGAACCGGTGCAGCTGGGCCGGGTCGATCGTGCCGATGTCGGTCGCGTCGCCGTAGCCGTAGCCGGCGCGGTCGCTGCCGGCCAGGATGCGCTGGCCGAGCCGGATGGTGACCGGGTCGACATCGGTGTAGAGCACGGTGGCGTCGACCGCCACCTCGTGCACGTTGCCCATGGTCGGCACTCCGGCGCCGAACACCAGGAACCCGTCCACGTCGCGTGCCGCGATCGCCCGCACCGCCCGACCGAGGAAGGCGCGCAACGCCCCGAAGACCGGGGCACACGGCCCGTACGCCTGCTCGAAGGCGCGCGCCGCCGCCACGTCGACCGGAAAGTGATGCTCCCCGCCGAGCCAGAAATCGATCATCCGTGCGGTGCTCGGCTGGTCGGGCTCAACCATCGATGACGCTCCCTCCCCGGTGGTCGCCGCCAGCGTACCGATCGGGCGTCCTGGGCGGTATCGCTCCGCCGGCGCCACCCGGCCCGCGATACTGGCCCACAGTGGGCGGGAGGTGGGCGGTGAACTCGGCGAACGGCGCGGCGATCGTGGTCGGTGTGGACGCTTCCGAACCTTCCCTGCGCGCGGTACGCCTGGCCGCCGCGGAGGCGGCGCGCCGGCACCGGCCGCTGCGGGTGGTGCACGGCTTCATCTGGCCGCTGCTGCACGTGCCGCTCTCCCCGCCGCCGGACGGACCGCCCGGTGGCGGGCTGCGCAACCAGGCGGAGCAGCTGGTCGCCACGGCGGTGGCCGAGGCGGAGGCGGTCGCACCGGGCGTGCGGGTGTCCGGCGAGATCATCGACGGGGAGGCCGCCGCGGTGCTTCTCGGCGAGTCCCCCACCGCCGCGATGATCGTGCTCGGTGACCGGGGACTGGGGGGCTTCTCCGCGCTCGTGGTCGGGTCGGTGGCGATCCAGGTCGCCTCGTACGCCGACTGCCCGGTACTGGTGGCCCGCGGCACGGACCGGCCCGACGGGCCGGTGATCGTCGGGGTCGACGGTTCGGAGCTGTCCGTCCAGGCGGTCGAGTTCGCCGCCGAGACCGCCGCCGTCCGGGGCGCTCCGCTGCGGGCCGTGCACGCGTACCGTCACCCGGTCTCCACCGGCGCCGGCGACATGCAACCCCTCGTCCACGACAAGGCGGAGTTGCGCAGCGACGAGGAGCGGGTGCTCGCCGAGTCGCTCGCCGGGCTGGGCGAGCGGTACCCGGACGTGGCGGTGACCGCGGAGACGGTCCGTGGCCGACCCGGCACGGTGCTCGCCGAGGCGTCCCGGCACGCGCAACTGGTGGTGGTCGGCGGGCAGGGGCGCGGCGAGTTCACCGGCTTGATCCTGGGGTCGGTGAGCCAGTCGGTGCTGCACCACGCGGACTGCCCGGTGGCCGTGGTGCGCGCACCCCGCTGAGCACGGTTGACCGAGGCGGCAACGGGTAGACGGCCCCGGTACGCCATCGGCGACAGCGACCGGAGGAGGCAGAGATGCCAGGACCACGGCCGGGCAGCAACGCGTATGACAAATTGCGGGCGCGGCTGCGCAACGCGATCGACGATTCCGGGCGGCGGGTGTCCGACGGCCGGGCGAACCAGGTCGCGAACCGCATCCTCCAGGAGGACCGCGGCCAGCGCGGTGTGGTCCGCGGTGAGCGGACGTACGGCCCCAAGGGTGAGCGCGAACCAGGCGACCCGAAGTGAGGGCCACCGACGTGACCGACGGCGCCATCGCGGGCGCCGTCGGCTCCACCGCGTTGAATGTCGTCACGTACCTGGACATGGCGTTCCGGGCCCGGCCGGCGAGCAGCACCCCGGACGAGGCGGCCGGGCGGCTCGCCGGCGCCGCGCATCTCGACATGGGGCCCGGGCCGAAGGCGACGAACCGACGCTCCGGGCTCGGCGCTCTGCTCGGCTACGCGACCGGCATCGGGGTCGGTGTCGGATTCGCGCTCCTGGCGCGCGGGCGCCGGCAGCCGTTGGCGGCGGCCGGTGGCCTGTTGGGCGCCGGCGCGATGACGATGACGGACGGGTCGCTGACCGTGCTCAAGGTGACCGACCCCCGCACGTGGCGGCGCTCGGACTGGCTCGCGGACATCGTGCCGCACCTCGTGTACGGCATGGCGGCCGCAGCCACCTGGAACCGGCTGCGGCCGCCCACGAAGCGTCGGGGCTAGCCCCGGGCGTCGCTCTCGTCGTCGGCCAGCGGCTCGTCCGCCGGACCGTACGGCGAGGCCTGTCCCTTCGGGACCGGCCGGCCCTCGTCGCCACGGGACGAGCCACGGTTGAGCGGATGGCCGGTCGGCTGCGGGCCCTTGTTGTCCTGGCTCGTCGCGCCCCGGGCGTTGCGGCGGAACTCCTGCTGCTGCGGATTGACCACCGGTCTCTCCTTCCGGCTGGACGGCTCACGGCATCGACCGCCTCCACGGAGGCTTACCCGTCGCCGGCGACGGCATTCCGCCGCCGCCCGCGGGGCTAGCCGAGGGTGGGACGGGTACACACCCGTCGTGGGCGATGAGCGAGCGGTGGCGCGGGTCCTGCTGGACCGGCGGGGACGGACGTACGCCGAGGAGGCCGGGATCCGGCTCGCCGACCGGCCGGCGCAGCTGTACCAGCTGCTGGTGCTGGCCACGCTGCTGAGCACCCGGATCCGGGCGTCGGTGGCCGTGGCGGCCGCCCGGGAGCTGTTCGCGGCGGGCTACAAGACCCCGCAGGCGATGGAGGCGGCGAGCTGGCAGCAGCGGGTCGACGCGCTCGGCCGCGGCCACTACCGCCGCTACGACGAGCGGACCGCCACGATGCTCGGCACCGGCGCCCGGCTCTGCCTGGACCGCTGGCACGGGGACCTGCGCCGGCTGCACCGGGAGGCCGGCGGCGAGCCGGCCGGGTTGCGCCGGCGGCTCACCGAGTTCCCCGGGATCGGCCCGACCGGGGCCGACATCTTCCTGCGCGAGGCGCAGACGGTCTGGCCGGACCTGCGTCCGTTCGCCGACCGGCGGGCGCTCGCCGGCGCGAAGCGGCTCGGGCTGCCCGGCTCGCCGGACCGGCTGGCCCACCTGGTGGGTGGCGCCGACTTCGGACGGCTCGCCTCGGCGCTGGTGCGGGTGGCGCTCGGCGAGGAGTCCGCCGGCGAGGTGACCCGGGTCGCCGCCGCCCGGTGAGCCAACGGGTGCCGAGCTTCGGACGGGCCTACTTGGCCGGCTGGCCGGGCTTGGTCAGGTGCCACACCAGCAGCGAGGCCAGGAGCGCGAGCAGCACCAGCCCTCCGGTGAGCCCACGACCCTCGTCCGGGTCCCGGCCGGTCGTGCCGAAGTAGATCACCGCGAGCCCGGCGAGCACCGTCAGGAACGTCCGTACACCTCGGTCCTTCACGTATCGGACGGTACGGGCGCGAGCGGACGCCGGTGCCGAGTTCCGGACGATGTCCCCCGTCCGGGTGGATCACCGGTCGGTGCCGCCGCTCAGTCGACCTCCAGGTCGTCCAGCGAGATGGCGTGCGTCATCAGCCACCGGGCCAGCGCCGACATCCCGAACAGCCACAGCGGGGCCGACTCCGTGGTGCCGTTGGTCGCGAAGATGGCGAACCGCAGGTCCGGCGCCCGGTACGCCTCGATCCGCCACTTGTGCTGCCGGTCCCGCCAGACCGCGGAAGGGTCCATGCCGTCACCGTAGGTGACCAGGGCTGGGCGGGAGGGGCCGTTCGCCGGGCTAGCCCGGCACGACCGTGCCACCGAGGAGCGCACGCGCCCCGGCGACCAGCACGGACAGCCCGATCCCGCCGAGGACCAGCAGGCCGAACCCCCACCACCCGGTCCGGCGTCTGTCCGGGGCCGGTGCCGGGGTCGGGGCCGGGGTCGGTCGCCACCGCTCCCGGTACAGCCAGGCCAGCACGCCGACCCCGAACGGCAGCAGGCCGACCCAGAACCAGAACCAGCGGGTGCCGGCGCGCGGCGGCCGCCCGCTCACAAGCATCACCAGCCAGGTCAACCCGATGGCGGCGGCCGACAGGACGGCCGCGTCGGCGATCCGATGCGCCGGCGCGCCGTCGGCACGCCACGCCTGGGCCGTCGCCGTCAGTCGGGCGTCACGCCCCACCGGCTCCGCGTCGGGCCCCTGCGGCGGCCCGCCGTCGTACGTGTACCGGACCTGTCCGGTCGGCACCGTCCACGCGACGATGCCGCCCTCCTCCGCGCCGTAGCGAGGCTCGGGGGCGCTACCCCAGTAGGCGGTGGAGTCGTTCCAGCCGTCCGTCCGCTGGAACGTCACGACGCGGCCGGCCGCGATGTCCCGGTCCAGGTCGCTCACCGACACCTCCCGGGGCGCCGACCACCAGGCCAGGCCCGCCCACAGCACCCACAGGAGCAGCAAGGCCCACGGCAACCCCACGCCGGCCAGAGCCGGCAACCGCCGCCCGAGGGGGCGCACCCGTTTGCTGGACACGCCGGCACGATGCCACATGCCAGCGCCGTCCGCCGCCCGGCGGGCGGGTCACGGCCGGCCGGCGACCACGATCCGGACGTCGTCGGGCAGCCGTCGGGTGGCGCCCCGGCGGTCCAGCAGCTCCAGCAGCGGCACCGCGACTCGGCGGGTGGTGTCCAGCGCCTGCCGGGCGGCGGAGAGGGTGAACGGCTGAGGCAGCCCGGCGAGCACCCGCACCGCGCCGTCGACGGCGTCGGGCAGCAGCACCACGTTCTCCGCCAGCCGCAGCAGCGCGCCGGCGCGGACCGCCGCGCCGATCTCCCGGGGTCCCAGGCCCAGGTCGGCGAGGCGGTGCGCCTCCGGCGCCCGGAACGGGCGGTCGCCGTACTCGTCGTGGATGCGTCGCACGGCCCGCGCCACCGGCTCCGGCAACGCGTCGCCCGCCGTCGCGGTGACCCGGCCGCCGTGGATCCGCAGCGGCGGACCCACCAGAGCCTCGACCAGGGCACGGTCGGGCAGGGCGAGGCGTTGCCGCAGCGTCTCCACCGGCGCGCCGGGCTCCAGCGGGTGCTCCCGGGCGTGCCGGGCGACCTCCTCGACGAGGTGGGACCGGAGCTGCGTCCAGTGATCCGGGTCGGCCAACCACTCACCGGCCACCGGCCGTGCCTCGACGGGCACACCCATCCGCAGCAGGTCGGCGGCGCGGGCCAGCCGGCGGCGACGCAGTTCCCCCGCCAGGTCGGGACGGCCGTCCAGCCCGGCCAGCACCGCCGCGCGGGCCGCTGCGGCGCCGCGTCGGTGCAGCGGCGGCGGCGCCACGTCGAGTACGGTCACCCCGCCGGCGACGTGGCGCCGGCCCGGGTCGCGCAGCAACGCCCGGTCTCCGACGAGCAGCGGCAGCGGGCGGGCCAGCCGGAGCCGGGCGGTGTCCGGCCCGAGCGGGCGGACCCGGGCCGGCACCGCGGCCGAGCCGACGTGCAGGGTGAGGGTGACCGGCAGGTCCCCCGCCGGGTCGCCGGCGAGGCGCACGTCCAGCAGGTCAGTCCGGTGGAACCGGCCCGGGCTGAGCAGCGCGTCCCCGCGGGCCAGCCGGTCCCGCGGGGTGCCCCGCAGGTTGACGGCCACCCGGGCCACCGCGGCCACCTCGGGCCGGGCCACCCCGAGCGACTGCAGGCCGCGTACCCGCACCGGCTCACCGGTGGCCGCCAGTTCCAGCTCGTCGCCGAGCCGCAGCCGGCCCGCGCCGAGGGTGCCGGTGACCACCGTGCCGCTGCCCCGGATGGTGAAGCTGCGGTCCACCCACAGCCGGACCGGGCCGTCTTCTGTCGGCGTCGGCAACCGGGCGGCGAGCCGGTCCAGGGCGGCGCGCAGCTCCGGCAGGCCCGCGCCGGTCAGCGCGCTGACCGCGACGGACTCCACCGCGCCGAGTGAGGTGGCGGCGATCTCGGCGCGGGCCCGGGCCGCCGCCGGTCCCGGATCGGCCAGGTCCGCGCGGGTCACCACGAGCAGGCCGTACGCGACGCCGAGCGCGTCCAGCGCGGCCAGGTGTTCGGCGGACTGCGGCATCCAGCCCTCGTCGGCGGCCACCACGACCAGCGCGGCCGGCACCGGGCCGACCCCGGCGAGCATGTTCGGCACGAACCGCTCGTGGCCGGGCACGTCGACGAATGCCACCGTCGCGCCCGAGGGCAGCGTGGTCCAGGCGAAGCCGAGGTCGATGGTCATGCCCCGGCGGCGTTCCTCCGCCCACCGGTCGGGTTCCATCCCGGTCAGCGCCCGCACCAGGGTGGACTTACCGTGGTCGACGTGCCCCGCGGTCGCGACGACCCACACGTCAGTCGTCCCCCGGCACGGCCAGCACCGCGGCGCGGACCGCCTCGTCGGCCTCCGGCGGCACGCAGCGCAGATCGAGCAGCAGTCGTCCACGCACCACCCGGCCGAGCACCGGTGGCTCCCCGGTACGCAGGGACGCCGCGTACCGCTCGGGCAGGCTCAGCGCCCAGGAGTCCAGCTCCACGCCCGGCGCGCCGCCCCCGCCGACCACCGCCACGGACGGCACCACCTCCGCCTTGCGGCCGTCGGCGCCGAGCCGGTCACGCAGCCGCTCCACCCGGGCCCGCAGCGCGGTCGGGTCGGCGTGCAGGGCCACCCGGGTCGGGGTGTCCGCCTGGTGCAGGGTGGCAGCCAGCGCGGCGAGGGTGAGCTTGTCCACCCGTAGCGCCCGCGCGAGGGGGTGCCGGCGCAGCCGCTCGACCAGATCGGCGTCGCCGAGCAGCAGCCCCGCCTGCGGCCCGCCGAGCAGCTTGTCACCGCTCGCCGTGACCAGGTGCGCCCCGGCGCGCAGGGTGCTGGCGGCGTCCGGCTCGTCGGGCAGCAGCGGATCCGGGGCCAGCAGCCCGGAGCCGATGTCCGCGACCACCGGTACGCCGAGGGTGGCCAGCTCGCGCACGCCGACGGCGGAGGTGAACCCGGTGACCCGGAAGTTCGACGGGTGCACCTTGAGCAGGAAACCGGTGGCCGACCCGACCGCGGCGGCGTAGTCGGCCAGGGTGGTGCGGTTGGTGGTGCCCACCTCGCGCAGCCGCGCGCCGGTGCTCTCCAGCAGGTCCGGCAGGCGGAAGCCGTCGCCGATCTCGACCAGTTCGCCGCGGCTGACGACGATCTCCCGGTCGGCGGCGAGCGCCGTCGCCGCGAGCACCAGCGCCGCGGCGCCGTTGTTCACCACGTGCACCGCGGCCGCGTCGGGGACCGCGGCGGCCAGCGCGTCCAGTGTGTCCCGGCCGCGCCGCGCCCGCCGGCCGGTGGCGAGGTCCAACTCGACGTCGGTGTGCCCGGCTGCGGCCACCAGCGCCGCGACCGCGGGGCGGGACAGCGCCGCCCGGCCGAGGTTGGTGTGCAGCACGACGCCGGTGGCGTTGAGCACCGTGCGCGGTGCCGGCGTCGGCAGCGTCGCGGCAGCGGCGTCGCGTACCGCGTCGGGGCTGATCTCGCCTCTGCGGGCCCGGTCCTGCGCGGCGAGCACGGCGGCCTTGACCCGGTCGCGGCCGAGGGCGGTCACGGCGGCGGCCAGCCGGGGATCGGCGAGCAACACGTCGGTGCGGGGTACGCGGCGCCGCGGATCGGTCTGCCCGTCACCCATCGCGTCATCTCCCACCGCGGTTGGCGGAGACGGACGGGAATCGAACCCGCCTGGCCCGGGTCCCGGACCACACCGGTTTTGAAGACCGGGAGGGGCACCAGCCGCCTGAACGCCTCCACCGAGCATTTGACCACAGGGGCCGGACGGACCGCGCGGCAAGGTCGAAAACTGTTCGGGCCCGCCGGTGTCAGTCCACCGGGTCGGCGGCCGCGTCCCGGCGGTCGGCGCGCTCGCGCTGCGGCACCACCGTGTACTTCGGATCCCGGGCGGAGGCCACGCCGGCGTAGAAGACGCCGAACCGGGTGGCGACCGAGGCGCCCAGCAGCGCCGCGCCGGAGAGCACGGAGAGCGCCCGGCTACGCCGGCCCAGCAGGGCGCCGGCCACGCCGGCCGCGGTGAGCATCCGGCCGGCGCGCAGCAGCTGGCCCGGCCGGCCGGTGCGGTACGGCTCGCCGAGCAGCCCGAACCGGGTCTCCACCCGGTGCGACCCGGCGAGCTCCAGGGCCGCGCCGGCCACCGCCATCCGCCGGGCCGGACCGGCCTGCGCCGGCGGTGCGCCGATCAGGCCCACGGCGGCGCCGCTGGCCAGCGCGCTGCCCGCGAAGATGACCGGCAGCTCCGGGTACGCCTCGTGCCAGGACGGCACCGCGGTGTCGGCGAGCAGCACCCCGGTGTACGTGGCCAGCGCCGGCGCGGTGACGGCGGCGGCCAGCCCGGCCGCCTGCCCGACCGGCGGCAGCAGCCGGCGGGCCAGCCCGGGCACACCACGCTCAGGCAGCAGCGGCGCCGCCTCGGAGATCGCCGCCACGCCGGCCATCGGGCCGAACGCGGTGAGGATCCAGGTGCCCACCGACATCGGCGACGTCAGCTTCGCCACCCGCAGCATGTGGTGGAACCGGGACGGCCGGCCCAGGTCCCGGATCAGGAAGCCGGCGCTCGCCGTGATCGCGGCGAGCGCGGTGACCCGGCCGGCCCGGCGCAGCGCCGGCCGGCCGGTGAGCTGGCCGCCCGCCGCGAGCAGCGCCGAGCCCGCCGACAGTCCACCGGTGAAGAGGTACGCGGCGATGTCCCACTTCCACACCGGCGCCTTGAGGATCGGCCGGCCGTAGTAGGAGGTGAACTCGGCCTCCGGAACCCGCAGCTCCTCGCCGCCCCGGCGGCGCCCGCCGCCCCGACGGCGCTCTCCGGGCCGGGCCTCGCGGCCGGGCACCGGCGCGAGACCGGCGGCGTCGGCGTCGCTGCGCGGCGCGTCCGTCCGGAAGCTGCTCGCGCGGGTGCCGTCCTCCGCCCGCTCGCGCCCGCCGTCGAGGCGGTCGCGGAAGCGGCGGAAACGGTCGCCGACCGGGCGGTCCGAACTCACGAGTTACCTCCGACGAACGCGACCACGGCGGCCGCCGCCATCGCCAGCGCGGCCAGGCCGGCGCGCTTCCACATCTTCGGCAGGTCCCGGGTGGTGACCACCGGGTCGGGCGGCAGCCCGTACACCTCCGGCTCGTCCAACAGCAGGAAGAACGCGCCGTCACCGCCGACCCCGTCGGTCGGGTCGTGGCCGTAGAGCCGGGCCTCCGGCACCCCCCGCTCGTGCAGCGTCGCGACCCGGGCGGCGGCCCGCTCGCGCAGCTCCTCCAGCGGCCCGTACTGGATCGACTCGGTGGGGCAGGCCTGCGCGCAGGCCGGGGTCATGCCGGCGCCCAGCCGGTCATAGCAGAGCGTGCACTTCCACGCCCGGCCGTCGCCCTTGCGCTGGTCGATAACTCCGTAGGGGCAGGCGGAGATGCAGTAGCCGCAGCCGTTGCAGATGTCCTCCTGCACCACGACGGTGCCGAACTCGGTGCGGAACAGCGAGCCGGTGGGGCACACGTCCAGGCAGGCGGCGTGCGTGCAGTGCTTGCACACGTCGGACATCATCAGCCAGCGGAAGTCGGTGCGGCTCTCCGGGCCGGTGGCCCGCCCCGGTGGCTGCGCGCCGGGCATGCCGAGGAACTCCGGTCCGGCGGCCATCCGGGCGGCCGCCTCCGGCGACCCGGGTGGCAGGCCCGGGTCGGTGCCGGTCGGATTGGCGGTGGACGCGGAGACCGCCGCGGCGGTGGGACTCACCGCGGCGTCGGTGGGGTTGCCGGCGAACGACGGGGTCCGGTGCTGCCCGAGGGGGCGGGGCTGTTCGATGAACGCGACGTGCCGCCACGAGTTGGCGGTCAGCGCGCCGGTGTTGTCGTACGACATGCCCAGCAGGTCCAGGCCGGACGCGGGCACCGCGTTCCACTCCTTGCAGGCCACCTCGCACGCCTTGCAGCCGATGCAGACGCTGGTGTCGGTGAAGAAACCCATCCGCGGCGGCGCGTCGGACCAGCCCGCGTCCGGCGCCGGGTCGAGCGGGCCGTAGAGGCTGTTCGGGTCAGGAATCATCGCGCCCCTCCCCGTCGCCGGGGGTCACCGCCGGGGCGTTCTGGCCCGGCGTGATGCCGGCTCGCCGCCGGTAGTCGTCGACCAGCTCCAGCAACGCCGGGCCGGTGGGCCGGCGACCGGATCGTACGTCACACGTGCCGACCTTGCTCTCCTGGATCAACACGTTCGGGTCGAGGGTGATCCCGAACAGGTCGTTGGCCGAGTCGCCGGTCACCAGGCCCTCGAAGCCGAAATGGTACGGCAGCCAGACCTGGTGGATCATTCGACCGTCGACCCACAGTGGCGTCATCCGGTCGGTGACCAGCACCTTCGCCTCGATCACCGCCCGGCCGCTGACCAGGTGCGCCCACCCCAGATGGTTCACCCCCACCTGCGCGGCCAGCTCCGGCGACACCTCGACGAACATCTCCGGCTGCAGCTCCGCCAGCGACCGCACCGTGCGGCTCATCCCGCCCGCCGTGTGGTGCTCGGTGAGTCGGCTGACCGAGAACACGTACGGGAAGACCTGGCTGTGCTCCTGCGGCGGGCTCGGATTCACCGAGTTCACCGGGTGCGTGTACACCTTGCGGGTCGGATTGGCCTGCTGCTGGTACAGCGGGTTGCGCAGCGGCGACTCGGCCGGCTCGTAGTGGGTGGGCAGCGGCCCGTCCACCACGCCGGTCGGCGCGTACAGCCAGGCCTTGCCGTCGCCCTGCATGACGAACGCGTCGTCGCCGGCGATCCCCTCCGTGCCGGACGTGCCCAACGCCGGCCGGTACGTCGGCGACTTCGTCTTCTCGAAGTCCGGCACGTCGTAGCCGGTCCACTCGCCCTTCTCCGCGTCCCACCAGACGTACTTCTTCCGCTCGCTCCACGGCCGGCCCTCGGGATCGGCGGACGCGCGGTTGTAGAGGATGCGCCGGTTCGCCGGCCAGGCCCAGCCCCACTCGCCGGCCACCCAGTCCTGCTCGTGCCGGGACTTGCGGCGCGCGGCCTGGTTCACCCCGTCGGCGTACACCCCGCTGTAGATCCAGCAGCCGACCGCGGTCGAGCCGTCGTCCTTCGCCTCCGGGAACCCGCTGAGCGGGCGGCCGGTGGCCACCTCGTACCCGTTGATCTCGCGCAGGACCGCCTCGGCGCTCGGCTCGGCGTGCGGACCCTCCGTGGGGTAGTCCCAGGTCAGGTCCAGCAGCGCCCGGTCGCGGGGCTTGTCCGACGCGGCCAGCTTCTCCCGCAGGCGGCGGCCGAGGTGGTAGAAGAACCACAGCTCGGAGCGGCAGTCGGCCGGCGGGTCGAGAGCCTTCTCCCGCCACTGCAGCAGGCGCTGCGTCTGGGTGAAGGTGCCCTCCTTCTCCACGTGCGAGGCGGCGGGCAGGAAGAACACCTCCGTCCGGCACTGCTCCGGGACGATCTCGCCGGTGGCCACCTCCGGCCCGTTCTTCCAGAACGTCGCGCTCTCGATCATGAACAGGTCCCGGACCACCAGCCAGTCCAGGTTCGCCATACCGAGGCGCTGCGCCCGCCCGTGCGCCGAGCCGACCGCCGGGTTCTGCCCGAGCAGGAAGTAGCCCTTCACCTTGCCGTCGATCATGTTGAGCACCTGCTGGTAGGTGCCGTGGTCGCCGGTCATCCGCGGCAGGTAGCCGTAGCAGAAGTCGTTCTCCGGCGTCGCCGCGTCCCCCCAGTACGCCTTCAACAGGCTGGCCCCGTAGGCGCGGGCGTTGCCCCAGAAGCCCTTCTGCCCCGGGTGCCGGATGCTGTCCACCCACTCCTCGAAGGTCGGGTGGTTGGCGTGGTGCGGCATCGGCAGGTAGCCGGGCAGCAGGTTGAACAGGGTGGGGATGTCGGTCGAGCCCTGGATGCTGGCGTGCCCGCGCAGCGCCAGCACGCCGCCACCGGGCCGGCCCATGTTGCCCAGGAGGCTCTGGATGATCGCCCCGGTCCGGATGTACTGCACGCCGACGCTGTGCTGGGTCCAGCCCACCGAGTAGATGAGCACCCCGGTGCGCTCCCGCCCGGAGTTCTCCGTCCACGCGCGGGCCAGCTCGAGGAACTTCTCCTGCGGGATGCCGCAGACCCGCTCCACCATCTCCGGCGTGTAGCGGGCGAAGTGCCGCTTGAGGATCTGGTAGACGCAGCGCGGGTGCCTCAACGTCTCGTCCCGGATCACCCGGCCCGGAATCGGTCGGCCGTGCGACTCGTGCCGCAGCCCGGCCGCGGTCTCCCGCTCCTCACTGGTGTCCGTCGACCCGGCGTTGCCCTCGTGACCCGCGTACTGCCAGCTGGTCTGGTCGTACGCGCTGGTGTCGGGGTTGAACCCGGAGAAGATGCCGCCGCCGTCCTCGGCGTCGACGAACTGGTCACTGACGATCGTCGCCGCGTTCGTGTACGCGAGAACGTACTCCCGGAAGTCGAGCTCGTTCTCCAGGATGTAGCGCACCACCCCGCCGAGCAGGGCGATGTCCGTGCCGGCCCGGATCGGCAGGTACGTGTCGGCCAGCGCGCTGGTCCGGGTGAACCGCGGGTCGACGTGGAAGACCTTGGCACCGCGCGCCTTGGCCTCCATCACCCACTGGAAGCCCACCGGGTGGGCCTCGGCCATGTTCGAGCCCTGGATGACGACGACGTCAGCGTTCGCCACGTCCTGCTGGAAGTCCGTCGCACCACCGCGACCGAAGCTGGTCCCCAGACCGGGGACGGTGGCGGAGTGTCAAATACGGGCCTGGTTCTCGATCTGGAGCGCCCCCATCGCCGTGAACAGCTTCTTGATGAGGTAGTTCTCCTCGTTGTCCAGCGTCGCCCCGCCCAGGCTGGAGATGCCCAGCGTGCGGTTGAGCGGCCGCCCCTCGCTGTCCACGTCCTCCCAGGTCTGCTCACGCGCGGCGAGCACCCGGTCGGCGATCATGTCGACCGCGACGTCGAGGTCCAGGTCCTCCCACTCCGTCGCGTACGGCCGGCGGTAGCGCACCTTCGTCTGCCGCAGCGGGCTGGTCACCAGGCCCTTGCTGGCCGAACCCTTGGGGCAGAGCCGGCCGCGGGAGATCGGGCTGTCCGGATCGCCCTCGATCTGGGTGACCTGCCCGTCCTTGACGTAGACCCGCTGGCCGCAGCCCACGGCGCAGTAGGGACAGATGGAACGGGCCATGCTGTCGGCGGTCTCGGTGCGGGCGGTCAGCGCCGCCGAGTGGGTCGACTGGGCGGCCGCGCCCCGGCCGAGCGGGTCGGTGCCGGTGAGCTGCCGGTAGACCGGCCAACCCTCGATGAAGGTACGCAGACCCATCCGCGACACCCCCTCCCGACCGTCGACGCCGACCCCATGAACATAGGCCAGCCGACGCGCCGCCGCGACCCGAGCGGCCGATCTTCCACCCACTCCGTGAGCCGCCGGATCATGGCCGCTTTTTCCTCGATCGTGGGCCCGCCCGGTTCGACGGGCCTGGCTGACCCGGTCAAGGGCCTGGGAGCGGGCCGCGCGCGTGGGCGGCCTCGGGCAGCGCGGATGCGCGACCTCGGACGGCGTGCGTGGGCGGCCTCGGGCGGCGCGGATGCGCGACCTCGGACGGCGCCCGGGCGCGGGCGGGCGCGGGAAGGCCGCGCGGGCGGGCGCGGGAAGGCCGCGCGGGCGGGCGCGGGAAGGCCGCGCGGGCGGGCGCGGGAAGGCCGCGCGGGCGGGCGCAGGTAGACAGCGCCGCCCCCGGCCGGGTGGCCGGGGTCGGCGCTGAGGTGTCGGTGTGCAGGTCGCCTCGCGGCGAGTGGCACGAACGCGGCTCCAGCCGAACGGTAGTCCGCGACGGCATTTATTAGGTGAGGCCCGGGGACACTGGGCACACCGACACTCCACACAACCTACCCGCGCCCCCGCTTGTTCCCACCTGCCAAGCCGCACCGATCCGGCATGCCCTGGAGCCCGAACTGCCGCTGGCCGGCACCCGGGGTGGGGTGCCGGCCAGCGTTGTTGTTCGTGTTCGGTTGTTGCTGGTGTTCGCTTGTTCGCTGGGGTCAGCTGTTCCAGTGCTGGGCGACGAGGTCGGCGGCCTGCTGCTCCCACTGCGCGTACGCGTCGGGGTAGGCCGAGACCTGCACGGTCTGGGCGGCGTCGGTCAGCGGCATGTCGTGCCACCCGTCGACCTGCTTGAGGCCCTTGAGGAACGCCTGGGTGGAGTAGATCGGGTCGGTGATCTGCTCCGGGCTACCCCAACCCGAGCTCGGGCGCTGCTGGAACAGGCCCAGCGAGTCATGATCATTCTTGTCGCCGAGGTGGCCCAGGTTCTCCAGCTTCGACTCCTGCAGGCTGGTAGCGATCGAGATCACCGCGGCCCGCTCGTCCAGACCGGACTTCTTCGTCGCGGCGATGATCGCCTTGACGTTAGCGGTCTGCTCGTCGTTCAGGTCGATGCGCGACTGCGCGCCCTGCACACCGTGCGGGATCAGCTTGCCCGCGTCCACACCCGGCTTGTCCAAGTGCACGACCGCGACGGGCTTGGCGTCGACGGTGGGGGTGGCGGCGTGCGCGGCCACCGGACCGGCGAAGATCCCACCAGCGAAAGCCACACCAGCGATACCCAGAACACTCTTGCGCATGATCGTGTTCATCACAAAGGCTCCTTCGGGGGTGAGATCACGCCGACTGGGGGGTCGGCGCGGGCGAACCCATCACGGGCGCCCGCGAAAAGGGGGAAAGTCTGTAAACCGGGATCGGCGAACGCGGGGGACGGTCCGCGATCCGGGGGTTCCGGTCGTGAGCGATGCTCACCGTGACCGGAGGGCCGGCGGGTGGTGGGCGGGGGTGCCGCACCGCGCCGGGTCCATATCCAACGACCGACAGCCCACCATCATTCCGGGGGCCAGGCCATCCGCGTCACCCGGCCAGGTCAGCCGGAGACCGGCGCGCTACCTCGGCCGTCGCCCATGTTCAACGACCCGGCGCCGCCCACGATTCCGGCCCGGGGATGCCCCCGGTCACACGCCAAAGCACCCACACCGGCCCAGCCGGCCGGAAACCACCGCCCCGCGCCGAGCCCGAACCGGACATCAGGCACCACACCGGCTCACCCGATCCCACACCGCCGCCGGCCCGCTTCCCTTCTCGCCGCGCCCACCCACCCAACCCGACCCATGGCGTCGATCACTCCAGTTGCGTATCGGGCGGGGCGGTTGATCAAGAGGTTTGCGTCATCTGAGAGAGTTTTGCTGACGCAAACCTCTTGATCACCAGAGCTGCCGGCCAAGATCTGTGGGGGGCGGCTCGGCGCCGGGCAGGCGCCCGGTCGGTGACTCGTTTGCGCCATCAGTTCCTAAGGAAACGCCGCCGTGCCCCAGGGCGCCCACAGCAGTCCGCCTGCTTCCACTCGGGTCCTGGAAATCGCGCCGACACCACGGCGGAAAGGCACCCGGATATCCCGGAAATCAAGCGCCCAAACGGCACAACCGGCCTGATCAACACCACCTCGCCGACATGGCGGTAAACGCAAGACCCGGATACCGCCATGTCGGCGAAACGGAGTGGATCATGGCGTTTGGGCGGAGTTCGGCGCGCCGGCACGTCGGGGACGGTGCCGTGACGCGCAAAAGACGCGAGGCCGCCGCACGCCACCACCCCGCAGCTAGCGTTACCCTGACAGCATGTCGGCCGTCACGAGCGCCCATCTCGCCCGCCCCGGGCGTCCCGCCGTGGTGGCCCGCACCCTCAGCGAGCTCGCCGGCCCCACGCGCGGCATCGTCGAGCTGCCCGTACGCCTGATGTGGAGCAGCGAACGCGCCTTCGACCTGGGCGATCCGGACGACCTGCTCTGGATGTACGAGAACGTGCTGCGGGAGACCACCCGCGTCGAGGACCTGCGGGGCCTGATCAACGGGCGGACGTTGCGCCGGGTGTGGCGGCGGCTGAACCTGCCCCGGGGCGTGCGCCTGGCGTGGGAGAGCCGGCACCGGGGTCTGCGTACCGCGTGAACCACCTGCACGACTTCTACCGGGACGTGGCCCGGGTGGCCCTGACCGCCGCGGGCCCGCACCGCTTCGTGCTGGGCGGCGGAGTGGCGTGGGCGGCCCACGGCCTGGTCACCCGCCCGACGGAGGACGTCGACCTGTTCGCCGACGTCGAGGGCGCGGCCGCCGCGGCGGCGGACGGGGTGCGGGCGGCCTTGGAACGGGCCGGCTACCACGTGGTCGACGCGGATCCGGACAGCCAGCTGGCGCAGCTCTTCGAGGGCTTCGACCGGGACCTGCGGGACTTCGTGGTGAGCCGCGACGGCCGACAGATCCGGCTCAGCCTGGCCCGCCTCGAGCGGCACCGCAGCCCGGTGGTGATGGACCTCGGCCCGGTGATGGACGTCCGTGACCTGATCGCCAACAAGACCGCCGCGCTGGTCAACCGCCGGGAGGTACGCGACTACATCGACGTCGCGGCCGCCCTCGACCGGTACGACGTGACGGACCTGCTGGCGCTGGCCCGCCAGGTGGACCCGGCACTGGACCTGGCCGACGTCCGGGCGGCGGGCCGGTACCTGGACCAGGTGCCGGACCGCCGCTTCACCCGCTACGGGCTGGACGCCGACCGGATCGCCCAGGTCCGCCGCCGGATGGCCGCCTGGCCCCGCTGACGGCACGGCGGCTGCGAGGCGCGCGGCACGGCGGACGAGCAGACCGGTGCCGCCGCGCCGCCGTGCCGGCCGCCCCGACGCGGGCACGCCGCACGGCGGAGCGCTCACCTCGTCAGCTTGCCGCCGGTGACGCCGAGGATCTCCCCCGTCACGTAGCTCGACTCCTGCGAGGCGAAGAAGACGTACGCGGGAGCCAGCTCGGCGGGCTGGCCGGGACGGCCCATCGGCGTGTCAGTGCCGAACTGCTCCACCTTCTCCGGTGGCATCGTCGCCGGAATCAGCGGCGTCCAGACCGGACCGGGTGCGACGGCGTTGACCCGGATGCCCTGCTCGGCCAGGTCCAGCGCCAGAGCCTTCGTGAAGTTGGCGATGGCCGCCTTGGTGGTCGCGTAGTCGAGTAGTTGCGGCGACGGGTCGAACGCCTGGATCGAGGAGGTGTTGATGATCACCGACCCGTCCGGCAGGCGCGGCACGGCAGCTCGGCACAGCCAGAACATGGCGTACACATTGGTCTTGAAGACGCGGTCGAACTGTTCGGTGCTGATGCCGAGGAGCCCCTTGTCCTGCGCCATCTGGAACGCCGCGTTGTTGACCAGCACGTCGATGCCGCCGAGATCGGACAGCGCCCGGTCGACGAGTTGACGGCAGTGGCCCTCGTCGGTCAGGTCGGTCCGGACGGCGACGCCCCGCCGGCCCGCCTGTTCGACGAGCCGTACGGTGTCCCGGGCATCCGCCTCCTCCTCGTCGCCGAGGTAGGAGATCAGCACGTCGGCGCCCTCCCGGGCGAAGGCGATCGCGACGGCCCGACCGATGCCGGAGTCGCCGCCGGTGATCACCGCCCGCTTGCCGTCGAGCCGGCCACTGCCACGGTACGACTCCTCGCCGTGGTCCGGCTTCGGGCCCATCCGCCGCGTGGATCCGGGCACCGACTGCTGCTGCGCGGGCTGGCCCTGCTGCTGGCCGTACTGCCGCGCCGGGTCCTTCTGGGTGTACTGGTCCTCGCTCACCGGAGTCTCCCTTGTGCCGTCCAACCGTGCCGCTCCCCCGCAGCCCTACCCCCGGACGGTGGGCGAAAACGACCACCCGAGGACCGGAACGAGCAACGGGTGACCACCGTGTGACGCCCCGGCGGCCGCCGGCCTCGACAACGGCAAACACCTCGGGGTGCGGTCGCGCACCGGAGCGCCGGTCGTTATGGTGCGCAACGGCGCCCACGAGGCGCGTCCACCCCCACGGAAGGGCACCCCATGACCTCCTCCTCCGGAGCCTCGCGCCGCCAGGTGCTGGCCGTCGCGGCCGCCGCCGCGACCGCCCCCCTGATCGCCGGTGCGCCCGCCCAGGCGGCCGCCTCGACCAAGCCCTCGAGGACCTGGGACCTCACCCTCCTCGGCACCTCCGACACCCACGGCAACGTCTACAACTGGGACTACTACCGGGACGCCGAGTACGACGACAGCAAGCACAACGACATCGGCGTCGCCAAGCTGGCGACCTTGATCAACCAGATCCGCGCCGAGCGCCGCGGCAAGGCCACGCTGGTGCTCGACGCCGGCGACACCATCCAGGGCACCCCGCTGGCCACCTTCTACGCCAAGCAGGAGCCGATCACCGCCACGGGCGAGAAGCACCCGATGGCCCGAGCCATGAACATCATCGACTACGACGCCGTGACGCTGGGCAACCACGAGTTCAACTACGGCCTTCCCCTGCTGGACCTGTGGATCCGCCAGCTCGGCTTCCCCGCCCTGGCCGCGAACGCGATCAACGCGAAGACCGGAAAGCCGGCCTTCCTCCCGTACGTCATCAAGAAGGTCTCCCTCGGCTTCGCGGCGCCCACCCTGCGCGTCGGCATCCTTGGCCTGACCAACCCGGGCGTGGCCATCTGGGACAAGGGCAACGTCGAGGGCAAGCTGCGGTTCGACGACATGATCGCCACCGCGGCGAAGTACGTGCCGGTCATGCGCGCGCGCGGCGCGGACATCGTGCTGATCTCGGCGCACGGCGGTGACAGCGGCACCTCCAGCTACGGGCCGGAGCTGCCGAACGAGAACCCGGTCGCGCTGATCGCCCAGCAGGTGCCGGGGATCGACGCGATCCTCTTCGGACACGCCCACAACGAGGTCGTCGAGAAGTTCGTCACCAACGAGCGGACCGGCGCGCAGGTGCTGCTCTCCGAGCCGTCCCGGTGGGGCCAGCGCCTCACCCGGATGGACTTCACGCTGGCCCGCGCGCACGGCCGCTGGACCATCACCAAGAAGTCCGCCACCATGCTGAACACCAACACGGTGGTCGAGGACCCCAAGGTCGTCGCGGCCGTCCGGGCCCAGCACCAGAAGACCGTGGCGTACGTCAACCAGGTCGTCGCGCAGGCCAGCGTGGAGATGTCCACCGTCGAGTCCCGGTACAAGGACACCCCGATCCTGGACTTCATCAACCACGTCCAGGCCGAGACGGTCACCAAGGCGCTCGCCGGCACGTCGTACGCCAGCCTGCCGGTGCTGTCGCAGGCCTCGCCGTTCAGCCGCACCGCGGTCTTCCCGTCCGGCGACGTGAAGATCCGCGATGTGGCGGGCCTCTACGTCTACGACAACACCCTCGAGGCGGTCGTGCTCAGCGGCGCCGAGGTGCGCGCGTACCTGGAGTACTCGGCGAGGTACTTCCGCACCCTCGCCCCGGGCGCTCCGGTGGACCCCGAGCAGATCAACGACACGTCGATCCCGGACTACAACTACGACGCCCTCTCCGGCGTCGACTACGACATCGACATCTCCAAGCCGGTGGGGCAGCGGATCACCCGGCTGGTCCTGGCCGGCACCGACACCCCGGTGGCGGACGACGCGCAGTTCGTGGTGGCGGTGAACAACTACCGGCGCAGCGGCGGCGGCAACTTCCCCGGCATCGTGAAGACCCAGGTCTACAACGAGCAGCAGGAGATCCGCCAGTTGCTGATCGACTGGGCGCAGGAGAAGGGCGTCATCGACCCGGCCGACTTCTTCCAGCCGAACTGGAAGCTGGTGCGCGAGGGCGTGCCGGTCTTCTGACCGATCCACTCCGGACGGGCCGTGGGCGTACTGCCCGCGGCCCGTCCGTGCGTCACGGTTCGGGCAACCGTCCGCGGGTGACCCGGTCGCTCACCGCGTCCGCGCGGGGCGGGCCGGAGCTCAGGTCGTCCCGCGCCGCGGGTCCCAGAGCTCCGGCTCGTCGACCGGCCGGGCGCGACCGGGGTCGGTCTCGGTCAGCGCGACCCGCTCCTCCGGTCGGACCGCGGGCGGCAGCTCACCGAACCGGACGTGTCGCAGGAAGGCGTACTCGTCGTCGGTGAACGACGGTTCGGAGTGTGCGTCGGTCATCTGCGGCCCCCCTTCGACGAGTTGATTCTCCGCCGCCGGAGTCGTGCACCGCCATCGTCGCGTCGGCTACTCCCCCGCGCCGCCTGCTGCACTCAGGGTTGGCCGTGGCCGGCCGGCGCCTTCCGCCGTCCGGGCCGGTCACACCCTCTTAGGCATCCTAGGATCCTGGGTGAGAGGCGCCTGCCGGGTCGGCGGCTCCGCCCGTCAGGACGAAAGGTCGGCGGCGGGCTTCCGGCGCGGCGCCGGAAGCCGGTCCAGCAGCGCCAGACCCGCCCGGACCGGGGCCCGGCCCAGCGTCTCGTCGAAGCTCGCCCGTCCCTGGCAGAACCGGACGAACATCCGCCAGCCGGGTGGGGTCGCCAGCAGCGCGTGGAAGACCTCCGGCCGCCGCTCGAAGATGTCGAGCAGCCGGTGACCGGCTCGCATCGACGGGACGAGGCGCTCGGCCACCGCCCGCTCGTAGCCGGCCAGGTCGCCCTCGGCGACCGCCGCACCGGCCAGCGCGCCCGAGCGCAGCGCGTAGCTGATCCCCTCCCGACTCCACGGTTCGAGCAGACCGGCGGCGTCACCGGCGACGAGCACCCGACCCCGGCGCAGCGGGGAATCCTCCGCCCGGCACCGGGTGAGGTGGCCGGAGTCGTGCGCCGCCGGCGCGTCGGCCAGGCCGAGCCGGTCGACGAAGCCGCTCAGGTACTCCCGGGTCCGCTCCCCCGCGCCGCGGGCCGCGATCACACCCACCGTGAGGCGGTCGCCCTTCGGAAAGACCCAGGCGTACGACCCCGGCAGCGGTCCCCAGTCGAGTAGCACCCGGTGCCGCCACCGCTCCCGCTGCTCGGGCGGCACCTCCAACTCCAGCTCCAGCCCCAGGTCCACCTGCCGGTAGCGGACACCCACGTGCCGGGCGGTCACCCCGGAGGAGCCGTCCGCCCCGATCACCGTGCGGGCGTGCACGGTGGTGCGGTCGCCCAGCCGCAGGCGTACGCCGTCGGGGTCCTGCTCCATCGCACGGACCGCGGCGCCCTCGCGGACCTCGGCCCCGGCGGCGACCGCGGCCGCCCGCAACCGGTCGTCGAACTCCTCCCGGCGGACCATCGTCACCAGCGGACCGTGGTGCCGGCGGGTGAAGCCGCGTCGCCCGTCCCGGGTGAACGTCACCCGGTCCACCCGGTCGTGCGCGGGCACCTCGATCCGGTCGTGCACCTCGGCGAGTGAGGTGCCGATGAGCCCGCCCCCGCACGTCTTGTAGCGCGGATGGGTCGCCCGTTCGACGACCAGGGTGCGCACGCCCGCGCGGGCGGCGGCGTGCGCGGCGGAGAGCCCGGCGGGGCCCCCACCGACGACGGCGAGATCCCAAACGATCACGGAAGCAGCCTAGGGCACCCGCCCGGCGCCGGGCCCGGCAGCGCGGCCACGGCACCCCTGTCCACCCCTCGATCGGGTGGGCATCTTCGGTCACGCAGGGGGTAACCGGCGCAGGTCAACCGCTTGTTCAGGGCAGACGAGCAGAGGAGGAAGCGATGCGGCGGGACCAACTGTCGGACGTCGAGGAACGGGTGTACCAGGCGGTCACGGCGCTGGAGGCGCGCGGCCAGGTGCCCTACCCTGACCTGATCGCGGAGGAGTCCGGCCTGACCGAGGAGCAGGTGAACGCGCCTCTGCACCTGCTCACGGAGAAGAATCTGCTGCACCGGGAGGATTCGCCGATGGCCGGGCTGGACTTCGGTCCCCGGTTCTGCGCGCGTCAGATGGCGTGACCCGCGGTTCGCCGCCACGATTCGCCCCCCGTGGCCGGGGTAGCGGTCAGAGATGCGTGATCGACGGTCACCGGGGGGCGCGATGAGCGCGGCGGGCGCGCCGCAGTCGGCCGACATCGACCCGGCCGAGAACCGACGACGCTGGCAGGCCCTCGGTGTGGGACTGGCCGCCGCGTTCATGACGCTGCTCGACATCAGCATCGTCAACGTGGCGCTGCCCTCGCTGGACCGCGCGCTGCACGCCTCCCCCAGCGACCTGCAGTGGGTGCTGTCCGGGTACGCACTGACCTTCGGCCTCGCGCTCGTGCCGGCCGGTCGCTTCGGCGACGCCCGGGGCCGGCGCAACGCCTTCGTCTTCGGCATCGCGCTGTTCACCGTCACCAGCACGTTGGCGGGCCTCGCCCCCTCCCCCACCTGGCTGGTCCTCGCGCGGCTGCTCCAGGGCGCCGCGGCCGGCATCGTCAACCCACAGGTCACCGGCGTTATCCAGGAGCTGTTCCGGGGGCCGGAACGGGCCCGTCCTTTCGCGCTGCTCGGCGCCACCATCGGCATCTCCACCGCGGTCGGGCCGCTGCTCGGCGGGCTGCTCATCGCGCTCGGCGGCGAGGAGCACGGCTGGCGGTACGTCTTCTTCGTCAACATCCCCGTCGGCATCATCACGGTGATCCTCGGCTGGCGGTTGCTGCCCCACCGACCCCGGCAGCAGGCGGACCGCCACCGGCTCGACCCGGTCGGCGTGGTGCTGCTCGGCATCGGCGTGCTGCTGGTCCTGCTGCCGTTGGTGCAGGAACAGCAGTGGCGCACCCCGTGGAAGTGGGTCCTGATCCCGCTCGGGCTACTGGTGCTGCTGGCCTTCGCGCTCTGGGAACGGCGGTACGCCCGACACACCACGCCGCTGTTCGACCTGCGGCTGTTCGACTTCCGGTCGTACACGCTGGGCTCGCTCATCGGCCTGATCTACTTCGGCGGGTTCACCGCCATCTTCTTCATCTTCACCCTGTTCCTGCAGAACGGGCACGGGTACAGCCCGCTCATCGCCGGCCTGGCCGTCACCCCGTTCGCGCTCGGTTCCGCGGCCTCGTCGGCGGTCGGCGGGCGGTACGTCAACCGGTTGGGCCGGCCGATGGTCGCCGCCGGGCTGATCGCCGTCGTGGTCGGCCTCGCCGCGACGGCCCTGGTGCTGCGCGAGTTCCCGCACGCCCCGGTGCCCTGGGTCACCGCGGCCCCGCTACTGGTCGCCGGGCTCGGCAGCGGCCTGGTGATCGCCCCCAACCAGACGCTCACCCTGTCCCAGGTGCCCGTACCGCAGGCGGGCAGCGGCGCCGGGATGCTTCAGACCGGCCAACGGATCGGCGCCGCCGCCGGCATCGCCGCGGTCGGCTCCGTCTTCTTCTCCTCGCTGAACACCAACCGTGGCAACTGGACGACGGCCTTCGAGCACGCCCTCATCACGGCCACCGTGATCATCGCGCTGGCTCTGGTCGCCGCGCTGGTGGACATCGCCCTCGGCCGACGCCAGACCTGATACGCCGCTGGCCGGCACCCCTTCGGTTGGGGGTGCCGGCCAGCGGCGTTGTTGTTCGTGTTCGGTTGTTGCTCGTGTTCGCTGGGGTCAGCTGTTCCAGTGCTGGGCGACGAGGTCGGCGGCCTGCTGCTCCCACTGCGCGTACGCATCCGGGTAGGCCGACACCTGCACGGTCTGGGCGGCGTCGGTCAGCGGCATGTCCTGCCACCCGTCGACCTGCTTGAGGCCCTTGAGGAACGCCTGGGTGGAGTAGATCGGGTCGGTAATCTGCTCCGGGCTACCCCAACCCGAGCTCGGGCGCTGCTGGAACAGGCCCAGCGAGTCATGATCATTCTTGTCGCCGAGGTGGCCCAGGTTCTCCAGCTTCGACTCCTGCAGGCTGGTAGCGATCGAGATCACCGCGGCCCGCTCGTCCATACCGGACTTCTTCGTCGCGGCGATGATCGCCTTGACGTTAGCGGTCTGCTCGTCGTTCAGGTCGATCCGCGACTGCGCGCCCTGCACACCGTGCGGGATCAGCTTGCCCGCGTCCACACCCGGCTTGTCCACGTGCACGACCGCGACGGGCTTGGCATCGACGGTGGGGGTGGCGGCGTGCGCGGCCACCGGACCGGCGAAGATCCCACCAGCGAAAGCCACACCAGCGATACCCAGAACACTCTTGCGCATGATCGTGTTCATCACAAAGGCTCCTTCGGGGGTGAGACACCCGCACACCAGACGGGGGACGGTGATGCGGGACGCGGCACGCCCACGGCGTCCGCAAGGGGGGAAAGTCTGTAAACCGGGATCGACGAACGCGGGGGACGGTCCGCGACCCGGGGGGTCCGGTCGGGAGCGATGCTCACCGTGACCGGAGGCCGGCGGTGGTGGGCGGGGGTGCCGCACCGCGCCGGGTCCATATCCAACGACCGACGACCCGCCATCATTCCGGGGCCGGCCGATCGCCGGGTCCGTGTGCAACGACCGGCCGCCCGCCGTCATTCCGGGGGCCAGGCCATCCGCGTCACCCGGCCAGGTCAGCCGGCGACCGGCGCGCCACCTCGGCCGTCGCCCATGTTCAACGACCCGGCGCCGCCCACGATTCCAGCCCGGGGATGCCCCCGGTCACACGCCAAAGCACCCACACCGGCCCAGCCGACCCCACACCGCCACGAGCGCGCCGCACCCAAACGGGACACTCGAGGACGCATCGGTCCGCCGCCATGGAGTCGGATCAACCGGCGGAACTGGTGATCAAGAGGTTCGCGTCTAACCCGACTCAGACGACGCAAACCTCTTGATCACCATCTTGAGGTGGCGGACCTGGATGCGGATGGCGCTGGGGTTCAGGGATCGCCGGGTGAGCAGCATGTCCCGATTCGCACCCCCGCCCGGACCACTCCAAGGCTCAAGACGTCCACTCATCAACGCCGCCCACCGCATCATGAAGGTCGCCCTGAACCAGGTCGACGCGATCCGCCACGACAACGCGGGACACGCTGCCGACACCTCCCCGATTAGCCGCGGTGGCTGGCAGCGCCCCTCAGCGTTTCGCCTGGATCTTGGTACGAAACGGCCCCTGGAGGGGCCTCGTCTTACCAAGATCTGCGGGATCGCGGGAACCACGGGATCGCGGGGCTGGGGGCGCTGTGAGCTGGCGGCCCGGCCCGTGAGTCGATTACGCCATCAGCTCCAAAGGGCGCATCCGGGTGCCTCAAGGAGGGCGCCCGGGTTTGGCGGCGGCGGGCAATCATCCCCGCTCGCCGGGCAGATCCACTCGAGAAGTCGCGGTAGCACCCTGTCCGGGACGCCCCGAGATCCCGGAAACAGGCGGAACGGGGCGGGCAGACGGAACCGGCCGGTCCCCGAAGGGACCGGCCGGTCAGTTCGTCATCTCACCAGAGCTGCTGGACGATGTCCGCCGCCTGCTCCTCCCACTGCGCGTACGCGAACGGGTACGCGGAGACCTGGACGGTCTGCGCGGCGGTGGTCAGCGGCAGGTCCTGCCAGCCGCCGACGTTCTTCAGCGCGCTGAAGAACGCGGTGGCGGCGTAGTCCGGGTCGGTGATCTGGTCGGGGCTACCCCAACCGGACGACGGGCGCTGCTGGAACAGGCCCTGCGAGTCGTGGTCGTTGTACGCGCCGAGGTGGCCGAGGTTGTACAGCTTCGACTCCTGCAGCGACGTGGCGACACCGACCACCGCGCCCCGCTCACCCACGCCCGTCTTCTTGGCGGCCTCGATGATCGCCCTGGCGTTGGAGAGCTGAGCGTCGTCCAGCGGGATACGCGACTGAGCGCCCTCGACCCCGTGCGGGATCAGCTGGTCCCGGCTCGGCTTGCCGTCGTCCGACGTGCCGCCACGGGCACCGGTGGTCAGGTCGGACTTCACGTCGGCGCCCGGGTCGTCCGCCCTGGCCTTGCCGGTGGCGAGGTCGATGGCGGCGACGGCACCCTCGTGGGGCCCGGTGGTGATCGGGGCGGCGACCGCGGTCGGCCCGAATGCGAGGCCGCCGAGGGCGGCCACACCCACCACGCTCAGTGCGGTCTTGCGGTAAGAGTCCTTCGCGATGGCCGGGAGCCATCGAGTGAAGTCGACCTTCACGATGGTTGCCCTTTCGATCGTGCGAAGCGCTCCGGATTGAGCACTCCTCGGGGGATGTCCGCACCGGAAATGGGTTTGGGCTCGGGCGGTACGGGGGACACAACCAGGTTGGCGTGTCGGTCATTCCGGAAATGCCGGTGCCAGCGTCGGCTGCGGTCCTGGTCACGCGCGGGATTGGGACGCCCGGGCCATGCAGGTGAATCGGTGAGCCAGGCGATCCGGTCAGGCGTGACCAGAGGTCCGGAACGGGACGCCGGGGACGACACGAAACGGCGGGCACTCCGTCGACAGCGACGACGCGTACAGGGCATGCGCTCCGGCGCCGGTCACTCGGGAATCCGAGGCGGACGACGGACGACCGTCACTCCTCGCGGGAGCGTTCGATGCCGAAGCCGTCGAGCGCGGTCCGCTCGTCGAGGCTGCGCAGTTCCTGGAAGACCGTGATGTGGAGGTCGGCCGGGGCGTCCAGGCGGGCGTTCAGCGACTGCCACGGGGTCACCGTCGGTGGCGCGATCTGCTCCGCGCCGGCGCCGACCAGCCGTTCGGTGGCGGCGCGCGCGTCGTCCACCTCGAACGCCACCCGGATCCGCGGCGCGACCTGCCGTCCCACCTCGACCTCGTCGATCATCCGCTTCTGTGCCGGATTGGCGATCTCCAGGGTGGCGCGGCCGGCGTCCAGGATGACCACGCGGGCCTCGCCCTCCCCGGTGAACGCCGCCTGCTCGGGCAGGCCGAGCGCGTCCCGGAAGAACGCGACCGCCGCCTCGTAGTCCTCGGCCTCGACCACCAGGCGGAGCTGGCGTACGGCGGGCGGGCGATCGGCGGCCTCGCTGGTCATGCCGACAGATCCTAGTGTTCTGCCGGGCCGGTCCCACCGAGGCGGGTGAGGAGCCGCCGGTTGTCGGTGCTGGCCTTGAGCTGCCGGAGGAGCTGGTCGAGGCCGTGCTGGCGGTCGACGGTGAGCAGGGCGGCCCGCAGTGCGCGCACTCGGGCCAGCTCGTCCGGGCTGAGCAGCAGCTCCTCCCGCCGGGTGCCCGACCCGCGCAGGTCGACGGCCGGGTACGTACGCCGGTCGGCCAGCGTGCGGTCCAGCCGCAACTCGGCGTTGCCGGTGCTCTTGAACTCCTCGAAGATCAGGGTGTCCGCGGCGGACCCGGTCTCGACCAGCGCGCTGGCGAGGATGGTGAGCGACCCGCCGTGCTCGATGTTGCGCGCGGCGGCGAGCAGTTGCTTCGGCGGGGCGAGGGCGGCCACGTCGACACCGCCGGACAGCGTCCGTCCCGCGGACCGCGTGGTCAGGTTGTACGCGCGCCCCAGCCGGGTGAGCGAGTCGAGCAGCACGACCACGTCGTGCCCCAGCTCGACCAGGCGCTTCGCCCGCTCGATCGCCAGCTCCGCCACCGTCGTGTGGTCCTGCGGCGGACGGTCGAACGTGGCCGCGATGACCTCGCCCTTCACCGACCGGGACATGTCGGTGACCTCTTCCGGCCGCTCGTCCACCAGCACCACCATCAGGTGGCACTCCGGGTTGTTGCGGGTGATGGCGTTCGCCAGCGCCTGCAGCACCATCGTCTTACCCGCCTTCGGCGGCGACACGATGAGCGCCCGCTGACCCTTGCCGATCGGCATCACCAGGTCGATCACCCGGGTGGTCAGGATGTGCGGCTCCGTCTCCAACCGCAACCGCTCCTGCGGGTACAGCGGAGTCAGCTTGTAGAACTCCGGCCGGCGACGAGCCTCCTGCGGCTCCATCCCGTTGACGGTGTCCAATCGGACCAGTGACGGTGGCCGGTTCCGGCGCTGGTCGCCGGGGCCGGCCGCGCCGACGATCAGGTCGCCGCGGCGCAGGCCGTGGCGGCGCAGCATCGCCGCCGGCACCGGCACGTCCCGGGGCGAGGGCAGGTAGCCGTCGACCCGCAGGACGGCCCGGTCGTCGTGGATGTCGAGCACGCCGGTGACCGGCGCGGGGGTAGGGAGTGGGGACGTCATGGCAGTGCCTCTCGACGGGTGGTGCGTCGTCCGTCCCGACCGGCACGGACGTACGAGGGAATGCCGACCGATCGACACGGCAGCCGGCGCGGGAAGGGGCGGCAGGATGATCGGCCGGTGTAGGCAGGTCGAAACCGGTCACAGTCGGTATGGGACGACTGGCCTGGTTTTCGCGATGACTCCGGGCGGCAGTAGCCGGCGTCCGGGCCGAGTGCAGGCTAGCTCGCGGATCGCGCGCCTGGCAAGCACCCCTGGCATCCGACCCGCCAAAGCGGCGGTCGAGGTGGCCGAGGGATAGGCTGGGGATTCGTCGACCGGAAGGGCGATGAGGTGACGACTGTCAGGGTGGTCGACCAGGTGGGGCTCGGCGATCACGTGTTCTGGTCGTACGACGACACCGCCGCCGCGCTCGACGCCGTCGGCCGGTTCCTCGCCACGGGTCTGCGCCTCGGCCACAAGGCACTGTGCTTCCTCGACGCGCTGGCCCCCGACGCCGTCCTCGCCGACCTCTCGGCGCGAGGCGTGCCGGCCGACGCCGCCCGCGCCGAGGGCCGGCTGCGGCTGCTCCCGGCGGGCGGCAGTTACCGACCCGGGCGCCGGTTCGACCGGCCGGGGATGATCGCGGTCCTGGCGGCGGAGTCCGCCCGGGCGCACCGCGAGGGCTATCCGGGGCTGCGGCTGGTGGGCGACATGGCGTGGGCGGCCCGCGCCGGCACCTCGGTGGTGGAGCTGCACCGGTACGAGACCGAGGTGAACGCCCTCTTCCCGGACGGGACGGTCGCCGGCCTCTGCCTCTACGACCGCCGGCTCTTCCCGGCAGACCAGATCCGGGCGATCGCCGCGGCGCACCCCGGCTCCGCGGGCCCGGACACGGGAGGATCGTGGCGACCGCTGCTGCGGGCGTACCGGACCAGGGACCCGGCCGGTCTACGCCTGGTGGGTGAGATCGACCGCAGCAACGGCGACGCGTTCACCGCCATGCTCAGCGGCATGTCCGGGTGGGCGGTGCCGGGCGGCCCCGCGGTGCTGGACGTCTCGGGCCTGAGCTTCGCCGACGTGGGAGCCGCCCACGACCTGCTGCGGGCCGGCGAGACACAGACCGGCGGCCTACGTCTGGTCGGCTGCCGCCCCGCCGTGCGGCGGCTGCTCGACCTGGTCGGGCAGGGCGCGCACCTACAGCCCGTGGGTCGCCCGGCATGACGGAGCCGGACACGGCCGTACGGCCGGCGGGCGGCCTCGCCCACGAGGGGTTCTTCTACGGCGACCCGCGGCACCTGCTCGACGGCGCGGTGCCGTTCATCGAGCACGGGCTGGCCGGCGGGGAGCCCGTGCTGGTCGCGTTGCCGACGGCCAACCTCGAACTCGTCCGGGACGCGGTCGGCGAGGCGCCCGGGCTGTACTGGACCGACATGGCGGAGGCGGGCCGGAATCCCGGCGCGATCCTGCCGTGGGTGCTGCAGGCGTTCATCGACCGGCATCCGGGCCGGCGGACCCGCATCGTGGGCGAGTCGGTGTGGTCCGGCCGCAGCCTGGCCGAGCACCGGGCCTGCGCGCAGCACGAGGCGCTGGTGAACGCCGCGCTCGCCGGGCACGGCGTCTCCCTGCTCTGCCCGTACGACGCGGGACGGTTGGACCAGACGGTCCTCGCCGACGCGTGCGCGACGCACCCGGTGATCGTGGATGCGGACGGGCGGCGCCCGAGCAACGGGTTCGCGCCGTCCGATGTGGTCGTCCGGTACGACGGCCCGCTCCCGGCGCCACCGGATCCGGTGGCCGCGCTGCGCTACGGGTTGGATGATCTGGCTGACGTACGCCGGTTCGTGGCCGGCCACGCGGAGGACGCCGGTCTGGTCGCGGACCGGGTGGCCGACCTGCAGATCGCGGTGACCGAGGTGGCCGCCAACAGCGTCCTGCACGGCGGCGGCGGCGGCACGCTGCGGGTGTGGCGCACCGACGACGACCTGGTGTGCGAATTCCACGACGACGGCTGGTTGAGCAACCCCCTCGCCGGCCGGTTGACCCCGGCGCGGGACGGCGAGGGCGGGCGCGGGCTGGTGATCGTGCACGCGCTTTGCGACCTGGTCCTGTTGCACAGCACCGCGGCCGGCACGACCGTCCGGCTGCACATGCGCCGCTGAGCGGGCTCAGTGGCCCCGGGCGATCCACTCGTCGACGTGCGGCGCCTCGGCACCGACGGTGGTGTCGTCGCCGTGCCCGGTGTGCACCATCGTCTCCGGTGGCAGCGTGAGCAGCAGGTCCCGCACCGACCGGATGATCGTGCCGAAGTCGCTGTAGGAGCGGCCGGTGGCGCCGGGCCCGCCGGCGAAGAGCGTGTCGCCGGTGAACACGGCGCCCAACGCCGGCGCGTGGAAGCTGCACGCGCCGGGGCTGTGGCCCGGGGTGTGCAGCACGAGCAGCTCGGTGCCGGCGACGGTCAGGGTCTGACCGTCGCGCAGCTGCCCGTCCGGCGGCACGTCCGGGTGCACCAGGTCCCACAGCACCCGGTCGGCGGGGTGCAGGAGCACCGGGGCGCCGGTGGCCTCGGCGAGGGCCGGGGCGGCCCGGACGTGGTCGTCGTGGGCGTGGGTGGCCAGGATCGCCCGGACCCGCCGCTCCCCCACCACGCGCAGGATCGCGTCCACGTCGTGCGGCGCGTCCAGCACGACGCACTCGGTGTCGTCGCCGACCACCCAGACGTTGTTGTCCACGTCGAAGGTCTGCCCGTCCAGGGAGAAGGTCCCGGAGGTGACGGCGTGGTCGATGCGGGCGGTCACGGGAAGACCACCACCGACCGCAGCACGTCGCCGTGGTGCATCCGGTCGAAGGCCTGCTCCACCTGGTCCAGCGCGATCTCCTCGGTGACGAAGGCGTCCAGGTCGAGGCGGCCCTGGAGGTAGAGCTCGGTCAACATGGGGAAGTCGCGGCTGGGCAGGCAGTCGCCGTACCAGCTGGACTTGAGCGCGCCGCCGCGGCCGAACACGTCGAGCAGCGGCATGTCGACGTTCATCTCGGGGGTCGGCACCCCGACCAGCACGACGGTGCCGGCCAGGTCGCGGGCGTAGAACGCCTGCTTCCAGGTCTCCGGGCGGCCCACCGCCTCGATCACCACGTCGGCGCCGAAGCCGTCGGTGGCGGCACGGATCGCCTCGACCGGGTCGTCCTCGGAGGCGTTGACGGTGTGGGTGGCGCCGAACCTGCGGGCCCAGTCGAGCTTGCGGGAGTCGGTGTCCACCGCGACGATCGTCGTCGCGCCGGCCAGCGCCGCGCCGGCGACCGCGGCGTCGCCGACGCCGCCGCAGCCGATCACCGCCACCGAGTCGCCCCGGGTCACCCCGCCGGTGTTCATGGCCGCGCCCAGGCCGGCCATCACCCCGCAGCCGAGCAGCCCCACCGCCGCCGGTCGCGCCGCCGGGTTCACCTTGGTGCACTGCCCGGCGTGGACGAGCGTCTTCTCGACGAACGCCCCGATGCCCAGCGCCGGCGCCAGCTCCGTGCCGTCGGTCAGGGTCATCCGCTGCCGGGCGTTGTGAGTGGCGAAGCAGTACCAGGGGCGGCCGCGCCGGCAGGCCCGGCACACCCCGCACACGGCGCGCCAGTTGAGGATGACGAAGTCGCCGGGCGCCACGTCGCTGACGCCCTCGCCCACCTCCTCGACGATGCCGGCGGCCTCGTGGCCGAGCAGGAAGGGGTACTCGTCGGTGATGCCGCCCTCGCGGTAGTGCAGGTCGGTGTGGCAGACCCCGCACGACTGGATCCTGACGATCGCCTCACCCGGCCCCGGATCGGGTACGACGATGGTGGTGACCTCGACCGGCGTGCCCTTGCTGCGGGAGATGACCCCCCGGACCTCCTGGCTCACGCTTGCCCTCCTGTTCGGCGGTGGCGGCGGGCCAGCCGCACGCACCGGTGCGCCGCGGGCGCCCGGGTGCCGACGGTCGGCCTCCCGGCGAACCTATCGCGATCGATCAGTGCGGCACAGTCGCCGCGGGTGCGGTTATCGCGCCGACTGGCGGGTACGCGGGGGCCCGAACCGTCCGGACCGCGGGAGTGATCATGAAGTTAGTGCACGTACCACTGCGGGTGGCCATCGGCGCCTTCTTCCTCAACTCGGGGCTGTCCAAACGGACGCTGGAGGGTGAGGCCGCGGAGGGGCTGCACGGGATGGCCACCGGGGCGGTGCCGCAGCTGCGGCGGTTCAGCCCGAACCAGTTCGCCAAGCTCCTCTCGTACAGCGAGGTCGCGATCGGGGCGGCCCTGGTGGTCCCGTTCATCCCGTCGGCGCTGGTCGGGCTGGGCCTGGCCGCCTTCGGCAGCGGTCTGATGCAGCTCTACGTCAAGACGCCGGGGCTACGTGAGCCGAACAGCCTCCGCCCGACGCAGCAGGGCGTACCGATCGCCAAGGACGCGTGGCTGGTCGGCGCGGGGCTGACCCTGCTGCTGGACGACCTCACCCACCGCCGGCACCGCCGCCTGCACCACTGACGCCGCCCGGCGCGCGCACCGCGACCCGGTCCGCCGCACGCGTGGACGGCGCGGACGCGGCGGCGGCGAGCTGGCGGCGAGCGGCGTTGCGATAGCGGAGCACCTGGACCGCGCCGAGCGCCCAGAGCGCGTACTGCACGGCGAAGGCCCAGCGGAACGCGGTCAGGTCGGGCGTGTCGCGCCCGGCCGGGGTCGTCAGGTCGAGCACCGCGCCGACGGCGAGCACCAGCACGATCGAGGCGACGAAGCCTCCGACGTTGACGATGCCGGTGGCGCTGCCGATGCGGTGCGTGGGATTGAACGTACGGGCGTAGTCGAAGCCGATGATCGAGGCGGGTCCGTTGACCGCGAGCACCAGCACCAGCACCACCAGGAGCCACTGCGGCGCCGGCCCGGGCCAGCTGAGCACGACCCCCCACACCGTCGCGGTGGCGGCGACCACCGTGAAGACCAGCACCGACCGGCGGAACGGGTGCCGGGCGCAGAGATGGGCGAGGACCGGCCCGACCAGCAGCCCGGCGACGGTCATCAGCGTGAGCAGGGCCGCCGCGGCGGTGGGCGTCCGACCCTGGGCCTGCACCAGGAACGGATAGCCCCAGAGCAGCGCGAAGACCGCGCCGGAGAACTGGGTGACGAAGTGTGTCCACAGACCCAGCCGGGTGCCGGGCTGGGCCCAGGCGGTGGCCAGCTCCCGGCGGACGTCGGCGAACCGGGGTGGCGGACCGGCCAGGGTCTCCCGGTGCGGAGTGTCCCGCACGGCGGCGAGCACGAGCAGCACGGCCGTCGCGCCGAACGCCGCGGCGACGAGGAATGCCGGGGTCCAGCCGGCGTGGTGCAGCAGGGCCACCAGCGGTACGGCGCCGAGGATCGCGCCGAGCTGGCCGAGCGTGCCGGTGAGCTGCACGATGAGCGGGTTGGCCCGGCCGGGGAACCAGAACGTCACGATCCGCAGCACGCTGATGAAGGTCATCGCGTCGCCGAGGCCGACCAGGATCCGGGCCGCCACGGCGAGCCGGACGTCCGTGGCGAGGGCGAAGCAGAGCTGGCCGGCGACCATCAGGGCGCCGCCGGCGACCAGCAGCCGGCGCGAGCCGAACCGGTCGATCAGCACCCCGACAGGGACCTGCATCGCCGCGTACACGGCCAGCTGGGCGACGGAGAAGGTGGCGAGCGCGGACGCGTTGATGTCGAAGCGGTGGGCGGCGTCGACCCCGGTGACCCCGAGCGAGCTGCGGTGGAAGACCGCGGCCACGTACGCGGTCAGCGCCACGCCCCAGACCAGGACGGCGGATCGGCGGGGAACGGCAGGTGCGGCGGGGGCCGCGCTCACCGCAGCGTCCGCAGCATGGTGGCGGCCGTGTCGATGTGCGCGGCGACAGCGGCCAGCCAGCGCTCCGGATCCTCGTCGTCGAGCAGGGCGAGCTGCGCGGCGTGCTCGGTCAGCGCCACCTCCGCCCAGCCGGGTGAGAGGCGGAAACTGGCCTCGCCCATCCGCAGCTGCCGATCGCGCAGGCGCTGGTACAGCTCGGCGAGGATCTCGTTGCCGGCGGCGTCCACCACGGCGGCGTGGAAGGCCCGGTCGGCGGCCATCAGCGCGGTGAGGTCCCCGGCGGCGTGCGCCGTCCGCATCTCGGCCAGCCAGCGGCCGAGGTCGGCCTTCAGCTCCGCCCGGCGCGGCCAGACCCGCTCGGCGGCGTGCAGCTCGACCAGCCGACGGGCCTCGATCACGTCGGTGATCTCCCGTGCGGAGACCGGCCGGATCAGGGCGCCCCGCTTCGGGTAGAGCTTGACCAGCCCCTCCGCCTCCAGGCGGAGCAGCGCCTCGCGCACCGGCGTACGGGAGACCCCGGTCGCCTCGGCGATCTCGCCCTCGCTGACCAGCAGCCCGCCCGGGTAGACCTGTTCCAGGATCGCGCCCTTGAGGTACCGGTAGGCGCGCTCGGCGGCGGAGGGCGTGGCAGCGCGGGCCGAGGCCGCCGCAACTGGCGCCGGCTGGCCCGCCGGAGAGGGATGCGTCATGTATCTATGATGCGTTCCCCGGGTGGAGACGCCGACGCGGTCGTCGGGAACGTGGCGGGAACCACGGACCGGGGCGAATTGGCCCCCGGCCCGCACCTCAGCGGACCAGGCGCAGCAGCCCGTCGGGCGCCACCCCGAACCGCTCCCCCAGCCGGGTGAGCAGGTCGGCGAGCCAGTCCGCCTCGGCCGGGGCGGCCCGTTCCAGTCGCATCCGGCGCATCCGCACCGGCGCCGCCCGCAGGTCGCGCAGCTCGCCGGTGGCGGCGTCGAGGGTCGGCAGCCAGAGCAGCCGCAGCTCCGGCCGGTACGCCTCCTGACCGCTGATCCCCTCGTAGTCGTCGATCAGGTCGCCGCAGCCGTACAGGATCAGCCGACCGTGGTGCACCTCCACCGGCCGCGGGTGGTGCGAGGAGTGCCCGTGCAGCACGTCGACCCCCGCGTCGAGCAGCCGGCGCGCGAACGCGCGCTGCTCCGCCGGCACGTCGTACCCCCAGTTGGACCCCCAGTGCACGGAGACCACCACCCGGTCCGCCGGCCCGGCCTGGGCGCGGATCCGCTCGGCGAGGGCGTCGGCCGAGGCGGCGGAGACCTCCGGCAGGTAGGCGACGCCGGGCCCGTCCGGGCTCGCGGCCCAGGTCGACGGCACCCCGCTGGACGGCGCGGCGACCGAGAAGACCAGCAGGCCTCGGCCTCCCGCGAGCACCGTCCGGGCCGGCCGCCACGCCGACGCGGCGTCCCGGCCGGCGCCGACGCTCGCGACGCCGGCGGCCGTCAGCGCGTCGAGCGTGTCGGTGAGGCCGACCGGCCCGAAGTCGAGCACGTGGTTGTTGGCCAACGCGCACACGTCGATGCCGGCCGCGGTGAGGCACGGCAGGTTGCCAGGGTGCATCCGGTAGTGCACGGCCTTGCCCGGCGCGTGCCTCCCGCGTCCGGTCACCGCCGTCTCCAGGTTGACGATCCGCACGTCCGGCCGCACATCGTCCAGGAGCGCCAGGGCGTCGCCCCACGGCCAGGCCGGCGGCACCGGTCGGGGCACGGGCCCGTTGACCCGCTCGGCCAGGCCGACGTACTCGCGCGCGTCGTGGACCAGCTCCTCCCACAGCTCAGGCGGCCCCGGGTGGGGCAGCACCGCGTCCACGCCGCGGCCGGTCATCACGTCCCCGGCGAGGAAGAGGGTCAGCGCGTCGTCGGCCATGCGGGCGCTTTCCCGCCCGGGCGCCGCCCGCACCTGCCAGATCGGGCTCGGGCCGCGCACGGCGCCGCCGACGGAATCCGTGGCTCGTCCGGCCGGTCGGCTGGCTATCGTGGGGCGACCCGTGGCCGCCCCGAGGAGCATCCGTGACGCAGACCCGATCCGCGCACCCCTGGTACCGGCGGATGACGGCCCGCCGCCCGGACGAGCCGCACCGCACGGCCACGCCGCTGGAGCTCTTCTTCGACCTGTGTTTCGTGGTGGCGGTGGCGCAGGCGGCCGCCAGCCTGCACCACGACGTGTCGGAGGACCACATCGGTCACGCGGTGACCAGCTACCTGATGGTGTTCTTCGCGATCTGGTGGTCCTGGATGAACTTCACCTGGTTCGCCTCCGCGTACGACACGGACGACGACGTCTACCGGATCACCACGCTGGTGCAGATCGCCGGCGCGCTGATCATCGCCGCCGGTGTGCCGCGTGCCTTCACCGAGGGCGACTTCACCGCGATCACCTACGGGTACGTGGTGATGCGGCTGGCCGCGGTGGCGCACTGGATCCGCGCGGCGGCCGGCGACCCCGACCACCGTGTCGCCGCGATCCGGTACGCGATCGGGGTCACCGTCGTGCAGTCGGGCTGGTTGCTCCGGCTGTTCCTGCCCGAGGACTGGCGGCTGGCCTCGTTCCTGGTGCTGGCGCTCGCCGACGTCCTGGTCCCGGTGTTCGCCGAGCGGTCCGGGATGACCCCGTGGCACCCGCGGCACATCGTCGAGCGGTATGGCCTGTTCACCCTGATCGTCCTCGGCGAGGCGGTGCTGGCCATCTCGCTGGCCATCCAGACCGGGGTGGACGCCGGTGAGCACGGCCTCTGGTCACTCGCCGCGGCCGGCGCGGTGATCGTGTTCGCGCTGTGGTGGGTCTACTTCGACCGGCCGGTCGAGGTGTCGACCCGGCTGCGCGATTCGCTGGTCTGGGGGTACGGCCACTACCTGATCTTCGCTTCGATCGCCGCCGTCGGTGCGGGCCTGGCGGTGGCGGTCGACCACGAGCGGCACACGGCGCACGTCTCCGGCACCGTCGTCGGGTACGCGGTAGCCGTGCCGGTCGCGGTCTACCTGCTCGTGGTCTGGGCGGTGCACGTCCGCCGGCGGGATCGCGGGCTGCTGGTCACGGCCTTCCCGATCACCGCGGCTCTGACGCTGCTCGCCCCGCTCGGCCCCGCGCCGGTGCACCTCGTGGCGGCGCTGCTGTTCCTTCTGGTGGTGGTCACCGTGCTGGCCCGCCGGCCGCTCAACGCGCGGACCGGCGAGGAAGCGGATGCCGCGGCGGCCGGCCCGCTGGCGTCCTGACCGACGGAGCAGCGGGACGACACCCGGCTCGCGGCCCTCAGCCCGCCTCCGGGGCGGGTCGGCGCCGGGTGGCGTCGCGGGGGTCGTCGATGGTCGCCGTGAGACTCTCCCCTGCGCCGGCCTGGTCGCCGGTCGTGATCGGTGCGGCGTCGGCGGGCGCGGCCCAGAAGTCGAGCAGCAGCCGGTGGAACTCCTCGGCCCGTTCGATCTGCGGCATGTGCCCGCAGTCGCGGAACAGGTGGGTGCGGGCCCGCGGCAGCCGGGCGCGGGCGGCGTCGAGGTGGGCCGCCGGCAGGATCAGGTCGCGGTCGCCCCAGACGACCAGCGTCGGCACGTCCAACTCCGCCACCCGGGTCAGCAGCTCCTCCCGCCACTGTGGCCGGGCGCCGCGGAAGCCGCCCAGGCTCCGCAGGGTCTCCAGCATGACCCGCGCGGCGTAGGGCTGGCGGGCGACCTCCAGGGCGTACGCGATCCGCTCGGCGGTCGCGAACGCCGGGTCGTGGAAGAGCGCCCGTTCGACGCGCCGGGCGGCGTTCCGGTTGGGACGCAGCAGCATCCGGCCCAGCGGGCGCAGCGCAAGCAGCCGCAGCGCCAGGGTCACCTCCCGGCCGAAGCCAGCGCTGCCGACCAGCGCGAGGCTGGCGACCCGCGCCGGTTCGGTGACGGCCAGCTGCATGGCGACCGCGCCGCCGAGCGAGTTGCCGACCATGTGCGCGGGCCGGTCGACGCCGACCGCGTCGAGGTAGTCGCCGACGAAGCGGGCCAGCCCCGGTAGGCCGTGCGGCCCGGCCATCGGCAGCGACCCGCCGTAGCCGGGCAGGTCGACGCTGTGCACTCGGAACCCCTGTGCGAGCAGCTCGTGCTGTTCGGTGAAGTCGCGCAGGGTCCGGCCGATGCCGTGCAGCAGCACCACCGGCGGGCCGTCGCCGTCGACCCGGTGGCGGACCCGGCGCCCGGCGACGGTGACGTGGCGGGGGCGGTCCGGGGTGCTCACGGAGGCGGCCGTTCCGTTCGCGGCGGCGGGGTTCGCACGGTCGGCGCTCACGCTGACTCCCTGGCGGTGTCGGCGGTCGGCGCCGGGGCGGACCGCGGGGTGGGTACGGCGGCCGCCGGCGCCGGCGGGGTCGGCGCGGTGGTGACGCCCGGCGCCGAGCCGATGGTCGTGCGCTTGAGACCGAGGGCGAGGACCCGGTGGTACGAGGCCGGCGCCACCCGGACCAACAGGTCCGGGAGCTTCGCAGACCAGCCGATCAGCACCCGGCCCCGGCGTCGGGAGACGGCCCGCAGGATCACCTCGGCGGCCCTGGCCGGCGGGATGGTGAGCAGCTTCTCGAACTGCCGCCGGCCCCGCTCGTACTCGGTGTGGTCGACACCGCTGCCGATCCGGGCGTTGGCCGCGATGCGGGTGTTGATGCCGCCGGGGTGCACCGAGGTGACCCCGATCCCGTTCTCGGCGAGCTCGGGCCGCAACGCCTCGGTGAAGCCCCGGACGGCGAACTTGCTCGCCGAGTAGGCGGTCTGCCCGGGCGGCGCCATCAGCCCGAAGAGGCTGGACACGTTGACCAGGTGTGCGCCGGACTCGGCCTTCAGCGCGGGCAGCAGCGCGTGGGTCAGCTGCGCCACGGCCCGGAAGTTGATGTCGACGACCCAGCTGAACTCCTCGAAGGTCACCTGGTCGAAGCGGCCGCCGAGGGCCACTCCGGCGTTGTTGATCAGCAGCCGGACCCGCGGGTGCCGCTGCCGGACCTCGGCGGCCACCCGGGCCGTCGCCGCCGGATCGGCCAGGTCGACCAGGTAGGTGGCGAGCTGGCGGTCGGGGTACGCGGCGCGCAGGGCCGAGGCCACGCCGTCGAGCCGGGCGGCGTCCCGGTCGAGCAGGACGAGGTGGCTGCCGCGGCGGACCAGCGCGTGGGCCAGGGCTTCGCCGATGCCGCTGGCGGCGCCGGTGACCAGGGCGGTGCCGTCGGCGAAGTCGAATCTACGCACGGAGCGCGCTCCTCTCCTGGCTGCCCGCGCGGGAGAACCGCACGCCGGAGTCGGCGAGCCGGCCGTGCCGCATCAGCAGCACGTCCCGCGGGTAGTTCTGGTACAGCCGCCAGGGCGCGGAGGCGCCCTGCTTGGGCAACGCATCCAGGCTACGCAGCACGTACCCGGCCTGGAGGTCGATCAGCGGCACCCGGTCCTCGCCGGGCGGCGGCAGCGGGGTGACGATCTGCTGCCCGGTGCGGTCCAGGTGCCGCAGCAACCGGCAGACGTACGTGGCGACCAGGTCCGCCTTCAGCGTCCAGGAGGCGTTGGTGTAGCCGATGGTCATGGCGAGGTTCGGCACGCCGGAGAGCATCATGCCCTTGTAGGCGACGGTGCCGGCCAGGTCGACCGCCGCGCCGTCGACGGTGAGGGTCATGCCGCCGAGGGCGAGCAGGTTCAGCCCGGTGGCGGTGACCACGACGTCGGCGGGCAGCTCCGCACCGGAGGCCAGGCGGACGCCGTGCTCGGTGAAGGTGTCGACGGTGTCGGTGACCACCGACGCCCGGCCGGCCTGCACGGCGGTGAAGAGGTCGCCGTCGGGCACGATGCAGAGCCGCTGGTCCCAGGGGTCGTAGCGGGGGGCGAAGTGCCGGTCGAGGTCGTAGCCGACCGGGAGGCGACGCCGGGCGGCCCGGCGCAGCAGCCTCTTCATGAGGCCGGGGGCGCGCCGGCTGAACTGGTAGCTGGCGCTGGTGAGCAGGACGTTCTTCCACCGCACCACGGGGTACGCGGCCCGCGCCGACAGCCGGCGCCGCAGCGCGTCGGCGAACCGGTCGCGCGACGGCAACGGCAGGATGTACGTGGGCGAGCGCTGGAGCATGGTCACGTGGGCGGCGCGCTCGGCCACCGCGGGCACCAGGGTGACCGCCGTGGCGCCGCTGCCGATCACCACGACCCGCTTGCCACCGTGGTCCAGGTCGGACGGCCAGTGCTGCGGGTGGACCAGCCGCCCGGCGAACCGGTCGACGCCGGGGAAGGCGGGGGTGTAGCCCTCGTCGTAGCGGTAGTAGCCGGAGCAGACGTAGAGGAAGGCGCAGGTCAGCTCGACGGTTTCGGCGGTGTCCTCCCGGTGGGCGTGCACCGTCCAGCGGGCGGTGGTGCTGTCCCACGCGGCGCGGACCACTCGGTGCCGGAACCGGATGTGCGCGTCCACGCCGTATTCCCGGGCGGTCTCCCGGACGTAGTCGCGGATCGCGTCGCCGTCGGCGATCGCCTTCGGGTTGGTCCACGGCTTGAAGGAGTAGCCGAGGGTGAACATGTCCGAGTCGGACCGGACACCGGGGTAGCGGAACAGGTCCCAGGTGCCGCCGATGGCGTCGCGGGCCTCCAGCACCGCGTACGTCCGGCCCGGGCAGCTGCGCTGGAGGTGGCAGGCGGCGCCGACGCCGGACAGCCCGGCGCCGACGATGAGCACGTCGACGTGGTCGGAGGCCATGGCATCTCCCGATGGTGGCGGTGGACCGGACCTTATCCACCACCGTCGACGCCGGTCAACACCCTGTCGACTCACTCGACAGGGTGTTGAACCGCGATAGGATCGACGGCCATGACGACCGTCCGTGCCGCCGGCGGGAGTGCGACCCCGCGCGGACGGCGGGCCGCCCGGTCCGCCGGCGACCACCGCGAGCTGGCGATCCTCCGCACCGCCGAGCGGCTGCTGGAACGGCGGCCGTTCGCCGAGATCTCCATCGACGACCTGGCCCGCGGCGCCGGGATCTCCCGCCCGACGTTCTACTTCTACTTCCCCTCCAAGGACGCGGTGCTGCTCACGCTGCTCGACCGGGTGACCGAGGAGGCCGACGCGGCGGCCGGCGACGTCCTGGACCGGCTGGCGGAGGACCCGCGGGCCCGCTGGCGGGAGCTGATCAGCCGGTTCCACGACACGTTCCAGGCCCACAAGGCGGTGACGTTGGCCTGCGCGCAGGTGCGTGGCACCAACGCCGAGGTGCGCCGGCTCTGGGCGGCGGTGCTGGAACGGTGGGTGCAGGCCACCGAGACGGCCATCCGGGCCGAGCGGGAGCGCGGCGCGGCCCCGGGCGGCCCACCCGCCCGGGACCTCGCCATCGCGCTGAACTCGATGAACGAACGCGTCATCTACGCCGCGTTCGCCGCCGACGGGCCCGCCGTCGCCGGGCCGGACGTGGTGGACGTGCTGCTCGACGTGTGGTTGTCGGCGATCTACCGCAGCACCACACCCCCACCCGCCTGACCCGGGCCGCGCCGGGTGAAGTCCATCGTCCAGTTGGTCTCCCAGGTGCGTTCGCCGTCGGTGGAGAACGCCTGCTCCCAGCGGCACGAGGTCTCGGTGATCCCGGACCAGATGAACCTGCACCGCACTGGCCGGCCCTCGTCCACGTCGTCGGCGTAGAAGGTGCCCACGCCGTCGACGAACCGGCCGACCACCGGCGGCAGCTCCAGCACCCCGTGCCGGCTGTTCATCCAGTAAATCGACCAGGTGCCGGCGGCCGGGTCGGAGATCCGGACGGTGGCGCCGGAGAAGCCCCTGGTCGGAAAGGTGATCTCGTCGAAGCTGCCGGCGCCGCCGAAGAAGCTGCCGGCGACCGAGACGCCGGGGAACTCGTCCCACTCGTCGCTGCCCACGTGCCGCTTGGTCAGCCGCCGGTTGACCACGTCCCAGGTGCCGACGAAGAAGTCGAAGTCGCCCATCAGAGGCCCACCGGCCCCTCGGCGCGGCTGTCGGCCAGGTACGCCTCGACGTCCGGCCGCTGCGGGGCGAGCACGTGCCGGATCCAGGCGGCCCGCTCGTGCTCCAGCACGCCCAGCTCCCAGACGCAGCCCACGCCCGGCCGATCGAGCGGGACGAAGTGGCTCGGGTCCTCGTCCGGGCAGTCCAGCGCCGGCTGACCGGCCACGGCGATCCGCACCTCGACCACGTTGTCCCAGGTCCAGCAGTACGCCAGCAGGTAGGCGCCGGTGTCCGCGCCCCGGTGCAGCACCACCCAGCCGGCGGGCGGGGTGCCGTCGGGTCCCGGGAGCAGGCTCGGCAGCAGGTCGTACGCCGCTTTCTCCACCTCCGGTTCGATCGGTCGGTCGGGTTGGTCGATGTGGTAGCGCTTGAGCTGCCGGCCGGTCACCGTGACCGGTCCCAGGACGCGCAGGTCCTTGTCGCGAAATGCCATGCCCGGGACGGTACGGACGCTCCCCTGACACGTACTGTCAGTGGAGTGCGGGCCAGTCGACTTCTCTCCGTCCTGCTGCTCCTGCAGGCGCACGGCCGGATGACCGCCGGCCAGCTCGCCGAGCGGCTGGAGGTCTCCACCCGGACCATCTACCGGGACGTGGAGTCCCTGCACGCCGCCGGCATCCCGCTCTACGGCGAGGCGGGGCACGCCGGCGGCTATCAGCTGGTCGACGGGTGGCGGACCCGGCTGACCGGTCTGACCGCCGAGGAGGCGGACCGGCTCTTCCTGGCCGGCCTGCCCGGGCCGGCCGACGAGTTGGGCGACGGCGCCGTGGTGGCCGCGCTCCAGCTCAAGCTGCACGCCGCGCTGCCGCCGCCGCTGCGGGAGCGGGCCACGCTGCTCCAGCAACGGTTCCACCTGGACACCCCCGGCTGGTACGCGGACGGCGACCCCTCGCCGCACCTTGCGCCCACCGCCGACGCGGTGTGGCGGCAGCGCCGGGTCGAGGTCCGCTACCGCAGCTGGACCGGCGAGGTGACCCGCGTGCTGGAGCCGTACGGGCTGGTGCTCAAGGGCGGCCGGTGGTATGTGGTGGCCGCCCGGCCGGACCGGGCCGAGCCGGCGACCTACCGGGTCAACCAGATCCTCGCGCTGTCCCCGCTGGACGAGGGATTCGACCGGCCGGCCGACTTCGACCTGCCCGCCTGGTGGCACGCGCACGTACGGGAGTTCCGGGCACGGCTACACCGCGACGAGGCGATCGTCCGGCTCTCCCCCGCCGGCCGGGACCGGCTCCGCGAGATCGCCAGCGACGTCGTGGTGACCGCGGTGGACGCCAGCGCCGAGCCACCGGACGACGCCGGCTGGGTCACCGCCGTGCTGCCGATCGAGTCGCTCACCCACGCGCACGGCGACCTGCTGCGCCTCGGCGCCGAGGTGGAGGTGCTCGCGCCCGCGGCGCTGCGCGACCGGCTGGCCGCCACCGCCGCCGGGCTGGCCCGCCTGTACGGCACGGCCGGGTGACCTCTACCTCCACTGTGGAGTCTGGTGGGGACATCGATTGTCGGCGTGATGTGCCACCCTGGGACGGGTCGACGAGGTCACCGGAGGTGAGAGTCACGCTACGGCTGCGCGCACTGGTCGCCGTGCCCGGCACCGGGCCGGTCACCTTCGACGTGCCGGCCGGCGGGACGACCGCCCTGGTGGCCCCGCCCCGGACGGGCACCGCGATCGCCCGGGTGCTGGCCGGGCTCGCCACCCCGCTCGCCGGGCGGATCCTGGTCGGCGAGCGGGACGTCACCGCCCTGCCGCCGCCCCGCCGGCAGATCGGCTACGTCCCGGCCGGCGGCGCGCTGCTGCCCCAACTCACCGTGCGCCGCAACATCGAGTACGGGCAGCGCAGGCGCGAGCGGGTCCGCGAGATGGCCGACGACTGGGCGACCACGGTGATCGACCGGCTGGAGCTGGCGCCGACCCTCGCCCTGCTGCCCCACCTGCTCTCCGACGCCCAGCGGTTCCGGGTCGCCCTCGCCCGCGCCGCCGCCTGCCTGCCGGAGGTGCTCGTGGTGGACCTGCCGACCGGGATGGCCGGCGGCGGCCGGCTCGGCGACCTCGTCCCCCGGCTCTCCCCGCCGGACGCGCCGGGGGTCGCCGTGCTGGTCTGCACCGCCGACCCTGCCACCCTGGACGAGATCCCCGACCGGGTCGAGGTCGTCACCGAGGCGGCGGGCCGGTGACGGTCGCGTTGCTCCGCCGTACGCTGCTGCGGGCCGCCGCCGCCGGCGCCACGACGGCCGTGACCGGCTGCACCGGCGGGCAGCGGTCGGTCCAGGTGGCGGTGGTCTGGAGCGGCGGCGAGCTGGCCCGGTTCCGTGAGGTGGTGGCCGGCTACGACGCGCCCGTGCAGGTGATCAGCGCCGGGAACGACATCGACGCGTTCCTGCGTGCCCGGCACCTCGCCGGCACCAGTCCCGACGTGGCGATCCTGCCCCGGCCTGGCCTGGTCACCGAGTACGCCCGGCGGGGCTGGCTGAGGTCGCTGGCCGCCGGCCCCGGCTACGCCGTGCCCGGCGACCTCGGCGGCCTGCTCAGTGACGACGGGCAGCGCTACGGCGTCTGGGTGAAGGCCGCGCACAAGTCGCTCTTCTGGCACCTGCCCGCCGTGCTGCCGCAGCCGCCGGCCAGCTGGGACGACCTGGTGGCGCTGACCCGCCGGCTCGGCGCGCGGGCCCGCCGCGGCGACGGCCCGGCGCCCCTGGCGATCGGCGCGGCCGACGGTTGGGTGCTCACCGACTGGTTCGAGAACGTCCTGGCCGACCTGGCGCCCACCGGCTACGACGGGCTGGCCGGCCCGGCCGCCGACTGGCAGGGCCGACCGGTACGGGACGCCCTCGACCGGCTCGCCGAGATCTGGAGCATCGACGGCGCCTTTCCCGGCGGCGCTCGCCGCGCGCTGCTCACCCAGTACGAGGAGTCGGTGATCCAGGTGGTGCACGCCCGCCGGGCGGCGATGGTCTTCGAGGGCGACTTCGTCGACGACGTGGTGCGGCGGTTCCGTCGCGGGTCGCAGGAGCCGTCGACGTTCCGCTTCCCCGGCACCCGGCCGGGCGGCGGCCCGCTCATCGTCGGCGGCGACGCCGCCGTGGCGTTCGCCCCCACCGGGGTGGACCTGGTCGGCTGGCTCACCGACCCCGCCGCGTTCCGGCCCTGGCTACGCGCCGGTGGCTACCTCTCGCCGAACGTCAGCGTCCCTCTCGACAGCTACGCGGATCCGGTCCGGCGCCGCCTGGCCGGCGAGATGCGGACGGCCGGGACCCTCCGGTTCGACCTCTCCGACCAACTGCCCGGCCCGTTCACCGGCTCCGACGGCGTCGGCATCTGGCGGATCATGCAGGACTTCTTCGCCGACGTGACCGGCGGGGTGCGTGCCGCCGAGGCGGTGCGCCGGGCCACCGGTCAGCTCGCCGCGGCTGCGCGCAGCGCGGGCGGTGGGCGATGAGCCGGGCGCCGGTGCTCGGCGAGCTGGCCGTGCTGGACGACGTCGGGCCGCCCCGTCGCGGCCGGGCCTACCCGGCGGCGGGCGCGACCTCGGCCCTGCTGCTGCCGGCGGCGCTGCTGCTCGGCGGGCTGGTGCTCTGGCCGGTGCTGCGGACGGTGCACGCCAGCGTCACCACCGACGGCGACTGGGTCGGGGCGGCGCACTTCCGGGCCGCGCTGGCCGCGCCGGGCACCGGCGCGGTGGTCGGCCGCACCGTGCTCTGGGCGCTGCTCGTGCCGGCCGTGGTGACCGGGTTGGGCTACATGCTCGCCGCCGCGTCCCGCCGCTCGCAGGAGGGCGGGCTGGTCCGCCTGATCCTGGTGGTGCCGATCGCGCTGCCGCTGGTGGTCACCGGGGTCACCTTCCGGCTGATGTACGACCCGGACCCGTCCCGCGGGCTGGCCACGCTGATCGCCGCGCGGCTGACCGGCCGCTCCGCCGAGGACGCGCCGCAACTGCTCGGCCCGGGCCTGGTCACCGTGGCCCTGATGTCGGCCTTCGTCTGGGCCTGGGTGGGGCTGGCCGTGCTCGTGTTCCGGGCCGCGCTGGACCGGGTGCCGCCGAGCCTCGCCGACGCGGTCCGCGCCTACGGGGGCGGCCGTCGGCACATGCTCTGGGACGCGCAGTGGCGGCCGCTGCTGCTGCGTACCGTCGCGGTGGTCTTCGCCCTGGTGGCCCTCGGCACCAGCCGGACGTTCGACCTGATCCTGGTGATGACGCCCGGTTCGGTGCGCGAGGAGGCGGCCGTGCTGGCCCTGCGGGTCTGGCAGACCTCCGGCGGCACCACCACCGGCGAGGGCGCGGCGCTCGGCGTGGTCTGGCTGGTGGCCGTGGCCGCCGGCATGCTGGTGGCGGCGCTGTTCGTCCGACAGGCGTGGCCGCCGCCGCGCCCCGTCGAGCCGCCCGACCCCGACCCTTCGCCCGCCCCGCCGCCACGGCTGTTCCGGCTCCTCGCCGCCGGCGCCGCGGTGGCCTGGCTGGTGCCGCTCGGCGTGCTCGTGGCCACGTCCCTGCACGGCGAGGTGGACGCCGCGGCCGAGGGCTGGTGGTCGACGCCGCCCAGCCTGGCCTCCTACGGGGACCTGGTCAGCGGGTCCGAGCTGTGGCGGGCGCTCACGTTCACGCTGGTGCTGGCCACCGTGGTCACCGCCGCCGTGCTGGCCGTCGCGCTGCTCGCCGCGTACCCGTTGGCGTGGCTGACCGGGCCGACCGCGCAGGCCACCGGCCTGCTACTGATGGCCGCCAGCATCGTGCCGGTGCAGGTGATCGCCGGGCCGGTCAACGAGGTGCTCGGCGTGGCGCTCTCCTCCGGCACCGCCCGCGGCCTGGCGCTGGTGCACGTGGCGCTGGGCGTGCCGTTCGCGGTCCTGGTGCTGCGCAACGCCTTCGCCGACCTGCCGGCCGAACAGGTACGCGGCGCGCGGTTCGGCGGGCGGCACTGGTGGGGCACGCTGCGCCGGCTGGCCCGGCACAACCGGCCGGCGATCGTCGCGGTGTCCGTGCTGGAGTTCGTGCAGGTCTGGAACGACCTCGTGGTCGGCCTTCTGTTCAGCGGCCCGGACGCCGCGCCGCTGGGGCTCTTCCTGGCCGGGCAGACCCGCGGCTTCGTGGCCAACAGCGGCGCGCTCGCCGCCGGCTCGGTGATCGCCTCGGTGCTGCCGGTGCTGCTGGTCGTGCTGGCCCGCCGGCACCTCGTCGCCGGCCTGGTCTCCGGCGGTGTGCGGTGACCGGCCCGACCGGCTCCGGCGGCCGGCCGCCCCGCTGGCCCGTGCTGGTCGCCATCGGCACGCTGGTCAGTGGCGTGCTGGCCAATGTGGCCAGCAACCTCCTCTCCGAGCTGGCCGACAGCGTGCTCGGGCCGGCGAGCATCGTGCTGCTTGTCACCGGCGCGGTCGGCGGGGTCGTCTGGGAGGTCTACCGCCGCCGGGGTGGCCCACCGGTCGGCGCCGAGCCGACGGAGATCGTCGCCGCGCCGGCCACCGGCGCGCCGACGCTGCCCTACCCGGCCGGCTTCACCGGGCGGGGCGAGCACGTCGAGTCGATCGTCGCGCTGCTCGCCCGGGAGCACGCGGTGGCCGTGCTGGGTCGGCGCGCGGTCGGCACCTCGGCGTGCGCGGTGCAGGCGGCCAACCTGTGCCGGGAGGACTTCCCGGACGGGCTGTTCTACCTCGACCTGCGCCCCGGCGGCCGGCCCCGCCCGGCCCGGCAGGTGCTCACCGCGCTGGCCCGCATCCTGGGCACCACCCCGCCGACGTCCGGTCGGCCGGACGCGCTCGGCGAGGCGGCCGACGCGCTGCGCCGGCAACTCGACGGGCGCCGGATCCTGCTGGTGCTGGACAATGTGGACCGACCGGACCAGGTGCGGCCGCTGCTGCCGCCGACCGCGCGGACCTGTCGGCTGCTGCTCGCGGGCGGTCCCGCCCTGGCGGGCCTCGAGGGCGTGGTGGCGCACTGGATCGCCGAGCCCGGCCCGGCCGAGGCGGTCGAGCTGTTCGCCGCCGCCGGGCAGGCCGCGCCCGCCGCCCGCGCCCGGCGGGCCGACCCGCGTACCGACCCGGCGGTGCGGTCGATCGTCGACCTGTGCGGGCGGCAGCCCCGGACGGTCCGCGCGCTCGGCTACCGCACCGCGCAGCACGGCTGGCGGCACGCCGACGTGCTGGAGGCGCTGCGCCGGGCGGTCGAGACGCCGCCGCACCAGCGGATCAGCGTCTCCCCGGCCGCCCGGCTGGTCACCGAGCGGGACACCGCCTACCGGGTCCTGTCCGCCGAGGCGCGGCGGCTGCACCGGCTGATGTCGCTCAGCCCCGCCCCGGTCGACCGGCCGACCATCGCGGCGCTGGCCGACCGCCGCCCGGAGCGGGTGGCCGCGCTCCTCGACGAGCTGGCCGCGGCGGCGTTCGTGGTCGGCGCGCCCGGCGACCGCTACGAGATCCCCCCGCTGCTCGCCGGCTACGCCCGGCTGCACCTGCGCGACGCCGAACCGGCGCGCCGGCGGGTCGCCGCCCAGGCCCGGCTGACCCGGCACCTGGCCCGGCAGGCCGAGCGGCACGCGGCGAACCTCGCCGCGCTCGGGTCGCCGCCGGACCGGGAGTGGTCGCTGCCGCTGGACGACGACCCGTACGGCTGGTTCGACCTGCACCAGGAGCTGCTGCTGGCGGTGGTGCGGGTGCCGGCCGGCGCGGCGGAGACGCTGCCCCGGCGGGTGCGCCGCTGGTGGTTCCGGCTGGCCGTGGCGCTCTGCGGGTGGCTGGCGCACGCCGAGCGGCTGCACGAGTGGGAGCAGGTGTGCCGCACCGTCCTCGCCACCCCGACCGCCGACGACCGACCGGAGATCGCCGGCTGGGCGCACAACGAGCTGGGCGTGCTGCGCCGGCGCCGGCACGACCCGCAGGGCGCCGCCGCCGCGCTCACCCTCGCCGTGGCCGAACGCGGCCGGCGCGGCACCGCACAGGCGCGGATGAACCTCGGCCTGGCCCTGCTCGACCTCGGCCAGCTCGACGACGCGGTCGAGCACCTGGAGCTGTCCCGGCGGCACCGCTCCGGGGCCGACCGGGCCGGGCACGCGCTCACCGACCTGGGGCTGGGCGCCGCCCGGCTGGCCCGGGGCGAGCTGGACGCCGCCCACCACCACCTGGTCCGGGCCGCGAACACGTTCCGGTCGCTCGGCGACGCCCGGGGCTACGCCGCCGCGCTGACCAACCTCGTGCTGGTGCACGCCGGTGTGGGCGAACACCTCGACGCGGCGCAGGCGTGGCGGGCGGCGCTGCGCGAGTACGAGTCGGTGAGCGACCCGACCAGCCGGGCCGCCGCGCTGCTCAACGCGGGGGCCACCCTGCTGAGCACCAGCCCGGGTCAGGCGCGGCAGGCGTACGAGATGCTCGCCGAGAGCCGGCGGCTGCGCGAGGCGGGCCGTCCCACCGCCGGGCTCGGCCGGACCCTGCTCTACCTGGGCGACGCGGCGGCGGCCCTGGGCGACCCGGACGAGGCGCACCGGCACTGGGTGGACGCGACGGCCGTCTGCGAGGAGGTGGGCGACGCCGAGGGGCAGGCGGCGGCGGACACTCGCCTGGCCCCCGACGAGCCCGCGACCGACGAGACGCCCCTACCCGCCTGACCGCGCCGCAGTCACCGCCGCAAGGACCCGCCCGGCGCCCCCGCGCCGCTGCCGAGCCCCGCCCCCTCCAAGATCGCGCCACTTCACTGAATTAGTGGCCTCGGGCCGTCGCGGAGACCACTGGTTCCACGAAGTAGCGCGATCTTGGCGACTGCCCGGTCGGGATGGGCGTTGCGTCGGTCGGGACTGGCGGCCTGGCGGAGGTGCGGCCTAGACGAAGTCCCGCCAGAACGGGACGTCGGCCTGCGGGTCGCCGGTCCGCTTCACGGCGGGGCCGCCGAACTCCCGGTGGATGTACTCCGCCAGGTCGTGTCCGTAGTGGATGATGTCCGTCTGGTACATCGACAGGACCGGGTGGCCGTACGTGCCACGTCCGGCGGGCAGGTAACGATGCCCGAACACCGGCACCATCTGCGGCACGGCACGCAGGTACGGCGCCGCGACGGCGACCGCCGTCCGCCTGCTCTCCGGGCGCTCGCCCCAGCTCTCGTGCCAGTAGCCGTTGTGCTCGACGTCAAACCGCACCCCGCTGACCGGCCAGTCGAGGGACTCGCGCAACGCGGCCGGATCGCCGTCGGGCCAGTCCGGCCAGGAGTCCCCCACCGGAAGAACCGTGGCCAGGAACGCCCGGTGGTCGTCGGCGAACTCGAACCCGAAGGTCCGCTCGACCCGGGTGATCTCGGTGTCGCTCAAACGTCGCCGTACGGTCACGCGGGTCCAGGCCAGGTGCTTGGCCGCCGCCTGCCCCAGGTCCAGGCCCACGCCATCCGTCACCGCGACACGGTAGCGCCGCCGCAGCCCGGGGTCATCCCCGCCCGGCGGCCGTGGAGGAGTCCGGGGTGGTGGTGGCCGGGGCACCACGGTGCCCGGCGGAATGGAATGCTCCCTCGGGTGGAGAAGGCGGAGCCGGTCGTCGTGCAGCTCTACTGCCGCTTGGAGGTCCAGGTCGGGGCGCCGGACGCGGTGGTCGAGCTGGCCGTGCGGCGGCTGCGGGAGGCCGACATCGACTGGTCGGCCGAGCCGGACACCCTCGACGAGGCGATCGCCGAGCTGCGGGGCGACCTGCCGCGGGCGCTGGCCGGCCTGGTCGACCCCGACGGCCCGTTGGCCGGGGTGCCCGGCGTGGAGGTGCTCCGCGGCCGGTGCTGGGCCGAGATCGGCGCGCCGTCCGAGCGGTTCCGGCCGGGCCCGGACACGTCCGGCTGACAGCGGGGACGCGGCGGCCGGGCTCGACCTGGCTCGCGCCGCCACCGTCACCGATCAGCCAGGGCGTCGGGTCGAGTCGTGCGGCGCGGCTGAGCTCGCTGCGGCCGGCGGACCCCACCGGATGATCTTCGGCTTGCCGCCGGGCGCCGTTCAGGCCACGGTCGGGGGATGCTCACTGCCACCCGGGACAGTGGGCGACGTAACGCCTTGATCACTCACCGGGAGACGAGATGGCCAACAACGGCGATCACCCCACCGTGGAGCGCCGGACCCTGCTGCAGGCCGTGCTGGCCGCGCCCGCGGCCGGCGCCGCCGCCGCGGTGCTCGGCGCCCCCGCCACCCCGGCGGCCGCCGCGGCCGGCCCGTTCGACGTCGAGAGCCCGCGCTTCGCGCTCGCCGTGCTGCCGGACACGCAGTACCTCTTCGACGAGGACAGCTCCGACCCCGAGCCGCTGAAGGCGACCTTCCGCTACCTCAACCAGGAGCGCAAGGACGCGAACATCGCGTTCATGACCCACCTCGGTGACGTCACCGAGCACGGCAGCGAGCACGAGATCGCCCTGGCCGGCGAGACGTTCCGGGCGCTCGACGGCAAGCTCCCGTACAGCGTCGTCGCCGGCAATCACGACATCCGCGGCGGCGACGACCAGCGCGGCGACAGCGTCTACCTGCGCGCGTTCGGGCCGCAGCGGTTCAGCAGGATGCCGACCTTCGGCGGCGCCTCGCCCGACGGCTACAACAGCTACCACGTGCTGCGCGCCGCCGGCCGCGACTGGCTGGTCCTGGCGCTGGACTGGCGCGTGTCGGACAAGGGCCTGGCGTGGGCGCAGAAGGTGATCGACGACCACCGTACGCTGCCGGTCATCCTCACCACCCACGACCTGGCCTGGGCCGACGACGACGGTAAGGCCCAGCTCTCGGACAACGGCCAGCGGCTCTGGGATCGGCTGATCCGCGACAACGACCAGATCTTCCTTACCCTCAACGGCCACTACTGGCCGCCCGGCCGCGCCACGCTGAAGAACGCCGCCGGCAACGACGTGCGGGTGCACATCACCAACTACCAGGACCGCTACTACGGCGGCGCGGCGATGATCCGCCTCTACCACTTCGACCTGGCCCGGAACGTCATCGACGTCGAGACCTTCTCGCCTTGGTTCCTCGCCCGGGACCCGGCGAGGCGTACGCCGCTGGAGGCCGAGACCATCGAGCTGACCGGCCCGGTCGACCGGTTCAGCATGGACGTCGACTTCGACGCCCGGTTCGCCGGGTTCGCGCCGGTGACCCCGCCCGCCTCCCGCCCCCCGGTCGCGGTGCTGCCGCGGGGGACGGTCGGATACTGGCGGTTCGACTCGTACGGGCTGGCGGCGGGCGCCGCCGGCAGTCCGGTCGCCGACGGGACCGTCGTCCGGGACCTCAGCGGGAACGGCAACGACCTGGCCGTGCAGCGGATCGGGGCGGGCGCGAGCGGGGCGCTGACCTACTCGGCCGAACACCACCCCGGCCAGCCGGCACACGCCAGCCTCCGCTTCGACGGCGGCAAGGGCCCGGACCGTGGCGCGATCCTGCGGGCCGTGGCCGACGCGCCGATCAACAGCATGAAGTTCACCAGCGGCTACAGCATCGAGGCGTTCGTCAAGCTGCCCGAGCCGTTCGAGGGCAACCACGACTGGATGGGGATCCTCAGCTGGGAGGGGCGCAGCGGCGACGCCGGCAAGACGACCGGCTGGTCGCCCCTGGAGTGCACCTGCAGCCTCAACATCTCCCCGGAGCGCTTCCTCCAGTACGTCGTCTACGCCGACAAGCAGGACGCGGACCCGACCTCGTGGAGCCACGCCCTGCCGACCGGTCGGTGGACGCACATCGCGGTGGTGAACGACGGCCGGCAGACGGTGGTCCACGTCGACGGCTCGAAGATCGCCCGCAACCCGACCCAGCCGTCGACCGGTATCGCCACCCTGGGCCGCCCGTTCGTGATCGGCGCGACGTCGTTCGACCTGAAGTACGGCCAGGGCTTCTACGGCTGGATCGGAGACGTCCGGGTCACCGCCAAGGCGCTGCGCCCGAAGGAGTTCCTCACCCCGTACGCCTGACGGTTCGATCGGCGGCTCCCACCCGGCGCGTCGGGCGGGAGCCGCTGTCGTCGCCGGGCCGGCCGCGGCCTACTCGTCCCAGCAGGCCGGCATCCCGACCTCCGGATACGCCCGCTCAGGTCTCCAGGTCGGTGGGATCGCCGATCGGCAGCCAGCGGACGCTGTCGCGCACGGCCCGCGGCGCGTTCGCGAACTCGCGTTCGATCGCGGCCCGGGGCTGCTGGAAGTGTCGCCACCCCTCGTAGTGCACCGGCACGACGGTGCGTGGCCGGACGGCCTGGCACAGCGCGACGGCGTCCCGCGCGGTCATGGTGTAGCGCACGGGTCCGGTGACCGGGAACCGGACTCCGCCGAGGTGCAGCAGCGCGAGGCCGACCGGCAGCCGGTCGGCGACCGCACGGACGCCGCCGTACAGGACGGTGTCGCCGGAGACCCACAGCGCGCCGTGCCGCTGGCCGTCCCACCGCAGCGCGAAGCCGACCACGTCGCCGACGATGGCGCGGCTCAGCGGCGGGCCGTGCCGGGCCGGGGTGGCGGTGATCTCGATCGGCGGCCGGCCCGGCGCCGCCAGCGTGGTCGAGGACCACGGGGTCAGGCCCCGGGCAGCACCGCCGAGCCGCGCCGCGCCCGACCGGGTGGTGATGACCGCTCCCGCCGACGGCAGGAGCCGGCGGCCGGCGTCGTCGAGGTTGTCGCCGTGGTGGTCGTGGGTGAGCAGGACCGCGTCGACCGGTCCGACGTCGTCGGCGGCGACGGCCGGACCGGCCAGCTTGCGCGACGACGTGCCCCAGCCGAAGGCGTACGTGCGGCCCGCGGGGTCGAAGGTGGGGTCGGTCAGCAACCGCCACTCGTTGACCTCGATGAGGGCCGTCGGTCCGCCGATGTGGGTGACGCGGACGCGGGTCATGCTCGCGCGTGCCGCAGGGCCCAGTCGAGAGCGTGGTCGGCGATCTCCTCCCAGCCCTTCTGGGCGGGAAGCAGGTGCGCGTAGCCCTCGTACTCCTTGACCTCGGTGATGGTGTCGGACTTGTAGTGCTTGGCGTTGGACTGCTGCACGGCCGGCGGCATGATGTGGTCCTCGCTGCCGGAGACGAACAGCAGCGGCGCCCGGTCGTTGTTGTGGTAGTCGACCCAGGTGTCCTGGTGGCCGGGCTGGAAGTTGGCCAGCACACCGCCCCACACGATGCCGCCGTTGGCGGGGATGTGGTAGCGCTCGTAGAGGGCCCGGGACTCCTCGTCGGTGAACGTGTTGGTGAAGGCGTACTTCCACTCGTCGAACGAGAGCCCCACCGCCTTGTGCCGGTTGGCCGGGCTCTTCAACACCGGGAACGTGGACTTCACCTGCGACAGCGGCACGACCCGTACGCCCTCGGTCGGGGCCGAGTTCAGCGCGACACCCGCGGCGCCGAGGCCGTGGTCGAGCAGGATCTGGGTGAACGCCCCGCCGGCGGAGTGCCCCATGATGATCGGCGACCTGGGCAGCTCCCGGATGACCGCCGTGAGATGGGCGACGATCTTCGGAACGGTCACCTCCATGATCGGGGTCGGGTCGGCGTTGAGGGCCTCCACCTCGACCTCGAAGCCGGGATAGGCGGGCGCGAGCACCCGGAAGCCCCGCTGCTCGTAGTAGGTGACCCAGTGCTCCCAGCTGCGCGGGGTGACCCAGAATCCGTGGACGAGAACGATCGTGTCGGGCGCGGTCATGGCGTACTCCTCAGGACGGCGAACAAGGTCCGGCACGGTGATCCCCTTGATGACCTCTGCGTGGGAACGTTAGGGGACGGAGCGCGCCGGCGACGGGGCTGTGCGTGCACTCTTCTCGGCTCTGCGTGCACACCGGGGCGGCGTACATGGGCTTTGTGCTGGACACGGCGGACCTACCACCCCGCGGCCGCGTCGAGGCGGTCGCCGCCGCGATGAGGCAGGCGTCGGCCCCGTGCCACGTCGTGCACGAGGAGCCGGGCGGCGAGGTCCGCTCCCGGCTGGAGGTCTGGGACCTGGGCGCCGCCACCGTCTTCACGACCCGATCCTCGGGCATCCGGCTGCTCCGCACGCCGCGACAGGCCAGACAGGACGTCGCGCCGGTCGTCGCGCTGTCGGTCCAGCGGGTCGCCGACGGCCGCCACGAACAACTCGGCCATCGCCAGATCGTGCGACCCGGGGCGCTGATGATGGTGGACCTGTCGGCCGCGTACGACTTCTCCTGGTCGGGCCACGGCGCCGCCGGCTGCCTCCAGATGCCCATCGACCAGATCGGACTGCCGGTCGACGTCATCCGCCGCGCCGCGCGCAACCTCCGGGCCAGTCCGCTGTACGACCTGGTGACGCGCCACGTCGCCGACCTGACGCGGGACGCCGAACGGCTCAGCGCCGACCTCGCGGCGGACACCCTCGGCGGAGCCGGCATCGAGTTGACCCGGGCCCTCCTGGCGTCCGCCGCCGGCGTCGAGCACCACGCCCGCACCGTGCTCGCCGATACCCTGCTGACCCGGGTCCGGGCGTACGTGCGCCAACACCTGGCCGATCCGGATCTGAGCCCGGTCACCATCGCGGCCGCGCACAACATCTCTCTGCGACAGCTCTACAAGGTCTGCTCCCGGGCCGACGTCAGCCTCGAACAATGGATCATCGGCGAACGGCTGCGGGGCGCACGGGAGGAGCTGCTCCGGCCGGACGGCCGCCGGCGCACGATCGCCCTGGTCGCGCAGCGCTGGGGGTTCCGGGATCCCACCCATTTCGCCCGGCGGTTCCGGAGCACGTACGGTCTCACCCCGAGTGAATGGCGGCGCGGGGCGTCGGAACGGGGTTAGTCGTCCCTTTTGCCGACGGCTTCCCACACCTGCGATTCACGTCTGGTTTGTCCCGCCGGCAAGGGCCGTCGACCGTGCTGACCGTGACCCCCGATCCCTTACCAAGCAGGCTTTTCGCAATCGGACCGCATCGGCCGTGGCGACGATTACCGTACGTTAGCGTGACCACTTTGCGTGTTACCGCCGTCACGCTCTGCGCCCTTCTGGTGCCGGCCACCGTCACGGTGGCGCCGGCAGCGGGAGTGGCGGCCGCGCCCTACGTGCGCTGCCCGAGCGTGAAGCCGCCGATGCCTCCGCCGCCCGCCGTGCCGTCTCCGCCGCCGGTCGGCGCCTCGCAGGCCGCGGTCGGCGGGGCAGCCCTGGCGACATCCGGGCTGGCGATTCCCGCGGGCGCGCCGATGGCGCCGGCGGTGACCGCCACCTCCTGGCTCGTGGCGGACCTGAACAGCGGCGAGGTCCTGGGTGGATGCGGCCCTCACGAGCACCGGACGCCGGCCAGCGTGCAGAAGTTGCTGCTGGCGGCGGCCCTGATGCCCCGGCTCGACCCGAAGCAGGTGGTCGAGGTGACGCGGGCGGACCTGCGTGACCTCGACCCGGCCAGTTCGCTGATGGGCGTGAGCGCCGGCGGCCGGTACTCGGTCGAGAGCCTGTGGTTGGGGCTGCTGCTCACGTCGGGCAACGACGCGGCCAACGTGCTGGCCCGTCTCGGAGGCGGCAACGCCGGCCGGCAGGGCGGCGTCGACGCGATGAACGACGAGGCGCGCCGGCTCCGCGCGAACCAGACCCACGCGGCGACGCCGTCCGGTCTGGACGGCCCCGGTCAGTACACCAGCGCGTACGACCTGGCGCTGATCGCGCGGGCCACGTTCGCGCGCGAGGACTTCCGGCGGTACATCGCGACGCCTGTCGCCCAGATACCCGACCGGCCGGGAACGCCCGGGTTCGCGATCAAGCACGACACCACGCTGCTGGGCCGGTATCCCGGCACGCTCGGCGGAAAGACGGGCTTCACCGACCTGGCCCGGCAGACGTACGTGGGGGTGGCCGAACGCGACGGCCGCCGGCTCGCGGTGACCCTGCTCGGCGCGGAGACCGCGCCGCTGGGCAGCCTGGGCGAGGCGACGGCCCTGCTGAACTGGGGCTTCGCGCTTCCGCCGCACGCGTCCGTCGGCGAACTCGTCGCACCCGAGGAGAAGAAGCAGGACCGCCCCGTCGTGCCCGTCAAGGGCGAGCACGCCGACGGTGACGAGGAGTCGTCACCGTTGACGGTGTTCACGTGGCTCGGTCTCGGCGCCGCCCTGGTGATCGCCGCGCTGTTCCTCTCGACGCCGTGGTGGCGCGGTGGTCGGCGGCGGGGCGCCGACCAACCGGCGATCGAGAACACCGCGCCGCCGGCCCACGACTCGTCCGCGCCGTAGCGGAAGTCGGGCGGGGCGGCGGGCGGGTGGCGCCGCCGCCCCGGGGGACGACCTACGCGGTCGGCCGGCGGGTCCGGGCGACCTGCGTGGCCGGCCGGCGAATCAGGGGCGGCCGGCGGATCAGGGGCGGCCGGTGCGGTCGAAGGCCCGGGCCAGCCCGCCCGGCGGGACCGGCGTCGGCTCGGGCCGGGCCGGGTTGGCGCCCAGGCCCAGGCCGTCCACGCCGAGCGGACGGTCCTCGGGATGGGTGACCGGCTCGGTGCTCAGGTCCGCATCCTCGGCGGCCGGCGCGGGCCACCGGCGCCACCGCCCGACGCTGGCGACGCCGACGAGCAGCAACCCGCCGAGCATGAGCGCGCCGCCGGTGCGCAGCGGCGTGGTCGGGTCGACGCTGTGGCCGGCGAGGGACACGCTCTTCGGGAAGGCGCCCACCACGCCGTCCGGGCTGACCAGCAGGGCGACGTAGCTGCCCGTGTAGACGAGCCCGGTGAGCACCGCGCCGAGCGGGGAGAACCGCAGCGTGGCGAGCAGCCCGAGCAGCAGCCCCGCGGCGGCCAGGGACACGGCGGGCCGGACGAAGTCTCCGGTGGCGAACGCTCCGGCGCTCTCCTCGTTGGCGAAGGCCTGCAGGCTCCGGTCCTGCCCGTAGGCGAGCAGCAACCACGCCAGCGGCGCGACGACGACAGCGGCGATCATGGTCCAGATGTGACGCATGCGGGACACCGTAGTCATGTCGCGGCTCCCCCGGAATCCACGAATGCAGGCCGACGGACGGAAATTAGCGAAACATAAGGAAAGAGGGCGGTTCGTGAAACGGACTGACGCGGACGAGCGCTAGATCATCGGGGGCCGGTGCAGGCGGGCCGATTCGTGGCCCGGCGGGGTGGCCGCCGCCCCCGGACCGGGGCGTGTGAGGATGCGGCGCATGCGTGCCGTGATCTTCGACGAGTTCGGCGTCCGCCCCGAGGTCCGCGATGTCCCGGACCCGGTGCCGCCGGCCGGGGGTGTGGTCATCCGGGTCGAGGCGACCGGATTGTGCCGCAGTGACTGGCACGGCTGGCAGGGGCACGATCCCGACATCCGCCCGCCGCACGTTCCCGGCCACGAGTTCGCCGGCGTCGTCGCCGCGGTCGGCGACGGGGTACGCGGCTGGCGGCCCGGTGACCGGGTCACCGCGCCCTTCGTCTGCGCGTGCGGGCGGTGCCCCGCCTGCCTGGCCGGTGAGCAGCAGGTGTGCGAACGGCAGACGCAGCCGGGCTTCACCCACTGGGGATCGTTCGCCGAGTACGTGGCGGTGCACGACGCCGACGTCAACCTCGTCCGGCTCCCCGACGACGTCGACCATCCCGCCGCGGCGGCGCTCGGCTGCCGCTTCGCCACGGCGTTCCGGGCGGTGGTCGGCCAGGGTCGGGTCGCCGCCGGCGAGTGGGTCACCGTGCACGGCTGCGGCGGCGTGGGGCTCTCCGCGGTGATGATCGCGGCGGCGTGCGGCGCCCGGGTGGTGGCGGTCGACGTCGTTCCCGGCGCGCTCGAACTCGCGCGCGCCTGCGGGGCCGCGATCTGTCTCGACGCCAGCACCCTCACCGGGCCCGGCGCGGTCGCCGCCGCCGTCCGCGAGGCGACCGGCGGAGGCGCTCACCTGTCGCTCGACGCGTTGGGCAGCCACGCCACCTGCGCCGCCTCGATCGAGAGCCTGCGGCGGCGCGGCCGGCACGTGCAGGTCGGCCTCCTCCCGGCCGCCGAGGGCCGCCCGGCCCTGCCGATGGACCTCGTGATCGCGTATGAGCTGGAGCTGCGGGGCAGCCACGGCATGGCCGCGCACTCCTACCCGAAGCTGCTCCGGCTGGTCACCGCCGGCGTGCTGCGCCCCGCCGAGCTGATCACCAGCACCATCGGCCTCGCCGAGGTGCCGGACGCCCTGTCGACGATGGACCGCCCCGGCGCCGGCGGGATGCGGCTCATCCGTCCGGTCGGCTGACGCGACGGCCCAGGCCGACGGGGCCGCCGGCGCGGACGCTGCCGAAACCGGCGCTCAGGCCGGCGCGGGCGCTCGGGCCGGCGCGGGCGCGCTCGGGCCGGCGCGGTCGCTCACGCCCATTCGCCGGCGAAGAGCGGGGCGACCGGGCGATCCCGGCGCCCGATCCGCAGGTCTCCGAAGATCGTGCTCCGCGCGGCCCGCTCGACCTCGGCGTCGAGGTCGACGCGCAGTTCCTCCGAGGCGTCGTGCGCGGCCCCGATGAGCACGATCTCGGTGCCGGCGTGGTCGAGGAATCCCGGCGGATCCAGCGGGGCGAAGCGGCGACCGTGGAACCGCCGGCGCAGCGTGCCGGGCAGCGTGACCTTCCGGGACCCGCGCAACCCCACCCCCGGCGGCGAGGGCGCCTCCGGGTTCTTCACGGTCACGATGTAGCTCGCCTCCGGCTCGATGGCCAGGTCGTGCTGCGCCGGCCCGGGTCGCAGCGGGAGCTCCAGCTCGTACGCGAGATGCGTGTGGTCGTCGTGGCGGGCGATCACGTACGCGCCCTCGGCCACGGGTCGGGCCGGGGGCTGGTCGCGTCGCCCGCTGGTCCTGGTCGCGTAGCGGCGCGCCCGCAGGGTCTCGTGCAGCTGTTCCGGGCGGTCCACCACCTCGTCGACGAACGCCCAGAAGCGGTCGTGCGCGTCGATGCCGGGCAGTCGTTTGCGCCCCACCACCAGGAGCCGCAGGTGCCGCCCGTGCCACGGGTGCATCACCACCAGCAGGCGCTGCACCTCGTCGAGGGAGCCGACGTGCCGCTCCTGCACCCGCGGTCGGTAGAGGAAGTAGATGTCCCCGTCCTCGAGCAGCTCGGCCATGGGCCCCGCGTACCCGGAAACCGCGCCGGCCAACGCCCAGCCGGCGCGGCCGTCGGCAGGTTTGCGACGCGGCGACGGGGGCAGATATTCACGCGTGAGCACGCCGACCAGGGAGGCCACGAGTCATGGCTAAGGGTGACATCGACACCTACCACCAGGATGGACAGTGGAAGAACCGTCCGGAGGGCAACGAGCGCGCCAGCAGCGTGCACGACACGAAGGCGGAGGCGCAGACCGCGGGCCGGGAGATGGCCGGCGACCGCGACGTCGAGCACGTGATCAAGAAGGAGGACGGCACGATCGGGGAGAAGAACACCTATCCCCGCAGCCGCGACCCCCGCGAGATCAAGGGCTGACCCGCCCCACCGAGCGCCCGCTGACGGGGCGGGTGGCGTCCGGAGCACCGGGCGCCACCTGCCCTCTTCTTGTCGTCGAGTCGTTCGTGGGCGGGGCGGCCGTCGTGATCAGGACAGCGACGTGACGCCGTTCCGTGCCATATTCAACGGCACGGATCGACGGCTCGACCCCCGACCGGAGTGGCCACCCCCATGACGACCGAGCGGCTCGCGTCTCCCGCACGGACCGGCGTACGCATCACGGCTGATGGCCTGGGTCAGACCGTCCGCGGCGGTCGCCGGATCCTGGACGACATCGCGCTGACGATCGAACCCGGCCAGGTGGTCGCCGTCATCGGGGCCAGCGGCGCCGGCAAGACCACCCTGCTGGAGACCCTGGCCGGCGTACGGCGTCCCGCCGCGGGCACGGTGCGGCACGACGGCGCACGTCCGGCGGGCGCGATCGGCTTCGTGCCGCAGGACGACATCATCCACCGCGAGCTGCCGCTGGGACGGACCCTGCGGCACGCGGCCCGGCTGCGCCTGCCACCCGGGACCGGGGCCGCCGAGGTGACCCGGCGGGTGGACGAGGTCCTGGCCGAGCTGGGGCTCGGTGAGCGCGTCGCCGTGCCGGTGGGCCGGCTCAGCGGCGGCGAGCGCAAGCGGGCCAGCATCGCGGTGGAGTTGCTGACCCGGCCGGGTGTCCTCCTGCTCGACGAGCCGACGTCCGGGCTCGACCCGGCGATCGCGGTGGACCTGCTGCGGGCGCTGCGGACGCTCGCCGACGCCGGGGCGACGGTCGTCCTCACCACGCACCAGATCACCGACGTGGATCGCTGCGACCGGGTCGTGGTCCTCACCCGGGACGGGCGGCTGGCGTTCGCCGGCACGCCTTCGGGCGCCCGGGAGTTCTTCGGCGTGCGGTCGCTGGCCGAGGTCTACCTGCGGCTCGACGAGGACGCGTCCGGCGGACCCGCTGCGCTCGCCCCCACCCCCGGCCCTCCGGATGACCTGGCCGCTCCCCCGCCCATCCCGGTCCGACCGGTCGGCCGGCTCCGGCAGTGGGCGGTGCTCACCAGCCGCAACGCGGAGATCGTCGTCCGGAACCGACTCACCCTGGCGATCCTCGTCGGCTCGCCGCTCCTGGTGCTCGGCATGTTCACGCTGCTCTTCCGCCCCGGCGCGTTCGACCCGGCGGATCCGAGCCCGAACGTCACCGTGATGATCCTGTTCTGGATCGCCTTCGGCGGATTCTTCTTCGGGCTCACGTACGGCCTGTTGCAGATCTGCACCGAGGTGCCGATCCTCCGGCGGGAGCGGCTGGCCGGCGTGCGGTTCGTGCCGTATCTGCTGGCCAAGGTGGCGGTGCTGCTGCCGCTGCTGGCCCTGGTGGACCTGGCCCTGCTCGGCGTGCTGCGCGGCATCGACCGGCTGCCACCGGTCGGCGGCGCCGACTTCGCCGCCCTGTACGTGACGCTGCTGCTGTCCTCGGCCGCCGCGCTCGCCCTGGGCCTGCTCTGCTCCGCGGCCGTCTCCGACGCCGCCCAGGCGACGTTGATGCTGCCGATGCTCTGCTTCCCGCAGGTCCTCTTCGTCGGCGCGATCCTGCCGGTCCCGGCGATGGCGGCGGGCGGCCGGTGGCTCAGCTACGCGATGTCGAACCGGTGGGCGTTCGAAGGGCTCGGCCACACCGCCGGCGTGGAGCGGCTGTGGCGCGACGGCGGCTCACCGCTCGGGCCGCCGCTGCTCGCCACGTACGGGGAGACGTTCTCCCGCCCGGTCTGGGGGAACTGGTTGATCCTCGGCGGGTTCCTGCTGCTCTTCCTCGGCGCGACCTGGGCCGTGCTGGTCCGCAAGGCGTCCCGTCATGCGGCCTGACGCCTCCCGCCGTCCCGCGCGCCCGGCCGGAGCGGCGCTGACGGCTGACCCGGCGTACGCCGGCACGGGCCGGATCGACGAGTTGCGGGCCACCGAGTACCGGCACCTCGACCGGGACGGCCACGTCTACCTGGACTACGCCGGCGCCGGCGTGGCCGCGCGGGCGCAGATCGTGGCCCACCACGATCGGCTGCTCACCGGCCTGTTCAGCAACCCGCACTCGGAGAACCCCACGTCGGAGGCGGCCGGTTCGCTGGTCGAGTCGGCCCGGCGCGCGGTGCTCGCCTTCTTCCGCGCCGACCCGGCCGAGTACGCGGTCGTCTTCACCCCGAACGCCAGCGGCGCGTGCCGGCTCGTGGGCGAGGCGTACGCCTTCGGCCGGGCCAGCCCGCTCGTGCTGACCTGGGACAACCACAACTCGGTCAACGGGATCCGCGAGTACGCCCGGGCGGCCGGCGCGCCGGTGCGCTATGTCCCGCTGACCGACCCCGACCTGCGGGCCGCCGAAGCCGACGTGGTCGCCGCGCTGACCGGGCGAGACGGGCTGACCGGGCGAGGCGGGCTGACCGGGTTGGCGGGTTGGACTCGACGGTGGGATGGGGCCGGCGGCCGAGGGCTCTTCGCCTACCCGGCACAGAGCAATTTCAGCGGCGTGCAGCACCCGCTGGGCTGGGTGGAGCTGGCCCAACGGCACGGCTACGACGTGCTGCTCGACGCCGCCGCGTACGCGCCGACGAACCGGCTCGACCTGAGCGTCGTCCGCCCGCAGTTCGTCTGCCTGAGCTGGTACAAGCTGTTCGGCTACCCCACCGGCGTCGGGGCGCTGCTGGCCCGGCGCGACGCGCTGGCCCGGCTGCGCCGGCCGTGGTTCGCCGGCGGCACGATCCGGGCGGTCAGCGTGCAGGGCGACTGGCACCGGTCCATGGACGACGAGTCGGGCTTCGAGGACGGCACGCTCAACTTCCTCAGCATCCCGGACGTGGAGTTCGGGGTGCGCTGGCTCGACTCGATCGGCGTTGACCTCGTCCACACCCGGGTCGGCCTGCTCACCGGTTGGCTGCTGGAGCGGCTGACCGCGCTGCGGCACCGCAACGGCAACCCGCTGGTCCAGGTGTACGGGCCACCGACGGCCGACGGTCGGGGCGGCACGGTGGCGTTCAACTTCCGTCGTCCGGACGGCTCGCTCGTCGACGAGCGGCTCGTCGCGCGCGAGTCGTCGGCGGCCGGGTTCTCCCTGCGCACCGGCTGCTTCTGCAACCCGGGCGCGGGCGAGGGCGCGTTCGGGATCACCCGGGCGGCGCTGCGGCGTACGCTCCGGCACCGCGTCGAGACGATCGACGAGTACCTGACCGCGCTGCGGCTGCCGACCGGCGGTGCGGTGCGGGTCTCCTTCGGCCTGGCCTCGAACGCGGCCGACGCGGAGCGCTTCCTGACCTTCGCCGCGTCCACGTACCTGGACCGGGACGCCGACGCCGGCACCCGGCTGGTGCCCCGGCAACGCTGCTGACCGCCCGGACGGAGGCGGGTCCCGGTGGTCGGGGCGACGGCCGAGGGTCGCGGTGGCCGCGGCCCGGCGTCAGGTCAGCGGCGACGGCGACTCGGCGCCGGGGATCAGCAGCCGAGGCTTGCCGGACCCGTCCGCCGGCACCGCCCACACGTCGGGGCGGCCGTCGCTCTGGCGCAGCGTGTACGCCAGTGTCGCGCCGTCCAGCCACGCCGCCTGGTCGTCGACGCTCGCGGTCTCGGCCGTCGCGGTGACCCGCATCGTCGCGAGGTCCAGCACCGACAGGCGCCAGCCCTTCGCCGGGTCGGCGTCGATCGCCTCCTTGAACGCGAGCCGGGTGCCGTCGGGTGACAGCGACGGGCACTCGACGTTCTCTTTCACCGTCTCGACGGTCCGGGCGGCGAAGTCACCCCGCACCAGGTACCGCTTCCCGCCGGTGGACATGGTCGCGTAGAAGAGGTTGTCGTCGACGGCGAACGTGACGCCCCAGTAGTTGACGTCGGCGTTGCGGTACGGCCGGCCGTCGCGCCGTACCGCGAACTCCTCCAGCGACATGACGGCCGTGCCGCCACGGGTGTCGAGGACTCCGGTGCGGGTCGAGAAGCCGCTGGTCGTGTAGGAGTCCCCGCCGACGAACGTCGTCCACGAGACCATGCGACCGGACGCCGAGACCCGGGCCCGGTTGGGCAGGCCGGGGATGTCGACGGCGCGCGTGGCGCCCAGCGCGCCGTCGAGCACGACGAGCTGGTACTGCCAGGGCGTCTTCGGCCCGAGGCAGACGCCGGTGCCGGCGGCGGCGTACACCCGCAGGCACTCCCTCGTCGACACGGTGCGCGGGCCGGACGGCTCGGCGGCGGCGACCGAGGAGACGTGCCGGTCGGTGATCGCCAGCAGGCGCGGCCCGGGATCCAGCGTGACCGTGCCCTCGCCGGCGGCGACCGCCGGCGAGGGTGACGACGACGGCCCGGCGGCGACGGCGTACCCGGCCGCCACGGCCCCCAGCACGACGGCGGCGGCCGTCACCACGCCGAGCTTCGCCCGGTTCGACATCGCGGTCATGAGGACACCTTCCCGGTGACGACGCGCCGGCCACGGGCCAGCAGGAGCAGGGTGACGAGCAGGATCCCGGCGACGGCCGCCGCCGCGACCCGGATCGCGGTCTGCGGGCCCCACGCCTGCCAGGCGAGCCCGAACAGGACCGACGACACGAGGTAGGCCAGCGCCTGCCCGGTCTGGACGAGCGCGATACCCGTCGTCCGCAGCCGGGGTGGCAGGACTGGCCCGGCGAGCGCGATGAGCACGCCGTCGGTGGCCGCGTAGAACAGGCCGTACAGGGCGAGCGCCAGGACCAGCAGCGGCCAGCCGCCGACCGGGCCGGCCAGCAGCAGGTAGGTCGCGCCGAGCGCCACGTACCCGCCGACCACCACCGGCAGCCGCCCGATCCGGTCGGCGAGCAGGCCGATCGGGGTGGCGAGCACCAGGTACGCCAGGCTGGTCCCGACCGCGAGCAGCGGAAACCACGTGAGACTCAGGTCCTCCCGGCGTTGCAGCAGCAGGTAGACGAAGCCGTCGCCGATGGTCGCCAGCCCGAGCAGTCCGGCGGCCAGCACGAGCCGGCGGGCCGGCCGGTCGCGCAGCAGGCCGAGCGCCTCGCGGACGGAGACCTTCCGTTCCTCCGCGTCACCGGGGCCACCAGGCCTCGGGCCGGTGGGGCGCTCCCGCACGAACAGCACGAGCACGACGACGCCGAGCGCGGCGATGCAGAAGCTCGCCACGAACACCGCGTCGTACGACTCGCCGACGGCCGCCAGGACCGCGATCGCCACCAGCGGGCCGAGGAACGCGCCGACGCTGTCCATCATGCGGTGCACCCCGAACGCCCGGCCCAGCGACTGGGGCGGCGTGGACAGGGTGATGAGCGCGTCGCGGGGCGCGCTGCGCACGCCCTTGCCGAGCCGGTCGACCGCGATCACGGCCCCGATCGCCGGCACCGAGCGGCCGGCGAGCAGCAGGCCGAGCTTGGCGACGGCGGAGAGCGCGTAGCCGACACCGGCGACCAGTTTCCGCCGCCGGAACCGGTCGGCGAGGAACCCGCCGACGACCCGCAGCAGGGCGGTCGCGCCGGTGTAGACGCCGTCGATCACCCCGAAGGCCAGCGGGCTGAGTTGCAGGCCGAGCACCAGGTAGAGCGGCAGTACCGCGGTGACCATCTCGGCCGAGACGTCGGTGATCAGGCTGACCGTGCCGAGGGCGACGACGTTGCCGCTGACCAGGGCGAGCCGGCGTCGGGTGCGGCCGGGCGCGGGACCGGGCGGTGCGGTCTCCGGTCGGGTGACGGTCGACAGGTACACGGGCATCCTCTTCGGTCGGCGGCTGGCGGTCGGTGCGTTGGCGCTCACCGCTCGGCGCCGACGGTCAGCCATCGTCCGTCCCCTCCGGACGCGGGACAACGCACCGCGCGTGCCGGCCGGGCGTGCACCCGGTGAACACCTCGACAACATCGATGTGTTTCCCTGCGCGGACGGGCTGTTCACCCCGCGGCCTCCCGCCGGTCCATCGACCTTCCTACATTCCGAACGCTCTCTACACGCACGCCAGAGAAGGGTTCCTGAATGGGCAATCGACTCCTCCGCCCGCCGGTGACGATCGGGGCGGTCGCGGTGCTGGTCGCCGCCACCGCCGCGATCGTCGTGACCGGCGCGACCTCGGCCTCGGCGGCGACACTCACGTTCACGCCGGCCGCCGACACGTACGTCCAGAGCGACACCGCGTCCACCAACTACGGCACGTCGACGCAGATCGTGGTCGACAACTCGCCGGTCCGGCGGACGTTCCTGCGCTTCAGCGTGAGCGGGGTCAGCGGCACGGTCACCAGCGCCAAGCTGCGGCTGCGCACGATCAGCGGCAACAGCGGCAGCAGCAACGGCGGCACGTTCAAGGCGATGTCCAACACGACCTGGTCGGAGACCGGCACGACCTGGAACAACCAGCCGGCCATCGACGGCGCCACGCTGGGCTCGATCGGCTCGGTCACCGCCAACGGCTGGTACGAAGTCGACGTCACCTCCCGGGTCACCGGGAACGGCGCCGTCAGCTTCGGCGCGACCTCCGCCAACAGCGACGGCGCCTACTACGACTCGCGGGAGAGCGGCGCCGACGCTCCGCAGCTGGTCATCACGACCGGCACCACGCCGCCGCCGTCCGGCGACCCGGTGCTCGTCGGCGCCGGCGACATCGCCAACTCCGGCTCGGGCGACACCGCGACCGCGGCGCTGCTCGACACCATCCCCGGCACGGTGTTCACCACCGGCGACAACGTCTACAACAACGGCACGGCGTCCGAGTTCACCAGCTACTACGCGCCGACCTGGGGCCGGCACAAGTCGCGCACCCGCCCGTCGCCGGGCAACCACGACTACAACACCTCGGGCGCGACCCCGTACTACAACTACTTCGGGATGCAGGCCGGCCCGAGCGGCCGGGGCTACTACTCCTACGACCTCGGCAACTGGCACATCGTGTCGTTGAACTCGAACATCAGCATGTCCGCCGGGTCGGCGCAGGAGCAGTGGCTCCGGTCCGACCTGGCGGCCAGCACGAAGCCGTGCACGCTGGCGTACTGGCACCACCCGCTGTTCACGTCGAGCTCCAACCACGCGCCGTCGACCTCGACGCGCCCGCTCTACCAGGCGCTCTACGACCACAACGCCGACGTCGTCGTGTGGGGTCACAACCACGTCTACGAGCGGTTCGGCCCGATGAACCCGAACGGTGGCCTGGACACCGGCCGGGGCCTGCGCAGCTTCGTCGCCGGGATGGGCGGTGCGAGCCACTACGGCTTCGGCACCATCCAGCCCAACAGCGAGGCGCGCAACAGCTCCGCGTACGGGGTCCTGAAGTTCACCCTGCACTCCGGCAGCTACGACTGGCAGTTCGTGCCGGTGGCCGGGCAGTCGTACAACGACAGCGGCACCGGCTCCTGCCACTGACGCTGACGAACCGGTGCCGGTGGGGAGCTCGCACCCCGCCGGCAACGGTTCGGCGTCAGTGCGCGGCCACCGCCACCGCGCCCGGCTCGAGGTCCCCGAGCCGGGCGGGTCGGACGACCACGAGCAGGACGAGCGTCGCCGCCGCCATCCCGCCGGCCACCACCACGGCCATCCCCACGCTGCCGGTGCCGAGCACGCCCACCAGAGGCGCGGCCAGCGCGCCGACGGCGAACTGCACCGCGCCGAGCAGGGCGGCCGCGGTGCCGGCCGACTCGCCGTGGCGGGACAGCGCCAGGGCGGGCGCGTTCGGCAGGGCCAGCCCGCACGCGGCGAGTACGGCCCACAGCGACACCAGCACGGCCGCGAGGCCACCGCGCCCGGTGGCGGCGAACACCAGCAGGGCGAACCCGGCGGCGGTGCCCGCGCCCAGCGCGGCGACGAGGATCCGCTGCGGTGAGTACCGCTGCAGCAGTCGGACGTTCAGCTGGGTGGCGGTGATCAGGCCGACCGCGCCGGCGCCGAAGGCCAGCCCGAACTCCTGCTCGTCGAGGCCGTACTGCTCCTGGAAGACGAACGACGAGCCGGACACGTACGAGAAGAGGGCCGCCATGGCCAGGCCGGCGACCAGGATGAGCCCGACGAAGGTGCGATCGCGCAGCAGCCCGCCGTAGACGCGCACGGTCGCGGCGACGCCACCGCGTCGCCGCCGCGCCGGTGGCAGGGTCTCCCGGAGGCCGAGCGCCGCGACGGCCAGCAGCGCCAGGCCGAGCACGGCGAGGGCCACGAACACGCCCCGCCAGGCCGACCAGCGCAGCAGCAGGCTGCCGAGGGTGGGAGCGAGGATCGGCGCCATGCCCATCACCAGCATCAGGCGGGAGAACAGCTTGGCGAACGCGGCGCCGTCGAACAGGTCCCGGACGACCGCCATCGCCACCACCGAGGCGGCGGCGACGCCCAGCCCCTGGAGCACCCGCAGCGCCCCGACCAGGCCGATGGTCGGCGCGACGACGCAGAGCACCGACGCCACGATGTGCAGCGCCATGCCGGCGAGCAACGGCGTACGCCGGCCCACCGCGTCGGAGAGCGGGCCGATCAGCAACTGACCGAAGGCGAGCCCGGCGAGCGTGCCGGTGAGCGTCAACTGGACGGCCGCCGACGTCGTGTGGAGGTCGGTGGCGATGGCCGGCAGCGACGGCAGGTACATGTCGATGGTCAGCGGCCCGATCGCGATCAGCGAACCGAGCACGAGGACGAGTCGCCACCGCTGTCGGGGGCTCATCAGGTCGCCGGGCATCACGGACGTCGGCGCCTCGGTCGTTTCGGCGGTGGCGGTCATCGGGCCGTCTCCGGCTCGTACGGGTGAGTATCGGCAGGGGAGGATGCAACGATCACACCTGGCACCAACCCCCGCCGGCGGAGCTCATTCCCGGCGCGCCGAGAGGTAACCCAGCTCACATCGCCGCGCGGTCCCCGCCCGTCCGGCGTGCCGGACGGGCGCGCCGGCCGGCGGTCCGCGACCGGCGCGCACGTGGCCCGGTCAGCAGCAGCGTGCGGCGGCTCCACCGGCTGCCGGTTCCTTCTCCGCCTCGGCGTCGGTCGGGTCGCCGCAGCGGCACGCACCCTCGGTCGACTTGGCGAGGGTGTCGGAGTCGGCCTTGACCGTGTAGACCTCCCACGGCTCGTTGCCCGGCCCCCGCACCCAGACCTTGTCCTGGAGGGCGTAGCAGCACTCGGTGTCGCTCTCCTCCAGGGTGATCAGACCGGCGTCGGTGAGGCGCGTGGTGGCGGCGTCGACATCGGCACTGCTGAGCACCTCGACACCCAGGTGGTCCAGCACGGTCGGCTGGGCGGGCTCGCCCTCGATCAGGACGAGCTTGAGCGGAGGGTTCTCGATGGCGAAGTTGGCGTAGCCGGGCCGGCGCTTGGCCGGGTCGACGCCGAACAGCTTGGTGTAGAAGGCGACCGAGCCCTCGAGGTCGGACACACGCAGGGCCAGCTGGACACGGGACATGACGCTTCTCCTGTCTCGATGATTATCGAAGCAACCTCCACTGTTGTCCACTGTTTCGACATCTGTCAAGCTAGAGGAATGTCGAAACAGACCCTCCCCGTCGTGGACTCCCGAGCGGTGGCGTGCTGCTCCCCGCTGGCGGTCCGCCCGATGGACCCGGATCAGGCGTCGGTGATCGCGCCGATGTTCAAGGCCCTCGGCGACCCGGTCCGGCTGCGACTGATGTCGATGATCGCCTCGGTCCCCGAGATGTGCGTCTGCGACCTGACACCCGCGTTCGACCTGTCCGGGCCGACCATCTCCCACCACCTGAAGGTGCTGCGGGAGGCTGGCCTCGTCGACTCCGAGCGTCGCGGCACGTGGGTGTGGTACCGGGTCCGGCCGGAGGCGTTCCGCCAGCTCGGCGCGCTGCTGGATCTGCCCGCCACCACCACCCCCACGACGGCGTGAACCACACGCTGACGCGCCGCGCCTCGGCGGAGTTCGCCGGCACCGCCGTGCTGGTCGCCGCCGTCGTCGGCTCCGGGATCGCCGCGGCCCGGCTCTCCCCCGGCGACGTCGGGCTCCAACTCCTGGAGAACTCGGTCGCCACCGCCTTCGCGCTGGGCGCGCTGATCCTGACGTTCGGGCCGGTGTCCGGGGCGCATTTCAACCCCGTCGTCTCGGCCGTCGACTGGTGGCTCGGCCGGCGCGCCGGCACCGGGCTGACCACGCGGGACCTCGTCGGCTACACCGCCGCGCAGGTGGCGGGTGCGGCGGCCGGGGCCGTCCTGGCCAACCTCATGTTCGACCTGCCCGCGGTCGCGTGGTCACAGACTCACCGCACGGGCGGGAACCTGTGGCTGGCCGAGGTCGTGGCCACCGCCGGCCTGATCGTCCTGATCTTCGCCCTCGCCCGCAGCGGCCGGGCGACCGCCACGCCGGCCGCGGTGGGCGCGTACATCGGCGCCGCCTACTGGTTCACCTCGTCCACCTCGTTCGCCAACCCCGCCGTCACCATCGGCCGGGCCTTCACCGACACCTTCGCCGGCATCGCCCCCACCTCGCTGCCTGCCTTCGTGGTCGCCCAGTTCGTCGGCGGCCTGGTCGCCGTCGCCGCGCTCGCCGCCTGGTACCCCCAGGCCGGAAACGCCGCCGACGTGGTCCTCGTACCCCCACTCACCAAGGAGACCGAAGCGCGATGAGCGACAAGCCCAGCGTCCTGTTCGTCTGCGTCCACAACGCCGGCCGTTCGCAGATGGCCGCCGGCTGGCTGCGCCAGCTCGCCGGTGACACCGTCGAGGTCCGCTCGGCCGGCAGCGAACCAGGCGACCGGATCAACCCCACGGCCGTGGAGGCCATGCGCGAGGTCGGCATCGACATCACGGCCGCGACACCCACCCGGCTCACCTGGGACGCCGCCGAGGCCAGCGACGTCATCGTCACCATGGGCTGCGGCGACGCCTGCCCGGTCTTCCCGGGCAAGCGGTACGAGGACTGGAAGCTCACCGATCCCGCCGGACAGCCCATCGACGTCGTCCGCGAGGTCCGCGACGAGATCCGGGACCGCGTTCTCGCCCTGCTCACCGACCTGACCGGTCAGGCGCGCTGAGCCGACCAGGTCGTCGACACGCCCACAGCCAGCCGCTCAGGGTGCTGCCGCCACGCCGGGACCGCGGTCACTCATGCACCCGCGGCGGAGGACGGCCCCGATCGTGGCGACGCCCTCCTCGATGTCGGTGGCCGTGTTCGCCGCGTACCCGAGGACGAGGCCGGGCCGGTGCGGTCGCTGGCAGTGCCAGGAGAGCGGCTGCACCTTCACCCCGCGCGCCAGCGCCGCGGCCGCCACCTCGGTGTCCGGCACGTCGCCGGGCAGCGTCACCATCAGGTGCAGCCCGGCCGCCGCGCCGTGCACCGTCGCGCCGGGTAGGTCGGACGACACCGCGGCGACCATCGCGTCGCGGCGGCGGACGTGTCGGCGACGGAGCAGCCGGAGCTGCCGCTCCAGCGCGCCGGAGGTCATCAGCTCCGCGAGCACCAGCTGCGGCAGCACCGAGTTGCCGAGGTCGGCGTTGCGCTTCGCGGCCACCACCGCGTCCCGGTAGCGGTTCGGCACGAGCAGCCAGCCCACCCGCAACGCGGGCGCGAGCAGCTTCGAGACGCTGCCGGCGTAGCAGACGTGATCGGGCAGCAGGGCGCGCAGCGCGGGCACCGGCGGCCGGTCGTACCGGTGCTCGGCGTCGTAGTCGTCCTCGACGACGAGACCGCCGGCCCGCGCCCACCCGACGAGTTGCCGGCGACGGTCGCCGTCGAGCACCACTCCGGTGGGGAACTGGTGGGCCGGGGTGAGCATCACCGCGCCGGCCCCGCCCACGGCCAGCTCGTCGACCCGCAGCCCGGCGGCGTCGACGGTGACCGGTGGGGTGTCCATCCCCCAGTTGTTCAGGTGCTGCCGCACACCGAGCGAGCCCGGCTCCTCGACCGCGATCCGGTCGATCCCGTCCGTGCGCAGGGCCTGCGCGAGCAGGCCGAGCGCCTGGGAGACGCCGGCGGTGACGAGCACGTCGGCGGGGTCCACGGCGATGCCCCGGTTGCGGGCCAGCCAGGCGGCCACGGCCCGGCGCAGCGCGGGCGCGCCCCGCGGGTCGCCGTAGCCGAAGTCGGCCGCGGCGAGGTGCCGCAGCACGGTCCGTTCGGCGCGCAGCCATTCCGCGCGGGGAAAGGCGGCCAGGTCGGGTACGCCCGGGGTGAGGTCGATCCGGGCGGGCGCGGTGCGTACGGCGTCGAAGATGTCGCTGCCCGGGGAGGTCGGGAAGAGCGTGGCCGGCGCCGGCGCGACCTGCGGCCTGGGCGGCGCCGGCGGTGCGGCGACGACGACGGTGCCGGCGCGTCCACGTCCGGCGACCCGGCCCTCCTCCACCAGCCGCTGGTACGCCTCGGTGACCACGCCCCGGGACACGCCGAGGTCGCCGGCGAGCACGCGGGTGGCGGGCAGCCGGCCACCGGCGGTGATCCGCCCGTCGGCGATGGCGGCGCGCAACTGGTCGGCGAGCCACGCGGCCCGCCCGCCGGCCGGCGCGTCGGCGATGTCGAGGTGCAGGAAGTCGGAGCCGGCCGTGAGCGGGGGCGCGGTCGCCGCGCCGGTGGCGGGCGTGGCTCTCAGGCCGGTTATGGACCTGTCGGGAGGCGTCGCTTTGGCTCTGCTCACCGGGCCATGGTGCCAGCAGAGTGGGTGGGGTGACGCCCGCCGGGCGTCGTCACCGCACGGAGGGGTCGTCGTGAGTCTCGCTTTCCTGATCACCACGCTCGTCGTGGTGGTCACCCCGGGCACCGGGGTCGTCTACACACTCTCGGCCGGGCTGTCCCGGGGCGCCCGGGCCGGCCTGGTCGCCGCGGTCGGCTGCACGCTGGGGACCGTGCCGCACCTGGTCGCGGCCGTCACCGGGCTGGCGGCCCTGCTGTCGGCCAGCGCGACGGCGTTCCACGCGGTGAAGTGGGTGGGCGTCGGCTATCTGTTCTACCTGGCGTGGTCGACCGTTCGGGACCGGAGCGCGTTCACCCCGGCCGCGGACGCGGCACCTCGCTCGGCGCTGCGGGTGATCGTCACGGCGGTGCTGGTGAACCTGCTCAACCCGAAACCGACGCTCTTCTTCGTCGCGTTCCTGCCGCAGTTCGTCGACCCGGCCGGCGCGGGCGCCACGCGGGGCATGCTGGCGGCCGGCGGGGTGTTCATGCTGCTCACGCTGGTGGTGTTCAGCGGCTACGGGGTGGCGGCCGCCGCGGTCCGGGACCGGGTGCTCGCCCGGCCGCGGGTCACCGCGTGGCTGCGGCGCACCGTCGCCGGCACCTTCGTCGCGCTCGGCCTCTCACTCGTCTTCTCCGGCCGTTAGGAGCCTGACGTGCGGTTCCAGCACTCCGCGCCGCTGCGGGCGGCCTTCCCGGACCTGGTGGCCGGGGTCGTGGTGGTCACCGGCATCACGCCGGACGTCGACGTGGCGCCCCGGGTCGAGACGTTCACCGACCGCGCCCGGGCTCGGCTCGGCGCCGGCCCGGAGGGCGGTCTTCCGGAGATCCAGGCGTGGCGGCGGGCCTTCGCCGCGATGGGCCTGAAGCCCACGCAGTACCGGTGCGCGTCCGAGGCGTTGCTGCGGCGGCTCCGGCTCGACGGTGACCTGCCCCGGCTGCATCCGCTGGTCGACCTCTGCAACGCGGTCTCGGTCGCGTACGCGCTCCCGGTCGCCGCGCTGGATCTCGACCGGATCAGCGGTGACCTGACCGTGCGGCACGCGGACGGCGACGAGGAGTACGTGACCTTCGCCGGCGGCACGGAGCAGCCGGAGCCCGGGGAGGTGATCTTCGCCGACGCGGCCGGGCGGTCGCACGCGCGACGCTGGACCAACCGGCAGAGCGGCTGGTCGGCGGTCCGGGCGGAGACCTCACGCGTGCTGATCGTCGCGGAGGGACTGCACGCGACGGCCGCCGGGGACCTCGCCGGGCTGGTCGACACGCTGGTGGTGGAGGTCGCCGCGGTCTGGTCCCCGCCCGTCGCGCACACCCTGCTGACCGGGCTGGCGCCCGCGTTCGACGTGCCCTCCGGCGCGACGGCCGGCCCGCCGCGGCGACGGTGAGCCCACGCCGTCGTCAGGAGGTGAACCGGCCGCCGCGGCGGTGAGCCCGCGCCGTCGTCACGGAGGTGAGCCGGCCGGGCACGGCCTCGCGGAGGTGAGACGGCGGCGGCGGGCCCGTCGTGGCGGGCCGTCAGGCGGTCTCGCCGGGCACGAGGTGGCGGTAGCCGGGCACGGTCTCGCCGAGCCAGCCGGTGACGCTGGCCAGGCCGCGTTCGTTGATCTGCGCGTCGTGGATGGTGTACGCCCGGTCCGGGCCGACCGCGCGCGCGAAGTCGATCGCCTCCCCCAGCCGCAGCCAGGACGCCTGCCCCGGGATCAGCAGGGTCCGCACCGGCTCGTCCGGCACGTGCAGCGCGTCGCCCGGGTGGTAGAGGCCGTCACCGACGAGGTAGCCGAGGTTGGGGCAGTCCGGTTGTCCGTCGTGGATGGTGGCGTGCCGGCCGCCGACCGCGGTGACCGGGAACCCGCCGGCGGTGAACCGCTGCCCGGCCCGGACCGGGATCGCCGGCAGCGCGGCCAGGTCGGGCAGGTTCGCGCCCTCCGGGGCGTACACCGGCACGCCGAGGCCGGCCAGGCGGAGCACGTCGACGTGGTCGGTGTGCTCGTGGGTGACGAGCACCGCGTCGGCGCCGGCCAGGGCGGCCGGCTCACTCCAGGTGCCCGGGTCGATGACGAGCACCCCGCCGTCGTGCTCCAGCCGGACGCAGGAATGGGTGAACTTGGTGATCCGCATCCGGCGACGGTAACGGCGCGCGGCGTTCCGCCGTGCCCCTGGTGGGCGGCCGCCGGTCTCTCGCCGGGCCGTCGGTGATCGACACCAAGTCGCCCACGTGGCGGTATCCGGCAGAACCGGATTCCGCCATGTCGCCCCCCTGGAGTGGATCAACCGGCCGCCTCGCCGCACGGCGGCGCGGTTCCGGCGCCGGGCTCGCGGGACCGCCGGCCAGGGGGCGGTGCGTGGCGGATGATCGGGGCATGGAGCAGCCAGCGGAGCGGGGACACCGGTGCGTGCCGCACACCGCCGACGTCCGGATCGAGGCGTGGGCGCCGACCCGGGAGGCTTGCGTGGCCGAGGCGGTCGCCGCGCTGGTCGACACGTTCACCGACACCACCGGCGCGCGACCCGGCCCCGAGCGGGAGTTTCGGGCGCCCGCCGCCGACGACGAGGATCTGCTGGTCAGCGTCCTCGACGAGGTGATCTACCGGATGGACACGGCCGACGAGCTGCCGCTGGTCACCGAGGTGACCGACGACGGGGCCGGTGGCCTGCTGGTGCGCTGGCGCATGACCGGCACCGACGCGGTCGAACTGATCGGCGCGGTGCCGAAAGCGGTCTCCCTGCACGAGCTGCGCTTCGCCCCTGACGGCGGGCGATGGTCGTGCGCGGTGACGCTGGACGTGTGACCGCCCTTGGGTTCAGCCCTTGACGACGCCGATCGGCACCAGCCGGGCCACCTTCCGGCACAGCCCGGCGCCCTCGGCCGACTCGACCACCGCCGTGACGTCCTTGTACGCCGTCGGCATCTCCTCGGCCAGGCCCCGGCGGGACGCGCCGCGGACGGCGATGTCCTGCGCCTCCAGCTGCTGGCGCGGATCGCCGCCCCGTTCGGCCTTGACCGCCTGTTTGCGGCTCTGCACCCGGCCCGCGCCGTGACAGGTGGACGCGAAGGCGGGCGCGCCGGGCACGCCGGTGAGGACGTACGAGCCGGTGCCCATGGAGCCGGGGATCAGCACCGGCTGCCCCACCTCCGACAGGTCCGCGGGCAGGTCCTCGTGGCCCGGCGGCAGCGCCCGGGTGGCGCCCTTGCGGTGGACGCAGAGGCTGCGCCGGGCGCCGTCGACGTCATGAGTCTCGATCTTCGCGAGGTTGTGTGAGATGTCGTAGACGAGGTCGAGGCCGCGCCCGGTCTGGCGGGTGAAGACCTTCCGGGCGGCGTCCGTCAGCAGCTGCCGGTTGGCGCGGGCGTAGTTGGCGGCGGCGGCCATCGCACCGAGATAGGCGCGCCCCTCGGGGGACGAGACCGGGGCGCAGGCCAGCTGCCGGTCCGGCACCTGGATGCCGTAGCGGGTCATCACCTTCTCCATGCCCCGCAGGTGGTCGGTGCAGATCTGGTGGCCCAGCCCCCGAGACCCGCAGTGGATCATCACGCAGATCTGGCCCGGGCGGAGCCCGAACGTGGTGCCGACGTCGTCGTCGTACACCTCCTCGACCGCCTGCACCTCCAGGAAGTGGTTGCCGGAGCCGAGGCTGCCGACCTGGCGGGCGCCCCGCTCCACCGCCCGCTCGCTGACCCCGGCCGGGTCGGCGTCGTCGACGGCGCCGTAGTCCTCGCAGCGCTCCAGATCCCGCTCGACGCCGAACCCGCGCTCCACGGCGTACCGGGACCCGCCCCGCAGCACCCCGTCGAGCTCCGCCCGGTCGGTCAGGTGCCACACCGCGCCCTTGCCCATCCCGCGCGGGGTCGCCTCGGCGAGCCCGTCCATCAGGGCCTTCATCCGGGGGCCCAGCTCGGCGCGGTCGAGGTCGGCGGCGAGCAGGCGGACGCCGCAGGAGATGTCGAAGCCCACCCCGCCCGGTGACACCACGCCGTCGTGCTGCACGTCGGTGGCGGCGACGCCGCCGATCGGGAAGCCGTAGCCCCAGTGCACGTCGGGCATGGCGTACGAGGCGTCGACGATGCCCGGCAGCGTGGCGACGTTCGCCACCTGTTCGAGGGACTTGTCGGCTCCGGCGTCGGGCAGCAGTGACCGGGTCGCGAAGACCACGCCCGGCACCCGCATGGGGTCGTGCTGGTCGATCCGGAACCGGTACGGCGACTCCTCCACCAGCTCCATTCGGTGCGGCTACCCGCCCGGGACGGCCCTACACCTGCCCGGGCCGAGCGGCGGGTCAGGCCGGCTCGACCCGGTTGACGGCCAGGGCCTGGGCCAGGTCGCGGTCACCGCACGCGGCGGGTCGCGGCGCGACGCCGCCGTGCACGGTGACCCGGTCGCCCGGGGTCAGCCCGGCCGCCACGTCGCCGGTGAGCGCCCACCGCCGCTCCCCCACCAGCAGCATCGTGCACCCGCCGTCGCGTTCGACCGTGCCGGTCAGCGTCCGCCCGCCCCAGGGCAGCGGCCCGGGCACGTCCCCGCCGCCCGGCGGCGTGGCCGCCGGACGGGTCGGCTCGGGCCGCGCGGTCGCCGGGGGCGGCGTGGGCGTCGATCGGGACGGTCGCGGTGTGGGCGGGACCGGCGCCGGGGTCGCTCCGGCCGGCGTGTCCGATCCGGCCGACGGGGTAGAGCCGCCGGACGCGGTCGGCCCCGTCCACACCGCCTCGGGCCGGTCGGGCGAGGCGCACGCGGTCACCCAGCACAGCAGACCGACGGCGGTCAGGAGCAGCCCGGCTCGGCGCATCGGCGAACACCTCCGTCAGCTGGGACGGTCCACCCGGCCGGGTGGTTCCGTGGCCGGGAGCCCCGCGCGAATCGGCAGGGATGATTCTGCCCCGCCGGCAGGGGAACCGGGCGAAGCTGCCACGACCGTTCGCACGCATGTCATCCGGATCGCCTACCGTCGGCGGCCATGACGGTGATCTTTCCGGTGCGGACCCGGCTCCGCGCGGAACAGCTGGTCGCGTACGACCTGTCCGCCCCGCCTACGACGACGACCGCGCTCACGCCGGCCGCCGTCTTCCCGGTCGACCCCGAGGTGGGCAGGGTCGACAACCGCGCGGCCGCCCGTGACCTCACCCGGGCCGTGTACGCCACCGCCGGCACGGCGGTCTGCGTGGACCGCGACGGTCGCCAGCTCTGGCGGCTGGACTTCGGTCCCCGGAGGGAGGACAGCTACGTCGGCCACGTCTCCTGCGCGTTCTCGCTCGACGGACAGGTGGTCTGGATCTACCGCCCGGACGCGATGGCGGGCCGCGGCGCCGGCCTGGACCGCTGGCTGGCCGTCGACGCCGCCACGGGCGCGGTGCTGGCCGAGGTGGAGCTGCCGACCATCGGCAGGGCGGCGAGCACCTCCCGCATCCGGACGGCCGGCACTTCATGACCGTGCACCACGAGCAGGAGGACGTCGCCTTCGACCGCTGGCCGGACGGCGACGAGGTGGCCCAGGTCCCGCTGGCGGCCTTCGGCCACGAATGGGGTGACGCCCTCGTCGAGTGGGCCGGTGGCTACCTCGACACGGACACGGCCGTGGTCACCATCGCCGGCGAGGACGAGGAGACCGAGGAGCAGTGGCACCGGCACCACCTGGTCGACGCGCGGACCGGCGAGATCCGGGGCGTCCTCGACGCGCCGACCAGGGACGCGTACGACCTGGAGCCGCTCGGCGACGGCAGTTGGCTGCGCACCGACGACGAGGGCCGGCTCCGGCGCCACCGGTAGCTAGGCGTGAGGGCCGACGCTGACGGGGCCGATCGTCAGTGACGGCCTGCCCTCCAGGATCTCGCCGACCCGATCGACCTGCTCGTCCAGCGCACGCCGCCGGCCGGCGCTCAGCACCGTGAACGGCTCCACGGTGACGTGGAGGGTGCGGCCGGAGCGGCGCTGGTGCCACACCCCGGCGACCGTCCCGTCGACCAGCAGCACCGGGTAGTTGCCGGCCTGCCCACGGGCCAGCGCCCGCTCCGCCGCGTCGCCGGGGAAGAGCAGGTCGCGCGGGTGGCAGCCGACCGCGTACGCGTCGAAGTACGGCAGCAGCCGCAGCCCCGTCGCGCGGTCGTCGGGGAAGTCGGTGTCGCCGGCCGCCACCCAGGCCCGGGCATCCGCCACCGTGACGGGCTCCAGGTCCAGTGACGCGAACAGCTCCGCCGCCCAGGGCCGGGGCACCGCCAGCCACTGGGCGAAGTGCGCCGGGGTGGCCGGCCCGTACGCGTACAGGTAACGGCGGACGAGTTCGGCCAGGGCCTCGGGCCCGTTCATCGGGGTGAAGTCGGGCAGCCAGCGCGCCGGGCTGGTGTAGGTGGTGCGGCGGCCCCGGTTCGGGCCCGAGCACAGCACACCGGCCCGCGTCGCGGGGCCGATCGCGGCGATCCAGCGGGGCCACGTGTCCTGGAACGCCTCCATGACCCGGTCCCCGGCCCAGGGTCCGGTGCGGGCGACGACCTGGTCGGTCAGCTCCGCCGTGGTCAGCTCCGCGTCGCGCAGCGCGTCCGCGATGGCCGCCAGCACCTGTCCGGTCTGCTCGGCGGTGAGCAGGCCGTGACCCTGCTCCTGCGGTGGGGGCGGTGTCGCGGACAGCGCGCCGGTCCACATCGGCAGGTCCGCGGCGGCGAGCAGGTGCACGGTGCCGCGCGGCCCGCGCGTCTTGACGAGCGTCCAGTCCGTCCACAACGCCTGACGCACGTGGATGCGGGTGGTGTTCGGGACGCGCAGCCCGACGGACAGCTCGGCGGCGGAGGCGACCTGCGCGTGCGCGCCGCACATCGCGGAGACCACCGCGGCGATCGGATCACGCTCCGCCGGCGGGCGCGCCGGCGCCGTGAGCGCGTGCCGCTCAAGACGCCGGGCGCACACCTGCGACCAGGTCAGCCGGGTCACCGCAGCGGCCGGAAGAAGGCACGGATGTCGGCCGCGTGGGCCAACGGCTCCTCCATCGCCACGAAGTGGCCGCCGGGGTTCCCCTCCGGCCAGTGGACGATCTTGTTGTGCCGCTCGGCGAGGCGGCGGAACAGCGGCGGTCCGCCGCGGTAGACGCCGGTGGGCACCAGCGCCTGCCCCCGCGGCCACGCGAACAGGGGGCTGTCGTACATGAACCACGACGAGGTGCCCGCGGTGCCGGTCAGCCAGTACAGGGTCACGTTCGTCAGTATCCGGTCACGGGCGATCGCCTGCTCGGGTGTCGGGGCCGTGAGGGTGAACTCCTTGAACTTCTGGATCATCCAGGCGAGCAGCCCGACCGGGGAGTCGTTCCAGGCGTACGCGAACGTCTGCGGCGCGGCCCGCAACAGGGCGTGGTGGTCCACCCCGCCGCTCATCCACTGCTGCATCTCCGCGTAGAGCGCGCGCTCCCGCGCGTCCATCTCCGGCACGTCGGCCTCGGTCGGGAAGCCGAGCCCACTGTCGATGTGCACGCCGACCACGTGTTGCGCCGCCACCGCCGCCACCTCCGGCGCCACGTACGCGCCGAGGTCTCCGCCTTGGGTGCCGTAGCGGTCGTAGCCGAGGCGGCGCATCAGCTCGGCCCACATCCGGGCGAGCCGGTCGACCGTGAAGCCGGTCGCGGGCGGCGCCTGCGAGAACCCGAAGCCGGGCACCGACGGCACGACCACGTGGAACGCCTGAGCCGGGTCGCCGCCGTGGGCCCGCGGGTCGGTGAGCGGCCCGATCAGGTCGGTGAACTCGACGACGGAGTTCGGCCAGCCGTGCGTGAGGATCAGCGGCAGCGCGTCCGGCTCCGGCGAGCGTACGTGCAGGAAGTGCACGTCCAGCCCGTCGATCTCGGTGACGAACTGCGGGAACTCGTTCAACCGCGCCTCGTGCGCCCGCCAGTCGTACCCGGTCGCCCAGTAACCGGCCAGGTCGCGCAGGTGGTCCAGCGGCACCCCGCGGGTCCAGCCGTCGCCGGGCAACCGGCGGGGCCACCGGGTCCGGTGGAGCCGGTCGCGCAGGTCGTCGAGGTCCGATTGCGGAATGTCGATGCGAATTGGCTGCATGCCCGAAACGCTACGACCGATGTAGGTCAGTTCCTGACACACATCGCTGGCATCCTGGGGGCCATGTCCGACCCGTCTTCCCGCCTGCTGAGCCTGCTGTCGCTTCTGCAGACCCCGCGCGAGTGGCCCGGCAGCGAGCTCGCCGCCCGGCTGCGCGTGAGCCTGCGCACGGTCCGTCGGGACGTCGAGCGCCTCCGCGACCTCGGCTACCCGGTCGAGGCGACCATGGGCACGCTCGGCGGCTACCGCCTCGTCGCCGGCAAGGCCATGCCGCCCCTGCTGCTCGACGACGAGGAGGCGGTGGCGATCGCGGTCGGCCTGCGCACGGCGGCACGGCACGCGGTCGCCGGCATCGAGGAAGCTTCGGTGCGGGCGCTGGCGAAGGTCGAACAGGTGCTGCCGTCCCGGCTGCGCCAGCGGATCGGCGCGTTGGGCGCGGCCACCGTGCCGCTGCTCGCCTGGGAGCAGCCGACGGTCGACCCCGAGCAGCTGACCACGCTGGCCGCCGCCGTCACCAACCGTGAACAGCTGCGGTTCGCCTACCGGCGGCACGGCGGCGACGAGCGCGAACGGCTGGTCGAGCCCCAAAATCTGGTGTCCGCCGGCCGCCGCTGGTACCTGGTCGGGTACGACAACGACCGCGACGACTGGCGTATCTACCGCGTGGACCGGATCGTCGGGCAGCGGCCGACCGGGAGGCGCACCCCGCCGCGCGCGCTGCCAGCCCCGGACGCGGCCGCGTACGTGACGGACAGGCTGCGCGACCTGGCTCCCGTCTACCGGGCGGTGGCGACGCTGCACGCACCGATCGAGCGGCTGGCCGGCCGGCTCGGCGATGCCCCCGACGACCTGGAGCCGATCGACGCGCAGAGCTGCCGACTCCGCAGCCACAGCGACACCCTGGAATGGCTGGCCTGGCGACTGCTGACGCTGGGCTGCCCGTTCGAGGTGCACGAGCCGCCCGAACTCGTCGCGTACCTGCACGGGATCGGTGCCCGGGCGACGGCCGCGGCGGGCCCGCCGACCGGGTAGGCCGCGCGGTCCCTTACAGCCGGTAGAAGGCCCGGTAGCGGCGGAACAGCCGCCATTGCACCACGATCGCCGCCACGGTCAGCAGAATCATCACCAGCGTCGCCGCGGCGGCGTAGCCGTAGCGCAGGTACTCGAACGCGTTGCGGTAGACGAACAGTGACAGGTAGGTGGTGGCGTACGGAGGCGGGCCGCCGTCGGTGACGACGAACGCCGGCACGAAGGAGAAGTGCAGGCTGGCGATGGCGTCCCGGAGCGCGAGCAGCCCGAGCACCGGGGCCATCAGCGGCAGGGTGGCCCGGCGGAACACGTCCCAGCCGGTCGCATCCTCCAGGGCGGCCATCTCGTACACGTCGCGGGGCAGCGCCCGGCGGGCGGCCAGCAACACCACGAAGGTCTCCCCCATGGTGAACAGGCTCATGCCGATGATCGCGGCCCGGGCGTCGGTGGGGTCGGTGAGCCACTGCGGCGGGGTACGCCCCAGCACGGTCAGCCCGTTCTCCCCGCCGGTGCGCAGCAGCTGGTTGACCGGGCCGTAGAGCGGGTTGAGCAGCCAGAGCCAGAGCAGCCCGTAGGCGATCTCCGGCACCGCCGTGGGCAGCACGGCCGCGGTGCGGGCGCTGCCCACGCCGGGCGCCCGGCGGTGCAGCAGCAGCGCCAGGCCGAGCGCCAGGAGCACCCGCAGGGGTACGGCCACCAGCGCGAACACCAGCGAGTTGGTCAGCGCCACCCGGAACACCGGGTCGTCGAGGAGTGCCGTGACGTTGTCCAGGCCCACCCAGGTCGGTGGACGCAGCAGGTCGTACTCGGTGAAGGCGAGCGCCAGGGTGATCGCGGCGGGCAGCAGGACCAACCCGACCAGCCCCACCAGGTATGGCGCGAGCATCAGCGCCAGCTGCCGCCGGGCGCGGGTGTCCGGCCTCATGCGGAGGTGTGCCGGCGACCCGAACCGGCGTGGAAGACGTGAGTGTCCGCCCAGCGCACGCCCACACGTACCGCCGATCCCCGGCCCGGCCGGCGGGCCGCCGGAACCCGCGCGACCACCGGACCCCCGCCGGCGAGCGTAAGGTACGCGTAGGCGTCCTCGCCGACCACCTCGACCCGGTCCACGGTGGCCGCCGCGCCCTCGGCCGCGTCCAGGACGACCGCCTCGGGCCGGAACCCGATCCGCAGGTCCTCGTCCGTCCGTCCCGACGGCGCCTCGCCGGTCGGCCGCACCGGCCCGGACACGGGCAGCAGGTTCATCGCCGGGGAGCCGACGAAGGTGGCCACGAAGGTGCTCGCCGGGGCGTGCCAGATCTCGTCCGGGGTGCCGACTTGCTCGATCCGCCCGTCGCGCAGCACCGCGATCCGGTCGGCCAGCACCAGCGCCTCGGTCTGGTCGTGGGTGACGTGCACCATGGTCGCGCCCAGCCGGTCGTGCAGAGCCCGCAGCTCGGCCCGCATCTCCACCCGCAGCGCGAGGTCGAGGTTGGACAGCGGTTCGTCGAGCAGGAAGACGTCGGGCTCGCGGACCAGCGCCCGGGCCAGCGCGACCCGCTGCCGTTCGCCGCCGGAGAGCTGCCCTGGCCGCCGGTCGAGCAGGCCCGCGCAGCCGACCGTCTCGGCCGCCGCGCGCGCCCGGTCCCGGGCGACCGCCCGCGGGGTGTCCCGGACCTCCAGGCCGAACGCGATGTTCTCGGCGACGGTGAGGTGCGGGAAGAGCGCGTACGACTGGAAGACCATCGACACGTTGCGCAGGCCGGGGCGCGCGGCGGTGACGTCCCGGCCGGCGATGTGCACGCGGCCGGCGGTGACCGGTTCGAGGCCGGCCACCACCCGCAGCACGGTGGACTTGCCGGCGCCGGACGGGCCGAGCACCACGAGCAGCTCACCACGGGCGACGGTCAGGTCGACCTCGTGGAGCACGGTCGCGCCGCGGTAGGCGGCGCTGACCCCGGCCAGGGCGAGTCCCGGTGCGCTCACCCGTGCTCGCCCCGGGCGAACAGCGGCCGGGTCTGCTGGTCGAGGTCCCGGATCACGTCGTCGAGGCGGTCGCCCCGGTGCATGGCGTTCTCCAGGATGCCGTACGTGACGTCCTCGATCTCCGGCCAGGTGGAGACGGTGGGCAGGGCCCGGACGGTGGGGATGGCGTCGAGGAACACCTTCGCGCTGCGCGGCGGCTGGGCCGGGCCGAGGAAGGCCGGGGACTGCGACACCCCGATGTGCGAGGGCACCGTACGCCCGGTGGCCGCGATGATCTCCTGCCCCTCCTCGGCGATGGCGAACTCCAGGAACCGCCAGGCCGCCTCCTTGTTCCGTGCGCCGCGGGTCATGCAGTACGCGTCGGAGTGCAGCACGCCGACCTGTTCCCGGTAGACCGGCAGCGGGGCGACGTCCCACTCGAAGTCGTCGATCGTGCGGAACGTGGTGGTGGACCGCCGGGAGCTCATCAGCATGGCGAGGCGCCCGTTGGCGAAGCGGGACTCGTCGTCCTCGGCCTCGACCTCCTCGTCGGTCGGCACCACCCCGTACGCCAGCCGCAGGTCGACGAGGTTCTTCAGGGCCTCGCGGGCGGCCGGGGTGTCCAGGGTGAGCCGGGTCGGCCGGGCCGGGTCGTCGACGATCTCGCCGCCGTTGGACCAGACGAACGGGGCGAGCCGGATGATCGACGGTTCGACGCCGAGGCCGTGCACGGCCGGTCGCAGGGCCGCGCCCTCGCTCTCGGTGGCCTTGATGATCTGGCCGCGGGCGTCGCGGGTCATCGCGCCGGCGGTGCCGACCAGGTCGTTCCAGGTCCAGCCCGCCCTCGGCTCCGGCACGCTGTACTTCTGGAACAGGGTCCGGTTGTAGTAGACGGCCAGGCTGGACACGTTCTGCGGGAGGCACAGCTGCTTACCGCTCCATGTGAAGGCGTCCATGGCGACCGGGTAGTAGTCGGCCGGGTCGATCGCCTCGGACGCCGCGATCCGGTCGTCCAGCGGTTCCACCACGTTCTTCGCCGCGAACTGGCCGTAGAAGCGGTAGTTCATCAGAAACAGGTCCGGCGGCGCGCCCCCGGCGACCGACGTGGCCAGCCGGGCGAGCAGGTCCTTGCGGTCGCTGGCTTCGATGAGCTGCACCTCGGCATTCGGTCGCGCCTTCTCGTACGCGTCGATGAGGGTGCGGTATGCGGCCAACTCCTCGGGCGCGCCGAAGACCAGCAGCCGGACCGGGTCGCCGGGCGACGAGCCGGAGCCGGAGCCGCAGCCGGCGGTCAGCAGCACGGCGGAGAGCAGCAGGGCGAGCAGCGCCTTGGGCTTCATCGTTCCCGTCCCGTCGGGTCGTCGTGGTGAAGGAAGCGACGCTGGGCCAGCACGAACACCAGCAGCGCCGGGACCGTGGCGAGCACCGCCCCGGCCAGGAACACCGGGAAGTTCGTCGGGTCCAGCACGGACAGCGAGCGCAGGGCCAGCGGCAGGGTGAACTGGTCGCGGTCGTAGACGTAGATCAGAGGGTCGAGGAAGTTCGACCAGGTGAGCACGAACGTGAGGGCGGTGAGCGCGGCGGTGACCGGGCGGACCAGCGGCAGGGCCACCCGCCACCAGGTCCGCAGGGGCGACAGGTCCTCCACCAGGCAGGCGTCGTAGAGGTCGGCCGGCAGGGCACGGAAGGCCAGGTAGTAGACCAGGACGTAGAGCGGCGAGGTGCCCAGCAACGCCGGGGCGACCAACGGCACCAGCGTGTCGGTGAGACCGAGGGCCCGGAAGATGGCGAAGCGGGGCACCAGCAGGGCGGTGGCCGGCACCATGAGGGCGAGCAGGGAGGCGCCCACCACGGTGGCGGTGGTCCGCGGCGCGAGCCGGGCCAGCGCGAACCCGGCGAGCGAGGCGACGAGCACGCTCAGCGGCACGGCGACGACCGCGACGAGCACCGAGTTGAGCGAGGCGCGCAGCAGCCCGCCGATCTCGACCGCGTCGTGGTAGCCGGTGGTGGAGACCGGGTCCGGCACCAGCCGCGGCGTCGGCGGCGGTGGCAGGCCCGGCTCGGTGAGCGAGCCGGAGACCAGCAGCAGCAGCGGCGGAACGAAGACCAGGATGACGAAGGCCGCGCCGAGGGTGCGCCAGGCCCGTCCGGCCGCCTCGGGCAGCGGTGAGGGGCCGCCCACGCGACCCCTCACCCGACTGGTGCCGATCTCCTACCTACTTCTTCAGCGCGAGCTGCCAGGCGCCGAGGCCGTGCGAGGCGGCGTAGAGGATCCGCTTGCCCGGCACGATGGTGAGCCCCGCGACCTCCACGTTCGGCATTCCGGCGCCCGCCCTCACCCAACTCGTCGTGCCCCTGGCCAGCCGCAGGACGCCGAAGTCGGTGGCCGCGTAGAGGTCGCCGGTGGCGTCGTCGCGGACCAGGTCGGTGATCGGCTGGTCGCCGAAGTCGTACGACCGGTCGGACCAGCTCGCCCCGGCGCCGGTCACCCGCACCTCGAAGGCGTGCCCCAGCGTGGCCGGGGTGTTCGAGTTGAACCCGCTGTAGGAGATCCACGCCCGGGCGGGGTCGGCCGGGTCGATGTGGACGCTGGTGACGAAGCGGTTCGGCGTGGCGGCGGTGTCGATCCGGGTCCAGGTCACCGCGGACGCCGGCGTGGCGTCAGCGTTGCGGGTGACGAAGACGCGGCCGGTGCTGGTCGCCGCGTACGCGGTCGACGAGTCGCTGCCGACCCGCTGGACCACCGAGACGGCGCCGCCGGCGCGGTCGCCCCAGGCGGCGTCGGTCAACGCGACCGTGCCCAGCTGCTCCCAGTCGCCGCACTGCGCCTCGAAGGTGCCGGTCCAGCTGTTGCAGATCCGGTTGGCCTCCTCCAGCGTCCGGTTGCCGAGGCCGAACGTCTTCGTGCGGTACACGGAGCGGCCGGTGCCGGCAAACATCGTGCCGCTGACCTTCGGGTCGGTGATCACCGGCGCGTAGAAAAGGTTGCCCGCCTGGCCGAACACCCCGTCGTAGACCGAGATCCAGCTGCCGATGTCGCCGTTGTTGAAGTTCACCTCGGGCGTCACGTCGTAGAACGTGTGGAAGCGGAACTCTGGCTTGGCGACGTCGAAGCCGGAGGCGCCACCGTCACCGATCATCGTGTTGACCCAGCGGGTGCGCTGGCCCTTGTTCTCCCACGTGCCGTTGTCCTGGGTGCCGCCCTGGAGCAGGTTGTGGTCGTGCGGGCTGACCGAGAGGCTGATGAACTGCAGGGTGTTCATCCCCGTGTTGATTCCCTCCAGCTTGGACGGGATCTTCGAGAGCATCTGCCGGCAGCGGTCCTTCTGGGCCTGCGTGGTCAGGCCCCGGTCGGGGTTGTCGCACCAGGCGGAGCGGTCGACGAACTGGCCGCTGGAGCGCATCAGGCCACCGTCGTTGGCCTCGAAGAACTGGTACGGGTTCCGCGGGTTGGTGATCAGGGCGTGCTGGTCGGGGTGCAGGCCGTTCGGGTGCAGTTCGTCGGTGCCGTCGTAGGTCATGTCGGTGCCGCTGACCCCCGCGTCGGTGGAGAGCACGACGGCCCGCTTGTGCGCGATGGTCTCGCCGTAGACGTAGGAGCCGCCGGTGTAGACGAGGTCCGGGTGCCCCGCCGGGGTGTGCACGAACACGTCGTACCAGCACTGGCCGGTGCACTGGTTGTAGGTGGCGTACCCCGGGTCGGCCGGGTTGGCGCTGGTCAGGTCGGTGAACGTCGGGGTGCCGCCGGCGACGTCGTCGCTGCGGAACAGTCGCGAGTAGGGGGTGCCGGTGTTGCCCTCGTAGACGTACATCCGGGTCGTGCCGCCCGGCAGCGCGGTCACGTCGATCGCCGCGCGCGTCTGGGGCAGCGTCGCGTTCAGCGACGGCTTGATCTGCGTCCAGGTGGCGCCGGCGTCGGCCGACCGCCACACGCCCCGGGCGTACGAGGAGGCGTAGACGACGTTGGCGTTCCTCGGGTCGAGCTTGACGTAGCGGACGCCACGCGGCGAGCAGGCCGCCGTGTTGTTGTATTCCGCGAGGCTGCCGGTGCACTCGGTGGCGTTGGCCGCGCCGTTGTGGATGAACTTCCAGTTGGCGCCGCCGTCGGTGGACTTGTACAGGCCCCACTTCGCGGCGTCCGGCACCGGCCGGGTGACGCCCGTGCAGCAGGAGCTGGACATGCCGCGCAGCGCCGTGGTGGTGGCGACGTAGAGGGTCTTCGGGTCACCGGGCTTGATGGTGATCTCGCCGATGCCCTTGCCGGCCAGCACGTCCTTGCCGAGCGGGCCCTGCCAGGTGAGGCCGCCGTTGGTGGACCGGTAGAGGCCGACGCCGGCCACGCAGCCGGAGGCGCAGGTGTTCGCCTCACCGGTGCCGACATAGATGGTCAGGCCCGTCCGGTCGTTGCGGTCGATCTTCACCGAGCCGGCCGCGTTGATCCCGAGGGGGCCACCGAGGTAGAACCATTTGGGCTGGGCGGCGAGGATGTTGAGGGTGCCCCAGACGCCACCGCCGGCCGGGGTGGCGTACGCCCGGCAGAGCAGCTGGTTGCAGTCGGGGCTGATGTCGAGCGAGGTCACCCGGCCGCCCGCGACGTACTCGTTGGGCACGTAGTTGTACGCGTCGCGGAAGCGGGTGAACGGATAGAGCGCCTCGCTCGGGCCGACGTTGGTCCAGCGCTGGCTGCCCCGGGAGCGCTTGTCCGCGGCGGAGTAGGCGGCCTTCGACCGGTCGAACTGGGCGATGGTGATGGCGTTCGCCGGGTAGGCCCGCTCCAGGAACTCCTGCTGGGCCGCTCCGCCTGGCCCTTCGGGCGACATGCCGTCGTTGCCGGGTGTCGTCTGCCAGAGGCGTTCGAGGTGGGCGCCGGTGGCGCCGGGCATCTCGCCGTCGCCGACCGCCGCTGTTGCCGGCACCTCGGCGCCGGTGAGATGGATGCCCGCGGCACCCGTCGTCGCGACCAGGGCGACGACCGCTAGTCCTGCGAGGAGATGGCGACGTCTGCGCTTCACGAGGGTCCCTCCCGGGAATGGAGGCGTCGCCGCAGCGCGGTACCCCGGATTGGCGACCGTCACTGGCAGCGTCCAGCAGAAATATGGCAGAGCGCATCGACGACGACAATCCCCTGCATGGACGCGGATCGACGTATGGTTGCATTCGCATAGGACGGGTATTGCGCCGCCATGCCCGCACGCTATGAGCACTTTCCGCGGCTCGCGATCGTCACCGGCGCGGATTCCGGCATCGGCAAGGCCTGCGCGGTGGCCCTCGCGGAGGCCGGCTTCGACATCGGCATCACCTGGTACGGCGACCCCGACGGCGCGGAGCGGACGGCCGCCGAGGTGCACGCCGCCGGCCGGCGCTGCGAGGTCGCCGAGATGGACCTGACCCGACTGCCGGGTGCGGCCGACGTGATCGACGATCTGGCGGACCGGCTGGGCGGCCTCGGAGTCCTGGTGAACAACGCCGGAACCGGCGCCTCCGTGCCCTTCGTCGACACCGACTGGGAGCGGTGGCGGACCGTGCTGTCGGTGGACCTCGACGGGCCGTTCCTCTGCGGCCAGCGGGCGGCGCGGCGGATGCGGGCCGCCGGGACCGGAGGACGGATCGTCAACATCACCAGCGTGCACGAGCACGCGCCACGGGTCGGCTCGGCCGCGTACTGCGCGGCGAAGGGCGGGCTCGGGCTGCTCACCAAGGTCATGGCCCAGGAACTGGCCGCGGACGGGATCACCGTCAACGCGGTCGCCCCCGGCGAGATCGCGACGCCGATGACCGGCCAGGAGGACGTGGACCCGTTCACCCAGGAGCGGCCGGGCGTGCCGGTCGGGCGGCCGGGCGACGCCCGGGAGGTGGCCGCAGTGGTCGCGCTGCTCGCCTCCCCCGCCGCCGCGTACGTGACCGGCGCCTCCTGGCCGGTCGACGGCGGCATGCTGATGATGGGCCCGCAGGCCAACTCGCTGACCGCGAACGACTGGCGGCGGGTCGAACCGACGTAACAGTTGGTGACGCAGGGGATTCACAGTGTCCACTTAGGGTGGTCGTCGGTCCGGGCGCACGACGCCGGGCCGCCGACCGGCCCCACACCCGGGGCCCCGACGGAAGGACACACCATGCCCTTCGCCCAGCGGATCGCCGCGTTCGTCGCGGCCACCCTCCTCCTCGCCGGCGGGCTGACCGCCGGGGCGGCGCGGCCCGCCGCCGCCCACACCGGCCATCCGGCGTCGGCGCTGCTGCTCACGGTGCAGCCGGCCACGGCCACGCCCCGGGCCAGCGTGCTGCTGTGCGGCCCGAGCGGCGGTGACCACCCGGCCGCGCCGGCCGCCTGCGGCGCCCTCGCCCACGTCGACGGCGACCTCGCCACGCTGAATCTCGACCCCGACACGCTCTGCACCCTGGAGTACGCACCGGTCACCGTCCGCGCGCTCGGCTTCTGGGGAGAGCGGCCGGTGACGTACTCGAAGACGTACGCCAACCGCTGCGTGCTGCTACGGGAGACCGGCGACCTGTTCGCCTTCTGACCCCTCCCCGCGCGGCGCCCGTGCTCTCGCGGGCGCCGCGCCCGGCGGTCGCTCCGCCCGGCCGTGCGCGGCCCGCTACGGGATGGAGATCGACCGGCGATTGACGTACGCGAACTCGGCGACGAAGGCCAGCACCGCGACGACGGCGCCGATGCCGATCGCGAACCCCGGCGACAGCCCCGCGAGCCCGACCAGCAGGGTGACGCCCAGGCCCGCCAGAAGCGCGTTCACCGCGCCCACCATGGCCGCCGTGGTCAGCAGCAACTGCGCCCGCCTCGGCCGGTTGCCGACCGCCGCCCAGGTCGGCCCCCCGGCGCCCTCGCCCTGCAGCGCGTCAGCGAAGAAGTCGGCGCCACCGGCGAGCCGGTGGTGGTAATAGGCCCGGATGCGCTGGATCCGCTCGAGATCGACCTCGTTCTCCACCATGTTCTGCACCAGCCGCAGAAACGTGAACGCTCCGGTGACGAGCAGGGTCGGCAGCACCGCCGCGAGGTACGGCGCCACCAGCGCGTCGTTGCTGGCGACGAAGCCGAGCCCGATCAGCGTGGCGGAGAGCAGGGACAGGAAGACGGTCGCCCGGCCCACCGACTCGGTGACGGTCGCGCTGCGCGAGGTCTGCAGCACGAAGTGCTCGGTGGTCAGGGCGGTCAGCAGCGCCTGCTCGCGTTCCCTGTCGTCCATGCCTCGCCGTTCGTGGTCGACCCGTTGCGGTCACCGTCACGATACGGCGGTGGCGGACGGGCGGAGCGCGAAATGCCGTCGTCGCGAACGGGACAGCGCGCTTCAAAGCGGGCACGTATCCTTCCGTCCTCCAGGGTGATCACCGGCACCGGCCGGGTCGGGCGGGATCGGAGGGGCCGGGATGCGGCGGGCGGGTGGCTGGCGACGGGGGCGTACGGCCCGGCAGCGGCGCGCCTTCGTGGTCGCCGGGGCACTGCTCGGCGTGGCCGCCGCGATGCTGCTGGCCGCCTGGCGCAGCACCGGCTTCCTCAGCGACCTGCTGCTCAACCTGGGCGCCAGCGTGGTGCTCGCGGCGATCTCGTACGTCATCTTCGACCCGCTGTTCGAGGAGGCCCGCAAGGCCCGGGTCCAGGAGCATCTGAGCTTCGACCAGGCGGCGTTCGTCGCGCGCCTGCACCACAGCGGGCGGCGGGTACGGATTCTCGACACCTGGACGATCCTGCTGGAGCACAAACACCGGGACGACACCCTGGCGGCCGTCCGGGCGGCCCTCCAGCACGGCGCGCAGGTCCAGTTGCTCCTGCTCGACCCGGACTGCACCGCCGCCCAGCAGCGCTCCGAGGAGCTGGAGCGGCAGCGGGTGAACGTGCCTCGGCAGATCCGGGCCAACCTACGACACCTGGCCGCCTTCCAGCAGTCGCTGCCGCCGGAGCTGAAACCCCGGTTGCAGGTCCGCATCTACGACGCCTCGCCGTCCATCCAGCTCTACCAGTGGGACGGGCAGGCGCTGATCTCGTTCTTCCCGATCGGCAAGCTGTCCTTCAACGTCCCGCAGTTGGAGGTGGACATGGACAGCCCGTGGGGTGGGTTCGTGCACGCCCGGTTCGAGGAGCTGTGGGAGCACGAGCAGGCCACGCTGTCCCTGGACGACTACTGGTCGACCACGGTCACGCTGCGCCACGACGACTCGGACGTGGTCGACGTGCAGGTGCCGTACGTGGCGGTGGACGGGCAGCACTACATCGACTGTCGCGCGTTCCGGTTGAGCCGGCCGCTGACCGTTCGGGCGCAGTTGCCGCCGCGTACGGCCGCCCCGGCGGCGGGGGTGTTCACCCTCGTGGAAGCGGCGGACGTCGACCGCGGCGCGGCGGTGCCGGTGACTCGGCTCTTCGACCAGAAGTACGGGCCCGGCGACGGAGAGCGGACCATCCTGCGCCTCCTGCCGCAGCGCGCGGGCGACGGGCGGGCGTCCGGGCCCCGGTCTCCCGCCGGCGCCGACCCACACGGACGGTGACCCCGCCCGGTCGGCGACCGCCGGCCGGCGGGACAATGGTGGAACGCGCCCGACGCCGGGGCGCCACCCCCAACGGATCGGCAGGAGTTCGGTCAGCATGTCGGAAGGCTCTCCGTCGGCGACGCCGGCGTCGCCCCGCCGGGACGGCCTACGTGCCGACTGCGCCCGCTGCTTCGGCATCTGCTGCGTCGCACCGGCCTTCGCGGCCTCCGCGGACTTCGCCATCGACAAGCCCGCCGGACAGGCCTGCCCCCACCTGGGCCCGGGCCACCGCTGCGGCATCCACGCCGACCTGCGCGACCGGGGCTTCCCCGGCTGCACGGTCTTCGACTGCTTCGGCGCCGGGCAGCAGGTCGCCCAGGTGACCTTCGGCGGCCGGGACTGGCGGGCGGCCCCGGAGACGGCCGCGGTCATGTTCGACACCTTCGCGGTGATGCGACCCCTGCACGAGCTGCTCTGGTACCTGACCGAGGCGCTGGCGCTGCACCCGCCGGCCCCGCTGCGCGACGCGCTCGACCGGGCCCGCGCGGACACCGTCCAGCTCACCGCAGGCAGCCCGGAGGAGTTGCTGGCGCTCGACGTGCCCGCCCACCGCGACCGGGTCAACGCCCTGCTGTCGCGGGCCGGCGACGCGGCCCGGGCCCGCGGCGGCCGGGCCGGCGTGGACCGCCGGGGCGCCCAGCTGTTCGGGGCGGACCTGCGCGGGGTCGACCTGCGCCGGGCCAACCTGCGCGGCGCCCTGCTGATCGGGGCCGACCTGCGCGGGGTCGACCTGCGCCTGGCCGACCTCACCGGGGCCGACCTGCGCGGTGCGGATGTGCGCGGCGCGGACCTCTCCGGGGCCCTGTTCCTGCACCAGTCTCAGCTCGACGCCGCGCGCGGCGACGCCCGGACCGGGCTTCCGACGTGGCTCACCCGCCCCGGGCACTGGACGGCCCTGCCCCTCACCCCGGTACGCCGGGCCCACCGTGTCCAGCGCGGCCGTGGTCGGGCGCAACCCGATCGTTGACGGCGCACCGACCCGACACGCCCGGGGGTGGGCACGCCGAGCCGCCAACGATCGACGCGACGCGGGTCGGCACACGACCTGCGTGGGGGCCGGCCCGCCAGCTGACGTTTCGCCCCTTTTCCGCCGGGTAGCCAGCCCCGACCGGACAGGGTGCGGACGGGGGAGGCGACCGTGGGGTTCAGAACGCGGCAGGGTGTGCAGCCGGTCGACCCGGAGCACGCCGAGGACGAGGCCGGCGAGCGGCCGCTGGTCCAGGTGGAGGCGGACACCGAGGTGCCGCCGCCGGACGACACCGACGTGCGGCCGGACCTGGTCACCGAGGACGACGGGTCAGGCGTCGCGGGCGGCTCGTCCGGAAGCAGCGGCGGGGGCTCCAGCATGCCCGGGCACCCCGACGCGACGCGCAAACCCCGCTAGCCGGTGACGGTCAGCGGGCCGACACTACCCCGGCCCGGGCCTCCGTCATGCCACGGTTGGCCAGAGCGTCGGCACGCTCGTTCTCCGGGTGGCCGTTGTGCCCCTTCACCCACAGCCAGGTGACCTCGTGCCGGGCGCAGGCCGCCTCCAGCCGCTGCCACAGGTCGGCGTTCTTGACCGGCTGCTTCGCCGCCGTCCGCCACCCGTTGCGCTTCCACGAGGCGAGCCAGCTCGTGATGCCGTTGCGCACGTACGTGCTGTCGGTGTGCAGCTCCACCGCGACCGCCCGGGTGAGGCTCTCCAGCGCCTGGATGGCGGCCATCAGCTCCATCCGGTTGTTGGTGGTCGGCGTGGCCTCGCCCCCGCACAACTCCCGCTCGTGGTCGCCGTAGCGCAGCAGCACACCCCAGCCGCCCGGCCCCGGGTTACCGCTGCACGCACCGTCGGTCCAGATCCGCACCACCCTGCCGGCGTCCACCATGCCGGCAACCTACCGGGCGCCGCGGTCGTCGGGGGTCGCCGGGGCCCTACGACCCGCCGGGTGTCGCACCGTCCGGCCCCGAGTGAACGCGCTCCGCGTCGATGTGCCGCACCACCCGGAACCGTTCGGCGAGCACGAGGGTGTCGTCGTCCACGGTGAAGTCCGGGTCACCGAGCTCGTCGCGCACCTCGGGGCTATGCCAGAACGCCTCGTGCCCGGCCCGCCACCCGGCCACCGACTCGTCGCCCTCGCCCTCGTCGAGGGCATGCTGCAGGTCAACGTCCGCGAGCCGGAGCACCCGCACCTCGGTCGTCTCGATCACCGCGACCGGGCGGTCCGCGGAGTCCACCACCACCGACCGCTGGCCGACGCGGGGCAACGGCTCGCCCTCGCGTTCGTAACCGAGCACCAGGCTGCTGGTCGAGGTCTTCGTCCCGGCGAGGATGGCCGCCACGAGCCGGTCCCGCAGCGGGCCGGGGAACGCGAACTCGGCGCGGGGAAGATCATCGAGGTCCATCCGGCCGAGGATAGCGCCGGAACCGCCCGGCCGGCCCCCCGCGCCGAGCGGCATGCCGGTCCGACCGGCCGCACCACCACCCGGATCTGGACAGCCGAAGCGGCGGACGAAATTGCCGCGCCGGGTTCCGGGCCGCTCTGGCAGGGTTGATCACCATGGGCGCTGAGTGGGACGGCCTGCGGGCCGAGGTGCGAAAGACGATCGACGGCCTGGTCGCGTCCGGCCGGGAGACCGGCGTGCAGGTCGCCGCATACCTCGACGGGCGGGCGATCGTCGAGGCCGAGGCGGGGGTTTCCGACCCGGACACCGGCCGGCCGCTCACCGGCGACATGCCGATCTGGAGCGTGTCCACCGGCAAGGGTCTGACGTCCACCGTGGCGCACGTGCTGGCCGAGCAGGGCCGGCTGGACTACGACCTACGGTTGGCCGAGGTGTGGCCGGAGTTCGCCCGGCACGGCAAGGAGGGGATCACCCTGCGGCACGTGCTCACCCACACCGCCGGGGTGCCCACCCTGCCGGCCGACACCACCGTCGAGGACTTCACCGACTGGGACCGGATGTGCGCGATCATCGCGGACACCGAACCGATCGCGCCGCCCGGTGAGCTGAAGGCGTACCACGCCTGGACGTTCGGCTGGCTCGTTGGCGAGACGGTCCGCCGCGTCACCGGCCGGCGCATCTCGCAGGTGCTGGCCGAGGAGGTGGCCGGGCCGCTCGGCGTCGCCGGCGAGCTGTTCCTCGGCGTACCGGCCGCAGACCTGGACCGGATCGCCCCGGTGCGTGACGGCAACCTGTCCGCGCTGTTCGACCAGGTCGCCGCCACCCTGCCGAACTTCGACCGCGTCGCACCGCCCGGCGTGCGGCCCGGTGCGGAGGTCGGCCGCCGCCGGGACTTCCTCGCCGCCGACGTGCCGGCGACCGGCACGATGACGGCCCGCGCGGTCGCCCGGATGTTCGCCGCGCTCATCGGCGGGGTGGACGGCGTACGGCTGATCTCGCCGCGACGGCTGCGGGAGGTCGTCACACCGGCGGCGCCCGGGCCCGAGTGGGTCTTCGGGCAGGAGGCGACCTGGGGGCTGGGGTACGCGGTCGAGCCCGACGGCGCGTTCGGGGCGTCCGGCAGCGGCGGCAGCATCGCGTACGCCTATCCGGAACTCGGACTGACGGTGGCCGCGACGAAGACGCGGCTGTCGGTGGGCGACGGCGACCCGATGGAGGAACTGCGCACGCGGATCCGCGACGCCGTCGCGGCCCGGTCTCCGCGGCCGGCGACGGACGTGGAGGCAGGGTGATCGACGGCGAGGCCACCCGGGCCACGCCGGTGGTGATCCGGCCGGCGGAACCGCCCGACGTGCCCGTGCTGCACCGGTTCATCGTCGAGTTGGCCGCGGCGGAGGACTTTCCCGGCGAGGTCAGCGCGCGGCCGGCGGATGTCGGCGCGGCGCTGTTCGGGCCGAGGCCGGTCGCCGAGGCGGTGGTGGCGACGGTCGGCGACGAGCCGGTCGGGTTCGCCCTCTTCTACCCGACCTACAGCACGGTGCTCGGCCGCCCCGGCATCCACCTGGAGGACCTGTACGTCCGGCCGGAGTGGCGGGGCGGCGGGCTCGGGCGGACGCTGCTCGCCCATCTGGCCGAGCTGGCGGTGAGCCGCGGCGGCGCCCGCATAAAGTGGTGGGTCCTGCGGACCAACGATCCCGCGCTGCGCTTCTACCGGCGGCTGCGGGCCCGTTCCCTCGACGAGATCGAGATGCTGCGCCTCGACGGTCCGGCGCTGCAGGCCCTGGCCGGCGCCGATCCGGTCGTACCGTCCGTCGACTGAGGACCCTCGCCGGGTGCGGCCGGCGGTCCGGCGGCGGCGAGATCAGTGACAAGGGCACCAACTGGCTGGGCCCACTCGCGTGCGGGGACCGCCCGCTCGCGGCGTTCCCGGCCGACCGCCGCCCAGTCGGCGACGGCCGCGGCGTCTCCGGGATGGTTCGGCGACGCGGCGGGCTGCCTGATCGGCGACGGCCTGGTCAGTGACGGCCTGGTCAGTGACGGCCTGGTCGGTGACGGCCCGGAAGCCCGATCGGCGACGCCCGGGAGTGGGCGGTGGCGCGGTCACGGGTGCGGGGGCGCGCCGTCCCGGACGACCGCCGGCACCGGCGGGGCGGATCGTGCCGGGCGGAGCCGGTCGCGCACCCGGTGCGCCGCGTCGCCGGCGGTGGCGGCCACCATCGCCAGCAGCGGGGTGGACCGCATCACCGCCAGCTCCTCGCCCGGGGTGGTGGTGCCGTCGAGAAACCGCAGCACCCGCTCGGCCGGGTTGCGGGCGAAGAGCCGGTCGAAGAAGTCCGGCCCGCCGACCGAACCGCGGTCCAGCGCGCGGAGCGCGACCGCGTCCAGCCAACCGTGCCGGCGCGGATATGCGGGTTCCGGCACCGGCGGCCGGCCCGCGGCGAGCGCGCGCGCCACCTGGTCGGCCTGCCGGTACATGGCGGAGAAGGTGAAGCCGGTGGACGGCCGGGTCGCCCCGCCGGCGGTACCGAGGCGGACCACCCGGGGCGAGGGGCGGGCGACGAACGGGGCGTCGGTCATCGGGATCACCCCGTTCTCCACCTCCCGCACGGTCAGCCGGGACGGGTCGAGCCGCAGTAGGTCCCGGTAGCCGGCCAGCGCGGCGTCGTAACCGGCGCCGGTGAGCAGTGCGGGTGAGAACTCGGTGTACTCGACCAGGGCGTAGCGGTCGCTGACCGGCAACAGGTAGCCGAAGGAGACGCCCCGGGCCGGCTGCGGGGTGCGGAAGTCCATCAGCGCGGCTCGCGCGGGGTCGAACGTGGGACGGTCCGCCGCCAGCCACCAGCCGCGGAAGTGTTGCAGCCAGCTCGTCCGGCCCGCGCGCGCCGGGGGCCGGGGCCGGGAGTCCAGCACCCAGCCCGCCCGCACGGTCGGCCCGCTCCCGGTGCGGACCAGCACCCGGTCGCCGTCGTCGTGCGTGTCCTGGACCGCGGCGACCACCCGGGTCGCGCCGAGACGCCGCTCGGCCTCGGCCGCGCGCGCGTAGACCGGGCCGGAGCGGAGCATCGCGTACCGCAGCGGGGCGAGGTCGAGCACCCGGCGGGCGGCGGGCGTGGTGATCTCGACCTGCCGCCAGCTCGCGCTGAGCAGCGGGTCGAGGTCACTGCCCGGACGGTCCCAGAACGCCCACGTCCGGTCCTGGCCGCGCCGGTGCACCGGGTCGACGACGGCCACCCGCAGGTCCCGCACTCCGTGCCGGTCCAGCGCGGCCAGGACCAGCGAGGCCGCACCGCCGCCGCCGACCAGGGCGAGGTCGACGTCGACGCGGCTCTGCATCCGTCCACGCTGTCACATCCGGCCGGCCGACCCGCCGCCGGTCTGCCCCGGGGTCAGGAGATCCAGCAGATGACCGCGTCGCCGTTCTTGGCCGCGGCGATGAAGTAGTCGCGCACGCCGGGCAGGAAGTGCGCGACCCAGGCCAGCTCCCCGGGCCGGTCCCACACCGTCGGGTAGATCTCGGCCCGCTGCAGCTCCGCCGGGTCGACCCCGCCGACCAGGTCCTCCTCGGTCAGCTCGGCCAGCGCCGCAGCCGCCTCGACCACCTGCGCCGGGGTGAGGTAACCGGGCGGCCCATAGCCCCAGTCGGCCCCCGACGCCTCGATGACATCGAGAGCCTCCTCCGGATCGTCCGGCAGGTCGATGAACGACTCCTCGCCGTAGACGATCGACACCGGGAAGTCGCGCCGGTCGAGCAGGAACTGCAGGGCGTGCCAGGCCTTGTCGGTGCCGGAACAGCGCGGGTCGCCCGGCGGGTCATCGTCCTCCGCTTCGCTGACCCGTTCGGCCAGGCCGTAGGCCCAGTCGAGGTCGTCCTTCGCCCGTGCCAGCTCCGCCTCGGAAACCCGAAGCCAACTCCCGTACATCCCCATGGGCGCGACCGTAGCCGGCGGGTCCGACATGTCGCGCGGCGCGAGGCGTGCCGGTGTCTGCGCCTGGATCGTGGTACGACAGGGCGCCTGGAGGGGCCCTGTCGTACCAGACCTACGGTGTCGCGATCCGCGGGGCGCGGTCAGAAGCCGACGACCTGGCGGATCAGGACGACGTGGATGCGCCCCGGCAGCTCCTGGTGGATCTCCAGGACCTTGCCGACGCTGCTGTGCTGCCCGTACGCGGCCTGCGCGCGCACGTCCTCGAGCTTCAGGCTGTGCTGGTAGATCCGCTCGTGGGCGGCCTCCAGTGTGGGAACGAGCTTCTGCGCGCCGACGACGAAGATGACGTTGGCCGCGCCCCAGGCGTACGAGGACAGTTGGCTGCCGGAGGCCGAGGCGATGACGAGCGTCCCCTCCCGGGTGACGGCGTGCACGCTGCCGAGCGCGTAGTCGGCCTGCCCGGAGATCACCTTCATCTCCTGCGCCTGGGTCTGGTAGTCCAGCGCGAGCATCTTGTTGCGCGCCGACTCGTACGGCCCCCCGCCGTCGATCGCGTCCTCGATGCCCGTCTCCTTCAGGGTCATCGAGGTGTTCGTCATCACCGAGGAGCCGTGCGGGATGCGGGTCAGCACCGCCTTGCGAGCGGCGTCGAGGTCGTCGACGACGTCCACGCTGAACCCGTGCTCCTCCAGCGCGACGACCGTCGCCGAGAGCGTCGCGTCGTCGGGCAGCGTGGTGAAGCGCTCCGAGGTGTCGATCGTGGTCATGGGGTATCTCCTGTCTGCGATGTCGGCGCCGCGCGCCCGGGCCGGAGCGCGGCCGAGCCGCCCGGCTAAACGGACCGTACCCCGCTTATGGCGACCACGGTAGGGTGAGGTCTGTGAGGAGGATCAACGTGTCGGGGGGAACAGGCCCCACGGAGCGGGCCGACGCGGCACGCAACCGCCGGCACCTGATCACCACAGCCCGCGAGATGCTCACCGAGCTGGGCCCCGACCAACTCACCATGGACGCCCTCGCCGAGCGGTCCGGCCTGGGCAAGGGCACGGTCTTCCGCCGCTTCGGCACCCGGGCCGGCATCTTTCAGGCGCTGCTCGACGACGGCGAACGCGCCTTCCAGGAGCAGGTGCTCGCCGGGCCGCCGCCGCTGGGCCCGGGCGCGCCGGCACCGGACCGCCTGATCGCCTACGGTCAGGCGCGGATCCACTTCCTGGCGGACTACTACGAGATCGCCCGTTCCGCGCTCGACGGTCGCCAGCCCATCCCCGCCGGATCCCAGACGCCGATGTCCCAGACGCACATCAGGGTCCTCCTGGCCCAGATCGACCTCGGCCCGGCCGACCTCGACCTGCTCGCCATCCAGCTCACCGCGGCCCTCGACGGCCCCCTGCTGCTCTACCTGTCCGCGACCGACCTCGGCCGGGCCGCGCCCCAGCTCGCCCGCGGCTGGGCGGACCTCGTGCGACGCGTCTGCCGCCCCTGATCCCGCACCGCCGCACTGACACCGGGTTCGCGGTCATGGCCAGCGGACCGCCCGACCGCTGCCGGTGAAGGCGTAGGCGATGGCGGTGAGCAGAAAACCCGCGCGCGGTCGGATCGTCGGCGATTCCAGACCGAGGACGTCCCGGTGCAGGGTGGCGCCGACGCGCACCCGGTGGCGCCGCCCACGCCCGGCGCCGCCTTTTGACAGGCAACCGTGCGGGTGCCTATGCTGACATGCAGCCGATTGGTTGCATGAGAGGTGACGGGTGGACGAGGTCTTCCGGGCGCTGGCTGACGCCAGCCGGCGGCGGCTGCTCGACAGCCTCAACGCCCGCAACGGGCAGAGCCTGCGCGACCTCTGCGCGGGGCTCGACATGACCCGGCAGTCGGTCAGCAAACACCTGGCGGTGCTGGAGTCGGCCGGCCTGGTCACGACCGTGCGCCGCGGCCGGGAGAAGCTGCACCACCTCAACGCCGCACCGATCACCGCCATCGCCGACCGGTGGATCAGCCGATACGACCGTCAGCGGGCCGAGGCGCTCGCCGACCTGCGCGCAGCACTGGAGCGTGAGTCCGTGGAGAATCCGACCTTCGTCTACACCACCTACATCAACACCACCCCGCAACGGCTCTGGGCGGCGCTGACCGAGCCGGCGTTCACCCGCCGCTACTGGGGCGGCGTGGCGCTGAAGTCCGACTGGCGGGTCGGCTCGCCGGTGCTGTGGCAGGACGCGCCCGACGGCGAGTTCCGCGATCTCGGCCAGCGGGTGCTGGCCGCCGAGCCCTACCGGCGGCTCAGTTATCGCTGGCACGGCTTCCAGCCGGAGCACGCCGCGCACTTCGGCTGGTCGGACGAGGAACTGGCGGCCCGCCTCGGCGAGCGGCGCTCCACGGTCACCTTCGAGATCGAGCCACACGGAGCCGCCGTGCGGTTGACCGTCGTCCATGACGACTTCTCCCCCGACAGCGAGATGCACCGGGCGATCAGCGGGCAGCTCGACGGCAGCGGCGGCTGGCCGGAGCTGTTGGCCAGCCTGAAGACGCTGCTGGAGACTGGCGAGCCGATGCCCGGCCAGGCGTGACGGATCAGCTCGACTTCGACGAGGTCGCGGCGTAACCGCCCGCCCCGGACATCCCGGAACCGGGTCAGCCCGGCAACCCGGGCGTACCTCCTGAAGGACGCGCCCGCGGTGCTTTCCTCGCGCTGCTCGCGAGCGGCACCACCGGTCGCAGCCGGCTGCTTCCACCGTCGGCCGGCGGACACGTGACGGCAACGAGGATTTCTCATTTTCACCGGATCGGGGGCCCAACCCCCCTAGTGTTGGGCACACCGGTGCTAGTCGCGGAGTTGGCCACCCGAACGACGTCCCACGTTCTCAGCGGACGAAAAGTGAGGGAAGACGCGTATGAAGGCGAAGACAGTACTCGTGTCGGCGGCGGTCGGTGTCGGTCTCGGCACGCTCCTGCTGCCCGGCGCCGCGCTGGCCGAGACCATCGTGTCCCCGGCCAGCACACCGGTCGGCGGCACGGTCGTGCTCACCGCGACGACCTGCAACCCCAAGTCGGGTGACGCGATCTTCCGCGTCACCGGTCCGAACCGGGACCAGAACGTCCGCTCCACCACCGCCGCGGCCGGCGGCGGGCTGAGCGCCGAGCTCTTCACCGCCGGATTCACCCTCGGCACCTACACGGTCACCGCGACCTGCGGCGACGGCAGCGCGGCCGGAAGCGCCACGTTCACCGTCACCCCGATCGGCGGCGCCCCGGCCGGCGCGGGCAGCCGTGCCGACGGCACCGGCGCCCTCGCCGCCGGCGGCACGCTGCTCGGCGCGGCGGCGGCCGGCACGGTCCTGCTGCTGCGCCGCCGGCGCCCCGCAACCACCGTCGCCTGACCGGCGGCCCGCACCATCCCTGGGACGGGTGCCCGCACCGGCGACACACCGGGGCGGGCACCCCCACGATCCGGCACGGAGGTGGGCACGTGTGGTGGCGTGGCGCGATCGGACGCCGGACGGCTCCCGCCGTCGCGGTCGTCACCCTGCTCGGGGTCACCGGCCTCGGACTGGTCACCGTCGGGCTGACCGCCGACCCGACCCGCCCACCGCAACCCGGCCACGCCACGCCCCGCCGCACCCACCCGGCGCCGGACCTGCCGCCTCTCCCCCACGCCGCGCCGACACGGGTGCAGATCCCCGCCATCGGCGTACGGGCCGAGGTCGTTCCGGTCGGCACGGACGCCGCCGGCGTGCTGGAAGTGCCGCCCCTGGACCGGCCCGGCCTCGCCGGCTGGTACCGGCACGGGGTCAGCCCCGGCGAGGCCGGCAACGCGGTTCTCGTCGGACACGTCGACTCGAAGGCCGGCCCGGCCGTCTTCTTCGACCTCGGCCGCCTGCGCGCCGGCGACACCATCCGGGTCACCCGGGCCGACACGAGCGTCGCGACGTTCACCGTGGACGGTGTGGGCGCGTACCCGAAGGACCGCTTCCCCAGCACCCTCGTCTACGGCCCGGCGGACGTGCCCGCGCTGCGCCTGATCACGTGCGGCGGCCGGTTCGACGCGCGCACCGGGAACTACGTCGACAACGTGGTCGTCCTCGCCACCCGGACCGGCTGACCGCTGTTCCCGCCGGGCTCCGCGACCGCGTCGGCCGCCCGATCCGCGTACCGTAGGCCGGCAGTCCCGGCGACGCGGAGGTGGGCGGTGGATCAGCGACCGGTACGGGTCCGATCGGGTCGGGGCCTGCACGCCCTCGTCGACCGGCTGCTCGGTCGGTCGTCCGCCGACATCCCCGCGCCGCGGCGGTCCAACCCGGACGCGGTCGTCGACTGCGCGGTCTACGTCAACGGCCGGCGCGAACCCGGTCGCCCGCACTACGCCGACGCGTACGCCCGCGGCCGGCGCGGCCGCAACGCGTTCGTGTGGCTCGGCCTGCACGAGCCGGGTCCCGCCGTGATGGCCGCGGTGGGCCGGGTCTTCGGGCTCGACGAGCTGACCGTCGAGCAGGCGCTCGCCGACGGCCACCGGCCGGCCGTCCAGCGGCACGGCGAGGTGACGCTGCTGGTGCTGCGCACCGCCGGCTACGTGGAGCACGCCGAGCTTACCGAGAGCTCCGAGGTGATCGACACCGGCGACGTCATGGTGTTCCTCGGCGACCGGTTCGTGATCACCGTCCGGCACGGCGCCTCCGGCGCGCTGAGCATGGTGCGGGCCGACATCGAGCAGCGCCCGGCGCTGCTGGCCGAGGGCCCGTGGGCCGTGGCGTACGCGGTCTGCGACCGCATGGTCGACCTCTACCTGGAGGTCGCCGGCCACGTCGAGCGGGACCTGGAACGGGTCGAGGAGAGTGTCTTCGCGCGGGATCGCGGCGCCGACATCCAGCACATCTACCAGCTGAAGCGCGAGGTGGTCGAGTTCAAGCGGGCGGTCCTGCCGTTGCAGGCGCCGCTGCGGACCCTGGTCGAGGGGCATCCGACCGACCCGCCGAGGGGCCTGCACCGCTGGTTCGTGGACGTGGACGCGCGGCTGGCCCGGGCGGTCGACCGGGTCGCCGCGTACGACGACCTGCTCACCTCGATCGTGCAGTCGCGGCTGGCCCAGCTCGCGGTCGAGCAGAACAACGACATGCGGAAGATCGCGGCGTGGGCGGCCATCGCGGCCGCGCAGACCGGCATCGCCGGCATCTACGGCATGAACTTCGCCACCCTGCCCGGGCTGGAGTGGCGCTACGGCTACGCGTTCGCGCTCGGCCTGATGGCGCTGGCCGCGCTCACCCTGTACCGGCTGTTCCGCCGCTCCGGCTGGCTCTGAGCCCGGACCCACGCCGTCCCGCCGCCCGGTCCCGGCCGGTCAGGGTTGCCGGAGCAGGAAGGCGCGGATGCGGTCGCGGGGGTTGTCGGTGAGCTCAGGGCCGTGGGTGAAGGCGGCGATGTCGTACGCCAGCTCACCGAGGACGTGCGCGGTCCGCTGGGTCATCCGGAAGTCGCTGCAGAGCACCTTGATCGGCCAGCGGATGCCGGCGACGTTGAAGAGCGCGTCCCCGGTGATCAGCAACCGGGTCGGCTCGTGCAGCAACGAGACGTGCCCCGGCGAGTGGCCGGGGGTGTGCACCACCCGCAGGCCGCCGGCGATCGGCAGCACGTCCCCGTCGGCGAGCTGCTGGGCCACCTCGACGGCCGGGAACCGGCCGCCGCCGTCGAGCCGGGCGAAGAGCCGGGCCCCGGTCACCGTGGCGTCCCGGGGCGGGGAGTGGCCCGCCCGCGCGTAGCCGACGTCGGCGGCGTGCGCGGCGACCGGGGCGCCGGTGCGCCGGGCCAGCTCGGCCGCGCCGCCGGCATGATCCGGATGGGCGTGGGTGAGCACGATCCGGATGACGTCGGCCGGGGCCTTGCCGATCGCGGCGAGCCCGCGCACGATCCGGGCCGGCGCGCGTTTCAGCCCGCAGTCGACCAGCGTGACGCTGCCGTCGTCGTCGACCAGGGCGTACGAGTTGACCAGCGCGCGGCCGGCGGTGGGGATGCGCCAGACACCGGGGGCGAGCGCGACGGCGGGTGATCGCGACATGACGTCGAGCCTACGAACGGGGGGCAAACCTCGGCGCGGTCGGGCAGCAGGTCCTGGTTACCCTCGCCGACGTGATGTGGCAGCGGTACGTGGCGATCGGCGACAGCACCACCGAGGGCCTGGACGACCCGGACGAGGCCGGCGGCTACCGGGGCTGGGCCGACCGGTTCGCCCTGGCGGTGGCGCGGGCGCAGGGCGGTCTGGAGTATGCCAATCTCGCGGTGCGGGGGCGCACGACGGCCCGGATCCGGGCCGAGCAGCTGCCGGTGGCACTCGACCTCGCTCCGGACCTGGCGACCGTGGTCGCGGGGATGAACGACGTGCTCCGCCCGACGTTCGACGTCGACCGGATCGCCACGGACGTCGGCGCGATGCAGGAGGCCCTGGTCGCGCAGGGCGCGACGGTCCTCACCTTTACCCTGCCCGACCCGGCGCCGGTGATGCCGATCGCCCGTCCGCTACGCGGCCGGGTGCTCGCCCTGAACGCGGCGCTGCGGGCGGTCACCGCACGGACCGGTGCCACCCTGCTGGACCTCGGCGCCCACCCAGTCGCCTCCGACCCGCGGCTCTGGAGCGACGACCGGCTGCACGCCAACAGCGCCGGGCACGAACGGATTGCCGCCGCCCTGGCGCACACCGCCGGCCTGCCCGGCACCGACGACTCCTGGTCCCACCCGCTGGCCGTCGCGCCGCGCCGACGCCGGCCGGAGGTGGTCCGCGCCGAGTTGGCCTGGACCCGGCGGCATCTGCTGCCGTGGCTGGCCCGACACCTGCGCGGCCGCTCGTCCGGGGACGACCGGGCGGCCAAGCGCCCGGTGCCGCTGCCGGTCGACCTGGACTGACGGGCCGGCCGCGGCCGACCTGCCCGCGGAGCCGGGCGTCGGCGTCAGCTCAGCCGGCTCGCTTCCGCGCCCGGCCGGTGGACAGGCAGCCGGCTCGCCGCGGCGCTCGTCCGGTGGCCCGCAGCCGGCTCGCCTCAGCGCTCGATCGGCGCCCGGGTGCGGGCGCGCTTGAGCTCGAAGAACCCGTCGGTGCCCGCGACCAGCAGCACGCCGTCCCACAGCCGGCCGGCGTCCTCGCCACGCGGGATCGGCGCCACCACCGGGCCGAAGAAGGCCGTCCGCCGCCCGTCGACCGTGACGTGGATGGTCGGGGTGCCCAGGTCCTCGCCCACCGGCTCCAGGCCGGCCTGGTGGCTGGCCAGCAGCGCCGCGTCGTGGTCGGGGGACCCGGCAGCGTCGGCCAGGTCGGGAGCCAGCCCCACCTCGGTCAGCGCCGCGACGTACAACTCCCGGCCGATCGGGGCCCGCTCGTGGTGGATCCGGTTGCCCAGCGCGGTGTAGAGGTCGCGCAGCACCTCCGGGCCGTACTTCTGCTCGGCGGCGACCGCCACCCGCACCGGCCCCATCCCGGGCCTGAGCCACTCCCGGTACCACTCCTCCAGCCCCTCCCGCCCGTCGTTGAGGACCGACAGGCTCATCACGTGGAACCGCACGTCCACCGGTCGCACCCGCTCCACCTCCAGCAGCCAGCGCGAGGCGTTCCAGGCCCACGGGCAGCGCGGGTCGAACCACATGTCGGCCGTCGTCATGATCTCTTCCAGTCCTTCCTGACGATCGTCGGTCACAGGTCGACCCTGCCGCTCGGATCGGCCCAGTGGCAGAGCCGATCCGAGCCCCGGTGAGTGGTCCAATCGCGTTCGGGCTCGGCGGCGGGGCCGGACCCGTCCACCGGTCCGGACCGGTCCCGGTGCCGGCGCCGGCCCTGTCCGGGCCGGTCGGCACCGGTGCGGCAGGATGAGGCGGTGGCGAAGCGGGGAAACCGACGGGGTGCGGCCGGCGAGGCGAACCCGGCCTGCCCGTGCGGGTCGGGCCAGCCGTACGCCGAGTGTTGCGGCCCGCTGCACCGGGGCGAGGCCGACGCCGCGACCGCCGAGGCGCTGATGCGCTCGCGGTTCAGCGCCTTCGCCGTGGGCGACGCGAGCTACCTGCTGCGCAGCTGGCACGTGAGCATCCGGCCCGCGCGGCTCGACCTCGACCCCGCTCAGCGCTGGACCCGGCTGGAAATCGTCGACACCGACCGGGGCGGTCTGTTCGACAGCACCGGCACGGTCGAGTTCCGGGCGCACTACCGGGCCGGCGGGCGGGTCGGGACGCAGACCGAGCGCAGCCGGTTCGTGCGGGCGGGCGGCCGCTGGGTCTACCTGGACGCCGAGCGCCCCTGATCCCGCGTCACGGCTGCGTGCCAGCCCCGACAGGCGCTACGATGACCGCGGCGTAGTCCTGCGCCTCACCTCCCTCCCGGTGCTCACGCCACCGGCTTCGCGGAGGCAAAGGGGGCCCAGAGCCCTCGGGCGAGCACGACATGCCCCACTCCGGCGGGGTCGACGGGAGCGTGAGTCCCTGCGACCGTGCCGTCGACAGGGAGCATGTGATGACCAGCAAGAAATCGTTCAAGGCCCGGGTCCGCAGCCGGATGGACAAGACCGGCGAGGCCTACACCACCGCCCGCCGGCAGCTGCTGGCCCGATCCGAGGCCACCACCCCGGACCGGCCCGCCGACCCGCCCGCCGGGCTGCCACCTGCCACGCCGTCCCCGGCGGCGGCCGCCGAGCAGACCGAGCGCATCGCCGACGCCCTGCTGCGCGACCGCACCGGCCGGGGCTGGGACGAGTGGTTCGGTCTGCTCGACGACTGGCAGGCGACCGCGCGTACGCACACCGAGATCGCCCGCTGGCTGGTGACCGTGCACGAGGTGCCGGGCTGGTGGGCGCAAACGGTCACGGTCGGCTACGAGCAGGCCCGCGGGCTGCGCGCCCCCGGGCAGCGGCGCGGCGGCGGCTACACGGCGGGCGGCAGCCGTACGGTGGCGGTGCCGGTGGACCGGCTCTTCGCGGCGTTCGCCGACGACGGGCTGCGCACCCGCTGGCTGCCGGACGTCGAGGTGCGGGTGCGGACGGCCACCGCGCCGAAGTCGTTCCGCGCGGACTGGGCCGGTGGACCCACCCGGATCGTGGTCGGTTTCGAGCCGGTCGGCGAGACCAGGTCCCGGGTGGCGGTACAACACGAGAAGCTGACCGAGGCGGAGCAGGCTGCGGAGCTGAAGGCGTACTGGCGGGAGCGGCTCGCCGCGCTCAAGCAGTTCCTCGAGGCGGACGGAGACCCGCGGTGACCATCACGACCTTCATCAACCTGCCGGTGCGCGACCTCAGCACGGCCGCCGAGTTCTTCCGGTCCATCGGGTTCACCGGCGAGCAGCCCGCGCCGGACGGCACCACCCTCATGCTGTCCCTCAACGAGACGACCCAGCTGATGCTGCACGTCGCGTCGTCGTTCGCCGAGTACACCGGCGTCGCGGTCACCGACACGTCGACCAGCCGCGAGGTGATCGTCGGTCTCGTCACCGACAGTCGGGAGCGGGTCGACGAGCTGGTCGACCGGGCGGTCGCGGCCGGCGGCGAGGCCCTCGGCGAGGGGCAGGACGACGGCAGGCTCTACATGCGCGGGTTCCGGGACCTCGACGGCCACCAGTGGTCGTTCCTGCACCTGCACGGCTGACCGGCTCGGCGCGGGTCAGCCGAAGCTGACCCGCGCCAGCCAGAGCTCCAGCAGCCCGCGGTCGCCGAGCACCTGCACGGTGTCGTGCGGCGGGCGCCGGCCGTAGACGGTGAGCAGCAGCTCGGTGAGCGGCCCGCGCACGGCGACCGCGGCCTTCTCGTGCGCGCGCCGCCAGGTGCCGATCTCGCCGGTGAGGTCGACCACCCACTCGGCCGCCGCCTCGGGCGCGGTGTCGGTGGCATGCAGGTGCAGGGTGCGCCCGGGCCCGAGCAGCTCCCGCCGCTCGGGCTTGAACTCGAGCATGACCGGCAGCGAGTCCAGCTCCATCCACTCGTCGAGCGCGTCGACGGCCACCGGCTCCGCAGCGGCGAACGGCACCCCCAGCGCCAGCGCGGCGTCGGCCCGGTGCACCAGGGTCTCGTGCGCGAAGCGGCGAGCGTAGAAGGCGGCGTCCGTGCGGCCCGGGATCGGCGTCCAGACCTCGGCCCGCGGCCCGGCGGCACGCAGCGTGCCGGCGAGCTGGGCGGCGCCCTCGACGAGCCACGGCGCGAGGATCGCCGGATCGCCGTCGGCGTGCCCGGACAGGTCACGCAGGTCGGTGTCGGGCAGCGGTGTCGCCGCCCGGGTGCGGACGATCTCCTCGGCCCACCGGTGCCCGGCGCCGACGTGCCGCACGAGCTGGCCGACCGTCCAGCCCGGACAGGACGGCACCGGCGTGCGCGGATCGGCACCGGCGAGGTGCGCGGCCATCAGCTCGGCCTGCGCGACGATCTCGTCGCACCAGCCGTCGAAGCTCATCGCGGTCACCCGGTCACCCTAGACACCGCCACCGACAACCGTGGTGCGCCCGGCCGGCGGCCGACCGGTCGCTCGGGTGCGCACGGCCACCAGCAGCACCGCCACCAGCAGGTACGGCAGTGCGGAGACGGCGAACGCGACCGCGTTGCCGGCGGTCGTGGCGACCAGGCCGTAGCCGACGTACACGCCGATGATCGTGACGTCGGTGGCCATCCCGGCGAGCGAGGTGACGGTGGCGCGGCTGGGCCCGACGATGCGTGCCTGGAGGCGAGCGTCGGCCAGCACGGTGGCGAGTTGGCAGGCGCAGAAGGCGACCGCGATCAGACCGAACCCGGCCGGGTGGCCGGTCAGCGCGCCACCGGCCAGGGTCAGCGCGGCGAGTCCGAGCAGGGCCGCGTACCCCCGGGTGGTGAGCCGCTCGAAGGCCGGGGCGAGCAGCCCGCCGACGGTCACCCCGGCCCACACCAGCAGGAGCAGCAGCGGCACCGTCTGGCTGCCGACGCCGGTGTCCCGGGCCAGCAGCGGGGTGTACTCGTCGAGGGCGCCCCAGACGGCGGCGACCCCGGCGACCAACAGCACCGCCGCGCGCACCGCTGACACGGCACGGGCCTCGGCCAGGCCGGCGCGCAGGCTCGCCCACCAGCCGAGGTCGTCGTCCTCACCCACCCCGTCGCCGGCCGACGTGGTGGTGCGGTCTTCGGGGAACCGGGTGGCCACGGCGGCGGTCAGCAGGCAGGCGAGGACGCTGGCCGCGCCGACCGCCGGGTAGCCGTCGGCGGCGAGCACCGGGCCGGCCAGCGCGGTCGAGGCGAGCGCGCCGAGGATCTCGGCGGTCTTCGCCCGGCCGATGACCCGCGCGTACCGGCCGGCCGCGCCCCGGCGGTCGAGCTCGGTGAAGACCAGCGCCTCCAGCGCGCCGGACGCGAGCGCCCCGCCGGCGCCCCAGAGCAGGAACCCGACGGCGAAGGCCGGGTACGACGGCGACAGCACCCAGACGGCGTAGCCGACGGCGGTCACCAGCGGCGCGAGGCACAGCAGCAGCCGCCGGGACACCGCGTCGGCCCAGGCGCCGGAGGGCACCTCCAGCAGGATCGCGCTGGCCGACCAGAGAACGAAGAGCGAGGAGATCTGCCAGACCGACAACCCGGTGTCGGCGAACAGCAGCGCGTACACCGGGTAGAGCAGGACGAGTTCGCTGAGGAACGCGTACCCGTAGAGGGTCGCCGACAGGCGGCGGACGCCGCGGTCGCGCACGCGCGCGGAGGTGAGAGTCATGAGGCCTTCCCGTGGGGACGAATCGGACGCCGGAGGTACGGCGCCCGCGGCGGCCCACGGGAACGGCCACTAGTGAGGCATCAACATCGCCAAGTCATGCCCGCGATGCTAGTCGCCGGCGGTGTCGGCGGGCCAGGGATTCGCGACGGCCCGGTGACACGCGACGGGGTGGGACCCTCCGGTCCCACCCCGTCCACGGCGAACGTCAGCGGCGCTCCGTCGGCGGCTCCACCGGCGGGATGACCATCGTGGCCTCGCTGTCGTCGGCGGCGCGCTGCCCGGGAACCGGCGAGCCGGTCGAGGTCACCTGGGTGGCGTCCGGGTCGGTCGACCGGGGCACCGCCCGCGTGGCCTCCGGGTCGGTCGATCGCGGCACCACCTGCGTGGCGTCCGGGTCGGCGGGCCGGGTGACCACCTGTGTGCTGTCCGGATCGGCGGGAACCGGCTGGGTGAGGTCCGGGTCGGCCGCCGCCGGCCGGGACAGTTCGGCCTCCGTGTCGCGGCGACCGGCCTGGTACGCCCGCGCGTGCGTGGCGATCAGCCGGGACTCGTGCTCGGCGCGGCTCAGCCAGGACTCCCAGCGGCTCTGCATCGGGCGGACCAGCCCACCGCCGACACCGACGACGAGGATCCCGCCGAGGGTCGCCAGGACGGCGATCAGCACCGGGGTGGTCACCGCGGTGGCCACGCCGATCTGGTTGAGCGCGGCGATGACGCCGAGGCCGAGCAGGAAGACGTACGCGACGGTGGCCAGCACCCGACCGTACGAGAGGCCGCCGAGCGCGCCGCCGATGATGTCCTTGACGGCGTTGGCGATGGCCGCGGCGACCACCACGATGACGATGGCGACGAACGCCCGGGGAAGCCAGGCGATCACGCCGGCGATCAGGTCGGAGATCGGGTTCGGTCCCCAGATGCCGAAGGCCAGTTGAAGCGTTACCAGCAGAAGTCCGTAGTAGACGAGCTTGGCGACGATGTCGCTGGCGTCGTACCGGGAGCGGCTCAACGCCCGGCGGATGCCGCCGCGCTCGACGGCGCGGTCGAAGCCCACCCGCTCCAGGACCTTGTCCACGATCTTGAGCGCGGCCTTGGCGATCAGCCATCCGGCCACGAGGATCGCCACGAAGGCGACGGCCTTGGGCACGAAGAGCATCACCGAGCGGAAGGCGTCCCCCACCGCGTCGCTGACGTTGTCTCTCATATCACGGTCCTCCACACGGGGCGGTCAGGTCTCCGACCCCGCCCTACCCCGCGCGCACCGGACCCCAAACCCGCGACCACGTTCGTCGATCACGCGGTTGTGGTCGCCGAGACAGCCCGGTCAACACCTCCCCGAGACGCCACAGCCGCGTGATCCACGAGGTCAGCGCGTGGTGCCGTCGGCCTCGGCGGCGGTCGCCACGCTCTCGCTGACCGGCCCGAGATCCGGTGCGGCGGACGGCTGGCCGGCGGGCGGCCGGGCGATCTGGTCGAAGAAGCGGAGCAGCTCCACCGGGAACGGCATCACCAGCGTGCTGTTCTTCTCGGCCGCCACGTCCACCACCGTCTGGAGCAGCCGCAGTTGGTACGCGCCGGGGGTGGCCGCCATCGCTCGGGACGCGTCCGCGAGCCGGCGGGACGCCTGGAACTCGCCGTCCGCGGCGATCACCCGCGCGCGTCGCTCCCGTTCGGCCTCCGCCTGCCGGGACATCGACCGTTTCATGCCCTCCGGCAGCGAGACGTCCTTGACCTCGACCCGCTCGATCAGCAGGCCCCAAGGTTTCTCGGTCGGCGCGTCGATGACCGACTTCAGCTCGGCGTTGATCCGGTCCCGGTCGCCGAGCAGGGTGTCGAGGTCGGCCTTGCCGATCACCGAGCGCAGCGCGGTCTGCGCCACCTGGAGCACGGCCGCCGGGTAGTCGTGCACGTTGACCAGGGCCTTCACCGGGTCGACCACCCGGTAGTAGACGACGGCGTCGACGGTGAGCGTGACGTTGTCCCGGGTGATGGCGCCCTGTGCGGGCACCCCGATGACGGTGGTCTGCATGCTGACCCGCACCATCCGGTCGGCGATCGGGACGATCAGGTGCAGTCCCGGCTGGCGGACGTCGTCCAGCACCCGGCCGAACCGGAAGACGATGCCGCGCTGGTACTGCTGCACCAGGCGGATGCTGAGCGCCAGCACGACCACCACGACCGCGACCACGACGACCACGGCCACCACCACGGCGGCTCCCATGGCACCCCCGATCCCCGAACGACGCCGATGTCCCGGGGCGCGGCATACCCGCTGATCCGTCCGACAGTCCTGCGGATCGGCACGATCCGACCGGTCGCGGACACACCACGGGCGCCGGGTGGAACGCCCGCGCCCGCCCTCGCCGTCCTGCCGTGTCGCGGGCCAGGTCGACGGGATTGGATCTCGCCGTTCGCCCGGTCCGCGTCCTTACGATGACGTCCCGCCGCGCCGCCTGGAGGACCGTCATGCTGGAGCGCTTCGCCGACCTCACCACGCCGCTCGTCGCGGACGCCTGCGTACGCCTCGGGGTGCCGCTGCGGGCCGCGCCGGCCGGGATCCGGGCCGTGGTGCCCGGTCAGCGGATCGCCGGGCGGGTGCGGCCGGCCCGGCACTACGGCAGCGTGGACGTGTTCCTCGAGGCGTTCGGCCAGGCGGCGGCGGGCGACGTGCTGGTGGTCGACAACGGCGGCCGGTCGGACGAGGCCTGCGTCGGTGACCTGGTGGTGTTGGAGGCCGCCGCGGCCGGGGTGACCGGTCTGGTGGTGTGGGGGCTGCACCGGGACACCGCCGACCTGGTCGAGATCGGGCTACCGGTGTTCAGCTACGGGAGCCTGCCGCCCGGCCCGGTCCGGGTCGACGACCGCGAACCGGAGGCCCTGGTGACGGCCCGCGTCGGCGACCACGAGGTGGGCCCGGACGACCTGGTGTTCGGCGACGACGACGGCGTGCTCTTCGTGGCTGCCGGCCGGGCCGACGAGGTGCTGGCCACGGCGGCCGGGATCCGGCAGGTCGAGCGGGAGCAGGCGGCGCGGATCAGGTCCGGCGAGACGCTTCGCGAACAGACGGCTTTCGACGACTACCTGGCCCGGCGCACGGCCGACGCGTCGTACACGTTCCGCCGCCACCTGCGCCGGATCGGCGGGGCCATCGAGGAGTGACCGGAGGCCGACGCGTCGGACCGGTCGCCGCGATCCACATGGCAGGGATCGACGTCCGACCTCTAGCGCGACACCGAGGACTGGCAATATCCTCCACATCACGCGCGGCCTCTGGAGCTACTTTTCACACCCCCTGCCGTCCTGGCCGCAGAGGAGATGTCATGCACGTGGACCATTCCGAACTGGACCGCCGCACCCTGCTGCGGGCCGGCCTCGGCGCCGCCACGGTCGCCGTCGTCGGGAGCGAGCTCGCGTTCCCGGCCACCGCCCAGGCGGACCCGGGGGCGGACCTGGACTGGATCATCAGCTGCGACGAGTGGGGCGCGCGCCCGCCGGCCGACCCGCTGTCGGTCAGCGCCATCGCGACCAACAAGATCATCGTGCACCACATGGCGTTCCCGAACGTCACCGACTACTCCGAGGCGCAGGCCGTCAAGCTGGCGCGCGACTGCCAGAACCTGCACATGGACGGCAACGGCTGGTCCGACACCGGGCAGCACTTCACCGTCAGCCGCGGCGGCTACGTGCTCGAGGGCCGACGAGGCAGCCTGGAGCGGCTCCAGGCTGGCGACCGGCAGATGATCTCGGCGCACTGCCCCGGCGAGAACGGGCGGGCCATCGGGATCGAGAACGAGGGCACGTACGTCACCGAGACACCCCCGAAGGCGCTGCTGACCTCGCTGGTCAAGCTCTGCGTCGCGGTCTGCCGCCAGTACGGGCTGCACGCGCACGACATCTTCGGGCACTGGGACTTCCGCAACACGCAGTGCCCGGGCGCCGCGTTCTACCGGCAGTTCCCCGAGCTGCGCCGCCGGGTGTTCGCGGCCCTCGACACCGACCTGTCCGACGTGCCGGCCCGCCGCTGGCCGGACCTGTGGCGGTTCGTCAGCTCCCCGGCCGTGCAGGTCGTGCAGTACCTGCTCGCCCACCGGGGCTACACCGTGCCGGTCAACAGCGTCTTCGACGCGGCGACGGTGGCCGCCGTGCAGGACTGGCAGTACCGCAACGGCATCCCGGTGGACGTCGACGCGACGCTCACGCCCCAGACCTGGGAGACCCTGGTGCCGGAGCTGGACGGGCACGCCACCGGGCTGCCGGTCAGCGCGGTGCAGTTCATTCTCAACATCAAGGGCTACGCCGAGGTGACCGTCACCGGCGAGTACGACTACGTCACCAGGAAGGCCGTCAAGGACCTCCAGGCGCTGCACGGCCTGCCGCGCAACGGGAAGCTGACGACCAGCACCTGGTGCGCCATCGTCGGCGGCGTGGTCCGGCAGTCGTTCCGGCACCGCTGACCCGGAGCGGGTGAACGGCGGGGGACGGCCGACGCCCGGCCGCTCCCCCGCCGAAACACGCTCGCCGTTCGTTGTCCAGCGCCTCCTGGTCTGCGACGATTCGCAGGTCACGACCAAGGAGGGTGCTGTGGCTTCTCGACTCAACCCATACCTCAGCTTCACCGGCAACGCCCGGGAGGCGATGGAGTTCTACCACCGGGTCTTCGGTGGCTCGCTGCGGGTGAACACGTTCGGCGAGTTCGGCAACCAGGAGCCGGGCCTGGCCGAGCAGATCATGCACGCCCAGTTGGAGACCGACAGCGGCTTCACGCTGATGGCGTCGGACACTCCCCCGGGCATGGAGCACAGCCCGGGCAGCACCATGACCATCAGCCTCAGTGGCGACGACGCCGACGAGCTGCGCCGCTACTGGGAGCAGCTCAGCGAGGGCGGCGTGGTGACCATGCCGCTGGAGAAGCAGATGTGGGGCGACGAGTTCGGCATGTGCACCGACCGGTTCGGCGTCCCGTGGATGGTGGACATCACCCCGCCGCAGGGCTGATCCGCCCCCGTCGCTACCCGCTCGGCTCCCCGCCCCGGGCCCGCCCGTCCGGGCCGGCCCGGGGCTTCCACGAGCACGTCGGCGTACGGCAGGCCCCCACGCCCCGTTTGCCCCAGGGCGATCGCGGAAAGAGTGCGGGCATGACATGGGCACGTCGAGCCGTACCCGCGGCCGTGGCCGCGCTCGCGGCGCTCGCCGCGCGGGACCTGATCCAGCGCGACCACGCGCTGCTGCGCAACTTCCCGGTCCTCGGCCGGGCCCGGTATCTGCTGGAGGCGATCGGGCCCGAACTGCGGCAGTACATCGTGGCCGGCAACAACGAGGAGCGGCCGTTCACCCGGGACCAGCGCCGGTGGGTGTACGCGTCGGCGAAGCGGCAGAACAACTACTTCGGCTTCGGCACGGACAACGACATCGAGTACACCCCCGGCTACCCGATCATCAAGCACCGCACCTTCGGCCGGGCCGTCCCGCCGTCGACCCCCGGCGCGGGTCAGGAGGTGCGGCTGCCCTGCGCCAAGGTGCTGGGCGCCGCCCGTGGCCGGGCCGGCGCCTTCCGCCCGCAGTCGGTGGTCAACATCTCCGGGATGAGCTTTGGCTCGCTCTCCGGCAACGCGGTCACGGCGTTGAACCGCGGCGCCGCCCTCGCCGGCTGCCTGCAGAACACCGGCGAGGGCGGGCTGTCCCCGTACCACCGCAACGGCGGTGAGCTGGTGTTCCAGATCGGCACCGCGTACTTCGGCTGCCGGGACGATCGGGGCCGGTTCAGTCTGGCCAGGCTGAAGGAGCTGGTGGCCGGCGCGCCGGTGCGCGCGCTGGAGATCAAGCTGAGCCAGGGCGCCAAACCGAGCCTGGGCGGCCTGCTGCCCGGAGCGAAGGTCTCCGCGGAGATCGCCGCGACCCGCGGCGTCCCGGAGGGGCGCGACTGCGTGAGCCCGTCCCGGCACGCGGAGTTCTCCGACTGCGACAGCCTGCTGGACTGGGTGGAGCTGCTCGCCGCAGAGACCGGGTTGCCGGTCGGCATCAAGTCGGCGGTCGGCGACCTCGGCTTCTGGCGGGAGCTGACCGAGTTGATGCGGAACACCGGGCGCGGCGTCGACTTCGTGACGGTGGACGGCGGCGAGGGCGGCACCGGCGCCGCCCCGCTGATCTTCACCGACTCGGTCTCGCTCCCCTTCCAGCAGGGCTTCTCCCGCGTGTACAAGGTGTTCGCCGAGCAGGGTCTGCACGAGCAGGTGGTCTTCGTCGGCTCGGGCAAGCTCGGCCTGCCCGACAACGCCGTGGTGGCGTTCGCGCTGGGCTGCGACCTGGTCAACGTGGGTCGGGAGGCGATGCTGGCGATCGGCTGCATCCAGGCGCAGAAGTGTCACACCGACACCTGCCCGACCGGCGTCGCCACCCAGAACGCCTGGCTCGCCCGGGGCCTGGACCCGGCGCTGAAGTCGGTGCGGGCGGCCAACTACGTGCAGACGCTGCGCCGCGACCTCATGAAGGTGGCCGAGGCGTGCGGGGTCGAGCACCCCGGCCTGATCGACACCGGCGCCGTGGAGGTCCTCGACGGCCGTACCGGCTCCACCCCGCTGCACGCGGTGTACGGCTACCACCCGGAGTGGGGGCTCCCGTCGGCCGCGGACCGCGCGGAGATCGTCCGCCTGATGATCGGCGAGGCGCCCCAGGGTGGCAGCGCCCCGCCGTCGCCGACCGCGGCGAGCTGATCGGCCGTCCGCCGTCGCCGGTCGATAATCGGCGGCCGCGGAGGCCCGCCTCCCCTACGGTGGGCCGGTGCTGATCAGACGTGAGACCCCCGCCGACGTGGACGCCGTCCGCGCGGTGCACACCGCCGCCTTCGCCAAGCCCGACGCGCCGGACACCGTTCCCGTGGAGGCTTCCCTGGTCGACGCGCTACGCGCCGATGACGCCTGGCTGCCCGCCCTGTCGCTGGTGGCGACCGACGCCGGCGGGCAGGTCGTAGGGCACGTGGTGTGCACCCGCGGGTGGGTGGCCGGCGAGCCGGTCGCGCTGGGGCTCGGTCCGCTCGGCGTACTGCCGGGGTGGCAGCGCCGTGGCGTGGGCTCGGCGTTGATGCACGCCGCGCTCGGCGCCGCGGACGCCCGCGACGAGCCGCTGGTGGTGCTGCTCGGCCACCCCGACTACTACCCGCGCTTCGGGTTCCGGCCCGCCGTCGACCTCGGCGTCACCCCGCCGGTGGCCGCGTGGGGGCCGCGGTACTTCCTGGCCCGCCCGCTCGCCGCGTGGGACCCGGCGATCCGGGGCGAGTTCACGTACGCGAAGCCGTTCCGCGCGCTCTGACCCTTCCCGACGGTGACCGGACTGTTGCATTCTGGTTGTCATGGGAGAGGTGCTGCCGATACCCACCTTCGGTGACCTGTTCGCCGACACGCGGGGCGAGGACCGGACGATGCGGGTCAGCTTCCACCCCGACCGGGACGCCGTGGTGCTGTCCCTGTGGAGCGGCCCGGTGTGCCGGGGATCGTTCCGGATGGCCAGCGGCGACGTACCCCGACTGCTGTCGCTGCTCACCCAGGTCGCCGGCGGCCGCACGGCCGGGTCGCCGCCCGGTTCCACGCCACCGGATCGGACCGATCCCCGGGCGACCGTGGTCCGCCGGGGCACGGTCCCGGCGGCGCGGACGGCCGAGGAGGACGGCGGGACCGCGGCGCCCGCGCACCGCCGCCAACTGCCGATCGTGCCGGCGCCGCGGGTCGCCTGACCGTCGCCGGACGTCCACCGCCCCCGGCCCTACGGCCACGCCTCGGCGCGGCATGTTCCGGCAGGTCAGTGCCGCAATCGCCGTCGGCCATGCGAACATATGTTCGTGTCGACCGGGGCCAGCATCCTGCACGCCGACCTGGACGCGTTCTACGCGTCGGTCGAGCAGCGGGACGACCCGCGGCTGCGCGGCCGCCCGGTGATCGTCGGCGGCGGGGTGGTGCTCGCCGCCAGCTACGAGGCGAAGGCGCGCGGTGTCCGCAGTGCGATGGGCGGCCGTCAGGCGCGCCGGCTCTGCCCGGACGCGATCGTGGTGTCGCCCCGGATGTCGGCGTACACGGCGGCCAGCCGGGCCGTGTTCGAGATTTTCCGGCAGACCACGCCGGTGGTCGAGGGGCTCTCCGTCGACGAGGCGTTCCTCGACGTGTCCGGCCTGCGTCGGCTGGTCGGGCCGCCGGCCGACATCGCGGCGCGGCTCCGCCGCGAGGTCCGCGAGCGGGTCGGCCTGCCCATCACGGTCGGCGTCGCCCGCACGAAGTTCCTCGCCAAGGTGGCCAGCGGCGTGGCCAAGCCGGACGGCCTGCTGGTGGTGTCGCCCGACGGCGAACTGGCATTCCTGCACCCGTTGCCGGTCGAGCGGCTGTGGGGGGTCGGTCCGGTCACCGCGGCGAAGCTGCGCGAGCGGCGGATCCGCACCGTCGGCGAGGTGGCCCGGCTCGGCGAGGCGGCCCTGGTGTCGCTGCTCGGCAAGGGCGCCGGGCGGCACCTGCACGCGCTGGCCCACAACCGCGACCCGCGGCCGGTGCAGGTGGGTCGCCGGCGCGGTTCGATGGGGGCGCAGCACGCGCTCGGCCTCGGCCCGCACACGCCCGCCGACCTCGACGCCATCCTCGCCGGGCTGGTCGACCGGGTGACCCGGCGGATGCGGGGGGCCGACCGCAGCGGCCGGACGATCATGCTCCGGCTGCGCTTCGCCGACTACACCAGGGCCACCCGGTCGCACACGCTGGTCAAGCCGACCGACGACACCCGGACGGTGCTCGACGCCGTCCGGGCCCTGCTGCGGGCGGCACTGCCGGAGATCGAGCGGCGGGGCGTCACGCTGGTCGGCGTCGCGGTGGCCAACCTGGACGACAACCCGGTGCAGTTGCCGCTCCCGTTCGACCGCGACCCGGGCGCCGACCTCGACGCGGCCGTCGATGCGGTGCGCGACCGGTTCGGCGCGAAGGCGCTGACCCGGGCGGTGCTACTCGGCCGGGACACCGACCCGGAGATGCCGCGCCTGCCCGATTGAACCGCACGCGGACGCGCCGGGCCGGCGAGGTTAAGTGGATGATCCAGGGCAAGCTGGCACGACGCGCAGGAGTTGGAGGCCGGTCTGGAGACTTTAGAGCTGATGTCGTGAACGACTCATCCCCGATGTCGCAGGCGACTCAGCTCTAAAGGCCCCGCGGAGTTGTCGCGCGGGCGCCGGCCGCGTCGGCGACAGACGGCCCACCGGCCGGCCGTGTCGGCGAAAGACGGCCCACCGGCGGCCGGCGTTCGTCGGCGAAAGACGGCCCACGGTCGGCCGCGCCTGCGAGCGAGGGCGCACCTGAGGTCGGGCGTGCCGGGCCGCTGGGCGAGCCGGACCCCGCGAGGCACCGGCCGCGGATCGGCCGAGCGGAGAAACGCGACGTCCGACCGCAGCGTCCGGAAGCGATCAGCGTTGCGCCGGGGTGGCCGACGCGTGGTGGGGCGGGCGGACCGAACCGGATCAGGGTGCGGGAAAAAGTGCCGATCGCGGGGGCGCCAGGAGCACAGAAACCGGTTACAGTGCTCGGACCGGACCACGCGAACACCAGGAGGTGCCCCCGGTGACGAGCACCAGCGACCACCAGCCGGCCGACGCCCGATCCGACTGGGAGGCGCGCATCGCGCTGCGCAGCGACGAGGACGGCACGACGGACGGCACACCCGTCCTCGCGCCGCCCGGCGGACTGACCGCGGTCGCCGGGGTCGCTCACGTCCGTCTCTCCTGGTCGCCGGTGCCCGGCGCGGTGGGCTACCTGGTGCACCGCGCGCCGCTGCGTGACGGCGTCGCCGAGGGCGAGCTGACGCCGGTCGACCACCTCGGCGGCGACGTCCTCTCCGTCCCCGACACCTGGTACGTCGACACCACCGGCGAGCCCGGCCAGCCGTACGCGTACGCGGTGGCCGCCGTACCCGAGGTCACCGTCACCGGCCCGCTCGGCGCACCGGTGAGCTGCGCCTCGCTGCCCGCCGGCGACGCCACGCCCACGGTCGAGCTGCACGTCGACGCGGCCGCCGACGGCGCCCCGCTGGCCCGGCCCTGGCAGCCGATGATCGGCAGCGAACGGCTCTCCCAACTGCTCTGCACGGACACCTCCGGTGGCCGCGAGATCGGCGGCGAGCTGCTCGCCGCGCTGCGCCGGATCCGGGACGAGGTCGGCGTCGAGACCGTCCGGGCCCACTCGATCCTCCACGACGACCTGGCCGTCTACCGCGAGGTGAACGGCGAGCCGGTGATCGACTTCACCGGCGTGGACCGGGTCTACGACCTGCTGCTCTCCACCGGGCTCCGGCCGGTCGTCGAGATCGGGTTCATGCCCCGCGACCTCGCGAGCGATCCGGAGCGGACGGTCTTCCAGTACCGGGGCGTCATCTCCCCGCCGAAGGACTGGGACCGCTGGGCGGAGCTGGTCCGCGCCCTGGTCGCGCACCTGCTCGACCGGTACGGCGAGGAGGTGCTGGGCTGGGACTTCGAGGTGTGGAACGAGGCCAACCTGGAGGTCTTCTGGTCGGGCACCCGGGACGAGTGGATGCGGCTGTACGACGTCACCGCCCGGGCGGTCAAGGACGTCGACGCGCGCATCCCCGTCGGCGGGCCGTCGTCCGCCGCCGCCGGATGGGTCGACGCGCTGCTCCTGCACGCCCGCCGCTCCGGCGCGCCGGTCGACTTCGTCTCCACGCACACGTACGGCAGCCCGCCGCTGGACCTGCGCCCCACCCTGGCGCGGCTCGGCTTCCCGGACGCCCGGATTCTGTGGACCGAGTGGGGCGTCACCCCCACCCATTTCCACCCGGTCAACGACGGCACCTCCGCGGCCACCTTCCTGCTCACCGGCATGCGCTCGGCCGCCGGCCGGGTCGACGCCCTCTCCTACTGGGTGGCCAGCGACCACTTCGAGGAGCTGGGCCGCCCGCCGCGGCTGCTGCACGGCGGTTTCGGCCTGATCACCGTCGGAGGGATCGCCAAGCCCCGCTACCACGCGCTGCGGATGCTCAGCCAGCTCGGCGAGACGGAGCTGCCGGTCCGGGCCGCCGGTGACGGCGCCGACGGCCTGGTGCAGACCTGGGCCAGCCGGCGGGCCGACGGCAGCCTGGCGATCCTGGTCTGGGCCGCCACCCTCGACCAGTCCAAGCGGGACGGTGACCCGGCGCTGGCCCGGCGGATCCGCCTCGCCGTCGACAGCGCCGCCGGTCGGACCGTCACGGTCACCCGGCTCGACCGCGCGCACGGCGACATCACCACGCTCGCCGACCAGCTCGGCGTCGCCGAATGGCCGGTCGGGGAACAGTGGGACGCGCTGCGCGCCGTCGACTCGCTGACGGTGGAGAAGGTGGAGACCGTCACGGACGGCGGGACCGCGGTGGTGGAGCTGCACCTGCCGCAGCCGGGCGCGGTGCTCGTCGAGGTGGCTGGGAGCTGACCGTGCCGGCCACACCTGCGCGGGCGCGGGCCGGGCGCGGGCACGTCGACGTCGACTGGGACCCCGTTCCCGGCGCGGTCGGTTACCTGGTGCACCGGTCCGACGGCGACGGCCCGTACCGGGTGGTCGACCACCGGGGCGGCGACCTGCTCGCGGTGCCCGGCCCGCCGTACGCCGACACCACCGTGGAGCCCGGACGGACCGTGCGGTACGCGGTGCGGCCGGTGCACGACCCGGACCACCCCGACGCCGGCCCGCTCGGGCCGGCGTCGGTGCCGGTCGCCGCATGGACCGACGGCGCCGGCCTGGTCGACGTGGACGTGGACGCGGCCGACGCGGTCGGGCCGGTCCACCGGCCGTGGCGCGACATGGTCGGGTCCGAGCACCTGAGCCTGCTGCGCTGCGCCGACCGGGTGGGCGGCGAGGAGATGGGCGCCGGGCTGGCCGCCGCGCTCGGCCGGGTCCACCGCGAGCTGGGTGTGGAGCGCGTCCGGGCGCACGGCATCCTCGGTGACGACCTGGGCGTCTACCGGGAGGTCGACGGTCGGCCGGTGCACGACTTCGCCGGCGTCGACGCGGTGCTCGACGCGCTCGCCCCGACCGGCCTGCGCCCGGTGTTGGAGCTGTCGTTCGTCCCTCGCGCGCTGGCCCGCGACCCGTCCCGGGAGGTCACCGCTGCCGGCGTGTCCAGCCCGCCGCGTGACTGGGACCGGTGGGCGGCGCTGGTCGGCGACCTGGTCCGGCACCTGCGGGAGCGGGCCGGCGACGACGAGCTGCGGCGCTGGGCGGTCGAGGTGTGGAACGAGCCGGACCTGGAGTGTTTCTGGACCGGCAGCCGCGAGGACTATCTGCGGATGTACGACGTGACCGCCCGCGCCGTCCGCGACGCCTGCCCCGGCCTCCCGGTCGGCGGGCCGGCGACCGCCGCGACGCGGTGGATCGAACCGTTCCTCGACCATGTCGACGCCTCGGGCGCACCGCTGGACTTCCTATCCACCCACGTCTACGGCAGTCCACCGCTGGACCTACGGCCGGCGCTGGCCCGGCACGGTCAGACCGGCACTCCGCTGCGGTGGACCGAGTGGGGACCCTCCCCCACCCACTTCGCCCCGGTGAACGACTCGGTGCTCTCGGCCGCGTTCGTGGCCACCGGCATGCGGGAGGCGGCCGGCCGGGTGGCGGCCCTGGCCTGCTGGGTGGCGAGCGACCACTTCGAGGAGCTGGGTCGCCCGCCGGCCCTGCTGCACGGCGGATTCGGGTTGCTGTCGGTCGGCAACCTGGCCAAGCCCCGGTACTGGGCACTGTGGATGCTCGAACGGCTCGGGCCGGTGGAGTTGGCCGCCCGGTTCGACGGCGACGGCGCCGGGACGCTGGTGCGGGCCTGGCCGTCGGTGGACCCGGACACCGGCCGGGTCGCCGTGGTGCTGTGGAACGGCACGCTCGACCAGGGGGTGCTGGACCGGCCCGCGCAGCGCGCCCGGCTGGGTCGTACCGTCCGGCTGCGGGTCGGCGGGCTGGACGGCGGGGCCTACGCGCTGCGGCACCGACGACTGGACGAGGAGACGTCGAACCTGGCCGCCACCGCCCGCCGGCTCGGTGTCGACGGCTGGCCCACCGAGGAGCAGTGGGCCGGGCTGCGCGCCGCCGATCTCCTCGCCGACGCGGCGCCGCCGGTGACCGTCACGCCGGACGACGGCCGGCTGGTGGTGCCACTGACCCTGCCCATGCCGTCGCTGTCCCTGGTGGAGGTGACCCCCCGATGACCGGACCGTGGTGGCGCGAGGCCGTCACCTACGAGGTGTACCTGCGCTCCTTCGCCGACGCGGACGGGGACGGGCTCGGTGACCTGCCCGGCCTGCGGTCGAGGCTGCCCTACCTGGCCGCCCTGGGCGTGGACGCGGTCTGGGTGACCCCGTTCTACCCCAGCCCCGACCACGACGCCGGTTACGACGTGGTGGACCACCGCGCCGTCGACCCGCGGCTGGGCGCTCTCGCCGACGTGGACCGGCTGGTCGCCGACGCGCACCGGCTCGGCCTGCGGGTGGTGATCGACCTGGTGCTCAACCACGTCTCCTCGGCCCACCCGTGGTTCGTCGCCGCCCGGGCGGCCGGCCCCGGCTCGTCGGAGCGCGCCCGGTTCCACGTACGGCCCGGGCGCGGGCCGGACGGCACGGAACCGCCGAACAACTGGCGGTCGATCTTCGGTGGCTCGGCGTGGGCGCCGTTCGATGACGGCGAGTGGTACCTGCACCTGTTCGACGTCGAGCAGCCCGACCTGCGGCACGAGCACCCGGAGGTGGCCGCCGACGCGCTGGCCACCCTGCGGTTCTGGCTGGACCGCGGGGTGGACGGGGTCCGCTTCGACGCGGCCGGCTCACTGTCGAAGGACCCCGCCTACCCGGAGCTGCCGGACGGCTGGCGGCCCGGGGATCCGGCGCCGTACAGCGACCGGGACGAGGTGCACGACATCTACCGCCGGTGGGCGCGGGAGCTGGCGTCGTACCCGGGCGACCGGCTCGGGGTCGCGGAGACCTGGGGCCCGCCGGAGGTGCTCGCGCCGTACCTGCGCCCGGACGAGCTGGGGCAGGCGTTCGCGATGGACCCGCTCTACTGGCCGCTGCGGGCGCAGCTGTGGCGGGACGGTGTCGACGCGCTGCTCGACGCGACCACCCGGCACGGCCGGCTGCCGACCTGGGTGCACGGCAGCCACGACATCCGGCGGGCCGCCGACCGGTGGGGGCCGGACGGCGCGCGGGCGGTGCTGCTGATGATGCTGGCGCTGCCCGGCGCGGTCTACCTGTACGCCGGTGACGAACTCGGGCTCCCCGAGGTGACGCTGGCCGACGACGCCATCCGGGACCCGGTGTACCGGCGCTCCGGCGGCGTGGACCGGGGCCGCGACGGCGCACGGGTGCCCCTGCCGTGGACGGGCGGCCCGCCGCCGTACGGGTTCGGCCCGGCCGGTTCGGTCCCCTGGCTGCCGCAGCCCACCGGGTGGGGTGGCCGCTCGGTGGCCCGGCAGCGCCACGACCGGACCTCGCCGCTGGCGCTGACCCGGGCGGCCCTGCCGTTGCGCGGCACCTGGTGGCGCGGCCGCCCGGCGGAGCTGGCCTGGCGGGACGCCCCCGCGGAGTGCCTCGCGTTCCGGCGCGGGCCGGGCGGCCCGACGTGCCTGGTCAACCTCGGTGACGCGCCGGTCGACTGGCGCCCGTACGGCGACCGGCTGCTCCTCGCCAGCACGGCGGCCGACGGCAAGCTGCCCGCCCGCGCGACCGCCTGGTTGGCCTGACGGGCTGCTCGGCGCCGGTGGCGGTGCGGGCGCCGGCGCACCCCGTTCCCTCCGCCGCGGCCCGGCCGCCCCTCCCCCGTCGCGCGAGGGCCGGCCGGGTGCGTGGTCAGGCGGCCGACGGGGTCTCCCGGTCGGTGGCCGTCGCGAACGGGTTCGGGATCGCGTCGAGCAGCAGCCGCGTGTACTCGTCGCGGGCCGACCCGATCACCTCACGCGTGGAGCCTCGCTCCACCAGCACACCCTGGTTGAGCACCAGCACCTCGTCGGCGAGCAGCCGGGCGCTGAGCAGGTCGTGGGTGATGTAGAGCATCGCCAGGCGGCGGTCGCGGACCAGGTCGCCGAGTAGCTCCAGGATCTCGGCGCGGATCGACACGTCCAGCATGGAGATCGGCTCGTCGGCGATCAGGACCTGCGGCTGGGGCGCGAGCGCCCGGGCGGTCACGACCCGCTGCCGCTGCCCGCCGGAGAGCTGGTGCGGCAGCTTGTCGAGGAACTGTCCGGCCGGGGCGAGCCCCACGCTCTCGAGTAGTTCGGCGGCACGGTTGCGGGCCGCGTCGCCGCGCAGGCCGGCGAAGTTGGCCAGTGGGCGGGACAGGGCGTACGCCACGGTGCGGGTCGGGTTCAACGCGCTGAACGGGTCCTGGAAAACCATCTGGACGTGCCGGCGGTACTCGCGCAGGGCCCGCCCGCGCAGCCGGTCCACCCGAAGCTCCCCACCGGCACCGCCGGTGAACCGGACCTCGCCGGCGCTCGGACGCTCCACGCCGGTGACGATCCGGGCGAGGGTCGACTTGCCGCTGCCGCTCTGGCCGACCAGCGCGGTGACGGCGCCGGGGCGCAGGTCGAAGGAGACCTCCCGGACCGCGTCGACCGTGCTGGTGCGCAGCCCGCGCCGGCTGGTGTAGCGCTTGCTCACCCGGTCGACGCGGAGCACCGCGGCGACGTCGGCCGCGTCGCCCCGCGGGGACGGCGTGGCGGTGGCCGGAAAATGGCTGCCGAGGGTGGCCGCGGCGTCGGCGGCGTCGGCGGTGACCACCGGTAGGCGGTCGGACTGGGCGACGAGGCACCGGTCCAGCCCGCCGTGGTCGGGCAGCAGCTTCGGGTGCGTCTCCCGGCAGGCGTCCTCGACGTGTGGGCAGCGCGGGGCGAACAGGCAGCCGGTGTGCGTCCGGGACAGGTCCGGCGGCCGGCCCGGGATGTAGCTGACCCGCACGTCCGGCAGGCGCGGGTCGGCGTACGAGCCGAGCAGCCCGCGCGTGTACGGGTGGCGGGGGTCGCGCAGCATGGCGGCGGCCGGGCGGTCCTCGACGATCTCACCGCCGTACATCACCATCACCCGGTCGGCCATGTCGAGCACGGTGCCCAGGTCGTGGCTGATGAACAGCACGGCGAAGCCGAGGTCGCGGCGCAGCTCGGCCAGCCGGGTGAGGATGCTCCGCTGCACGACGACGTCGAGCCCGGTGGTCGGTTCGTCGAGCAGCACGAGCTTGGGACGCAGGGCGAGGGCGAGGGCCAGGGCGACGCGCTGCTTCATGCCGCCGGAGAGCTCGTGCGGGTACGCCCGCAGCACCCGCCGGTCCAGGGCCACCAGGTCGAGCAGCTCGCTGGCCCGCTCGGTGACGTCGCCGGACACCTGGTGCGCGGCGAAGGTGTCTGCGAACTGCGCCTCCACCCGGATCACCGGGTTGAGCGAGTTCATGCTGCTCTGGAAGACGGTGGAGAGGTCGACCCAGCGCAGTCGCCGCAGCTGCTCCTCGTCGGCGGTGGTCAGGTCCACACCGTCGAAGGTGACCCGGCCGCCGGTGATCCGGGCCGGCGGGCTGAGCAGTCGCAGCACCGCGTTGCCGAGGGTCGACTTGCCGCAGCCGGACTCGCCGAGCAGCCCGACGAACTCGCCATCGGCGACGCGGAACGAGACGTCGTGCACGGCCCGGTTCGGCGGCTGGTCGCGCGGGGTGTACGTGACGGAGAGGTGGTCCACCTCGAGCAGCGTCATCTCAGTCCTCCCGCAGGTGGGGGTTGCTCAGCGCGTCGATACCGAAGTTGATCAGCGTGAACGAGGTGATCAGCAGGGAGAGCGCCAGACCGGGGGCGATCAGCCAGGCCCACTGGCCGGTGAGGAGCGCGCCGCCGAGGCTGGCCTGGTTGAGCATCGTGCCCCAGCTGACCGTCTGCGGGTCGCCGAGCCCGAGGAAGGCCAGGCCCGCCTCGCCGCCGATCGCGCCGAGGGCCGCGCCCATGAAGCCGACCACGATGAGCGAGGTCATGTTGGGCACGATCTCCCGGGCGATGATCCGGGCGGTGCCGTCGCCGGCGAAGCGGGCCGCGGTGACGTAGTCGCGGGTGCGCAGGGTGATGATCTGGGAGCGCTTGATCCGGGCGCCGTACGCCCAGCCGGTCACGCTGATCACGAAGATGATCAGCCACAGTCCGCGGACCGGGGCGTACGCGGCCAGGGTGACCATCAGCGGCAGGGCCGGCACGACCAGGCCGAGGTTGATCAGGAACGAGAGCACCTCGTCGACCCAGCCCCGCAGGTAGCCGGCGGTGAGCCCGATGACCAGGCCGATCAGGGTCGAGAGCAGGCCGGCCGCAAGGCCGACGATCAACGAGGTGCGGGCTCCGACGACCAGTTGGGAGAAGACGTCCTCGCCCTGGGAGGTGGTGCCGAGCCAGTGGCTGCCGGTCGGGCCGAGCGAGGTGGGGAAGGCGTCGTCGCGCGGGTCGTACGGCGCGATGAGCGACGCGAACGCGGCGACCAGGATGAACGCGGCGAGCATCAGCAGGCCGATCCGGCACTTGCCGTTGCGCCACAGGATGACGAACCAGCCGGGCAGCCGGCGCCCGTGGGCCAGTTCGCGGGCGGCGGCCTGGACGCCCTCGGTGTCGGTGCCCGGGGCCGGTACGGCGGGTGCGGGGGTGCTCACGCGAACTCACCCCGCTCGTCGTGGTCGTTGCTCATACCGACTCCGCCTTTCGTACGCGGGGGTCGAGGAAGCCGTACAGGAGATCGGCGAGGAAGTTCGCGACCAGCACGCCGATCGTGGTGAACAGGAAGATCGCCTGCATGAGCGGGTAGTCCCGGCTGGACACCGACTCCAGCAGCAGCCGGCCCATGCCGGGGTAGTTGAAGACCGTCTCGACCAGCACGGTGCCGCCCAGGATGCTGCCCAGCGCGATGGCGAAGCCGGTGACATTGGGCAGGATAGCGAGGCGGGCGCCGTAGGTGATGGCGATCCGGCGCCGGGGCAGGCCGCGGGCGACGGCGAGCCGGGTGTGGTCCTCGCCGAGACTCTGCACCATGTTGTTGCGCATGCCGATGATCCAGCCGATCGGCCCGGTGATCAGCAGCGCCACGGCGGGCAGGACGCTGTGTTGGAAGGCGTCGGAGATGAAGATCCAGCTCCAGCCGGGTGAGCTGCCGCCGCCGTAGCCGCCGCGCTCGGGAAACCAGCGCAGGGTGATCGCGAAGACGTAGATGAGCAGCAGGGCGATCCAGAAGAACGGCAGCGTGCCGAGGAACGTCGAGCCGAGCGTGATGACCGAGTCGACGCGGCTGTTGCGGCGGTAGGCGGCCCAGGTGCCGAGCAGCGTGCCGACGACGAACGAGATGAGCTGCGTGACGCCGACGAGGATCACCGTCCACGGCAGAGCCTGCCCGATCATGTGGGTCACGCTGTACGGAAAGTACGTGTACGACACCCCGAAGTCGCCCTGGAGCACCGCGCCGAGGTACTGCACGTACTGCTCGAAGAGGTTGCCGTCGGGCGTGCCCAGCATGACCCGGATCGCCTGGAGTTGGGCCGGGTCGATGCTCTCGCTCTGCCCGGCGAGCCGGGACACGATCGCCTCGGCCGGGTCGCCGGGTTGCAGACGCGGGATCAGGAAGTTGAGCGTGACGGCGGCCCAGAGGGTGCCGACGAAGAACAGGAAGCGTCTGGCGAAGTAGGCCACGGTGAGCCTTCCCTTCTCCTCCGACGGGCCGGCCGGCGCGCGGGCGCCGGCCGGCCGGCCACCGGCTACTTGGCGTTGGTCCCGGCGGGCTGCAGGTGGGTGATGATGAGCAGGTTGTCGCTCGGCGCGGCGTACGGGTTGTCCTCGTTCGGCCAGCCGGTCGCCTTCGCGGTGCGGTACTGGAACCACTTGGCGCCGTACCAGAGCGGGATCACCGGCACCTGCTCGACCATGACCTTGGTCAGGTCCGCGACGGCGGCCTTCTGGGCGGCCTCGTCGGTGGCGGTGCGGAGGGTGTCGATCAGCTGGTCCGTGCGCGGGTCGTTCCACCGGACGAAGTTGCTGACCGCCTTCTTGCCGACCGGCGCGGACTGGTCGCTGGCCAGCGGCTCCTGGAAGTTGCGGAACATGTTGCAGCTGCCGCCGTGGACGCCGAGCAGCACGTCGTAGTTGCCGATCGCGCGGTCGTTCTCGTACGCCTCGGGGGTCGGCGTCTCGGCCCGGACGGTGAAGCCGAGCGCGGTCAGGTTGGCCACGATGATCCGCTGCGCCTGCACCCAGTCGGTCCAGGAGCCGGGCACCCGGAAGCTGAACGCGATGGGCTTGCCGTCCTTGCCGACGCGCTTGCCGTCGCCGTTGCGGGGGTAGCCGGCGGCGGTCAGGTCGGCGTCGGCCTTGGCCTGGTCGTACGCGGCCACGCCCTGGTTGGCGATGTCCGTGGGCAGCCACGCGGCCTGCCCGGGCACCACGAGACCGGTCTGGCTGGCCGGCTTGACGTAGCCGAGCTGCGCCTTGTCGACGATCTCCTGCCGGTTGAAGGCGGGCACCAGGGCCTTGCGGAAGGCGGCGTCGTTGAACGGCGCCCTGGTCAGGTTCATGTAGACGCTGATCGAGCCGCCGGAGGGGTACCAGTACTTGTTGTGCTCGGGGTCCCGGTCGACGTACGCCTTCTTGATGTCCGGCACGAACATCGCGTTGGTGTCGTACTCGCCGCGGCTGAGCTTGAGCTGGTCGATCTGCCCCCCGCCGTCGGCCTTGTGGAACCGCAGCTCGTCGACCTTGATCTTGTCGGCCTGCCAGTAGTCGGCGTTGCGGCCCAGGGTCAGCTGCTGCGGGTTGAACGCCTTCACGGTGAACGGGCCGGTGCCGACCGGCTTCTCGGCGTTGGTGAAGGTCACCGGGTCGGACACCGTGGACCAGACGTGCTTCGGCACGATCTTGATCTCGCTGAACAGGGTGAACGCCGAGGCGCCCGGCTGGCTGAAGCGCATGGTGACGGTGTGCGGGTCGGTCGCCTCGACGGCGCTGAGGTAGCGCCAGACCCCCTTGACGTCCAGCGCCTTGTGCTGCTTGAGCATGTCGTAGGTGAAGGTGACGTCGTCGGCGGTGAACGGCTTGCCGTCGGTCCACTTCACGCCGTCGCGCAGCTTCCAGACGAGCGTCTGCGGGTCGGTCCAGCTCCACTCGGTGGCGAGCCACGGCTTGGCCTCGCAGCCGTAGTTGTCGTAGGCGATCAACTGCTCGAAGAGGTACTCGGTGGCGCCGAGCCGGCTGGCGTCGAGGTAGGGGTTGTAATTGGCCTGCGGGTTGCTGCCGCCGCCGAAGTCGCCGTAGTCGAGGTACGCGATGCGGCCCTCGGTGCCGGGGCCGGACTGCTGTTCGGTGCCGGTGCAGCCGCTGACCGCGAGGGCGACGGCCGCGGCGATCGCGGCGATCCGGGTGAGCTTCCGTCGTTTCACTTGCCGGTACCTCCAGTGGGGGATTCCGCCGGGCAGCCGCAGCTGCGGCGTACGACGAAGTCGGTGGGGAGGACGATGCTGTCGGGTGCCGGGGCGCCGGGGGCGTCGACGGCGGAGAGGATCAACCGGGCGGCCTCCGCGGCCAGATCCCGGACGGGTTGCCGCACGGTGGTGAGCGGGGGCGAGACGAGCGCCGCCATGGGCGCGTCGTCGAAGCCGGTGATGACGAGGTCCTCGGGCACGCGCAGGCCTCGGCCGAGCGCGCCGACGAGAACGCCGAGGGCGATCTCGTCGTTGGCGCAGACGACCGCGTCCGGCGCGGTCGCCCGGTCGCGCAGCAGCTGCTCGGCGGCGAGCACGCCGTCCGGCTGTTGCATGGCGACCCGGACCGGCTCGGCGGGCGGGGTGAGGTCCAGCTCCCGGTACGCGGCCAGGAAGCCGGCCCACCGCTCGCTGACGTCCGGGGAGCCGTCCGGGTTGCCGACGAAGGCCAGGTGGCGCAGGCCGTGGTCGACGAGTAGATGACGGACCAGCCGGGTCATGGCCGGCGCGTTGTCGACGCTGACCGAGGGCACGGTCTCCGGGCCGGTTCCGGCCAGCACGACGACCGGGACCATCTCGGCGAGCCGGAGCAGCGCCGGGTCGGAGATGGTGCCGCCGATGACCGCGACGCCGTCGACCCGGCGGGCCATCTCCAGCACCTGGTCGTCGGAGTCCTCGCGCAGGTGGGTGCAGAGGATGTGCACGCTGGCCCGGGCCGGCACGGCCTCCGACTCGAAGCCCTGGATCAGCTCGGTGAAGTACGGGCCGGACAGGCCCGGGAAGACCAGGCCGAGCGCGCCGTGCCGGCGGGCCGCGAGGGCCCGGCCGAGGTGATCCGGCCGGTAGCCGTACGTCTCGATGGCCTCGAGGACGCGGCGACGCATCTCCTCGGACACCTGACCGGTGCCGTTGGAGACCCGGGACACCGTGGCGACCGAGACGCCGGCCAGCCGGGCGATCTCCCGAACCGTGACCCGACTATTGCCCATGGCTCCCTCGATCCGTAACGTGCGGTTAACAGAAACCGGTTTCAGGCACCATAAGCAGGCGCCCGCGAGATCACAAGAGGGGCCGCCTGAAGATCCGCCGAGAGGAAGAGTCAGACCTGATGTCGCGAGTTCTTCTCCACGACCGCAGGATCGTCGTCGACGGCCGCCCCCGCCTGCTACTGGCCGGGGAGGTGCACTACTTCCGGCTGCCGCGCGCGGCGTGGGCCGACCGGCTGGACCGGCTCCGCGAGTGCGGCGGCGACACCGTCGCGACCTACGTGCCGTGGCTCTGGCACGAGCTGCCGGACGGCAGCGTCGACCTCACCGGGCGTACCCACGAGCAGCGGGACCTGGCCGCGTTCCTGGACCTGGCCCACGAGCGCGGCCTGTACGCGGTGGTCCGGCCCGGCCCGTTCATCATGGCCGAGGTCAAGAACGAGGGCATCCCCTACCGGGTGTACGACGAGCACCCGCACCTGCTGCCGACCACCTGGGACGGCCGGCAGATCGAGACCCGCACCATCGACTACCTGGCGCCGGAGTTCCTGGCGGCCGCCGACGGCTGGTACGCCGAGGTGATGCCGGTGGTCGCCGAGCGACTGGCCGACCGCGGCGGGCCGGTGATCGCCGTCCAGCTCGACAACGAGATCGGCATGCTCTCCTGGGTGACCAACTCCCCCGACCTGACCGACGGGCTGTGCGAGGATCTGCGGCGCTGGGCCGTCGACCGGTACGGTAAGGAGGGCGCGGCCGACCGGATCGGCGCGGACCCGGGCGACCCGGTGGCCTGGGCGGCGGCGCTGCGGACGCCGGCCGAGCCGCGGTCCCTCGCGGTGCACGACGACCTCGGCCGCTACATGCGCGACCGCTACCGGCGGTACGTGGCCGCGCTGCGCGGATCCGCCGAGCGGCACGGCGTCACCGGGGTGCCGTTCCTGGTCAACGTGCACGGCACCGGCGGCGGACGCGGCCGCACCTTCCCGATCGGGATCAGCCAGCTCTTCGAGGCGTACCGCGGGCAGCCGCAGCTCACCTCCGGCTCCGACTACTACCTCGGCGACCTGACCGTCACCAACGTGGCGGACCTCTACGTCGGCAACGCGTTCCTGGCCGCCGTGCACGACGCGGACCAGCCGCTGACCTCGCTGGAGTTCGAGGCCGGCAACGGTGACTACGGCCAGGACCTGTCCACTCTGTACCCGCCGGAGGCGGTCGACCTGAAGGCCCGGCTCTGTGTGGCACAGGGCAACCGGCTGCTCAATCTCTACCTCTTCGCGGGTGGCTACAACCCGCCGCTCGCGGAGCCTGTCGGCGACGGCAACGACCGCATCGCGTTCACCGGCGAGCGGCACGGCTTTGCCTCGCCCGTCGACCCGGAGGGGCGGCTCAACCCGACGTTCGACGCGGCCCGGCGCGCGTTGCACGCCTTCCGCGGGGTCGCCGACCTGCTCGCCGATTCGGACGAGGAGGACGACGGGCTGGCGCTCGGCTTCGTGCCGGACCACTACCTGACCGAGTACCACCACCCGGCGTCGGCGTCCCGGGCCGAGCAGGTCGCCGACCTGGAGCGGTTCCGCGGCATGGGGCCGCGCGACGTGCTGGCCCGGGCGCTGCTGCTCGCCGGGTTCTCCTTCCCGGCGATCGACCTCTCCTCGGCCGACCCGGCCACCACCCCGCCGATGATCGCCCTGGCCAGCGCCACGACCCTCGGTCGCGACGTGCAGCAACGCCTGGTGGCGCACCTGCGCCGCGGCGGCGGCCTGCTGCTGCACGGGGTGCTGCCCGAGCGGGACCACGACGGCACCCCCTGCACACTGCTCGCCGACGCCCTCGGGCTCACCGTCACCGGGCGGGCCGAGGGTGGGCCGCACTACTTCCCGTCGGTCGTCGGGCACGGGTGGGCGGCCGGTCGGGCCGAGGCCCGGGTCGGCTACGCGCAGCGACTGGCCGGCGCGGCCGCCGTTCCGGTGCTCACCGAGGTCGGCTCCGGCGAGCCGTGCGCGGTCGAGGTGAGCGTCGGCGCCGGCCGGGCCCTGGTGGTCGCCGCCGACGTGCCGTGCGACCTGGATTTCTGGCGCGCGGCGGTGGCGCGGCTCGGGGTGCGCCCCCGGCTCGCCCCCGACGCCGACGGCCCGGGCCTGGTGCTCACCTCCACGGTGGACGGGGCCGGGCAGCGGCTGCTGCACCTGGTCAACGTCGCCCCCTCGGCGGTCACCGTGGCCCTGGGCTGGCACGGCGCCCCGGTGCTGGCCGGCCGCCGGCTGCGGGTGCCCGCACGCACCGGACTGATCCTGCCGTACGGGGTCGCGGTGGGCGACGCCACGCTGGTCGAGACGACCTGCGAGTTGGTCTCCCGGGACGGGGACACCGTGCTGCTCCGCCCGACGCAGGGCGACGACGAGGTGGTGCTGGCCACCGACCGGCCGGTCACCGCGAGCCGCGGCACGGCGCACGCCACGGACGGACGGGTGACCGTCCGCCTGCCGGGCGGGCCGGACCACGAGCCGGTCCGGATCACCGTGGGCTAGCCCTCCGGCCTCGCCGGCTGGATCGCGCGTCGGTGCCCGCGCGCCTCGGTCGCGGCACCGCGCCGGTGCGGCCGTCACAGCGCGATGCCCCGGGCCTCGGCCGGCGCGAGTGCGCGGCCACCGCGAGCGTCTGGGCCGGGTCCTACGGACACCCTCCGCGAGCGTTATGACGCAGAGGCATATTTATGCCTCTGCGTCATAACGCTCGTCGCGCGCACCACCGCGGCCCAGGGTTTGTCTCCGAGCGCGCCGAGGCCGGAAATCCGAAGCCGGTGCTTCCTCCCGGCTTATCCGGCCCGCGAACGCGGTGGGCGCCGGCAGGTCGAAGCGCTGCGGGCCAGGTGCCGCGGCCGCCGGACCACCTGACGCCACCACCCGACCAGGCGGGGCCGCAGGCGGCCCCGAAACGCGTCGGCGCCGGGTCGGCCCGGCGGCTGGCTCAGGCGTCCCGGTTGATCTCGTCGAGGACCTGCTGTTGGAAGGCGCGGGCCTGCGGGCCGCTCGGCGGTGGACCGCCGCGCCGGGCCGCGATGGAGCGTCCGATCACCGTCGACCCGGCGTGGCCCTCGTCCAGCAGCCGCTGCCCGGCCGCGGTCTTGGCCAGCCAGGGGCCGTGCCGGAACCGGACCAGGGATCGGCAGGCGCCGAGCACCGCGTCCTCCGCGCCGGCCGCCGGCTCGTCGCCTTGCGGGGTGGGCAGGGCGAGCCACCAGCTCAACGCGTCGACGAGGAGGCGGCGCAGGTCGGCGGGTGCGACGTCCGCGAACACCTCGGCCGCCGACGGACCGAGCAGCGCGTACCCGCTCTGGTGCAGGATGCTGCGGTCCAGGGCGTACCAGAAGAGCCCGTCGGCGGCCGGCCGGTCCCCCGGCGCGTACGTCGCGCGGAACGCCATTCCGGCGCCGGTGTTCAGTTCGACCTCGAAGCCGGGCTCCGGCGTGCCCGACGCGGCGACCGACCGGCGGTAGACGACCAGTTCCAGCCCTCGGGCCGGGCAGGGCAGCGCCTCGTGCCGGAGGCCGGCGACCAGGTCGCGCTTGGCGCCGGCGGGCAGTCGGTCGGCGCAGACCAGCGCCACGTCGACGTCGCTGCGGCCGGGCTGGTAGGCGCCGAGGCCGACCGAGCCGGCGGCGTACGCGCCGACCAGGTCGTCGCCCAGCACCGTCCGGGCGACCGCCACCAGGTCCGCGAGATACCGTCGAACGTCCGAGTCCATGCCCGCAATCTGACCCGATCGGCCAGGGTCGAACCGCTCCGGGCGGGCTATTTCACCTTGCGGGTGGTGCGGACCACGATGTCGTCGTAGTCGGGGTGCTTGCCCAGCCACTCGGCCAGGAACGGGCAGATCGGCACCACGGTCCGCCCCTTGGCCCGGGCGTCGTCCATCACCGCCCGGGCGAGGGTGGATCCGACGCCCCGGCCCTCGAACGAGGGGTCGACCTCGGTGTGGGTGTAGGCGATGATCGTGCCGGTCAGTTGGTAGGTGACGATGCCGGCGAGGGCGCCCGACTCGTCCCGCGCCTCGAAGCGCTCCCGCTCGGGCACGTCTGTCACGGTGAACTGCATGCGGAGAAGTGTCGCAGGCTGCCGGTAGCGTCGCCCACGTGACCGGCCCCGCAGATGTTCCGCCCGACTATCTCGACCGGCTCCGGCCGGTCTGTCTCGGCCTGCCCGAGACCTACGAGGAGCCGGCGTGGGTGGGCACGCGCTGGCGCGTCCGCCAACGCACGTTCGCCCACGTCCTCACGGTCGATCCGGACCACCAGATGGCTTACGCCCGCGCGGCGGCGACCGACCTGCCGGTCTGCGTGCTGACATTCCGGTCGCCCGGCGACGAGATCGCCGGCCTGGTCGCCGCGGGCCACCCGTTCTTCAAGCCCGGCTGGGGCGCCGACGTGCTGGGCATGGTGCTCGACGACAAGACGGACTGGGCGGAGGTGGGCGAGTTGCTGACCGAGAGCTACCTCGTCCTGGCCCCGAAGAAGCTGGCCGCCCTGGTGGACGGCCCCCCCGGCGGCCACCCGCAGCCGGCGTGACCGGCGAGAGGACGTGCCCATTTACATTTAACAAAGTTAATTGATAGCCTCCGGTCCATCGATGAGGAGGCATGTCATGGCACTTCGACGTCGGACGTTCGCGCTGCTGGCCGGCGCGGCGGTGGCCCTCGCGGGCGCGGCCCTGCCGGCCACCAACGGCTTCGCCACCACCACCGGCGCCGCCGTCCAGGCGGCCTGCACCGCGCCGGCCTGGGCGGAGGGCGTCACCTATCCCGCCGGCAGCCGGGTGACCTACGCGGGCCGCACCTACCAGGCGCTGGTGACGCACATCCCGCCGGCGGGGGCCGGCTGGAACCCGGCGGCGACTCCCGCGCTCTGGAGCGACCTGGAGGCGTGTGAGGGCGGCACCCCCACCCCCACGCCCACCCCGACCCCGACGCCCACCCCGACCCCGACTCCGACCCCGACGCCGCCGGGCTCGACCACCTGCCCCGGCAAGCCCCGGCCAGCCGGCAAGGTGCTGCAGGGCTACTGGGAGAACTGGGACGGCGCGGCGAACGGCATCCACCCGCCCCTGGGCTGGATCCCGATCACCGACTCCCGGATCCGCGCGCACGGCTACAACGTGATCAATGCGGCGTTCCCGGTGATCCGCGCGGACGGCACCGTGCTCTGGGAGGACGGCATGGACGCCACCGTGAAGGTGCCCACGCCGGCCGAGATGTGCCAGGCCAAGGCGGCCGGGCTGACCGTCCTCATGTCGATCGGCGGCGCGACCGCCGGCATCGACCTCAGCTCCGCGGCGGTCGCCGACCGGTTCGTCGCCACCGTCGTGCCGATCCTCAAGCGGTACAACTTCGACGGCATCGACATCGACATCGAGACCGGGCTCACCGGCAGCGGGAACATCAACCAGCTCTCCACCTCGCAGGCGAACCTGGTCCGCATCATCGACGGGGTGCTCGCGCAGATGCCGGCGGGCTTCGGCCTGACCATGGCGCCGGAGACCGCGTACGTGACCGGCGGCAGCGTGACCTACGGGTCGATCTGGGGCGCGTACCTGCCGATCATCAAGCGGTACGCCGACAACGGCCGGCTCTGGTGGCTGAACATGCAGTACTACAACGGCAGCATGTACGGCTGCGCCGGCGACTCCTACCCGGCCGGCACGGTGCAGGGCTTCACGAAGCAGACCGACTGCCTAAACGCCGGGCTGGTCGTGCAGGGCACCACCATCCGGGTGCCGTACGACAAGCAGGTCCCCGGCCTGCCGGCGCAGCCCGGCGCCGGCGGCGGCCACCTCGCGCCGGCCGCGGTGGCCCAGGCGTGGAACACGTACGGGGGCGGCCTGAAGGGTCTGATGACCTGGTCGCTCAACTGGGACGGCAGCAGGGGCTGGACGTTCGGCGACAACGTCCGGGCGCTTCAGGGCCGGTGAGCCATCGGCGTCTCCTCGACGCCGACCTCGACCGGACCGACCCGCAGGACGCCGTCGGTGAGCGGCGTGCACCGCACGCCGCCCCGGCGGCGCAGCGCCTTCCACGCGCCCGGACCGATCGCGACGTCCATCCAGGCGCAGGGGTTCGCCGGTCGGTTGACCCGCAGCCGGACCGGGCCGCCGCCCGAATCCAGGACCAGCACCGACCCGACCAGCTCGTCCACCGGGATGCCGGCCGTGAGCACGTTGCGCCGCACCTGCGCCAGGTCGGCGCCGGGCGGCAGCGACTCCTGGGCGATCACGGTCACGCTCGCCTCGCGGTGCGCCGGCCGGCCGAAGTACCGGTCGCCGACGATGCCGAGCCCCGCCCGGAGCTGGATCTCCTCGACCAGTTCGCCGGGTGGAGCGGGCGTCGGGCCGTCGGCGGGCCGGCCCACGTAGCGGTGCACCGGCGAGGCGAGCAGCTGCACGATCTTCGTCACCCGTCCATCGTCCGGCACGGGGGTGGACACGGGCGTCACCCGCCCTTGACGTGGGGCGCGCGCCGCGCGAGCAGGAAGACCGCCAGCACGACCACCAGGAGGGAGAACGCCTCGCCCACGACCGGCAGTGAGCCGGTCCGGATCGACTCGTCCAGCCAGACCAGGCCGACCGCGATGGCCACCAACGGGTCGGTGACGGTGATGGCCGCCAGGGCCGGGGCGCCCATCGGGCCGGCCTGGTAGGCGTTCTGGCTCAGCAGCACCCCGAACGGTCCGAGCACGGCGATGGCGTACGTCTGCCACTGCACGAAGACGCCGAGCGGACTCCCGTTGAGGTGAAAGGCGAGGCTGCTGATGAGTCCGGCGGTCACGCCGTAGCAGATGCCGGCCGCGATGGCCAACGGCATCGGGCGCCACTTCCGTTTGATCTTCACCGCCGACAGCACGCAGAGCCCCACCGAGACGACCACCGCGATCCCGAGCAGGAGGGCGGACCAGAACGACTCCAGCCCCCGCCCCTGACCGCGGCCCGGCTCGGCGATCGCGAGGAACGCGGCGAGCCCGAACAGGCACAGGGTGGACTCGCCCAGGATCGCGCGGTCGGGGCGGTCGTGTTCGAACGCCGCGAAGAACAGCACGTACCAGACGAGCCCGGTCACCAGCAACGGTTGCACCAGGATGAGCGGGATCAGGCTCAGCGCCGCTACCTGAAGGGCGAACGCCAGCGCGGCGAACACCACCGACCAGCGCCAGCCCCGAACTCGGATCAGCCGGACCAGGAGCGAGGGCCGCCCCGGTTGCTCCTCCGGCACCTGCCGGCCGGCCCGGAACTGCAGCACTCCCGAGGCGGCGAACGCGGCGGCGGCGGCCAGGGCGATGGGAACGCCGGCGACCAGCTCTCCCGTCTCGCTCACCGCACGCCAACCGGCCCGGTCACCTGGTCCCCCCACCGTGGTCGTCCGCGTTTCCTGACGCTCCGGCGTCCCGGCGCCGATGGCCCGGGGCGTCGGACGAGCGAGTCGCCCGGCCGCAACTTCCCGATCCGACCGGGGCTAAACGGCGCCGGCAGGTGCTCCGTCCCGACGGCACGCCACCGATCCGTCGCCGGGTCGGTGGGACCGCCGCCGCCGGCAGTGCCAGCAATCTCCCCAAGAATACGCAAATTGGTCATTAAGCTGATGATTGATCCGAAGGGGAGCCGAGGGCGCCCCTCCGCCGCGTACCGCCTGGGAGCACCCGACATGTCAGCGACCGCCCCCGTGCGCCCCGCGCTGCTCCTCGTCACAATCGTCGAGCCGTCGGTGCGGCTGGGCGTGCCGGGCGAGGGCGACCGCGCCGGTGACGGCGAACGCGAAACCCAGGATCGCCACCGGCAAGAACCCGGGCCGGACCCGGTCCCCGAGCAGCAACCAACCGGTGACCGCCGGCGCCACGGTCTGGCCGACGATGGACGACGCGGAGGCGACGGTCACCGAGCCGCGCTGGAGCGCGGTCGCGTAGAGCAGGACGCCGGTCAGGCCGGCGAGCACCACGGCGTAGGTGGCCGGGTTGCCGACGATGGCGCCGACGGTGTCGGCGCGGGCCAGCAGCCGGGCCCCGAGCGCCGCGGAACCGAAGGACAACCCGGCCAGCACGCCGGGCACCGCCGGGCCGCACATCCGAGGGCTGCCCAGGTACGCGCCGACGGCCACCGCGATCACCACGGCGAGCAGCCACCATCCGGCGCTGGCCGGTACCTCGCCCGGTGGCCCGGCGACCGCCGAGAGCACCAGGAGAACCAGCCCGACGATCACCGCGCCGATCGCCGACCAGTCCAGCGCGGTGAGGCGCAGGCGCAGCACCAGCATGGCGATGAGGGCCACCATGCCGAGGTTGGCCGCTCCCACCGCCTGCACCGCGAAGATCGGCAACACGCGCAGCGCGGTGAACGTCAGCAGGGACGACGCGCCGTCGAGCACCAGACCCGTCGCGTACGGTCCGTTGCGCACCAACCGGAGCAGCAACCGCGGGTCCAGGTGCGCGGTGGCGGACAACCGGCGCACCCCGATGGACTGCAGGATGGCGGCGGTGGCGCTGCACAGGGCAGCGCCGATCGCCAGCACGAAGCCCACAGCCATGTCAGGATCCCGGAGTCGACGGAGCCGGCCGCGGCCGGCGAGGGCACCTGGGCATACCCGTCTGGGGCGGGGTATGCGGCCGACCGGTCAACGCGGATGGGTGGCACGTGAGCGCGCCGGACCGGTCGGGCGCGCCGGAGCCCGCCGCGCCGGTCGCCCGGCGGGTGCTGGTGGTGTCCGCCAACATCGGCGGCGGGCACGACGCCACCGGCCGCGCGCTCGAGGAGCGCGTCCACGCGCTGTGGCCGGGCAGCCGGGTGGGCTGGGTGGACACCCTCGAGGTGATGGGGCCCGGAGTCGGGCGCGGTTTCCGGCGCACCTACGTGACCAATGTCGGGATGACGCCGTGGTTGTACGAGTTCTTCTGGGCCTCGCTGTGGCGGCACCGCTGGTTCGCCGTCACCGCCAAGTGGTTCACCGGCGCGTGGGCCGGGCATCGGCTCGCCCCGGTCATGGAGGCGTTCGACCCGGATCTGATCGTCTCCACCTATCCCCTGGGCAGCGCCGGCCTGGCCTGGCTGCGCCGGCGTCGCGGGCTCGGTGTGCCGGTCGGCGCCTGGGTGTCCGACTTCGCGCCGCACCCGTTCTGGGTCTACCCGGAGCTGGACCTGAACGTGGTGGTGCACCCGGCGGCCCTGCCGGTGGCCGCGGTCGCCGCGGTGGGCGCGCCACTGGGCGTCTGCGCCCCACCGGTGGTCGACACGTTCCGCCCCGGCGACCGGGCGGACGCCGCCCGGCGGTGCGACCTCGACCCGGATAAGTCGGCAGTAGTGGTGGCCTGCGGCTCGTTGGGGTTCGGGGCGGTGGAGGAGGCGATCCGGGCGCTGGTCGGCATCGGTGACTCCGTCCAGGTGGTGGCCGTGTGCGGGCGCAACGACCGGCTGGCCGCCCGGCTCTCGGCGCTGGACGCCCCGCCGGGCCGGCTGCTGGTACGGGGGTGGGTCGACGACATGCCCACCCTGCTCCAGGCCGCCCGGCTGCTGGTGACCAACGCCGGCGGGGCCACCGCGCTCGAGGCCCTGGCCACCGGCACGCCGATCGTCATGTACCGGCCGATCGCCGCACACGGCGCGGCCAACGCGGCGCTGATGGCAGCGGCCGGGCTCGCCGAGACCGCGCACAGCCCGCAGGCCCTGGTCGCCGGGGTCCGCACCCGCCTCGGCCAGCCGGCTCGACCGGTGGAGGCGCCGTCCGAGGGGCGGCTGCCGGACCTGGGCTTGCCGGCGGTCGCCCGGTCCCGCGAGCCGGAAGGCGGTCGGCCCCCGGACGGCGCCGGTCCACCCGGCGGCGCCCGCCCACCCGGCGGCGCCCGCCCACCCGGCGGCGCCCGCCCACCCGGCGCCGGCCCGGCTGACGGCGCAGGCCCGGCGGGGCGGGTCGCTTCCCCGTCGGCGAGCCGACCGGAGCGGCCGGCGCCGTGCGGCCGCCGGAGGCGCGCGGCGCGCCGCCGTCCGCCCAGCTGGCCGCTGCGCGCGCAGGACGCGTTCTTCCTGCACGTCCAGACCCCCACCGAGGCCCAGCAGGTCGGCACCGTCCTTGACCTGGGTCCGCGTCCCGACGGCGAGGCGCTCGGAACGACGGACCTGACCGTCCTGCTGGCCCAACGGTTGCCGGCGATCACGACCCTGCGCCGCCGCCTCGTCGACCGGGGGCGGTGGCACCGGCCCGGCTGGGTGGTCGACCGGTTCGTCGACCCGGCCGACCACGTCGACGAGATCCGGGTTCCACCCGGCGACGACGGCAGCGCCGCGGTCGACCGGTTCTGGTCTGAGCCGCTGCCCCTCGACCGCCCGCTCTGGCGCATGCTTCTGGTCAGTGGGCTGCCGGACGGGAACACCCGGGTGGCGATCAAGCTGCACCACGCCCTCGGGGACGGGTTGTCCGTCATCGCCGTCCTACAGCGGCTGCTCGACACCGATCGGCCGCCAGCGGCGACGGCGGGCGGACCGGAGGCGGGCGCAGCGACGGCGGGAACGGGAGCCGGAGCCGCGTCGGACGAGCGGCCGGGGGCGGCGGAACCCGGACCGGGCGGCGCCACTGGGGGCCGTACCGCGGCCGCCGGAGCTCCCGCGAGCCGGCCGGAGACCGACCCCGGACGGGGTGGGCTCGACCGGACCCGGGACGCGGCCCGTCGCGTCGGGCGGACCGTACGGGGACTGGCCCGGCTGGCCACCCAGGGCGCCGCGCCGCGCACGCCGCTCAACCGCCGCATCGACTCGCCGCGACGGCGTCTGCTCACCGCGACCCTGCCGGCCGCCGACGTGCTGCGCGCCGCCCGCGCCTGCCAGGCACACTCCAGCGAGCTGATGCTCGCGCTCACCGCCGGCGCGCTGGCCTCGGCGCACCCGGCCCCGGCCCCGGACCGGTTGCGGGCGATGTTCGCGGTCTCCCGCGATCCGCGCCGACGGGCGCCCACCCAGGGCAACTGGACCGGCGCGGTCACCCTCGACCTTCCGCTGCGGCCGGCGCCCGCGCCGGACCGGATCGCCGCGGTGCGCCGGGCGATGCGCGCCGCGCTGAGCAGCGGCGAACCGGAGGCGGCCGGCCTGGTGATGCGGGCGATGGGCGCTCTGCCCGCGCCGGTGCACGCCGCGTTCGCCCGGCGGGTCTACACCAGCCGCCGCCTCAACCTGGTGGTCTCGTACGTGCCGGCGCTGTTCCAGGCACGGCTGCTCAGCGGCGCCCCGATCCGGTCGGCCGCCCCGGTGGTCGCCCTCGCCGAGGGGGTGCACATCGGCATCGCCCTGTTGCGCCGCGGGAGCGGTTTCGAGGTCGGGATGCTGCTCAACGAGGCGCTCGCGGACGTCGGTGAGGCCTTCGTCACGGCGCTGCGGGCCGGTCTCGCCGGGCTGCTCGCCGACGTCGACGGCGCCCCGGACGGGCGGACCGGGTCCGCCGGTGCCCGGCTCGACGGCGGCCCGGGTGCCGGCGTTCCCGTCCGGGACGGCCCGGCCGATCGGGTGCCGCGCGAGGCCGGTACGACCGGTGGAATCGTGGACACGTCCGGCCAGCCGCTGCCGGGAGCCGTACCACCCCGGGTGCCGCGGTGCGCCTGACCGGCGCGGTGGTGCTGGTGACCGGCGCCTCGTCGGGGATCGGGGCGGCGGTGGTGCGGCGGCTCGCCCGGGACGGGAGCCACGTCGTCGCCGCCGGACGGGACGCCGCCCGGCTCGACCGGCTCGCCTCGGAGACCGGCGCCACCACCCTGCTGACCGACCTGAGCCGGCCGCACGCCGGGCGGGAGTTGGCCGAGCGGGCTCTGGCCCGACATGCCCGGGTGGACGTGCTGGTCAACAACGCCGGCCTGGGCTGGGCCGGACCGTTCGGCGGGATGGCCGACCCGCTCGCCGACGAGTTGCTCGCGGTGAACCTGCGGGCACCGATCGAGCTGACCCGGGCACTGTTGCCCAGTATGTGTCACCGCGGCGGCCATCTGGTGTTCGTGGGGTCGATCGCCGGCCGGCTGGGGGTGGACGGCGAAGCGGTCTACGCGGCCACCAAGGCCGGCCTGGACGCCTTCGCGCAGAGCCTGCGGCTGGAGTTGGCCTCCCGCCACGTGGCGGTCAGCATGGTGGTGCCCGGAGTCGTCGACACCCCGTTCTTCGCCCGCCGGGGCCAGCCGTACCGACGCCGCATCCCCCGTCCGCTGGCGCCGGAGCGGGTGGCGGACGCGCTGGCCGACGCCATCCTCCGCGACCGCGCCGAGGTCTACGTGCCGGGCTGGCTGCGCCTGCCGGTGGCGGTACGCGGAGTGCTGCCCGCGGTGTACCGCCGGCTCGCCAGCCGGTTCGGGTGAACCGCCACGACCGCCCGCCGGCCGGCCGGTTCCGGCTGGTGGCGCCCCACCCGCGTCGAAGGGCCGGGGCGGAGCGTGTCGAGGGTCGGTGTGCGACGGCCGACCTCAACACCCTCGCGTGCGACCCGTCTAGTTGAGTCGCGCCGCCCGCATCGTCTCGCGCAGCGAGGACATGGTGGCCAGCACCGCGGTCGGCTCGTACCCGCAGTGCGCCATGCAGTTGGCGCAGCGCTCGTCGCGGCCCCGGCCGTAGCTGTCCCAGTCGGTCTGCTCGACCAACTCCCGGTAGCTCGACGCGTACCCGTCGGACATCAGGTAACAGGGTTTCTGCCAGCCCAGCAGCGAGTACGACGGGATGGCCCAGGCGGTGCAGGGGAAGTCCACCTTCCCCTCCAGGAAGTCGAGGAAGAGCGGCGAGTGGTTCAACCGCCAGCGGGCCCGCCGACCGCCGGAGAAGGCCTTGCGGAACAGCTCCCGGGTCTCCGTCACCCCGAGGAAGTGCTCCTGGTCCGGCGCCTTCTCGTAGGCGTACGCCGGGGAGAGCATCATCTCGTCCACGCCCAGGTCGTCGTTGAGGTAGTCGAGGACCTCGATGATGGTCTGCGGCGTGTCGGTGTTAAAGAACGTGGTGTTGGTGGTGACCCGGAACCCGCGCCGCTTGGCGTCGCGCACCGCCTCCACCGCGGCGTCGAAGACGCCGTCCTTGCACACCGACGCGTCGTGCCGCTCGCGCAGCCCGTCGATGTGGACGGTGAACGCGAAGTACGGCGACGGGCGGAACTTGTCGATCTTCTTCGGCAGCAGGACGGCGTTGGTGCAGAGGAAGACGTACTTCTTGCGCCGGACCAGCTCGGCGACCAGCTTGTCGATCTCCGGGTGCATGAGCGGTTCGCCACCGGCGATCGAGACCATCGGCGCGCCGCACTCCTCCACCGCGGCGAGGGCCTGCTCCACGGGCATCCGACGCTTGAGCAGGTTCGCCGGCTGCTGGATCTTGCCGCAGCCCGCGCACTTCAGGTTGCAGGCGAACAGCGGCTCCAGCTCCAGCAGCAGCGGGAACCGCTTCCGCCGGCGTATCTTCTGGCCGGCCAGGTAACTGGCGACCCGCAGGCTCTGACGCAACGGCATACTCACGGCCGTACCTCCTTCGGCAGGGTGAAAACCACGTCCTCCACGGCAGCGGTGTGCTCGCTCACCTCCCTCGCGCCGAGTGCGGTCAGCGCGGCGACCACCTCGTCGACCAGATCCGGCGGCGCCGACGCGCCGGCCGTGACCCCGACCGTCGCCGCGCCGGCCAGCCAGCGCAGGTCGATGCCGCTCACGTCGTCCACCAGATGCGCGCGCGCCCCCGCGCGCTCGGCGACCTCCACCAGCCGACGGGAGTTGGAGGAGTTGGCCGAGCCGACCACCAGGACCAGGTCGGCGCGGGCGGCGACGGCCGTGATCGCCCGCTGCCGGTTGGTGGTGGCGTAGCAGATGTCGTCCGAAGCGGGCCCGGCCAGCGCCGGAAAGCGCCGACGCAGGGTGTCCAGGATCCCCGCCGCCTCGTCCACGGCGAGCGTGGTCTGGACCAGGTACGACACCCGCGACGGGTCGTCGACCTGCACGGTCTCGGCCGCGGCCGGGTCCGGCACCAGCCGGATCCGCCCGGGCGCCTCGCCCAGCGTGCCGTCGGTCTCCTCGTGGCCCTCGTGCCCGACGAGCAGCACCGTGTCGCCCCGCCCGGCGAACCGGCGCGCCTCGGCGTGCACCTTGGTGACCAGTGGGCAGGTGGCGTCGATGACCGGCAGCCGCCGCTCGGTGGCCTCCTGTCGGACCGCCGGCGACACGCCGTGCGCGGAGAAGACGGTGGGAGCGCCGTCGGGGACCTCGTCCAGTTCGTCCACGAACACCGCGCCGCGGGCCTGGAGGTCGGCCACCACCCGGGCGTTGTGCACGATCTGCTTGCGGACGTACACCGGCGGTCCGTGCCGGTCCAGCGCCTGTTCCACCACCGCGATCGCCCGCTCCACCCCGGCACAGAACGACCGGGGGGAGGCGAGCAGCACGTGGTGCACGCTGCCGGCCACCTCGGCCCACTCGGTGAGCGCGGCCGCCACCACCGGCAGCACCCGCAGCGCGGCGCGGACCCGGCCGAGGGTGGTCGGCCGGTACAGCGAGCCGGCCGCCGTGTCCGCGACCACCCGCACGCAGGCCGTCGGGCGGCCGGCGCAGCCGGCCAGCAGCCAGGCCGATTCGAGGTCGGCGACGAGGGCGCCGGTCGCGGCCAGCCGGTCCCGGGCGCCGCCGTCGGCCAGCCGGTCCGTGCTGACCACCGGCCCCACGTGCACCCGCAGGCCACGGCGGCGCAGCACGGCGGCGAGCAGGTCGGCGTCGGGCATCCGCACCTCGCCCTGCGGGGCGTCGAGGGCCAGCGGGTCGGCGCGCACCACGCTGGCCACCACCACGTCACCCGTGGCCAGCCCGGGCGCGAGCCCGCCGCCGATGCCGGCGACCGCGACCGGGCCGGTCCCGGCCGGGCGCCGGGCGGCGGCCGAGCGGGCCCGTCGAGGCCCGGTCCCGGTCCGGCACAGGGTCAGCCGCCCGTACGGGTCGGTGTCGCCCAGCCCGCGCCGCAACGCCGACGCCTCCGGCCGCATGGGCGCGTACAGCGTCCACGCCGGGTCGTTCGGGACGGCGGGCCGGATCACCGGGTCACCGTGGCCTCGATGCCGGGCACCGTGGCCACGACCTCACCGCCCCGCGCGCCGAGGATCCGGGCGAGCGCGCTGATCGGGAACACCAGTCGGTACAGCCCGTAGTTGATGTAGAAGTCGCCGGGAAAGCCGGTGCCGGTGAACTGCGGCTCGTCCCAGCCACCGTCCGGCCGTTGGGTGTCGACCAGCCAGGTCACCGCCCGGCCGGCCGGCTCCCCCGACCCGTGGCCGGCGGCGTGCAGCGCGAGCAGCGCCCAGGCGGTCTGCGACGCCGTGGACTCGCCCCGCCCGATCCAGGCCGGATCGCGGTAGGAGCGCAGGTCCTCGCCCCAGCCGCCGTCCGCGTTCTGGTGCGCCAGCAACCACTCGACGGCCCGCCGGATCGCCGGGTGGCCGGGCCGCACACCGGCGGCCACCAGGGCGGGGACGACCGCGCCGGTGCCGTACACGTGGTTGGCGCCCCACCGGCCGAACCAGGACCCGTCCGGCTCCTGGTGGCGCAGCAGCCAGTGCACGCCGCGGCGCACCGCCGCGGTGCCGCCGAAGTTCTCCGCGGCCAGCGCCTCGACGATGTGCGCGGTGACGTCGGCGCTGGGCGGGTCGATGACCTCGCCGAAGTCGCAGAACGGCAGGTCGCCGAGGATCGCCCGGGTGTTGTCGGCGTCGAACGCGGCCCACCCGCCGTCGCGGCACTGCATGCCGAGCATCCAGCGGGTGGCCCGCAGCACCGCGCCCTCGGCCGGCACGCCGGTCCGCCGCAACGCCATGATCACCTCGGCGGTGTCGTCGGTGTCGGCGTACCCGTCGTTGTCGAACTCGAAGGCCCAGCCGCCCACCGGCGTGTTCGGCCGGCGTACGGCCCAGTCACCGCGGATGCGGATCTCCTCGTCGAGCAGCCACCGGCCGGCCCGGTCCAGGGCGGGATGGCCGGGCGGCAGTCCGGCGTCGGAGAGCGCGATGACGGCGAGCGCGGTGTCCCAGACCGGGGACTGGCACGCCTCCAACCGGCGGACCGGGCCGTCCGGGGTCTCCTCCCGCACGGTGAACCGTTCCAGGCCGGCCAGCCCGGCCCGCAGCACCGGGTGGTCGAGCGGGTAGCCGAGCAGGTGCAGCGCCATCAGCGAGTAGACCCAGGGTGGCTGGATCCCGCCCCAGGACCCGTCGGCCTCCTGGCGGGCCACGATCCACTCGGCGGCGCGGCGCAGCGCGTGCCGGCGTACCGGCCCGCGGGCGACGCGCTCGTACCCGCTGGCCATCCGGTCCAACCGGTACAGCAGGCCGGGCCGGGTGCGCAGCCGGGGTGGCCGGGACGGCGGCGCGGCGGTGCGCAGCTCGTCGACGTCGAAGCCGAGCGACCGCACCGGGCGCAGCGCGCGGACGATGGACAGCGGGACGATGGTCTGCCGGGCCCAGCAGGCGAAGTCGTAGACGTTGAACGGGACCCACGACGGCAGCAGGACCAGCTCGGGCGGGACGGCGGGCAGCCGGGACCACGGCCAGTGGCCGAACAGGGCCAGCCAGAACCGGGTGAACACCCGGCTCGCGGCGAGTCCGCCGTGCGCGCGGACGAACGCGGCGGCGCTCGCCATGTGCGTCGCCTCCAGCTCGTCGCCCGCCAGCCGCAGCGCCAGGTACGCCTCGATCGTGGTGGAGAGGTCGCCCGGACCGCCGTGGAAGGTGGCCCACGAGCCGTCCGGGCGCTGCTGGGAGCGGATCCAGCGGGCCGTCTCTTCGGTCTGCTCAGCGGTCCGGATGCCGAGGAACTGCCGTAGCATCAGGTCCTCGGCGTCCATGGTGACGTTGGTGGCCAGCTCGCCCTTCCACCAGCCGGCCTCGTCCTGGAGGTCGAGCAGGTGGTCCCGGGCCCGGCGTAGCGCCGCCCAGGACGCGTCGGACCCGTCCGGGCCGACGGCCCGCCCGGCGTCGGCGGTCGTGGCGGTCTTCGGGGACAGCAGCTCGGTCATCAGTGGTCCCGCCCGGTGATGAAGTCGGCCACGTCGGCGAGTTCGCCGCGTACGTCGTCCGGCAGCTCCAGCGCGTCCAGCTCGGCCCGGGCCCGTTCGGTCTCCTGCCAGGCCCGCTGCTGCGTCCAGTCGCGGGCGCCGGTCTCCTCGACCAGTGCGCTCGCCCGGGCGACGTCGTCGTCGCCGAGCGGTGCCGGCGCGCGGTAGAGCTCGGCCAGGGCCGCGCCCGCGGCGTCACCGCCGCTCAGCGCCCGGACGACCGGGATGCTGCGCTTGCGGGCGCGCAGGTCCGACCCGACCGGCTTGCCAGTGCGCCGCGGGTCTCCCCAGATGCCGAGCACGTCGTCGACGAGCTGGAAGGCCAGTCCCAGGTGGAAGCCGAACCGGGACAGGCCGTCGACGAGCGCGGCCGGTGCGCCGCAGAGCAGCGCGCCGAGCGCGCACGACCCGGCCAGCAGGGCGGCCGTCTTGTTTCCCGCCATGGTCAGGCACTCGTCGAGGGTGACGTCGTCGCGCCGCTCGAAGGTGAGGTCGGCCATCTGGCCGGCGATCAGCGCCCGTACGTCGTGGGCGAGCCGCTGCGCCGCCGGGTGGCCGCCGGGCTGCTCGACCAGCGCCTCGTACGCGAGCCCGATGAGCGCGTCGCCGGCGAGGATCGCCGGACCCACGCCGAACACCGTCCACGCGGTCGGCCGGTGGCGTCGCTCGGTGTCGCCGTCCATGACGTCGTCGTGCAGCAGCGAGAAGTTGTGCGCCAGCTCGACGGCGGCGGCGGCCGGCACGCCCGCCCCGACGTCGGCGCCCGCGGCCCGGGCCGACAGCAGCGCCAGCGCCGGACGCAGGCCCTTGCCCTGGTTGGCGGCGGGTGACCCGTCGGCGTCCCAGTAGCCGAGCTGGTAGCCGGCGACCAGCCGGTTGCCCGCGTCCAGACGGTCGAGGAGGACCCGGATCGCCGGCTCGACGTGAGTCTGGATCTGGTCGCTGCTGCGGCTGCGTACAACGGTCATCGTGCGGCCTCCGTGTGGTGTCGGGGCCGGGACACGAGCTGCCGGGCGAGGATGTCGGCGGCCTCCTGGCCGCTGCGTACCGCGCCCTCCATCGTGTCCGGCCATCCGGTGTCGGTCCAAGCGCCAGCCAGTACCAGCCCGGGCAGGCGAGTGGTCGGAGCCGGCCGGTACGCCCGGGTGCCGGGGGCCTGCCGGAAGGTCGCCCGCGGTTCCCGGCTGACGAACGCGTCGCGTACCGGGGTGTGGCGGGCGGCGGGGAACAGCTCGGCCAGCGCGTGGCGCTGTGCCGCCACCAGTTCGGCGGCCGGGCGGTCGATCTCGGCGTCGGCGGCCGACAGCGACACCACCAGGTGCTGCTCGTCGCCGGCGTCCGGCGCCGACCGGTCGAAGATCCACTGTGCCGCGGAGTCCACCGCGGCGGCCATGGTCAGCCGGGTGATCCGGCGGGCGTAGCGCAGGTGCACGTTGACGATCGGGGCCGCGCCCAACCGGTGCCAGACGCCCGCGTCCGGCGCGGCGGGCGGGGGCACCAGCGCGGCCGCGGTCTGGTGGGGCACCGCCAGCACGACCGCGTCCGCGGCGAGTTCGCCGCCGCCCACCCCGACGCGGAAACCGCCGGGCTCCGGGTGGATCCACCGGACCCGGGTCCGGATGTGCACCCGGGCACCGAGCCGGTCCAGCACCCGCCGGGCGGCGACCGCGTGCAGGTCGACCAGGGGCACCAGGGGGCGGCCGATGTCGCCGGCGTCGGCCGCCTCGAGCAGACCGGTGCGGAACACCCGGGCGGCCAGGGCCAGCGACGCCTGTGTGCTGGGCAGGTTCAACGCCGCCACGGTGATCAGGTCCCAGAGCCGGCGCACCGCGCGCTCGCTCTGGCCGTGCGCGGCGAGCCAGTCACCGAAGGCGATCCGGTCGGTGGCCGGCGCGTCCGGGTCGACGTGCCGCAGCGCGGCACAGGCGCGGACGGCGGCGAGCCGCTCGCCGGGGCTGAGCAGCCGGTAGCCGGCCAGGGCGGGCAGCAGGTGCGCCGGCGCGGGCAGCCGGCGGCGGGCCAGCAGGTGCGGCGGCCGGCCGGGAAGCACCACCGGCACCGAGAACCGCGGTTGCAGGTCCGTGCCGGCGGTGGTGCCGAGCCGGTCCAGCAGGCCCCGGTACGCGTGGTAGCAGCGCAGGAAGACGTGCTGCCCGGTGTCCACGGTCAGCCCGTGCCGGCGGAACGAGTAGGTGGCACCGCCGAGTTCGGGCCGGCTCTCCAGCAGGGTCACCGGAAGGCCGAGGTCGGCGAGGCGGATCGCCGCGGTGATGCCGGCCAGCCCGCCGCCGATGACGCACACACCGCCGCCGCCCGGCGGAGCTGTCGGCCCGGTCATGCGGATCGCCCGACCAGTGCCCGGGCCGCCACCCAGGCCTTCTCGGAGGCGGGCAACGACACCCGTCCGCGGGTGACCGCGAGGGGCTCGGCCGCGATCCGGGCGAGCAGCCGGCGGTAGATGCCGGCCATCGCCGCGGTGCAGGCGGCGCTGCGCCGGTCGAGCAGCGGCAGCAGCCGAAGACCGGTGTCGTACCAGCGGGCCGCCCGGGCCGCCTCGAAGCGGACCAGGTCGGTCAGCCGCTCGGGCGGATCGGTGAAGCCACCGTCGCCCAACTCCAGCGCGCAGCCGAACCGCGCCAGGTCCTCGGCGGGCAGGTAGATCCGCCCGTCGACGCGGTCCTCGACGAGATCGCGCAGGATGTTGGTGAGTTGCAGGGCGACGCCGAGCGCGTCGGCCAGCGGGGCCGCCACGCCGGACTCGGCGGTGCCGAAGACGCCGAGGGAGAGCCGACCGATCGAGCCGGCCACGCAGCGGCAGTACCAGTGCAGGTCCTCGAAGGTCTCGTACCGGCGGCCGGTGACGTCGGCCGCGCAGCCGTCGACGAGTTCGTCGAAGGCGGCCAGCGGGATCGGCATCCGGGTCGCGGCGTGCCCGAGCGCGGTGAGGACCGGGTCGCCGCCGCCGTCGGCGGGCAGCCGGTGCAGCGCGGCCCGGGTCTGCTCCAGCCGGCGCAGCTTCTCCTCCGGCGGCAGGTCGCCGTCGCCGATGTCGTCGACCCGCCGGGCCGTGGCGTAGATGGCCGAGAGCGCGCGACGCTTGGCCCCCGGCAGCAGCCGGATGCCGTACGCGAAGTTGGCGGCCTGGCTACGGGTGATGTCCTCGCAGCGGCGGTAGGCGGCCTCGACGCCGACGGTCGCGGTCATCCGGCGCTCCGCACGGTCGCGGACAGCCAGCGGCGCAGCACCCGCCCGCGGCGGGGGCGCACGGACCACCGCAGCGGGTCGTGGTCGGCCTCCGCGAGCGCGTCGAGGGTTGCCCGGCCACCGGCCAGGTAGCCGCTGACCGCCAGCCGGGCCCAGCCACGCAGCGCCGACACCAGCGGCGCGCCGGCGTCGATCCAGGCCCGGGCCCGCTCCGCCTCGAAGGCGATCAGCTCGCGCAGCGGCCGGTTCGCGGCGGGTCGGGCCAGGTCGTCCTCGGTGACCCCGAACCGTTCCCGGTCCTCCGCCGGCAGGTAGATCCGGCCGCGCCGGTGGTCCTCGGCCACGTCCTGCAGGTGCTCGACCAGTTGCAGCGCCGTGCAGATCCGGTCGGAGAGCGCCCGTTGCGCCGGCCCGGCCTGTCCGAACACGTGCAGCACCAGCTCACCGACCGGGTTCGCGGACAGGGTGCAGTAGTCGACCAGCTGAGCGAAGGTGCCGTAGTGGGTGACCCGCTGGTCGACCCGGTTCGCCTCGACGAGCCGGACCAGCGCGTCGAGGGGAAGGCGGCACTGGGCCACGGTCGGGGCGAGGGCCCGGACCACCGGATGGCTCACCGTGCGGCCGGTGTACAGCGCGCGCAGTTCGGCCTCGATCCGGTCCAGCTCGGCGAGCCGGTCGACCCCGGGCGCCATGGGCTCGTCGCCGACGTCGTCGACGTGGCGGGCGTACCCGTAGACGGCGATGAGGTGGCGGCGGTGCCGCGCGGGCAGCACCCGGAGCGCCACGGGGAAGTTCTCCTCCGCCCGGGCCTGGGCGAGCCGGTGCACCGCGGGCACGACGGTCTGCTGACTCATCCCTGTCCTTCCTCTCGGGCGCGGGGGCGACGGCGGTTCATCCGGGCAGCGGGGTCAGCGGCTGCTGCGCCCGGGCCCGCACCCGCACGGCGAGGTCGGCGGGGAGGGTGGACACCTGGTGCAGCACCGCGGCGCAGATGCCGGGCGGGTCCAGCCCGTGCTCGGCGAGCAGACCGGCCCGCTCGCCGTGGGTGATGAACGACGTCGGCAGGCCCAGGGCGCGCACCGGGCTGCCCACGCCCGCGTCGGCGAACGCCAGCGCGACGGCGCCCCCCACGCCCCCGTCGCGGACGCCGTCCTCGACGGTGACCACCAGGGCGTGTTCGGCGGCCAGACCGGCCAGCGCCGGGTTCACCGGCCGGACCCAGCGCGGGTCCACGACCGTGCACTCCACGCCAGCTTCCGCGAGCAGGTCGGCCGCGCGCAGCGCGGGCGCGGCCATCGCGCCGACGGCGACCAGGAGGACCGGCGCGCCCGCCGCGGTGCGCAGGACGTCCAGACCGCCGGTCCGGTAGAGGGCGGGGATCTCGTCGCCCACCCTGGCCTTCGGGAACCGCAGCACCGTGGGCCCGTCCTGGTCGGCGACCGCCTCCCGCAGCTCCTCGCGCAGGGTCGTCTCGTCGCGTGGCGCGGCCACCCGCAGCCCCGGCACCGCGCCCAGCAGCGCCAGGTCCCACATGCCGTGGTGGCTGGGCCCGTCCGGGCCGGTGATCCCCGCCCGGTCGAGCACGAGGGTGACCGGCAGCCGGTGCAGGGCCACGTCGAGCAGAACCTGGTCGACCGCCCGGTTGAGGAAAGTGGCGTAGACGGCGACCACCGGATGCTTGCCGCCGATGGCGAGCCCGGCCGCCGAGGTGACGGCGTGCTGCTCGGCGATGCCGACGTCGATGGTCCGGTCGGGGTAGCGCGCCCCGAAGCCGGCGAGGCCGGTGGGGCCGAGCATCGCCGCCGAGACCGCCACCAGGTCGGGGCAGTCCTCGCCCATGGCCACCAGTTCGTCGGAGAAGGCATCCGTCCAGGTCCGGCCCGGCGCGTTGGCCGGCTGGCCGGTCCGCGGGTCGACCACGCCGACGGCGTGCAGCCGGTCGGCCTCGTCGGCCTCGCTCGGCACGTGCCCGTACCCCTTCCGGGTGACGCAGTGCACCACGACCGACCGGTCACCGGCGCGGGCGGTGCGCAGCGCCGCCTCGACCTGTGCGACGTCGTGACCGTCGACCGGGCCGAGGTACGCCAGCCCGAGCGCCTGGAAGATGGTCGGCGCGTCGGGCGTCGGCCCGGCCGGGTCGTCACCGGTGGCGGCGGTGTGCAGGCCGGCGAGGTGGGCGGCCAGGCCGCCCACCGTCGGGGCGTACGACCGGCCGTTGTCGTTGAGGACGATCACCACGCGGCCCGGCGAGGTCGCCAGGTTGTTCAGCGCCTCCCAGGCGAGTCCGCCGGTGAGGGCGCCGTCGCCGATGACCGCCACCACCGTGCGGCGGATCCCGTCCAGGGCGTACGCGCGGGAGAGCCCGTCCGCGTAGGAGAGCGCGGTCGAGGCGTGGGAGTTCTCGACGATGTCGTGCGGTGACTCGGCACGTCGCGGGTAGCCCGACAGGCCGCCCCGCCCGCGCAGCCTGGTGAAGCGCTCCCGTCGGCCGGTGAGCAGCTTGTGGACGTACGCCTGGTGCCCGGTGTCGAAGATGATCCGGTCGTGCGGGGAGCGGAACACGCGGTGCAGCGCGAGGGTCAGCTCGACCATGCCGAGGTTGGGCCCGAGGTGCCCGCCCCGCCGGCAGACCGCCTCGACGAGGAACTCCCGGATCTCGGTCGCGAGCGACCCGAGCTGGTCGCCGGTGAGCCGATTGAGGTCTGCGGGCTGGTTGACATCGTCAAGCAGGGACATCATCTCTCCGTCCGGGCACGCGCGACTCCGCGGCGACAACCGTGTGGATCGCCGGCCGGCGGGGCGGCCGCCGGCGTGGGTCGTGCTGCGACGCTCGTCCACCGCACGCTGCGGAGACGGTGGCCCGCGCCGGGTGCAACGGGTAGGGCCGGGGACAACGGGCCGCTTGGAACCTGCGCAAAATCACCTTAACCCTACTGATCACTCCTACCGCCTGAAATCGGTTCGAATACCTCGACCAAGGGGGGCGGAGAGCGCGCCGGGAGAGAGCCGGCGACGGTGGTCCGAAGGATCGGGGAGCGGCCCCGACTCAGTGCTCCAGAGCGCGGGTGACCACGGTGACGTCGTCCGCGCCGAACCCGCGGTCCACCGCCCGCTGCCACTGCGCGGCCAGGGTGCTGGCCACGGCGAACCGGTCGACGTCGACCTCGCGCAGCGCCAGGTTCACGTCCTTGAGCGCGAGAGTGAGCGGATACTGCGGGGAGTAGTCGTCGCGGGCGATCCGCTCCATCTTCTCCGCCGCCCAGGGCGCGGCCAGCGGACCTCCCTGCAGCGCGCCGAGCACCGCCGACCGGTCCAGTCCGAGCGCCCGGCCGAACGCGATCGCCTCGGCGAGCCCCTCGGAGAGGAAGGCGAGCATCAGGTTGTTGGCCAGCTTGAGCCGCGAGCCGGCCCCGGCCGGGCCGACCCAGACCGTACGCTGCCCCACCGCGTCGAAGACCGCAGCGGTCCGCTCCCGCGCCTCCTCCGGGCCGGAGGCGAGGACGAGAAGCTTCCCCTGTTCGGCCGGCCCCCGACTGCCCGCCACCGGGGCGTCCACCAGGACGACGCCGGGCCGGCGCTCGGCGACCAGTCGGGCGACCCGCCCGGTGCCGTCGACCCCGATGGTGCTCATCTGTGCCCAGATCGCCCCGTCGGGCATCGCGGCCAGCATGCCCCGACCGTCGGCGATGTCCAGGACGGCGTCCGCGTCGGTCACCATCGTGATCACCACGTCCGCCCGGCGTACCGCGTCCCCCGGGGCGTCGGCGACCTCGGCGCCCAGCTCGCCGAGGCGGCGGGCCGGCTCCGGGCGGCGGTTCCACACCACGGTGGGCAGGCCGGCCCGGAGGATGTTGGCCGCCATCGGCGAACCCATCCCGCCGAGCCCGAGTACGGCCACGCGCTGCGCTCCCGCCATGTGCACCCCTCCTCCCCGGCAGCGTAAGGGCCGGGCCGGCCGGCGATGGCGGGAACGACAAGTCCGTGGGTACGGGCGCTCATGCGTCGACCGACGGCCCGGCATAGCGTCGGCCGCATGAGATTCACCTCCGCCCTCCGTCCCGCTACTCCCCTGACCCAGGCGGCGGGCGCCCTGGCCGTCGCGCTGCTGTCGGCCGCCGCCTGGTACGCGTGGCTGGGCTGGGACACCGGCTATCAGGTGGACCCGGTCACCGGTGCGACGAGCGGCCCGTACCAGGCGTGGCAGGTCGTCGGGTGCGGGCTGACGCTGCTGGTGGTGTTCGTCGGCGCGCTGCTGGTCGGCGTGCGGCCGGTGCCGGCGTCCGCCGCGCTGACCCTCGCGTTCACCGCCGCCTGGGCCGCGACCTGGGCCTCCCGGGACGACACCGGCCTGTACGCGGTCGGCGCCGTGCTGCTGCTGGCCGGGCTCGCCGCGGGCACCACGGTCGTGGCGCTCCTGGTGCGCGCCGTGCGCCCCACCCACCCGCGATAGCCGCCGTCCGCACCGGCGGGCGGCGCACCGGCGCGGCCCTCGACGGGAGCACGCGGGCGCCGTTCGTCGTCCCCCGGACCGCTCGCCACCCCGCCGTAGAATCGACGGCGATCGCTCGAGGCGGCGGGGCCCGGGTGGCTACGGCGGAGGGCGGTGCGGGGACATGGGGCCGGAGCGACGGACGGCATTGTTCGAGCGGGCGCGCGAGTTGTCGACGCAGCAGCACAACTGGCCGGAGGCCGACCGGCTGTGGGGCGAGGTGATCGATGCCTACCGGCGCGCGGCGGCCGGCCCAGGGCCGGGCGACCGGCGCGACCAGCAGCAGCTGGCCCGGGCGTTGTGGCGGCGCGGCATGCTGTCCTCCGCGCGTGGGCGCCCCGCCGAGGGGATGACCCTCGGCCGCGAGGCGGTGAGCGTCTTCACGCAGGTCAACGAGGCGGTGGCGGCCGAGGACCGGAACGCGACCAGTCCGCGTCGTGACGAGGCCCTGGCCGAGCTGATCACCGCGATGGTGGACGTGGCGGAGTCCGCCTTCGCCGCCGGGCAGCCCGCCACGCGCATCGACCTGCTCGAGGAGGCTCTGGCGACGGGGCTACGGACGGCCGGGCCGCCGCCGGGCGCCGGGGTGAAGACGCAGGAGGCGATGGGCACCGCGTACCACAACCAGGCGAACGCGCTGCTGCACCGGGCCATCACCGGCTCGTCGGCCGGCGACGACGCCCGGGAGGCGGCGATGGCGGCTTCCCGGGCCAGCGAACTGCGCCAGAACCTCGCCGATCCGAGCCGGCCGCTCAGCCTCTGGGAGCTGGCCAACACGTACGCGGTCTACGCGCAGTGCCTGGCGTTGATCCGCGACTTCGACCGGGCCCGGATGGTGCTGACGCTGGGCAACGGGTTGGCCGGGCTCCTCGGCCCGGCCGGCGCGGAGATCGTGGCGAAGCTGCGGATCGGGGCGCGCATGGTCGAGATGGAGGAGGCCGCGGGCAGTGGCGTGGGGCCGGTCGCGGGCGCCCCGAAGCGGCGGTGGGGGTGGCGAGGTCGCTGACGGCACGTCCGCCGACGGGCCCCCGCAGGCCGCCCACCGGCGGCGGTGATTCCCGGTAATCCCGATGGCCGGGGCCGCCCTTTGGGAATCTCGACTGGTGACGGAGAAGGTCGAGGTACGCGTACACGGCGTCGCCGGCGCCCGCGCGGAGACCATCCTCGATCATCCGATCGTGGTGCGGGTGGCGGGCGACCGTCGCGCGGGCTTCTACCGGATCCGGCCGGGGTTGGCGGGCCGCGAGGGCGTCCCGGGGGTCACCGTCGAGGCGTACCGCTGGGGCGACCTCACCGGCGGGGCTCTGCTGCTCAAGGTGCTGACCCTGCTCCTGCTGCCGTTCATGTTGTCGAACGTGTCGGTGTGGATGCGACCGGCCGGACCCGGCCGCCACGGCGTGCTGACGGCCATGTGCCGGCTGCTCGCCGGCACGCTGACCGCGGCGTACGCGCTGGCCGTGGTCGGCGTCACCATCGACCTTATTGGATACCAGTGCGCCGCGCGGCCCTGGTGCGCGGCCGACCGGCCCCTGCTGTCCTGGCTCGGGTCCCTGCCGCACGGCGTGCGCATCGTGCTGCTGGCGGTGGTGCCGTTCCTCGCGATCCGGCTCATCTGGTGGATCGGCTCGCGCCGGGCGCGCAACGTGGGCGACATCGGCCCGCCCGCCGAAGACGGCAGAGCCGTCGACGGGCTCGCCGACCCGATGTTCTGGGACGACGACCACCTCGCCGGCCGGCTGCGCTGGATCCACTTCGCGATCGCCACGGCGATCATCGACGCCGGGCTGATCGCGGCCACCATGGCGCCCACACCCGACGTCGCCGCACGGTGGCTGCTCGGTGGTTGTGGCCTCCTGCTGTTGTCCTGCACGGCGCTGTTGAGCTGGGGCCGCCTGCACCACCCCGCGGCCCGCCGGCCGGTACGGGCCCTGCGGCTGGCGAGCATCGCGCTGACCGTCCTGGCGCTCGCCTACGCGCTCGTCCCGCGCACCGCTCCCCCGTCGGACGGGAACATGCCCGGCACCGACGGCGCCACCGCCGCGCTGGCGGCCACCCAGGGCCTGCTGCTGTTGGGACTGGCCGCCCTCACCGTGCGACACCGGCGCCGGACCAGGACCGAGACACCCCCGATCCTGCTCGGCATGGGCACGCCGGTGCTCGCCGCGGCGGCGGTGATCGTCGCGGCGGCGTACTCCGCCACGTTCGTCTACCGCACGGCCGACCTGCTCGACCGGGGCGCGATCCCCAACCCGGTGCGGGCGCCTCTGCCCGGCGCCCCACCGCTGGAGCCGCCCGCCGCCGACTGGTGGGCCGCCACCGCCGCCATCGTCGGCCTGCTGATCGCCGCCGCGGCGCTGGCGTCGTCGCTCCTGCTGACCAGACGACGCCGACGGCGCAACGCCGAGCGCATCGTGCGGCGGGACTTCCCCCACGTGCCGCCCGAGGCCCGGTCCCGGCTGGTGACGGTCGAGCTGGCGGTCGCCCGCTCGCAGGCCACCGAGCTGTTCGGTCCCACGCTCGTCGCCCTGCTCCTGATCTCCTCGGTGGGGCTGGGCACGATCGTCCTCGACCTGGTCGGCACCGGGCCGACGCAGCTCGCGTCCCGGCTCAGCGCCGACAAGAGCCAGGCGGCCCGGGTCGCCGCGTACCTGACCGATGCCGGGATCTACCTCATCAGCGCGGTCGTCATCGGTCTGGTGGTGCTCAGCGTCACGGTCTACCGCTCGCCGGACGCGCGGCGGACGTTGTCGGCCCTGTGGGACCTCGGGACGTTCTGGCCCCGGACGATCCATCCCTTCGCGCCGCCCTCGTACGGCAAGCGGGCCGTGCCGGAACTCGTCCGGCGCGTGAGCGCGCTGACCCGCCGGACCGGGGTCGTCATCTCCGGTCACAGCCATGGCTCGGTGCTCGCCGCCGCCGCCGTGCTCCGGCTCCCACCGGACACGCTGCGACGCGTCGCGCTGCTCACCCACGGCTGCCCGTTGCAGCGTCTCTACGCCCGGGTGTGTCCCGCGTACCTCGGCGAGCACACGCTCCGCGACCTCGGTGGTCGCCTCGACTGGCGGTGGCGCAACCTCTGGCGCGACACCGACAGCGTCGGCGGTCCCGTCTTCCCCACGGCCCACCGCGCCGAAGCCGCCGCCGGGGCCGTCGACATCCGGGTACGCGACCCGCAGAACCTCGTCCCCGACCCGGACGACACCGTCCCGCCACCGATCGAGGGGCACCGGCCATACCACGACCAGAGGGCGTTCCGGGACGCGCTGCGTGAGCTCGCCGAGCAGGTGGGCTAGCGGTCAGTGCCCCCGGTAGAGCGCGTCGATGTCCGCACCGTAGTGCTCCTGCACCGCCGCACGCTTGATCTTCAACGTGGGGGTGAGCTCACCGGCGTCCTCGGTGAAGTCCCGGGGCAGGATGTCGAAGGTCTTGACCTGTTCCGCGTGCGAGACGGTCGCGTTGGCCCGCTCGACCGCGGCCTGGATCTCGCCGCGCAGCTCCGGGTTGCGCCGCAGTTGTCCGACGGGCACGGCGGGCAGCCCGTGCGCCGCGCGCCACCGCGGCCACGCCTGCTCGTCGATGGTGACGAGGGCGGCGACGTACGGGCGGCGGTCGCCGACGAGCATGACCTGGCTGACCAGCGGATGCTCGCGGATCCTCTCCTCGATCGGCGCCGGCGCGAGGGTCTGGCCCGCAGCCGTCACCATGATCTCCTTCTTGCGGCCGGTGATGGTGAGGTACCCGTCGGCGTCGATGCTGCCCAGGTCGCCGGTGCGCAGCCAGCCGTCGCCGGTGAAGGTGTCCCGGGTGGCGTCGGGGTTGTTCCAGTAGCCGGGGAACACGACCGGCCCGCGGGCGAGGATCTCGCCGTCGTCGGCGATACGGAGCTGGACGTCGGAGAGGGGTCGGCCGGCCGTGCCGATCCGCATCGCCGACGGCGTGTTCGTCGTCAACGCCGGCGAGGTCTCGGTCAGCCCGTACCCCTCCAGCACCGTCAGCCCCGCGCCGCGGAAGAAGTGCCCCAGCCGCTCCCCGAGCGGCGCCCCGCCGACGATGGCCAACCGGCACCGGCCGCCGAAGACGCCGCGCAGCTTGCGGTACACCAGGACCTCGAACACCGCGTGCGCCGGTCGCAGCAGCAGCCCTGGACCTCGACGCCGGTCCATGGCCCGGCTGTGGCGGACGGCCACGCGCTCGGCGAGGCGGAACAGCCACCCCCGGCGCGTCTCGTCGGCCCGCCGTCGCGCCTTGTCGTGCGCCTTCTCGAACATCCGGGGCACGGCGAGGAGGAACGTGGGTCGGTACTTCCGCAGCTGCGCCGGGACGGCGGACATGTCGGGGCCGTGCACCATCGTCGCCCGCCGGTACACCATGCCGACCTGGATCAACCGCGCGAAGGCGTGGGCCAACGGCAGGAACAGCACCGTCGACGCGCCCGGGCGCAGCAGGTCCCGGAGCGCGACCGTGGCGCCGGTGACGTCGCAGTGGATGCCGCGGTGGGTCAGCGCGCAGCCCTTCGGCCGCCCGGTGGTGCCGCTGGTGTACACGATCGTGGCGACGTCGTCGCCGGTCACCGCGCGCCGTCGCGCCTCGACCTGCGCGTCGTCGACGGCCCGGCCCTGCCCGGCCAGCGCGATCAGATCGCCGCCGTCGATCTGCCACACCTGGCGCAGCTCGGGCAGGTCCTGGCGTACGCCCGCCACCGTCGCGGCGTCCTCGGCGGTCTCGACCACGCACCCCACCGCGCCCGAGTCCGTCAGGATCCAGTGCACCTGCTCCGCGCTGGAGTTGTCGTACACGGGGACGGTGATCGCACCGATCGACCACAGTGCGTAGTCGATGAGAGTCCACTCGTAGCGGGTTCGGCTCATCAACCCGATGCGGTCGCCGCGCTCCACGCCGGCGGCGACCAGCCCCCGGGCCATGGTGAGCACGTCGTCGCGGAACTGCCGGCAGGTCACCGGCGACGGCCCGTCGCGCAGCGGCCCGGCCACCGGCCACGACCGGGGGACCGGGTCGGGGCGCAGGAACTGCACCGCGTCGGGATCCGTCTGGGCGTTGTCCCACACCATGTCGGCCAGGCCCGCCATCCGGGCACCGGCGACCGCCGGCTCGACCGACACATCCTGTCTGTTCACTCTCCCGCTCTCCCGGAGGTCGACACGAAGGTCTGTCGGGGCGGCTTCGCGGCCATCATGGCGCAGCCCGCGCCCCGGCTCGCGGCGAACGCCGAAACTCCTCGCGCGCCGTGCCGTATGTCCGTTTTCCCGCGACGCCGGCGACGATGGCACCCGGAGGTACGGGCACTCGTCACCGCCGCCGCGAAGCGCTACGTTCGGCGGGTGCGCAACATCATCCGGCGGCACGACCCGCACCACCAGTTCCTCGACTCCGGAAGGGCCCGGTGACGTCGTGATGCCGTTGCACGAGGGGTGGACCCTGCGGGCGCTGCCGGGGCCGCAGGTCCCCGCCGGGATCGTCGGCCGGGCGGTGCCGGCGACCGTCCCCGGCTGCGTGCACACCGACCTGCTCGCGGCCGGGCTGATCCCCGACCCGTTCCAGGACGACAACGAGCTGGCGCTGTCGTGGATCGGGCGGACGGACTGGGTCTACGAGACGACGTTCCACCACGACCCCGACGACGCCGACCGGGTGGAGCTGGTCTGCGCCGGCCTGGACACGGTCGCCACGCTCACCCTCAACGGGGTGGAGCTGGGCCGGACGGAGAACATGCACCGCGGCTACCGGTTCGACGTGCGGTCGTCGCTGCGCCCCGGCGGCAACACGCTGACGGTGCTCTTCGAGTCGGCCTACCGGTACGCCGAGGGGCACCGGGACCGGCTCGGCGACCGGCCCAACGCCTACCCGGAGCCGTTCCACTTCATCCGGAAGATGGCCTGCAACTTCGGCTGGGACTGGGGTCCGACACTGGTCACCGCCGGGATCTGGCAACCGATCGGGCTGCACGCCTGGTCGACCGCCCGGCTCGCCACCGTCCGCCCGCTGGTCACGATCGACGGGCGCGACGGCCGCGTCGAGCTGCGCGTCGAGGTCGAGCGGGCGGCCGCCGTGCCGGTCACCGTGCACGCCACGGTGGCCGGCGCGACCGGCGAGACGACCCTCGCGCCCGGCGCGCGCACGGCGGTGCTGACCCTCGCCGTCCGCGAGCCCGCACTCTGGTGGCCCCGGGGGTACGGCGAGCCGGCCCGCCACCCGCTCCGGGTGGAGCTGCGCGGCCCCGACGGCCGCACCCTCGACACCTGGTCGCGGCGGATCGGCTTCCGCTCGGTGCGGCTGGACACCGGCCCGGACGCCCACGGCTCGGCCTTCACCCTGCACGTCAACGACGTGCCGGTGTTCGTGCGGGGAGTCAACTGGATCCCGGACGACACCTTCCCCACCCGGATCACCCGCGAGCGGCTGGCCGGGCGACTGCGGCAGGCCACCGACGCCAACGTCAACCTGCTGCGCGTCTGGGGCGGCGGCCGGTACGAGTCGGAGGACTTCTACGACCTGGCCGACGAGGCGGGGCTGCTGGTGCAGCAGGACTTCCTGTTCGCCTGCGCGGCCTACCCCGAGGAGGAGCCGTTTCGTTCGGAGGTCGCCGCGGAGGCCGCCGAACAGGTGACCCGGCTCGCCAGCCACCCCAGCCTGGTGCTCTGGACGGGAAACAACGAGAACCTGTGGGGCTGGCGCGCCTGGGGCTGGCAGCAGTCGCTCGCCGGGCGCACCTGGGGGCGCGGCTACTACCTCGACCTGCTCCCCCGCATCGTCGGCGAGTGGGATCCGACCCGCCCGTACTGGCCGGGCAGCCCCTGGTCGGGCAGCGAGGAGATCCATCCGAACGACCCGGCGCACGGCAGCACGCACATCTGGGACGTGTGGAACGCCGACGACTACACGAAGTACCGGGAGTACGTGCCCCGGTTCGTCGCCGAGTTCGGCTTCCAGGCACCGCCGGCGTACGCCACGCTGCGCCGGGCGCTCTCCGACCAGCCACTCGCCCCCGACTCCCGCGGAATGGCCCATCACCAGAAGGCCGCCGACGGCGAGCGGAAGCTGCGACGGGCCCTGGACGCCCACCTGCCGCCGCCGCGCGACTTCGACGACTGGCACTGGCTCACCCAGCTCAACCAGGCCCGGGCGATCGCCCTCGGCATCGAACACTTCCGCTCCCACCGGGGCGTCTGCATGGGCACCATCCTGTGGCAGCTCAACGACTGCTGGCCGGTCACCTCCTGGTCCGCCGTGGACGGCGACGGCCGCCCCAAACCGCTGTGGTACGCGCTGCGCCGCGCGTACGCCGACCGGCTCCTCACCCTCCAACCGCGCGACGACGCCGTCGCCCTGGTCGCCGTCAACGACACCGCGACCGGCTGGCGGGCCGCGGCATCGGTCATCCGGTCGGCCCTCACCGGCGAGCCGAAGGCGAAGACCACTCTGGACCTGGACGTCCCCGCGTACTCCCGGGTGACGCTGACCCTGCCGGCGGAGCTGGCCCGGCCCGACGACCCGGATCGCGAACTGCTCACCGCCGACACCGACGACACGACCGACCGGGCCCTGTGGTTCTTCGCCGAGGACCGGGCCGTCCGCTGGCCGTCGGCGGACTACGAGGCGGTGGTACGGCCGGCCCCGGACGGACAGCGGGTCCAGATCACCGCCCGGACGATCCTGCGCGACCTCACCCTCTTCCCGGACCGCCTGGACCCCGGGGCGAGCGTGGACCGGGCGCTGGTCACCCTGCTGCCCGGGGAGTCCGCCACCTTCACCGTGCGGTCGCCGGGGGCGTTGGAGCCGGCGGCGTTGACCACGCGCCCGGTACTGCGCTGCGTCAACGACTGATCCTTCGGCCGGCCTGGCCCGCTGAGGATAGGGTCGGGGATCATGCGGACGAAGCAGGAGCTGGGTGCGGCCATCCGGCGAGAGCGGCGGGCCGCCCTCGTCGTCAACGCCCACTCCCGCTGGGGCCGCCACCTGTACGAACGGGCCTGCTCGTTGTTGACGGCCGCCGGCTTCGACCTGATCGCCACCCACCCGGTGGAGCAGCCGGCCCGGCTCGAGGCGACCCTCGCCGCGGCCGCCGACCTCGGGCCGGACCTGCTCATCGCCGGCGGCGGGGACGGCACCCTGAGCGCCGCCGCGCGTCTGCTCGCCCACCGCGACATCGCACTCGGCCTGCTGCCGTTGGGCACCACCAACAACTTCGCGCGGACGGTCGGCGTTCCGCTGCACCTGGACCAGGCCGTCGCCGTCCTCAGCGACGGCAAGGTGGTCGACGTCGACCTCGGACTCGCGGGCGACGTCCCGTTCACCAACCACGTCGGCATCGGCCTCTCCGCCGACATCATGCTCCGGACGCCGCCCCGGCTGAAGCGCCTCGCCGGTCGGGTCGCGTACCCGCTCACCGCGCTGACCATGCTGGCCCGGCAACGTCCGCTACGGGCCACGATCCGCACCGGCGGGACGGAGCGCACCTTCGTCACGCACCAGCTGTACGTGGCCAACGGCGGCTTCCACGCCGGACGGCCGATCACCGCCGACGCGGACGCCGACGACCGGCTCCTGGTCGCGTACCCGGTGGGCAGCGGCACTCGACGCGGCCTGCTCCGCGACACCCTCCGCAACGCGACGAGCGGCCACCGCCGGACCCTGCGCGAGGAGCCGTTCCTCGCCGTCGGCGAGCTGTGGCTGGAGACCGACCAGCCCGCCCGGGTGGAGGTCGACGGCGAGCTGCGCGGACGCACGCCGATCCGGGTCGGCCTGGCCGCGAACGCGCTGCGCGTGATGGCGCCCGCGGGCACGGTGGACCGCTAGCGCGGCGCGGAAGTCCGCCGCCGGCTCGTCGTCCCGACCGAGCGCCCATCGATGGATATTGCATCCGCGTAAATGACGTATGACGATTGTTGGTCAGGGGGGCCCTTCCCATAAGGAGGTTCTTCATGACCGAAGTAACTGAGGCCCCGGACGTCCGTAGTTATCCGTTGGGAAAGAGCCGTCCTCCGCTCGCCGTCGCGGACCTGCCCGAGCCCGAAGAGGTGTTCGGCGTACGCAAGCTCGGTCTCCCCCAGCTGTTCAAGTACGCGCTGGGTCCGAGCCTGATCGCCCTCGGCATCTCCATCGGCAGCGGCGAGTGGCTGCTCGGCCCGCAGGCGGTGGGGCAGTTCGGCTTCGTCGGAGTCGGCTGGGTGATCCTCATCTCGGCCATCCTCCAGACGTTCTACAACGTCGAGTCCTCGCGGTACGTGATGGCCACCGGTGAGGCGCCGGTGGTCGGGTGGGGGCGGGTGCCCCCCGGCTACCTGCTGTGGGTGCCGGTGGGCGTGTTCCTCGTCATCTTCGCGTTCATCGCCGGGGGCTGGGCCGCGTCCGCCGGGCAGGGGCTCTACGCCCTGGTCCACGGCGAGGTGGCGCCGTCCGGAGCCGAGGAGCCGCGGCTCTGGGCGATCGGCCTGCTGGTGCTGGTCTTCCTCATGACCGCGGCGGCCCGGCGCATCAGCCGGACGTTGGAGCTGGCCAACTGGGTCATGGTCGGCACCATCCTCGTCGCCCTGCTGTTCATCACCCTGCTCGTGGTGCCGGGGAGCCTGTGGTGGGAGGGCATCCGCGGCTTCTTCACGCCCGCCGCGCCGCCGGAGGGCATCACCGCGACCCAGCTCGGCGGGCTCGCCGGCTTCACCGCGCTGGCGTCCGGCCTGAACTGGTACGTGATGGGCCACTACCGGGACAAAGGCTACGGCATGGGCTACCGCACCGGGTACATCTCGGGGCTGCGCGGCGACCGGCGCGAGCTGCTGGCCAGCGGCGTCACCTTCCCCGACGACCCGGCCAACGCCGCCCGCTGGAAGCGGTGGTACCGGCTGCTGCTCACCGACATGTGGGGGGTCTTCTTCGTCGGCGCGATGCTGGGCATGCTGCTCCCCACCATCCTGATGGCCCAGGCGGTGGAGCTGTCCGGCGAGACGCCGACCCAGGCCAACGTGCCCACGTTCGTCGCCACCGCGCTCGAACCCGAGTACGGCAGGGTGATGTTCTACGGCATGCTGCTGATCGGCGTCCTGATCCTGTTCAGCACGCAGCTCGGCATCTTCGAGGGCATGGTGCGGGTGGTCACCGACGCCGCGCACGCCACCAGTCCCCGGCTGCGGCGGCTGCTCGAAGGCGACCCGCGCCGCTTCTACTACCCGTTCATGCTCCTGCTGCTCGTGATCATCGCGGTCGTCCTGCACCTCGCGCTGCCGGTGAGTCTGGTGCAGTGGTCGGCGAACATGTCCAATCTCGGCGCACTGATCTTCCCGTTCATGCTCATCTACCTGAACCGGCGGCTGCCGCGCGCCGCACGTCCACGGTGGTGGCATTCCACACTGCTGATCATCAATGTGATCTTCTTCGGGTTCTTCTTCCTCAACTTCATCGCCGATTTCATCGGTGACCCGTTGGTCACCTTCTGATTCCGGCGTGACGAGGGCTCCTTCCGGAAACCGGCGGGAGGGGCCCTCGTCACGTGATGAGGTCGGTGATCGGGCGGGCCCGGATCGAGGCGTCGAGCACCTGGACGGTGTGCGCGAGGGCCACGGTGCCGCCGAGTCGTTGGACCGCAGAGGCGATCTGCATGAGACATCCGGGGTTCGCGGTGACCAGCAGGTCGGCGCCGGTGGCGAGCACGTCGCGGGCCTTGCGCTCCCCCAACTGCGCGGCAGGCTCCGGGTTCAGCACGTTCCAGACACCGGCCGACCCGCAGCAGATCTCGGGGTCGGCGATCTCCCGCAGGTCCAGCCCGGGGACGCCGCGCAGCAACTCGCGCGGCTGCGCCCGGACGCCCTGGGCGTGCGCCAGGTGACAGGCGTCGTGGTAGGCGACGGTCACCGGCAGCGGGTGTCGCGGGGCCACCGGCCCCAGCTCGACGAGCACCTCGGCGAGGTCGCGCACCTTTCCGGCGAAGGCGGCGGCCCGCTCGGCGTACGCCGGGTCGTCGCGGAGCAGCTCGCCGTACTCCTTGAGGGACGAACCGCAGCCCGCCGCGTTGACCACGAACCAGTCGAGGCCGGCGGCGTCGAAGACGTCGATCAGCGCCCGCGCGAAGCGCCGCGCCTCGGCCTCCCGGCCGTTGTGGACGCTCAGCGCGCCGCAGCAGCCCTGCCGGTCGGGGAGGATGACCACCTCGCAGCCCTCGGCGGCGAGCACCCGGGCGGTGGCCGCGTTGACCTCGGGGAAGAAGGCGCGCTGCACGCATCCGGTGAGCATGCCGACGGTGGCCCTTCTCGGGCCCTGGGCGGGGAGCCGCTGCGGGGTGCGGGCGACCCGCCCGATCCGGGGCGCCAGCGACTCCAGCGCGGCGAGGGTCGGCGCCAGGCGCGGCAGCAGCCCGGTGCGACGGAGCAGCCGTCGTAGGCCGGTCGCCTGGTACGCCCGCAGCGGGGCGCGCAGCAGCCGCAGCCGTCGCGGGTACGGGAAGAGGCCGAACACGGCGCTCCGCAGCGCCCGCTCCCGACGGGACCGGGGATGCCGGCGCTCCACCTGCTGGCGGGTGTCCTCGATGAGCAGGTCGTAGCGAACCCCGGACGGGCACGCGGTCACGCAGGCCATGCAACCCAGGCAGCGGTCGAAGTGCTGGACAATGGAGTCGGTCAGCGGTTCGCCGTCGAGCCCCTCCTGCATCAGGTAGATCCGCCCGCGCGGGGAGTCCATCTCCTCGCCCCACAGCACGTACGTGGGGCAGGTGGGCAGGCAGAACCCGCAGTGCACGCAGTCGTTGACCAGGTCCCGTCGGGGCGGGTGGTGCTCGTCGAAGGCCGGGACGTGGCTGGTCATCGTCAGATCCCTCCCACGAAGCGGCCGGGCGCGAAGCGGGCGTCCGGGTCGAACTGGTGCTTGACCCGGTGCATCAGCTCCAGCCCGTTGACCGGTCCCCACACGTCGACCAGCTCCCGCACGGCGGCGGGCGCGGTCAGCACGACGGCATGCCCGCCGACGGCCGTCGCCGCGGCGCGCAGCTCGGCGACGGTCCGCGCCACGGCCTCCGGGGGCGCGTCGGCGGGCAGGCCGCCGTAGAGCACCCCGGTGCCCGCGGAGCCGCGAACCGTCAGCGGAACGTCGTGCCGCCGCCGCGCCTCGGCGCTCGCCGCCAGCAGTCGGGGCACGCCGGAGAGCGCCGCGGTGAGCTTCAGCCCCACGTCGCCGACGCGCCACGGATAGGCCGGCCACCACGGCGGCGGGTCGTCGTCGGCGGTGGCGCCGCCGAGCAGCCGGCGCGTCTCGGCGACCCGCTCCCCCACGCCCGTCGCCGTGCCCTCCAGCAGCACGGCGACCTCCACGCCGCCGTCAACCGGCGCGTCGACCTCCAGCGCGCTCGGCATCACCTGGGCCCCGAGCACGGCGGCGGCGAGCCGCCCCGCCTCCGCCGCGTCGGCGGCCGGGCGACGGACGTAGGCGCGCGTCGCGGGGAGCGGGTGCAGCCGGAACGCGCACTCGGTGATCAGCCCGAGGGTGCCGTACGCCCCGGTGAGGAGCTTGCCGAGGTCGTAGCCCGCGACGTTCTTCACGACCTTGCCCCCGGCGCGGGCCACCACCCCGTCGGGCCGCACCATGGTGACGCCGATCAACAGGTCGCGCACCGTGCCGTAGCGCATGCGGCGGGGCCCGCTGGTGTTCGTCGCGACGACGCCGCCCACGGTCGCCCCGGCCGCGCCGGGTGGCAGCGGGGCGTCGAGCGCGAGGTGCTGCCCGGCGGGGGCCACCTTCGCCTGCACCTCGTCCAGTGGTGTGCCGGCCCGCACGACGACGATGAGGTCGCCCGCGGCGTGCTCCACCACACCGCTGAGCCGACGGGTGTCGAGCCGCAGGTCGAGCCGGCGTGGCGGGTTGCCCCAGTCCTGTTTGCCGCCGGCCCCGGCGACGACCACCGCGAGGTTTCGCGCGGCGGCCACGCGCAGCAGCGCCGCCGCCTCCTCGGTCGAGCCGGGGCTGGCGACGACGCGGGGCGTGACGCCGTCCACCGCGTCACCCGGCCCGGCCGGGCGGACGGCGGCGGGGGTGTCGAGCGCCGCGCGGAGGGCGTCGAGGTCGTCGGCCATTCAGAACACCTCCGCCAGGCCCGCCTCCTGCACCGGGTGCGCGCCCCTGCGTCGGCCGGGCACCTCACCGCACAGCCGGGGCGTGGGGAACACCTTGCCCGGGTTGGCCAGCCCGCGGGGGTCGAAGGCGCACCGGAGGAGCTGCATGGTGTCGAGGTCGTCGTCGCTGAACATGCGGGGCATGTACGTAACCTTGTCCATGCCGACGCCGTGCTCGCCGGTGATGGAACCCCCGTGCGCGATGCAGAGGTCGAGGATCGCGCCGGACACCTCCTCGGCCTGTTCGGCCTGGCCGTCGACGCCGTCGTCGAAGAGGACGAGCGGGTGCAGGTTGCCGTCCCCGGCGTGGAAGACGTTCGCCACGCGGACGCCGCGCTGCCGGGAGATCTCCGCGATGCGCCGCAGCACCTCGGGCAGCGCGGTGCGGGGGATGACCCCGTCCTGGACGATGTAGTCCGGGCTGATCCGGCCGACCGCGGCGAACGCGGACTTGCGTCCCTTCCAGATCAGCGCGCGCTCGGCGTCGTCGGCGGCGATCCGGATCTCGACGGCGCCGTTGTCGCGGCAGAGCCGCTCCACCTCGGCGAACTGGGCGTCGACCTCCGCCGCGGGACCGTCGAGCTCGACGATGAGCACGGCGCCCGCGCCGGCGGGGTAGCCGCAGTGGACGGCCGCCTCGGCGGCCTCGATGGCGAGCGCGTCCATCATCTCGATCGCGGCCGGGACCACCCCGGCGGCGATGACCGCCGAGGTCGCCGCGCCGGCCTGGTCGGTGCCGGCGAAGCCGGCGAGCAGCGTACGCACGGACTCGGGCGAGCGGGTGAGCCGGACGGTGACCTCGGTGGCGATGCCGAGCGTCCCCTCCGAGCCGACGAACGCGCCGAGCAGGTCGTAGCCCGGCGCGTCCGGTGCCCGGCCGCCGAGGCGGACCAGGTCGCCGTCCGGGGTGACCACCTCCAGTCCGGTCACGTGGTTGGTGGTGAAGCCGTACTTCAGGCAGTGTGCCCCGCCGGAGTTCTCGGCCACGTTGCCGCCGATCGAGCAGATCTGCTGGCTGGACGGGTCCGGCGCGTAGTAGTAGCCGTACGGCGCCGCGGCCCGCGTGACGTGCAGGTTGATCACACCCGGCTCGACCACGGCCCGCTCGTCAAGAGGGGCGACCTCCCGGATCGCGCGCAGCTGCGTGGTGACGACGAGCACCCCGTCGGCGTGCGGCAGCGCCCCGCCGGACAGCCCGGTGCCGGAGCCGCGGGCCACGAACGGCACGCCCGCGTCGACGCAGGCCCGGACCGTCGCGGCGCACTCGGCGGCGGTGCGGGGCAGGGCGACCAGGGCGGGGATCACCTTGTACTGGGCCAGCCCGTCGCACTCGTAGGTGCGCAGCCGCTGCCGGTCGCTGATGACCTGCCCGTCGCCGAGCGCCGCCCGCAGCGTCGCGGCGAGGGTGCTGATGTCCGTCGTGGTCATCGCCGACCTCCCGTCGCGGCTTCGGGTCAGGGCATCCGCTCGTACGCCGGCAGGGTCAGGAAGTCCACGAAGTCGTCGGCCACGGCGACCTCCATGAACAGCGCCCGCGCCGGCGCGTAGTCGGCCGGGTCGCCGGGAAGCGTGGCCAGCTCCTCGTCGGCGAGGCGCTCGACGAGGTCGCGGGTGACCCGCTCGCCGGTGTCGTCGAGGGTGACGTCGTTGTGCAGCCACTGCCACACCTGGGATCGGGAGATCTCGGCGGTGGCGGCGTCCTCCATGAGGTTGAAGACGGCCACCGCCCCGGTGCCGCGCAGCCAGCTCGCCAGGTACTGGATTCCGACGCTGATGTCGTTGCGCAGCCCCGCCTCCGTCCGCCGGCCGGGCGTGCTCCGCACGTCGAGCAGGTCCGCGGCGGTGACGCGGACGTCGTCGCGGGCGCGGTCGAGTTGGTGTGGCCGGTCGCCGAGCACCGCGTCGAAGACCTCCCGGCAGATCGGCACCAGGTCGGGATGCGCGACCCAGGAGCCGTCGAACCCGTCGCCCGCCTCCCGGGTCTTGTCGTCGCGGACCTTCGCGAGCGCCGTCTCGTTCACCTGCGGGTCGCGCCGGCTCGGGATGAAGGCGGCCATGCCGCCGATCGCGTGCGCGCCGCGCCGGTGGCAGGTCCGCACCAACAGCTCGGTGTACGCGCGCATGAACGGCGCGGTCATGGTCACCGCGTTGCGGTCGGGCAGCAGGAAGTCGCGACCGCGGGTGCGGAACTTCTTGATGACACTGAACATGAAGTCCCACCGGCCGGCGTTGAGCCCGGCCGAGTGCTCACGCAGCTCGTAGAGGATCTCCTCCATCTCGAACGCGGCCGGGTAGGTCTCGATGAGCACGGTGGCGCGGATCGTGCCGCGCGGCAGGCCGAGCCGGTCCTGGGCGAGCAGGAAGACGTCGTTCCAGAGCCGGGCCTCCAGGTGGCTCTCCATCTTCGGCAGGTAGAAGTACGGGCCGGCGCCGCGGTCGAGCTGCCGGTGGGCGCAGTGGAAGAAGTACAGGCCGAAGTCGACCAGGCTGCCCGAGGTGCGGTCGCCGTCGACCAGGATGTGCTTCTCGCTCAGGTGCCAGCCGCGGGGCCGGACGACGATCGTGGCCAGCTCGCCGTCGTGCAGGGCGTAGTGCCGCCCCTCGGGAGAGGTGAGGGAGAGCTTCCGGTCGATCGCGTCACGCAGGTTGAGCTGCCCGCCGATGACGTTCTCCCACAGCGGGGTGTTGGCGTCCTCGTGGTCGGCGAGCCAGACCTTGGCGCCCGAGTTGAGCGCGTTGATCGTCATCTTCGCGTCGGTCGGCCCGGTGATCTCGACCCGACGGTCGACGAGCCCCGGCGCGGGTGGGGCGACCCGCCAGTCGCCGTCGCGGATGTGCCGGGTCTCCGGCAGGAAGCCCGGCAGCTCCCCCGCCGCCAGTGCGGCCTCACGCTCGGCGCGCCGGGTGAGCAGGTCGCGCCGGCGGGCGTCGAAGGCGCGGTGCAGCTCGGCGAGGAAGCCGAGCGCCTCCGGTGTGAGAATCTCCTGGTAGCGGTCGTGCCGGGGGCCGGCGATCTCGACGCCGTCGGGCAGGTCCATGACGCGCTCCTCACCGTGGGGAGGGTGCCGTCGAATCGATCCACGGGAATTGCTGCCGTCGACTCTAGTGGCGTCGCCGGAAATCCGCGAGGCATGGGACACCCGCCCGGATGTTCGGTGCCGCGGTCACGAAGGTCGCCGACCGGGGTGGCGCGGTCAGTTCTCGTAGGGGTGCTCGCGCTTGGCGCGGCGCAGCGCGCCGGCCCACCAGGTCAGCTGGCGCACCATCCCGGCCGCGGCGACCTCGGCGTGCTCCGGGTGCCGCAGCTGGCCGTGCGCGTCGAACGTGTCGTGTGCCCGACCGGGCGGCGACCGGCCCCTGTGCAACGATCGTCGGGCGTCCTGCCGACCGGTCCGCCCGCTCACCGGGCAGGCGGGCCCGGCGGCACACCTCGTACCCTTGGAGAACGCGATGTCCCCCTCGCCGGCCCGCGTATTCGCCGCGCTGAACGCGGTGCGGCCGCCCGACCAGCCGTCCCCGGTCCTGGGCAAGGCCGTCGTGGTCGGCGGCAGCGTCGCCGGCCTGCTGGCCGCCCGCGTGCTGTCCGACCACGCGGAGAGCGTCGTCGTCGTCGACCGGGACGACCTGCACACGAGCGGCGCGCGACCCGGCGTGCCACAGGGGACGCAGCTGCACGCCCTGCTGCCCGGCGGCTTCCTCCAGTTGGAGCGGCTGTTCCCGGGATTCCGCGAACAGGCCCTGGCCCAGGGGGCGATCGCGGCGCCGCCCGCGAGCCGGCGGAACTACCTCGACGGCCGGGTGAAGGTCGTGGTGCCCGACGACGCCGACAGCCTCGCGGGCAGCCGGCCGTTCCTGGAGGGGTTGATCCGCCAGCGGGTGCTCCGCCTGCCCAACGTCAAGACGGTCGCCGCCCGGGCTACCGGCCTCGTGTTCGAGGGTGAGCGGGTCACCGGGGTCCGTTGCGACGTCGGTGGCATGTCCGGCGCCGAGAGCGGCGATCTCGTGGTGGACGCGATGGGGCGTTCGAGCCGGCTGTCCGAGTGGCTGGAGCAGGCCGGCTGGGACCGGCCCGTCACGCGGCGGATGACGGTCGACCTCAACTACTCGACGGCGCTCTTCCGGCGGCAGGAGGCGAACCCGGATCCCACCCTCGTCCTGGCGCTGCACAGCCCGGACAGGTCGTCGGACGTGGCCGGCGCCGCGTTCTTCGCCATCGAGGACGGTCGGTGGATGGCCATGATGGCCGGTTACGGCGACAACCGCCCGGGACGTACCGCCGAGGACTTCGTGCGCCGGCTGCGGGAGCAGTTCCCGCCGGAGTTCGGCGCCCTCGCCGGGAACGAGATGCTCGGCGACGTCCAGACCTACCGCCACGCCGACAGCCGGCGGCGGGACTTCCACGCGCTGAAGCGGTTTCCCGCCGGGCTCGTCAGCGTCGGCGACGCGGTCGCGTCGTTCAACCCGGTCTACGGACAGGGGATCACGGCGGCGGCCCTGCACGCGGCCTGCCTGTCGACGTACCTGCGGTCCGGGCCGGACCTGGGCGCACCGGCCCGCGAGTTCCTCGCTCTGCAGAAGGTCGTGGTCGACGCCGCCTGGTCGATGTCGACCTCCGCCGACCTGGCCCTGCCACACGTCGACGGGCCCTACCCGCGCGGGTACCGGATCTCCAGCTGGGTGGGCAACCAGATCGTCCGCGCCACCGTCACGGACGTGGCGACCGCACGGCGGTTCAACCAGGTCGTTTCCATGCGTACGCACCCGAACTCGCTGGCCACCCCCGGCGTGATCCTGGGCGCCCTGCGCGCCAACCGGCGGGCCCGCTGATCGGCGGGGTGCCCGACCCACACCCCGGGCGCCCGCCGTCGCCCCGCCTGCCGGAGCGCCCGGCAGCCGCGCCACAGGGCGACTCCTTCGGCGCGCAGGCCCCGGATCCAAATGGGAGACGGCCGTTTCCTGACAGCTGTCGCAATGTCGCCACCGGTCGGATCATTGTCCCTTACATCGACGTGCACTACTATTTCAACCGGCCCGATCAGGCCCGGCGGCAATCCGCCGGAAGAAATCCGTCACGACCATCTCGACCGACAGCGCCCCGCCGAGACAATCGGACGACCGCCCGCTGGGCGCGGGCGAAGCGGAGCGGCTGACCAGCGAGGGCACCGAGCCGACCGACAATCCGATCCGGTTCGGACCACCGGATCCCGTCCGGCAAATCCGGTCAACACAACACGAAAACGTCCCAATACAGCCAGCCAACCACACACGACAAATCCAATTTATCGATGCCTGGGTGCAAATATTCTTAACCGTACCGATATAAAACGTCATTAGGGTCGTGCCGCCGATTGATCGGCGTCATGGCGAAACCTCGCGGAACGGGTGGGGAACCGGAAGAGGTGGGGGGATGAGGGGGATCCCGGTCGCGTCCTTGGTCATCGGCATCGCTTCGTCGCCGGCCGAACGGAGACAGCTGGCGCAGTTGCTCGGCGGGACCGAGGCGTTCCTAATCGTTTCGAGCGTCGACCAGGCGCGGGAGTTCCTCGGCGTCGCGGAGGCGACGGGCGCCCTCCCCGAGCCGACGACCGACCTCCCCGAGGAGGCACCCCCGTCGGCGCCGTCACCGGTGGCCGCCGACGTCCTCGACGTCACGGACGAGGCGGACGCGCCGCCACCACCACCCGGTCTGAGCGTCGATTCCGACCAGCGGGTGTTGCGCTGGCGCGATCAGGAGATCGAGCTGACCCGGCTGGAGCACGATCTGCTGCTGTGCCTGGTCGGCGCGCCCGGGCGGGTCTGGACCTACGAGCGGCTGCACCAGACGGTCTGGGGCAACGAACACCTGGGCCGCGGCTCGGACATGCACTCGGTGGTCCGCCGGGTGCGGCGCAAGCTCGCGGAACTCGGCGCCTCGGCGACGATCCACGCGGTCCGCGGGGTCGGCTTCCGCCTCGCCCCGGTCTGACCGCCACACCTCCCCGCCCTCAGCCGGCCGGCGACCGCCCCGACCCGGACCCTGCGCGGGACGGTCGACGTCGCGGCGACCACGAGCCCGGACCGCCCGGCAGTCAACGCCACGGTCCTCCGACGGGGTCCGGCCCGCCCGGTGTGAACCGAGCGGGCCGGACCTGTTCAGTTGGGGTCAGTTGTCAACAGCGGATCGGGGACAACGCGAAGTCCTCCACCGTGGGCGTGCTGGCGTTGATCTTCGTCTGGCGCGTCTGGGGCTTCCAGCCGTCCTTCGCGACGATCATGGTCATCGGGTTGTTCCGACGGTCCATCCAGTAGGCGTACTTGCCCTGGGCGTCCGTGGCGAACGTCCAGGACATCGCCCACGAGTCGAGCTGGACGACGGCACCGGGCAGCGGCGCCCCGACGCCCTGGCAGCTCGTGCCGGTGACCGTACCCATGAGCTTGCCCCAGGTCTTCGGGGGCGTCACGTTCATCGTCACGGCCACCGGGTCCACGGTGTACGGGGTGTTCTCCTTGATCGAGACCCCACCGGTGTAGGTGCCCGGCTGGTCGACGTTCGCCGTCATCCCGACGGTGACCGTGACCTTCTCACCCGGCGCCAGGGTGGCCGAGGTCTTGTCGATCGTCATCCAGCTGACGTCGGCGGCCGCCTCGGCGCACTCCTCGAAGCCGGGGAGCACCTCGCTGTCCGGCATGGCGCTGAAGCTGCCCGACGAGCCGCCCACCTTGTAGAAGCCGCACGCCGCACCACCGCGGTAGCGCGCCGTGTTGGCGTTCGGCAGGGTGGACCACGACGACGTCGCCGGGTCGTAGGCGAAGCCGACGTTGGTGATGGCACCGCCCTGCGAACCACCGACGACCAGGAGCTTGCCGTTCGCGACCGCGAACGAGCTGGCCCAGTTGTCGGCGGGCGCGTCGGCGATGGCCGTCCAGGTGTTGGCGCCGGGGTCGAAGGCGTAGCTGGCCTTCTGCGAGGCGGTACCGTCGTTACCGCCGGTGCAGTAGATCACGCCGTCGATCCCGCCGCAGGACGGGAAGGCGACCGACTTGGGGTAGTCGGCCAGGGCCTCCCACGTGTCGCTGGCGGGGTCGTACCGGACCACATCGTTCGACATCGGGGTGCAGGCCGAGGTCGTGCAGCCGCCGATGGCGTACAGCTTGCCGTCGACGACCGCCTGCCCGGCCGCGGAACGCGGCGCCGGGTTGTCGGCCACCTCGGTCCACGTGTTGGCCGCCGGGTCGTAGGACCAGGTGGTGCCGTCGGGGCCGGCGTCCGCCCAGCCGCCGCTGGCAATGATCTTCCCACCCACGACGCCGACCGTCATGGCGTTGCGCGCGCCGGGAAGGTCGGCGATCGCCGTCCAGGCCTGCGCCACCGGGTCGTAGACGAAGTTCTTCGTCGTGGACGCCGACCCGTTGCCGCCGGCGATCGAGTAGACCTTGCCGTCCAGGTTCACCACCCGGTTGTCCATCACGTTCGCCGGGTAGTCGGCGATGTCCGTCCACGGCGCGGCCTGCGGCCCCGGCGCGGGAGGCATGGCCGCCGGCGACTTGTCCGACGCCTTCGCGCCGAACGACGTCGGCACGCTGAGCCGCTGCTCCGGCGCGCCGGTGGAGCCGAGCACCTGCTGCTGGGTCAGCTTGGACCCGTCAGCGCGGAGAAGCTCGAACCCGCCGTCGCGCTCACCGAACTCGACCTCGACCGGCGCCTGACCGGTGTTGGTCACCGTGAAGGTCTTGTTGACCTTGCCCGACGGCATCTGGACCGTCCCGCTCACCGCCGCCGGCTGGACCGCCAGCCTGCCGGCCTTGAGCTGGAAGTTCGCGGCCGTCGCCCAGTCCGCCTCGACGTTCACGTTCTTGCTCTGGCTGACGTAGTTGCCGGCCGTCGCGGTGAACTTGTGCGTCCCGGTGAGCGAGGAGTACAGCCAGTAGAAGCCGTCGGCGAGCCCGGGGTCGTCCGGGGTCGCCACCGTGGTGGCCTTCTCCGTCGGCTTGTCGGCGCTGGTGACGGTGGCGCCGTTGACGTAGCCGTTGTCGTTGCTGTCACGGACGTGCCCGAGCACCAGGCCGCCGTCGAGCGGCACGCAGGTCACCTGGCTGCCGATCAGGACGTTGTCGACCTCCCACCACCATTCGAACGAGGCGTCGTAGTAGTGGAACCGCACCTGGACCTGCGCCTTGCCGGCGGCCTGCGGAATCGGGATCTCGGTCACCCGGGGGCCGCGGGCGTCGGCCGCCTGCTGCAGCACGTTCGTCCAGGTGGCGCCGCCGTCGAGGCTGAGGTCGACGTCGCCGCGGTCGCTGGCCAGCCAGTTGAAGTCCTGGTTGAACCGGATGACCGGGGCCGCGACGTCGGTCAGGTCGACGACCGGGCTGACGAGCGAGGAGTCCTGCTGACCACCGGACCCGTAGGCGTCGCTGTCGATCATCGCGAAGTTGCCGGTGCCGCCGGTCAGGTTGCCGCGGTTGCCGTCGTCGGTGAACTTCCACACCTGGCCGGTGCCCGCGTGGTCCACGACCGACCAGCCGGCCGGCGCGGTGGTCCCGTCGAAGGTCTCGTACTCGCCGTCGGAACCGTAGGTGTAGCCCGGCGCCGTGGTGCAGGCGTCGGTCTTGACCGGCACGGCGACGTTGGCGGTGACGTTGCGCGAGGCGACGACGACCTCCTTCGTCACCGTCTGGTAGCCCGGGTACTGCGGCTCCACCCGCAGGCGGTAGGTCGCCCCGGCCGGGAGGCTGAGGCTGTACCGGCCGTTGGCCGGCGTCGTGTAGTCCGACACACCGGACGGGCCCTCGACGACGACCTTCGCGTAGAGCGGCCAACCGTGCCCGGAGCCGTCGGTGACCGCGCCGCTGACGGTGACGCTCGGCACCGCGCTCAGCGCGATGTTGAGCGTCGTGGTCGCGCTCTTGGTCACCGTCGCCGGCGACGTCTTGCTCTGGTAGCCGAACGCCGACGCGGCGACCTGGTAGTCACCGGCCGGAAGCAGCGCGGAGTAGGTCCCGTCCGTGCCGGTGGTGAGCTGGCGGTCCGCCGGGCCGGTGATGGCGATGGCGGCACCCGCGATCGGGGAACCGCTGGCCGCGTCGGTGACGGTGCCGGCCAGGGTGCCGGTGTCGCCGATCGGGGCGGCGTTGAGCAGCGCGAGAGCGTCGAGGCGGCCCTCACCCCAGACGTTGTTGTCGTCCGGGGTGCCGCCGCACTGGTCGTCGGAGGTGTCGATGGCCGCGTTGTCCAGCAGTCCGCGGGTCGCGTCGACCTCACCCACGAGCGCGGGCGCCGCCGACCACAGCAGGGCGATGGTGCCGGCGAGGTGCGGTGCGGCCATCGAGGTGCCGCTGATGCTGGCGTAGCCGTTGCCCGGAACGCTCGACCGGACGTTCACGCCGGGGGCCGAGATGTTCGGCTTGATCCCGCCGTTCTGCCCCGGGCCACGGCCGGAGAAGCTCGCGATGTTGTTGTTGACGTCGTAGGCGCCCGCCGAGTAGTTGCTCTCCAGGCTGCCCGGAGAGCCGCTCGTCTGGCACCCCGGGCCGCTGTTCCCGTTCGAGAAGACGCCGAAGATGCCCGAGTCCTTCCAGGCCAGCGTCACGTCCTCCATGAACGGGTCGTTGGAGGGCAGCCGGCTGCCCCACGAGTTGTTGATGATGTTCGGCCGCTTGCTCGCGTCCGGGTTCTGGCCGTTGGCGTCGGTCGGCTCGAGCATCCACTGGCCCGAGGAGATCAGCGCGGCGTCGCTGGGGCAGCAGCCGTTCGCGGCGATCCACTTGACCCCGGGCGCGACGCCGATCTGGTTCGCCCCGTCGGAGCCGACCATCGTGCCCATGGTGTGGGTGCCGTGGCCGTCGCCGTCGCAGGGCGTCGCGCAGGTGCCGGCGGCGTTGAACCAGTTGTAGTTGTGGTCGAAGGTGCCGTCACCGTTGTTGCCGCGGTACGAGTTCACCAGCGCCGGGTGGTCGAACTGGACGCCGGTGTCGATGTTCGCGATGGTGATGCCCTCGCCCTGGACCCCGTACTGGGACCAGACGTCGTCGGCGTTGATGTTCGCGATGCCCCACTCGAGGGCGTTCACCGTCTTCTCGTCGGCACCCTCGGTGGTCTTGGGGATCTCGTAGGCGACCGGCGCGTAGAGGCCCTCGACCTCGGCGTGCGCGGCGAAGTTCTGCGCCATCGACAGCGAACCGCCGCTGACCTTGATGGCGTTGCTCGCCCAGAAGGTCTGGTACTTCACCCCCGAGCCGTCGAGCTCGGCCCGGATCTTGGCCTGGCTCTCGGCGGCGGTCTTCTTCAGGGCGGCGGCGACCGCGGTGCCCCGCTCGGTCCAGTCCTTGATCGCGCGGGCCTTGCCCAGGTCCGCCCGGTCCGTGAAGCGGATCCAGAAGTCACCCTCGCTCTTGCCCTGGAGCTGCTTCGTGAGTTCCGGTCGGATCTTGTCCGCCGGCGACGGCGCTCCCGCGCCGAAGCCGCCCGCGGCCTGTGCGCCGGAGCCGGTCGCGGCCAGCGCGGTGGCGACGAGGACCGTCGCCGCACCGGCGCTCACCAGTGATCTGGCGACGCGCCTCCAGTGTGGACGTCTGAACATTCGGTGTTGCCTCCTTCAGAACGACCCAGGGTTGAAATGGGCCATGGTGAAGGTGCAGGGGGCCACTCCCGTGTGGATGAACCGGTACGGAACGAACCCCTCCAACGCCCCTCCATGCACCGCGCGGGTCACGCCGGTTGCCCGAGTGGACACTATGATCGCGATGAAAGGACGATCAAGAACGTGCGGTAAGCAAGTTGTCGCTAACGGTTATGCGTCTGACGACGAGCTTGTCGAACGTTGTCAGGTTCATGACGAAAGCTGGGCAGACAAGCCCACCGTCTCGGGGTGGATGCGGTGGCCGAGGACGACGCGAGCGCCGATCCGGTCGGGTTCGACCCGGCCGAGGAACAGTTTCCGCTGGTCATCGCGGTGACGCCGTCGGCCGCCGAGCGGATCCGGCTTGCCGAGCATCTTGACGGCATCGGCCCACTGCTGCTCGTGTCCGGCCTCGACGACCTGCGCCGCCTGATCGCCGCCCCGGAGCGAGCGCCCCGAGCGACCCCGGCGCCGCAGCCGGCGGCCACGGCCGAGGCGAGCCACCCCGCACTGGCGATCGACTCGGCCAGGTTGACCGTGCGCTGTCGGGATCAGGAGGTCGACCTGACGCGCCTGGAGCACGACCTGCTGATCTGCCTGTCCACCGAGCCGCTGCGCGTGTGGAGCTACGCCGAACTGCACCGGGCGGTCTGGCACGACGAGGGGCGCCAGCGCAGAGCGGACGTGCAGTCCCTGGTGAAGCGCCTGCGACACAAGCTCAACAACCTTGGCGCCGGCGTGACCATCGAGGCGGTGCGCGGCGTCGGGCTCCGGATGACCGGCCATCGACACCCGGCACCCGGCGGGTGACCGCCCGACGCGAGCAGAACGCGTCCCTGTGCCGGCCACTCGTGACCGGCTCGCGGTCGCCAGGTGGTTAGTACGTCGTCACCGCTGCTGGGAAGACGCTTTCCGGAGCCCGCCGGCGGTAAGATCGACCAGGTCAGATCAGGCCGGCGCGGGTCCACAGCAGACGGCCCGGCCCGCCGACCAGGCCCAGGCTCGCCAGGTCGTCGTACACCCGCTTCGCCGACCAGCGGAGGGTCGCGCGCCAGTGCGGGTTGGCGCGAGCGGCGGCCCGACCCACCGCGGGCGGGATGCCGACCGCCGCGTACGCGTCGGGGTGGACGAGACGGTTGGCGATCGCGCCGGCGGAGCGGCCGATCAACAGCCGGGCGTACGCCATGGCCAGCGGCCCGGCGGCCTCGACCTGACGGGCCAACTCCTCGCGGGCGAACCGGACGTGCCGCGCCTCCTCGACCACGTGGATCCGGGACACCATCCGGATCAGCGGCTGGAGCGACTCGTCGGCCATGATCTCGCGTTGGAACGCGTCGAGGACCTCCTCGGCGATGAGGATCGCGGCGAACATCCGCGGGCCGGTCGCGGTGGCCTTGAGGAAGCGCCCGAGCAGGTGGTCTGCCGGGCTGGCCCGGTAGACCGGGCAGCCCAGCGCCTCGATGAGCCGGCCGAACATGATGGAGTGCCGGCACTCGTCGGCGACCTCGGTCAGGGCGTACTGGGCACGCCGGCTGGTCGGATCGTCGTCGTAGTAGTGCCGGATCAGCATCTGCATGAGGATCGTCTCGAACCAGACCCCGGCGCTGGCCGCGCTGGCCACCTCGTGCTTCGTGAGCTCGATGCGCCGCTCCTCGCCGAGGTGCTCCCACAGTGGCGTGCCGTAGAGGCTGCTGCGGTGGGGCGGGAGCCAGTACGCGCCCGGCAGGTGCGGGGCGTCCCAGTCGAGGTCCACGGCGGGGTCGTAACTGGTCCGCAGCGACGCGGCGAGCAGCCGCTCGGCGAGCACCTCGCCCTCGCCTCCGGTGGGTGTCACGGCCATGAACGCCTCCACATTGACGTTACGCCGGGTAACTGTTACGACTAGTAGCATGCAATCGCCGCTCAAGGATGTCAATGGAGCCGACCCCTCCGGCCCGGCCGCCGACGGGCCACGGAAGGCGACCGGCACCGGCCGACGGGACCGCTGGGCCGGCCATCGTGAGCGGCGGCGGCAGGACCTCGTCGCGGCCGCCGTGCAGGCGTTGCTGCGGCACGGGCCGGAGGTCGACATGGACCAGGTCGCCGCCGCGGCGGGCGTCAGCAAGCCGGTCCTCTACCGCTACTTCGCCGACAAGTCGCAGCTCTGGCTCGCGGTGAGCGAAGTGGTGGCGGCGCGGGTGATCGCCGCCGTCGCGCCCGCGGTGGAGCAGGTCCGCGAGGAACGGGACCTGGTCCGGGCGACCATCGACGCCTACCTCGCGGTGGTCGAGTCGGAGTCCGCGCTCTACCGGTTCCTGATCCACCGGTCCAGCGATCCGGGCGTCCACCAGGTGGTCGCCGGCACCAGCCAGCAGGTGGCCGCCGGCCTCGCCCGGGTGATCGGCGACCGGCTCCGCGCGCTGGGGCTCGACGCCGGGCCGGCGGAGCCGTGGGCGTACGGCCTGGTGGGGTTCGTGCAGGCGGTCGGCGACTGGTGGACCACCCACGGGCAGCCGATCAGCCGGGCGGCGCTCACCGACTACCTGACCACGCTGCTGTGGAGCGGCATCGAGGGCGTGCGGCGCAGCGCCGACCTGCCGCGCGAGCTCACCCGCGCACACGAGCGGATCACGCCGTGAGCTACCACGGCCCGGCGGGCGTGGCGGGAACCGCGGTGCGGGTGCACCTGAGCGGCCGGTGGGAGCCGGTCGACGGCCGCTACCACTGGGGCGGGCGGATCGAGCCCGACCCCCGGCTGACACGGCTGCTGCGGTCGGGGCGGCGGGAGGTGGAGCTGCGGATCGCCGACCAGGTCAGGCCGGCGCGGCTGGGTGAGGTCGACCCGTGGGGCGGCGTACGGATCACCGGCGTGGGTGACCCGCCGTGGCCTGCGATGGGCCCACGGCCTGGTAGCTTCGAACCATGATCAACGCGCTCGTGCTGGCCGGCGGCGGGGTGGCCGGAATCGCCTGGGAACTCGGCGTGCTCCGCGGCATCGCCGACGTCGACCCGTCGCTCGCCGCCCGGATCCTCGCCGCCGACCTCGTCGTCGGCACCTCGGCCGGCTCGACCGTGGCCGCGCAGATCACCAGCGGTGTCGACCTCGACGAGCTGTACGCCGTCCAACTCCGCCCGGACAGCGCGGAGATCCAGGTCGACGTCGACCAGGAGTCGCTGTTCGCGGCGTTCGGCGCCGCGGTCGCCGGCGCGTCCGGCGCGGAGGACGCCCGCCGTCGCGTGGGCGCCCTGGCCCGGTCCACCGAGACGGTGGACCCGCGGGTCCGGCTCGCCGTGATCGACGCGCGGCTGCCGGTCAAGCACTGGCCGGACCGGCGGATGCTGCTGCCCGCGGTGGACGCCGAGAGCGGCGAGGTCGCCGTCTTCACCCGCGCGTCCGGCGTCTCCCTGGTCGACGCGGTCGCGGCCAGCTGCGCGGTACCGGGCGTCTGGCCGCCCGTCGCCATCGACGGCCACCACTACATCGACGGAGGCGTGCGGTCCACGACCAACGCCGACCTCGCCGCCGGAGCGGAGCGCGTGCTCGTCGTCAATCCCACTCTGGCCGACGCTCCGCAGCCGTGGGGCGACCTCGACGCGGAGATCGCCACCCTGGCCCCGGCCCGGGTCCACGTGATCAGTGCCGACCAGGCGTCCGTCGAGGCGTTCGGCGACAACCCGCTGTCGCCCGCGACCCGGGCACCGTCCGCCCGGGCCGGGCGCGCGGTCGGCGCGGCCACCGCCGCCGCGGTTGCCGCGGTCTGGAGTTGAGGCGGCGGCGACCCGGCGTCACGCGCCGGGTCGCCAGCGCGGCGAAGAGTGTCCACAGCGGACATCGGGGGGCTGACACGAGCGGTCCGTACCGATAGCGTCCATGCCCGGACCTCGATGATCCGCGCCCGCCGCCCCGACCGAGGAGACGCCGTTGTTCGAGGAGTTCATGGGCCTGCCGGCCCATCCGCTCGTGCTGCACGCCGCCGTCGTGTTCGTGCCGCTGCTGGCTGCGCTGACGGTCGGCTACGCCCTCGTCCCGCCGATCCGGCCGCACACCCGGTGGGTGCTGGGCCTGCTCGCCCTCGGCGCGCCGGTCGCCGCCCTGCTCGCGAAGCTCTCCGGGGACGCGTTCTTCGACCGGCTGCGGTCCGCGAACCGGGTCAGCCCGGAGTACGGCCCGAAGCTGGAGGCTCATCAGCAGCTGGGCAACCTGACGCTCTACGCCACGATCGGGCTGGCGGTCGTGGCGCTGGCGCTGGTGTACCTCGTCGCTCCCCGCCCCGCCGGGGCGGACGCCGACGCAGCGGCCCGCCCCGCGGCGCTCACCCTGTCGGTGCGGGTGTTGTCGGTCGTGGCGGCCGGCGTCGCCGTCTACTACGTGGTCCGCACCGGCGACTCGGGCGCGAAGGCGGTCTGGGAAGGCCTCTGACGCGGCTCAGAGCCGGCCGGCGACCGCGACGGCGAGGTCCGCCAGCGGCTTGCGGTACTTGACCGGGTCGTCGGTGCGGACCAGTCGGATGGCGACCCACACGCCGCCCTTGTTGACGAAGACCGCGCCCTCCTCGGCGTACGCCTCGTCGCCCGCGCCCGGGATCGGCGTGAACTCGTGCTTGAGTTCGCGGTCGATGTCGAGGATCTTCTTCGCACCGTCCCCGACGTACACCTCGAGCTGAGCGGTCGGCCCGGTGACCGGGCCGGTGTAGCTGCAGCTCTCCGGGGACGCCACCGCGTCCTCGAGCGGAGTGCCGGCCACCTTCTCGGCCTCCGGCTTGGGCACCAGCGCGCACGGGTCGACCGCGGGCGCGGCCGACGGCTCCGCCGACGTGGCCTCCGGCAGCGGGTCACCGCCCGGCGTCGGCGCGTCCGCGACGGTCTGGCCATCCCCGGCCGCCGGGCTGTCGCCGTCGTCGCTCGATCCGCAGCCGCCCAGCGTGGCGACCGCCAGCACGGCGGCGAGGGCGGCGAGGGCACGGCGGCTCCGGCGGGTTGCGAGGCGTCTCATCGTGGCTCCACTTCCTGTCGTCGGCTCGGCAGCACCACTCGTCGGCCGGGCATCAGTTCGTCGGCGGGCATCAGTTCGTCGGCGGTCCGGCATCACAGCGGAAGGGCGTCGAGCACTGTGCGGAGCGTCCGCTCGTACCCGTCCGGGGTGGCGCCCAGCCGCTCGAAGCTGCTCAGGATCACGGTGTAGCTGCCGGCCCGACTGACCACGACGGCCTCCCCCTCGATGTCCTTGACCGCGAGGTATGCCTTCTCCCCCTTGTCGACGTCCTTCACCTCGCGGTAGGTCGCCGTGGCCTGCTGCCGCTGGTAGTCGTAGGTGGTCGCGCCGGCGGCCTGGGAGGCCCTGGTGACGGTGAACAGGGCGACGCCCTTGCCGTCGCCGAACGAGCAGTTGCCCTGGTCGACCATGGGCTGGCCGACGATCTCGGCCACCTTGTCCGCGGTGAACGGGCACGGGGGCGCGGGGGCGTCCGCGCCGGCGGCGGGCAGGTCCCCGCCGCCGTCCGCCTCGACACCCGAGCCGCCCGCGGGCGGGGTGTCACCGGCGTCGTCGGCGCCGCAGGCGGCGAGCGGGAAGAGCAGGAGCGAGCACACCACGGGTGCGATCAGACGGCGCACAGTCATGCCTTTCCGGGTCACGGGAGGTCCGGGTTCGTCGGGTCGGTGTGCGGTGGGTAGATCCACCGGGCGGCGAGCAGCCGGTCGACCCGCCAGTCCGCGGCTTCGGCGGCGGCGGCCACCCGGTCCGCGTCGGCGCCTTCGACCAGCGCGATCACGACGTCGTCGGCGGAGATCCGGACGGCGGCGACCAGCCGGCAGTCGAGGGTGCCGAACGCCGGCAGGGACGTGTCCGCCTCGGGTGAGCAGTCGTACTGCTCCAGCGCGAACAGGCGTCCGGTCATGATCTGAGGCTAGGGCGGGACGGGCGGCGTGGAATCGGGTGTTTCCCTATGCTCTGACGCCGCCGTCCGATCGGCAGGACGTCCGGTTCCCGACCCACCGCGGCGTCTGCCCGACTCCCCTCCCGCCATGATCATTCCAAGGTTGCTCCCAGCTTCGGTTATTACACTGCGTGACATTCGTCGACCGACTGGTGTTCGACCGAGGAGTGAGGGGCTGGAGCGGGTGCGACGACGATCACGACGCTTTCTGATCGGCGTGCTGGCGGCGCTGCTCGTCCTGGGCGGCGGCGGCCTGGTGGCCGCGGGGGTGTACGGACGCTCGCTGGACGGCAACCTGGCCCGCACCGACGCGTTCGCGGGTATCGCCGAGAGCGCCCGCCCGACACCGTCGGTCACCGGCGCCATGAACGTGCTGCTGCTCGGCAGCGACTCCCGCGATCCCGACAAGACCGCGGACTCCCGCACCGACACGATCATGCTGCTGCACCTGGACGCCGACCACCAGAAGGCGGAGGTCATCTCGATCCCCCGGGACACCTGGGTCTTCGTCCCGCGCTCGGCCGACGGCCGGCACGGCAACGCCATGGCGAAGATCAATTCCGCGTACGCGTGGGGCGGCACCCCGCTGACCGTGCAGACCGTGGAGACCTTCACCGGCGTGCACGTCGACCACGTCGCGTTGGTGGACTTCGCCGGCTTCGCCCAGGTCGTCAACGCCCTGGGCGGAGTGGACCTCAAGATCGAGAAGACTATCACCTCCATCCACGCGCCGCACCGGACCTTCCAGAAGGGCACCCGGCACCTGGACGGCGCGGCGGCGCTGGACTACGTCCGCCAGCGCTACCAGTTCGCCGACGGCGACTTCAGCCGGGAACGCCACCAGCGGGAGTTCCTGCAGGCGCTGCTCGACCGGGCCGCGAGCGTCGGCACGCTGTCCAATCCGGTCAAGCTCAACGCGTTCCTCCAGGCCGTCACGAAGTCGGTGACCGTCGACGAGGACTTCGACCTGGTCAACGTCGCGCTGGAGCTGCGGGACCTGCGCAGCGACGACCTCACCTTCCTCGGCAGCCCGAGCGCGGGCACCGGCATGAAGAGCGGTCAGAGCGTGGTGCTGCCCGACACCGCGAAGGCGAAGGCGCTCTACCAGGCGGTCGCCGACGACACCGTCCAGCAGCACCTGAGCGCGACGGCGACGCCGTCCCCGAGCCGATCCGCCACCGCGCTGCACTGATCCCGGTTCGACGATCGGCACCGGCCCGACACCAGGTCCCCGATACGGCGGCATCCGCGGCAGTCGGACACCGCCGTATCGGGGACCTGGTGTCGATCAGGGCGGTGGTCAGGTTGATCGACTCGGGGGCGGACGGGGTCTAGCCGACCAGGCGCCGTTCCCAGGCCCAGGCCGCGATCTCGACCCGGTTCCGCGCCCCCAGCTTCATCTGCACACTCGCCAGGTGGGTCTTGACGGTGCCGACCGCGATGAACAGCTGGGCGGCGATCTCGGCGTTGGTCAGGCCCCGGGCGGCCAGCTTGACGACGTCGAGTTCCCGCGGGGACAGGCCGGCGTCGTCGCGGGCGGGGGCGGGCGGGCTCAGGTGCTCCAGCAGCCGCACGGTGATGGACGGGCTGATCAGCGCGTCGCCGGAGACGGCGGCGCGGACCGCCTCGACCAGCAGCGCCGGGCCGGAGTCCTTGAGCAGGAAGCCGCAGGCGCCGTTGCGGAGCGCGGAGTGCACGTACTCGTCGAGGTCGAACGTGGTGACCACGACCACCCTGACCGGCTCGGCGACGCCCGGCCCGGCGAGCAGCCGCAGCGCCTCGAGCCCGTCGAGGCGGGGCATCCGGATGTCGAGCAGCACCACGTCCGGCCGCAGGCGTCGGGCCACTTCCACGGCCGCCACACCGTCGGCGGCCTCGCCGACCACCTCCATGTCCGGCTGCGCCCCGATGATCATCCCGAAGCCGGTCCGCACCATCGCCTGGTCGTCGGCGACGAGCACGCGGATCACCGGGTCACCGCCCGGTTCAACGGCAGCGACGCGTCCAGCACCCAGCCGCCGGCGGCCCCGGGCCCGGCGGCGACGGTGCCGCCAAGGGCGCGGACCCGCTCGCTGAGGCCGATCAGCCCGAAGCCGTGCCCGCGGGCCGGCGGCGTACGCGGGGTGGCGCCGTCGTCGGCGACCCGCACCAGCAGCCAGTCCGGGGTACGGCGGACGAACACGTCCACGGACCGGGCGTCGGGCGCGTGCTGGCGGGTGTTGGTGAGCGCCTCCATCACCACCCGGTACGCCGAGGTGGAGACCTCCACCGGCAGTCCGTCCAGCGTCCCGTCGACGTGCAGCCGGGCCGGGGCGCGAGTGGTGTCGTTGAAGCCGCGCAGCAGCGGCGCGAGATCGGTGACGCCGGCCAGCGGGGCCAGCGGCGCGTCCGGCGGGGCGTCCGGATTGCGCAGGATCCCGACCATCCGCCGCATCGACGCCATCGTCTCGGCGCCGGCCCGCTCGATCTGTTCCAGGGCGGCGATCACCCGCTGCGGGTCCTGCTCCGCGACGAACCGGGCGCCCTGCGCCTGCACCACGATGCCGGTCACGTGGTGGGCGATGAAGTCGTGCAGGTCACGGGCGAACTCCGCACGCTGCTCGGCCCGTACCAGCGCCACGGCACGCGCCCGCCCGGCGGCCGTGCTCCGCAGGTACAGCCCGCCACCGGCGGCGCCCGCCGCGGCGAGGGCCTGGAGCAGACCGAAGATCACGTACACACTGTCCGTGCCGGTGCGCAACGGCAGCGCGGCGACGGCGAGGCCGGCGGCGACCGCCGCCCACGGCGCGGTGCCACGCGCGCCGCGGCGGGCCACCACGAAGACCACGGCCAACAGCCCGGCCGACTCGGCGAGCCCCCAGCTGCCGCTGAGCACGTTCCCGCCGCCCGCGACGAGCACGATGCCCGCGGTCACGGCGAGTGAGGCGGCGGCGAGCAGCAACGCCGCCGCCGGCAGCCGGCGGGTGCCCTGCCGGTGCAGCGGAAGCCAGAGCGCCGCGGTGGCCACCGCCAGCCCCACTCGCACCAGGAGGAGCAGGGCACCGGCCGTGCCCGCGTCCGCCAACAGGCCGAACCGCAGGTCGAAGAGGCCCAGCAGGCCCAGCGCCGCCAGGCCGGCGAGCTGGCCCAGGCGGACCCACCAACGTCGAAGTCCCGGCGCGTTCATCGTGACCCAGGGTAGCGAGCCGGATGGCAGCGGCAGATCGGCCGAAAGACAGACCCGGCGGCGGTGATCCCTCTCCCCGGGCCGATGCGACGGCCGCCCGTCCCCGGCGAGGCTTCCCGAGGTCAGAGAAGCATTCGCTGGAGGTTCGATGAGAACGCACGCCCTCGCCCCACCCGACGTGAGCCAGGCCGCCGTCGCCGCGGTCGACCTGGTCAAGGTGTACGGCACCGGCGACACCGCGGTACGGGCCCTGGACGGGGTGTCGGTCGGCTTCGACCGGGCCCGGTTCACCGCGATCATGGGGCCGTCCGGGTCGGGGAAGTCGACCCTGATGCACTGCCTCGCCGGGCTGGACACGGCCACCTCCGGGCGGGTCCTGCTCGGGGGCGCGGAGCTGACCGGGCAGTCCGACCGGACGCTGACCCGGGTCCGCCGGGAGCGGATCGGGTTCGTCTTCCAGTCGTTCAACCTGCTGCCGCAGCTCACCGCCGCGCAGAACATCACCCTCCCGCTGGACCTGGCCGGCCGGCGCCCGGACCGTGGGCTGTTCGGGCACCTGGTGGGGGTGCTGGGGTTGACCGACCGGCTGGGTCACCGGCCGAGCGAGCTCTCCGGCGGCCAGCAGCAGCGGGTGGCGCTGGCCCGCGCGCTGGTGTCGCGCCCCGAGGTGGTCTTCGCCGACGAACCCACCGGCAACCTCGACTCGCACTCGGGCGCGGAGGTGCTCTCCTTCCTGCGCGACTCGGTACGCGACCTCGGCCAGACGATCGTCATGGTCACCCACGACCCGGTCGCCGCCGCGTACGCGGACCGGGCGGTGCTGCTCGCCGACGGCCGGATCGCCGGCGACATCGACAAGCCGGACCGCACCTCGGTCACCGAGGCGCTGCACGCCCTGGCGGCCGGCGCGTGAGGGCGCCCGTGCTGCGTACCCAGGTGAGAGCGGCGGCGCGCCGGCCCGGCCGGCTGCTGCTGACCGGTCTGGCGATCCTGGTCGCCTCCTTCGTCGTGTTCGGCACCGTGCTGGCGCAGCAGATCACCGAGCGGACCGCGCGGGACAACCTCAGCGGCACCCCCGCCGCCACCGACCTCGTGGTCGGCGGGCCGGACTCGCCGCGGCCCACCGGGGCGACGCTGGCCCGGGTCCGCGCCGTGCCCGGGGTCGCCGAGGCGGTCGGCCGGCTGGAGGTCGGCCTGAGCGTCAACGACTCGTACGTCAACCTGCGGGCCGACCCGGGCGGCGGCCCGCTGGCCACGGCCCGTCTGATCGACGGCAGTTACCCGGACGCCCCCGGAGAGCTGGCGATCACCCCACGCACCGCCGAGCGACTGGGACTCGCCCTCGGATCGGTGGTCACCGCGGGCGACGCACCGCCCGCCCCCGTCCGGCTCACCGTCACCGGCGTGGTCGAGACCGCCGACGACGCCGGCTCCGACGGGTACGCCCCGGACAGCGTGGTGACCGCGCTGGCCGCGACCGACGAGCTGACCCGGATCGACCTGCGCGTCACGACCGGCGAGGCGGCGGAGGCGGTCCGCCAGCGGGTGGCCGCGGCGCTGCCCGCTGACGTGCGGATCAGCACCGGCGTCGAGGTGCGCCAGCAGGAGGCCGAGGCGGCGGCCGAGCAGGTCGGGGCGGTCTTCGCCCTGGTCGGCATGTTCGTCGCGATCGCGGTCGCCGCCGCGGCGCTGGTCGTGACCTCGACGTTCCGCATCGTCTTCGCCCAGCGGATGCGGCAACTCGCGCTCCTGCGCGCGGTCGGCGCGAACCGGGGCGCGCTGGTCCGGGCGCTGACCGCCGAGGGCGCCCTGACCGGCTTCGTCGCGGGCGTGGCCGGCGTGGCCGCCGCCCTGGCCGTCGGGCACGCCGTGCCGCCGATCATGCGGGCCACCGGCCGGGCCGTCTCCTCCCCGGGGCTGCCCGTCGGGGCGGCGGTCGCGGTGGTCCTCGGCGCCGTCCTGCTCACCGTGCTGGCGGTGCTCGCGCCGGCGTTGTCCGCCGCCCGGGTCGCCCCGCTCGAGGCGCTGCGGGCGGCCAGCACCACCGCCGGTCGGCGCGGCATCGGGGCCGTGCGGCTGGTGGCCGGGCTGCTGCTCGCCGCCGGCGCGGTGCTGGCCGGCGCCGTCGCGGTCACCCGGCTGCCGACGCCGGAGCAGGAGGACTACTCGCCGATGCCAGTGCTGCTCCTGCTCGTCGCGTCCGGCGCCGTGGCGTTCTTCGCGCTCGTGGCGCTCGGGCCGCTGCTGGTCCGCCCGGTACTCGCCGTGGTGGGTTGGCCGCTGCGCCAGCTCGGGCCGGTCGGGCGGCTGGCCGTCGGCGGTGTCGGCGGCACGCCGCGCCGGGCTGCGGCGGTGTCCGTGGTGGTCGCGCTCGGCGTGACCCTGATCGCCGGTGTGGCCGTCGGCGGCGCGTCCCTGCGCGTGCTGATGGACCGCGAGCTGGCGCTCCTGGCTCCGGCGGACATCGAGGTGACCGCCGGCGCGGGCGCCACCCTGCCGGCCGGTGTGGTGGCGCGGGCCGACGCGGCGGACGACACGCTGGCCCGCGTGGTGCCGTACCGGCGGGTCGACGGGCTCACCCTGACCCGCGGCGGCGACCGGCTGGGTGGCGCCGAGTCCGGGTATCCCGCGACCGACCTTGACCTGCGGGCCTTGCCGACCACGGACCGCATCGACGTGGCGCAGGGTCGGCTCGCCGACCTCGGGCCGGGCCACGTGGTGCTCGGCGACTGGGTCGCCCGGCAGACCGGCCTGCGCGTCGGGGACACGGTCGCGCTCGCCGTGGCCGGACGGACCACCGAGGTGCGGGTCGCCGCGATCCTGCCCGATCACGGCCCGCTGCACGCGGGCGTCCTCACCGACCGCGCCGATCTCGACCGGCTCGGCGTGCCGGCGGCGTACTCCGGACTGCTGGCCGACGCGGCCCGGCCGGGCGAGGACGGCCGGACCGCGGCGGTGCAGGCCCTGCGGCAGGCGATCGACGGCGCGGAGGGGGTCGGGCTGGCCGTCCTCGCCGACGACCGGGACCGGGACGGCGCGGTGCTGGACACGATCCTCTGGATCGCGGTCGGCCTGGTCAGCCTCACCGTGATCATCGCGGTGGTCGGGGTCGGCAGCACCACGGCGCTGTCGGTGGTGGAACGGGTGACCGAGTCGGGTCTGCTGCGCGCGGTCGGCCTGTCCCGCGCCGCCCTGCGCACCATGCTGACGGCCGAGTCCGGCCTCTACGGGCTGATCGGCGCGACGATCGGGCTGCTGCTCGGGGTGCCGTACGCCTGGCTGACGGTCCGGGCGCTCGGGATCAACGCGCCGCTGGTCCTGCCGGTGCTGCCGCTGGTCGGGCTCTTCGTGGCGTTGATCGTGCTCACGGCGCTGGCCGGCGTCCTGCCGGCCCGGCGGGCGTCCCGGGTCAGCCCGATGGTGGCGCTGGGCACCGACGGCTGAGCCGCGACGGCGGCCCCCACCCGGAGGCCGAGCAGCTCCGCGAGCGGGTCACCGCGCCGCGCGACTGACGCGACGGCGGCGCCGACGAGGTGTCGGGCCGCCGTCGCGCGGTGTCAGGAGGCGGCGCCGAACTCGACCGCCTTGGTCTCGACGGTGCCGGCCGTGCGCCCCGGCGCCGTCTGGTGGGACCAGTAGAGGTTGGTGTGCGCGATGACCTGGGCCGGCGGCGGCGCCCCCCAGGCCGACAGGTCCTCCGTGGTGTGGGCGTCGCTGACGAGGGTGGCGTCGTAGCCCCGGGCGAATGCGCCGTGCAGCGTCGAGCGGACGCACGCGTCGGTCTGCGCGCCGACGACGACGAGCCGCCCGATCTCGAGGCCCGCGAGCACCGTCTCCAGGGTGGTGTCCTCGAAGGAGTCGCCGTAGTGCTTCTCGACCAGGGGCTCGGCCCGGTCAGGGGTGAGCTCCGGGGCGATCCGCCACTGACCGCTCCCCCGGACGAGGTTCTCGTCGGAGTGCTGGACCCACACCACCGGGACCTGCTCCTGGCGGGCCTTCTCGACGAGACTGCCGATATTCGCGACGACCGTGTCGCGCTCGTGCGCCCCCTCGACCACGCCGGTCTGCACGTCGATGACGAGCAGGGCGGTGTTCGGCCGGTTCTCGAGTGTGGTCATGCGTCTCCCCCTGCGTCCGAGTGTGGGGACACCGTAGGCCAGCCCACCGACAAAACTGTCGATTCGGTCCGGGTGGCGACCTCCGGACGCCTAGGCTCGTGCCGGGCTCACCACTGCCGGTTCGCCACCTCGGCGGACGGTCGGCAGTCATCGAGGGAGGCGACGTGACCGGACAGCCGACGAGTGCGGACAGCCAGCCCCTGCTGCATCAGCACGGCCGGGAGATCCAGGCGTTCGGCAGCGTCCGGCAGCTGCCGGTCGGCCTCGCGTACGAGGCGCGGCTCTACTCGTGCGAACGGCTGAACCTAGTCCTCGCCGACACCCGCATCCTGCACGACCTGTACAAGAAGTACCACTGGCTCATGCGGGGCCCGACCTTCTACCAGCTGCATCTCCTGCTCGACAAGCACGCCGGCGAGCAACTGGAGCTGGTCGACCTGATCGCCGAACGGGTGCAGACGCTCGGCGGCGTGGCGGTCGGCGATCCACGGCACGTCGCCGAGCTGACCCGGGTGCCCCGCCCGCCGGACGGGGCCGAGGAGGTGCCCGGGATGCTCTCCCGTCTGCTCGAGGCCCACGAAACGATCCTCATCGACGCGCACGACGCCGCCGCCCGGGTGCAGGAGGGCGGCGACGACGGCAGCAACGACCTGCTGGTGTCCAACGTGATCCGCACCAACGAACTGCAGGCCTGGTTCATCGCCGAGCACCTCGTCGACACCCCGGTCGTCCGCGCCTGACGCGCGGAGGCCCCGGCGCCGCTACGGTCGGGTGGCCCAGCCGGCGGCCACGTCGCGCGGATCGCCGGTCCGGAATTCCGGCGGCTCGTGCAGCAGGAAGTCCCGGTGGCTGATGTTCCAGGCGTACGCGCCGGCCATGGCGAAGATCAGGACGTCGCCCACCCCCACCGGCCCGCTGTCGACCGACCGGGCCAGCACGTCCTTGGGTGTGCAGAGCTGCCCGACCACGGTGACCCGTCCGCCGTCTGTGCGCGGCTGCCCGTCGGCCGGACGCCGGTGCACGGTGAACGGCTGCGAGTGGCCCTTCGCCGCCGGCGTACGCAGGTGGTGGGTGCCACCGGCCACCACCACGAACCACTCGCCGTACGAGCGTTTGACGTCGATCACCTCGGTCAGATAGGTGCCGCAGTAGGCGGTCAGCGCACGACCCGGCTCGATCCGCAGGCGCAGGCCCGGATGGCGGTCGAGGATCCGGGTCAGGTCCCGGCCGTAGCCGGCCCAGTCGAAGCGGGCGGTCGGGTCGGTGTAGTCCACGGCCATGCCGCCGCCGACGTCGACCTCCGCCGCGCCCACCTCGGCGACCGCCCACTCGACCACGGCGGTGGCGACCTGGCCGGCGAGCGGGGCGTCCAGGCCGCTGGCCAGGTGGGCGTGCACGCCCCGGATGTCGACGCCGGCCGGTGGCCGGCGCGCGCACTCGCGCACGTCGGCGGGATCCATCCCGAACGGGCTCGGCCCGCCGCCCATGACGAGGCTCGCCCCGGGGGCCGCGACCGGCAGGTTCACCCTCAGCAGCACACCGGCGGTGGTGCCGGCCGCCCGCGCCAGCGCGCCGAGCCGCCGCAGCTCGGCCGGGGACTCCACGTGGACGCGGCCCGCCCCGGCGGCGAGCGCGGCGGCCAGGTCCTCGTCGGTCTTGCCCGGCCCGGCGTACGCGGCGGGCGGCCGGTCGGGCAGCACCTCGGCGAGCCGCCGCAGCTCGCCGCGGCTCGCCGCCTCGAAGCCGTCGACGGCGGGAGCGAGGCTCCGCAGCACGCCGGGGTCGGGGTTCGCCTTGACCGCGTAGAGCAGCTCGACGCGCTCGGGCAGGGCGCTCCGGACGGACCGGACGTGCGCCGCGAGCGCGTCGAGGTCGTGGACGTAGACCGGCCGGGTCACCGGGACCCGCCGAACGGGTTCGGCACCGGCACGTACGGCGCCCGCCGGTCCGCGTCGCGGTGCCACCGCACCAGCAGGTTCGCCTTCGCGACCAGCGGGGCGCCGGCGAGCAGGTCGCGGAGTTCGGGTGGTTCGCCGAGGTCCGCGGCGACCGTGGCGACGACGTCCCGCAGCACCCGCCACAGGTGGGGCTCGATGCCGGGGCTGGCGTCGGCGAGTGCCCCGCTGATGCCGGCGAGGTGGTTGACGAACAGGCAGTAGAGGATGCGGTGCCGCGCGTCCGCCGGGCGGTAGCCGGCCTGTCGCGGCACGCCGTCGGGCCAGTTGGGGAGGCGGTCGGTGTCGAGCTTCACGCCCTCCAGGTCGCGGAGCAGGAGGCGGACCGGCCGGCGGTGGCCGTCGAGGACCACGATCACGTTCTGCAAATGCGGCTCGTGCACGACGCCGTGGCCGAGCCACCAGCGCAGCACCGCCGGCACGAGCAGCCGGGCGTACGCGCGCCACCAGCCGACCGGGTCGGGCACCGCGAGCGGCGCGGCGGCCAGCGCCGCCGCCAACAGCGGGGTGTCCCCCGGTCGCAGGTGCGGGCGCAGGCCGGTGCGCAGGATCGTCCCGTACGCCTCGTCCGCGCCAGGCGTCGTGACGGTCCGGTACGCGGGCTCCGCCAGCAGCCGTACCTGTGCCGGCAGCGGCACGCCGGTCAGCAGCCGGGTCAGCGCCGGCGCGCCGGTCAGTTCGTAGCGGGCGTTCTTGCGCAGGCAGTTCGTGATCCGTACGTGCAGGCTGGTCTTGACGAAGAGATCCGCCTCGGGGGCGTACAGGGTGCGGACGCTCGCCGTCGGCCGCACCGGCACGCCGGCCGGGCCCAGGTGCCGCAGGCGGCGGTCGGTCGGCGGGACCAGGGCCAGCTGCCAGGGGTGCACGGGCAGGGCGTGGTGCCCGGCCGGGACGGGCGGCGGGTCGAGCGGGGCGATCAGCTCGTCGAACGGCCCCGCCTCGGCCACCAGGTCGTCGGGGACCGCGAGCCAGTGCAGTTGGAAGGTGGTGCGCAGCTCGGGGGCGTAGGCGCCCCAGCTGCTCGGATCGCCGGTGCGCCACTTGGGCGCCGGGTGGTGCGGGTGGCCGAAGAGCAGGGACTGCTCGGAATCGACGTACGCGTCGATGGCCGGGTCGCCGGTCGGCGTCGGGTCCTGTGGCGGCCGCTCGGCCAGCAGGCGGGCCACCGCGTCGCGGCTCGCGCGGACCTGCCCGACGAACTCGTCGTTGCCGACCCCGGTCCGCGCGGTGAGCTCCGCCGCGAGGAGCCGCGCCAGCGCCACGGCGTCGAGGTCCTCCCAGCCGGCGCCGGTGTTCCTCTGCACCGGACCGGCGTAGCGGTGTGCGCCGGCCGGCGAGGGCCGGTCGACGGCGCAGCGCAACTGCGTGCCGAGGTGCCGTGACCACACCCGTGCCTCGCCGTCGACCAGGTCCGCGTCGCCGTCCGGTGCGGCGACCTCGCGCAGGTAGCAGCCGAAGACGGCGTGGGCGGCGGCGAGGTCGGCGAGGTGGTCGGCGTCGAGGCCGGGTCGGGGACACAACCCGGTTCTCGTCATGGTGCTCCCCGCAGGTAGTTGGGTCCGGTGCGACGGTAGTACTTGTTGACGTCGGTGGCGCCGAGTCGTTGCTTCGGCAGCAGGGTTCCGGCGGTGAGCATGGCCTTGACCGGTAGGCGCGGGGCGTCGAGCACCCGGGCGGTGAAGATGCGCGCCGCCGGCCCGGCGCCCCACCGGTCCCGGGCGGCGGCCAGCCGCGGCGCGAGGGCGGTGGCCGGTGACGGGACGGGCACGCCGCGGGCGGCGAGCGCGAGCAGCGGTGCCGCCGCGGCGAGGTGCACGGTGATCGTGACGAAGACGTCGGCCAGTTCCCCGGGGTCGTGCGTCCACATGCGCTCGTCGGACAACGAGAGCCCGCCGGAGCCGCGGTGGCGCCGGTCCAGCCGGGCACCGTCGTTGTCCTTGTAGAGCAGGCCGACCGACCCGTCCGGGCGCCGCAGCAGGTGGATGTTCTGCGGGTGAGCCTCCAGCGCCACGCCGTGCCGCAGCCAGAGGCAGACGTGCCAGTCGACCAGCAGGTCCAGGTAGGCCTCCAGGAGTGGCCCGACGGCGCCGGGGCTGATCCGCTCGGCGACGGTGCCCGCGACGGGGTCGGCGGCGGCGAGCGCGGCGACCGGCACCACCTGGACGCCGGCCAGGTGGTGCGGGAACCGGCGGAGCAGGAACGCCAGCCACTCGTCCCCGGTCTCGGCGTAGGTGCCCTCGTCGGCGTGGTGGATCCGGCCGGCGAAGGCGGGTTCCGCGGCGGCGATACGGTGCAGGAGCCCGGCGACGGCGGCGCCGTCGGCGAGCGTCCCGGCCGCGAGGGTCCTGCGGTTGCGGGCGCCGAGGGCGGCCGTCGGCAGCGGCAGCTTCAGATGGGTGTACGGGTCGCCGTCCAGCGCCACGGTCCGCATGGACAGGGTGGGTCGCACGGTGATCGGTGGGGCGTCCACGACCGGCAGTCCGCGGCGGGCCGCGGTGAGCGGATGCGTCGGCATGAGGAACTGGCCCGGCCGCTCGGCGCGCGGCCACCAGGGCGGCAGTTCGCCGGTGAGCTGGACCGTCTCGACCGGGGTCGGGTGCCACCGCAGCGGGAAGCTCGGCGCGTGCTCCGGGGCGTACCGTCGCAGGTCGTCGTCGGCGAGGCCGTGCCGGCAGCGGTCGGTGGGGTAGACCGGGTGCCCGGCGTGCGCGGCCAGGACGTCGTCCAGGACGGCGCCGGCCATCCCGTTGGGCGCGTTCCTACGGCGGGCGGCCACGGCGGCGTGGACCCGCGCGCGGGCGCCGTCGGCGAGCCGGCGGGCCCGCAGGTCGTCATGGCACTCGGCGGTGAAGGTGTGCCAGCCGGCTTCGGCGTCGGGATCGTCGTGCGGGGCCAGCAGGGCCAGCAGCGCGTCGAGGGTGTCGACCCGGTGGGCCCGGCCGTCCGGCGGGACGACGTGCAGCACGGGCGCGGCGGTCCGGACACTGTGCTGGAAGCCGTCGGGGCGTACCGGTATCCGCAGTAGGCCGGCGGGGTGCGGCGCCTGCCACCAGTCGGGGCCGTCGGCCCGGCCGCGGCTGGTCAGGCCGAGGTGGTCCTCGCGGAGCAGGGCGTCGAGGACCCGGGTGAACACCTGCCGTTCGCTGTCGTCGGTCATCCGGCGATCTCCCAGCGCAGGTCGGCGCGGAAGGTGTTCAGGGCCCGGCGGACGGTCCGGTCGTCCGGCCCGATGGCGTGCAGCACGGCCAGGTAGTCACGGTTGGTGCCGGTCAGGTCGGCGGTGCGGCCGGGCTCGCGCAGCGGTCGGCAGCCGAGGCGGACGTCGTCGCGGGCGGTGTCCACCGGGCCGGGGGCGGCGGTGAGGCGACCGGACCGGTCCGCGCAGACGTACTCGACCCGGGCGTGCCGGTCGACGGTGTCGGGAGCGGGCAGGTCGAGGGCGGCCAGCGGCTCGCCCAGGTGCAGCCGGATCAGGTACTCGAACAGCGGCACACCGAGCAGCTCGGCGAGGATCAGGTCCATCCGGTCCCCGATGAGGCGGTAGTTGACCTCGATCAGGCGGACCCGGCCGTCCTGGACGACGTACTCGGTGTGGCAGGCGCCGAACCCGACGGCCAGGGCGTCGAGGTGGGCCCGCACCTGCGCGGTCTCGGGGGCCGTGGGCGGCGACCAGTCGAGGCTGACCTCGGTGAAGGTCGGTGGCGGGCCGAGGCCGGTGCGCCAGCCACCCAGGACGGCCAGGGCGGAGCCGTCGCCCAGCGTCTCGTGCGTCCGCAGGTCGCCGGCGAGGTACTCCTCGACCACCAGCGCCACGTCCGGCCGCCGCCGGCGGATCTCGGCGACCCGCGCGGCCAACTCCTCGTCGTCGGCGACCAGATACGCGTCCTCGCTCGCCACCCCGTCGCGGGGCTTGACCACCGCCGGGAACGTCGCGGCGGGCACGACCGGGTCGGCACCGGGCTCGACGGTGGCGGTGCGGACCAGGTCGAGCCCGGCCGCCGCCACGGCGCGACGGGTGGCCGCCTTGTCCTTGCAGCGGCGCGCCGCGTCGGGGTCCTTGGCGGGCAGGCCGAGCCGCCGCGCGGCGAGCGCGGTGGCCGCCTGGAGATGGTCGCTGTTGGACAGCAGCGCCGCGGGCCGTCCCGGGGCGACGGCCGCGAGTACGGCGTCCGGGTCGCGGACCGCGCAGGCGGTGGTCGGCACGTCCGCCGGCCACTCAGCGGGCCGGTCGGTCAGCACGGTGACCGGCAGACCCAGCGTGGCCGCCGCCGGCACGAGACCGTCCAGGACGGCGTCGGTGGGGTTGAGCGCGGTGATGTACAGCCGCATCCCACCTCCGCACCGGCCCGACCGTCCAATTAGGCGAGCCTACCCTTACCGCCATCGCCACGGACGCGGCGGCTCGCCGTCCGGAAGCGACACCGTCAGGAGGGGTCGGCGCGGCCGATCCGCCAGTAGCCCATGAACGCCACCGCCCGCCGGTCGAGGCCCCGCTCCCCCACCAGGTGCCGGCGCAGGGTACGGATGACCCCCGCCTCCCCGGCCAGCCACGCGTACAACGGCGTCGCCGGCACCTCCTCGGGCACCTCCCAGAGGTCGTCCACGTCCACGTCGGGGACCGGCTGGGCGACGGGCGGAGCCGGGGCGACCAGCAGCTCCCCCGCCGCCGCCGCGACCGCCTCGACGAGCCGGCTCCCGTGCTCCCCCGCGTCCCGGGCCAGCCAGGTCACGGTGACGCCGGGCGGCGCCACCAGCGGCAGCACGTCGTCGGCCCCGGGCACCTCGAGCAGCACCCGGCCGCGCGCGTCCCGGGGCAGGCGTTCCAGGATGGCGGCGATCGCCGGCACCGCGGTCTCGTCGCCGACCAGCAACAGCTGCGCGGTCGCCGGCGGCCGGAACTCGACACCGCCGTGGTCGCCCCGGTAGCCGGCGTCCGGGCCGACGAGCACGATCTCGTCGCCGGCGCGGGCCCGCCGCGCCCACCGGGTCGCCGGGCCGCTGTCGCCGTGCAGGACCAGGTCGATGTCGACCTCGGCCAGGTGCGGGCGTACGGCGCGGACGGTGTAGGTGCGGATCGGGTAGCGGCGCTCGTCCGGCAGGGCCCGCCAGGCCGTGTACCAGTCGGGGCCGTCGGGCATCCGCACGGTGTGCTCGCCGGGGAGCGGCAGCGCGAGTTTGATCCGCTGGTCGTAGCCGTTGTCGGCGAACCGGTCGAGGTCGGCCCCGGTGAAGGTGACCCGTACGAACGACGGGCTGAGCCGGCGTACCGCCCGGACCTCGACGGTGAACAGACGCCAGGGCGCGACGGGCAGGGTCTCGGTCATGGTGCCTCTCTCGGTCAGGCCGGTTCGGTCAGCGGGCGGTGGCCGCCACGGCGCGGGAGCGCCACAGCAGCCAGACGAAGTACGGGGTGCCGATCATGGCGGTGACCAGGCCGGCGGGGATCTGCGCGGGAGCGATGACGGTGCGGCCCAGGGTGTCCGCGACGCTGACCAGCGCGGCGCCGAGCAGCGCCGCGACCGGGAGCACTCGGGCGTGCCGGGCACCGACGAGCGCCCGGGCCATGTGCGGCGCGACCAGGCCGACGAAGCCGATCACGCCGACGGCGGAGACGGCGGTGGCGGTGAGCAGCGCCGCCGCGCCGAGGGCGACCAGCCGGGTGCGCTCCAGCCGGACGCCGAGCACCCGGGGCGTGTCGTCGTCGAGGGCCATCAGGTCGAGCTCGCGCCGGGCGGCGACCACCGCCGGGGTGAAGAGCAGCAGCGCGATCGCGACCGGCAGGACCTGCAGCGACGTGCGGCCGTAGGTAGAGCCGGAGAGCCAGGTCAGCGCCTTGCCGGTGTTCCACGGGTCGTACGAGACGATCAGGAAGGTGATCACGGCCAGGCCGCCCTGCCAGACCCCGAAACCGATCAGGACGAGCCGGTCGGAGCTGAGACCCCCGCGCCACGCCACCGCGTAGACCAGGGCGAAGGCGACCATGGCGCCGAGCCCGGCGACGCCGGAGATGGCCCACACCCCGGCCAGCGGAACGAAGGTGAGCAGCGCGACCGCGCCCAGCCCGGCGCCGGCGGTGATGCCGAGGACGCCCGGCTCGGCGAGCGGGTTGCGGCAGACCGCCTGCACGGTGGTGCCGGCGACGGCGATCGCGGCGCCGGCCAGCACCGCCGCGGCGACCCGGGGCCACCGCTGGTCCAGCACGAAGGTGTACGCCGGCCCGGTGGTCCCGTTGAGCCAGTTGACGATGTCGCCGAGCAGCACCCAGGTGTCCCCGGCGAGCATCCCGACGACGATCGCGGCGACGGTGGCGGTGGCGGTCACGGCGACGACCACCCCGACGAAGGTCCGTGAGCGGACGGCGGCGTGCCCGCCCGGCGGTCGGCGGGTCGGGCCGGCGTCGCGGTGCCGGCGGGCCAGCCAGACCAGGACGACCGCGCCGAAGAGGGTGGTGACCACGCCGGTGGGGACGTCCACGCCGGCCTGCCCGCCCATCACGGCACGCAGCAGGATGTCGGAGCCGAGCACGATGAGCACCCCGGCGATGCCGGAGAGCGGCAGCAGGATCCGGTGCCGGTGCACGCCGGGCACCACGCGGCCGAGCAGCCGGACGATCACCGGCGCACAGAGGCCGACGAAGGCGACCGGACCGGTCAGGGTGACCGCAGCGGCGGAGAGCAGCACGGCCAGCAACGTCACGATGAGCCGGGTCTGCCGTACGTCGAGGCCGAGCACGGTGGCCGTGTCGTCGCCGAGGGCGAGGATGTCGAGCCGGTGCCCGAGCAGCATCAGCGCCAGCACGGCGAGGCCGATCACCGGGGCGAGCTCGCGGACCGCGACCATGTCGCTCTGGACGAGCGAGCCGTTGCCCCAGGCGAAGAGGCCGATGGTGGCCTGCTCGAAGAGCAGCAGGAGCAGGGTGGTGACCGAGCCGAGCGCGAGTGCGATCGCCGAGCCGGCGAGGATGAGCCGGGTGGTGCCGGCCTGCCCCCCGGCGGACATCGCCAGCACCAGCCCCGCCGCGGCGATGCCGCCGCCGAACGCGAGGCCGCCGGCCGGTAGGGCGGGCAGGGAGACGCCGAACGCGGCGACGGCGACGATGGCCAGGTGGGCGCCCGCGTTGACGGCGATGGTGTCCGGCGATGCGAGCGGATTGCGGGCGATCGACTGGAAGGCGGCGCCGGCGAAGCCGAGCGCGACGCCGATGGCGAGGCCGGCGAGCAGTCGGGGCAGCCGGGAGGCGATCAGGACCCGGGCGGCCTCGTCGTCGCCGCCGGTGGCCAGGCGCAGCAGGTCGAGGGCGCCGATCGAGGAGGTGCCCTGGGTGAGGTGCACCGCCGCGACGACGAGCAGGAGCAGGGTCGCGGCGACGAAGACCCCGACGAGGCGCGGGGTGGCGAGGCGCCCGGCCGGAGCCGGCTCGAGAGCCGGCTCCGGGCGCGGGGGTGCGGTCAGCGCGGTCACACCGTGTAGGTCTTCACGAGCTGGTCGATGTACTGCTTGCCGGAGAGCGGGCCGCCGAAGGTCCAGATGCCGTTGGGCATCCGGTGCAGGTGGCCCTGCTGGACGAAGGGCAGCGACTTCCAGATGGCGTTGCCGGCGAGGCCGTCGGCGAACACGTCGGTGTCGTCCGAGGCGTTGTAGAAGAAGTGCAGGTTCGGGTCCTTGAGGACGGTCAGCCCCTCGACGTCCGTCTGGCCCAGCCCCCACGCCTCGTCCGTCTTGCCGGTCCACGCGTTGGTCAGGCCGAGCTGGATGCCGAGCTGGGAGACGAGGGCGCCCTGGCCGAACATCCGGATGCTGACGGTGCTGCCCTCCTTCCAGCCGTCGGCGATGGCGAACGGGCGGCCGGCGGCGCCCGCGTCGGCGATCTTCTTCTTGCCGTCGGCGAGGGCGACGTCGAAGTCCGCGAGCAGCTTCTCGGCCTCGGCGGTCTTGCCGGTCGCCTTGGCGATCATGTTGAGGTCGTTGCGCATCCGACCGAGGTTGTCCTTCGCGTCGCTGCCCTTGGTGACCAGCACGGGGACGTACTTCTCGAGCTGGTTGACCAGGGTGGCGGTGCCGTCGTCCTCCATCACCACGAGGTCGGGCTGGAGCGCGACGACAGAGTCGACGCTCGGCTCGCCACGGGTGCCGACGTCCTTGACGCCCGGGTCGAGCTTGGCGGCGGTGACCCAGGTGCCGTAGCCCTTGGGGTCGGCGACGCCGACGGGCATGACGCCGAGGCTGACCAGCATCTCGACCTCACCCCACTCCAGACCGACCACCTTGGTCGCCGGGGACTTGAGGCTGATCGCCTTGCCGCGGCTGTCGGTGACGGTGACCGGCCCGGCCAACGAGGCGGAGGCCTCCGGGGCGGCGGTGTTCTCGGTGGTGCCGCAGGCGCTGAGCAGCAGTGCGGCAGCCGTGGCGGCGACGATGGCGGTGAAGCGGGTACGGGACATTGGTGTCTTTCTCGTGAGATGAGTTGCCCGGCTCAGACCGGGATGCGGGTGAGGTGCCGGCCCACGGGTCGGGTGGTCACCAACCCGGTGAGCGGGTCGGCGGTCACCTCGATGCGGATGCCGTACGTCTCGGTCAGCGCCTGCTCGGTGAAGACCTCGCGCGGGGCGCCGGTGGCGCGGACCCGGCCGCCGTGCAGCAGGACCACCTCGTCGGCCACCGCGGCGGCCTGGTTGAGGTCGTGCAGCACCACGCCGACCGCGACCTCGTGGTCGTCGGCCAGCTCGCGCACCAGGTCGAGGATCTCCACCTGGTAGCGCAGGTCGAGGAAGGTGGTGGGTTCGTCGAGCAACAGCACCGGCGTGTCCTGGGCGAGACAGGTGGCCAACCAGACCCGCTGCAGCTCGCCGCCGGACAACTCGTCGACCGGCCGGTCGGCCATCGCGGCGACGCCGGTGACGTCCATGGCGCGGCTGACCGCGGCGGGGCCCTCCGGATCGTCGGCCCGCCACCGCCGCCGGTACGGGTGGCGGCCGTAGCCGACCACGTCGCGAACGGTGACCCCGCTGGGCACCGGCCGGCTCTGGGCGAGCAGGGTTACTCGGCGGGCGAACTCCCGGGCCGGCAGGTCGGCCGCGGCGGTGTCGCCGGCGAGCTGCACCGCGCCACCGGCGATCGGGTGCAGCCGGGCCAAGGCCCGCAGCAGGGTGGACTTGCCGCTGCCGTTCGGGCCGACGAGGGCCGTCACGGCGCCGGCGCGGAGGGCGATCGCCGCGCCGTGCACGACCGGCACCCCGTGATAGCCCAGACGCAGGTCGATCCCCCACAGGCTCTGCTCGCCCCCGGCCAGCTTCCGTCCCTCTGACATGAGGTTAGGCTAACCTAAGCTGATGGTCATTTGTCAAGGCGGCACCTCCCGCCACGGCTGGTCAGCCGATATCCGGTGAGTCGACGGCCGGGGTCGGCTCGTCGACGCCCACCCGACCGGGCCGCCTCCGCTCCGCCCGGTACAACAGCCCGGCGGCGACCAGGCCACCCACCAGGACGGCGCCGGCGCCCACGGTCTGGCCGGTCTTCAGCGCCGCGGCGAACGCCCCGGCGACGGCCTCCCGGTCCGCCTCCGTCCCCGCGGCGGCGAGGGCCGCGGGGAACGATCCGGCACCGGCCAGGGCGGCCGGGAGCAGGGCCGTGAACCGGGCGTGCAGCACGGCGCCCAGCACGGCGATGCCGAGACTGCTGCCGACCTCGGTCATCGTGCCGTCGATCCCGGCGCCGGCACCGGCCTTCCGCGCCGGGATGGCGCTCATCACCGCCTCGACGATCGCCGGGTTGGCCAACGCGCAGCCGGTGCCCATCACGAGCAGACCGCCCAGCAGCACCCCGTAGCCGTCCGTCGGGTCGTGCGTGACCACGGCGAGTCCGACGGCGAGCAGCGTCATGCCGAGCGCGATGGCGGCCGCCAGCCCGAGGCGGCGGATCAGGGCCGCGGCGACACCGCTGACGTTGAGCAGCACGATGGACAGCGCGAACGGCGCCATCCGCAGGCCCGCCTCCCAGGCGGGGTAACCGCGCACGAACTGCAGGTGCTGGGTGAGCAGGAACAGCGCGCCGGTGGCGCCGAAGGTGATCAGGACGACTCCGCAGACCGCGCCGACGAAGCGGCGGTCCCGGAAGAAGTGCATGTCGAGCATGGGCTCCGGCGTGCGCCGCTCCCAGAGGACGAAGAACCCGAGCAGGCCCGCACCGGCGGCGGCCGCGCCGAGGACCTCGACCGACGCCCAGCCCCGCTCCGGCCCGGAGATGATCGACCAGACGACGGTGGTCAGGCCGGCGACGGACAGCGCCACCCCTACCAGGTCGAGGTGCCCGCGGGCCGGTTCGCGGGACTCCGGTATGAGCGCCCGGCCGGCGAGCAGGCAGATCACCACGATCGGGACGTTCATCAGGAAGATGGCGCCCCAGGGCAGATGGGCGAGGACGGCGCCGCCGATCGGCGGCCCGGCGGCGAAACCCAGCGCGCTGGTGGCCGCCCAGATGCCGATCGCCCGGGACCGCTCGGTGGGATCGAAGACCTGCATCGCGACGGCGAGGGTGGCCGTGGCCAGCAGGGCGCCGCCGACGCCCATGCCGGCGCGGGCGGCGATCAGCTGCTCGGTGGTGCGCGCGAGCCCGGCGACCAGCGAGCCGAGTCCGAACAGGACGAGCCCGGCGAGCAGCATGCGGCGACGCCCGTACCGGTCGGCGGCGCTGCCCGCGGTGAGCAGCAACCCGGACAGCACCAGCGCGTACGCGTTGATGATCCACTGCACGTCGGCGGTGCTGGCGCCCAGTTCGGTGGTGAGCACCGGTACCGCGACGGTCAGGACGGTGTTGTCCAGCACCACGACGAGTTGCGCGAGGCAGAGCACCGCCAGGATGAGCCACCGGGTGGGCGGCGGGCCCGGGACGGGTGCGGTCCCGTCGGTCGCACCCGGGGCGGGGTCGACCGTGGACGCCGAGCTCACGACGCGTTCGCCAGCCCGCCGACGGCGGGCCGCGCGAGGTCGTCCACCGGCGCCCCGCCCGGGCGCGTCGGGCGGGGGAACCGCCGCCGGTGCGCGACGCCGAGGGCGACCCCGGCGGCGACCAGCACGATGGACGACACGGCGACCACCGGGTAGCCGAGCCGGTCCGCGGCGGCCAGGCCGATCGAGGCCGCCACGAAGGAGCAGATCAGCCCGAACGACGACAGGACCGTGAAGTCGGTGCCGCCGACGGCCGGTCGGGAGTAGTCCATGTTGACGGTGTAGAGCACCACGTTCGCGACGGTGTACGCCGCCAGGAAGCAGCACAGCGCGACGATCGTGCCACCCAGCGGCGCGCGGCCGTACATCAGCGGCAGCAGCCCCACGGTCGACAGCGCCAGGGCCGCACCGCCGGTCACCAGCATGCCGCTGCGCCCGAACCGCCCGATCCCGAGCCCGGCGGCCAGGCCGGCCAGGATCGCCGGCGCGCTCGTCACCACCCCGGTCACCACGCCGATCCGGCCCAGCGACCAGCCGGCGTCGACCAGCGCGGGGGTGACCAGGGCGTATGCCATCCCCGCCCCGACGTAGACCAGCGGCACCACGCCGAAGGTCCACCACCGGCAGCCGGGCTGACCGAACACCGAGAGCAGCGCCCGGTAGGCCGCGCCGACCCGGGCCACCCGGTCGGCGCGCGCCGGTTCCCGGAACCGCCACACCACCAGCAGGCCGACCGCCGTCAACGCGGCCAGCAGGCCGACCGCCGGCAGCCACCCGTACCGGTCGTAGACCAGCACGCACGCGCCGCCGCCGAGCAGGTTGCCGAGGTAGCTCGCGGCCACCTGGATGCCGTTGCCCGTCCCGCGGGCGGTCTCGGCGAGCATCCGGACGGCCACCGCGTCGACGGCGATGTCCTGGGTCGCCGAGAGGAGCACGTACGCGGCGCAGACCGCGATGACGGGGCCGAGTTCGGCCGCGGGGCGCGAGAACGGCAGCAGGGCCAGCAGCGCCAGGACCATGCCCCCCTGGAGCACCAGCAGCCAGGACCGGTAGTGGCCGCGGTGGCGGGAGCCGTACCGGTCGAGGATCGGCGCCCACAGGAACTTGATCGGCCAGATCAGGCCGACGACCTGCAACAGCGCGAGGGTGTCCAGCGAGGTGCCGCCGTCGCGCAGGATGGCGGTCAACCCGACGGTGATGAAACCGATGCCGAGGTACTGGGTGACGTACAGCGCGGTGAGGGTGCCGAGCCGACCGCTCACCTGGCGCTCCAGTAGCCGAGCGAGGTCAGCTGCTGCCGGCCGACGCCCAGGGTGCGCCGGACGTGCCGGGTGATGGCACGGGTGCTGGCCGCCTCGCAGGCCACCCAGTAGTGGGCGTCGCCGCTGGCGGACAGCGCCGCGCAGACCGTCTCGACCAGGTGCCGCCCGTCGTCGCGACGCGGCACCCAGGTGACGTCGTGGTGCGCGCGTGCCCGCGGGGCGAGCGCCTTCTCGCCCTCGTGGGCGTACTCGAGCCACACCGTCGCCGGGATGTCGGCGCCGGCGTCGAGGAGGCTGTTCACCGCGGGCAGGGACGCCGCGTCACCGACCAGGTAGAGGTGCTCCGGCGCGGGGTCGGGCAGCTGGAACCCGCTGCCCTGCACGGTGGCGTCGATGGTGTCCCCCACCCGCGCTGCGCTGGCCCAGCGGGCGGCGCAGCCGTCGTGCAGGGCGAACTCCAGACTGAACCGGCCGGTCGCCGGGTCCGGATCGACGAGGGTGTACGCGCGCTGGTGCGGGCGGCCGCCGTCGTCGAACCACAGTCGGATCCACATCGTGGGGTGCACGCCACACGCCTCGAGCAGCCCGCCGTCCTCGACGAGCAGGCGTTGGTAGTGCCCGTCGACCGACTCGACGGCCAGCACGGTCAGCCGAAAGTCCCGGCCACCCATGGCCTTGAGGACGAGGGCTTCCCAGTTCCGCTTCACGCATCCTCCAGGTAAGGTCTGCCTTCCTTAGGTTAGGTTAACCTAAATTCGATCACGAGGGAATCGACGGCTGCCGCGCGGTCCACGTGCCCGTCGAGCGCCCGACGACCGATCGCGATCGGCGCCGCACCGAAAAGCAGAGGACCAGGCCATATGCGCTACCAGGAGAAGATTCCCGACCTCGGCGAACTGTCGCTCGCGCCGGTGGAGCCCGACCGGCACGCCCCGCTGCTGCACGGCTGGGTCACCCAGCCGCGGAACTCGTTCTGGGGCATGGGATCGCACACCCTCGACGACGTACGCGAGATCTACACGTTCATCGACGGTCTGCCGACGCACCACGCCTACCTGATCCTGCTCGACGGGGAACCGGTCGGGTTGTTCCAGACGTACCAGCCCGAGGCCGACCCGGTCGGTGAGCGCTACCCGGTCCAGCCGGGCGACATCGGGATGCACCTGTTGCTCCATCCCGGACAGCGGTACGCACGCGGCCTCACCACCGCCGTCGGCCCCGCGCTCGCCCGCTTCCTGTTCCTCGACCCGGCCGCGCGACGGATCGTCGTCGAGCCGGACGTGCGCAACCACCTCGCGCTGCGCCGGCTCGAGACGGAGGGCTTCACGTTCGGGCCCGAGATCGACATGCCGGACAAGCGGGCCCAGCTCGCCTTCCTGACGCGTGCCCGCTTCGAGGCGGACCGCCCGACCGCCTGACCGGCACGCCTGCCGACCGTCGGTCGCCCGGGGCGGTGTGACACCGCCCCGGGCGCGCCGGCTCAGAAGTCGTCGTCGAAGGCGGCCGTCCCGGTCACCCCGACCTGGTGCGCCGGCTCGACATCAGCCGGTAGCAGTCGACCGCCTCGGCGGGCGGGTCGGACAGCCCGCACGCCTGCGGCCCAATGCTGATGACGGCGGTCGTTCCCACTCACCGCTGCGGGCAGTCCCGGATTTCCACCGGGTTCCCCTTTGCCTCGGCCGCCCCCTGAGGAACGGCCGAACCAGCTGCGTCGGACACCAGATATGGAGCGCCGCTCCTCGTAGCGACCCAGATGTCGCGTCGGCGTGTCGTCCGAGTCTCACCTCTGCCGCGACGCGTCGTCCGCCCACGGCGGAGCGCCAGTACCTCGCCGGCCACACTTTCCCGCCACGCGGCTAGCCGGACGCGCACGGGGTAGGACTGCACGAGCAGCGACCTCGAACAGTGTCGACATGCGGTAAGGAGAACTCGCGATGACCAGCACACCACAGCCTTCGACGGTGTCCATCGGCCTCCGGACGGCCGCCCACGTGGGGATCTCGGTGCGCGACCTCGACCGTTCGGTGGCCTTCTACCAGGCACTCCTCGGTGCCGACCCGGTGGTCCGCGACGAGACCATGCAGGGGCCCGGCTTCGCGCAGTCCCAGGGGCTGCCGACGACCAAGCTCCGGTACGCGACGTTCAACCTCGACAACCTCGGCATCGACCTGATCCAGTTCCTGGACCCGGCCGGCGAGCCGGCGGTGGGGGCCGCCAACCGGCCCGGCACGATGCACCTCTGCTTCACCGTCGCCGACGTGCACGCCGTCCACGCGCGCATGCGCGAGGCCGGCTTCGCGTTCCTCGGCGAGCCGTACACGTTCGCCGCCGGCGAGGTGTACCCGGTGGAGGCCCTCGGCACCGAGGTCGCCTACTTCAACGACCCCGACGGCACCAACCTGGAGCTCATCGCGCCCCGGGTGGGTTCGCCCGGCCGGAGTGAGCCGAGGCGGCACGGAAGGAATCCGGCGCGGCGGCCGAGGGCGGTTGCCCTCGCCCGCCGCGCTGCCGCGATCCGTGGAGCCGTGGGACGTCAGAGGACGCCGGTGAGGCGACCGCGCCAGTCGGCGAGAATCGTCCCCGGGTCGGTGTCCAGCACCCGCTCCAGCAGCGTGGCGTAGACGTCCCGGAAGTCGGTGGTGAACTTCAGGTCGCCGTCGTCGAGGTCGGTGAGGCTGGGCGCGGCACCGCGCACCCCGCCGCGTACCCCCGCTCCGAGCAGCAGGACGTTGGACGCGGTGCCGTGGTCGGTGCCGTCCGAGGCGTTGGCACGGACCCGGCGGCCGAACTCCGAGTAGACGGCCACCACGACCTTCCGGCCGGCCTCGGTCCGTGCCATCCGGTCGGCGAACCCGCTCAGGGCGCGGTCCACCTGCCCGAGCAGCACCTCCTGGAGCTGCCGCTCGTCGGCGTGGGTGTCGAACCCACCGAGGGACACCGAGAAGACCCGGGTCGACACCCCGGCCTCGACGCACTGGGCGACCAGGTCCAGCTGGGCGTCGAGCGGGGTACGCGCACCACCGGTCGCGGTCGCCGGTTCCGCCCCGCCGTCCTGCTCCTGTTCCTCGGCGCCGTCGGCATCGCGTACCTCGCGGATCATCGCGTCGACCGACCGCAGGTCCGCGAAGCAGGTGGCCGCGCGGGCCCGGGCCGGCGACTCGTCGGGCGCGGCCGCGGCGAACGCGGCGAGGGTCTCGTCGGACAGTCCCTTGGCGGCCTTCCGCCCGGTCACCTGCACCGACGCTCCGGCGCTGCGCTCGCCGGCCAGCAGGGGCGGCAACGCCGGCTCGAACGAGACCGCCAGCCGCGGATCCCCGCCGGCGCCGTCGAGCCACCGGCCCAGCCAGCCGGTGGTGCCCGGGCGGTCCGGCTGGGCGGTGTGCCAGATGTCCATCGACCGGAAGTGGCTGCGGTCCGGCTTCGGGTAGCCGACGCCCCGGACCACCGCGAGCCGCCCCGCGTCGTGCAGGCGGTGCAGTCCGGCCAGGGCCGGGTTGAGGCCGACCTCGTCGTCGAGGCGCTTGACCTCCTCGGCCCGGTACGCCAGCTCCGGGCGTGCGGCGTGGTAGGCCGGGTCGGCGTACGGGATGACGGTGTTCAGTCCGTCGTTGCCGCCGTAGAGCGTCACCAGCACCAGGGTCCGGGCCTCGGGGTCCCGGTCACCGGCGGTGGCGAGCAGGTCCTCCAGCCGGTATGCGGCGGCTCCGGCGGCCAGGGCGGTCGCGCCGACCACGCCGCTCGCGACGAGGAACCGTCGTCGGGTCAGGACGTCCACTGCGCTCTCCTCCTCAGCTGACCGAGTACTCGGGACTGACCAGGCCGGCCACGATCAGTCGGCGTGGTTCGCCGGCCAACGGCGTCAGCGCGGCCCGGGTGCGGTCACTCCACCGGTCGACCACGAGCAGCCGGGCCAGCGCGTCGGGTCTGCCCTCGGGTGGCGCGGCGTTCAGCCGGGCCAGCACGGCCGGCGTCGCGGCGGCGGCCAGGACGTCGGCCGCCCGGAGCCGGGCCTGCAGCGACGAGGTGGTGAGCCAGGCGTTTCCCGCCGGCCATCCGCCGACGCTCGGCGGGCGCAGCGGCACCTGGTCGAGCGCGTTCAACCCCGCCAGCAGCCGGCGGCGGTTCTGCTCGGGCAGCGCCGACGGGCGGACGCCGAGCTGCCGCGCCGCGCCGACCAGCCACTCCACCGGCTGCTTGACCAGGGTGTCGCGGGTCTGCGCGAAGTCCGGCGCGGTGAGGATCCGGCGCAGCGTGGCGATCGTGTCCGCGCCGGCGAGATCGTTGGGGGCCGGCACGTGCGGGCCGGCGAAGCGGAACCAGAGCCGGCCGGCGACGAACCGCGCCGCCTCGGGCCGGGTGGCGAGCAACCGCGCGTACGACCCGGCGTCGAAGGCCTCCCGCTGGCCGAGGATCGTCTTCGGGCCGGCGTCGTGGCGGCGCGGTTCGAACCGGGCCGTCCCGGTGCGGCGGTCCACCGCCCAGCCGGTGAGCGCCCGGGCGCCCTCCTTGACGTCCGCCTCGGTGTAGCCGCCGCCGACGCCCAGGGTGAACAGCTCCATCAGCTCCCGGGCCAGGTTCTCGTTGGGCGCTCGGCGGGTGTTCTTCTGCCCGTCCAGCCAGAGGATCAGGGCCGGGTCCCGGACCATCGCGTCGACGAGCGGTGTCAGCGGGCCGCGGCCCAGCCGTCGCAACGTCTCCAGTTGGCGCAGCATCAGCGGAGCGGAGCGGACCTTCTGCACGCTGGTCGCCCAGTGCCCGTGCCAGAAGAAGAGCAGCTTCTCGGACAGCTGGTGGTCGGCCGCCGCCATCCGCCCCAGCCACCAGTCGGTCAGTCGGGTCACCTGCTCCCGGCGCTTCTGGTTGGCCTGTTGGCGTTGTTCGCGGGTCGCCCCCTTGTCGAGCTGCGCCGCGGGGTCCGGTCCGAGCGCCGGGGGCGGGGTCGCCGCCGCACCCGCGTCCGGATCGGTCGGCGTCAGCAGCCGGTCGAGCGTACGGCCGACGCCCTCGCGTTCGGCCGTGTCCACCTCGTCGGCGGTCGGCCCGAACGTCGCCCGACGCAGCAGGTGCGCCACCGCTTCGCGCTCAGTCATGTGATCCGACGCTAGAGCATCAATGTTCGAGGTCGGTAAGAGCGCCGTCCGGGCATCGTGTGGCGGTCCGGCCTGCCGGCGCCGGTCCGGGTCGTCCGCGAGCGGCGCGGCGGGACGACCCGACCCGGCTCAGGGGCCGGTGACCTCGTTGTGCGGTCGCGGCCGGCCCGGTCGGGTGGGCAGCCGGGTGATCGGCGGCAGGATCAGGCCGACGAGGGCGACGATCGCGATGACCGTGAACGGCAACGTGTAGCTGTTGCCACTTGCCTCGTAGAGCACCGCGGTGACCAGCGGCCCGACCACTCCCCCGATGCTCCAGGCGACGATCATCGCACCGTACACGGCGCCGGCGTTGGGTGTGCCGAAGTAGTCGGCGGCGGTCGCCGGCATGGTGCCGAACCCCCCGCCGTACGCCAGGTAGACCAGCGCGGCGAGGACGGCGAACAGCCCGATCGCCGCCGCGTGCGGCAGGATGAAGAAGCAGATCGCCTGCAGCAGCAGCATCCCGATGAACGCCGGCATCCGGCCCGTACGGTCGGACAGCCAGGCCCACGCCACCCGGCCGGCGCCGTTGAACAGGCCGAAGACGCCGACCAGCGTCGCCGCGGTCGCGGCGCTCGCCCCCGTGATCGCCTCGGCGGCGTCGGAGGCCTGGGAGATCAGCGCGATGCCGCAGGCCACGTTGAGGGTGAGGATCGCGGTGAGCAGGTACCACTGCGGGGTGCGCAGCGCCTCGCCCAGGGTGTAGACGCGGGTGCCGGCGACGGCGCGGCCCCCGACCGCCGGGGTGAACCCGGGCACCTGGTACCCGGCCGGCGGATTCCGGAAGAGGGACGCCCCGAGCAGGATCGCGACCAGGTAGGCGATGCCCAGCGGAAGGAACACGCTGGTCTTGTCGGCGGTGCCGTTGAGCAGCGACTTCGCCACCGGCGCGACGATCACGGCGCCGAATCCGAAGCCGGCGACGGCGATGCCGGTGATCAGGCCCCGGCGGTCCGGGAACCACTTCGCGAGCATCGCGATCGGCGTGATGTACGCGGCTCCCAGGCCGATGCCGCCCAGCACGCCGTAGGTGAGCACCAGCAGCCAGAGCTGGTCCTCCGCGGAGGTGAGCGACGCCAGCATGTTGCCGACGGCGTAGAGCACGCCGCCGCCCAGGGCCACCGGTCGCGGACCGCGCCGGTCCTGGATCCGGCCGCCGATCAGGCTGCCGATGAAGATCGTGCCGATCGCTACCTCGAACGGCAGCACCGCCTCGGTCTTGCTCCAGCCGAACTGCTGCTGGAGCGGCTTGTTGAACACGCTCCACGCGTACACGGCGCCGAGCGCGAGCTGGACCAGCACCGCGGCGACGACCAGATTCCACCGGCCCCGCGTCGGCGTGGACGTTCCCGGATCAGGTGCGGTCTGGGCCATGAGCGGCAACCCCCGTATGTCGGCGCATGGGCCGGCGTCCGCGACGACGGTCGCTCACCGCGTCGGTGGCAGCCGGCCCTGGCTGCGGGGTCGCCCTCGATCTGGCCGGTCCGGCGGTGCGGACCATTGCCGTGAAGCGCAAGAACACGAACAAGTCTGACAATAGAGGACCGGTCGGCGGGGTGTAACGCGATGACCACAAGCTCCCCACGGGAGACGCGGCCGGGGTTGCGCCGGGCGGGAGACTTGGGGAGGTGACCGACGGGAGGGAGTCTCCGGTGGCGGCATCGGATCGGCAGGGGCGGCTGCGCCGCTACTGGGACAGACAAGCGCCCACGTACGACCGGCAGATGAGCTTCGCCGACCGGCGCCTGTTCCGCGACACCCGGCCCTGGATCGCCGCAAAGGCGGTCGGGGATGTGCTCGAGGTGGCGGTCGGCACCGGCCTCAACCTGCCGTACTACCCGTCGCAGGCGCGGTTGACCGCGGTGGAGTGGAGCCCGCGCATGCTGGCGCTCGCCCGGCACCGGGCCGCCGAGCTGGGCCGCGACGTGGACCTCCGGCTGGGCGACGCGCAGGCCCTCGACTTTCCCGACGCCTCCTTCGACACGGTGGTCTGCACGTTCTCGCTGTGCGCCATACCCGACGAGCGCCGGGCGCTCGGCGAGATGAGTCGGGTGCTGCGTCCCGGCGGCCTGCTCCTGCTGGCCGACCACGTGCCGGCGACGGCCTGGCCGCTGCGTCTCGGGCAACGGCTCGCCGAGGTGGTCTCCGTCCCGCTCGGCGGTGAGCACTTCCTCCGCCGCCCCGCGGACCAGGTCCGCGGGTGGGGCTGGGCCGTCGAGGGACACGACCGGTTCGCCCGGGGCGTCATCGAACGCCTCGCCGCCCGCAAACCCCCGGTCGCGGACACGGCGCCCGCGCGCTGACGGGTGCCCGGCGCGGGTCGCTCGGCGGCCCGTCGCGCCGACCGTACGGGGCGCCGAGGCGCGTCCACCCGCACTGTGACCCACGCCAACGACAAAAGATCTTGTTGGTGGCGCTGTGGCATTGTGGCGTGATGGATCCGCAGCCGGAGGCCGACGCGCGGCGCGCGCTGCCCGAGCCCGTCCGCGTCGGCGTGCGGATGCTGCGCGACTACCGGCCCACCGTCGCGCGGATCCGCGCGCTGCTGCGCAGCATGGCGACCTCGTTCGTGGTGCTCGCCACGACGCTGTGGCTGCTGCCCGGGGTCACCGCCAGCGGCCTGGTCGCGATGCTGTGGCTGGTCGCCCTGGTCACCGGCGTCGGCGCGGTGCTGCGCCCGCTGCTGCTGGCCCTGGCCACGGCGCTCGGCGGGCTCGGCGCCCTCGCCATCGGCGTGGGTGTGCAGGCCGTCGTCCTGTACGTGGCGTTGCGCCTCGACCCCGAGGCACACGTCGCCGGGTTCGGCGTCGCGTTCGTCGCCGCGTGGCTCGCCGTGGCGCTCGCCGCGATCGTCAACTGGCTGGCCGACGCCGGCACCGACGACACGTTCGTGAGCGAGATGCTGCGGCTGATGAGCCGGGTGCGGCGGTCGCCGGACCGGCGCGATCGCCCGGCCTGGCGCCGGCGCGAGGCCGCGGCCGCGCCGCCCGACGTGCCGCCCTCCGACGGGCTACTCGTCATCCAGCTCGACGGGGTGGCCGCTCCGCTGCTGCAGTGGGCCGTGCGGGCCGGGAACCTCCCGACCATCGGCGGGTGGCTGCGCTCCCGCAGCCACCGGATGACCCGCTGGCACACCGGCCTGCCGGCGACCACCCCCGCCGCCCAGGCCGGTCTGCTGCACGGCGAGTTCGGCCGGGTGCCGGCCTATCGCTGGTACGAGAAGGCGAGCGCGACCGCTGACGGCTCGCGCGCGACCGGCCGGCTGGTGGTGACCAGCCGGCCCCGGGACGCCGCCGAGATCGAACGGCGCCTGTCCACCGGGCAGGGGCTGCTGCGCGACGGCGGGGTCAGCATCAGCACGGCGTTCTCCGGTGACGCCCCCACCAGCCTGCTCACGGTGAGCCGCGCCGGGCTCCCCGGCCGCTTCACCCCCGGCTACGCGGCCTTCATGACCAGCCCGTACGGGTTCGCCCGCACGGTCGTGCTGGGCGCGGGGCAGGTGCTCCGCGAGTTGCACGAGGGACGGCGGCAGCGGATGCGTGGGGTGCAGCCCCGCGGGGACCGGGGCGGCTCGTACCTGGCGCTGCGTCCGCTGGCCAGCCTGCTCAACGACCTCAACGTGTCGCTCATCGCCGAGCAGATGGCCCGCGGCGCGCCGGTCATCTTCTGCGACTTCGTCGACTACGACGAGGTCGCCCACCACGCCGGGCCGGCGCGCCCGGAGGCGATGGCGGCTCTCGAGGCGCTCGACCACACACTCGGCGTCCTGCAACGGCTGGCCGGCGAGGCCGCGCGGCGCTACCACCTGGTCGTGCTGAGCGACCACGGGCAGAGCCAGGGCGCCACATTCCGCCAGCGGTACGGCGAGACGCTGGCGCAGGTGGTCAGCCGCCTCGCCACGCCGCCGGCGCAGCCACCGGCGCCGAACGGCCGGAACAGCGCCGTCACCGCCCGGGGCATGGAGAGCGTCGCCGCAAGGGGCGCGGCGGGTGCCGCGGCGGACGGGCGCGTCGAGCAGTGGAGCCGAGTCAACACGCTGCTCACCGAGGTGGCGGGCCGGGGTGGGATGGCCGGGGCCGCCACCCGCGCGGCCGTACGGGGACGCTCGGAGGGGGGCGAGGTCACCCTCGGGCCGGCCGAGCGCGAGGAGGACGCGGCGACCCGTGCCGACCCGGAGACCGTGGTCGTGGCCTCCGGAAACCTCGCGATGATCTACCTGCCCCGCCATCCGGGGAAGCTCACCCGGGAACGGATCGACGCCGTCGTGCCGGGGTTGATCGACGGACTGACCGCACATCCGGGTGTCGGGCTGGTGGTCGTCGACTCGGCCGCCGGGCCGGTGGCGCTCGGCCCACGCGGGCGCCACGTTCTCCGCGACGGGCGGGTCGACGGGGACGACCCGCTGGCCCCGTACGGGCCGCACGCGCGTCAGGACCTGCTGCGCCACCAGGGGATGGACCACGTGGGCGACCTGGTGGTGATCAGCACCGTGGACCCCAGCCTGGACGAGGTGGCGGCCTTCGAGGAGTTGGTCGGCTGCCACGGTGGGCTGGGCGGCTGGCAGACGGACGCCCTGCTCATCCATCCCGCGCACTGGCCGCAGGACGCGGACCTGGTCGGCCCGGACGCGGTGCACCGTCAGTTGCTCACGTGGCTGCGCCGGCTCGGCCTGCGCCGGCCCGACGACCCCGCCGGCGACGTACCGCCCGGCGGCGTGGCCCGCACCCCGGACGGCCACGACCGGAACGCGCTTCCCGACCCGCGGCGTGCCCAGCCGGGCGGGCCGGATCCGGTCACCGTGCGGCCGGAGGGTGAACGGGCGCCGTCCGGCGCCGGCTCACCCAGCTCAGGCCCTGGCTGATCAGCACGACGAGCAGGATCGCGGCGACGACGCTCTGCCAGGGCTGGGGGAAGATGGCGCGGCCGAGGACGCCGATCGCGGCATAGAGCGCCGACCAGGCGAGGCTGGCGGGCGCGTTGAGCACGGCGAAGCGCTGCCGGGCCAGCCCGGACACCGCCGCGGCGAGCAACACCGGCAGCCGGCCGCCCGGGATCAGCCGGGACACCAGCAGCATCGAGACCCGACCCTCGCGGACCCGCGCCGTCACCCGCTCGAAGCGTTGCGGGTCACGCAGCCAGCGCAGCCGTCGGGCGATGCGCTCACCGCCCCAGTGGAGGACGAGGTAGACCGCGAGGTCGCCGACGTACGCCCCCACCGCGCCGGCGAGCACGACGAGGACCACGGTCGCCGGATCCTGGTGGGCGGCGAGGGCGGCGGCTCCGCTGACCGCCGCCCCGGTCGGCACCACCGGCACCAGAGCGCCGAACAGCACGACGACGATCAGCCAGCCCAGCGCGCCGAGGGTCGCCGTCACGGTCGCATCGCGAAGGACTCGCCCGGTCGCAGCACGCGTACCCGCGTGCCGGGCGCGACCGCTCTGGCGTGGCGGGCGAAGTCGTCCCCCGGCCGGAGGAAACGGTCGGGCCGGATCCGGTCGCAGCCGATCGGCCAGAAGGTGCCGAAGTGGACTGGCACCGCCCACGCCGCCGCGGCGCGGCGGACCGCCTCGGCCGCGTCGGCCGGGTCGAGGTGACCGGGGCCGAGGGTGGGCCCCCACCCGCCGACCGGGACCAGTGCCAGGTCGAGCGGCCCCAGCTTGGCCATCTCGTCGAAGAGGCCGGTGTCGCCGGCGAACCAGGTGGTCGCCTGACCGTGGACCAGGTAGCCCACCGCGGGCGCCTGGTGCCGGGACCAGGGGCCACGGCCGCCGTGGTGGGCCGCGGGCACGGCGGTGATCGTGAGTCGCCCGACCGTGATCCGGTCGCCGGCGGCCACCTCGACGCACCGGTCGTCGCCGGCGCGCAGCGCGCGGCGGACCAGGCGCCCCGCGCCCGCCGGCACCACCAGAGGGGTGTGCGCGGGCAGCCGTCGCAGGGACGCGAAGTCCAGGTGGTCGGCGTGCAGGTGGGAGACGAGCACCGCGTCCGGGGCGGCGGGCAGGCGCGGAACGGGCCCACGGCGGCGGCGCAGGTGGGCGAGGCGGCTGCGCAGCAGCGGGTCGGTCAGCAACCGGGTGCCCGAATCCTCGATCCACACCGTGCTGTGCCCGTACCAGGTCAGCGAGAGCATCCCGCCACCCGCGTCGCCGCTGTCACGCCTGCCACCGTATCCGGCCCGAGGGTGCGGCGGCACGGCGGCGCATCCGCGTCCGTCCCCAGGCCCGATGGTCAACGGCCCAACCGGCCGGCCGTCCGGGCTCGCGGTCGCGCGGGGTGGCTCGCCCGTCCGCTCACGGCGCCTCCGGGGTGAGGAGGTAGTCGTCGGCCTCGGGGCTCCATCGCAGGTGGACGGCGCCGGCGGTGGTGGCGGCCTTGCAGAACTGCAGGAAGCTGCGGTAGCCGAGCTTCTGCTCGCCGAAGTCGGGCCGCGCCCGCCGGAGCTGGTCCTTCAACCCGGAGAGCGCCACCGCGCCGTCGCCACCGGCGAGCTCGACGACCACCGATCGGAGCAGCCCGAACGCGATCTCCCGGTCGCCGTGCTCGGGCAGGGAGACCTCGGGGTCGCCCTTCGCCGGGCCCTCGGCCAGCTCGACCACGTTGTTCGTGGCGAGGTGTCGCAGCAGTTCCCCGAAGGTACGGAAGCCGTAGTCGGACTCGCTGAACGTCGGGTCCTTCCGGAGCAGGGTCCGCTTCAGCCTCGATGCGGTCACCTCGCCCCCGGAGCTGCCCTGCAGGCCGGCGACCGTCTGGGCCACGAGCGCGGCGAGCCGGTCGACGTCGCGTCCGGGTTCCTCGGCGGGTTGCGGCTCGGGTTCCTGCTCCACCTGTCGCGGTTCGACGGTGGGTTGTCGGGTGGGGCGGCCACGGGGGGCACGCGCCGGCGGGATCTCGACGCCCTCGAGGCGGTCGTAGTAGAGGAACTCGTCGCAGGCCGGCGGGAGCAACGCCGAGGTCGACTTCTCCACCCCGACGCCGATGACGCGCTTGTTGAGTTCCCGAAGCTTGTGGACCAGCGGGGTGAAGTCGCTGTCGCCGGTGCAGATCACGAACGTCGAGATGTAGTCCCGCTCGAAGGCCAACTCGACCGCGTCGACCGCCATCTTGATGTCGGCCGCGTTCTTGCGGGAGGCGCCCATCCGCTGCGGAATCTCGATGAGCTCGACGTGGTTACGGGTGAGCATCCGACGGTCCTCGTCGAAGTACGACCAGTCGGCGTACGCCCGACGCGCCACCACCCGTCCGCGCTCGGCGAGGGCGTCGGCGATGGGACGGAAGTCGAAGGCGTGGCCGCCGTGGTGATCGCGGAACCCCAGCGCCAGGTTCTCGTAGTCGAGGAACAGAGCGATCCGATCTTCTTGATCCACGCGAGCCAGGGTAGTCCGCCGGAGGTTCGGTCACCCGCCAACGCCGCCAACGTCGCCGCCGCCGTCGCGTTGCACCCGATCACACCCGGTCCGCACGGCGCGCCGCCCGCCGGCCGGTCGGCGCGTCGGTGGACCGCTTCCCCGCCAGTCGGGAGGCCGCGGCGATGACCAGGACGAGCGGCACGATCAGCAGCACCGGCGCCAACGCGGGCAGGTGCCTGGCGACCAGGGCGCCGACCGCGGCACCGGTCACCAGCGACACCAGGACGTGGGCGTTGGGCCGCAGGCTGCGCCACGGGCTCCGGACCGCCACACCGGCGATCAGGCTGGTGAGGGTGCCGGTCAGGTACGTGGAGGAGAGCCCCGGGACGCCGAACCGCTGGACGGCGCTGCTCTGGATGCCCAGGGCCGCCGCCGACAGCATCAGGAGCGCGAGGTCGACCTGCTCGGCGCGGTCGCGCAGGGTGGCCTCCCAGACCACGAGGAACACCAGGAAGACCAACAGCTCCAGGACGAGCGCCCGGGTGACCCGGCGGGGCCAGACGGGATCGTCCGGCTCCGCCCGGCCGGCGAGGCGGGCGCCCGCGAGCACGCCGACGATGAAGCTGGCGATGGCGCAGCCGGAGGTCACGGCGAGTTCGGCGTCGCCACGACCGGCCGAGAGGCCGAGCAGGACCATGTTGCCCGTCATGACGCTGGAGAAGGCTCCGCCGAGGGCGAGGAAGCCAATGGCGTCGGCGCTGCCGGTCAGGAAGGTGAGGACGACGACGAGGGCGTGCCGCCGCCGCGGACGGTGATGGTCGTGGTCTCCGTCCGCGCCGGCGCGAGGGTGGATGACGTGTGGCACTGTTCTCGACACTGTCGGCCATCCTTCACAGATTGTTCTTCGTATACACTTTGCCGGAACGGGGTTCACGGAGAGGCGATCGGTTGGCTGAAGACCTGCGGGACAAGCTCGGCGCTCAACACCTGCCGCTACGCGACCAGGTCCTCGGCGCCCTACGGACCGCCATCATCGACGGCGACTACCTTCCCGGGGAGCGGCTGACCGAGGACCGGTTGGCCGAGGACTTCGGCGTCTCGCGGAACCCCGTGCGGGAGGCGCTGCGGGTCGCCGAGGCGGAGGGCTTCGTCGTGATCCTGCCCCGGCGCGGCGCGGTCGTCGCCTCGCCCAGCAGCGGGACCATCGCGGACATGTTCGCCGTACGCGAGCGCCTGGAGGCGCTGGCCGCCCGGCTGGCTGCCGAGCGGGCGACGGCGGCGGACGTGGCCGCCCTGCGGGCCCTGCTGGAGCAGGGCCGCGAGGCGACGGAGCGGCAGGACCTGCGGCGCGTGGCCGAGCTGAACAGCGCCCTGCACCTGCGGATCCTCCAGATCAGCGGAAACCCCTGGCTCTCGTCGATAGCCAAGGCGCTGTACCTCCATGTGCAGTGGATCTTCCGGTTGGGTGCCGCGGAACGGGCGCCGCACTCGTGGGCCGAGCACATCCAGCTGGTCGACGCCATCGAGTCGGGTGACGGTGACCGCGCCGAGCGGGCGGCACTCGCCCACCTCGACGCGGCGTCCGCGGCGGCCTACGAGAACGCGGAGGGCGGGTACGGGGCCCGCTGACGTCAGCGGCCGCAGGCGTAGCCCTGCATGCCCCGTGGGTTCGCCCCGGCCGCGAGCACGCCCGTCTCCGGGTCGCGGGTCACGGCACAGAGGCGGCCGAGGCTCCACCCGTCGGACAACCGCACCTCGTGCCCGTACGCGCGCAGTGCCGCCAGGACGTCCTCATGCAGCCGGTCCTCCACCACCAGGACACCGGGCTCGCTGTCGCGGGGGTAGAACGACGCCGGCAGGCTGACCGAATGCCAGGCCGGCGCGTCGACCGCCTCCTGCAGAGCCTGGCCGCCGACGAGATGCCGCAGCAGGAACGGCAGCTGCCACTGGTCCTGCTGGTCGCCGCCGGGCGTGCCGCACGCCAGCACGGGCTTCCCGTCGCGGTGCACCATCGTCGGGCTCAACGTGGTACGCGGCCGGCGTCCCGGGGCGAGCGACGAGGCGAGCCCCTCCTCCAGCCAGAACATCTGGAGTCGGCTGCCGAGGGGAAAGCCGAGTTCCGGGATGGTGGGGGAGCTCTGCAGCCACCCACCGCTCGGGGTCGCGGAGATCATGTTTCCCCAGCGGTCGACCACGTCGACGTGGCAGGTGTCGCCGCGGGTCACGCCGTCCGACTTCACCGTCGGCTCCCCCGTCGTGGCATCCACCAGGTCGGCCAGCCGCCCCCCGGCGCGCCGTACGTGCTCCGGAAGGCGCGGTTCCGCCCCGTCCGGCCGGCCCGGTCGCAGCTCGGTGGACGCCCGGAGGCCGATCAGGGCCGCCCGCTCCCGCGCGTACTCCCGGGAGAGGAGCGCCTTGGCGGGCACGTCGGCGCTGTCGCCGTACCAGGCCTCCCGGTCGGCGAAGGCGAGCTTGAGCGCTTCGGCCTGGGCGTGGATGCCGGCCGCGGTCGCCGGATCGTGCGCGTGCGGGTCGCCGAGCGCGTCGAGGACGGCGAGGGCCTCCAGCAGCACCGGGCCCTGTCCCCAGAAACCGGTCTTCGCCACCGAGTAGCCCCGCCAGTCGAGGGTGACCGGCTCCTCCCAGGTCGCGGAGTAGGCGGCCAGGTCCGCCCCGGTGACGAGGCCGGCGTGGGCGCGCCCGCTGGAGTCCTGGAACGGTTGCCGGCTGAACCGGTCGATCGCCTCGGCGACGAATCCCTCACTCCAGGCGCGGCGTGCGGCGTCGATCTGCGCGTCACGATCGGCGCCGGCGGTGCGTCCGGCCTCGACGAGCTTCTCCAGCGTCCGCGCGTACGCCGGGTTGGCGAACAGCTCGCCCGCCGCCGGCGCCCGGCCGCCGCGTAACCAGAGCGCCGCGGAGGTGTGCCAGTGCTCCTCGAACAGCGTCCGCACGGCGGCCACCGTGTCGCCGACCCGGCCGACGAGCGGGTGGCCGGCGGCGGCGTACCCGATCGCCGTTTCCAGCACGTCCTCCAGCCGGAGCGTGCCGTGGTCACGCAGCAGCAGGAGCCACGCGTCCACGGCGCCGGGCACGGCCGCGGCGAGGGGGCCGGACCCGGGGACGAGGTCCATCCCGAGGGACCGGAAGTGCGCGATGGTGGCGCCGGCCGGCGCCGGCCCCTGCCCGCAGAGCACCTTCGGCGCCGGGTCCTGCGCGGTCGACACGAGGGCGGGCACCTCACCGCCCGGCCCGTTGAGGTGTGGCTCGACGACGTGCAGGACGAACCCGGCGGTGACCGCGGCGTCGAAGGCGTTCCCGCCGCGTTCGAGGATGCCCATGGCCGACTGGCTCGCGAGCCAGTGGGTCGAGGACACCATGCCGAAGGTTCCCTGCAGCGTCGGTCTGGTGGTGAACGTCATGACAACACCTCACTCGTGTCGGCGGCCCGGACGTCGGGCCGGGTGCCGTCCGGCTGGACCAGGTGGCACGCGGCCATGCCGCCGCCGATCGCCACCTGCGCGGGGACCTCCGTCGCGCAGCGGTCGAACGCGAGCGGGCACCGGGTGCGGAAGCGGCAGCCGGACGGCGGGTCCAGCGCGGAGGGCAGGTCGTCGCCGAGCAGCACCGGCTGGCGCTCCCGTTGGCGGACCGGGTCGGCCACCGGCGCGGCCGCCAGCAGCGCCTGGGTGTAGGGGTGGGCGGGGCGCGCGAAGATCTGCTCGCGGGGGCCCTTCTCGACGAGTTGGCCGAGGTACATGACGGCGATGTCGTCGGCCAGGTACTCGACGGCGGACAGGTCGTGGGTGATGAAGAGGCAGGCGAACCCGATGTCCCGTTGCAGGTCGGCGAGGAGGTTGAGCACCGACGCCTGCACGGACACGTCGAGCGCGCTGGTGGGCTCGTCCGCGATGAGCAGCATCGGCTCGGAGATCAGCGCCCGGGCGATGCTGACCCGCTGGCGTTGCCCTCCGGAGAGTTCGTGGGGATACCGGCGGGCCACCTCGGCGCGCAGGCCCACTCGTTCGAGTTCCGTGGCGACCCGGGCCTCCCGGTCGCGTCGCGGGATCCGCCGGCCGGACAGCCGCAGCGGCTCGGCGACGACCTCGCCGACCAGCATGCGCGGGTCGAGCGAGGCGGCGGGGTCCTGGAAGACGATGGACACGTCGCTGCGGTGCGGGCGCAGCTGCCGCCGGGACAGGTGCGTGACGTCCGCTCCGGCGATGCGCACCACGCCGGCGGTGGGCCGCACGAGCCGCACCACGCAGCGTCCCACCGTCGACTTCCCGGAGCCGCTCTCCCCCACCAACGCGGTGACCCGGCCCTTCGGGATGCGCAGGGACACGCCGTCCACGGCGCGTACCGGCCCGAAGTGCATCACGAGGTCCTCGAGTTCGAGGGCGTGGGGTTGCGTCGTTGTCATCGCGTCGCCTCCTCGGCTGGCGTCCGGGGCGCCGGGCAGGGGTGCCAACAGGCCGCGAGGTGGTCCGACGGCGTCGGCGCCGCGCCCCTCCCGGCCGCTTCGAGCGGCGGAGCGGAGTCCAGACACCGCGCGTCGGCCGCCGGGCAGCGGGCCGCGAACGTGCACGCGTCGGGCTGGGTGGACAGGACGGGCACGAGACCGGGGATCTCCTGCAACCGCCGGGTGCCGGCGTGGACGCCCGGCGTCGGCGACGCCGACAGGAGCCCGGCCGTGTACCGGTGGCGCGGATGGGCGAACAGGTCGGTGACCGGCGCCTGCTCCACGACCCGCCCGGCGTACATGACGACGACGCGGTCCGCCACGTCGGCGATGACTCCGAGGTCGTGCGTGATGATGAGGATGGTGGTGCCCAGTCGGTCGCGCAGGTCCCGGAGCACCTGGAGGATCCCGGCCTGCACCGTCACGTCCAGGGCGGTGGTCGGTTCGTCGGCCACCAGCACCTTCGGGCCGCAGGCCACCGCCATCGCGATCATGACCCGCTGGCGCATGCCGCCGGAGAGCTGGTGCGGGTAGTTGTCGACGCGGGTCGTGGCGGACGGGATTCCCACGAGCGACAGCAGTTCGACGGCACGGGCCCGGGCGGCCCGCCGGGACATCCGTTCATGGACCTGGAGCACCTCCGCGATCTGGCGCCCGACGGTGAGCACCGGGTTCAGGGAGGTCATCGGTTCCTGGAAGATGTACGCGATCTCCTTGCCGCGTACCCGACGCAGCGCCGACTCGCGGGTGCCGACCAGCTCGGTCCCCCGCAGGCGTACCGAGCCGGTGATGCGGGCGCTGTCCGGGAGCAGGCCGGCGATGCTCATCGCGGTGACGCTCTTTCCGCAGCCCGACTCGCCCACCATCCCGACGATCTCGCCGGGCGCGAGGTCGAGGCTCACCCGGTCGACCGCCGAGACCGTCCCGCCCTCGGTCCGGAACGACACCGAGAGGTCGCGGATCTCCAGCACGGGGGTGGCGACCGCGGCGACGGCGCCGCCCGCCGCCTCGACGGTGGTCATCACCGGTCTCCCTTCGGGTCGAGGGCGTCCCGCAGGGCGTCGCCGAAGACGTTGAACGCCAGGGCCAATCCCATGATCACCACTCCGGGGAGGACCGCCGCCCACGGGGCGCGGGCGGCGAACTGCTGGGCGGTGGCCAGCATCGTGCCCAGGCTGGGGGCCGGGGGCTGGATGCCGAGACCGAGGAACGAGAGCACCGCCTCGCCCAGGATCGCGGCCGGGATCGCGACCGTGGCCTGGACCAGGATCACCGAGGTCGCGTTGGGCAGGATGTGCCGGGCGAGCACCCAGAGGTCGCTCGCGCCGTCCACGATGGCCGCGGCGACAAAGTCGAGTGACTTGAGCCGGAGGGTGTCCGAGCGCACCACGCGGATCACGCCCGGGATCTGGGCGATCCCGATGGCGACGGCAGCGTTGCCGAGGCTAGCACCCCGGATCGCCGCCAGCCCGACCGCCATGATCAGGAACGGGAACGCGAGCAGCAGGTCGGTGAACCGTGAGATCACCGCGTCCCAGGCCCGGAAGTAGCCCGCCGCGAGCCCGAGCGGCACGCCGATGACCAGGGAGGTGGCCACGGCCAGCAGCCCGACCTGCAGGGACGCGCGGGCGCCCAGCATGATCCGGGACAGGACGTCGCGACCCAGGTCGTCGGTGCCCAGGACGTGTCCGGGAGTGCCCGGTGGCGAGAACGTGTGGGCGAAGTCGGTCTGTTCGACGGCGTACGGGGCGAGCCAGGGTGAGAGCAGGGCGACGACGGCCGCGAGCGCGAGCACGACGAAGCTCCCGACGGCGAGCGGGTTGCGCCGCAGCCGCCGCAGGACCCGGGTACGCCGGGTGAGGCCGGCGGGGGCAGCCTCCGCCATGGGCACGGTGAGGACGGTCATGCCGGATCCCCCGTCACGCGGATTCGTGGGTCGATCACCGAGTAGAGCAGGTCGACGAGAAAGTTGATCACGATGTACGCGGTCGCGGTCAGCAGGACGACGGCCTGGATCACCGGGTAGTCCCGCTGGAACACCGCGTCGATCGTCATCTTGCCGAAGCCCGGGAGCCCGAAGATCTGCTCGGTGACGACCGCCCCCGAGATCAGGCCTCCGAGTTGGAGGCCGACGATCGTCACCACCACGATGAGGCTGTTGCGCAGCGCGTGCCGGGTGATGACGGCGCGCGGCCGCAGGCCCTTCGCCTTCGCCGTACGCACGTAGTCGGACGAGAGCGAGTCCAGCATCGCGGAGCGGGTCTGCCGCATGATGATGGCGGCGAGCCCCGTGCCGAGGATGACGGCGGGCAGGACGACGTGGTGCAGGTTGTCCACCGGGTCGTCGAGGAACGGCACGAACCCGGAGGCCGGGAAGAGCCCCGTCGCCACGGAGAGGTAGAGGATCGCGAGCAGCCCGAGCCAGAAGTGCGGCACCGACAGTCCGACCAGGGCCAGCCCGTTGGCCAGCCACTCCGCGGGGTGCCCGCGGCGGACCGCCGCGAGCACCCCGGCGCCGACACCCAGCAGCGCGGCGATGAGGATCGCCAGGACGGCGAGCTCGGCCGTCACGGGCAGGGCGGTGGTGAGCATCGAGGAGACCGGGATCCCGGTGCGGATCGACTCACCGAAGTCGCCCTGCGCCATGCGTTCCACGTACTGGGCGAACTGCAGGGGCAGCGGTTGGTCCAGCCCGTAGTGGTGCCGGATGGCCGCCAGCGCCTCCGGGGACCGGTCCTCGCCCGCGAGGGCGAGTGCCGGGTCCCCGGGCAGCGCCCGCACGCCGAGGAACACCACGACCGTCGACAGCACCAGGGTCAGCGCTGACTGCCAGGCGCGCGTGAGGAGATATCGGAGCACGACGACCTACTTGCTGAACCCGGCGAAGGCCGCGCGGATCACGCCGTCCGGGAAGACCTGCAGGCCCTGGATCTGCTTGGAGAAGGCGGTCAGGTTCCGCTGCCGGTAGAGGTAGATCAGCGCGTCGTCCTGCTGGAGGATCGTCACCGCCTGCCCGTAGAGCTTCTTACGCTCCTCGAGGTCGTTGGACTGGCGGGCCTGGGTCAGCGCGGCGTCGAGCTGAGGGTTGCTGTAGCCGGAGACGTTCTGGCTGCCACCCGTGCCGACGAAGTTGGTGATGTTGGCGTCCGGGTCGATGCGCCCGCTCCAGCCGAGTTGCAGCAGTTCGAAGTTCCCCCGGTCCTGCTCGTCGAGGAGCGACGAGTACTCCACCGGGTTGATCTTGAGGTCGAACCCGCCGTCCTTCACCATGGCCTGGAGTGCCTGGGCGAGACGCAACGTGTCCGGCGTGTTCGACGCGAGCATGGTCACCGGGTACGGAGTCTGCACGCCGGCCTCGCCGAGCAGCTGCTTGGCCTTGGCGGGATCGTGTGCCGGACAGTTCTGCGCCTCGGGCGACGAGAACGGGCTCGCGGGTGAGATCGGTGAGCAGGCGACCGCGGGGATCCCGTTGAAGACCGCCTGGACGAGGGCCTTGCGGTCGATCGCGTGCTCGAACGCCTGGCGGACCTTGGCGTTCTGGGCGATGGGACGGTTGATCGGCTTGGGGGTGGTGCCGACGCCGTCGACGTTGCCGATGTTGAAGGTGAGGCCCTGGTAACCGAGGGACTGCGACTGGAGCACGGTGAGCGCGGAGTCCTGCTGCAGCGACGCGACGTCCTGGGTCGAGACGCTGTCGGCCACCTGGGCGTCGCCGGAGCGCAGGTTGGCGGCGCGGATGCTCGCGTCGGTGAGGATCCGCCACGAGATCCCGTCCAGGTGGACCTTGCTCGCGTCGTAGAAGTTGGGATCCTTCACGACGTCGATGGAGTTCTGGGGCACCCGCTTGGCGAACTTGAACGGGCCGACGCAGACCGGGGCGCTGGCGAAGTTGTCGCCCAGGCTCTGGACCGCCTTCGGGCTCAGGATCATGCCGGCGCGGTCGGCGAGGGCGCCGACCAGCGGTGCGAAGGGCTGCTTCAGGCGGATGACCACGGTGTGCGCGTCCGGCGTCTCGACGGCCTCGATGGGGCCGAGCTCGCTCTTGCGCGCCGACCGGGCGTTAGTGAGATGCCGCTCGATCGTGGTCTTCACCGCGGCGGCGTCGAGCTGCGTACCGTCCGCGAACTTCGCGTCCTGGCGCAGCGGGATGGTGACCGTCTTGCCGTCGCTGCTCGTGGTGGGGAGCGCGGTCGCCAGCTGCGGTACGACCTGCGCCTGCTCGTTGACGTCGTACAGCTTCTGGCACATGGCCTGGAAGACGTAGCGGGAGTAGAGGCTGCGCGACAGCGTGGGGTCCAGCGCGTCGGGCTCCGCGGAGAGGGCGATGACGAGTTGGCCGCCGTCCTTCACCGCGGCCGGGTCCGCCGGTGTGCCGAAGGAGTCCTGGCCCGCCGACTGGTTGTCGCCGGACTGGCTGTCACCCTCGCTGTTCGACACCGGCGAGCAGGCCGCCACGGTGCAGGCCACCGCGACCGCCGCCACCGCGGCCCGGAGCGGACCGAGCCGCCGGCTTGTATCACTGAAGGAGAGGTTCGTCATTTTTTGGGCTCCTCGAGTGGGCGATTCGGGGAGCGTATGTTGTATACGATGACCGGCGCAAGACCTCCGTGGATGCCTCCCGAGCACTGGTCGACGTCCGCCCGCGCCCCCTCGTCGGCGCTCGCCACCCCTGGTCAGGATAGACACACTTCACTCTGACCCGCCTGACGCGGGAGCCCGCCGGGGCGACGATCAGCTCGGTGGCCGGCCTGCCCCTCAGCGCGAAACAGCACTAGGGCCGAGTACGCGCGGCTGCGGCAGGCAGGGCGCACGTGCCCCTACCGATCAGGCCGCCGTCGTCCGCGCGCGTCCGAGCCGGACGGGCTACGCATCCGCGTAGACCAGGTCCATCGTGTCGGTTCCCCCGGGCCAGCGCAGGTCGAGGTGCCAGCAGCCGGCCCGCGGCATGTCGATGATGGACGGACCGGGCCCACCGCTGACCTCGCGAGTCACCCGGGTGTCGGTGCCGTCCAACGTCGCGGTGATGGCCAGGGCGCCCGATTCGGTCGACGTGGACGGTGTCGCGACGGACCGGGCGACCCAGAGGATCTTGTTGTTGGACCCGTCCGTCCTGTTCTGACGCAGCGGGTGGGCGAACAGCACCGCGACGATGTCGCCCTTCGCGCCGAAGACGTGCGCGATCCGGGCGTCTCCGCTGAACCCCTCGTCCGCCCAGTCGGGCAGGGTTCCCGTCTCGATCCGCGAGCCGCAGCCCGTCGTCGCGCTCGCGGCCGGACGGCCGGACGTGGTCGCCGGAGAGCCGACCGGCTCGGTCGACCCGCCCGTCGTCGTACATCCGGCCAGCAGGAGCACCGACCCCACCAACACCCTGCCCCACGAACCCATCTCACGCCCTCCGGATAGACGTCGCGCCGGCCGGTCGATCGACTCGTGCCCGCCACAGTCAGGACACCGGTCGGGGCCGGCGGGTTCCCGTCGGTGAGCCGTCCGAGGGCGAACTGGCCAGGCCCGTTCGGCCGACCGGGCCTGGCCAGCCAGCCGGAGTCCGGGGCACCGGGTCAGGTCTCTAGGTGCGCCGCCCCGTGCCGGTCCAGCGTGCTCTGCACCAGGTCGTGGCCCAGATCGAACCGGATGCCGTCCGGGTTGGTCAGTCCCATGTCGGCGTACCAGGAGCGGTCGGCTTCGGGGTGCGGCCCGACCAGGCCGACCCGCCCGGCACCGAAGGTCGTGACGACGGCGGCGGCCGCGCCGTTGTCATAGGTGGCGAGCACGTCGCCCGGCACCCCGGGTCGCAGCGCGAAGGTCGGACCGTCCTGGAAGTACATGTGCCGGGAGCGGCCACGCCACCGCACCTCGATCGTCGTGTCGTCGGTGCTGTCGACGTCCGCCCCGTCCGTGCTGATGTACTGGTTCACCTTTCCGTCGATCAGCCCGAAGCCCGGGTCGGCGGCGGCGAGGTACGCCCCCAGGCAGAAGCCGAGGTAGTGCCCGCCGTCGTGGACGAACCCGCGGATGTCCACGGCGTGGTCCCGCATCCTCCGCCAGGCGCGGTTGACCTCGCCGCCTCCGGGCTGGGCGTAGAGGGCCGCTTCGGCCAGCGTGCTGCGCGATATCTGCCGGTCCTCGTCCGGGCCGCAGTACGCGGTGCGGAACCCGGCCGGCGAGCTGCGCAGGAGTGCGGCCACCGCTTCGGCGCAGCCGGAGCCGGCGGCCGGACCCCGGTACACCAGCGCCAACGGCCCGTCCCCGGAGACCGCCGACACCCCGGCCCACCCGAGGGCGGCCAGGGTGCCGGCGGCGCCGACGCCCACGAGGAGTCGCCGCCGACGGATGCGGGGCGCGTCGCCGATCAGCACGTGCACCTGCCCTGCCTCATGTCGCTCCCCTCCTGCTCGGTCGCGGCGTCATCCCGTCGGTGACGGCTCGACCGGGCGTTCGCCCGCGCGGGCCACCCGGCGAATACATCGACATCCCCACTCGGCCGCGGCTGCGCCGGCCGTTCCAGGTCGCCAGCCGACGAGCGCCGCGGGACAGCGCCGTCACGAGCCCTTCCAGTGGGCCCCGGCCAGCGGTGGCCCACCACGCGGCCGCGACCACCACGAAGACCACGACCTGTACGAGGAACCCGGTCACCGGCGTGGAGGAGTCGAGGTCCGAGTTGATGAACACGATGTGCGCGGTGTAGAGCGTCAGGGTCATGCCGCCGGCCGCCGCCAGGGGCACCAGCAGCACGGAGATCACCCGCCGCGGAAGGCTCCGTGCCACGCGGCCGGCGAGCAGCATGACGGCGATCAGGGCGATCGCGCTCCCGGTCGTGCCGAGCAGGTCGAGCGGCGTGCCGGTGTGCGGCGCGTCGACGGCGAGCCACCACCAGGTCGAGGTGGGCGTGGTGCCGTCCCCGCCGAGGGTGAGGAGCTCGGCTGTCCCCGCGGCGTCGAGTCCGCTCTTCGCCTGGGTGAGGGCGATCTGCTCCGCACCCCCGAAGCGGTCGAGCAGGACCCAGGACGCCACCGGCGCCGCGGCGGCGAGCGCGATTCCGGCGGTCAGCAGCCCGACGAGGACTCTCCTCCTGGTCAGCGTCAGCCGCCCGATGACCAGCCCGGCGCACAGGTACGCCAGCCACGTCACGGCCGGAAACTCCCCCGTGAGCGACAGTTCGGTGAGCAGCGGGACCGGATCGTCGACGAGCTGCGCGAAGGCCGCGTTGTCGTAGCTCGGTTCCGGCAGCTGCGGCAGGACGTGTAGGAGGGCGGACGCACCGGCGGCCACGACCACGCCGGTGAACGCCACCAGCCAGGTCGGCAGGAACACCAACGGGATCGCCAGCACGAACATCACCGCGTAGTAGGGCAGGATCACCGACGCCAGCGACCCGTCGGTGTAGCCCAGCGCCAACCCGATCGCGCCGATGGCCAGCGCCCGGACGACCAGCGCCGCCACCAGGCCCGAGCCGGCAGCCGGTCGGACCCGGCGACGGTCGGTCAAGAACGCGATACCGAGCCCGGCCAGCACCGCGAACAGGGCGGACGCCCGCCCGCCGAAGGCCGTGAACCACCAGGTGGGCCGCCCCGCAGCGTCGGACTCGGGCAACGAGTGCACGGCGATCATGCCGATCAACGCGACGCCGCGGGCGGCGTCCACGCCGAGCAGCCGGCTTCGCCCGACCGGCAGGTCCCGCGTCGGGGGTGCGCCTTCGGCGCCCCGGGCCACGGCGGCGCGCCTGTTCGCCTCGGCCGCTCGGTCCAGATCCTCCCACGTGAGGTTCGCTGTCTGGGTCATGGCCTCATCACGGTGTCAATCAGGTCGTGGCCGAGGTCCGCGCCGAGCCGATCGGCGGCGCGCAGCCCGGCGTCGATGTACCAGTCGTCGGTGGCTTCGGGGTGGGGGCCGACGACGCCGACCCGGCCCGCACCAAGGCGGGTGACCATCGCCGCGATCGTCCCGTTCGGGTACGTCGCGATGATGTCGGCTTCGGCGTTCGGCTGCAGCAGGAAGTGCGGGCCGTCCTGGAAGAAGAGCGTCCGCCGCCGGCCGCGCCAGGAGACCTGGACGACCGTGTTCTTCGCCGAGTCGACGCTGGCGGCGAACGAGGCGATGTACTGGTTGGTGTCTCCGGGCAGGAGGGCGAAGCCGGGGGTGGCCCCGGCGAGGTAGCCACCCAGGCAGATCCCCAGGTACCGCCCGCCGGACTTGACGAACTGCCGGATCTCGTCGCGGTGGCCCTTCAGGTGCCGGTAGCCCCGCCGGAGGGTGCCGCCACCGGGCTGGGCGTAGAGCGCGGCGCCGGCGAGCGCCCGATGGCTCAGCGGCACGTCCTCGTCCGGCCCGACGTACCGCACGTCGAAGCCCCACCGGCTGGACTTGAGCAGCGCCGCGACCGCCTCCGGGCAGCCGGGCAGTGTCGCCGGTCCTCGGTAGACCAGCGCCAACGGTGGTTCGGTTCGCTCGGGCAGCGGTGAACGGACCGTCAGGCCGTGGCCGGCGAGTGCCCTCCCGCCGGCGGCGAGGAGGCGACCGAATGGTCCCGACGCCATCACGATCTCGTCGGGAGTGGGTTGTCGAGGGTCAGCGCGGTGCAGCGCACCCCACCCCCGCCCTTGGCCAGTTCGGTCGTGTCGAGTTCGACGACCTGCAGGCCGCGGACGCGCAGCGCGGCGGCCAGCCGCGGCGCTCCCTTGGTCATGGTCACGGTGGCGCCGTCGCTGATCAGGTTGAGCGCGAAGCGGGACGCCTCCTCGACGGAGACCTCGATCAGGTCCAAGCCGAGTCCGCGCAGCCGTCGGCGGCTCGACTGATCGAGGGCCTCCGGGCAGTAGGCGAGTACCCGCCCGGGCTCGACGACGGCTACCGCCAGGTCGAGGTCGTACCACCGGGGGCTCACCGTCTGCAGTGGTACCACCTCGTAGTCCAACGCTCGCGCGAGAACCTGGTGCATCCTCCGGTCGGTCCGCTGGCCGTGGCCGGCCAGCAGCAGGTCGCCGCAGGCCAGAGCGTCGCCCTGACCGCTGAACGGGTACGGCGCCTCCACGACGTCGAAGTCGTGGTTGATCAGCCAGTCCTGGAAATAGGGCAGCTCGGCCTTGCGCTCCGGGGGCGGTGCGCCCAGAACCGCCCGGTCACCCCGCACCAGCGCGGCGTTCGCGGTGAACACCATGTCCGGGCACTCCGGCGCCGACGGCAGGTACTCGATGTGGCGGCCCGCCGCCCGGTGCGCGACGACGATGTTCAGATGCTCGACGACGGCGGCCGCGTGATCCGGCTGCACATCGGTGTGCATGTACGGGTTGATTTCGTAGTCGACCCGGAAGTAGGCGGCGTCGGAGACCAGGAGTGCCTTGTTCATTGAGCGGTTGTTCCTCTCGTGGATGGAGAATGACTGAATCGGTTGCGATCACGCGGCGTCAGGCCGCCCGTTGGTCGACGGGGCCGCGGGTGAGCACCCCTTGGGCGGGGATGCCGCGCCATCGGGTCCCGGGCGTGAGGTGCTCGCCCTTCATCAGCAGCGACAGCGACCCCAGGAAGACGTCGTGGCCGACAACGGCGTCGTAGAGCACGATCGCGCGGGTTCCGATGGTGGCGCCGGCGCCGACGGTGACGACGGACATCTTCATCACCCGGTCCTCGAACAGATGGGTCTGCAACGACACCTCGGCACCGACGGTCGCGTCGTCACCGATCTCGACCAGGTCGAACTCGGTGAGATAGGTGGTCCCGATCCAGGTGCGTCTGCCGACCCGGACTCCGAACCAGCGCAGTACCGGCGGCAGGAACGGCGTGCCGACGAGCAGCCCCACGCCGACGGGGACCGCCGCGGCCTCGAAGAGCCCCGTGACGAACTCGGTGCGCCGGACGAACGGGCTCCACAGCGGCTCGACCCGGGGTCGGTACTTGCCGATGATGTTCCGCTTGGTCGCCGCGCAGAAGAGGATCACTCCGACGCTCGACGCGATCGCGACGAAGGGCGACACCAGCGCCGGCACGAGCAGGCCTCGGCCGTTGGCGAGCCAGGACAGCGCCAGGAGGTAGAGGTAGAAGCTGACGCCGAGCACCGATGCGGGCAGGGTGGCACGGAAGAATTCGACGAACAACCGATGAGCCACCACCCTGCGCGGCGGGCGGAAGGTCTGCTCCTCCGAGAAGGATCCGCTGCTCTGGCGCACTGGCAGGTGGATCGCCGGTGAGCCCAACCAGGAGGTGCCCTCCGGGACCTGCTTGTCGGGCGGCAGCGTGCTGACGCCGAGCAGGCAACCGTCGCCCAGCACCGTGCCGGCCGGTACGAACGCGGCGTTGCCGACGAACGCCCGACTGCCGACCGTGGTGGGCAGGAACGCCACACGTCCGTTGGCGAACGTCGCGGCGCCGAGGCTGGCCATGTCGGCGACGAAACTCCCCGGGCCCAGGGTGAGCAGGTCGGGGTCCAGGTGCGCGGCGGTGGAGACCTCGGCGCCGGGACCCACACGGGCGCCGAGCATGCGCAGCCAGGGACCGGTGTAGAGGGTCGCGTAGAGCGAGTTGGTGTAGATCAGGCTGAACTCGAGCAGCTTGTCGACGATCCACTTGCGCACGCCGAGCATCGAGTGCACCCGGTGGTGGAAGCCGACGGGCGCCCGCGGCAGTACGAGACGCTTGCCGATGGCGACCACCGCGCAGACGGTGAGGACGTAGACGACCCCGGCGGGGATGGTCGCGACGAGTCCCGCCAGCAGACCCCGGGTCAACAGCACCCACCAGACCAGCGCCACGCTGGGCAGGACCATCGCGATGGCCCCCATTTCCAGGCCGAGCAGGCCGACCAGGGCGGCGACGGCGTGGTGCGGGCGCCAGCCGTGACGCAGCGGGCGGGAGGAGAGCAGGGATTCGACGGTGTCGGTGAGTCGGCTGGTCGGAGCCGGCGGTGAGCCGGCCCAACGCGCTCCGGCCGGCACCGCCTCGCCGTGCACCAGGACGGACTGCTCGCCGACGGCGGCATACGACCCGACGGAGGCGCCCGGTTCGAGAACCGCGTTCGCGCCGACGAAGGCGCCCCGGCCGATGGTGATCGGTCCGACGACGACCCAGCCGTCCTCCGCCCGCCACGCGCGCAGCGAGACGCCGTACCCGACCGAGGTGTCCCGCCCGACGGAGATCAGTGTCGGGAGGCTGATCGCGCTGGTCGCGATCACGGTGCGGCCGCCGATCCGGGCGCCGAGCAGGCGCAGGTAGGTCGCCATCAGCGGAGAGCCGCTGAGCACGGGCAGCGGGCCGATCGTCATCAGCGTGCTCAATGCCCAGAGCCGGACGTAGGTGAGGCCCCAGAGACGATATCGGCCGGGGCGGATACCCGCGGCCAACGGCCGGGCCAGCAGCACCGGCAGCACCCACCGCACGCCGAGGTAGCTGAGCAGGATCGCGACCATCAGTTCCGCGAGGACCCGCACGGACACGAAACCGTCGTTCCGGGTGTAGACGTAGGAGACGGGAATGGTGACGGCCAGCAACAGCAGGTAGATCACCGCGCCCTGGCCGAACCCGGCCAGCGCGATTCGGCGGCTGCGGTGCCGTAGCGGTTCGGGTCGCGGCGGCGCGGTCGGCCCGCCGACCCGGTCGGCGGCACCAAGGTGGACGGCCATGCCGCGGACGGTCGGGTGGGCGTACAGGTCCCGGACCGCGGGGTTCACGCCGACCTCGCGCGCGCGCAGCAGGGACACCACCCGCGCCGCGAGCAGCGAGTGTCCCCCGAGGTCGGTGAAGAAGTCTGCCTCGACCGAGAGCGCTTCGGGTTCGAGGCCGAACGCTTCCGCCCACGCCGCGCGTACCCGCTCCTCCAGCTCGCTCTCGGCGGCCACGAGCGGGCCGGTGTCGCGGGTGAGCCGGCGGACCGGCGCGGGTAGCCGTTTCCGGTCGACCTTTCCGCTGGGCATGGTCGGCAGTTCGGCGACGACGTCCAGGAAGGAGGGCACCATGTAGCCGGGCAGTCGAGTCTGCAGGGTCTGGCAGAGCCGGCCGCTCAGCTCCTCCCAGCCGTCCTCCGCGCCGTCGTGAGGAACGAGGTAGGCCGCCAGCTCACGGGGGGCGTCGGGGCCGTCGGCGACAGGGACGAGCGCCGCCACGGCCTCGGCCACGCCGTCGTCCTCCAGCAGCACGCTCTCGATCTCGCCGAGGTCCACTCGGTGCCCACGGATCTTGACCTCGGAGTCCGCCCGGCCGAGATACTCGATCTCGCCGTCGTCGGTGAGCCGGCCCAGGTCCCCGGTGCGGTAGAGCCGGCTGCCGGGCGGCGCCAACGGGTGCTCGATGAACCGGTCGGCGGTCAGTTCGGGGCGTCCGACGTAGCCGCGCGCCACCCCCGGACCGCCGATGCAGATCTCGCCGACCTCGCCGTCGGCGACCGGCTGCCGCTGCTCGTCCAGCAGCACCACCGAGTAGGTCGGCAGGGGACGTCCGATGGTGACGATCCGCCCGGGGCGCAGTTCGCCCCAGGTCGCCGTGACCGTGGCCTCGGTCGGCCCGTAGGTGTTGAGGATCCGCCGACCGGGCCGGCTCCACCGTTCGACGAGTTGTCCCGGGCACGCCTCACCGCCGACGAGCAGGTTTCGGATCCGGGGCAGATCGCGGGGAATCGTGGCAAGCAGGGTGGGGACGCAGTAGAAGACGGTGATGCCCGCCTCGTCCAGGAAGTCCGCCAGTTCCGCGCCGAGGCGGCGGGAGTCGGTCGGACCGGCCACCAGCGTCGCGCCGACCGACCAGGTCGGCCAGATCTCCTCGATCGCGAAGTCGAACGCGATCGTCATGCCCTGGTAGACCCGGTCGCCCGGGCGCACGTCGTACAGGCCGGGCACCACGTCGAGAAAATTGCAGATGCTCGACTGCGCGACCTCGACGCCCTTGGGCCGACCGCTGGATCCGGAGGTGTAGATCACGTAGGCGCTGGGGTCGTCGGCGCCGTCGAAGCCGAGCACCGGCCGGTCGGCGGGTGCCGTGGCGAGCTCGGCGACGCTTTCGTCGATGACGAGGGAGCGCTGGCCGCCCACCCGGTCGGCGAGTGCCGACGAGGTCAACACCAGGTCGACGTCCGAGTCCTCGGCGATGTAGGCGACCCGGTCGGCCGGAGACTCGGGGTCGATCGGCACGAAGGCCGCGCCGGCCTTTCCCACGCCCAGCAACGCCACGTACGTGTCGACCGAACGCTGGAGCAGGATGGCCACCCGAGCGCCGCCCGCGACGCCGAGGGCATGCAGGTGGTGGGCCAGCTGGTTCGCGCGCTCGTCCAGCTCTCGGTAGGTCAGCCGCTCGTTGCCGCACTCGAGCGCGATGGCCGACGGGTCGCGGTCACAGGCGGATTCGAACACGTGGTGCAGGCGCCGGGGCCGCGAACCGCCGCCCTCTTGCTGCGGCCCGCCCACCTGATCGACGATCGGCGAGCCGATGATGACGCGTGCCTCCGCATCCGGACGTCGCTCCGGTCGCAGGGGCTGTGTGGACGCACCGATGTACCCGACCTGCTCCACGGAAACGCGAACCTCCTGCGCTGACCACGCTCGAACCACCCGTGCCATGTGGCGACACCGTGTCGGACCTCGGGTCGACTGCCAGGAAGGCGGCACCGAGAGATCCGGCGGAGCGATGATCGCGGCATATATCGACAATGCGGTGTTTATGCCGTAACCCCGACAAGGCTTCACGAAGCTAGCAAAGCTCCCCGACCGGCATGGCCCGAACCGCCGAGATCCGCGCAAATCTGCTGACTGATGCAGCAGTCAGGTGACTGATCGGTCGATCAGCTGATCGGCGAGACAGTCAGACAGCAACCCGGACGCCGCGCCGTCGTTGCCTGTAAGGGCGTTCGTCGCCGCCCGGCTCGCGCGTCCCCTGGCGAAGGCTCGCGCGAGCGGCGGTCAGCGGCCACCGAGCAGGTCGTCGCGGGCAGCGGTGAACTCCTCGTCAGTCAACTCGCCGCGTTGGTGCTTCCGGATCAGCAGCGCCAGTTCGGCTGCCGGTCCGTCCGTCGGCGGGGCCGGCGCGGCGGCCGCACCGACCCACGCGCTCGACTCGGTCGTGCCGATCGGGATGGTCGGGGCCGTCCGGGCGGCCGAGGCCTGGGCGACGGTCAGCTCCACGAACGGGCGGAAGAAGCGGTTGGCCGCGGGGCGCGCGAGCAGCACGGCGACGACGATCAGGGCGAGCATCGCGGCGAGGCCCACGGCGGTGCTGAGGTGGCGGTAGGCCGGCGGGTACGCGTCCGGCAACGACTGGGCGAAGGTGAAGGTCCCGGACTCGTCGCTGCTGTAGGCGGACACCCGGGCGATGCCGCTGAAGGCGACCGTACCGGACGAGCCGAGGGCACCGAGGCCGCACACCAGGGACAGTCCCGTCGTGACCCACGCGAAGATGCGGCCCACGAAACTTCCCGCCCGCACCCACAACGCGACACCCAGGAGGATCACCGCCGCCACGGCGGTGATCCCCGCCGCGCCGTACGGCAGCACCGAGACCAGCGGTCGGAGCACCTCGACCGCGCGTGGGTCGATCTCTGCGGCGATCATGGCGTCGCGTACCCGGTCCGGATAAGCGGAGGCGCCGCTGAGGATCGCCGCCGCGTCGACCAGATACCCGACGGACACGATGGCCATCAGCGCCACGGCGACCGTCACCGACCGAGGCCGCCGCCCGAACTCCGCCCGATCCACCATCGACGCCCCCGATCCGGGTAGGTGCCGGCGACGCTAGCGGCACTTGTCAATCGCGGCGATCGGTCGAATCCCGTCGACCGGCGCCCACCGGCCGTCGAGGCCCGGCTACGCCACCGAGTTGGCGATCGCGATCGCCTCTCGCTGGGTGAGGTCGCCTTCGAGCCGGTAGCTCACGCCGGCCCTCTCCCAGATCAGGGTCGAGGTGGCGAGCCGCGCGGTCTCCGTGCGGGCCCGGCCGCTGCGATCGACGTACGTCAGGGTGTGGGGGCCGGCGACCCAGACCGCGAAGCCTGCGTCGACCTGGACCATTTCCGTACCTGGTCCGCTGGCCTGCTTCTGGAAGACCGGGTCGAGTCGGCCGTCGAAGGCGTCGATGCGCAGCGCTCCCCCGCGGTAGAGGAGGGTGGCCACCCGGTAGGCGCCCGCGTCGTCCGGGTCGGCCACCTCGATCCGCTCGGCCGGGCCCAGCCGCGCGGGGGTGAGGATCGGGAACAGCACCATCCGCTGCGCCTCGTGCAGGGCGACGGCCTGCTGCGACGGCAGCGGCGACGGCGTGCTGGTGGGCGGCGCCGGCGTGGGCGAGGTCGTGATGGTGACACCGGCGAACCGCAGCAGCCCGGCCACGACGTCGGCCACCGCGGCCCGCCCGGGCGGCAGCACCGCGACGACCAGCGCGACGAGCGTCGCGCCGAGGTAGTACCGCCATCGCCGCCGCCGCGGCGCCGGGCCGGCGGTCCGGAGGCGCCGCGGCATCGGGGCCGCGATCCGGGCGCGTACCCGGGCGGTGATCTCCGGCGGCTCGGGTGTCTCCAGCCACGAGGACAGGTCGCGCAGCTCGCGCTCGAGGTCATCCACCGTGGACCTCCTGGCGGTCGAGCAGGCCCCGCAGCTTCGCCAGCGCCCGGGACGTCCGCGACTTCACCGTCCCCCGGGGCCAGCCCAGCATCGTCACCGTCTCGTCCTCGCTGAGATCGAGGAAGAACCGGCACACGATGACCTCGCGGTCCTTCACCGGTAGCAGGCGCAGCGCCCGGACCAGCATGGCGCGACGTTCCGCGGCCAGCACGGCGCCGACGGCGCCGTCGTCGATGAACTCCGGGTCCGGGTTCACCGCCGCGGCCCGCAGGACGAGGCCGTCCCGCCGACCGCGCGACCGGTGCAGGTTGCGGGTCTCGTTCGCCACGATCGCGAGGATCCAGGAGCGGAAGGACGACTCGCCCCGGTAGCGGGAGAGCTTCCGGTAACCCTTCACGAACGCCTCCTGGGTGACGTCCTCCGCGTCCGAGCCCGCGCCGAGCAGCACCGCCGTCCGGTACGCGGACGCGGTGTGCCGGGCGACCAGGTACTCGTAGGCCTCCCGGTCGCCGGCCTGGGCGCGGGTGACGAACTCGTCGTCGTCCAGTGGTACCTCCGGTGACGTCACGCTCATGACACCGCTCACGGCGTGCGGGTTCCACCCCGGCGGGCGGAACTCCCCCGGGCCCGGCGGTGTCACCCCGACATGATGGCGAACATCTCGATCTCGCGCCGTACCGTCCTGACCGCGCTCGCCGGCGCCGGCGCGGCCGCGCTGGTCGGCTGCGATGCCGCACGGAGGCGGACCGCGGCCCCCGCGGTCGCCGTGCCCGACCCGCTGCTGGTGGAGCTGGAGGGTGGGCTCGGCGTGCTGCGGGGCGCCGGCCGGCAGACCATCCCGCGCTCCCTCGCGACCGCCGACGGGCGGGCGATCTACGGCACCGCGGCCGCCGGCGCCGACACGGCCTTCTTCCGGGTCGACACCGCCACCGGCCACGCCTCCCGGCGTGTCGCGCTGCCGGGCCGCTGGACACCGCAGGCCGTCTCGGCCGACGGCACCCTGGTGGCGCTCACCGCGGACGAGGTCGGTGTCACCGAGGGTCGCCCCGGCGGGCGGGCCGTGACGCCGGTGCTGATCGCCGACGCCGGCGGGGTCCGGCAGCGGCTGGAGCTGCCCGGCAACTTCGTGCCGGAGGCGTTCACCGATGATCGCGGTGGGCTGTTCGTCCTGGAGTGGCTTCCGCCGGCGGCGCCGGACCGCTACCGGGTCCGTGTCGTCGATCTCGCCACGACGGCGCCCGGCCCGCTGTCCACCCGCGCCAAGGTGCCGGTCCCGCCCGGCGCCGAGGAGGAGATGCGCGGCGACGGGCGGCAGGCCGTGCTCGCACCGGACCGGACCACCCTCTACACGCTCTACACCCACCAGGACGACCACCGGCACACCCGCGACCTGGTCAGTGGACGGCCGGGCAACGTGCACGCGTTCGTGCACACGCTGAACCTGGTGGAACGCTGGGCGTACTGCGTGGACCTGCCGCATCCGTTCGGGGCGGGGCCGGCGAGCTGCCACACGACAGCGGTCACTCCCGACGGACGTCGGTTGTTCGTGGCCGACGTGGCGTCGGGCACCGTCGCGGAGATCTCCGCCCAGGAGCTGACGGTACGCCGGACGGCCACCGTCGCCTCGGGCGCCGGCCTCGCCCACTCGGCCGCCGACCACGACCGCCTGTTCGTCGGCGCCGGCCCGACGGTGCGCACGGTGGACCTCGCGCGTCTGGGGGTGGCCGCCGAGTGGCCGGTTCCGGAGCGCGTGACCGGTCTCGTGCTGAGCCGCGACGGTGCCCGCCTGTACGTCGGCCAGCCCGGCGCCGTGAGCTGGCACGATCCCGCCACCGGGGCCGAACTCGGCCGCGCCGCCGTGACCGGCCTCGTGGGCCTGCGTGGCCTGGCCGGGACCGCCTGAGCCGCGGCGCGGGGCACGGCGGCCGCCCGCACGACGGCCGCCGCGCAGGGCCGCGCTACACCTGACCCGCCCGTTTCGGTGCCAGCGGAGCGCCGAGGAACGCGGCGATCGGGTCGACGAGCCGTGGGTGCGCGACGGCGATGGCGTCGTGGCGGCTGCGGGGGACGCGGAGCGTCCGGGCGCCGGGTATGACGCGGGCCAGCGCGTCGTTGTGCTCGGCGAAGTAGGCCGGCGCGTGGTCGCCGCAGGCCAGCAGAACCTCGGCCGTCACGCCCGCGTACTGCTCGGGCGGCCCGTCGTGGGCCACGATTTGCCGGGTCTCGAACAGCGTCATCGGCAGCAGGGCACCCATCGTGCGACCGACGGGCGTGCGCAGGAACGCCCGGGTGACGGCGGTGCGCACGCCGAGCGGCAGCCGCGCCGCGCCGGACTGGGTGTTGACGCCGGCGCCGACGATCGCCAGCGCCTTCGCGATGTCGCCGTCGCGGATCGCCTCGTCCGCGGCGTCGAGGTAGGCGAACGACGGGGTGCCGCCGAGGCAGAACGCGCCGTCGTAGAGGGCGAGCCGGTCAATCGGCAGGCGCAGCGCGGCCCGCAGGGCGACGAAGCCTCCGTAGCTGTGGCCGAGGACGTTGCGCGCGCCGGTGTGCTCCAGCACGGCGCCCAGGTCCTCGATCTCCTGCTCGACCGAGTAGGGCTCGCGCCTCGGCGGGGCGTCGGCGCGACCGCGCCGGTTGTACCGGTGCACCGTGAACCGCTCGGCGAGCCGGACGACCAGCCGCCGGTACTCGTGGATCGTGATCCCTCCGCCGTGCACCAGGACGACACCCGGGCCGGAGCCCGTGGTGTGCAGGACGATGACCGCCCCGTCGGGTGCCGTGATCCGCTCCATGACCCGCTCCCCTCCGATCCTCAAACCGCGAACGGTGTTTGCAGTTTAGCGCATCCGCGTGCCTCGTGGTCGTCGCCGCACCGGATGCCTCGGACGGGCCCGCCACTCCCGCCATCCACGGTGGAGGGGCATCCCGCTCCCGGAGGTGATCGACGGGACCGCCGACCGGACCTAGCATGTCAATGAATGGATCTTCGTCAGCCATCCCTGGCCGCCCGCGGCCACCAGCCCGAAGGAAGGGAGACGCGCGTGCGTCGACTCCCCTGTCTGGCACTACTCGGCGTCGGCCTGTCCGGCGCACTGGTCCTGAGCGGCGCCCCGGCACCGGCGGCCGCCCAGCCCTCGGCCGCACCCGGCATCGTGGTCCGTGACGGCATGACCCAGCCGGTGTTCTCGCTCGCCGACGCCGTCGAGGAGCGGGTGTACGTACAGACTCCCCTCGACACCGACCACGACGGGCGGCTCGATCGGGTGGCGATCGACATCTCCCGGCCCCGGGAGACCGCCACCCAGGGCTTCAAGGTGCCGGTCATCTTCGAGCACAGCCCCTACCGCAAGGACACCTGGGGCGACGTGCCCTACCCGAGCGTGCTGGTGGACGACCTGCCGCAGAACGGCCTGACCCGGCGCTCCGGTCTCCGGGCACTCGACCTCGGAGTCCAACGCGCGGAGGCCAAGGCGAACCTGCCCGGCTCGCTGGACGACTACTACGTGCCGCGGGGGTACGCGGTGGTGCTGGGCCAGAGTGTCGGCACCGGCGACTCGGACGGCTGCCCGACCAGCGGCGACCAGGCCGAGACGCTCGGCACCAAGGCGGTCATCGACTGGCTGAACGGCCGGGCGAAGGGCTACGACGCGAGCGGCGCACCGGTGACCGCCGGCTGGACCACCGGCGCGGTCGGCATGACCGGCGTCTCGTACAACGGCACGCTGCCCAACCAGGTGGCCACGACCGGGGTCCGGGGCCTCAAGACCATCGTGCCGGTCTCCGCGATCAGCAGCTGGTACGACTACTACCGGGCCAACGGCCTGGTCGTCGCGCCCGGGACGTACCAGGGCGAGGACACCGACATCCTGGCCCAGTTCACGGCCGGCCAGACGCGGGCCGAGGGGCGCTGCGCCGACGAGATCGCCGCGCTCACCGCGGAGCAGGACCGGGTGACCGGCGACTACTCGGAGTTCTGGCGGGACCGTGACTACCTCGACGCCAGGGATGTCGCGGCCAGCGTCTTCGTCGTGCACGGCCTCAACGACTGGAACGTGAAGACCGAGCACTTCGCCGGTTGGTGGGACGAGCTGGCCAAGCGTCACGTCCCGCGCAAGATCTGGCTGCACCAGGGCGGGCACGGCGGCCCGGGCAGCAACGCGTCGGTGACCCTGCCCGACGGGCGGACGTGGACCTACAAGCAGACCGAGAACCGCTGGTTCGACTACTGGCTGTGGGACGTCCGCAACGGGATCATGGACGAGCCGACCGCGGTGCTCCAGCGGGAGGACCGGGTCTACACCACATACGCCAACTGGCCCGACCCGGGCGCCCGTGAGGTCGCGCTGAAGCTGGCCGCGACCACCGCCACCGCCCCGGGCACGCTCACCTCCGGCCGTCCGCCAAAGGGCAAGGTCGAGCAGAGCTTCGTCGACGAGGGCCGGACCATCCACCCGGACACTCTGGTGGCCAACCCGGACACGGCGAGCGCGAACCGGCTCGCGTACGTCTCGCCGGCGCTCGGCCAGAACGTCCGCGTCTCGGGCCGCCCGGAGATGCGGCTGCGGATGGCGATCGACAACAAGCCGGACGCGAACCTCACCGTCTACCTGGTCGACTACGGCCCGGCCGGCTCGACCGCCGCGCCGACCGTGGTCACGCGGGGCTGGATGGACCCGCAGAACCGCAAGGGCCCGTCCCGCACCGAGCCGGTGCGGCAGGGCAAGCTGTACGACTACCGGTGGACCCTGGAGCCGAAGGACTACGTCTTCCAGGCCGGCCACCGGATCGGTGTGGTCGTGTTCTCCAGCGACCAGGAGTACACACTGCTGCCGCTCGGCGGCACCGCACTGCGGGTCGCGCCGCACGACAGCGAGCTACGGCTGCCGATGGTCGGCGGACGGGCCGTCCTCGGGTTCTGAGCCGGCCGCCCGGAGCCGGTCACCCCGCCGCGGGTGGGCCGAAGCACTGACGGGGTGGGGTGGCCTGACGCGTCGGGCCACCCCACCCACGTCCGGACGGCGGAGTCGAACGGCCACCCGGATCCGACGGAGCTTCGGACCGGGCCGTCAGCGGTCCAGCGTGAGCACCGCGTAGTCGGCGGCGGTGAGCGGTTCCCGGGTCAGGGATCCGTCCGCGCGGGGCACGTCCAACGGCTGTCCGGCGCGCCGGAAGGAGACCCTGTCCACGTCACCACGTGCGGTGAGCGTGCAGACGATCTGGCCGAAGGCGAGCACCCCGTCGTTGCGGCCCGTCTCGTCGCCGACCGCGCGAACGTCGACCTCAGCCACCCCGCCGTCGAGCCGGGCACCGGCCAGGGTGACCGTCCCCGTCAGGGCGCTGCTCAGGCCGTCGTCGCGTTCCTGCGCACCGGGCCCGGCCAACAGGTGTTGCAGGTGGACGTCCACACTCGGCAGGCTGTCGGTCCGCCGCAGGACCCGGACCATCCGGTCGTCCCGGACGAAGCAGAGCGTCTCGTCGACCCGGCCCTCGGACGTGGTCGGGCTGACGGTCACCGGCACCGGAAAGGGCCCGGGCGGCACCCGGACGGGACGGGGAACCTCGTCGGCCGGCACCCCACACCCGCCCAGCAGCACGGCCAGGGCCAACGGCAGGAATCGCGCCCTCACCGCAGGCTCCCGGGCAGCTCGACGAAGAACCGGGCGCCGCCCCCGGGCCGGTCGATCACGCCCGCGCGGCCACCGTGCGCGGCGGCGTGCTGTGCGACCAACGCCAGCCCGAGTCCCGTGCCGTCCGTGTCCGCGCGGGCGTGCGCCGCCCGACCACGCACGAAGCGGTCGAAGATGCCGACGCGGTCGCCGACGGGCACGCCGGGGCCCTCGTCGTCGACTTCGAGGACGGCCGTGTCGCGATCCCGCCACCCCAGGCGCACGGCCACCGGCCCACCGCCGTAGCGGACGGCGTTGTCGAGCAGGTTGCCCAGAATCTGCTCGACCCGACGTCGGTCGACCCACCAGCCGCCCGTCCCGATCGCCGTGGTGCGGACGAGACTGTCCGGCAGCGATCGGGCGCGGCAGACGTCACGTGCCAGCGCCGCCGCGTCGACGAGTTCCCGCTGGGCGGGCTGTTCGGTACGGGCCAACTGGATCAGGTCGTCGACCAGACGTTGGAAGCGGGTGATCTCGTCGGCGACCAGGCCGGCGGCGGTCGCGGTGCGGTCGTCGTGATGCTCACGCCGACGACTCAGGACGCTCGCGGCGGCCGCCAGGGTCTGCAGTGGTGAGCGCAGTTCGTGGCTGACGTCGGCGGCGAACCGCCGGTCCCGTTCGATGCGCTGCACAAGTTGGTCGACCATGTGGTTGAAGGACGTGGAGAGGCGGGTGAGATCCGGGTCGGTCGTGGCGGCCAGGCGGGTCCCGAAGTCGCCGGCCGCGATCCGCTCGGCCGCGTCGGCCACCGCGGTCAGCGGGCGCAGGCTGTGCCGGGTGGCGTACCAGCCGAGGGCTGCGCCCGATCCGGCGATCATGATGGCCACGGCGGTCAACGTCAGGGCCAACACCTGGAAGGTCCGCTCCACCTCGCGCAACGAGGTGAGTTCGTAGTAGGTGGCGCTGTCCGACAGCGGCACGCCGACGAGCAGCACCGGTTGCCCGTCGATCCGGACCCGTTGCACGGCCGGTGTGCCGGAGCGGACCAGACGTTGCAGGTCCACGGGGACCGAGCTGGCGCTGACTTCGGCATTGCGGGCGTGCCAGCGGCCGTTCAGGTGCAGCAGTGGCCGGCGGATGCTGCCGGTGTCCAGGGAGCGCAGCACCTCCACGACGTCCGGGGCGTCGGTGTCCAGGCCGGTCCGGACCACCGCGGCGTCGACGTACGCCGCGCGCACGGCGGTGCGTTCCCGCTCCTCGAGCAGGGAGCGTCGGGTGAGGTCGTAGGAGAACAGCGCCATCGACGCGGCGAGCAGCAGCGCGCCGACGGCGAAGCCCGCCGTGACCCGGGCCCGGAGGCCGAGACGGGTCATCGCTGCAGCTTGTAGCCGAGGCCGCGGAGCGTGACCAGGTGCCGCGGGTTGGCGGGGTCGTCCTCGATCTTCTGTCGTACCCGGCCGACGTGGACGTCGACGAGACGTTCGTCGCCGGTGTCGTAACCCCACACCCGTTGCAGCAGTTGCTGGCGGGACAGCACCCTGCCGGCGTGCTCGGCCAGTTCGCAGAGCAGTCGGAACTCGGTGCGGGTGACGGGGACGACATCTCCGGCCCGACGCACCTCCCCGGCGTCCGCGCTGATCTCCAGGTCACCGAAGATCTGGGCGGCGACCGGCCCGGCGGTGGCCCGGCCGCGACGGCGCAGTGCCCGCAGCCGCGCCGACAGTTCCTTGATCGCCACCGGCTTCACCACGTAGTCGTCGGCGCCGGCCTCCAGCGCCGCGACGATGTCATGGGTGTCGTCCCGCGCGCTGATCACCACGATCGGGACGTCGTCGTCGCGGCGGAGCTGCCGGATGCACTCGAAGCCGTCGATGCCCGGCAACATCAGGTCGACCAGCACGTTGTCCGCCGGCTCTGACCGCTGCCGCCGCAACCCCTCCTCGGCGGACGCCACGCCATACGCGTGGTAGCCCTCGTCCTCGAGCGCGAGCAGCATGGCCAGCCGGATCCGGTCGTCGTCCTCGATCACCAGTACGGCCGTCATACCGGCATCATCCCCGGCCGGTCCGGGGTTGCCCAATCGTGTCGGCCGCCCTTCGGATTTGTCACACAACCGTCATACAACCGCGCGACCACCTCCAAGATCGTCGCGGACCGTGATAGCCGACGCCGAACGCGGGAGACAGGAGGATCGATGAGCGGGGACGTGCTCGTCAGCGCGCTCGTCGTCGGGCTCATGGTCGGCGCCGCGGGTTGGCTGCCGGTGCCCGGGCGGACGGCCGTCCCGCTCTGGTTGACCCTCGCGCTCGGCGTGGCGGCGGCGCTGCTCGGTGCCATCGTCGTCCGTCTCGCGGGCGCGGGCGCCGACGACTTCACGGCTCTGTTGATCGCCCAGTCGTGCGGCGCCGGGACCGCGGTGCTCCTCGCCGTGCTGAGCGGCCGCCGGCGCACCGATCGCACGAGCGGACCCTGACCGGCCCCACCGCACAGCCGTCCGGGCCCGGGGCCGGTCCGCGGCCCACCGACCCGACAGCGACGAGTGAGAGGAGTGGCGATGACCGTCGTACCAGCGGATCAGTCGATGACCCTGATCTGCGACGGCTGCGGCGACACGATCACCGGCACCGCCTGCGTGCTGCCCGACGCGGAGGTCGTCTGGACGCTCGTGCTCGAGAACGGCTGGGCCGGCTCGCCCTTCGCCTCCGGGCCGCACCACTGCCCCCGGTGCGGCCTGGCTTTGCGGGCGGACGACGACACCGCCGAGGGCGACCGCAGGACGGACCGCGGTCGGACACAGGCCCTCGGGATCGACGATCTGGACGAGGTCGGCCACGAGCCGCCCGGAGGCGAGGCCGAGCCCGTCGAGCTCGTACGACGCGCACTGCGCGAAGCGATCGATCTCGGCGGTCGGTTGCTGGTCGACCTCACCGACGTCGAGGTCATCGATTCGGCGGGTCTGGGTCTGCTCGTTCGCGCCCATCAGGAGGCGCGACGGCGCGGCGGCGCGTTGTGCCTGGTCGCCCCGTCCCGGTTCGTGCTGACCGTGCTGCACACCATGCGCCTCGACGGTGTGTTCCCGATCGTGATGAGCCGCGCGGCCGCCCTTCGTGGCCTGGCCCGCCTGACGGCCGAGACAACCGCCACGCGGGCGGCCCCGCACGGGCGACCGTGAACCGTAGGCGCCGGAACCGACCCCGACCGAAGGACTCATCGTGATTTCCTGGCCACAGCCCGACGATCCCCGGTTCCATCCGGCGGACGACGCCCCCCTGCAGAACGAGGACCTGCGGCTCGCCGCGCTCGTGGCCCAGCGGCTCTGCGTCGACTGGACAACTCGACGCCAGCAGATCGCGGTCGCCGTACAGAACCGGGTGGTGATCCTCAGCGGGACCGTCGCGAGCCCGGAGGCCCGTCAGGTCGCCGGTGACCTCGCGTGGGACGTCCCCGGCGTCTTCGACGTGTGCAATCTGCTGCGACTTGCCCGTCCGCGCCGGGCGGCATGACCCGCCGCTCGATCACACCGATGACGGTGTCGGCGGGGCGGCCTGCTCGCCGGCCCTGACGACAGCCGTTTCGATGATCGTCGTACGGGTAGGATGGCGAGCGGTGTGCCGGGAAGTCTGGTCGGCGGACAATTCGCCGACCCCTCCGGAGGATCCCGATGGCCACGCCCCCCACCGACCGCACGCCGCTGCTCAGCCGCGGCAGTTGGCCGGAGGCACGCCGGATCGCCGACATCCTGCGTACCGAGACCGTGGGTGGTGTGCTGCTGCTGATCGCGGCGGTGCTGGCCCTCGCCTGGGCGAACTCACCGTGGTCCGGCGCGTACCGGTCGCTCGGCGACTTCACGGTCGGCCCGCCGGCGCTGCACCTCGACCTCTCGTTGGGGCAGTGGGCCGCCGACGGCCTGTTGGCGATCTTCTTCTTCGTCGCCGGGCTCGAGCTCAAGCGCGAGTTCGTCGCCGGTGACCTGCGCGAGCCCCGGCGGGCCGTCCTGCCGGTCGCCGCCGCGCTCGGCGGCATGACGGTGCCGGCCCTGATCTACGTGGCGTTCAACGCCGGTACCAGCGGCGGCGCCCTGGCGGGTTGGGCGATCCCCACCGCCACGGACATCGCGTTCGCCCTCGCCGTACTCGGCGTGATCAACACCCACCTGCCCGCGGCCATGCGGACCTTCCTGCTGACCCTCGCGGTGGTCGACGACCTGCTCGCGATCGTGATCATCGCCGTCTTCTACACGAGCGCGCTGCACTTCGGGCCGCTGCTGCTGGCACTGGTGCCGTTGGCGCTGTTCGGCCTGCTGGTGCAGCGCAGGGTGCGCTCCTGGTGGCTGCTGGTGCCGCTGGCCGTGACGACCTGGGCGCTCGTGCACGCCTCCGGGGTACACGCCACGGTCGCCGGGGTGGCGCTCGCCTTCACCGTGCCGGTGCTGCGCCGCAAACCCGGTCCCGGTCCGGGGCTTGCCGAGTACTTCGAACACCGGATCCGCCCCCTGTCGGCCGGGGTCGCCGTGCCGGTGTTCGCCTTCTTCGCCGCCGGAGTGTCGATCGCCGGCGCGGGTGGCCTCGGCCGCACCCTGACCGACTCGGTCGCCCTGGGAGTGACGGTCGGTCTGGTCGTCGGCAAGGCCGTGGGCGTTCTCGGCGCCACCTGGCTCGTGCAGCGGTTCACCCGGGCCCGACTGGCCGAGGGGATCGCGTGGTGGGACATGGTCGGGCTGGCGCTGCTGGCCGGGATCGGCTTCACGGTGTCGCTGTTGATCGGTGAGCTGGCGTTCGGGGCCGGCAGCGAACGCGACGACCACACCAAGGTCGGCGTCCTGCTCGGGTCGCTGGTGTCGGCCCTGCTGGCCACCGCCGTCCTGCGCGCGCGGAACCGCCACTACCAGGGGATCTGCGAGATCGAGGAGCGGGACAGCGACGCCGACGGTGTGCCGGACGTCTACCAGGAGCCACCGGCCCGGTCGGCCTGACCGCGGCCGGCCGGACGCCCTCGCCGTCCACACGCCGTCTCCGACGGTCTTCCGGAGGGCGGACCGCGGCGGGTAGGCTCCGCGGTGGAGTGCCGGGAAGTCTGGTCGGCGGTCACTGTCCGATGCCGACCGTGGAGGCCTCCATGGCTGTCCCTGCCATCCGCACTGCGTGTCTGACCAAACGCTACGGACCGGTGTGCGCGCTCGACTCGCTGGAGTTGACCGTGCCGGCCGGCGAGGTCTTCGGGTTCCTGGGTCCGAACGGCGCGGGTAAGTCCACCACCATCCGGCTGCTGCTCGGCCTGGCCCGCCCGACCGTGGGCCGCGCGTGGATCTTCGACACCGACGTCGCCGACGTCGCCGCGGCGCACCGGTCGATCGCGTACGTACCGGCCGACGTGGCGCTGTGGCCGGCCCTGACCGGGGCCGAGACGTTGGAGTTGCTGGGGCGGGTCGGCCCGGGGGTGGATCGGGCCTACCGGGACGAGTTGGTGGACCGGTTCGCGGTGGACCTGTCCCAGCCGGGGCGGGCCTACTCGACCGGAAACCGGCAGAAGGTGGCGCTGGTCGCGGCGTTCGCCACCCGGGCGCCGCTGCTGATCCTCGACGAGCCGACCAGCGGACTGGACCCGTTGATGGAGCGGGAGTTCCAGAAGGCGGTCGCGCAGGCCCGTGAACGGGGGCAGACCGTCTTCCTGAGCTCCCACCAGCTGGCCGAGGTCGAGGCGGTGTGCGACCAGGTGGCGATCCTGCGTGCGGGTCGCCTGGTCGAGGTCGCCGGGGTCGCCGACCTCCGCCGCCTGCACCGCAGCCAGGTCGAGGTCACCTTCGCCGGCTCCGCGCCGGAGCTGACCGGGGTGCCGGGGGTCGAGACGGTGGAGCAGGTCGGGCCGGCCCGACTGCGGTTCACGCTCAGCGGCTCGCCGGCGCCGGCGCTGCGCGCGCTGTCCCGGGCCGAGGTCACCGCGGTGCAGATCCACGAGCCGACCCTCGAGGAGATCTTCCTCGACTACTACGCGCCGGAGTCCCGGTGACCGCCGTCGCCGCTCCTGCCGAGCGCACTCCGGTCGACCCGTCCGTGGGGCTCGCCGGCGCCGCCGTCACCCGGCTCGCGCTGCGGCAGGTCCGGCGTGGCGCCCTGATCGTCGTCGCGCTGCTCGCCGGCATGTCCGCGATGGTCGCCGCCACCTACGCCAGCACCGTCGGCGACGCGCTCGACGCCGCCGCGCTGGAGGCGCTGGCCGAGAATCCGGCCATCCGTACGCTGTTCGGCCGGCCGGTCGCCCTGGACGGCGCGGGCGGGTTCACGGTGTGGCGTACCGGCACCGTACTGGCCGTGCTCGCCGGGGTGTGGGGGCTGCTGGCCGCCACCCGGATCACGCGTGGCGAGGAGGACGCCGGCCGGTGGGACCTGCTGGCCGCGGGTCCGGCCCCGATCACCTCGCTGGTGGCGCGGCACGCGGTCGTGCTCTGCGGTGCGACGGTGATCGCCGGACTCGCGGCGGGCGGTGCCCTCGCCGCCGTCGGCACCCCGCCCGCCGGGGCGCTGCTGCACGGGACCGGTCTCGCGCTGGTCGGGGTGTACTTCGTCGCCGCCGGCACGCTGACCGCACAGCTGTTTCCCACCCGGGCCGGGGCCACCGGCGCCGCAGTCGCGCTGCTCGGCGCCGGGCTGCTGGTGCGGATGGTCGGCGACGGCGTCGCCGCGCTCGGGTGGCTGCGCTGGCTGTCGCCGTTCGGGCTGGTCGCGCTCTCCCAGCCGTACGCGGCGAACCGCGTCCTCCCGCTGGCGGTTCTGGCGGTCGCCGCCGCCGCTCTGTTCGGCGCGGCGTTGGCGGCGGCCGGGCGTCGCGACGTACGCGGCGGCTGGTTCGGGCCGGCCGCGGGCCGAGCGCCCCGGCTGCGGCTGCTCCGCTCGGTGCCCGGGTTCGCCACCCGCCGGATGATGCGCCCGCTCGGCGGCTGGGCGGCCGGGGTGGGCGCGTACTTCCTCCTCATCGGCATGCTCGCCGTGTCGATGACCGAGTTCCTGACCGACAACCCACGGTTCGCCGACCTCGCCGCGCAGGCCGGGTTCGCCGGCCTCGGCTCGGTCGAGGGCTACGTGGCCGCGCTGTTCGCCCTGCTCGCGGTGCCGGTCGGCGTCTTCGCCGCCGTCCGCGTCGCCACGACCGCCGCCGACGAGGCCGACCGTCGGCTCACGCTGCTCTACGCCCAGCCGGTCACGCGGGTCCGACTCCTCGTCGCCGAGGCGGCAGTCACCTGCGGTGGCACGCTGGTCCTCGCCGTGGTCGCCGGCCTCGCCACGTGGGCCGGGGCCACCGCCGTGGACGCGCCGCTCGGGCTCGGCGCCGCGCTCGCCGGTGCCCTGAACACGCTCCCGATCGCGCTGCTCTGCCTGGGCGCCGCCGTGCTCTCGCTCGGTTGGCTACCCCGCGCGGTCGCCCTCGTCGGCGCCCTGCCCGCCGCGGGAGGCTTTCTGCTCCAGGTCGTGGCCGACAGCACCGGCGCGCCGGCCTGGGTCGGTCGGCTCTCCCCGTTCGCGCACCTTGCCCCGGTCCCCGACCGAGCACCGCACTGGCCTGCGGCCGGCGTCATGCTGACCGTCGCCGTGCTGCTCGCCGTGCTCGGCGCCGTCGGCTACCGTCGGCGGGACCTCCGCGGGTGATTCGCGGGTGCCGCGCCGGCCACGCCGTCCGCCGAACGTGGCGCGACGCGCCGTGACCTGCGATCATCACCGCCATGCCCGTCGCTCGTCGCACCCTGCTCGGGGCCGGCCTGGCCGCCGCCACCGCCACGCTCGGTGGCTGCGCCGCGGCGCCCGACGGCGGCTCCTCGCCGGCCACGGCGGGCCCCCAAGCCGCCGGGGCCACCGGCACCGGTCGGGCAACCGAGGCCTTCGGCGCCAACCCGTCCCGGCCGTCGGCGACCCCGGGCAGCGGCACCGTCGGGCAGGCGCCGTACGCCGGCGAGGTCACCCGGGTCCTCCGGCGCGGGCTGCCCGCCGGCTCGGACACGGTCAGGCACGCGGGCTACCCCGGGGCGGTCGCCCTCGTCCTGGTCGACGGCAGGGTCGCCGTGCACACCGCAGTCGGCGAGGCGCTGCGCTACGGCGCCGGCCCCACGCTCCTACCCGCCGGCCGGCGGGTCGCGATGCGCCCCGACTCGATCTTCGACCTCGCCTCGGTCACCAAGGTCTACACCGCGATCCTGCTGCTACAGCAGGTCGACAAGGGGCGCGTGCGACTCGACGCCCCCGTCACCGACTACCTGCCGGAGTTCGGCGGGGCCGGGAAGGACGACGTCACCGTCGCCATGCTCCTCACCCACACCAGCGGCCTGCCCGTCGGCGCCAGGGTCACCGGCCTGGGCAGCAACGCCGCCCGCTGGTCCGCCGTGCTCGCCACCCCGCTCGTGGCCGGCGCGACCCCCGGTGACACCTTCCGCTACTCCAGCGTCGGGCTGATGGTCGCCGGCAAGATCGTGGAGAAGGTCACCGGGCAACGCCTCGACCGGGCCCTGAGGAGCAACCTCACCGGTCCCCTCGGCCTGCGCGACACCGGCTTCAACCCCAACACCTGGCTCGGCGCCAACGCGCGGGCCAGCCGCCTCGTCGCCACCGACGCCCGCTCCTCCCGCGGCCTGCTGCGCGGCACCGTCCACGACGACGTCGCCAACCACCTCGGTGGCATCGCCGGCCACGCCGGTGTCTTCGCCAGCGCCGCCGACCTCGCCGCGATCGGCCAGCTCCTCCTCGACGGGGGCACCCACCGGGGCCGGCGCATCCTCGCCGAGGCCACCGTCAGGCGGATGCTCACCAACGCCAACGGCGGCAAGCCGGCGATCGACCCCGAACGCCCCAACCGCACCTCCGCCCACGGCCTCGGCGTCGTCCTCAACCAGCCCTGGTTCATGGGCCGGCTCTCCTCGGCCCGCACCTTCGGTCACACCGGCTTCGCCGGCCCGTCGCTCCTGGTCGATCCCGGCCGCGGACTCGTCCTGACGCTGCTCACCAACCGGGCGCACCCCAACTGGAGCTGGGCGAACCCGGATCCGACCCGGGTCGCCGTCGCCGACGCCCTCGCCCGCGCCGTCGGCTGACCGTCGCGGCCAGGTCACCGCCGGACACCGACCAGGGCCGCTGTCACCACCACCAGCGCACCGGCGGGAACCGCAGGATCCGGTCGTCGTCCGGAGCGGGAACGCCCCGGCCGTCGCGGTTGCTGGTCGTGACCCAGAGGGAGCCGTCCGGTGCGGCGACCACCGTGCGCAGCCGGCCGTACGCGCCGACGAGCTGCGCGGTCGGCGTGCCGACCCCGCCGGACCAGTGGAGCGGTACGACCCACAGCCGGGTGCCCCGCAGGGCCGCGACGTACAGGGTGTCGCCCACGATCGCCGCACCACTGGGCGACGCCTCGGCGGGTCGCCACGTCACAACCGGATCGCGGAAGCGCGGGTCGCCAGCGACGCCCTCGACGACCGGCCAGCCGTAGTTGCCCCCGGGAACGATCCGGTTGACCTCGTCCCAGGCGCCCGCGCCGAATTCAGTCGCGTAGAGCCGGCCACGCCGGTCCCAGTCGAGACCCTGGACGTTGCGGTGGCCGAGGCTGTACACCAGTGAACCGGCGATCGGGTTGGTCCGCGGCACGCCGCCGTCGGGCCGCATCCGCAGAATCTTGCCGTTGCGGCTCCCCGGGTCCTGAGCGGTGGCCGCCTGGCCGGCGTCGCCGACGCCCGCGTACAGCAGGCCGTCGGGGCCGAAGGCGATGCGGCCGCCGTTGTGGGCGCCGGCCCGGGCGAGGCCGGTGAGGATCGGCTCCTGAAGGTGCGGCGCGGTGAGCCGGAAGCGAACGATCCGGTTGTCGGCGCTCGACGTGAAGTAGGCGTACACGTATCGGTCGATGCGGTAGCGCGGCGAGACCGCCAGTCCGAGCAGGCCGCCCTCGCCGACGGCGGCGACGCCGGCGATCTGTGCGACCTGCTGCGGCGGGGATCCTCGGCGCACCCGCAGCACCCGCCCGCTGTCCCGCTCGCCGACGAGCGCGCTGCCGTCGGGCAGGAACGCCAGGCCCCACGGAACGTCGAGGCCGGTGGCGACGACCTCCGGTCGGGTCAGGTCGATCCCCCGCCAGCCGGACGCGCCGCGCTCCCCCGGCTGGTGCGCGCTCGCCCCGGCGGGCAACCCGGTGACGCCGACGCACGCGGCGAGCGTCACCGCGGCCACAACGACGCGTCGTCTCATGCCGCACTCCCCACGCTTTGGGGCGACGCCGGTCGGCACCGGCGCCCTGCCCACATCGTGGTCAGCGTCCACGCCCGGCCGTCACCGTGGCGTCACGCGCGCGTGCTCGGTGGAGACGCGGGTACGGGGCGGCCGATCCCGCCGGTGCGCGTCCGCGGAGTGGGATCGGCGCGCCCACCGGCCTACCGGGTCGCCGCCTCGGCGGCGCGCAGGGCGTTGCGGAACAGCATGGCCACGGTGGTGGGCCCGACCCCGCCGACCCGTGGGGTGATGGCGCCCGCCACCCGCGCGCAGGCCTCGTCGACGTCCGGCAGCAGCCGGCGGCCGGCGTAGCGGACGCCGGCGCCGATCACGACCGCGCCCGGCTTCACGTGCTCCGGCTGGATGATCCCGGGCACCCCGGCGGCGGCGACGAGGATGTCGGCGCGGCGGGTGTGCCGCTGCCAGTCGGGCACGCCCGAATGCACGACGGTGACGGCGGCGTCGGCGGTCGGACGCTTCTGCGACAGCAGCATCGCGAGCGGGCGGCCGAGGGTGGCGCCGCGGCCCAGGATGACGACGTCCCGTCCGGCGACCGGGATCTCGTGGTACGCCAGCAGCGCCTCGATGCCGGCCGGGGTGCAGGGCAGCGGTCCGGGCACGCCGACCGCGAGGCGACCCATGTTGAGCGGGTGCATCCCGTCGACGTCCATGTCGGGATCGATGAGTTGCAGCGCGGCGTCGTAGTCCAGGTGGGCGGGGATCGGGTACTGGACCAGCAGCCCGTGCACCGCCGGGTCGGCGTTGAAGCCGGCGATGACCCGGTGCAGGTCCTGCTGTGTGGCGCTGGCGGGCAGGTGCTCGTGCGGGGACTCGAACCCCAGCGCGGCGGCCTGACGCTGCTTGATGCGGATGTAGCCGGCGCTGGCGTCGTCGTCGCCGACCAGCACGGTCGCCAGGCTCGGTGTGACGCCGCGACCGCGCAGGCGGGCGACACCGGCGGCGACCTCGTCGAGCACCGCCTCGGCCACCGGCGCACCCGGCAGCAGCCGGGCCGTGCCGGACGGCTGGGTCTCAGGCAGTGGTGTGGTGGTGGACATGGGACTCCTCGGCGCGGGCGCCCAGGCGGTCGACTCCCGCGACAAGCTCCCCGATGGTTCGACCATCCCCGTGCCGCCAGTCGCTGCTGACTCGATGATGCCCCATGCGGGGGCCGCTCGTCCCACCGGGCACCGCTCCGCGGCGCGTCACGGGCGCGGCGCCACCGGCTCAGTGCAGCCGGCTCTTCCAGTGCTCCGGCACCCGACCCTGCGGACCGGGGGCGGGCTGGTCGAGCGGGCGCGAGTGCGGCTCGGCCAGCTCCGGCCCGTCGGCGTAGAACTGCTCGCTGGAGTAGTCCCAGAACCATGACTCGCCGGGCTCGAAGCTCTGGATGATCGGATGACCCGTCGCGGCGGCGTGGGCGGTCGCGTGCTGGCTCGGCGAGGAGTCGCAGCAGCCGACATGGCCGCAGGCCGCGCAGCGGCGCAGGTGGAACCACCACCCGCCGGAGGATTCGCACTCCACGCAGCCCGGGCCGCTCGGCGGCACGGCAGGGTCGATCGCCCCGGTCCCGGGCTGCGGCTCCAGCTTGGGCTTGGCCTGGTCACCCACGATGCGTACCTCCCGGCTCGCGGCCTCCGACGGTCGGGGCCGGTCCCCACCCGCGCCGGACCGCCCCGGCCTCGCAGTCTGGCACCTCGAACGCATCGGTCGGCGCCCCGCCCCACCGGGTGTGCCGGTCGGCACTCACCGACGGGTCCGGGGACCGGCGCGGTGTCGGAGGCCCGGCCGGGCACGGGGGTACGCGCGGCAGGTGAGAAGGGGATGGGGCGACCAATTCGTTTGCTTGACAACCGATATGGCGGTCAACACATGGAGCTAGACTGGGCCGCATGTCCGTCGCCACAGGTCCGTCCGACCGCCAGCGCGGTTCGAACTTCGGCTGGTCCCTCGGCATGGTGCTGCGCCGCTGGCACGAGTACGTCGAGGAGGCGCTGAAGGACCTCCCGCACGGCAGCCGCGGCTACCACATCCTGGCGGTGGTCGTCCACGAGGAGGTGCCGACACAGGGCGCTCTGGCGTCCCGCCTGGTGATCGACCGCAGCGTCCTGACGTACGTGATCGACGACCTGGAGAACGCGGGCCTCATCGAGCGGCGGTTGGACCCCCGCGATCGGCGGGCCCGCCGGATCGTGGCCACCGAGCGGGGGCGGCGGGCCCTCGCCGAGGCGGAGCAGCGGGTCGCGCACGCGGAGGATCACGTGCTGGGCGGCCTGCCCGAGGAGCAGCGGGCCGCCTTCCGCGACTTCGCCGAGCGCGCCGCCGAGGCGATCCACGTCGCCGCGCCGGGAACAGACCCCTGCGTCGCGGTGACGAGCGTTCTTCCGCCGGCGGACGAGTCCCGCTGATCCGCGGCCGACCCGTCCCCCGGCCGACCCGTCCCGCGGCGCGCTTCCTCGACGTCAGGCGTGGAGCCGGTACGAATCCCCGTCCCGCACCACGTACCCGGCGGTCGGGCCGGCGAAGTGCGTGCCGATGAGCAGTGACCGGTCGTCGGCCAGGGCCGACAGGAGTTCCCGGCGGGTGCGGACCGCCTGCGCGGCGTCGAGGTCGCCGTGGGACGTCCACTCGGGGTGGGCCAGTTGGGCGGGATGGTGGATGCAGTCGCCGGTGATGAGGGCGCGTTCGCCTCTGGACGTGATCTCGATGCTGACGTGCCCCGGGGTGTGCCCGGGCGTGGGTGCCAGGCGGACCCCGTCGCCGACCTGGTGACGGTTCCCGACCAGGTCGACCAGACCCGCCTCGACGACGGGCCGTACGGAGTCCGCGAAGGCGGCCGCGTACGCCCGTCGCATCCCGTCGGTCGCGGTCTCGGCATCCGCCCGCCAGTGGTCGAGCTCCTCCCGTACGACCAGGTGCCGGGCGTTCGTGAAGGTGGGCACCCAGTTCCCGTCCACGAGGCGCGTGTTCCAGCCCACGTGGTCCATGTGGAGGTGGGTGAACAGGACGGTGTCGATCGACTCCGCCGGGAAGCCGGCCTCCGCCAGGCGACGCAGGAACGGGGTGTCCAGGTTGTTCCACGCGTCGACCGGGCGGCCCTGCTTCTGGTTGCCGAGAGCCGTGTCCACGAGGATCCGGCGCTCCGGCGTCTCGATGACGAGGGAGTGGATGCTGGTCCTCAACCGGCCGTCCCGCGTCATGAAGTGTGGATACAGCCAGTCGATGCCCTCGACGGCCTCCGGGGTCGCGGCGGGGAGCATGAGTTCGGCGTCGCCGACACTCTCCAATTCGACGATCTTCGTGATGGTGGCGTCACCGACCTGCCACGTCTGCACGTGCTGACCTTCTTTCCGTTGTGCGGCCCGACGTCTCCGGCGAGCAGGTGAGCAGGCCGATCTCACGCGGCATCGTCGGTCTCCTCGATGCTCTCCTGAGCAGGCGCCGGCGGGATGGGGAAGTTGCGGTTGAAAATGTTGTCGGGGTCGTACGTGGCCTTGATGGCGCGCAGCCGGCGGAGCGTGGGCTCGGGAAAGGCGTCCCGCAGCCGTTCCGGGCCGGTGTCGGACTCGAAGCTGAGGTACATGCCGTCGAGGTGCGCGTACAGGTCGGCCCAGTGCTTGTCGAGTTGGGGCCGGCGCTCCGGCACGGTGGCGGCGAGCACCGAGAAGTTCTGGGCCCGGTGCGCGTACGCGGTCGCGTCGCGGGCGACGTCGTTGACGGCGCCGCCGACGGAGCGGAACTGCATGATCATCACGTCGCCGGAACGGATCATGATAGCCATCGCGTCCGCCGCCTCCGGCGTGACGTGGTGCAACAGACCACTGTGGCTGTCCACCAGGCCCTGGCCGCGATGCTGGTTTCCGGGCGGCGCGACGATCGCCGGGTAGGGCACGAGCTGAGCCTGCTGGTCGAGGATCGGCCCGATCTCCAGGAACGGGCTCAGGACTGACTGCGCCGCATCGACGTCGTCCCCGGCGTAGACGAGGGTCACCTGGGCCATCGGCGGGTTGCCCCGGCGGGCCGGGAACAGGGCGAGGAAGCTGGTGAGCTCCCGCGGCGCGTCCTCGACGAGGCGGCCCCAGTGCCGCAGCAGGCCGGCGGTGTCGCTCGCGTCGACGACGAGCTGGGCGTAGACGACGTCGTCGACCTCGTACGCCTCCAGTTCGAGGGCGGTGACGACACCGAAGTTGCCGCCGGCGCCCCGGATCGCCCAGAACAGGTCGGGGTGGTGGTCCTCGTCGACCCGGAGCAGGGCGCCGTCCGCGGTGACGATCTCGGCGGCGACGATGTGGTCGATGGTCAGGCCGTACCTGCGCACCAGGTAACCGATCCCGGCGGTGGTGGCGAGGCCGCCGACGCCCACGTCGCCGTAGTCACCCGAGCTCATGGCCAGGCCGTACGGGGCGAGCGCCCGCGCGACGTGTCCCCAACGGGCGCCCGGCTCCAGGCGGATCCGCCGGGTGGCCCGGTCGAGCACCTCGACCTTGTCCAACCGGGACAGGTCGAGGACGATCCCGCCGTCGTTCGTCGACCGGCCGCTGATGCCGTGGCCGCCGCTGCGCACGGAGATCGGCACGTTCTGGGCACGCGCGTAGGCGAGGGCGTCGGTCACCTCCGCGGGGCTCCCGGGTCGGATGACCAGCGCCGGCGACCCCTGCCAGCTGTAGCTGTGGCGTACCCGCTCGTACTCCGGGTCGCCGGGCTCGACGGCACCGGCGGCCAGCGACGCCGGCAACGCGTCGTAGTCGACGGCGGGCAGGCGCTTGGCCAACGCGATGGACGACCGGGCCGGTCCCGTCGCGGTCCCGCTCCCCCGGCGCTCGCCGGCGACGGCCTCCCGCAGCGCGGGGGCGATCTCCTGCCCGAAGACCTGGATGAGACGTGGGTCGTCACGGCCGATGAGGAAGGCGCTGAACCCCTCCTCGAGCACCAGCGGAAGGAGTTGGTCGACCCACTGCTCGGGCGGTCCCTGGAGGAAGCCGCGGTCGGTCGGCGAGACGTCGACCTGGAAGAGGTTGAGCAGCCGGCGGATCTGTCGGGGGTCGCGTCCCGCCGCGACCGCCGCCTCGTCGATGAGCCGGTTGGCGGTGACGCGGTCCGGCGACCGGAGGTATTCGAGGGTCGGCAGCCAGCCGTCGGCCTTCTGGCCGGTCAACGCCAGCATCCGGGGCTGGTAGGCGCCGAGCCAGATGTCGATGTCGTGGGCCGGCGTCGGGCCGCGCTGCATGCCCGGGATCGGGTAGTGCTCGCCGTCGCGCCGCAACGGGCCCGGCGCGGTGTCGTCCCAGACGCCGCGCAGGACGTCGATCGCCTCGCGCAGCGCCGCCACGCCCTGCCCGGCGGTCAGCCTGCGGCCACCCATGCCCTCGACGCCGTCCCGGAACGCCCCGGCGCCCAGGCCGAGTTCGAACCGGCCGTGGGAGAGCAGATCGAGGCTGGCCGCGGCGCGGGCCAGGACGGCCGGCGGCCGTAGCGGCAGGTTCAGGACGTTCGCGGAGACGCGCAGCCGCTCGGTGCGGGCGGCGACCCAGCTCAGCAGGGTCCAGGTGTCGAGGAACTCCGAGTTGTACGGGTGATCCTGGAAGGTGGCGAGATCCAGACCCGCCGCCTCGGTCAACTCGGCGAGCGCCAGCACCCGGTCGGAGTCCTGCGCACTCGGTGTGAGGAACGTCCCGAACAGGAGTTCGTGGCCGTAATCGGGCATCGCCCTACTCCCCATCTCACGATCGTTGGTCAAGAAAGAAGTCTATTCAGCAGATCTTTTGACCGACAACCTGTTCTGCCCGCAGGGCATTCCCACCGGCCGACACCTGGAGCGGCGCGTCACGCGGACGCCGGGCGAGGAAACCTCAGAGAGCTTCGGGCAACCAGGGTTCGAGCGCGGTCGGGTCGGCCACGGCGGACCGCACCTGTTCGCGCTCCTGGGCGGTCAGCCGGAGCTGCTGGAGCCGGGCGCCCCAGTCGGGTATGCGTTCCGGCTCCGCCAGTGCGCCCGACAGCTCGATCAGCCCGGCGAGCGCGTGCGCCTGCTCGAGCGGGGTCGCGGTGTCGCCGTGCCGGCGCAGCCCCGAGTTGAGCGCCCGGAAGGCCGCCCGGTCGTCGGTCTTGAACTCGCGCAGGATCCGCGCGTTGTCGAGGACCCGAGACAGTCCCTCCAGCCGCTTCGAGCCGCCGTAGTCCAGTTCCTCCGGCTCGTCCCGCTGAATGAAAATGATCGTGTTTCCGGACGGATCGACGATGCTGAAGCGCGACGCGCCGGGCCGGTAGCGGGTGATCCGGGGGCGGCCCTTGGCGAGCACCTTGCCATGGTTGCGGCGCATCGCCTCGGTGAACGCCGCGTGGTAGGGCGCCACCGCGTCGACCATCACCAGGCAGCCGCCGGTGTTCTCGGCCGCCGGATCCAGGCCGGCGGGCGCGCCGCCGTAGTGCAGCGCGAACCCGCTCCACTCGACGGCCAGGTACACGTACGGCCGGGTCTGCTCGTAGGTCACCGTGAATCCGAGCGACCGCCAGAACGCCAGGGTCTCCTCCGCCGACACACAGTGCAGCAACGGGACCGTCGTCTCGTTCGGCCGTACACCGGTCTCCGTCATCATCAACTCCCGGTCCGGTCGACGGCCCGGCCATTGTGTCAGGATCCGGCACACCTCCGCCCCGGTCGGGGCCGCCGCGGCACTGGACGACGAGGGAGCGGCGGTTCGTGACCACCGCGGAGGTGCGGCCGGCCGGCCCGCGCCCTCGGGTTCGGGGCGGTCGGGTCGAACCCGACCGCGCGTCATGCCAGCGGCGGCGCTTTCCGGAGGAGTGGCCCACGGACGGGCGGCCCGGCTGGTCGCCAGCCGGGCCGCCCGATCGGTCGTGGGGTCAGCCGCCGAGGCTCGCGGCGGCCGAGGCGATCGCCGAGGCGAAGTAGCTCACCTGGGTGTAGACACCCGGGTAGTTGGGCCGGGCGCAGCCGTTGCCCCAGCTGACGATGCCGACCTGGATCCAGGCGTTGTTCGCGTCGCGGCGGAACATCGGGCCACCCGAGTCGCCCTGGCAGGTGTCCACCCCACCGCTGGTGTACCCGGCGCAGATCTCCTCGGCGGGGATGACGTCTCCGCCGTAGTTGGCGTCGCAGGTGGAGTCGTTGACGAGCGGGACCGTCGCCTTGAGCAGGTACCGCTGCTGCGGGCCGCCCTCGCGTGCGGCGCCCCAGCCCGCGACGGTGAAGGTGCCGTTGTCGTACGCGGTCGTGTTGGCGATCTTCAACGTGCTCAGGCCGGTGACCGGGGTGGCCAGCCGGATCAGCGCCCAGTCCTTGCCGTTGCCGTTGTAGCCGGGGGCCCGGTAGACGTAGTTCGACCGGACGGTGATCCGGCTGGACGACTGGAGGTCGACCACGCCGAGCGTCGCGGTGATGCTGGTGTTGGCGCCGGTGGAGCCCACGCAGTGCGCCGCCGTGAGGACCAGCCGCGAGCTGTACAGGGCCCCGCCGCAGCCCATCGAGAGCCGCACCATGAAGGGGAACTCGCCCTGCGCGGCACGGGTGCCACCGACGACGTACGGCGTCATCGTTCCGCCGTCCGCGGCCGCGGGCGCCGCGAGGGTGATGCCGCCCGCGGTCACCGCGGCCAACGCGGCGGCCAACAGGCCGGTGAGGGTGCGCCAGCGAACCATACGTTCCTCCGCATCAGGACTGGCACGCCTCGTGAGCGCACCTTGTTCACGATTGCGGCCATCATATTGAGATCAATGAATCGCTCGGCACATACCCTCTGGGTCGTACCCCCGCGTTATGGATCGCGGCGGTCGAAAGTCGGTTGCTCCGCGCGGCGGACTCCGCGAAGGTGATGCCATGACGTTCTGACGGACCGCATCCCGCCTCCGAGGCCCCGCCGCGCCGATCGGCGCCCTCGTGCCGTCCGCCCATCCTTCTCAGCGAAAAGCGAGCGTCGTTGTCTCAGCACCTCTCCCGGCGGGAGCCTGCGCCGCAGCCCGCCCCGGCCACCGTCACCGTGTTCGCGTCCCCCACCAGCTGGATCGAGTCCGAGGCCCTGGCGCAGTGTCGGCAGGTCGCCGCTCTCGACGGCATGATCCACGTCGCCGGCATGCCTGACCTGCACCCGGGCAAGGGCGCCCCCATCGGGGCCGCCATGGCGTCGACCGTGTTGTACCCGTTCCTGGTGGGCTCCGACATCGGGTGCGGCATCGCCGTGTTCCCGGTCCGGCTCAAGCGCGCCGTACCCGAGAAACTCGCCGCCCGTTTCCCCGATCTCGACCGCGCGCTGGACCCCGAGCGGGACGCCGACGACCCGGCCTGGGCCGTCCTGGACGGCGACGTGCCCGCCGGTCACCTCGAAGGACTGGGGACGGTCGGTCGGGGCAACCACTTCGTCGAGTTGGCGCGGGTCGAGGCGGTCTTCGAGCCGGCCCACGCGAGCCGACTCGGGCTCACCGACGGCGACCTGGTGCTCATCGTCCACAGCGGTTCCCGCGGGTTGGGCGAGCGGATCCTGCGGGCGCACACCGAGGTCCACGGCGCGGGCCCGGCCGCGGATCCCGCGGCCTACCTGGCCCAGCACGACGAGGCCGTGCGGTGGGGCTCGCTCAACCGTCGGCTGCTGGCCGCCCGGGTCGCCCACACCCTGGGCTTCGCGCCCACCGAGCCGATCGTGGACCAGTGCCACAACCTGGTCGAGGTCCGCGACGGGGTCTACCTGCATCGCAAGGGCGCGGCCCCGGGCGACGGCCGCGACGTGCTCATCGCCGGCACCCGGGGTACCCCGTCCTACCTCGTGGCCGCCCACGCGGGCCGGGAGGCCAACCACTCCGTGGCGCACGGCGCGGGCCGCAAGATGTCCCGTGCGGACGCCCTGCGCCGGGGTCGGGCCAAGCACACCGTCGAGGAACTGCGTCGCACGCCGCTGGGCTCGCTGGTGGTCTGCGGCGACCGCCAACTCCTCTTCGAAGAGGCGCCGACGGCCTACAAGCGCATCGAGCACGTGATCACCGACCTGGTCGACCACGAATTGGCCACGCCCGTGGCGACCACGGTGCCCCTGGTCACCTACAAGACACCCGATCTCGGCTCCACGCCCCGCTCGGACCGCCGGGACGACCGTCGCGGGCGGGGTCGGCGATGAACGTCCACCTGCTCCTGTCGGCCGGGCGGGGGCCTCAGGAATGCGCCTGGGCGCTGGCCCGCCTGCTGCGCCGGCTGGAGGCCGACGCCACCCGGCAGGGTCTGACCACCGCCCGCGCCGAGACGGTGCCCGGTGACCGGACCGGCACCTACCGGTCGGTCCTCGTGCGGATCGCCGGTGTCCACGCCGACGCGTTCGCCGCCTCGTGGACCGGGACGCTGTGCTGGCAGGCGCCCAGCCCGTACCGGGCGGGCAGCGGACGGAAGAACTGGTACGTCACCGCCCGGCCGTGCGAGGTCGACAGCCCGACGACGACGTTCGCGGAGGCGGATGTCGACGTGGTCGCCTGCCGGACCGGTGGCCCCGGCGGTCAGCACCGGAACAAGGCCAGCACGGCGGTCCGGGCGACGCACCGCCCCTCGGGCATCGTCGTCGTGGTCGACACCGAACGGCAGTCCAGCCTCAACCGCCGCATCGCCCTGCAGTTGCTGCGTCAGCGCCTCGCGCACACCGACGAGGCCGCCCGGCGCGCGGTCACCACCGCGCGCTGGCATCTTCACGACGAACTCGTCCGCGGCAACCCCGTCCGGACCGAACGTCCCCGATCGGCACGGTAACCGGGAGGAAGGCGGTACTTCTACGCACCGCGCGGCTGATATTCGCCGGGCGGACTCCCGATCGGAGCCCGAACGATTCTTCTTCTCGGATTTCTCCGGATCGACACAAACACCCGCCCGCCCCGCCGTTACCCGATGCATATCCCACCGGACGGGAATCGGGCCGACCCAGCCGATAGATTGACCGCTCACCTATGTGTTCGCCCAGGTCGAGCGCGCTCTTCGGATCGGCGAATAGGTTGTCCGGGAAACGACATCCACCCGCAGCCGTCGGATAACCGTCACTGTCCCCAATGCCACCATCGACCGTCATCGGTCGCGTTTTGGCCCGACGGAATCCGATTCGGTGCGGGCTCTGCACATTTGCCATCGTCTACATGTCGCCAACCGGTCAAAGGCTTTGTCGAGCGACGCCGAATACGCATGCTCTCCGGGGGCCCAAACAGCGGCCCGGTCGACACAGGGCCGGACGACGGCCCGACGTTGGGGGGAGGAAATCAATGTTCGGTACGAAGGCCACCAGGCCCGCGAGAACGGCGCTCGCCGTGATCGTGCCGGGCGTCATGGTGGCACTCGCGGGGGGCGCCGGTCCGGCGTACGCCGCGGATCCGGACGAGTCCACGAAGGCGCGCACCACACCCGCCTACCAGCTGGCTCGGGGCGAGACGTGCGGGCTGCGCCCGTCGGCCGGCAAGAGCCTGAAGGACGAGACGCTGAGCTGCCTGGGCGTCGAGACGAAGCTCGACCGCACGCCCGCGGTGGGCGAGACGGCGACGCTGCGGGTGACCGTCCGCGGCGAGGGGAAGATCGGACCGAGCGACATCAGCGTCACCCTCCCGGCCGAGCTGGAGTGGGTGCGGGCGCCGGCCGAGCTGGGCGTCCAGGCGCAGCGGAGCGTGCAGCCCGAACGGGCCGGCGCGGTCTCCGTCGCGCGGACGACCCGCGCGCTGCGGGCCGGTGAGAGCGTCGCGTTCAACGGCGTGGTTCGCGCGGTCAAGGCCGGCCAGGTGCAGATCCAGGCGCGCGCGACCGCGCCGTACGGCAAGGACGTCCAGGCCGGTCAGGATGACGTCTTCCTGACCATCGGGGAGAAGGCCGGACTGTCCCGGCTCGGCCACGCGACCCCGACGGGCGACAACGCGACCAGGACCGTGCCCACCTCGGCGCGGGTGCCGCGGCCCTCCGGGCAGACGCCGAAGAGCGTCGGTCCGCAGAGCGTGGCCGGCGAGGCGCGGGCGGAGGCGACCGCCAAGGGGTTGACGGTGATCAGCCCGCAGGCGCCGTGCGACACCCGGGTCGCCGGGAACTGGAGCTTCCAGGACCAGGGCGGCGGCTGGCACAACCAGATGAACATGCAGGTGCAGGTCTGGGACGACGACACCTTCGGCGACGCCCTGCTCGCCACCGGGGTGACCGACGGGCTCGGCAACTACAACATCTGCTTCGACTCCCAGGTCGAGGGGTGGCCGGACAGCGGCACCGCCGACATCTACGTCCGCTTCATCAGCTCGAACTCGCTGTGGCGGGTGCAGCGCGGCGGCAACCCGTTGACGTTCCAGACCGGGACGACCAACGACGTGGCCACCGGCAGCACACTGAACCTCGGTCCGCTCACCGCCGCCGACGGGGCGCTGCAGCGCGGCCTGCACGCGTACGACTCCGCCAACGACGCCTGGCTGTGGGTGCCGAAGCCGACCAACCTGTGCTGGGACCAGGACGACGCGAGCTGCCGGCAGGTGGTCGTCAACTGGGCGCCGGACTCGACCGACGGCACGTACTACAATCTGGGCAGCAACCAGGTCCACCTCGCCGCCGACGACCCGAACGCGCCGATGACCGTGGTGCACGAGATCGGCCACGCGGTGATGGACGACCTGTACAACGACAGCTTCCCCGCCGCGCCGAACTGCAACCCGCACAGCGTCACCGGCACCAGCTCCGCGGGCTGCGCGTGGACCGAGGGCTGGGCGGAGTGGTTCCCGGCGACGGTCTACAACGACCCGTTCTTCCGGTGGCCGAGCGGCGCCTCGCTCAACCTTGAGAATGCGAGCTGGGGCAACGGCTGGGGCGAGGGCGACACCACCGAGGGGCGGGTCGCCGCGGCGCTGATCGACATCACCGACTCCGCGAACGAGGGCACCTGGGACCGGTACGGCGAGGGTCCGTTCAACATCTGGACCACGTCCCGCCGGCACAACTCCGCCACCTTCGCCGCCTTCTGGAACGACCGCGCCGCCGACGGTTTCAACGTGGCCGACTCCGGCGCACGGGCCTCGGTCTACCAGAACACCATCGACTACCAGTTCCGGGACCCGCTGGGCAACTACGCCCCGCTGACCCGCCCGACACCGACGCCGCCGCACAACTTCGGCTACTCGACCTCGTCGCCCTACTGGTCGGTCGTGGCGCTCAAGCCCAACTCGGGCGACCTGGACCTCCAGCTCTACGACGACCGGGCACAGGGCGTCTACCTGACCGGCAGCGCCTGGGGCGGCACGGCCATCGACTTCGTGGCGGTGGACTCCAACCGCCGGGCGCTGGGTGACTACTACCCGCGCGTGACCAACTGGTCCGGCGGCGGTGGCTACCGGGCCGAGCTGGCCCAGGGTTCCACCGTGCTGAACGCCGGCAGCAGCACGATCGCGATGGGCACGAACAACGTGGTCACCGTGCGGGACGCGTACCTGACCGCCGGGGTGCCGGTCACCATCTCGGTGGCAACCACCAACGTCGGTCAGGATTCCGAGCTGTTCGTGCTGGACAGCGACCCGGCCAACTCGGCCACCTGGATCCGCTCCCGATCGGGGGCCGTCGCCGCGGCGACCGGCGGCGGCGCCGGGGCGACCGAGACGGTCACCTTCACCCCGGTCCGCACCGCCTGGTACGGAGTCGTGGTGATCAACAAGGCCGGTTCCGGGAACTACACCCTCAGCCGGGCCTGACCATCCGTGAATCCGGACGACCGGTCCGGGGGCGCCAGCGCGGCGTCCCCGGACCGCCGTCCGTCCCGATGACGCCGGTGCCGGAGATCGTCCGACCCGCCTGGGTGGAACCGGCCACATGGCTCCGGCGTCCGACCGGCGTACCCGTGACGTGGGAGGCGACGATGCACCGAGGCCGAGCGGCCGCCCTGCTGGCCCTGTTGGCAACAACGGCCACGGTCGGTGGCTGCGCCACCCCCGGTGACAGCGGTCCGCGGCCACCGACCGGCACGGACTCGCTGGTGCTGCGGCTCAGCGAGTTGCCCGGCATGCTGCCTCCCGGCGGCGCGGCCGCCGTACCCCCGAGGTTCTCGCTGTTCGGTGACGGCCGGCTGATCAGCGTTCCGACCGGGCCCGCCGGCGGCTGGCCGCGACTGCGCGAGGACCCGGTCCCGCCGGACGGCGTACGCGAACTGCTCCGCCGGGCCGCCGCGGTGCCGGAGCGGGCGACGGCCAACGACCCCGACGGGCCCGTCGTCCGGGTCGTCATCGGCTCGACCGACGGGCAGCGGACCGTCACGCTCCCCCGGGCCGACCCGGCGGCCACGCGGCTGGGGGAGTCCCTCGCCCGGTACGCCGCCCGCCCGCCGGTGCCCTACCGGCCGAACGCCGTCGCGATCGTCGCCACCCCGGTCGACACCCCCGAGCCGGCGCGGCCCTGGCCGTTGCCGGCGCTGGCCGGCGAGCCGCTGGCCGGCACCGCGGCCGGTTCCACCTGCCTCGTGCTGTACGGCGCCGACCTGGACGCGGTCCAGCGGGCGGCCGCCACCGCCGACGCCGCCACGCCCTGGCGCAGCGGCGGACGGCTGTGGCAGGTGACGCCGCGACCGCTGCTGCCGGACGAGGCCGGCTGCGCGGACCTGTGAGTCGGCCATCTACTCGTTGCGGGCCGCCTCCGGCCCGGTGAGCCGGCGCAGCAGCGGCAGCGTCGAGGCGATGATTCCCAGCGACACCGCCAGACCGCCGACGACCAGCACGTAGTACGACAGGTGCGGCGCCAGCAGCGTGTAGCCCAGCTGGGCCCGGAGGAACAGATGCGCGGCCAGGAAGCCCATCCCGCTGGCCACCACCGCGACGAGCAGCAGCGGCGCGACGGTCTCCAGGGCGACCACGCGACGCAGCGTCCGCAGCCGAACCCCGGTGAGCCGCAGCATGCTGAACGGGCGCTTGCGGTCGCTCAGCCCACCGGCGACACTCACCGCCAGGCTGCACCCCGCGATCGGCAGGCTGGCCAGCATGACCACGTTGGCCAACTGCTGGAACTGCCTCAGCAGGCGCGCGGAGGTCGACTCCCACTCGGCGGTGCTGATCGGAAACCGCCCCGCCGGAAACGTGTCGATCAGGATCGTCCGGGCCCGCTCGAACGCCGACCGGTTGGTCGTGTTGACCACCACCGACAGGATCGGCTGCCGGTCGACCTCCGCGGGATCGACGTCGGCCGCCTCCCAGACGTACGTGTCGTTGGTCAGGTCGAACGCGCGCAGGCCGATGAGGTCGTCGGTCACGGCAACGACCTGCGTGCCGGTGGGGCAGCTGCCGTACACCGCGAGGCGGTCCAGCTCGGCGCAGGTGATCACGCCCCCCCAACCGTCCGGGTCGGGGTTCCGGTGCACCAAGGCCACGCTGCGCACCCCGGGAATCGTCGCGAGCTCGGCGGGGATCTGGTCCGCCGTCGGCGGCGGCCCGTCCTCGGGCCGGAACCACTTCGACAGTGACGTGGCGGCAATCGAGTCGGTGCGCGGCTCGCCGCGGTTGGCGACGTACGTCGTGATCGTGCCGGTCGCCACGCTGGTCACGAACAGCGCCACGATCAGCCCGCTCACGGATCGGAACCCGGCCTGCGGGTTGTCCGACAGACGCCGCGCGGCGATGAGGGTCGCGGGGCGGCCCGCCCGCCCGGCCAGCAGCCGCGCGGCGATCATGGTCAGCCAGGGCCCCGCCAGCAGCAACCCGGTCAGGATCAGCAGGAACCCGGAGAGGTACGCGGCGAGCTGGCCGTTGGTCGTGGGAGGGCGTCGGCCGATGAAGTACGTCAGCTCCGCGAGCCCGACGACCAGCGGGACCAGCCGCCAGACGCGCGGCGGCTTCGGGGTCACCCGCCGGCTCACGCCCAGCGGCGAGATCTGCACCCGCCGCAGGGCCAGCCACGAGGCCACGACGGCGCCGAGCGGGATGCCGAGCGCGACCAGCAGAACGTCGACGGCCGTGAGAGACAAATCGGCGGTGAAGAACGGCTCGCCGGTGAACGGAATCCCGGCGAGACCGGGCCGGACGGCGAGGAACAGGCCGAACCCGGCGACCGTGCCGACCGTGGCGGCCATGGTCGACTCGACCGCCGAGATGACGGAGATCTGCCGCGGGGTGGCGCCGACCAACCGCATCGCGGCGAAGCGCTGCTCCCGGCGGGTCGCGGCCAGCCGGGTCGCCGTGCCGATGAAGATGAGGACGGGGAAGAGCAGCGCGGCCGCGACGACGGAGAGCACGAGCGCCATCCCGTCGCGGTTGATCCCGACGAAGCAGCCCTTGCTGCAGTCGCTCGGCGACGTGGTCATGATCTGGCTGACCCACTGGGCCCCCAGCCGCTCCAGCTCGGCCGGGGCGCGGCCGACGACGACCAGCAGCGAGTCGGGGGACGGCAGGCCTGCCCGTCCGATCGTGCCGACCTCCCGGCCGGGGAACCGGTCCCCGAGCTCCGCGGCCGGCGCGCTGTCCAGCAGCTCACCGAGGGCGGGCGAGACGTAGAACTCCCCCGGCCCGGGCAGGCGCGGGATGCCCGGTGGCACGGGTGCGTCCGGGCCCAGCGCCGCCACCTCGACCCGGCCGATGGAGTCGCCGTGGTAGTAGTCCTCGCGGACGAGCCACCACATCGCGTCGGCCGACGCGTCGGAGGAGGTCGGGGCGACGGCCGTGTTCAGCCAGGAGTACCGCTGGTTCTGCGCGTCGACCGCGTTCATCCCGGCGAGCGTCGCCAGGAGCATGCCGACGCCGAGCGCCACCGCGGTGGCGATGATGACGAGCCGGGCGGCGGCCTCCCGGCCGCCGGACAGGGACAGCCGCAGCGCGAATCGGATCACGAGTGCACCAGCGCGTTCACCTTGCCGTCGCGCACGATGACCTGCCGGTCGGCGTACGCGGCGACGCGGGCGTCGTGGGTGACGAGCACGACCGTCGTGCCCTGATCACGAGCCGAGCTGACGAGGAGGTCCATGACCTGCTCGCCGGTCAGCGAGTCGAGTGCCCCGGTCGGCTCGTCGGCGAACAGCGCCCCGGGCCGGGCGACCAGCCCCCGGGCCAGCGCGACCCGCTGCGCCTGCCCGCCGGACAACTCGCCGGACCGGCGCTGTTCCAGCCCGGCGAGGCCGAGCCGCTCGAACCACGGGCGCGCCGCACGGAGGGCGGCCGCCCGCTTGACGCCGCTGAGCAGCAGCGGGAGCGCGACGTTCTCCTCCACGGTCAGCTCCGGCACGAGCTGTCCGAACTGGAACACGAACCCGAACCGGTCCCGGCGCAGGGCGCTGCGCCGCTGCTCGCTCAGGGTGTCGATCCGGTGGCCGTCGAAGTAGATCTCGCCGGCATCGGGTACGAGGATCCCGGCCAGGCAGTGCAGCAGAGTGGACTTGCCGGAGCCGCTCGGACCCATGATGGCGACGATCTCGCCCGGGGCCACCGAGACACTGGCGCCGCGCAGCGCCGGGGTCTCGCCGAAGGACAGGACGACGTCGCGCGCTTCGACGGCCTTCATCCGCGCGCCACCACCTTGCGCAGGGCGTCCAGCCGGGCGACGGTGGCGTCGATCCAGTGCAGGTCGGCCTCCAGGTGGAACAGGCCGTGGTCGGCCAGCAGGGTGTCGACCAGGTCGCCGCCGCGCTTAATCTCGGTGAGTTCCGTCATCCGCCGCAGGTGGGTGGCGCGCTGGACGTCGAGGTACTCCTCGGCGGCACGGCCGAGCATGAGGGCCAGCACGACCTTGGTGAAGAGCACCGTCTGCAGGTTGGGTTCGGCCTCGACCGGCTCGGTCAGCCACGACTCGACCTCGGTCGCGCCGCGTTCGGTGATGACGTAGCGCTTGCGCTCGGGCCCGGCGCCCGGCTCGACCTCGCCGACCACGATCTTTCCGTCCCGGACGAGGCGGCCCAGGGTCGAGTAGACCTGGCCGAACGGCAGCGGCTTACCGCGGCTGAAGAAGGTGTCGTAGTCGCGCTTCAGGTCGTAGCCGTGGCTGGGCTCTCGTTCGAGCAGGCCGAGGAGGGTCATGGGAACGCTCATGCCGCGACCATACCCCGGATGTATACCTCGCGTATATACCTTCGGTGTACGTCGCCCCGCTTCGTCGCTGTCCGCGCCCCGGTCCGCCGCCGACCCGCCGGCCCGATGGGACGGTGTAACAGGCACCCGGGCTGATCGCGCCTGTACCGGTGTGAAGTCGACCCTGGATGACGGCACGGTCGCGCCCGATCTTTCGTGGATCGCGCGTGAGCGGGCAGCGCTGGTGACCATCGCGGACGCGATCGCGGCCGCGTCGGTCGGTAAGGGCCAACGGGTGGCGGTGGCCTGTCCGAACTCCCACCTCGGCGTGGTCGATCACCTGGCGCAGGCGTTGCACGCCCGTGGCCGGGCCTGCCGCTGCCTGCTCACCGAGCCGAACCTGGTGGACGGTGGCGATCCGCCACCGGAGCGGCGGACGGGCTCGTCCGTCGTCGTCATCACCAGCGGACTCCTGACCGAGACCGATCGTGGCATGAAGCGCGTGACCATCGCCGTGACGGCCGGCCCCCCCAACGGCGGACGATGGCGCATCTGGCCGACGGCACACGAACGCGGCGCCCTCAGGATTGGTCGACGCGCCCGACATCCTCCTCGACTACCACGGCCCGGGCGGGCCTCTGATCCGCTACATGGCGCCCCACCTGTCAACGGGCCGCCGACGGTAGGCAACGCCGACGCGCTTCCTGCCCGCTGTCCGACGCAGCGGCCCGGTCACGCGCACGACGTCGCCGCCGTCGGCCAGCCGCCTCAGCGGTCGGCCGGGTCCACGTGGTCGCGCCAGGAGTGCCGAGGCTCGTAGCCCAGAACCCGCCGGGCCTTGTCGATGCTGAGCAGGGTCTCGTGCTCGCCGAGGTCCTTGCGGACCTCGACGTCCGGATACACCTCGGCCATGAGACTGGCGCTGGACCGGCTCATGACGGTGTCGGCGTTGGCGATGATGAAGACGTCGGCGCCGGGCCGCTCGTGCGCGAGTGCCCGCTCGACCGCCTGGGCCCCGTCGCGGGCGTCGATGTACCCCCACAGGTTCCACCGGCGCAGCCGCGGGTCGGCGTCGAACGACGGGAACGGCGCGTAGTCCTCGACGTCCATGACGTTGGAGAACCGCAGGCCCACCATGACCAGGTCGGGGTCCCACCGGCAGAAGTGCCGCGCCATCTCCTCCTCCAGCACCTTGTTCAGCGAGTAGGTCGACTCCGGGCGCGGTGCGTACTCCTCGTCGACCGGCGCGTACGGCGGCGGGGTGTCGAACGGCAGGCCCAGCACGGTCTCGCTCGACGCCCACACCACCCGCTTGATTCCCGCGGCCCGGGCCGCGGCGAAGACGTTGTACGTCGCCGCGGAGTTGTTGGCGAAGGTGGTCGCGTTGGGCAGCAGCCCGGGGGCCGGGACCGCGGCCAGGTGCACGACCGCGTCGACCCGCCCGCCGTGCTCGTCGGCGCTCCCGGTGAGGGCCTCCACCACCTGCCCGTAGTCGGTGAGGTCCAGGAGGAGGAACTCGCCGTCGACGTCTCGGGGGTCGCGCCCCGCGGCGCGGTCCACGGCCAGCACGTCGACACCCACGGCGCGCAGGTGCGCGACCACCGCGCGACCGAGCTTGCCGTTGGCTCCGGTGACGACGACGCGCCCGGGCAGTGCTGGCGGGGGAACAGAACCGGTCATGGCCACATCCTGTCCTGCGCCGCCCCGCACCGCGCACGGGGGTCCGCGGCCCGCCTCAGGTGGCGGCGGACTCCCCCGGGACGGTCGCGGGCCGGGTGCCGACGCGGGTCACCAGGTAGCCGAAGGCGGCAGCGGTGAAGAACATGACGATGCCGTAGACGGCTCCCGGGATGGCCATCTGCGTGCTGTCGAGCAGCGCCGGGCTCAGCGCGATCGTGATGGCCAGCGTGCTGTTGTGGATGCCGATCTCGAACCCGGCCGCCGTCGCCGCGCCCCGGTCGACCCCGGCCAGCCGCGGCACCCCGTACCCGATCGCGAGGCTCAGCAGGTTGAACGCGAGCACGGCCAGGCCGACCGAGACGAAGTAGTCGGCGATGTTCTCGCGCTCGCCGAGCACGGCGCCGACGACCACCGCGACGAGCACGACGACGGACAGGGTCCGGACGGGACGGTGCAGGCGTTCGGCGACCCGGGGCGCCCGGGCCCGGACCAGCATGCCGATCGCGACCGGGACGAGCACGATGGCGAACACCTGCAGCACCTTGTCGAACTGCAGGCCGATGTTCCGTCCGTCGGCCAGGAAGTGCGCCGCCGACAGGTTGACCACGACCGGCAGGACGAACACGGCGAGCACCGAGTTGATGGCGGTCAGCGTGATGTTCAGGGCCACGTGGCCGCCGAACAGGTGGCTGTAGAGGTTGGCGGTGGTGCCACCGGGGGACGCGGCCAGCAGCATCATCCCCACGGCCAGCTCCGGCGCCAGGTCGAAGGCGACGACCAGGCCGAAGCAGAGCGCCGGCAGGATCAGCATCTGGCACACGAGCGCGATGGCGGCGGCCTTCGGGTGTCGGCCCACCCGGCGGAAGTCCGCAAAGGTCAGCCCGAGACCCAGGCCGAGCATGATGATGCCGAGGGCGATGGGAAGTCCGATAAGGGTCACGGCGGAGTCCATGACACCACATCGTTACCACCCGGTAACGCCCTCACAATCCTCCATCTGGGCGGCGCCGCCGGCCGCGCCGGCGGTGGGCGACGCCGCCCCCACCGCCGACGCCTGCTCAACGGACGAGCGCGGTGCTGCGGGGCGGGGTGGCGGTTCCGTGGACCCGCTTGGCGTGCTTGGCGTAGAGGCGCGGACCGATGACCGGCATGAGCAGCCGGGCCGGCAGCGGCGCGTGCGCGAGTACCGCCTTGACCACCGCCGGGTCCGCCTCGTACATGGCGATGCCGAAGGCCAGCGGAAGGGCCTTCTTCGGGGCCTTGCTCATCCCGTGCTCGCCGAGCCCCTTCCACTCGTCGGCCGTGACGTACTTCTCGGCCAGCGGCAGGATCTCCCGCTCCTCCAGCGCCATGTGTTCGACCAGCGCGTCGTACAGGCCGTCGAGGGCGACGGCGAGTTCCTCGCCGCCCCGTCCGGTGGCGCGCCAGACGGGGAGAAGGCCCACCACCGTGTCGTGGGCCCTCTCGATGGCGTGATGCTGTGCCTCCATCGTCGGGACGACGGCCGCGGCCTCCGCGCCCCCACGTTCCTGCAACCGTGGCCAGAGCAGCAGGTCCTCGCCCTCATGGTGCATGTGCAGGATGAGGCAGAGCAGTTCGGCGTGGGCGCCGACGACCTCCGCGCGTCTGGTGTCACCCGACCTGACGTCCCGGACGAGCTGCGGCAGCAGCCCGAATTCGCGCATGGCGGCGTGGGCCATGTACATGTCTCGGACGTCGGCCATGCGTTCGTTGTGGTTCTGGTTCACTGCGACCTTTCGGAACATCGGAGCGAGGGGCTGTCTGCTCGCGGATCGGTGCGGCGAGAAGCTCCGGAGGAGTGGCGGCTGCCACGTCCACCTGACCGGCCCGGGCGGCGCTGCCCAGACCCGCGCGGCCGCGCGCGGCACGCGGTGTGCCAGCCTTCCAGGCACCCCTAGCGAACGACTTGGAATCCGCCAACCGCACGCCGGCGGCCCGCCCGGTCAGCCGGTGAGCGCGCGCTCCGCCTCGGCCAGCCAGTGCGGCGCGCCCCACCGGCGGGCCACCCGCACCGCGAGCGCGAAGTGTCGCGCCGTCTCCTCGGTGTCGCCCGTGAGGCGGAACAGCTCGCCGAGCGTCAACGCGACCGGGCGCAGGGCGACGGTGGTGCTGGAGAAGCCGGCGAGTTGGTCCCGCACCGGCAGCAGCGCGTCGATCAGGGGCGGGGCCAGGTCCCTGCGGTCCAGGGCGACGGCGACCATGGCCCGCACCGTGAGCAGGGCCGACTGGAAATAGTCGGGGCGGTGGACATGTCCCCCGACGGGCAGGGCCCGCGCCTCGTCGAGGCGGCCGCTCTGGATGAGCGCCAGCGCCAGGAAGTCGTCGACCAGCGGGCCCAGCGCCCGCCGGACCAGCCGGCTCGGCTCCAGGTGCTCGGCCATCCGCCCCTCGGTGACCAGCAGCGTCGCGGTGGCGAAGTAGTGGAACGCGTCGGCGTGCAGGGAGCCCTGGCGCCGCATCCGGTCGGCGGACTCGTCGTAGCGGCGCTGCGCCGTCACGAGATCGCCGGCGATGTGGGCGAGGGCGGCCTCGGCGCCGAGGCCGATCACCCGCGCCTCGTTGAGCCGGTAGGTGTCGGCCATCGCCAGCTGCCGGTCGACGCTGGCGCGGACCTCGTCCGGCTGGTTGAGCGCGGCGGCGACCTGGCTGAGGACCTGCTCGGCGAGCCAGCGGTAGGTCACGAAGCCGTGCGTGGTGGCGAGGTCGCGCAGCTCCGCCGCCAGCTCCCCGCGTTGGCGCGCCTCGCGGTCGAAGCGCAGGGTGCGCAGGCGGGCCGCCAGTCCGAGGGCGAGCAGCTCGGGGTCGCCGAGGTCGCGCGAGATGGCGAGGGCCTCCCGCCCGGCTTCCGGGCCGCGCGGGTCCGCCTCGCCGTCGATCTCGTGGGTCAACGTCTCCAGCAGTCGGCACCGGTCGACCGGGACCAGGCCAGGGGTGCGCAGCAGCCGCGTGAGCAGGTCGACGACCCGGTGGTCCACCACGCCGTACGCGCGGATCGACCACGGCGTGGGGACGGTCCACGCGGTGAACGCCGCGATGAGCAGGTCGTCGCGACCCGACGTCACGGCCACGTCGATCGCGCGGGCGCGGGTCTCCCGGGCGGCGGCCACCGCGCCGGCCCGGGCCTGCGCCCGCAAGAGCCGTCCCAGCAGGTCGACCCGGAGCGCCGCACTGTCCCCGGCGACCGGACCGGCGGCGTCCAGCGCGTTGGTGAGCAGTTCGACCGCGGCGTCGTGCGCGTAGCGCCGCTCGGCCAGCTCGGCGGCCCGGATCGCGTAGTCGACGGCCAACCGGACGGTCTCGGAGGAAGCGGCGCGGGCGTAGTGGTGGGCCAGCGCGGGATAGTCGTCGGGGCGCAGCCGGCGGACGCAGGCGGCGACGCGGGCGTGCAGGCGGGCCCGGCGCGGGTGGGAGATGTCGGTGTAGACGGTGTCGTGGACCAGACCGTGCGTGAATCGGACCCGCCCGGGAGCGGGTTCGGTGAGGAGGCCGGCGATCAGCCCGGCGTCCAGCGCGTCGAGAACGGCGCCCTCGTCGGTGCCGGCGGCCTCGACGAGCGTCTCGACGTCCGCCTCCCGACCGACGACGGCGGTCAGCCGCAGCAGCACGACCGCCGGTGCCGGCAGCCGGGACAGGCGCCGGCGCAGCACGTCGCGTACGCCCGCAGGCACCTCGGAGACGGCGACGAGCGCGCCCTCGGAAGCGAGCAGCTTGGCCGACTCGCGGACGTAGAACGGGTTGCCGCCGGTGCGGGCGGCGAGCGCGGCGACCGTGTCCGGGTCGACGGCCCGGCGGGCGAAGGCGCCGACGAGCCGCTCGACGTCGGCCGCCGGCAGGCCCTCCAGGTGCAGCCGCCGGGGTGACCGGCGGGCCAGCGCGGCCAGGGTGCCGGCGAGCCGCTCCCGGTTGTCCCCCGGCCGCAGCGCCACCACGAACAGGACCGCCGCGTCGGTCAACTCGGTGGCGCTGGTCAGCAGGAGCAGTGTCTCGGTGTCCGCGGCGTGCAGGTCGTCGAGGAGGACGGCGAGCGGCCGGTCCGCCGCGGCGGCGCGCAGCCAGGCCAGGACGGCGCGGTGCAGGTGGAACCTTCCGGCCGCGACGTCCGCGCGCGGGTGACGCGCGCTGTCGTCGAGCAGCGGGGCGAGCGCCGGGGCGAGGTCCCTGGGGGGCGCGGTCACGGCGAGCCGCCGGAGGACCTCGACCCAGGCCCAGGCCGGTGGGGCGCCCTCGACCTCGGGGCAGCGGCCGGCGACCACCGTCCAGCCCTGGGCGGCCAGGTCGTGCCGCAGTCGGCTCAGCAGGCTGGACTTGCCGGCGCCGGCCTCGCCGGAGACGACCGCGACGCGTGGACCGTCGGCGACCGCCTCGGCGGCGGCCGCCGCGAGGGCGGCCAACTCGGCCTCCCGGCCGACGAACAACGACCGCTTCGGCAGCGCCGCCGCTGCGCAGGGTCGCGTCCAGGAGCAGCTCCCGGGCGACGAAACGCAGCTCCTCCAGCCGCGTCACCTCGGGTCGGGCCCACGGCTCCTCGGCGAACTCGGCGTACGCCTCGCCGCGCCACAGTTCGAGCCCGGCGCGCAGGAGCGCGTGGGCGCGGCCCGGGTCGTCGCCGCCGACGGCGCGCGCCTCGGCGAGCGACTTCTCGAACCGCCAGGCGTCGACGGCTTCCGCGGGCAGCCGGATCGCGTAGCCGGGTGGCGCGGTGACCAGCAGGCGGGCCGGGGCCCGGGGCTCGCGGGCCGGCTCCAGGAGCCGGCGCAGGTTGGAGACGTACGCCTGGAGGGAGGCGATGGCCCGGGGCGGCGGCTCGCCCCGCCAGAGCTGGTCGATCATCCGGTCCACGGAGACGACGTCGCCGCGGGCGAGCAGCAGCAGCGCGAGCACGGCACGTTGCCGGGGCCCGCCGAGGCCGACCTTGCCTCCGTCGACCTCGGCCTCGAAGGGTCCAAGCACCCGCAGCAGCATGACCGGGCAATGGTAGCCGCGCCGACCGTACCCGGACCGGTCGTCGCCGACATGGCACCGCACGCCTCCGACCTGGGGAAACGTCCGCGTCGACGATCCGCCTGCCCGGCAGTGACCGGCGGCGATGCGGGCGTGACCGGTCAGCCCTTGACCGCAGAACGTGATCGGCTTAGCTTCATCAATCAGGAAAGTCTCCTTACTAATTTCCCTCCACCGACGTGGGAGTGCCGATGCGACCATTCCGCCACCGCCGCCTCACCGCTCTCGTCGCCCTGACGACCATGCTCGTCACCGTCGCCCCGCCGACCGCCGCGAGCGCGGGTGGCCGCCCGGACCACCGCGACGGCTACCACCGGGTCGGCTACTTCACCCAGTGGGGCATCTACGGCCGGGCCTTCCCGGTCAAGAAGCTCGACACCTCCGGAGCGGCGAGCCGCCTCACCCACGTCAACTACGCCTTCGGCAACGTGAGCGAGGACGGACGCTGCTATGTGGACGGCGGGCCGGGCGAGGGTGACGCCTGGGCCGACTACCAGCGTCCCGTCCCGGCGCAGGAGAGCGTCGACGGCGTCGCCGACACCTGGGGTGAGCCGCTCAACGGCAACTTCGGCCAGCTCGCCAAGCTCAAGGCCAAGCATCCCGACCTGAAGGTGTTGATCTCGCTCGGCGGCTGGAGCTGGTCCACGTACTTCTCGAACGCGGCCCGCACCGACGCCTCCCGCAAGGCGTTCGTCGCCTCCTGCATCGACCTCTACCTCAAGGGGAACCTCCCGAACCTGGACGGCGGCAGCGGCGGCCCGGGTTCGGCCGCCGGCGTCTTCGACGGAATCGATCTCGACTGGGAGTGGCCGAACTGGCCGGGCGAGCCGGGCAACGTGATCCGCCCGGAGGACCGGGAGAACTTCACCAAGCTGCTCGCCGAGTTCCGCAAGCAGCTCGACGCGTACGGCCGGCAGACCCGTAAGCACCACCCGCTGACCGCCTTCCTGCCGGCCAACCCGGCAGCCATGGACGCCGGGTTCGAGGGTCGCAAGATCTTCAAGTACCTGGACTTCGCGACGGTCCAGGGGTACGACTTCCACGGCTCCTGGGACGCGGTGACCAACCAGCAGTCGGCGCTGCGGGTGCCGGCGGGTGCGCCGGACGACCCGGACTTCTCCGTCGAGGTGGCGATCGACGGCTGGATCGCCCGCGGCGCGCCGCGCGGCAAGCTGGTCCTGGGCATCCCCTACTACGGGCAGGGCTGGACCGGCGTCACCGGCGGTGGGGACGGCCTCTTCCAGCCCGCCGCCGGGCCCGCGCCGGCCACCCACGCTCCCGGATACGAGGACTACAAGCAGCTCAAGACCCTCGCCGGCAACGGCTACACCGTCCACCGCGACCTCCGCGCCGGGCACGCCTGGTTGTTCGACGGCACGACGCTCTGGACGTACGACGACCCGGCGGTCGTGCTGCAGAAGACGCTCTACATCCGGCGGGCGGGTCTGGCCGGCGCGATGATCTGGTCGTTGGACGGCGACGACGACAACGCCACCCTGACCAAGACGATCGGCCTCGGGCTCACGACCCGGTAGCCCAACCTCGTAGCACTGCAGACCGGCCCGTCCCCGAGCGACTCCTCGCCCGGGGAGGGGCCGGTCTTCGTGCGCGCGAGGTGGGCGGCATCTCAGCTGTCGAAAATCATCTATGCGTTCTTCGCCGGGCGGACACACGCCGGGTGTCCGGGACCACGATGATCCATCACGGTCTATCGATTCCGGACGCAGGAGTGCACCATGCTCGACAGAAGCAGCAAGGCCCGGCGATCCCGGGTGGCGAGGGCCCTCACCGCCGCGGCCGCCACGGCGGCACTGGCGGCGGCGCCGCTCGCCGCGCCGACGCCCGCGAGCGCCGTCGTCAGCCGGGCCGACCTCGCCCTCCGCTGGGCGCCCATCCACTACCAGGACGTCGACGCCACCGGAGCCCACTCGCTCGGCGGCCAGTCCGACTACATCGCCAAGGTCGACTTCGACGGCGACCTGAACGGACGCAACAACTGGGACCGGGCCGGCCAGGCCGGGACCTCGCTCGCGGCGCACGCGTACTACTCGGTCGTCGAGACCAGCTCCCACTGGTACATCACGTACCTGTTCTTCCACCCCCGGGACTGGACGGACCACCCGTTCTTCGAGACCGAGCACGAGAACGACGGCGAGGGCGTGCTGTTCGCGATCGAGCGCGACGGCTCCACGTACGGCGTCCTGCGCGCGGCCGTCACCGTCGCGCACAGCGACTTCTACTCGTACACCCCGGCCGGCAGCACCTGGACGGGCGGCACCGAGAGCGTGGACGGCACGCTGCAGTTCCAGTCGTCACCCCACGACGCGTTCACCCACCCGGTGACGGCGCAGGAGGCGCAGGGTCACGGTCTGAAGGCGTACCCGCAGTACGCGATCAACGGCGACGGGTTGGTCTACTACCCGTCGACCGTCGCCGAGACGCCCAGCAACGGCAACGACCGCGACGTGCGGTACCGGCTGGTCGACATGTTCGCCGCCGACGGCCTGTGGGCGCAGCGGTCGAACGGGAGCCTCTTCGCCAGCCTCGGCACCTTCGCCGGCGACACCTCCGGCGACTGCGGCTCCGGCACCTGGAGCTGCTCGACCAACTCGGCCAACGCGCCCTGGGGCTGGGACGACGGCAACGACGTGCCCGCCCGCGGCGAGCTGGCGAGCAACCCCGCGAAGTTGTCGGCCGAGTACTTCACGATCCCGGCCGGCCTGGCCCGCACCTACACCTACAACCCGTACGCCGGCGCGGCCGCGGCGCTCGTCGAGGCGGCCCGGACCGCACCGCCGACCATCGACTGACCGGACGCCGGGGTGCGGCCGGCGCGGTCGGGTCGGTCGCACCCCGGCGCGGTACGGGATTGGGGCCAGCCCGCGTCAGGGCACGGCGGTGAGGCGGGCCAGGCGGGCCGGCGTGGGCCAGCGCACGTCGTACGCCATGCCGGCCTTCTCGAGGAGCCAGATGACCCGCGCGGAGATGTCGACCTGGCCGGGACGCACGCCGTGCCGGGCGCACGTCGGATCGGCGTGGTGCAGGTTGTGCCACGCCTCCCCCATGCTCAGCACGGCCAGCGGCCAGAAGTTCGCCGACTTGTCCCGGGCGGCGAACGGCCGCTCGCCGATCATGTGGCAGATCGAGTTCACCGACCAGGTCACGTGGTGCAGCACGGCGACCCGGACCAGCCCGGCCCAGAAGAACGCGGTCACCGCGCCCCACCACGACCAGGTGATGAGCCCGCCCATCACCGCCGGCGCCACCAGCGTCAGCGCCGTGCACGGGCCGAAGAGGCGGTGGACGACCAGCATGTCCCGGTCGGCCAGCATGTCCGGGATGAACCGCTCCTGGTTGGTGAGCTTCCGGTCGAGGATCCAGCCGAGGTGCGCGTGCCAGAAGCCCCGCGCCAGGGCGACCGGCGAGGTGCCGAACAGCCAGGGCGAGTGCGGGTCACCCTCGCGGTCGGAGAAGGCATGATGCCGGCGGTGGTCCGCCACCCAGTGCAGGATCGGGCCCTGCACGGCCATGCTCCCCACGAGCGCCAACATGATCCGTGTGCCGCGCCGCGCCTTGAAGGAGCCGTGGGTGAAGTAGCGGTGGAAGCCGACGGTCACCCCCAGACAGGTGAAGGTGTACCAGCCGGCCGCCAGGGCGATGTCCACCCAGCTGAGGCCCCAACCCCAAGCAAACGGGATCGCGGCGATCAGCCCCAGGAACGGCACGATCACGAAGAGGTAGACCATCAGGTGCGCCGGCAGCGGGCGGCGGCCGCCGAAGAGGTTCTTCGACATGCGCCCGGGGCGCTGGCGCCGTGGGTCCCCCGTGGTAGCAGTGGCCATGGCAGGTCCTCGCTTCGGTTCGCTTCATGAGGCCAAGGCAGCCGAGGTGACAGCGTCTCGGCAAGCCCGTTGGCGGAGACCACCCTCGGGATGGACGGTAGCCCAGGTGAGAGACCGGGAACCCGCCAGCGGGCGAACCGCTCCCGCACGCCGGATTAACCAGGTAAGCTGATCAGTCGCGCGGGCCCCCGTCGGCCGTTCGCCGGACGACCCATCTCACCTGCCGCGCAGGCGTTCGAGCCCGTCCAGGATCAGGTCGAGGGTGAACTCGAATTCGACCTGACCGTCGCACCACCCGAGGGTGGGATCGCCGGCGTCGTGGACCTCGGCCGCCACCATCGCCGTCACGTGCGGCAGCGCGTCGGCCATGGCGGCAAGATCCGCCTCCGCGGCGTCGGTGTCCGTGCTCCCGCCGGCCGACGTCGGACTGAAGATCTCCTGCGTGAACCCGAGCGGCAGGCTCCCGAACGCGTGCAACGCCCGGTGCGCCAGGCGGTGGCTGAAGCCGGCGCCGACGAGCGTTCCCACGATCGCGTCGTAGTACGCGTACACGCCGGGCGGGATGGTCCGGCGCGAGCTCAACAACCCGGGCGCCCACGGGTGGCGCAGCATGACCTGACGCGCCGCGAGGAACCGCCGCCGCAACCGCGTACGCCAGTCGCCGTCGACGTCGAGGTGGCGGGGCGCGGCACCGATCTCGGCGACCACGGTCTCCGCGACACCGTCGAGGAGACCTTCCTTGCCGGGCAGGTGGTGGTAGAGCGACATGGCCTCGACGCCGAGGTCGGCGCCGAGGCGACGCATGGTGAGCGCGGGTATTCCCTCCGCGTCCGCCAGGGCGACCGCCGCCGCCAGCACGCGTTCACGGCTGAGCGGCCGCCGGGGAGCCCGCGCGGTCACTGGTCCGTCCACACGCGTCGGAGTCTTGACATCACCTGGTTACCTTACAACGTAAGGTAGGTGGTCGGATCGCGATCACCTCGATGATCCGGCACGCCCGCAGAGGAGGCGCCATGCCCGCGCTGATCCGTACCGCCCGCACCGCCGGGCTGCTCTATCTCGGCCTCGCCATCGCCGGCGCGGTCGGTTTCCTGCTCATCCGGCCGCAGCTGTTCGTTGCCGACGATCCCGGCGCTACGCTCGCAAACCTGGTCGAGCACGAGTCACTCGCCCGCGCCGGCGTCGCCTTCGAACTGCTCATCGTCGTCACCCAGGCGCTCGCCGCGGCCTGGTTCTACCGCCTGTTCCGCGCCGTCGACCCGCTCGGCGCCGGCGGCGTCGCCGCCTTCGGCCTCGTCAACGCGATCGCGGTCCTCGTCAGCGCGGCACTGCTCGCCACCGCCGTCGAGGTCGCGCGCGACCCGGTCGGCGACACGGCCGCCACCGTCCAGCTCCTCTACCTGGTGAGCGGCAACCTGTGGGGTGTGGGGGCGCTGTTCTTCGGCCTGTGGCTCATTCCCATGGGTGGTTGTGTGCTCCGCTCGGGCTGGATGCCGCGCCCGCTGGGCTGGGTCCTGATCGGCGGCGGGATCGGCTACCTGCTCGGCGCCTTCCTCGGCTACCTGGTCCCCGACGCCCCGGCGGTGGCCGACGCGCTCGCGTTCCCGGCCACCGTGGGCGAATTCTGGATGATCGGGTACCTGTTGGTCCGCGGCGTCCGTCGCCACGCGCTTCCCGAAGCGCCGTCGGATCGACCGAGTCCCGCACCGGCTCCCGCGGCCTAGTGGACGCGGCACGGGGACCGGTCCGCGAGACCGGTCCCCGTGGCCGGCGCTAGGCGGTCTCCGGTTGGCCGGTCACCAGGTCGTGCCCGTACCTCGGCGGGTGGGCGGCCTGGCGCGTCTGCTTCGCACGGTAGAGACGCTGGTCGGCGACCCGCATCAGGTCGTCGAGCGTGCACCCGTCCTTCGGCGCGGTCGCCGATCCGATGCTGGCCGAGGTGTGCTGCCGGACCGCGGCCGCGATACGGCCGGCCACCGCGCGCGCGACGCTGTCGTCGGCGTCGGTCAGGACGATGACGAACTCGTCCCCGCCGCTGCGCGCGATCGCGTCCTCGGGGCGCAGCACACTCTGCGCCGCGGCCACCGTCCGCCGCAGCATCTCGTCGCCCGCGAAATGCCCGAGGCGGTCGTTGACGAGTTTGAAATCGTCCAGGTCCAGGCAGAGCACGGACACGGCGGGACGGCGGCAGCCCTGGAACAGATCTTCGGCGAACTCCGCCAGGCCGCGCCGGTTCAGGGCGCCGGTCAGCGGATCCCGCGCCGCCAGGGATCGCAGTTGGGAACGCTGCCGCACCATGATCCGCGCCTGCGTGGCGCACACCGAGGTCAACACCAGCATGCCGGCGACGTAAACGAAGACGTGACCGGGCCGGGTCTGCTGCCCGACGCCGGCCACGGCGAGGTACGACCCGACGGTGAGCGCCTCGAGCCCGATCATCAGCCGCAGGTGCGGGGTGTAGCTGGCGACGAACACGGCCGTGGTCACGAACCCGAGCGTGGTCGGCGAGGCGGCGCCGCCGTCCCAGTAGGCGCCGGCCGCCACCACCGTGAGCGTGACGAGCAGGGTGGTGAACGAGATCAGGTAACCCGAGGCCTTCGTGGTCACCATTCGCGCCGCCCGCAGGCCGACCAGGCCGGCCGCCATCCCACAGCCGAAACCAGCGACCATGAGCACCCGGTTCGGCTCGCCGAAGGTCATGAGGCAGTAGCCGATGGCGACGCCGTGCGAGACGACATGCAGCCCCGCGCTGAGCGCCATCCTCCGCCGGCGCTCGCTCACCCCATGGTCCACCGCACCCACGGCCTCCTAACGACGAGTTCGGGCGACGGCGAGAGACGGTCGGTGGGCGCGGCCCCGCCGCTGTCCGACCTCTCTGACCAGGCATCGTCGCATTCGGACATTGAATGTTGCGGAACAGAACACCGTCAATGGCTGCCCACCGCCACCGTCCGAACGGGCCACGAATTCACACCGGGAGTGACGGTCGACGCGACGGCGCGTGGCGGCGGCCCTCCGTTCGGCGACGGTGATTCCGGCCGGGCCGGTAGCGTGTCCAGGATGCGGCTCACGGTTCTCGGCGGGTGCGGTGTCTGGCCCGAGGCGGGCCAGGCATGCAGCGGCTACCTCGTCGAACACGACGGGTTCCGGTTGCTGGTTGACTGCGGTTACGCCACCGTTCCGCGGCTGCTGGCACACCTCAGCGTCGACGACGTCGACGCGGTGTTCATCAGCCACGGTCACCCTGACCACTGCGCCGACCTCAATCCCCTGCTGCGCGCCCGCGCGCTGCGCGACGACCGGCCTCCACCACTACCCGTGTACGCGCTACCCGGCGCGCTGGACGCGGTGTTGGCGCTGGACCGCCCCGGCATGCTGGACGCCGCCTACGCCCTGAACGAGGTCAGCGCCCGCGACCTCGACATCGGCCCGTTCCGCGCCGAGACCCGGCTGCTGCCGCACTGGGTGCCGAACGCGGGCGTGCGGCTGGCCGCGGGCGGCCGGGTGCTGGCGTACACCGGTGACAGCGGCCCGAACGCGGACGTGGTCGCCCTGGCGCGCGACGCCGACCTGCTGGTGGCCGAGGCCACCTACGTGCGGGAGGTGCCTGAGGACTCGGTGGGCTACCAGTCGAGCGCCCGCGACGCGGGTCGGCAGGCCGCGGCGGCCCGTGCCGCACAGCTTCTCCTGACCCACCTTCAGCCGGGTACGGATCACGAGGCCGCACGGGCCACGGCCCGCGGCGAGTACGACGGTGTGGTCGGGGTCGCCGCCGCCGACGTGGTGGTCGAGCTCTCCTAGCCACGTGACGCCGTCACGCCCGGTCCGGAGGCGCGGCCGGCGGTCCGGGTGCGCCGACAAGGGTGGGGCGAGCGGTGAGTCGACCCGGTCAGCTCTCGGCTGCGGCGCGTTGCCGGCCGCGCCGCTTGGCGACGTACGGCAGCGCGAACAGGTACAGCCCGGTGATCAGGAGCAGTGCGAGCGGAAGCAGCGGCACGTAGGACACCCAGAGGACCGGCTCTTCCTGTGCCAGCGCCACGAACGTGACGATGACGGTCACCGTGAAGGTGACGGCCAGCCAGCGGTGGAACTGCCGAGCCCACTTGTTCCAGTTCAACGGGACCTCCTCGGAGTGACGGGCGACCCGGCGACCTGCCGGGCGGGATGTCGGATATCGACGACGGCCACGCTAACTGCGGCGCGACGACCGGCGCTTCTCGATTCCTGACCGGTCTGACCGGCCGACTCGGGTCACCATCACGACCCCGGCCACCCCGCGGCGACCACGACGAAGGTGCCGGCGGGGAGTTTCCGGCGTTCAGGTGTGCGCGACCGGTCCGGCGGGCGCGGTGGTGCGCCCGTCCGTTGATCTGCCATCGGCTGGTCCGGCCGCCGCCGGTGCGGCGGTGCGCGCGGGAGACACCGCCTCAAGCCGGCGGACGTCGCGGCTGGTCAGCATGCCGAGGACGGACAGCACCACCAGTGCCGCGAGGATCAGCAACGTGTTGCGGTTACCGATCGCGACGGCGGCGGGCCCGACCGCCACCTGGCCGACGGGGATGGCGACCCAGGAGCCCACCATGTCGTACGAGTAGACACGGGCGAGTCGGTCGGCCGGGATGTGCTGCGCGATCGACGTCTCCCAGGCCACTGCGAACTGTTCGACGGCCACGCCCACGGCCAGTCCCGCCGCGACCAGCACGACGACGCTCGGCACCAGGGCGAGCCCCAGCAGCAGGAACGACTCGGCGGACATGCAGACAACGCCCAGCAGCAGCAGCCGGCGTACGCGGATCCGCAGGGCGACCAACGCACCGACGACCATTCCGGCGGTCTGCGCCGCCAGCACGACACCCCAGGCGCCGCGGCCGATCGTTCCGTCGGCGATGGCGGGGCCGAGCACGTTCACACCGCCGACGAGCGCCGCGTTGAGGATCATGAAGCCGAGGACCACCACCCAGACCCAGGTCCGGGCGGTGAACTCGACCCACCCTTCCCGCAGGTCGGCGACGATGCTCGTGCGGGCGCTCTTCGCGGTCGGGGCGGCGACTCGGACTCCGGCGAAGGCGGCGGCCGCGATGGCGAACGTGAGGGCGTCGATGGCGAGGCCCCAGCCGGGCCCGACAGCCGCGACCAGGAGTCCGCCGAGCGCGGCGCCGCCGATCATGCCCGCGTTCATGCCGAGCCGGACGATCGCGCTCGCCGGCTGGATCAGGTCCGCCGGCACAGTCTGCGGCGTCACGGCGGCCGAGGCGGGCTGGGCCAGGGCACTCACGATGCCATTGGCCGCGCCGAGGGCCAGCAACAGCGGGATCGACGCCGTGCCGGTGAGCACCAGGGCAGCCACCGCCGCCTGGGTCAGCGCGCCGAGCAGGTTGGAGCCGACGAGCACGACGCGGCGTGGGAGCCGGTCGGCCACCACGCCGCCGAAGAGCAGGAACAGCACATTCGTCAGCGATCTCGCGCCGACGACCAGGCCCAGGTCGCGGACGGAGCCGGTCAGATCGAGCACGGCGAAGGCCAGCGCGATCGGAGCGATCCCGTTGCCCAGCATGTTGACCAGGCGGCCGGCCGCCAGGTAGCGGAACGCGGCATATCGCAGCGGAGCGAACACCCGACCCTCCCCTCCAGGACCGGGCAACGGTACCGCTGAGGTGGATCTCACCGGAGGTGGGTGGAGGGGCCGCCGACGTGTCGCGGCCCCGGTCCACACGGTACGGAGCGCTCACGATCTGGCGGGCGCGGACCTCACACGGCGAACACCTGGGCGTCGTCGGCGAAGGCCTTGAACTCCAGGGCGTTGCCCGCGGGGTCGTGCAGGAACATGGTCCACTGCTCGCCCGGTTGTCCGGCGAATCGCAGGTACGGCTCGATGACGAAGCTCGTGCCGCCGGCCCGCAGCCGCTCGGCCAGCTCGTGGAACTCCGGGATGGTCAGCAGGAGCCCGAAGTGCGGGACGGGCACGTCGTGGCCGTCGACCTGATTGTGCGCCGACGTCGGCCGGGACGGGGCGAAATGTGTCACGAACTGGTGGCCGCGCAGGTTCCAGTCGATCCAGGTCTCCGCGCTGCGTCCCTGCTCACACCCGATGATCTTCCCGTAGAAGTGGCGGGCGGCGTCGAGGTCGTCGACGGGCATGGCGAGGTGGAACCGGGGGATGGTCGAGTGGGGCGTGGTCACGGCGCTGGTCCTTTCTCGAAGGGGTCCGTACCCGGCGTCTTATCACACCTCGATGCGGGCGCACCAAGACGAACAAGGGGAAGTCATCGCGCGGATCCGGTTGGCTGGATGGCGTGCGCCGGTGCCGGCGCCGGCCGGGTGTGGCGCAGACCCCGGGTGAGCAGCAGCGTCGTGACCAGCGACAGGCCGGCCAGCACCGCGACCGCCCGGTGTGTCGGCATCAGGTCCGCGACCGCCCCGGCCAGGGCCGCGAACACCGCCTGGCCGGTGAGCATCCCGTTCTGTTGCAGGCCGAGCACCTGACCACTAGCGTCCGGCGGAGAGTGCGCGATCAACTGCTCCTGCAGCGGCAGCGAGACCGCGAAGCCGAACGAGGCGACCAGGGCGAGGAGCATCGCCAGGGGCAATCCCGGGCCGAGCAGGAAGGCGAGGTACGGCACGGGTAGCAGGAGCCGCAGCGGCAGGACGCACCGCTGGCGCGCCACCGGGGACAGGAACCGCCCCACGAGCACGTCACCGGCGAGCATGCCGAGGGCGCCGGCGGCGAAGAGGAAACCCGCCCGGTCGCCCGCGTACGGCAGGAACAGCGCCTCGCAGCCGACGACCAGACCGCTGGGCAGCCACAGGTTGAGGTAGAGCGACCGCCGTCCCGGATCCGCCCACAGCTCGCGGTTGATCCGCAGGGTCCGAGCCGTCGACGTGGGCTGCCCGGTCCGGGCCGGGCGCTCCCGCAGGCCGAACCAGGTCACCGCCACCGCCACGGCCCGCAGCACGGTGGCGACGAGGAACACCTGGTACGGGCTCAGCCAGACCAGCAGCAGACCGCCCGCTCCGAAGCCGGCGATCTGCATGACGCCCACGCTGACGTTCATCGTGGAGCGGCCCAGCACGTACGCGCCGGCGGGCAGGATGTCGTTGATCAGCGCCCACCGGGCGCCGCCGGTGACCGACCCCGCGTAGGCGACGAGCAGGATGACGGCGAACCGGACGCCCAGCGGCAGCCCCGGTACGACCTGCAGCGCCGCCCCGGCGAGGGCGACCAGCGCGGCGAGGGTCAACGCGCGGCGCGGCGGAAGGCTGTCCGCGGCGGAGAGCAGGGTCAGGCTGCCCAGCACGCTGGCCAGCGGCGCCCCGAACATACTCAGCGCGGTGAGCAGGGCCGAACCGGTCGCGGCGTAGGTCAGCGAGCCGAGGGCCAGCGACGAGGTGGTGTGTGCGGCGATGCCGGCGCAGTTGGCCAGGAAGAGGTTGCGGAATTCGTGGACGGCGAACAGATCCGAGTACGTCCTCACGCCCATGATCCTCGGGGCGCGCCGATGCGGGTCGGTAGAGTTACGGCTGGAGGCGAAACATGACCGTCTGGCAGGTACCGGTCGACCTGCTCGCGCGCGGCCGGTTCGTCATCTCGCCGATGACCGACACCGTCGCCGCGCTGCGGGCGCTGCACAGCCCGCGTCGCCCGTGGCAGCACGCCTGGCGGCGGCCGCATGTCGACGCCTACCAGCGGATGTTGGCGCGGCGGCCGGCGGTCCGGGCGTTGCTGGCGGCGTCGTTCGAGCCGCGGTGGACCGCCGACTTCCTCACCCTCGCGCCCCCGACGTCCGCCCCGACCTTCGCCGAGGAACTGGCCGTCGTCGCCGAGCGTGCCGACGAGCAGATCCGCGCCGACCTGCGGGCAACCCGCCCGGGGCCGCTCGCCGACGTCCTGTGCTCGGACGGGCTGACCGAGCAGGCGGTCTACCTGCTCGACTGGGTGTGGACACACACGGTGCGGCCGGAGTGGCCGCAGCGGGAGCGCCGGCTGCGGGCCGACATCGTGGCCCGCACGGCCCGGCTCAGCACGCAGGGCTGGGTGGGTGTCTTCAACGACCTGCAGCGCAGTGTGCGGTGGCTGGGCGACGGCCGCCTCGAGGTCAACGCGTATCCGGCTCCGCCGCTGCCGCTCGACCGGGCCGACCAGTTGGTGTTCGTCCCGGCGCACTGCGTGCGGGGCTGGGTGGTGTGGGACCAGCCGACGCGGTTCGGCATGGTCTACCCGGCCAGCGGCATCCTCGCCGACGCCACCCCGCCGCTGTCGGGTGGGCTGGACCGGCTGATCGGCGCGAACCGCGCGGCCATCCTCGTCCGGCTGGCGACACCGCTGAGCACGTCGCAGCTCGCCGCGGTCACCGGGCTGTCCCTGGGCACGGTCGGCGACCACCTGCGGGTGCTGCTCGACGCGGGCGTGGTGGCCAAGCGTCGGTCGGGGCGGGAGGTGTTGTACTGGCGTACCTCACTCGGCGCCGCCCTGGCCGGCGCGGCACCGGAGCCGACGACCATCGGCGCCACGTCGGCCTGAATCGGGACGACGCCCGTGGCGGGCCGTTCGCCGAGCCGGCCGCGGCGGAACGGCGGTCGTCGGGGGTCGACGGGGTCGAGCCCGCGACCGTGCGGGGCCCGCCACGCCCGCCCCGGGGAGCGGCGTGTGCGGGCCGGCCGGCCTCGTCAGGGCTGGTGCGCCGCGGTGCCCGCCGGCAGGCGGGACAGCGCGGTCGCGAGTAACCCGGTCAGGGCCCCGGAGTCCCCGGGGGAGCCGTTCGGGCGGTTGAGGAGCACGACGACGTCGCCGCGCCGGCCGGTCACCCGATCCGGCCCGGCGTAGGCCTCGTCGCCGACCCCGGGCAGTGCTGGCCCGAGGCTGCGGCCCATCAACAGGGCGATCCGGGCCATCCTGCCGCCGCGGCCGACGTGGACGACGAGCACCGTCGCGCGCCGGCCGTCGACGAACGTGGCGACCCCGCGCACCTGGCCCGTGGCGTCGGGGCGGGCCAGCGACACCCGCGTCCCGAGTGCCGCGCCGACCTCGGCCGCCGTGAGCAGACGCTCCGGGTGGATCCGCGCCCCGTCGGCGGTCGCCGGCAGGACCGCGCCGGCCAGCGTGTCCTCGTCGTCCGCGTCGTCGAACGGCTCGACGATCTCCGGTGCGGGCCGGTGCACGGTGACCCGCATGACCCGGCGGGTCCACGGGCGGACGCGCGCGGTGACCACGTCGCCGACCCGGCAGGTGCCCGCGATCTCCTCGGGCAGGACCCAGGCGCGAAGCTGGTCGGCACGGCCGTCGTCGACGACCAGGTAGTGGTTGACCGGGATCGAGCTGCTGCTGTCGGAGGACCGGAACTGCCAGACCTGGTGCCAGAGCACCTCGCCGTTGACGTCGACCGGCGCGACAAGGTCCATCAGCACCCGGACCCCGAGGTACGCGGCGTAGCCGAGCAGCACGAGGCCGGAGGCGATGACGCCGAGCTCGACCGGGTCGATGGTGGACAGCCGCGACCAGAGGCTCGACTCGTCCGGGTACGAACCGGCGGTGGGACTGATCAGTTGGCCGCCGGCCACCCGGGACAGGGTCCAGCCGACCATGCCGGCGAGGATCGCCCGGAACACGATCCAGCCCAGGGGCTGGCCGTACCGGGGCTGTCCGGAGGGGTATGTGACCCGCACCTGGCGCCACCCGCCGCCGTACGACGACCAGAGTCGCTTCCGGTCGGCCAGCCCGAGGTGGATCACCTGCGAGGCCACCCGGGTGACGCCCAGCGCGGCGCCGTACGGCAGGTAGCGGTCCCACACCGCGACGGCGGCCGGCGGCAGGTCGGCGAACGACTCGTGGCCGGCCAGCCAGCGGCGCAACCCGAGCCAGCGGGCGGCGGCGGCCTGCCCGGCCGGGGTGTCGCGTTCGCCGAGATCCTTGCCGGCGATGCCGATCAGCGCGCCCGTCGTGACGACGAAGGCGGCGAAGGAACCGAATTGGTCGTCCCCGATCCGGCGGATGTAGTGCCAGACGCCGACGGTGACGCCCGCGGCGGCGACCGCGCCCAGCACGGCGAGCACGGTGACCATGACCTTGGAGAACCGCCTGCGGGACAGGCCGCGCTGTCGGGCGTCGGCGATGACGTACCGCCGCATCCGTTTCGACCAGCCGGCGGCGCGGCCGGCGTCGGAGAAGCTCAGCGCGGTCAGGGGGACGACGCCGTCGACCGCGCGTTCGGTCACCCGGTCGTGGACCAGGCGCTCGTATCGGTGGAGATCGTCGGGCGACCGGCCGGTCAGGTGAACCGTGGTGTGGCGGGGATCGGCGTCGGCCTGGCGTAGCTCGACGTATCCACGCGCGGCGAGATCGAGGAGGGTGGACTCGGCGGCGTCGACGGTGACCTGCCACCGGTTGGCCAGCAGGTTCACCACCGCGGGCGGCTCCTGGCCGGGGATCTCCATCGCCGCCGGAGCCGCGGTGACGCTCGCCGGGCGGTTCGACAACCGGGCGAGCCAGTAGACGGCGGTCCAGACGGCGAGGCTGACCACCGGCAGGCCAACCTCGATGACCAGATCTTGGACGTTCATCGGCACCGACTCAGAACCGGACCGAGAGGTCGGCGCGCTCGACGCCGACAGCCTCGAAGTACGCCTCGACACGGAAACCGCCGAGTCCGGCGATGACATTCGTGGGCAGGGTCTGCACCGCGGTGTTCAGCGACTGAACGGCGCTGTTGTAGAACTGGCGGGCGTAGGCGATCTTGTCCTCGGTGGCGGACAGTTCCCGCTGCAGTTCCGCGAAGTTCTCGCTGGCCCGTAGCTGCGGGTACGCCTCGGCCAGAGCGAACAGCCCGCCCAGCGCCTGGGTCAGGGCGCCCTCCGCCGCGACCCGATCCGCTCCCCCGCCCCGCGTGCCGGCGGCCGCGGCCCGGGCCGCGGTCACCGCCTCCAGGGTGGCCCGCTCGTGGCCGGCGTAGCCCTTCACGGTCTCGACCAGGTTGGGGATCAGCGAGTGACGGCGCTTGAGCTGCACGTCGACCTGCGCCCAGGACGCCTGCACCTGCGCCCGCAGCCGAACGAGACGGTTGTAGCCGCTCACCGCCGCCACCACCAGGACGACCAGCAGCAGCAACAGGACCGCCATCACGATCATCAGCACCAGGGTCCCGCTCACGGAAATCACCTCTCGCTCGACGTGCTCCGCCGGGCACCTCGCGGCGGTCGCACCCATGATGATCTCTCGCGTCGGCAAGGGAATCGGCCCTGTCGGCGATGCGACCGTCCACCGTCCGGTTGGCTCGGCGGCCAGGTGGGCCGGGGCGCGGACGGCCGGTGTCGGGCCGGTGACCTACGCGTGAACCGCGACCTCCGCGTCGCCGAGCGGACCGTTCCGGGTTGTCCTCGGCGCGCTCACCCGGACGCGGGTTCGCGGGAAATCCCATCGACGGTAAGGTGTCGCACGTCTCATGTAGACCGCGGCGGGTGGGGTGGGGAATGCCGATCACGGGCCAGCGGGTGGCACGCCGGACCCTCGGCCGACGGCTGACACGGCTGAGGGTGGCGAGCGGAAAGACCCGCCGGGAGGTGGCCGAGGCGAGGCTCGGCATCTCCGAAGCGACGTTGCACCGGATCGAGACGGGCAAGGTGCCGGTGACGGCGGCGAACGTGCGGGCGCTGTGCTGGCTCTACGGCGTCGACCAGAGCGTCACGGACGTGCTGGCCGAGCTGGCGCTGGGGACCTCGCAGGAGGAGTGGTGGGACTCCAACCCCGTGATCCCGGACTGGTTCAAGCTCTACGTCGGCCTGGAGGCCAGCGCCTCCCGGATCAGCACCTACTACGGGGAGATCATCCCCGGCGAGTTGCAGACCGAGCAGTACGCGCTGGCGGTGTTCGCGGCCGAGCGGGCAGCCGACGACGAGACCGCGCGGCGGCATGTCAAGCTGCGGATGCAGCGACAGAAGGCGCTCTTCGCGCGTAAGCCGGCACCGCGCCTGGTGTTCATCCTCGGCGAGAACGCGGTGGCGCGGCCGGTGGGCGGCAAGGCGGTCCTGGACGCGCAGTTGGACCATCTCCGCGACATCGCGAGGAGCGGCGCCGCGGAGATCAGGGTTCTGCCGTTCTCGGTCGGCGCGCACGCGGCGATGGCCGGCGCCTTCCGCATTCTGGACTTCGACGACCCGGACGACCCGGACACGGTCTACCTCGAGTCGCACGTCGGAGCGGTCTATCTGGAGGAGCCGCACGAGGTCGACGAGTATCGACGGATCTTCCAGCTGACCTACGACGCCGCCATCGCCCTGGAGGACCACGCCTGAGCCGGCCGGCACGTAGGTCTCCCCCGCCCAGCCGCGGGGAACCCGCACCACCACACACTGAAGGGACGTCATGGCTGGTACGAGCAGCGGCGGCGAAGCGAAGCCGGCAACCGCGGCCAGGATCTACGACTACTACCTCGGCGGCACGTACAACTTCCCGGCAGACCGCGAGGCGGCCGAGAAGATGATGCAGGTGCTTCCGCTGGGCCCGAAGCTCGCGCAGACCAACCGGGCGTTCCTGCGGCGCGCCGTTCGTCATCTCGCGGAGTCCGGGGTACGGCAGTTCCTGGACATCGGTTCGGGCATCCCGACCGAGGGCAACGTCCACGAGATCGTCCAGCAGGTCGCGCCCGACGCCCGAGTGGTCTACGTGGACATCGACCCGGTGGCGGTGGCCGAGAGCCTGGAGCTTCTCGACGGCAACGAGTTCGCCGACGCGATCAGAGGCGACCTGCGCGAGCCCCAGTCGATCCTCTCGCATCCGCAGGTCAAGGCGTTGATCGACTTCGACCAGCCGGTCGGCCTGCTCCTGGCCGCGGTCCTGCACTTCGTGCCCGATGACGACGTGGCCTACGACGCGGTGGGACAGCTGCGCTCGGTGCTCGCCCCGGGGAGCTACCTCGTCATGTCGCACGCCACGGCCGACGAGGGAGAGCGTGACCAGGACGATCTCGACGTCGCCCACGAGATCTACCGACAGAGGACCGCCACTCCGCTGGGGCTGCGCAGCCGGTCGCAGCTCGAGCGGTTCTTCACCGGCCTCGACCTGGTCGAGCCGGGCATGGTGTGGCTGCCGCAGTGGCGGCCCGCCCCGGACGACCCGCAGTACTTCACCGCCGACCCGAAGCAGAGCTCGGGCCTGGCGGCCGTGGGACGGGTCGTCTAGGCGAGAACGCGTCGATACCCGACAGAGCCCGCCGGTACCGCCGGCGGGCTCTGTCATGCGCCTACGTCAGAAGCTGGTCGAACTCTCCCCGCTTCGCGCCGTAGAGGAACGAGTCCCACTCTTCCTCGGTGAACCGCACGACGCCGGCCGACGGGCTCTTGCTGTTTCGGACTTCGATCAGACCTTCGTGGCGACGAGCTTCAACGCAACTGCCCCCGTTGCCCGTAGACCTGCTGGACATGATCCACCCAATGTTGTCAGGCACCAGCTGCTCCTCTGTGGACGGCGTACGCCGGCCGATCTTCGTGGGATTTTCGTCCCGCACAGCTACGGACGGATCGGTCACGCTCCGTAGCGGTTGGCGGGAATCGACCGGGATGAGAATGCCTACTTTTCCCAGCCCACCGGCCATGCTCCACTCCCTACACCATGAACGCGCGCTCTCGTATGGAGATCACGCCCACGTAGGGTAACTGAGAATCGCCGCCGTGCACGATGTCGCCATGACACCTTGTCGCCGTGAAATCTTGCACGGGCCCGTTTGCGCTGCCATGCTCGTCCATGCCCGGCTTCAGCAGATGGGGCCATGTCGACCCATCAGGACGGAGGGTGATGATGATGTCCGCGCCGCCGCTCAGCCCGAACCACGCCACGCTGGTCGGCGCGACTCCACCCGACACAATCGGCGCCGGAGACCGGGTGTGGGTCCGGCGCGCCGGCTCGTGGCGGCCTGGCATCGTCCTGCAGTCGAACGCCTCCGCGGCCACGGTGCGATACCGCCCGTCGGAGACCATCGGCACCGGGGTGGACACCGTCACCCGCAACAGCCTCCGCCCGCGGCACGACCACGACCCCTACCTGGACAAGGCAACGGTGGCCGATCCCGACCGGCCCGCGCCCGCTCTGGCGACCCGCACCAGCGCCCGGACCGGGATCTGACCCGCGCGCTGTCGTTGATCAGTCGCTGCATGCCCGCCGCGCGCGGCACACTGACGCGATGGACCGTCCCGCCGCCTTCCTCGCGGACCCGCCGCCAAGCCCCGCTGTGACTGCCGCCTACGAGGCCGACCTGGCCTCGGACGGCTACGTCAACAACCTCACGCGCGTCTGGTGCCGACGGCCCGACGTGCTGGCGTCCTTCCAGGCCGTGCGTACGGATCTCCTCGCCGCCTCGCGCCTGTCGGCCCGGGAAGTAGCCGTCATGGTCGCCGCCACCGCCGCCACCCTTGGGGACGCCTACTGTGCGCTGGCGTGGGGATCGCGGTTGGCCGAGCTCACGGACGAGGCGATCGCGGCCCGAGTGCTCCGCGGCGTCGACAGTGACCTGACCGAGCGGGAAGCCGCGCTGGCTGGTTGGTCCCGCCAGGTCGTCGAGGATCCGAATTCCACCACCGAGTCGGACGTGGACCGTCTGCGCACCGCCGGTCTCGACGACCAGGAGATCTTCGAGGCGACGACGTGGATAGCGTTCCGGCTGGCGTTCTCCACCGTCAACGACGCGCTCGGCGCGCGGCCCGACACGCAGCTGGCCGACAAGGCGCCGCCGGCCGTACGCGACGCCGTCGCGCACGGCAGGCCGGCCTGAGGGCGTACATCACCTCTGGCTCGGGCGCCTTGACGGCGCCGCCCCGCCGGTGATCAGTATGGAGCGCCCGACCGACCAGCCCTCGTGATGGGCCGGCCGGCCGGGCAGTGGCAGCTGGGGTGCTCAGCTGCAGGTGTTGAGCATGCTCTGCAGGGCGGACTTCTCCGACGACTGCAGGGTCAGGCCCCAGTTGTACTTCACGGTGATCCACATCTTGCTGTAGGTGCACCGGTACGACGACAGCGGCGGCTGCCACGTCGACGGGTCCTGGTCCCCCTTGGCCTGGTTCACGTTGTCGGTCACCGCGATCAGCTGCGGCCGGCTGAGGTCGTTGGCGAAGCTCTGCCGACGGCTGGTGGTCCACGAGCTGGCGCCGGAGCGCCACGCCTCCGCCAGGGGCACCACGTGGTCGATGTCGACGTCCGAGGCGGCCGTCCAGGTGGCGCCGTCGTAGGGGCTGTACCAGCGCCCGGAGGTCGCGGCGCAGGAGCTGTCCACGACCACGGAGCTGCCGTCGCGCTTGAGGACCTGCTCGCGCGTGTTGCAGCTGCCGCTCACGGTGATCCAGTGCGGGAACAGGTCCCGCGAGTAGCCGCTGGTCGACCCCTGAGCAGCCACCGTCAGCGCGTTCAGCTGCGACTGCGCGGTCGCCTTCGACGGGATGCCGGGCGGCGTCGCCGACGCCGGCGAGGCGTTCACGACGGCGAGGCAGGCGGCGGCGAGCGCGGTGGCGACGCCGGCCACGACGTGGCGCCGCAGGTTCCGGCGGGTGGAGAGTGCGGTGGTCGACATTGATGAGTCTCCTCGTCAGTGGATGGACAGCAACCGTCCCTGACGATCATGTCGATCGACGTACATGCTCGTGACCGGCTGCGGTCCGGCCATTGAGCATTCGGCATCGATCCGCGCTCCGCCCGCGACGACGGCGACCGGCGGTATCAGGTACGGTCGCCGACCGCGGTGTCCAGTGACGGCGTGACCGCGCGTCCGACCAGGTGCGCGGCGAACAGCGCCGTCGTGAGTACGACCAACGCCAACAGGATCGGCAGCAGGATCGTCACCGGCGCCAGCGCGGCGACGACCAGGTTCACCGCCCGGCGGCCACCTACCGGGCGGCGCGCACGTCGCCACACGAGATGGTCCGCGAGGAGGTAGACGACGACTCCGCACGCCAGCGTGACCTGTCCGACCATCGCCGAGGCGTCGGCACCACGCGCCGGCTGCGGCAGGGTCGTCCGTAGCCCGAAGGCGACGAGCACCAGGCCGACGACAAGGATCAGGTGAAGGTACGCGTAGGCGTCGCGGGCCAGGGCACCTCGTTGCCTGCTCGTCCGCAGTTCGGCGAACCGCTGGCCGACGACGACGTCGGTGCCGACGTAGGTCCACCACAGCGCGGAGATCAGGGCGCCGCTGAGCGCCACGGCGCCGAGGGTGGATGCCGAGACGGGTGCGTCCCCCACGGCGATGCCGGTGGAGATGACCGCTTGACCGAGTGCGATGAGGATTATCAGGTTGAAGCGACCCATCCAGCGGCTGACCGAGTGGAGTTGCCAGTACCGGGATCGGATGAGGTATCCACCACCCACGTCGATGAGGATGGCGGCGATCCAGCAGAGTGTGGTGAACGGTGTGAGCGGACTGCCCGCGCCCGGTGCGGTCAATACCGCGCAGAGCAGCAGGAGGATCCCCACACCGGTCGGCACGGCCGCCCGGACGACGGGGGCTCGGAGGGTCGCGTCGTGCCGGACTGCCAGCCAGAACGAGGTCAGGTGCAGCAGACGCACCGCCGCGTACGAGGTGACGACGATCAGCGGTGCCGGCAGTCCGCCGGCGACGTAGCTGAACGTCTGGGGTGTGGCGATGCCGAGAATCAGAGTCATCGCCACCGCGGCGAGGACCATCAGGCGCAGCACGTTCTGCGCACCCCGGATCGTCGTGGTGAACCAGGTGTAGTTGACCCAGGACCACCAGATCAGCGAAAGAACGGCGATCCCCTGGAGCACTCCGACCGTCGACGGGTCTCGGGTCATCAGCACGGTGACCTGGATGAACGCGTACACGAAGACCAGGTCGAGGAAGAGTTCCTCCGGGGTGGCGTCGACCTCCCGGCCGACCGTCGCCGCGACGGCTCGGTGCAGCTGGCGGTGGCGGCGGCGCAGCAGTGTCACGTGGGCCGACACCACCACGACCAGGGCCCCGGCCAGGAGCGTCAGCGATCCCAGGACTGGCAGCTGACGGGCCGGCGCTACGAGCACTGCCACGAGGGCGAGGCCGAGCAGCGGCCCTCGGCCGACCCGCCGGACGGTGCGCCACTCGAAGGCGACCAGGCCGAGCAGGTACAGGGCCACGCCGCCGTAGAGAGCCGTCGGGTCTGGCGTCGCCCCTGGTTCGGTGTGGCCGGTGCTGCTGTCGTTCAGGGCCCTCTTCAGCCCGTAGGCCACCAGGATGAGTCCGGCGATCATCGGCAGATGCAGCAGGGTGTAGGCGTCGCGGGCGAGCAGCGTCCGCACTCGAGGCGGGGTGGCCTCCAGCGCCTGTTCGCCGGCGGGCGCGGCAATGTCGAAGTACGCCCACCACAGGAACGCCACGACGACCAGACCGAGCATCGATCCGGCGAGCACGGTCCAGGTGATCGGCTGGTCGCCGACGAAGCCGCGGCTGGTGCCGATCGAGATGATCGTCTCACCGAGCGCGATGAGCATGATCAGGTTGTGGCGTTCGGCCCAGTGCCGGACCGACGTCAGCTGCCATGTCCCGGCGCCCGGCGCCCGCAACCCGAGGTAGTCGACGGCGATCGCGACCGCGAAGAGCACGAGTTGGAGCGCTTCGGCGCCTGGACCGGGTGGGAGGTGGTAGGGCAGCAGGACTGCGCACAGTAGGAGTGGAGCGCTGCCGGTCAGCGGCAGCCAGGCACGCCGGGCTGGGACGACTGAGCCCCGTGATCCTCGCCGGGCACGGGAGATGACCAACAGGGACCCGACCCGGGTCGCCAGGAAGGCGCCGACGAGGACGAGGGGTGCGGTCAAGCCGGTGGGAATGTCGACGAAGACTTCCGGGATGGCCACGGCGACCAGCAGGATCGCGATGGCCGACGCGAAGACGGCGATCGGCAGGGCACCGCGGTCGAGCCGGACCAGGTTTCCCACCCAGGCGTACCCCACCCAGCTACGCCAGAGCAGCAGCACCACGAGCCCGCCCTGAAGCAACCCGTCCAGGGCTGGACGTTCGGACATGAGGTGGGTGACGTTGAGGAAGGCGTAGACGAAGACCAGGTCCAGGAAGAGTTCCGAGCGCGTCACCCCGCCGTGCGTCGCGGCCTTGATCGGTCCGGCCGACCCGGATGCGCCCCGCGGGGTCGCCTCCCCACCGCTGCCGTTCACGCACCTACTGTGCCCACGAGGGCACGCTCGGGGGGCGGAATCGCCATGCGGTGCGCCGTCAGGGCGGGTCCGCGCGGGCTGGCGAGGCACTGGTCACGACAGGCCGTCCGGCTCGGTCGTGCCGCGCTCGGCTACCGGCCGGACTGGGGTGTCGCCATCGTCGTTCCGGTCCGGAGGGTCGCCAACGCGCCGCTCCAGGCCGCCAACTGGTCGAGCATCGTGTTCACCGCACCCTCCTGGTGCGCGCCGGGTGTGAAGACGCTGAAGTTCTCGAAGTCGGTGAAGAGCGACAGGGCCACCTGCGCCCGGACGTCCGCCACCTGCAACTCGGCCATCACCAGGCGCAGGTGCTCCACCGCACGGGTGCCGCCGACGCTGCCGTAGCTGACGAAGCCGGCCGCCTTGTTGTTCCACTCCGCGTAGAGGAAGTCGATCGCGTTCTTCAACGCGCCGGACGTGGAGTGGTTGTACTCCGGGGTCACGAAGACGTACCCGTCGTACGACGCGATCTTCTCGGCCCACTGCAAGGTGTGTGGCTGGCTGTACTGCCCGAGCGACGGCGGCGCCATCTCGTCGAGATGTGGCAGGTTGAAGTCCTTGATGTCGACGAGTTCATACTCGGCGTCGACGCGCTTGGTGGCGATGTCGTGCACCCAGCGGGCCACTGCCTCGCCGTTCCGGCCGGGACGAGTACTGCCGAGGATGATGCCAATTCTGGTCATGCCGCACTTCCTTCCGGATTCCCGGCGCTCTGGTGAGCCGGCGGCGTATACCCCGTCTGCGCGGCTTCGAACTGGCCCCGCGGTGGTTCGGCGGCCGACGCCGGGTTCCGCGGGGTCAGGGCTGACAGCTCAGTTCGGCGTGGTCCTGGCCAGGGCGGAGTCGATCAGGGTCGCGGCGGCGGCGCGGGCGTGGCCGGCGGCTTCGCTGGTGCCGGCGATGGCGGCGGTGGTCTGCGCTCCCTCGGCGAGGATGGCGAGTTGGAAGGCCAGCGACGCGGGGCCGCCTGCCTCGGCGATGAGTTCGGCGATCCGCGTCTGGAACTGGGCCTTGTGCTCGCGGACGAGGTCGGCGACGCGCGGTGTGCTGGCACCGAGTTCACCGAAGGTGTTGATGAAGACGCAGCCACGGAAGTCGTCCTCGTCGAACCACCGGGCCAGCATGTCGTAGACGGCGAGCAGTCTGGCGCGGGGCGTGTCGCCGGTCGCGACGGCCGCCTCGACGAGTTCGTTCCAGAGCTGGTGCCGGCGGTGCAGGACCTCCTCGACGAGCCTCTCCTTCGAGGGGAAGAGCTGGTAGAGGCGCTTGAGGGAGACACCGGCCTCGGCCCGTAGGGCGTCCATACCGACCGCCTGGACGCCGCGGCTGTAGTAGAGCCGGTCGGCGGCGGCCAGCACCTTCTCGCGGATCGCCTCGTCCGCCTGTGTCGGCATGTTTCCCCTCCTGCTGCCCGGTGACGACGCTCACGGTGTGCCGCCCGCCGAGGGACTGGCGCCGAGAACGCTCGTTCTCTAGGCTACTCCAAGAAGCCGGAGAACGAGCGTTCTCCGCCGTGATCAGGGAGGCCGTCATGCCGTACGTCAGCGTCGGGACCGAGAACAACACCAGCATCGACCTCTACTACGAGGACCACGGCCAGGGGCAGCCGGTCGTGCTCATCCACGGCTACCCCCTCGACGGGCACTCCTGGGAGAAGCAGAGCGCGGCCCTGCTCGGTGCCGGCTACCGGGTGATCACCTATGACCGGCGGGGCTTCGGGCAGTCCGGCCAGCCCACCGTCGGCTACGACTACGACACCTTCGCCGCCGATCTGAACACCCTGCTGGAGACACTCGACCTGACCAACGTCGTGCTGGTCGGCTTCAGCATGGGCACCGGTGAGGTGGCCCGCTACCTGAGCCGGTACGGCTCCGCCCGCGTCGCCAAGGCCGCTTTCCTGGCCTCGCTGGAGCCGTTCCTCCTGAAGACGGAGGACAACCCGACCGGCGTGCCGCAGGAGGTCTTCGACGGCATCCTCGCCGCCGTCACCGCCGACCGGTACGCCTACTTCACCGACTTCTACCGCAACTTCTACAACACCGAGGAGACGCTGGGCAGCCGGCTCTCCGAGGAAGCCCTGCGCAACAGCTGGAACGTCGCCGCCGGTGCCTCCTGGTACGCGTCCAGCGCCGCGGTGCCCACCTGGGCCACCGACTTCCGCGCCGACATCGACAAGATCGACGTGCCGGCACTGATCCTGCACGGCACCGCGGACAACATCCTGCCGATCGACGCCACCGCCCGCGAATTCCACAAGCGGCTGCCGCAAGCCGACTACGTCGAGATCGCCGGCGCCCCGCACGGCCTGCTCTGGACCCACGCCGCCGAGGTGAACGAGGCCCTGCTGGCCTTCCTCGCCAAGTGACGGCGGTCGCCGGGACGGGGTTGCGCACTGGCGCGGCCCCGTCCCGGCGGCGTACCGGTTGCCGGTCGTCCGGCTGTCGCGTCGTCGCTGTTCCGCTCGGACGCCGGCCGGGTCAGTGCCAGTCGCTGATCCGGACGTCACGCGGATCGGGGGCACCTTTACCGGTCTCGAGAAGCTGCTTGAGGCTCATCAGGAAGGTGGCCCACTTGGTGCTGCAGTGGTGCATGAACTCGACCGGCTCACGCCAGCCCTCGTGCCTGAACAGCACGATCGTGTAGTCGCCGTCCTGCCGGAGGTCCCACCGCACGCTGGTGCCGATCCACTCCGGTGGTCCGTCCACGACGTCCCACCGGACCAGCCGGCCCGGATCGAGCTCGGCGACCCTCATGTCGAACCCGCCCGGCCCGAACCGGAACTCGATCACGCCGCCGACGCCGGTCTCCCCCGACGTCTTCTCGGACCACCAGCCGGACAGGCCGTCCAGGGTGGTGAGGGCGTCGTACACCTGAGCCGGCGAGCGCCGCTCGACGCCGATGCGGTGCAGGATGTCCGCCATCTTCGTCTCTCCCCTCTACTGCTTCCGCCCGGTATCGCTGTTCGTGCCCCTGCCGCTCTGGATCGTCTCGGCGATGCGCTTGATGCGCCGGAGACGCGAGTCCCAGGCAGCGCCGACGTCGGCGAGCTGGGCGACGGCGCGGGCCAGCTGTGCCTGATCGACGGTGAAGTGCCTCTCGCGGCCGGCGCTGGTGGCGCGCACCAGGCCGACCCGGTCGAGGACGAGGAGGTGCTTCGCCACCGCCTGACGGGTCACCGGCAGGTGCTCGCTCAGACTGGTCGCCGTTCCGCTGCCTTCGTTCAACAGCAGGTCGAGCATTCGGCGCCGGGTGGGATCGCCGACCGCCGACCAGAGGTCGTCGTCGACCATGACGCTCATGCGCCCGCTCCGACCTTCGCGGCGTACACCGGCAGCCGCGGAAGGAAGAGGTCCCAGCCGGTGACGTGGTCGGCGTACTCGGCGGCGACCTTCGCCTCGTCCCAGCCGCGCTCGCGGAAGCCGCTCTCGGTCATCCGCAGGAGCGTCCCGCTACCGGCGGGCTCGAGCTCGAAGACGACCAGGAACGAGTTGCCCGGGGCGGCGGACTCCCCCTCCGCGTGGGTCCACCGGAAGGAGAACAGCCGCGGTGGTACGGCGTCGACGACCGTGAACTGCACCCAGGCGCCGGTGCCGCGCGCGAAGTCCCCGAAGCCGATCCGCCCCGCACCCCCGGGCACGGCCGGGAACTCCGCCTCGTCCGGCCACCACTCGCGCAGGTGCTCGGGGCTGCTCACCACGTCGAAGACGACCTCGGGTGCGGCCTCGATGCGGATCTCCCGCTCGATCGTTCCGAATTCCATGCCGACCACCTTTCGCAACGTTTGGTTGCGCATCACGCTAGCCGACCCGGCCGGCAAGCGCAACCGATGGTTGCACGTGTCCCCGCGCCTGCCAGAGCCGGGGAAGTCGCGTCACCGCAGCCGTCGGGCGGTGAACCTCGCCGGCGGGTCGGCGATCGCGTCCTGGGCCGCGATCAGCTGGATCTCCCGGGTACCCGCCGCGAGCGTCGCCTCGAGCACGGCGAAGACCGAGGCGACGGTGCGTTCCAGTGCCGTCGCGGGCGAGCCCGCCGTGCGCAGATGCGCGAGGTACAGCGCCGCGGTGACGTCGCCGCCGCCGTTCGGGTTGATCGGCAGCAGCGGCGTGGTCACCGCCCAGGCGCCCTCGTCCGAGACGGCCACCACCTCCAACGACCCCGCCGGCACGTCGCCGTGGAGCACGCTGGTGACCAGCGCGTGCCGCGGCCCCGTCTCGCGCACCACGTCGACCGCCGCCAGCAACGCCGGCAGCGAGTTCGTCGTACGGCCGGCGAGGAAGTCCAGCTCGAACTGATTCGGGGTGATGATGTCCGCGCGCGGAACGACGACGTCGCGCAGGTACTCCGGGATGCCGGGCCGGACGAACATTCCGCGGCCGACGTCGCCCATCACCGGGTCACAGCAGTACACCGCGTCGGGGTTGGCCGCCTTGACCCGGTCCACCGCGTCGAGGATCACCGCTCCCATCGCCGGGTCACCCTGGTAACCCGACAGCACCGCGTCGGCGCTGCCGAGGACCCCCCGGTCCTCGATGCCCGCGATCACCTCGGCCACATCGGCCGGGGCCAGCAGCGGTCCGCGCCACGCGCCGTACCCCGTGTGGTTGGAGAAGTGCACCGTCAGCACCGGCCACACCTCGTGCCCGAGCCGCTGCAGAGGGAACGTGGCCGCCGAGTTGCCGACGTGGCCGTAGGCGACCGAGGACTGGATGGACAGGATCTTCACCGGCCCATCATCGCGGTTCCCGCCGGCGCCGCAGGCACTGCCCGCCGAAGTCGCGCCAGGCCACGCCCACCTGCCGTCGTGATGCGCCGACTCCTCGGCGTCCTGTCCGAGGACGCCGAGGAGAGCGGGACGACGGGTCCGATGCGCCGCCCAGACCGCGCCAGCTCGCTAGCGGGCTGCCCGGCGGTGGAACAGTCGCTTTGCCCACAGGTACGACAGCAACGAGATCACCGCGCACCAGGCCACCGCGAAGAGGGCACTGTTGCCGATTCCCGAGCCGAGCAGCAGTCCGCGCAGCGTCTCGGTGATCGGCGTGAACGGCTGGTGGTCGGCGAACCACCGCAGGCCGGCCGGCATGGTGTCGGTGGGTACGAAGCCGCTGCCCAGGAACGGCAGGAGGATGAGGAACATCGGCAGGTTGCTGGCGGTCTCGACGCTGTCGCTGAGCAGGCCGAGCGCGACCGACAGCCAGATCAGCGCGAACGCCACGGCGGCGAGCACGCCGGCGGTGGCGAGCCACTCGAGCGGGGTCGCGGTGGGCCGGAAGCCGATGGCCAGCGAGATGCCGATCAGCACGGCGATGCAGAGCATGGTCTGCACCAGGCTGCCGAGGACGTGTCCGGTCAGTACGGAGGCGCGGGAGATGGCCATGGTCCGGAAGCGGTCGACGATGCCCTCGGTCGTGTCCATCGCGACGGAGATGGCGGTTCCCTGGGCGGCGCCGGACACGCTGAACAGCAGCATGCCGGGCACCAGGTAGTTGATGTAGGCGCCGCGGTCACCGTTCCCGCCGGGAAGCCCGGCGCCGAGCGTCGCGCCGAAGACGTAGACGAACAGCAGCAGGAGGACGACGGGCAGGCCGATCAGCATCGCGGTCAGCGAGGGGTAGCGCTGGATGTGGCGGAGTTGTCGGCGCAGCATGGTCGCCGAGTCGGTCAGGGTGTAGGCGAGGCTGGTCATCGGTGTCCCTCCGTGGTGGCGTCCTGGGCGGTGGCGGTGCCGGACGCGGGCGTGCCGGTGAAGGCGAAGAAGACGTCGTCCAGATCCGGGGTGTGGATGGAGAGCCGGTCGACCTCGACGTGCGCGTCGTCGAGGCGGTCGAGCATGGTGCGCAGTGAGCGCACGTCGCCGTCGCTGGGCACCTGCAGCGTGAGGGCGTCGTCGTCGCGCTGCCCGACGCCCAGTGCGCCGGCCGCGATCCGCAGGGCGGCGGGGTCGGTGAAACGCAGCAGGATGTGTCCGCCGGGGATGCGGCGCTTGAGTTCGTCGGAGGTGCCCTCGACGACGATGCGACCGTGGTCGAGCACGGCGATGCGGTCCGCGATCTGGTCGGCCTCGTCGAGGTACTGGGTGGTCAGGAAGATCGTGACTCCGTCGGCGACGAGTCCGCGGATGATCTGCCACATCGCGTGCCGGCTGCGGGGGTCGAGGCCGGTGGTGGGCTCGTCGAGGAAGATCAGTCGCGGATCGCCGACCAGGGTCATGGCGAGGTCGAGGCGGCGGCGCATTCCTCCGGAGTAGACGGAGGCCGGCTTGCGGGACATCTCACCGAGGTCGAACTGGTCGATCAACCGGGTGACGCGGCGCCTGCCCTCGGCGCGGCCGAGGTGGTGCAGGTCGGCCATCAGCCTGAGGTTCTCCTCGCCGGTGAGCAGGTTGTCGACGGCGGAGAACTGGCCGGTGACACCGATCGCCGCGCGTACGCCGTCGGGCTGCCTGGTCAGGTCATGGCCGGCGACGCGGATCGATCCGGCGTCGGCGGGAATGAGGGTGGACAGGATCCGGACCACGGTGGTCTTGCCCGCGCCGTTCGGCCCGAGCAGCGAGAAGACGCTCCCCTCGGTGACCATGAGGTCGATGCCATCGAGGACGAGTTTGTCCCCGTACGTCTTGCGCAGGCCGGACACCGAGATGGCCGGCCGGGTCGCGGTCGTTACCGCCATTGCTCCTCCAAGATCTCAGGGCTGTGCAGTGGTGGGGGCGCGCGCCATCGCCGGTCGGGGCCGCGACAGCCGGACCGGGACGCGAGGGCGCGGGTCACCCCCGGTCGAGGCGGGTCGCCACGACCGGATGAAACGGTGGGTGGGAGAGGGTCAGGAGCGGTGGATCAGGATGTCGCCGAAGGCGGTGCGGGCGCGCACCTCGGCCTTCTCGTCGGTGTCGGCGGGACCGGCGGCGGCGTCCATCTCGTTGCGCACCTTGCCGTAGTGGGTGTGCAGGTCGAGCCGGGCGGCGGTGCCGGGCTTGATGCCGACCTCGATCCGCCCGGCGGCCGTGCGGAGCGTGGCCGATCCGCGGACCAGTTCACCGACGCGGATGTCGCCGTTGGCGGTGTTCGCGGTGACCGAGGCGGCGGCGTGCTCGGCGGCGATGTGACCGTTGGCGGAGTGCACCCGAAGGTCGCCCGCGGTCTCGTCGATCCAGATGTCGCCGTTGCCGTTCTTCAGGACCGCGCGGCCGGCGACGGTGCGGACGCTGAGCCTGCCGGACCCGGTGGTGATGTCGGCGTCGCCGGCCACGTTCTCGGCGATGGCCGCGCCGAAGCCGGTGTCGAGGTCGAGCCGGCCGGTGTCCTCCACCTGCAGGTCACCGAAGCCCGTCTTGAGCCGGCAGTCGGCCAGCGTCCCGGTGCACCTGATGGCACCGACGCCCAGCTTCCCCTCCACGCCGGACCCGGCCGGCAGATCGATGGTCACCTCCACGGTGCCGGACTTGCCGCCGAAGATGCCGAACCCGTGCTTGGGACCACGGACCACCAGGCGGCCGGCCGCGTAGTCGACGCGCGTCTCTGCCGCGGCACGAACGTCGCGGTCCTCGGACTCGTCGGCCGGCCGTACGTGCACGACGGTGTCGGACCGCGGGCCGGCGTTGATCCGTACGTCGCCGGCGACGAGCTCGACGGACGCCGAGATCGGGCCGGGGGTGTCGAACGATGGCATGATGCTCCTCTCGAGTGGTCGGTTGGCGGTGTGGTCAGCGCACCCAGCCCGTGAAGCGCTGCCCACCGGTAGCCGCGCCGGACGTCCGGCGGGTCTCGGACCGGCGGTTGAGGTCACCGGCGCCCACCGCGGCGGCCGCGGCCCGGATCAGCCAGGTGTTGATCGAGACGCCGGCCGCAGCAGCCGAGTGCTCGACTCGCGCCTTGAGGTGCTCCGGCAGGCGCAGGCTGATCCGCACGGTCGCCTCGTCCTCGCCGTCGGCGGGCGCGGGCGGCAGTGGGTTGACGGGAGGGATTGGCGCGGGCGGCGCCTCGGGCTCGTCCGCCCACTGATCCGCGGGCGGCGGCGTGACGACGAAGCTGGGTTCCCGATTGCGCAGGCGCAGGTCGACGGAGCCGGGCGCGAGATCCCGAGTGATCTCGGTGGCGGCCTCGGAGAGCGCGTCCAGCAGTGCGAGCCGGATCGCGGATTCCAGCGGCGCGGTGAGCCGCTCGGCCAACTCCCTGGCCTCGTCGCCGCCGGCCGCCGCGGCGACCGCGAGATCGTGTCGGACGGCGTCCACGTATGCGCGAAGTTCCATGACGCCATCATGGCATCATCGTGATGCCATACGCAACCATGGTGATGCCATCGCCATGTCGGTGGCCGGTCGGACCGCCGCTCGGGCGGTCGGGGCCTCGCCGGAGGTGGTCACCGACGATGTGCGGGGCGAGGCCCGCGGGGACGTGGGAGCAGGGCGGGGTTGCGGTGTCGGACGGTGGTCGACCAACGGGGAGAGTCGGGGGCGCCGCCGAGGTGGCGGTGGGGGCGGCATCGCGCTGGAGGTCGGCGAGCAGTCCGGCGGTGGGCCTGGGCGGGCGCGCGTGCGCCGCTCGCCTGCTCCTCCCCCGAGTCCGGCCAGGGGAGGAGCAGCGGCGGCAGCTCAAGTGGATCGAGCAGATGATCCGTCGCGATTACGGACGGCAGGGCACCCGGGTCAGCGGGCCGACTTGATCCAGTCCTGGTAGTGCGTGGAAGCCAGGTGCGCGTCCGGGCCCGCGATGAGCACGTCGCCGTTGACGACCGCGAACATGCCGGCGTTGTCGTCGGTGACGACGGCCCGGTCGTCATGCTGCGCGGCCAGGGTGATCCTGCCGAGCTCGTCGAGGGCGAAGACGTCCGGGCCGGCGATGTTGTGGATGCCGTTCACTGGCGCGCCGGTGGCGACCTCGACGACCGCGTCGACGATGTCGGCGGTGGCCATCGGCTGAACACGGGTGGCGGGCAGGCGAACCGTCTTGTCGTCGGACGTCCACGACATGATCGCGTTCACGAACTCGAAGAACTGGGTGGCCCGCACGATGGAGTACGGCGTGGGCCCCTGCCGGAGCAGGTCCTCCTGCAGGGTCTTGGCCCGGTAGTAGTCGAGCTGGGGCACCTGGTCCACCCCGACGATCGAGAGGATGACCTGGTGCCGGACGCCGGCCCGCTCCCCCGCGGCCAGCAGGTTGGTCATGGTGGTGCGGAAGAAGTCCAGGGAGGCCTCGTCGAAGGTCGGCGAGTTCGCCACGTTGATGACGACGTCGGCACCCGCCAGCGCCTGGTCCAGTCCTTCTCCCGTGAGCAGGTTGACGCCGGTCGACGGCGCGGCGGGGACGACTTCGTGCCCCGCCGCGGTCAGCTTCTGGACCACCTGCGACCCGATCAGTCCGGTGCCACCGATGACTGTGAACTTCATGGCTCTCACCCTTCCACGGCGTGCCGCGGGACACGCCGGCTTCGTCGAGGATTCAGACCCTCAAACTCGGATACTTTCTGTCCGGGACAATAGTCGGATAGCCTTTGTCCGAGTCAAGAGGGGGTCGCATGAAGCTGTCCGGCGGGGTCGAGTGGGCGTTGCACTGCTGCGTGGTGCTGACCACGGCGACGGAGCCCGTGCCAGCCGCCCGGCTCGCGGAGCTGCACGACGTCTCCGGCAGCTACCTGGCCAAGCAGTTGCAGGCGCTCTCCCGCGCCGGCCTCGTCACCTCCGTGCAGGGCAAGGCGGGCGGTTACGTCCTGACCAGGGCGCCCGAGCTGATCACCATCCTCGACGTCGTCGTCGCGGTCGACGGCGCTCAGCCCGCGTTCGTGTGCACCGAGATCCGCCAACGCGGCCCCCTGGCGGCACCGCAGGAGGCCTGCGACCGCCCGTGCCCCGTCGCCCGCGCGATGGCCGGAGCCGAGGCCGCCTGGCGCGCCGCCCTGCAGGCGGTCACCATCGCGGACCTCGCCAGCGGTGTCGACGAGGACTACGGGCCTACCGCGCTCGCCGGCATCCGCACCTGGTTGCACGGGCCGGCCGAGGGCGATTCCGCGACGCTTGAGCGACTGTAGGCGTACCCGACGACGCCGCGGATCGCGTGGCGGCGGGGTGGCGGGGTGGCGACGCTATGGACCCAGCGGCTCGATCCAGATGTCGCGGAACCGGACCGGGCTGCCGTGGTCCTGCAGCCGGATCGCGCCCGCCGCCGGGCCCTCGGGCCGGCTGTCGCCGGTCGGGCCGACGATCTCGACGTCGTCGTGCACCGTGACGCCGTTCCACACCACCGTGACGCGCGGGTTCTCGAGCTTGTCGCCGGCCGCGTCGTAGCGGGCCTGCCGGTAGACGATGTCGTACGTCTGCCAGGTCTCTGGCGGCAGCGCCGCGTTCCGGTCGGGGGCCTTCTGCGTGTAGATGGCCGCGGCGTCGGTGGTCCGCGGGGGGTCGACGCCGAACGAGTCCAGCACCTGGATCTCGTAGCGGTCCTGCAGGTACACGCCGCTGTTGGCACGCGCCTGGCCGGTCACCTCCGGCGGGAGAAGTGGCAGGTTGAACTCGACGTGCAGGCGGAAGTCGCCGAAGGCCTGCACCGTGCGCAGGTCACCGTTGCGTACCGTCATGGCGCCATCGGTGACGGCCCACTCGGGCTCGCGCCCGTCGGTGTGCTGCCACTCGGTGAGCCCGCCACCGTCGAACAGCGTGATGCGTTCGCCGTGCGGCCGGACGGCGAGCACGTCGAGGTTCACCTGCCCGGAGTCCGCCGCCTCCTTGCGGTACTCGACCACGTGGTGCCCCTTGTCCAGGCGCACCGTGGTGGTGACGGTGCCCCACTCCTCCCACGTCACGGTGGAGGGGAAGACCGTCTGCTCGATCCGTTCACCGTTGACGTACAGACTCAGCTGCTTCGGGCCGGAGTACGGATCCGGGCCGTTGCTGTAACGCATCGCCAGGTCGTACGTCCCGGCCTCCCGGACCTCGACCGAGATGCGGGTCGACGAGCCGTCTCCGGCGAACCCGGCGGCGAAGCCGGAGCCGGAGTAGGCGGAGTGGTCGGTGGCCAGGCCCACGCCCACCGTGCGCCCCTCCTCGGCCTCGAAGAAGGTCTGCGGCTGCACCACCCGGCCCGGAATCTCGTTGAGCGTGTACCAGGCCTCAGTGTTCCACAACTTCTCCCCGCCGGCGGACGAAGATCGGGCGGGCGCCCGTCCTCGGTCCCCTCTCCGGCCACCCACGGCCCCGTGACGACAGTCGACCGGTCGAGCCTTTCGGCCGTGAGCCGCCGAAGCCTACAGTGGACGGTGCCCGGTCAGACGCGGGCGGTGACGGAGGGCTGCATGCGTCCGGAGTCGGACCGATCTCTGCTCGTCGACCTCGCAAGGCCGGTGGTCGAACGATTCTCGCCCGGCGAGAAGGAGCTCTTTCCCCTGCTCAGCGAGGCGCACTTCGCCGACCCGGGGGCGTACGCGCAGCGGGATCGGCGCCCCGGTCCCCTCGCCTTCGGTGTGCCCGAGGTGTTGGTGCTCCTCACGCCGGTCGCGCTCGCCGCGTTGACAGAGGCCCTGGGGTACGTGGTGGAGCTGGGGATGCGCAAGGGCCACCGGGTCACCGCCGCCGCGCTCCGTCGAGTGTTCCAGCCCGGTCCGTCGCCGGTGCACGGGGCGCCGGTGGAGTTGACCGCGCAGGAGTGGGCCGAGGTGCGGAAGATCGTCGAGCGGGTCGCGGTACGCGGCGGCGTCGCCCCGGACCAGGCGGCGCTGATCGCCGATGCCGTCGTCGGCCAGGGACGGCTGGGCGGTGAAGCCCCCTGACCGCGGTGCCGCCCGCGACCGGCGCGCGCGCCGTCCCCGGCACGCCCGGCGCCTATTTCGCCCTCCTGGTCGGCGCGGTCCTCGCCACCGGTGTGCTCATCTTCTTCTCCCTCGATCTTTCCTTGCCGGGCAGGATGGACGCCGTCCAGTCCCGCCTGACCGTCTGCACCACCGCGTTCGACGCCGCGGCCGCCGCGCTTGAGGCCCAGGGCGAGGCGGACGATGGTCAGCAACGCCACGCGCTGGCCGCTGAATACCGGTCCTGTCTGCGGCCGGCCTTCGCCCGGCCGATGGCCGTGGCCGCCGGCGGTCTCGGGCTGCTGATCGTCGTGGCCCTCGCCCTGTACCTCGCCCAGCCGTGGTGGCTCGTACGCCGCAACCGAGCACGTCGGTTGTCGCCGGACCTCGCTCCCGGGTTGATCGACGACCTGGAGCAGTTGCACCGAGAGGTGGGGCTCGCCCGTGCGCCCCAGTGGTGGGTGGCGCCGCTGCGGGGCACGCCGAGCGGCCAGGTGTTCGGTCTGCCGGGCCGGCGGCGTGTCCAGCTCGACGCCGGTCTGCTGGTGCTGCGGGTCACCGACCGCGCGGCCTTCCGGGCCGTGGTGGCCCACGAGCTGGCGCACCTGCGCAACCGGGACGTCGACCTCACCTACCTGACCATCGCGGTCTGGCGGGCGTTCCTGCTCGTGGCCGTGCTGCCGGTGCTGGCCCTGCTGGTGCACCCCACCCTGCTCACCGCGCCCGCCCGATGGCGTCCGGCCGCGCTGTCGGACGAACTCCACCTGTTGGTTCTGCTGCTCGGCCCGATCCTCCTGGTGTACCTGCTGCGCAACGCGGTGCTACGTACGCGCGAGACGCACGCCGACGTGTTGGCCGCGTCCGCCGGCGATGCGGGCCGCGCCCTGCCCGCGATCCTCGAGCGGTTGCCGCCACGGCGGCGGTGGCTCGACCGGTGGAGCGACCATCCGCTGCCCCGAGACCGGCTCCGGGCTGTCCACGAACCTGCCGCCCTGGTGATACCGGCCCACTGGGAGATGGTCGCCGCCGGCCTCCCGACGGGTGTCCTCGCCGCGAACCTGTTGCCGGTCGCGGGCGGCGGCCTCGGAGTGGATCCGGTGCTCGGCGCCGCGCTCGTCGGGCTGTTGGCCGGCCCCTGGCTGGGCGCCCTGCTCGCGCTGGCGGTGTGGCGAGTCGCCTGGGCGACCAGCGCCGGGGCCGCGAGGTCCGGTCCGGTCCCGGCCTGGCTCAGCTACGCCCTGGTCCTGGTCGGGTCATTCCTGCTGGGTACGCAGGTGGCCCTGGTCACGGTCACGGACGGCCCCGTACCGGTCGGCGGTTCCGACCCGGCCTCCACCCTGGTCGCGGGGCTGCTGCTCGCGGTCGCGGCGGTGGGGTTGTCCGCCTGGGCCGACTCGACAGCCCGCGCGGCCTGGACCCGCACCACCCGGGCCGACACGCCGGACGGTGCGACGTCGCCGCCACGACCGAGGCATCGGGCGCTCCGGGCCACCCTCGTCGCCGCCGGGCTGGCCGCCGGGACGGTGCTGGCCGTCTGGCTGCCGTTCAGCGCCGTCCGGTTCGGGTTCGCGCTGGCCTGGGGTCCGGCACCCGCCACCGGCGACGGCTGGTACGCCGCGCTCGGGATGGTGAGCACGGCGGACCTGGGTCCGGCCTACCGGTTCGTGCACAATCCGCTCACCCTGCCGACCCTGACGGTGCTGTGGCTGGTGCCCGCGGCGCTGGCGTGGCACTCGGCCCGCTGGAGGGCGCTGTGGCACGCCGTCCTGGTCGGACTCGGCAGCGGTGCCGTGGCCGCCGTGATCGGCGCCCTGCTCCCCCTGGCCGCCCGCGCGACCATTCCGGAACAGGTGCGCCAGGCCGTCCCGCAGCCCGACGAGATCTCGTTCGGCGCGGTCCTCGACAACGCCACCATCGCCGTCGGCTCGGTGCTGGTGGCCCTCGCGATGACCGTGGTAGTGGCCGGGCGAGGCCCGCTGCGACCGCCGCTGGCGCTACTCGCCGCGACGGTGTCCACCGTGGTCTCGGCCGCTGCCGTCTGGTGGGTCGCCGGCCCGGTGCGCTGCCAGACCGGCGTCGGGTTGTGCCGGGAGGCGGTGGACGTCGGCGGGCTGGCCCGGACCGCCCACTGGACCCTCGTACAGGGGCTCCTGGTGGCGGTGCCCCTGGTGCTCGCGACGGCCCTGCTGAGCCATCGGCGCCGCGAGCCGGCGGACGCTCCAGCGCCGCCGGGTCGCCGCGCCGTGGTGGCCACCACCGCCGGTCTCGCGGTGCTGCTCGCGGCGGTGGCGGTACTGACCTGGGGTGTGGGGACCTCGGCGTACGAGACCTGGCTCCGCGGCACCTTCGGCTGACCCGGCCGGCGGGACACCGCCGGGCCGGGCAGCGGTCCGCACCGCTCGCCGCGCGGGGTCGTCAGCGCGTGGGTGCCAGCGAGGCGGCCTCCCACGCGAACCCGTCCGGGTCGGTGCAGGGCCCGGCGGCGCCGCCGATCATCAGCCGGTGCGACCCGGTGCCGTCGGGAGCGACGCCGAGGTCCTTGGCGAGGGCGCGACGCCGGTACAGCGCCAGCTTGACCGGACTCGACCCGGCAGCGAACTCGACGTACATGCGGCCGAAGCTCTTCGCCACGGCGAGGCCGCGCTCGACGTAGAACCGCTTGCTCGCGGCCACGTCCGCGACTCCCAACAGGAGCACGATCTCGTCGATCCGCCGCGTGGCCGGGCCGGTGTCCTTCTTCGCCGAGGTCGCGACCTTCCAGATCGTCCCGTCCGGAGCCTGTACGACACCGCCGTAGCCCCACAGCGATTTCGCGGCAGGCTTCAGCGTCGTGGCACCAGCGTCCAGGGCAGCGTCGATGAGACCATTGACGGTGGCCGGCTGGGACACCGTGAACGCCATCGTGAAACCACGGAAGCCGGTCGTCGGCGCCTCCGAGGCCCGCAGGCGGATCTGCGTGTCCAATCCGAACGCGGCGGCGTAGAAACGGTCGGCGGCCGTGGGGTCGGCCACGTCGAGGGTGACGAATTCGATGGATGCCATGGCATTCACGCTAATTGCGGCTCGGCGACGACTGCTTCTCGAATCCTGACCGGTCTGGTCACCTGTTTCACGACACACGGCGGCATCCCCGCCGCAGCGCCCGGTGCGCGGCGCCGGTAGGCGCTGGGCGGCATCCCGACCAGCTCCGTGAAGCGGGTGCAGAAGGTGCCCAGCGACGAACAGCCGACCGCGAAACAGACCTCCGTGACGCTGAGGTCGCCACGACGCAGCAGCGCCATCGCACGCTCGATCCGCCGCGTCATCAGGTAGGCGTACGGAGACTCGCCGTACGCCAACCGGAACTGGCGACTGAGATGCCCCGCCGACATGTTCGCGCCACGGGCGAGCGCCTCCCCGTCCAGCGGCTGCGCGTACTCCCGGTCCATCCGGTCACGAACCCGGCGCAGTCGCGCGAGGTCGTTCAGGCGCTGGGCCGCGGCGAGGGCGCGCCCCCATGAGGGGTGACACATGAGAGAACTCCTTTCATCGGAATCCGCGAGTGCCTGGCTGCCGGTCGAGGGGGCAGCCAGGCACTCGATGACGATGACCGACCTGCCGGCCCCGACGGAGCCGGTCGAGCGGGCCGTCGTCGGCGGACGGCTCAGCGGAGCTCCTGGATGCGGACGAGATTGCCGGCGGGATCGCGGAAGGCGCAGTCGCGCACGCCGTACGGCTGCTCGGTCGGTTCCTGGACCACCTCGGCGTCGCCGCTCTGCACCTTCTCGAAGGCGCCGTCGAGGTCCCGGGTGGCGAGCAGGATCCAGCCGTAGGTGCCCTTGGCCATCATCTCGGCGATGGTGCGGCGTTCGTCCTCGGTGATCCCCGGGTCGACGGCCGGCGGTGCCAGGAGGATGGACGTGTCGGGCTGGCCGACGGGGCCGACCGTGATCCAGCGCATCTTGCCCTGTCCGACGTCGCTGCGGACCTCGAAGCCGAGGATGTCGCGGTAGAAGGCCACGGAAGCGTCCGGGTCGACGTGCGGGAGGACGCTCGTGTGAATGGTGATGTCCATATCGATCATGCTAGGCACGGCAGCATGACCAGCACTTCTCGATTCCTGATCGAACTGGCCCACCCGTCGGCGGACGGTTGGCCCCGGCCGGTCAGTACGTGCCGTCGAGCTGCCCCCGCAGCTTCGTCAGCGCCCGGGCCAGCAGCCGGGAGACGTGCATCTGCGAGACACCGATCTGCTCGGCGATCTGCGACTGGGTCAGGTTGCCGTAGAACCGCAGGGTGAGGATCTTCTGCTCGCGCTCGTCGAGGGTGGCCAGCGCGGGGCCGAGGGCGACCCGCAGCTCGGCCAGCTCGAACTCGCTGTCCTCGCCGCCGAGCATGTCGCCGAGTTCGGTGGCGCGGTCGCCGTCGCCGGTCGGGGTGGACAGCGAGACCGCGTTGTACGCGCGGGCGCCTTCCAGGCCTTCCAGGACCTCTTCCTCGGTGAGCTTGAGGTGCGCGGCGATGTCGGCGACCGTGGGCGAGCGGCCCAGGGTCTGCAGCAGTGAGCTGTTCGCGTCGGAGATGGCCAGCCGCAGTTCCTGCAGCCGGCGGGGCACCCGGATGTCCCAGGTGCGGTCGCGGAAGTGTCGCTTGAGCTCGCCGATGATGGTGGGGATGGCGTAGCCGGCGAAGTCGACGCCGCGGGTCGGGTCGAACTTGTCGATGGCCTTGATCAGACCGACGGCGGCGGTCTGGGCCAGGTCGTCGGTCGGCTCACCCCGGCCGCTGTAACGGCGGGCGAGGTGGTTGGCCAGCGGCAGCCACGCCTCGATCGCCCGGTCGCGCATCGCGGCGCGCGACGGGTGATCGGCCGGCAGCCCGGCCAGCGTGGTGAGCAGGTGGGTGGCCGTCGAGTCCGGCGAGGTGAGGGTGTCCATTCGCGAACCCGCCGAGGCGGGTCGATCAGTGGTGATCATCGTCATCCTCCGAGGCCACGCCGGCAGCCTTTCCGGCAGCTGCGCGATCGTTGCCGCCGACACTAGACCAACGGCTACCCGAAAGATAGCCGAACGGCCGATGTCGGTATCCGCTTTTCGGACGGAGCGATCTTGGGTGCCGCTCCCTCAACACGCTCGACGAGCCTGGGAAGGTGCGCGGCGACCGCGTTTCGGCGCCTCAGCCTGCGGCGCCGGGTCGGGAGTCGCCCTCGATCGCCAGGATCGCGCCGAGCGCGCACGGAGGCCGACTCGTTACCGAGCATCCTGCGACGAGCCGTTCACCCTGTCGATCCGGGCAGCCGGCGGCCGACCGAGCCCCGTGGGCGAGGGCAGCCGGGTGGCCGCGATCTCCGTCGACCAGGGTGGAGCGCCGCCGATGGCCGGGCGCGGGGTGCCGCCGGCGGTGAACGCGGCCCGGGGCTGCTGCACCGACTGCAGCGAGACGATGTCGCGACCGAACACCACGGCGCTGAGCCATACCAGAAGGACACGGATCTTGCGCTCCCAGGTCGGCACCGCGAGCACGTGGTATCCGCGGTGCATCACCCAGGCCAGGAACCCCTTGATGACCAGGCGGCGGTACTGGAACACCCCGCGGCCGAGACCGAGGGTCGCGACCACGCCGAGGCTGTGGTGCGCGTACTGCTTGACCCGCCGCCCACGGAGGTCGGCGACCAGGTTCGCGGCGAGCCGCTTGCCCTGCCGGACGGCGTGTTGGGCGTTCGGCACCGTCAGCGCGCCCGGAATCGTGGAGGCGAGGTCCGGGACCGCGGCGTTGTCGCCCGCGCCCCAGGCGTCGGGGATCGCGGCGTCCGCCGTGCCGACGCGCAGATCGGCGCGCACCCGCAGGCGGCCCCGCTCGTCGATCGGAAGATCGGTCTGCTTGGCGACGACGGGGTTGGCGCCGTTGCCCGCGGTCCAGATCAGCAGCTCGGTGTCGTACTCCTCACCGGTCGAGAGCACGACGTGCCCGTCCTCGGCCGAGACGAGCTGCGTGTCGAGGTGGATGTGGCCGCCACGCTCCTCGAGGTGGCGGACCACCCACCGCCCCACGTCGTCGGTGACCTCGGGGAGGATGCGGCCCTGCGCCTCGACGAGGTGGAAGGCGAGGTCCGCGAGGGTGAGCTCCGGATACCGCTTGAGCAGCGCCGTCGCGAGCGAGAGCAACTCCCCGAAGCCTTCGACGCCGGTGAAGCCGCCGCCGACGACGGTCACGGTCAGCAGCCGGGTGCGCTCGGGGCCCGGCGGAAGGGCCGAGGCACGCTCGAACGCGGTGAGCAGCCGGTCCCTGATCGCGACGGCCTCCTCGACGTGCTTGAGCCCGATCGCCCCTTCCGCGACCCCGGGGATCGGGAAGGTACGGGTCACCGCGCCCGCCGTGACCACGACGGTGTCGTACTCGAGCCGGCGGTCCGGGCCGTCCAGCGGCCGGATGGTCGCCGTCCGGTGCGCGTGATCGATTTCGGTCACGCTGGCGGCGATGACGGTGGTCCGGCGGAGGTGGCCGCGCAGCGAGACGGCGACGTGACGCGCCTCGACCGAGCCGGCGGCGACCTCGGGCAGGAACGGCTGATAGGTCATGTACGGCCGGGGGTCGACGAGCGTCACCTCGGCCTCGTCGCGGCGGAGCTTCTTCTCCAGCCGCCAGGCCGTGTAGAAACCGGCGTAGCCGCCCCCGACGATCAGGATCCTGCGCATGGCAACCTCCAACGAGCCGCTACCAAATACAACCAGGCGAGGCGTGGCGTTGTGCCGCGCGCCGCCCGATCGTGATCGGGCACACGGCCCGCGCCGGCTATTCGACGAGCTTCCCGACGGTCGACACCTCTTCCATCAGCTCGGCGATCTCCGTCGGGACCGGCGGAATCTCCTCACGGACGATGCCCGCCGTCGGCGACCAGACGAGGTTGACCTGGAGCCCGGGGTCGACGTGCGGAAAGTCGCTGCGGTTGTGGCAGCCGCGGGTCTCGCGCCGCTCCAGCGCGGCCTCCAATGTGGCCCGTGCCGCGATCGCCGACGCCTTCAGGTCGAAGGCGTGCGCCAGGTCCTGGTAACCCGCGATATCCGGGTGGACGCCGATGTCCGCCATGCGGTCCGTGATGGCGCGCAGTTCTGCCAGCCCGGCGCGCAGCCCCTGCTCGTCGCGGACCACACCGGCGTGCTCGGTCATCGTGTTGCGGATCGCCCGCTGCAGCGCGCGGACGTTCTCGCGGCCGTCCGCGGCGAGCAGCCCGTCGATCTCGGCGCGAGCCTCGGCGACCGCCTCCGGCGAGCGCCGCTGCGCGTCCAGCCCGGCGGCGTAACCGGCGGCGGCCGCGCCGACGATGCGGCCGTAGACGAGAAGCTCGATGAGCGAGTTGCCGCCCAGGCGGTTGGCGCCGTGCAGACCGCTGGCCGCCTCGCCGATCGCGTACAGACCCGCGACGTCGGTGCCGTGGTCCTCCGGGCGGACCCAGACCCCACCCATCGAATAGTGCGCGGTGGGCGCGATCTCGATCGGATCGGTCGTGATGTCGAGCATCTGCAGCTCGAGCATCATCTGGTAGACCCGCGGCAGCCGGTTCATGATGGTTTCGCGCGGCAGGTGTGACACGTCGAGCCAGACGCCGCCGTTCGGCGTTCCCCGGCCCGCCTTGATCTCGGTGTACGCGGCGAGCGCCACCCGGTCGCGGGTCGACAACTCCATCCGCTCGGGGTCGTAGCGCTTCATGAACCGCTCCCCCGCCGCGTTGCGGAGGATGCCGCCTTCGCCGCGCGCGGCCTCCGAGACGAGGGTTCCGGCCGCGTTCTCGGGCTCGAGGATGCCGGACGGGTGGAACTGGACCAGTTCGGGGTCGCGCAGGCGGGCGCCGGCAAGGATTGCGAGGCGGAAGGAGTCCCCGGTGTTCTCGTCCCGACGCGAGGACGTCCGTCGCCAGATCCGGGTGTGTCCGCCCGCGGCGAGGATCACCGCGTCGGCGTGCACGAGATAGCGGGTGCCGTCGTTCAGGTCGAAGCCGTACGCGCCGAACACGGCGTTGTCGCGGACGAGAATCCGCGTGACGTAGACGGTGTCGAGGACGGGGATGTCCAGCTGCGCGGCGCGGCGGACGAGGGTGCGTTGAATCTCCAGGCCGGTGTAGTCGCCCGCGAACGCGGTCCGGCGGTACTTGTGCGCCCCGAAGAACCGCTGGGAGATGCGGCCGTCCTTCTCGCGCGCGAAGTGCATCCCGTAGCGCTCCAGGTCGTGGATGCCCCGAGCGGCGCCCTGGGCGACGACCTGCACCGTGTGCGGGTTGGCGAGGAGGTAGCTCTCCTTGATGGTGTCCGCGGCATGTTGCTGCCAACTGTCGTCGGCGTCCATCGTCCCGAGTGCCGCGTTGATCCCGCCGGCCGCCAACGCCGTGTGGGCGTCCTGCTTGGGCCGTTTGCCGACAGCGAGCACGTCGACGCCCCGCTCGGCGAGCTCGATGGCCGCCCGCAGGCCGGAGCCGCCGGTGCCGATCACGAGCACCGAGGTCGACAGGCGGTGTTCACGAATGCTCATGCTTGGTTCCCGTTCTCCGGTGCGTCCGGCTCTCCGTGGCCCGGCGAGGTGAGCGGCCCGGTGCGTGCGTCCCGCGGCGCCGGACTGCTCGCCATGGCCGTGCCTCCTCGCCCCCGCGCAGACGTTCGCGGGCTCACCACGTAAGACCGGAGCGGCCCACAGTTCGTGACAAAGAAGGGGCATGATCGACCGGATGCTGCCGGCCGCGACGACGATCACCCATCGAACGGTCGCGCTGGTGGGGACTGTCGGTCACGGTCGCCCGGTATGGACAACGCGTCCGTAGGGCTGCGGCGCCCCGGGCCTGCCCCTCGGGATCGCCGGGGGTCGCCACATCGAATCCGCTGCGCGTGGTCGTCGTCCAGTCGATCGTCCGGCCGGCGAGAGCCACGGGCGCTCGTCATGGAGCGCGTGACGTGCCAGGCGACCTCGTGCGCTCCCTGCGCCCCGGCCTGCGCGACGACGGCGGCGAGCACCGGTCGTTCGGCCTCGAAGAAGGCGATCGCCTCGTCGCGCCCGTCGAACCGGAGCGGCGTCACCCCGGGTCCGGGCGCCGGCGGCTCGGGCACGGGAACCGGCGGATCGAGCCGCAGATGCGCGTGGTACGCCGAGGAGCGGAAGTGGTCGAACAGCCGCATGACGGCAGCGCGACGCTCGTGCGCTGTGTCCTCCTCCTCGCTGAGGCCGGCGGCGTAGGCCCGCAGGAGGCGGTGCACCCGATGCCGGCCGGACCGGACCTGGGTGAGCATGTGCGTGTCCAGCTCCCCCAGGAGCGTCGCGCCCGTGGCCGGATCGACATCGGCGAGGCTTGCCGCCGACTCCACGGTCAGATCGGGGTCGGGGTGCAGCGACAGCAGCCGGAACAGCCGCGCCGCCGGCGGGCTGAGCTCTCGATACGACCACGAGAAGGCCGCCGTCAGGCTGGTTTCCGCGTTTCCGCCGAGGCTGTCGAGGCGGCCCGCCAGCTCCAAGGCGATCTCCGCGAGCGGTGTATCGGGCTGTGTCGCGGCACGCGCGGCTACCAGGGCAAGAGCCAGCGGCAGTCGCCCGCTGTCCGCGATGATGTCATCGACCGCGGCCGGCTCCGCGGCGGTCCGCCCCGCGCCCAACCGTCGGGCCAGGTACTCCCGGGTCTCGTCGGGCGGCGGCAGGTCCACCGGCAGCGGATGGGCGCCGGCGTTGGTGATCAGGCCGGTGAGCCGGTTACGGCTGGTCACGATCGCCAGGCAGCCGGGGGCGCCAGGCAGCAGGTGTCGCACCTGCCCGAAGTCCCGGCAGTTGTCGAGCACGATCAGGAATCGGCGCCCCGCGAGGATGGTGCGGTAGAGCCCGGCCAGCGCGTGCAGTTCGGTCGGCGCGTCCGCCCGCGGCACGCCGAGCGAGCTGAGAAGTCCCCGCAGCGCCTCGGCGGGGCTCATCGGGCAGCCCTGGGCGGCGAAGCCGCGCAGGTCGGCGTAGAGCTGCCCGTCCGGGTAGGCGGCGGCGAGACGGTGGCCCAGACGGATCGCGAGGGTGGTCTTGCCGACGCCCGGCATCCCGTCGATGGCCAGCGCCACCGTGGCTCGCCCGTGCCGCCGGTCCGCCTCGATCAGCGCCTCCGCACGAGCGAGGAGGTCCGCCCGGCCGACGAAGAACGGGTGGTCCGGTGGCAGCTGAGCCGGTGTGGGCGGCGGCTTGACCAGTCCGATGGCTTCCTCGGCGTCGACGGGCGAGTGGGCGAGTGGGCCGACGGCGACCGTTCCGACCGGTGACGGCGCACGGCCCCACCACTGGGCCGAGGTGCGTTGGTGCAGCAGGCGGTCGTACGCATCGAGAAGCTCGGGACTGGGGTCGATCCCGAGCTCGTCGCCGAGCCGCCGTCGGACCTCCTGGAAGGTGCTCAGGGCCTCGGCCTGCCGGCCGTCGGCGGCCAGCGCGAGGACGAGGCGGGCCTGCAGCGCCTCGTCGAGCGGATTCTGCCCGGCCGCCTGGCGTAGCGCCGGGAGCATCAGCCGCACCTGGCCGCTACGCAGGGCGGTGTCCGCGCCGTCCCGCACGGCCTGTGCGCACTCGGCGTCGATCCCGGTGAAGGCCGGGTGGGCGCGCGATTCCGGGTCCAGGCCCGCGGCGCAGGATCCGCGCCAGAGCGCCAGTGCCTCGGTGTAGAGCCGCACCGCCGGCCCGGGTTCGGTCGCCCGCCGGGCGTGGGCCACCAGCCGGCGGAAGCGCAGCAGATCGAGTGAGCCCTCGTCGACCCGCAGCTGGTATCCCACCGCGTGCCGGATCAGGTGGTTGCCGACGGCGCGCACCGGCAGGTCGGGTTCGATGAGTCGGCGAAGGGCGCCGATGTAGCGATGGACGATGTTGACAGCGCTCGTCGGCGGATCCTGATTCCAGATGGTGTCGACCAGATCGTGAAGGCCGACCACCGACCCGCCGTGGGTCAGCAGCAGGGCGAGCACCAGCCGCTGCTGACGGCCACCGAGTTCGAGATCGACGTCACCGCGCCGGGCTCCGAGCGAGCCCAGGATGGTGAACCGTACCGCCGATGCCGACTCAGTCATTGACGCGCCTTGCTTGTCCGTTCCCCGGCCCGGGATGGACCGGCTTGTACAGATACGTAACCAGTGGCGTCCGGCCGGCACCACGCGGAAGTAACGCAGAAACCTGATCTGCGTGTGGGCGTGCTCGACGGGTCCGGTTCAGGCCCGCCGCGCACGAGCCACGCCCCGGCGCCCGGCAGCAGGTCGCGCATTCGTCGTCGACGCGCCTCAGCGGCCGACGGCGTCAGGCCGGGATGATGCGGAGCGCCGTCACCGAGGTCCAGCGCGTCGGCCAACGCCGCCAACGTCCGCTCCTGCGGCGCACGGCTGTGTCCCCGCTCCATGTCGCTGATCGCCCGACCACGCACACCCGACGCCGCGGCCAGATCCTCGATGGTCAACCCCGACGACCGCCGGAACCCTCGAAACCGCAGCCCGAACGAAGAACCAGCCACCACACCTCCCGAATCCCAGTAGCTAGGACCGGACAGCGCGCTGTTCTGTGACGTCGGCGAGTCAGGCCGGAGCGGACACGGCCGTGATCTTCTCGGAGTTCATCATCCACAGCACGTGATCGATGCCCTCGCTCGAGGCGGTCACCGTGATCACGGCGTCCACGGTGCCGTCGCGCGACACCACGGCGGACGTCTGCCCGTTCGTGCTCGCCCACCGGACGTCGGCGCCGTCCCAGAACCAGGAGGAGATCGCGGCCATGAACCTGGCCACGCGCGCTGCTCCCCGCACGGGCCGGCGGGAGACGCGCACCCTGCCATTGCCGTCGGACATGCTGGTCACGTTCGCCGCGAAGAGCCGCTCCAACGCCCCCAGGTCGCCGGAGCGGGCCGCCGTGAGGAACGTGGCCAGCAGTTCCCGCTGCGCGGACGCGCTGGCCGGCGTACGCCTCGCCTCCGTCACGTGTTTGCGCGCCCGGCTGACCAGCTGCCGCACCGCGGGCTCGGTCGACTGCAGGATGTCGGCGATCTGCCCGTACGGGTAGTCGAAAGCCTCCCGCAGGACGTACGCGGCGCGTTCGCCCGGCGTGAGCCTCTCCATCAGCAGCAGGGCCGCGAACTCCAGAGCCGCACCGCGCTCGGCCCCCAGGTACGGGTCCGCGCTCGTGTCGACGGGTTCCGGCAGCCACGGCCCGATGTACGTCTCACGCCGCACCCGCGCCGACTGAAGGGCGTTGATGGCCAGCCGGGTGGTCGTCGTGGCCAGGAACGCCGCCGGGTTGACCACCACGCTCCGGTCACAGGTCTGCCACCGCAGCCAGACCTCCTGTACCAGGTCCTCGGCCTCGGTGGCGCTGCTGAGCATCCGATACGCGATCCCGAACAGGCGGGGCCGCACGTTCGTGAAGACCGCCGCGGCCTCCTCGAGATCACCCGTGCCGGCCGGCTCCTGGCCCGTCCCGGAATCCGTCATCGCGCGCCCCCGTTCCGCTCACCTCACGGCTGCTACCGGCCCATCGTGGTCCGAACAGGCGGCGACTCCCAACGATCGGCCGGCAGACGTGACGGCGACCACACCTGTCACACATTCCGCGGCTGCCCTGTCTCGGCTGGTGTGCAAGCGTTCCGGTCGCGGCGTGACCCTCTCGCCGGGTGAGGTCCGGCAGCGTCGCCGAGGGCCGCACCCGGGTCACCCGGCAGCAGGGCGTTCGAAGCGGTATCCAGGTATCGACAGAGAGGTTGGCACCGTGAGGACCAATCGACTGGAGGCGTTCAGCGACGGGGTGCTCGCCATCGTCATCACGATCATGGTGCTGGAGCTGCGGGTGCCGGAGGGTCACGATCTCTCCGACCTCGTCCACACGACCGGCCTCGGGCTGCTGATCTATCTCCTCAGCTTCATCTATGTGGGCATCTACTGGAATGCCCACCACCACATGTTCCACCTGGTTCGTCGGGTCAGCGGCAGTGTGCTGTGGGCGAACCTGGCCCTGCTGTTCTGCCTGTCGCTGGTCCCGTTCACGACCACCTGGGTGTCCGAATCACGGTTCGAGCGGATCCCGGTCGTCATCTACGGTCTGAACCTGCTCGGCGCGGCCCTCGCCTACCTGGTGCTCCAGTGGGTGATCATTTGGCAGCAGGGGCTGGAGTCGCCGCTACGTGAGGCGGTCGGCACCGACCGCAAGGGCAAGCTCTCGCTGGCGTTCGACGTCGCCGGGATCGTCGCCGCCCTGGCGATCGGCGGGCGTGTCGGAGTGTGGATCGCCCTGGCGTGCTTCGTCTTCATCGTGGTCATGTGGGTCGTCCCCGACCGCCGCATCGCCCGGGTGGTCCGCGAACACGAGGCTCCGGCCTGAGGGTGCGAGGTCGCGCCCGTGGCAACAGGGCGTCGGGTGTCGCGATTTCCTGGACATTGTTCGCCGAGGAGTCACCGATCCGGTGGGCTCCCGGTCTCGACTGATGCCGGACCGCACCCGAAGTTCGTCCCGGCATCGCCGACGCCGGCACGGAAGGCGGCAAGGTGCACCTGGCACCGGTGCTCTCCAGCCGATGGCCAGCGACGAGGTGGCCCAGGCGGTCGCCCGGGTGTGTTCGGGGTCGCCGGCGAACGGCCGGGTCGAGGTCGCCGGGCCCGAGCGGCTCCGGATGGACGAGTTCTTCCGGAAGGCCTTCGCGGCTCTCGGCGATCCACGCGAGGTGGTCACCGACGAGCACGCGCGCTACTTCGGAAGCGAGCTGGACGAGCGGAGCCTGATGCCGGATGACAGGGCGCCCCTCGGGGAGATCACGTATGCCGACTGGCTGGGCCGGACCGGGTCCGGCTGGTAGCGCACCGGCCGGTCAGAGCTGCCCGAGCACCGCGAACGGGTCAGCGCCCTCGCCGCTGTCGACGGCCACGATCCGGCGTCGCAGCGTGAACGTCTCGCCCGCCCCGAGGGTCACCTGACGCTGGCTCATCACCCAGTTGTAGGCGGCGTACGCGACGAAGGCGCTGTCCTCGTAGAGCAGTCCGTAGGTCTGGCGGTCCGAGCCGGTCATGCCGATCCACGGCGCGGTGGGCGGGTAGTCGGCCGGGGTGCTGCTGGTGATGGTGCCGTGCCCGGGCACGCCGCTGCGCTGGCCGGCGCCGTCGTGGTCGAGTGCGTCACCGGTCCAGAAGGTGCGCGGTTCGGTGCCGAGGTTGGTGAAGGCGCTCTCCGCCGTCACCCATGGTTCGTTCGGCCGGACGGTGTACGTCGTGACGACCCGCAGGTCGGGCACGGCGGTGCTGGCACCCGTGGCGCGCACGGTCGCCGCCGAGCCGCCTTCCGAGACCACGTCCACGGTGGTGGACCGGACGGTGCGCTGCTGCCAGGCGTTGCCACCGCGGGGCTGCGTGGCCGAGGCGTAGGGCAGGTTGATCCAGTCGAGCTGGTCGAGGTGCCCGACCGCGGCCAGGTCCAGCGGCTTGCCGACGGTGACTCCGGCCAGCTGCGGATCGTCGGTGCCGGCGGAGACGGCCAGCGCCACCAGGTCGTTGCCGAGCACCAGGTCGGACGAGCTGGCCTCGGACTGCGGTCCGGGGACGGTACGACCGGTGCCGGCACTGGCCGCGGCCCGGCGCAGCGGCAGGTCGAGCTTTGTCGGCACGCCCTCGACGACCGTCGCCGGTTGGCTCGCGGGCTCGTAGCCCACCCCGTTCACGGCGACGGTGTAACTGCCGGGCGGGGCGAAGGCGAGGACCTCACCCGACGGGTCCGTGGTGCTCGTCGCCTGCTGCGTGCCGTCCGCCGCGGTCACCGACACCTGCACGTTCGGCAGGGCCGCGCCCGTGGCCGCGTCGGTGACCCGAGCGACGATGCCGTCGCCGGCGTCGATCCGGCGCGCCCCCGGTACGCCGTCGCGTACCTCGAACGCGGCGATGGTGTACGCCGGCGAGGCGGCGTCGCGGGCGTTCAGCACGATACGGAGGTCCGCCCGCCAGCGGCGCTCGGTGACGTCGCAGATCACGTAACCGCGATAGCTGCCGTTGTAGAACTTGACGTGGGGGTTGGCCGGTAGGCCGGCCCGGACGTCGGCGTCCCAGCCCGCGCCGGACGAGATCGAGGTGCCGACGAACTCGGTGGCGACCGTCTTCGCGCACGGGTCGGTGAAGTCGGTCTTCAGGTCGTTGACCCAGTGGGTGTGCCAGTCTCCACTGAGGACGACGGGGTTGCGCACCCGGTGCCTGGCGACGAAGTCGAGGATGCGGGACCGGGCCGGCGGGTAGCCGTCCCACTGGTCGAGGTTGACGATCTGCCCGGGCCCGAGGTCGTAGTCGAAGGCGGCCATGATGGTCTGCTGGGCGATGACGTTCCACCGTGCCTTCGACCGGCCCAGCCCGTCGAGCAGCCAGCGCTCCTGCTCGGGGCCGGTCATGGTGCGGGTCGGGTCGAAGACCTCCCCGGTCGGTTCCTTCCGACCGTCGCCGAGCGCCTGGTCGCTGCGGTACTGCCGGGTGTCGAGCACGCTGAACTGGGCGAGCCGGCCGAAGTTGAGTCGGCGGTACATGAGCATGTCCGGCCCGGTGGGGCGCTGGTTGGGGCGCAGCGGCAGGTGCTCGTAGTAGGCCTGGTAGCCGTTGGCGCGGCGCTCCAGGAAGGGGCGACCGTCGGCCGGGCCGGGTGGAATGGCGCCGGCGTAGTTGTTCTGCACCTCGTGGTCGTCCCAGGTGAGGACGAACGGGAACCGGGCGTGGGCGGCGCGCAGGTCCGGGGACGTCTTGTAGAGAGCGTGCAGGCGGCGGAACTCGGTGAGGCTGCCGTTGGTGGTCTCGTAGATGTAGTCGCCGAGGTGGACGACGAAGTCGAGGTCCTGGTCGGCCAGGTCGCGGTAGGCGGGGTAGGGGCCGCCGACCCAGGACTGGCACGAGACGAAGGCGAACCGCATGTGGTCGGCCTTGGCGCCGGGTGGCGGCATGGTCCGCGTACGTCCGGTGCGGCTGTACGCCTCGTCGCTGCGGAAGCGGTACCAGTACCAACGGTCGGGCGCCAGGTCGTCCACGACCACGTGCACGGTGTGCGCTGACGCCGGCACCGCGGTCGCCTCGCCGGACCGGACCACCTTACGGAACTCCGGGTCGCGGGCCACCTCCCACGTGACCTGCACCGGCTCCGCCGGCATGCCGCCGTCGACCGCGTTCAGTGGGTCCCGCACCAGCCTCGTCCACAGCACGACGCTCTCGTGGTCCGGCTCGCCGGAGGCGACACCGAGCGCGAACGGCGCCGGATCGAGGTCGTCCGCGTACGCCGCGGGGAGTTCGGCGATCAGCTGGCTCACGGCGACCATGCCGGCGGTACCGCCCGCGAGGGTCAGGAACCGTCGCCGGCTGATGGGGGATGCGTCCGCCACTGCCACACCTGCCTTGATCGAGACGTAGTCCCGACAGCCTCGGCAGCCCGTCCGCCCGACTCCTGAAGATCACGTGACGGGCAGTGGTCCGGCGAGTGAGAATTCGGCTCACGTGGCAGGCGCAGCCGCGGCGTTGTCCCGAAGAGACGGTGAACCATCTCGCCGCTGTGGTGGCGTGAGCTAGGCGGCCGGACGGCGGTGCCGGACGATGACGAGCGGGGCGTGCGAGTGGTGCAGCACCGCGTGGCTGACCGAGCCGAGCAGCAGCCCGCCGACGGCGCCGCGGCCGTGCGCACCGACGACCACCAGTTGGGCGGTCGTCGACTCGTTCGCCAGGACGTGGGCCGGCGTGCCCCGGACCACCCGGTGCTGCACGGCCACCTGCGGGTAACGCTCGGTGTAGCCGGCGACCGACTCGGCGAGGACCCGCTTCACCTCGTCGCCGTACTCGTCCACGTCGTACACCAGGGGCAGGATGTCGCCGGGGCCGGCCGGCGCGGGAAAGAGCCACGCGTGCACCGCGACCAACGGGGCGTCCCGGTAGGCGGCTTCCTCGAACGCGACGCCGACCGCCTCGGTGGACATGTCCGAGCCGTCCACACCCACCACCACCGGGCCGTCGGCGCGCGGCTCCCCCCGTACCACGAGCACCGGACACGGGGCCTGGGCCGAGACCTGCACGGTGACCGAGCCGATCAGCAGCCCGGCGAAGCCACCCAGACCACGGTGCCCGAGCACCACCAGCGCGGCCTCCCGGGACTCGGCCAGCATCACCGCGGTCGCCGCACCGTCGACGACGGCCCCGGTGACCGGCACCTCCGAGGCGACCGCCTCGGCCTCGGCGACCGCCTCGGCGACGTACCGCTCGGCCTGGTGGCGCAGGCCGCCGTCGGCCGGGCCGCCCGGAGCCGGGCCGACCGACACGCGCATCAACGGCCAGATGAAGGCGTGCACGATCCGCAGCGGCCGCCGCCGGTACGCCGCCTCCCGGGCCGCCACCCGCACCGCGTCCAAGGCGGCGGCGGAACCGTCCACGCCCACCACAACGGGAGCACCAGTCTTGAGCGTCATGGCATCTTCTTTCGTTCGTGGTCGGTAGGAGGGTCGGGCAGGTGCCCGGCCCGCGGCATGTCGATCTCCCGGCTCAGCCGGCGCGCCCGGCCGCCAGGTCGGTGGCCGCCAGCCGGGCACCGACGATCTTCCTGGCTCCGCCCCTGTCCCGGGCCGTCCGCCGGCGCCGCCACGCCGTGCCAAGGCACGCTAGAAGGCCGCAGTGCGCACCCAGTGACGAACGAGTGCGTGCCTCGCCGGCGCCGGCGCGCTTCCGGTGGCGGCGCCGTCACCGGGATCTGCCCAGCGGGCGCCGACCACCCGCCCCCGGGGGCGCCGTCCGGCCGCCGATCGCATCTCGGCGAGCAGCCCGCAGCCGACAGAACCGTGGTTTATGGTGAAAAACCGGCAGGGCCGTCGATGTCGGTGCGACGCGGGCGTCCCGATCAGGACCGTAGACGCTTCACGTTGCCGAGCCGGAGGACGGACCGATGACCGAGAGAACGTCGCGGTGCCGCCCGCCGACGGCTCGGGACCACGTCCGCCACCGCTGAGATGGACTGGGTCGGATGGGCGTTGTTCGGGTTGGTCGCCACCACGGCGCTCACCGCGGCGCTGGTCACCGCCCAACTGGCCGGCCTCACCCGCCTCGACTTTCCCCTGGTGCTCGGGACCCTCGTCACCGAGGATCCCGACCGGGCCCGGGTCATCGGGTTCGTCATGCACCTCGGTGCCGGCCAGGGCTTCGCCCTCGGCTACGCGGCCACGTTCGCCCTGCTGCACCGCGCCACCTGGTGGATCGGGGCGTTGCTCGGGGCCGTCCACGTCGGGATCGCGCTGACGGTGCTCCTGCCGCTGCTTCCCGGGGTCCACCCGCGGATGGCCTCCCCACGGGCGGGCCTGGCCAGCGCGGCCGTGCTGGAGCCGCCCGGCGTGTTCGCCCTCAACTACGGCAACCAGACTCCCGCGATCGTGGCTGTCGTCCACGTGCTCTACGGAGCGGTCCTCGGACTGCTCCTCCGGGCCGGCTGACCCCCGTCGCGCGACTCGTGAGGGAGCGATCTCCATGACCGGTGCAACCTACGCGTCGTGCGCCCGGGCACCAACGCCGATCAGCGACTACGGGTTGTTGGGCGACACCCGCACCGCTGCCCTCGTCGGCGGTGACGGCGGGATCGACTGGCTCTGCGTGCCCCGCTTCGACGGGGAGCCCCTGTTCGGCCGGCTGGTCGGGGGCCCGGACGCGGGAACGTTCCGGGTCGGCCCGGCCGGACCGGCCACGGTCGTCGAACGGCGCTACCGGCAGCACACCGCCACCTTGGAGACGACCTGGGCGGTGGGCAGCGGCCGGCTCACCCTCACCGAGGCCATGGTGGTCGAGGTCAGCGGCCGCCTGCTACCCACGACAGTGATCGTGCGGCGCCTGTCGGCCGAGGAGGCAGCGGTCGACGCCGCCGTCGAGTTCGACCCCCGGCTCGGCCCACGGCACCGCCGGCCCCGGTTCGACCACCGGCGGCAGGCCCTGGTGTGTCAGTGGGGATCGCTCGCGGTCTCGCTGGACAGCTCACCTACACTCACCATCGAGCCGGGCCGGCCCACCATGATCGGGGTCGGGCCGGGCCGTCCGGTCACCCTCGTGCTGGCCGTGGCCCACCGCGAACCGCTGGTCCACGTCGCGCCGGAATCGGCCTGGGACCTGGTCACCGAGGACGAAGACCGTTGGCGGGCCTGGACCGCCGAGATCGACGGGTCGCTGCCGTTCCGGGAACACGTCGTTCGAAGCCTGCTGACCATGCGGCTGCTGACGTACTCGCCCTCGCGAGCCCCGGTGGCCGCGCCCACGACGTCCCTGCCCGAGGATCCCGGCGGGGTACGGAACTGGGACTACCGCTACGTCTGGCCCCGGGACGCCAGCATCGGCGTCAGCGCCTTCCTCAGCGTCGGCAAACCCGACGAGGCCCGCGGTTTCCTCGCGTGGCTGTTGCACGCCAGCCGGCTGCAGCGGCCACGCCTGCCGGCACTGCTCACCCTTCACGGCCGCCGAGTGCCCGCGGAACGGGAGCTGCCCGGCTGGCCCGGCTATCGCGGCAGCGTCCCGGTCCGGATCGGCAACGGCGCCGCCGGGCAACACCAGCTCGACGGCTACGGTTGGGTGACTGACGCCGCCTGGGCGTTCGTGCAGGGCGGGCACCGCCTCTACAGCGAGACGTGGCGGGCGGTGCGCGGCTTCGCCGGCGTGGTCGCCCGTAGCTGGCAGGAGCCCGACGCCGGCATCTGGGAGGTCCGCGAACCGGCCCAGCACGTACATTCCAAGCTCATGGGCTGGCTCGCCCTGGACCGCGCCCTGCGCATCGCCGAGACGCACCGCCTGCGGGAGCGCCAACGTCGACGCTGGCAGAGCGCACGAGATGCCATCGCCGCCGACGTTCGGGCAGCCGGTTTCGACCCGGCGGCGGCCAGCTACGTCCGCAGCTACGGCTCGGCCGACCTCGACGCGGCCCTGCTCGTCCTCCCGCTGCTCGGCATCGACGGCGTCGGGTCGCCCCGGGTGCGCGGCACCATCGACGCCATTCGGGACCGGCTCTCCGCCGGCGGTCCGCTGCTCTACCGCTATCCGCCGGGGCGTGACGGCTTCCCGGGCACCGAGGGGGCGTTCCTGCCCTGCTCGTTCTGGCTCGTCCAGGCCCTCGCCCACACCGGGCGCCGCACCGAGGCGGTCGAGCTGTTCCAGACCATGCTCGATCACGCCAGCCCACTCGGCCTCTACGGCGAGGAGCTGGACCCCGCGACCGGCGCCCACCTCGGCAACTACCCCCAGACACTGACCCACGCTTCGCTCGTCCAGGCCGCCCTCGCCATCCGGGCCGCCCCCACCGGCCCGTGACGCTGACGCCGCCGCCGTCCGGCATGTCGGCGGCGTGTCGGGGCCGTGTCAGGCCGCCCGGCCACGCTGTGAGGCATGACAAGTGACCTGGTGATCGAGGCCGAGGGCCTCGTCAAGTCCTTCGGGAAGACGAGGGCGCTGCAGGGCGTGGACCTCGCGGTGCCCCGAGGAACGGTGCTCGGGGTGCTCGGCCCCAACGGCGCCGGCAAGACCACCGCCGTGCGCATCCTCTCCACGCTGCTGACCCCGGACGGCGGTGCCGCCCGGATCAGCGGCTTCGACGTCGTCCGTGACGCCGAGCGGGTACGGCAGACGATCGGGCTCACCGGCCAGTACGCCTCGGTCGACGAGGACCTGACCGGGCGGCAGAACCTGGAGCTGTTCGGCACCCTGCTGGAGTTGGGCCGCCGCGGCGCCCGGCGGCGGGCCGCCGAACTGCTCGACTGGTTCGACCTGACCGGCGCCGCCGACCGGCAGGCCAAGACCTACTCCGGTGGCATGCGGCGCCGGCTGGACCTGGCCGCCAGCCTCGTCGGCTCGCCCGACGTGATCTTCCTCGACGAGCCGACGACCGGGCTCGACCCGGCCAAACGTGAGGACATGTGGGACGTGGTCCGGTCGCTGGTCACCAACGGCTCGACCGTGCTGCTCACCACGCAGTACCTGGAGGAGGCCGACGCGCTCGCGGACGCGATCACGGTGATCGACCACGGTCGGGTCATCGCGCACGACACGCCCGAGGGGCTCAAGCGGGTGGTCGGCGGCCAGACCCTCGAGGTCCGGCCGTCCGATCCCACGCAGCTGCCCCGGACCGCGGCGATCCTCACCGAGGTCGGCTCCGGCGCGCCGGCCGACGAGATCCGCAAGGGCGTGCTCGCGGTGCCGGTGGCCGACGACGCGGCCCTGACCGAGAGCGTCGCCCGGTTCGCCGCGGCCGGCATCGCGGTCACCGAGCTCTCTCTGCACCTGCCGAGCCTCGACGAGGTGTTCTTCACCCTGACCGGGCGTACGGCATCCGACGACGACACCACCCACCGCACGGAGGTCGCGGCATGAGCACCCTGACCGACGCACGACCCACGCCGAGCCGCGCGTTGTCGACGGTCGCGGCGAAACCACGACCGTTCCGGCTCGTCCGGCACTCGCTGGCGCTCGCCAAGCGCAGCCTCATCAAGACCTGGCGTACGCCCGAGGCGCTGATCGACGTCACGCTGCAACCGGTGCTCTTCCTCGTCATCTTCGTCTACATCTTCGGCGGCGCGGTCGCCGGGTCCACCCACGACTACCTGCAGTTCCTGCTACCCGGAATTCTGGCGCAGACCATCGCCACCGGCGCCATCGCGATCGGCGTCAACCTCAACACCGACATCGCCAAGGGCATCTTCGACCGGTTCCGGTCGCTGCCCGTCCCCCGCTCCGCGCCCCTGGTCGGCGCGGTCCTGGGCGACGTCGTGCGGTACGTGATCGTCACGATCTCGACCCTCGCGATCGGCTACCTGCTCGGTTTCCGGATCGAGTCCGATCCGCTCAGGGCGATCGCCGGCTGCCTGCTCGCGGTGCTGTTCGCCCTCTGCCTGAGCTGGCTGCCGGTCCTCGTGTCGATGAAGGTGCGCACCCCGGGTGCCGTGCAGGGTCTGATGTTCGCGTTGATCATGCCGCTGAGCTTCGCGTCCAACGTGTTCGTCAGCGCCGACACCCTGCCGGGCTGGATGCAGGCCTTCGTGGGCGTCAACCCGATGACCCACCTGGTGGCGGCGGTCCGCGGGCTGTTCCTCGGCACCCCGGTCGGCTCGCACGTGTGGTGGACGCTCGCCTGGTGCGCCGGGTTCGTGGCGGTGTTCATGCCGCTGGCGCTGCGGGCCTACCGCAAGAAGATCTGACTCGATCTAGACCAGCAGGTCGTCCATCAGCTCGCGGATCCGGGCGGTGGTCGCGGCGACCGGCCGCTCGCGCCACGCGGCCAGCAACGGCTCACGCCGCCCCTCGTCCCCGAGGGCGGCGTTGAGCCGCTCGCCGGCTCCCGGTGGGAAGAACGTCCGGTCGTGGGCGCCGATCCGGATCCCGAGCGCGGACAGCTCGCGGGCGACCCCGACGTCACCCCGGTACGCCGCGAGCTCGGCGCCGCCCATGGCCAACGCTCCGATCACCGGCAGGTCCCTCGAGGACAGCGCCTCGTCCAGGGCGAGCCTCAGCAACGCGACGGCGTAGGCGTCGGCGTCGTCACCCGCCGACCGCCGCACCTCGGCCACCCGCAGATGGAGGACCGCCACCGCGACCCGGAGGATGACCCGCGGCTGCGGCGGCGGCCCCACCCAGCCGGCCAGGACCCGGGTCACCCCGTCGGCGTGGACGAGCACCTCGTCGTAGCGCTCGCGCTGCCAGGCGAGGTGGGCCAGCCCGAGGCGCGCCTGCGCGATCTCCACCTCCTCGGCCTGGCCCGCCGTCGCCGTCTCGCCCAGTCGCCGCTCCGCCTCCGGGTCACCCGCCAGAGCGAGTTGCACGTCCAGCCGTACCCGGATCGAGCGGGCGTCCTGTGTCGCGCCGACCAGATCCATGTGGTGGATGCTGCGCGCCAGCCACTCGGCCGAGCGCGCCTCCCCACCCGGAGCGAAGAACTGCCCGACGGCGCCCGCGGCCATGGCCATGCCCCAGTGGTCACCGGCGATCTCGAAGTGGCGGTACGCCTGCTCGGCGTCGACGACCGACGCCTCGGGGGTGCCGCTGTTCTCGCGGATCGCGGCGCGGGCGAACAGGCCGAACCCCTGCACGTACGGGTCCGGGTGCGCGATCATCTCGGCGGCACCCTTCATGCTCTGGTCCGGATCGGACGCGTCGAACATGGGCAACGCCGACGCGAGCGCGGCCGGCCGCGGCGAGACCTCGACGCGGCGCTGGGCGAGGAGTGTCCGCAGCGCCCGCCGGGCGAGTACGGCGAGCCGGAGTTCGCCGCTGATGCCAGCGTTGACGCTGATCAGCAGGCACAGCCAGGCGAGCCGGTCGGCGTCGGGCAGTGGCCGACCGGAGGCTCGGCCGCGCAGGATCGCCGAGCCCCGCCGCCGGTCCGGGTCCTCGACGTGCAGCAGGCCCCGCGCCCAGCCGTTGACCTCGAGGTGCAGGCCGCGCACCGACCAGAGGTGGAACAGCGCGGTGGCGACCTCGACGCTGGCCGGCTCGTCACCGGACCCGTGCGCCCAGCGCAGGCCCGCGACCAGGTTGTCCTGCTCGGCGGCGCAGCGGGCGAGCGCCTCGACCTGGCCGGGCCCGACGAACCGGTCGGCGAGCGCGACGGACTGCTCCCGGGCCCAACCGACCAGGCCGGCCATGGCGGGGTCCCGGTCGCCGGCGGCGGTGAGGCGCGCCTCGCCGTACTCGCGGACGGTCTCGAGCATCCGGTAGCGGGGTGGGCCGTCGCCTTCGACCAGGGTCAGCAGGGACTGTTCGACGAGCGTCGCCAGGCCGCGTCGTACATCGGGGGTCCGCGCGACCGCGGCGGCGAGGTCCGCGGTGAACGGCGCGGGGATGACCGCGATCCGCTGGAGCAGTTCACGGTCGTCGGGCGCGAGCAGGTCCCGGCTCCAGTCGACCATCGCCCACAGGCTCGCGTGCCGTTCCGGCAGGCCGCGCAGGGCGTCGTCGAGCAGCGCGAACCGGTCGGTCAGCCCGACGAGCACGTCGTCGATCGGCATGTGCCGCAGCCGCGCGGCGGCCAGTTCGAGCGCCAGCGGCAGGTTGTCGAGCCGGTGACACAGCGCGAGCGCGCGTGCGGTGTCCCAGGTGGGCACCGCGCCGCCGGCCCGCGCCCGGGACTCGAGCAGCCCGAGCGCGTCGGCGTCCGGCAGCGCGGTCAGCCGGTGGACCCGCTCACCGGCCAGGCCCAGCGGGGCCCGGCTCGTCGCGAGCACCGTGACCTCCGGCGAGGTCACCGCGACCAGGTCCGCGACGACGGTGGCGACCGCGTCGAGTACGTGCTCGCAGTTGTCGAGCACGACCAGCCCGTCGAGGTCGGGCGCCACGGCGCGCATCCGTTGCTCGGGGCTGAGAACCCGCCGTTCGAGGCCCAGGTTGCCGCCGGTCGCCGAGGTGTCCGCTCCGCCGAGCGTCGCGAGCACCGTGGGCAGCACCTCCTCCGGTGAGCGCAGGCCGGCGAGTTCGATCACGCGGACCGTCTGCCCGGCCGCCGCCGCGCGGCGCGCCACCTCGGCGGCCAGCCGGGTCTTACCCGCGCCGCCGGTGGCCACGATCGTCACCAGCGCCGCCTCGGTGAGCGCCTCGCCCACGGTCTCGACGTCCCGCTCCCGGCCGACGAGGGCGGTCATCGGTCGGTGCCATGCGGCGGGCAGGGTGATCCGCGTCGGCTGCCGGCGCGGCGTCACCGGTGCGCTGGTGAGTTCGCCGCGCAGCAGCGCCAGGTGGACGTCGGTGATGACGGACGACGGATCGGTGCCGTACCGGTCGGCCAGTTCGGCGCGTAGCTGCTCGACGACCTCCAGCGCCTCGGCGTCGCGACCCTGGGCGGCGAGCACCCGCACGAGCAGGGCGGCCGACGGCTCGTCCGGGGGTGTACGGGCGACGAGCCGGCGCAGGTCGACCTCGTCGAACGGCCCCCCACCGGCGAGTGCCGCCTGTGCGCGCAGGGCGGTGACGTCCGCGAACAGGCGCGTCTCCTCGGGGGCGGCGAGTTCCGGGACCTCGGGGAACAGGTTCCGAGCCTGGTCGGCCGCGCGGCGGGCGGCCGGGAGGTCGCCGGTCTGGAGTGCGACGCGGGCGCGCTCGGCGAGCGCCCGCGCCTCGACCGCGTCGACGGTGAGGTCCTCGGCGGGCAGGCGATATCCGCCCGGGCCCGCGACCACCGGAAGCCCGAGCCGGCGTACCCGGGACACGAGCGCCTGGACGGCGCCGGTGGCGTCGTCGGGCGGCGTACCGCCCCAGACGGAGTCCACGAGCAGGGTGGTGGAGACCGCTCGGCCCCGCGCGTCGACGAGTGCCCGGACCACCGTCGCGAGGCGGTCGCCCCGCACCGGCCGGCCGTCGACGGCGAGCGGGCCGAGGATCGTGATCTGCACCGACCCAGCATCCCCCACCGCTACATCGGGCCGCCGCGCACCTCAGGCGGCCTCCGCCCCGGGGGCGTGAAGGGATTCGACGGCGTGGACCAACGGCGCCAGCTGGGGGTTCGCCGCCGCCTCGTCGAGCGCCTCGCGCAGAGCGGCGTCGTTGGTCGGGCGGGCCTTCTCCAGCAGTCGGAGCCCGGCCGGGGTGACGTTGGTGTATATGCCGCGCCGGTCTGTCGGGCAGAGGTAGCGCTCGAGGAGCCCCCGGTCCTCGAGGCGGGTGACCAGTCGCGTGGTGGCGCTCTGGCTGAGGACGACCGCGTCGGCGACCTGCTTCATCTGCAGGTGACCGCCGTCACCGTTGTGCTGCCGGCTGAGCACGTCGAGCAGGGAGTATTCGCGCACGCTGAGGTCGTGCCCGGCCTGCAGGGCGCGCTCGATGTGCGCCTCGATCCTGTCGTGCAGCAGGGAGAGGGAGCACCAGCCCTGGGCCAGGGCGGTGAGCGCGGGGTCTGTCGCTGTCATGGACCTTCCTCCATCCCGGAGCTGCTCCCCCAGCATAGAACAACCCGCGATATACCGCGTTTGCGTGTTGCCCGCGTCTGCAACTAAGGTCGTACGCATGCAACACGCACCCGCAATCTTTGGGAAGGGTTCGCCGCCATGCCTCTCGCGCTCCTAGCCCTCGCGATCGGGGCCTTCGGGATCGGAACGACCGAGTTCGTGATCATGGGCCTGCTGCCCCAGGTCGCCCACGACTTCGGAGTCTCCATCCCCACCGGCGGGCTGCTCGTGACCGGCTACGCGCTCGGCGTCCTGATCGGGGCCCCGCTGATGACGGTGCTCGGCACCAAGGTCCCCCGCAAGCGGATGCTCATGGCGCTGATGGGCCTGTTCATCGCCGGCAACCTGGTCTCCGCCCTCGCGCCGTCCTTCGCCGTCATGCTCATCGGGCGAGTGGTCGCCTCCCTCGCCCACGGGGCCTTCTTCGGCATCGGTTCGGTCGTCGCCGCGGCCCTGGTCGCCCCGCACCGGAAGGCCGGCGCCATCGCCATGATGTTCACCGGCCTCACCGTCGCCAACGTCGTCGGCGTCCCCCTCGGCACCCTGGTCGGGCAGTCGGCGGGGTGGCGCGTCACCTTCGGCATCGTCGCGGCGATCGGGGTCGTCGGCCTGGCCGGTGTCGCCCGCCTCATCCCCGACGTGCCCAAGCCCCACGGCGTACGGCTGCGTCACGAGGTGGCGGCCCTGAAGAACGCCCAGGTCCTGCTCGCCATGGCGATGACCGTGCTCGGTTTCGGCGGGGTCTTCGCGGCGATCACCTACATCGCGCCGATGATGACGCAGGTGGCCGGCTTCTCCGCGGGATCCGTCACCTGGCTGCTGGTCCTCTTCGGCCTCGGGATGGTCGGCGGCAACCTGGTCGGCGGCAGGTTCGCCGACCGGGCCCTGATGCCGATGCTGTACGTCTCCCTGGGCGCCCTCGCCCTCGTCCTCGGCCTGTTCACCTTCACCGCCCACGACAGGATGGCCGCCGCGGTGACCATCGCCCTGATCGGCGCCCTCGGCTTCGCCACCGTCCCACCCCTGCAGAAGCGTGTCCTCGACCAGGCGCACGGGGCCCCGACGCTGGCCTCGGCCGTGAACATCGGCGCGTTCAACCTCGGCAACGCGCTGGCCGCCTGGCTCGGTGGACTCGTCATCGCCGCCGGGCTCGGCTACACGGCGCCCAACTGGGTCGGTGCGGTCCTCGCCGCGAGCGCCCTCGTGCTCGCGGTCCTGTCGGCCGCCCTGGAGCGCCGTAACGGCTCACCCAGCGCCGCCATGACCGTCGCTCCAGCCGCTCAGCCTCAGGTCGTCCACCACTGACCCGGGCACCAGCGCTGCCGGCCGGGCCGACTGGTCGGGCGACGGTCAGGCCCCGCCCACGTCGGTGCAGTAGGTGATGGTCGCGTCGTCGGCCGGCACCGCCTGCCGGGCCTCCGCCTGCCGGACACCGCGGATGATCTCGCCGGGTCCGCTCGACGCCAGGATGGCCAGAACCCCTGGCCAGTCGCCGAGCCGGAACCGGTCCACGAAGCGGCTGGCTCCATTGCTGAGCAGGACGGCACCGGTCAGCTCGGAGATCGGGCAGCTTCCGGTGATCGCCTCGTCCGCCGCCCGCGGGTCGTCCTTGGCCAGCCAGAAGCCGCCCGGCCGGTTCCGGTTGGCGCGCAGGTCCCGCAGGATCCGCTGGTACTCGTCGCTGCCCTCGACGGTTGCCTCGAGGGCGGACTCGTACGACCGGCTGATGATCACCTCTCGCGGATCGGAGACGACGACCGGCGCACTGTCCGTCCTGTCGAGCACGAGCACCGCGTCGCCGAGGACCAGGTGCTCGACGAGGCCGTCAGATTGGCGGAGGACGGCCACGGCCGCCGACGGGCTGATGGGGTTGGCGACGTCGCAGGTGTCCCGGTGATCGTCCGTCACCTGCTGGATGGCCTCGCCGAGCAGCGCCGGGAGGCTGCGGTCCGGCGCGAGTGACAGGTGGCTGAGGAGGGCGCCGCCCAGGCGGATGGCGTACCAGGCCACGCCGTGCCGGCAGATCGACTCGGCACCGGGGATGCCGGCGCCGTCGATCAGCACCGCTGCCGTCGGCACGGCGCCGGTGAAGTCCTCGTTCACGCGGCCGGTCCGCGCCGCCGCGCTCGTCATCGTCACCCGCATGACGTGCCGCCGCCGCCTTGGCGTGTCACCGCTCGGCGCAGCAGGCGTCGCCGCAGGCCCCGGCCTCCCCGGCGGTGACACCGACGGACAGCGGCCCGCACTCGTCGCAGTGCTCGCCGCGCCAGGCTGCCACGCCTTCCTTCACCGCGACGCCGGCGATGACGAGCGCCGCGATCGGATCGGCCCACGACCAGCCGACGGCGGCATTGAGGACCAGGCCGACGAGCAGCACCGCGGACAGGTAGGTGCACAGCATCGTCTGCGTGGAGTCGGCCATGACGGTGGCGGAGCCGAGTTCCCGGCCGGTGCGCCGCTTGGCTCGCACGAGGAGCGGCATCACGATCAGCGACGCGACGGCGAGCCCGATGCCGACCGGACTCGCGTCGGCGTCCCGGCCGGCCAGCAGCGAGCGGCCGGCGTCGAAGGTCACCCAGGCGGCCAGCGCGAAGAACGACACGCCGATCAGTCGCAGCGCCAGCCGCTCCCGTTCCTCCGGTACGCGGGAGCGGAACTGCCAGATCAGCACGGCCGCGCTGGACACCTCGACGAACGAGTCCAGGCCGAAGCCGACGAGCGCCGTGGAGGAGGCCGCCGCGCCGGCGGCGATCGCGACCAGACCCTCCAACAGGTTGTAGCCGGCGGTGGCGTAGGCCAGCCACAGGCTGCGGCGCGACAGCACCGCCCGACGCTCCGGGGTCAGCACGGACACGCTCACGCGATCACCCGCGCCCGGGAGTCGACCGGAATGCCGTAGACCGGGCACAGGGCGACCGCCTCACCCGTGGCGGCGAGGAGCTGTTCCGCTGACCGCAGCAGGTCCAGCAGTTCCGGCCGGGTGAGTGCGTAGAACGACTGGCGACCCTCGGCGCGGTAGTCGATCAACCCGCAGTCGCGAAGGCACGCGAGGTGCTTCGACACCGTCGACTGTGCCAACTCCAACTCGGCGGTCAGGTCCACCACCCGCGCCTCTCCGCTCGCGAGCCGGCGCAGGATCGCCAGCCGGGTCGGATCGCCGAGCGACCGGAACAACGCGACGGCGGGGGCCAGGCCGGGGGTGCAATCAATCGCCACAGTGCGATGATACCGCCCTTCATGCATCATTCACGGAGCGGCAGCACCGAGCCGGCAGCGCGGCCGGTCAGCAGGAGTTGGACGTCGGTCGGCGACAGCGGACCCGTTCCCCTCGCCTGGTTGACCTCAACCATGGTTGAGGTCGGAGACTCGTTCTTCGTTGACGACTGCTGACAGGGGTGTCCGATGAGGGTGGCGGGATTCGCGCAGCACGGCGGCCCGGAGGTGCTGCGGCTGATGGAGCGTGAGACACCGCGGGCCGGGAGCGGTCAGGTACGCGTGCGGGTCAAGGCCGCCGGGGTGCAGCCGTTCGACTGCGCGCTGCGGGCGGGCTGGACGCCGCCCGGGGTGGCACCGAGTCTGCCGACGGTCCCGGGCAACGAGTTCGCCGGCGTCATCGACCAGGTCGGCGAGGGTCTGACCGGCCTGGGGATCGGCGCCGAGGTGCTCGGCTTCGGGCAGCTCAACGCGTACGCCGAGTACGTGGTCGTCCCGGCCGACCAGGTGACCGCCAAGCCGGCCGGCATGCCCTGGGAGGTCGCCGGTGGGTTCAGCGCCGGAGCGCAGACCGCGCACATCGCGTTGGAGCAGTTGGGCGTCGGCAAAGGCGACACCGTGCTGATCCACGGCGCGGCCGGTGGGGTCGGCACCGTCGCGGTCCAACTGGCGGTCCGTCGGGGCGCGACCGTCGTCGGGACGGCGAGCGTCGCCAACCACGACCACCTCCGCACGCTCGGGGCTACCCCGCTCGAGTACGGCGACGGCCTGCTCGAACGGGTGCGGGCGGTCGCGCCGGACGGCGTGGACGCTGCCCTGGACGGGGCCGGGGGCGACGCGCTGACCGTGTCGCTGGCCGTGGTGGCCGACCGGAGCCGGATCCTCACGCTGGTCGAGCACGGCAGGGCGGCGGAACTCGGTATCCGGGTCACCCCGAACCTGCGGTCGGCGGCCCGGCTCGCCGAACTCGCCGACCTGCACAGCCAGGGACGACTGCGCATCCACGTGCGCGGCACCTACCCGCTGGAACGTGCCGCCGACGCCCATCGCGAGGTGGAGACCGGACACGGCCGTGGCAAGGTCGTCCTCACCGTCGACTGAGCCTCGGCACCGACGGTTACCGGGCGCGGGCCTGAGCGGCCCGCGTGCCCGGCCGTCGCGATCCGCACGACGCGGGAGCAGAGGATGACCGGGCGGGCGGCCAGGTCAGGCACGATCCGGAGCGTGCCCGCGCGCCACGCGGGGAACCAGCACCGAGCCGCCGACGAACAGCAGCCCGGCGACCGACAGCACCACGCCGACCCACGCCGTCGCCAGGTAGCCGTGGCCACCCGCGATCACGACGCCGCCCAGCCACGCCCCGATCGCGTTGGCCAGGTTGAGCGCGGAGTGGTTCGACGACGCCGCCAGCGCGGGCGCGTCCGGTGACGCCTCCATGAGCCGGATCGTCAGACCGGCGCCGAGCACCTGGCACACCAGCCCGATCGCGAAGACGAGCAGCACGGCGCCGATCGGTGACGAGGCGGTGAGCGCGTAGAGCGCCATGACCGCGGCCATCGCGACGAGCGAGCCGACGAGCGTGCCCAGCGCCGACCGGTCCGCCAACCGCCCGCCGAGCAGCGCGCCGACGGTCATCCCCAGACCGAAGACGGCGAGGACCCACGGCACCGCCCGGGTCGGCAGCCCGGCGACGTCGGTGAGGGTCGGCGCGACGTAGCTGTAGACGGCGAACATGCCACCGAAGCCGACAGTGCCGGTGAGCAGCGCGATCCACACGTGCACCCGGCGGAAGGCACCCAACTCCCGGGCGATGCTGGCCCCGTCCGCGGCGGCCACCGGCGGCACCCATCGCCGGACGGCGAGGATCGTCACGACGCCGATCGCGGCCACCAGCGCGTACGACGCGCGCCACCCGAGCACCTGTCCGGCGAGCGTGACGAGCGGTACGCCGACGATGTTGGCCACGGTCAGCCCGACCATGACGCGCCCCACCCCTCGGCCCTTGCGGTCCGGCGGGACGAGCCCGGCCGCCACGACGGAGGCGATGCCGAAGTAGGCGCCGTGCGGCAGACCGGTCAGGAACCGGGCGCCGACCAGCGACCAGACGCCCGGCGCGAGGGCGGTCAGCGCATTGCCCACCACGAAGGCCAGCATGAGCGCGAGCAACAGCCCGCGCCGGGGCAACCGGGCCGCGAGGGCCGCGATGACCGGCGCGCCGACGACGACACCCAGCGCGTACGCGGTGATGCCGTGCCCCATCACCGGGATGGTGACGTGCAACTCGTCGGCCATCTCGGGCAGCAGGCCCATGGTGGCGAACTCGGTGGTGCCGATGCCGAAGCCACCGATCGCCAACGCGAACAGCGCCGCCCCGGCCGGCGGGCGAGCGACGACAGCGTCCGGCCGGGTGGGTCGGACCTCGGTGGTGCTCACGATGGTGTCTCCGCTCGTCATGGCGTCGCCGACCGGCAACGGGACCGACACGCCACGACCGGGTGGAGGCGGGGTCGGGGGCCCATCGTGCCCCGGACGCGTCGCCACCGACTCGGCGAGAGGTGGCCGAGGTGACGCGGATTACCCGCCGAAGCAACGGCGCCCCGGCGAGACACCTGAGCCTCCTGATCGTTGAGCCAATGCCACCAGAAACGGGGCTCTTGTGAACTGGAGGACGCGGTGCCGGACTATCCGAAGGCGGTCGCCCCAGAGAACCGGGTCGAGCCGGCGCCCCGCCGGATCCGCGCCTACCTCGCCGGCGAGCTGGTGCTGGACACCAGGCGGGCACAGTACGTGTGGGAGTGGCCGTTCTATCCCCAGTACTACATCCCGCTCGGCGACGTGAACCGTGGCCTGCTGATCGACGAGCACCGCACCGAGCGGATCCCGTGCGGCACCGGGCGGGTGCACGGGCTGCGGGTCGGCGAGACGTTCCGCCCTTCGTCCGCCCGGTGCTACGGCGACGACGCGCTGCCCGGTCTGGCCGACACCGTCCGATTCGAGTGGGCCGCCCTGGACAGCTGGTTCGAGGAGGACGAAGAGGTCTTCGTGCACCCCCGCAACCCGTACGCCCGGGTGGACGCGCTGCGGTCCACCCGCCGCGTACGGGTGGAGCTCGACGGGGTCGTGCTGGCCGAGTCGACCTCGCCGGTGCTGGTCTTCGAGACCGGGCTGCCCACCCGCTACTACCTGAACCGGACCGAGGTGAACTTCGGGCACCTCGTGTCGTCGGAGACGACGACCTCCTGCCCGTACAAGGGCCGGACCAGCCGCTACTGGTCCGTCCGCGTCGCCGGCACGGTCCACCCGGACCTGGCCTGGTCGTACGAGTTCCCCACCGGCCCGCTCCTGCCGATCGCCGGGCTGGTCGCCTTCTACAACGAGAAGGTCGACCTCGTCGTCGACGGCGAGCGACTCACCCGGCCGAAGACGCACTTCTCCTGATTGCGCCCAGGGCGCGCCTCGGGATCGCCGTGGCGCGCCCGGATTGTCGGATCCGGTCTACCGGCAGGTCCGCCGGCCCGGCAGCCCGATGATCAACGCCGCGCCGACGGTCAGGTGCATGCCGAGCAGCACCAGCCGGCTGCTCGTGCCGACGCCGCTGCCCAACGGACCGGCCAGCGAGAGCACCAGCACGATCAGCGCGATGATCCGGAACGTCCGGGCGGGGCGGCGGACGGTGCGCTCGAGCAGCGCGAGCAGGCCCCAGGCGGCCAGGCCGGCGATCAGCGCGGTCATCACGACGGCGACCGGACCGATGTGCCGGGTGGCGTCACCCTGGCGGACGGCGAGGTCGATGCCGGCCCAGGGGTCGTTGACGACCCACAGGAGGAGAACGCCGGCGGCTCCCGCGGCGACGGTGGTCGCGCGGCCCGTACGCCGTGCCGTGGTGTTGATCGTGTCGGTCCGCTGCATGTCGTTCGTCATGCCGATGAGCGTCGCGGTCCGGGCCGGGTCCCCACATCGAACCGGGGGCTGCGCCGGTGCTCACCTAGGAGAACCCGACCACCAACTTTGGCAGGTGTCGGCGCCCGGCACCTGCTGGTTAGCCTCGCCGGGTGAACAGCCTCGCCCCTGGGCCGGACGACTGCGACCGCCGCCGGAGCACCAGCTCGATCGCTACGCTCCTGGGTACGTCGGGCGTGCTCGTCGCGCTGACGATCCTGGGCTGGTGGAGCGACCGCCTGCCCGGTCCGCTGCTGGCGCTCGACCTCGCGGCCGGCGCGCTGAGCTGGCTGCTCACCCCGCTGTTGCTGTGGCGGCCGGTCGCCACCACGACCGTGCTCACCGTGCTGGCCGCGGTGTCGCCGGCGGCCACCCCACCGGCCACGATCGGCGCGCTGCAGGTGGCGCGTCGCCGGCGCACCCCGGTGGCGATCGCGGTGGCGGTGGCCGGGGTCGCCGCGCACGCTGTGCAGGGCGCCTGGCGGTCCCACGGCGGCATGTCGTACGGCTGGTGGCTGGTGCTGGTCGCCATCGGCTACGGTGCGCTGCTCGGCTGGGGCGCGTGGGCGCAGGCCCGCGAAGCGCTGATCCGCTCGCTGCACGACCGGGCCCGTCGCGCCGAGGCGGAGCAGGGCCGCCGGGTGGCCGAGGCGCGCATGTGGGAACGCCGCAGGATCGCCCGGGAGATGCACGATGTCCTCGCCCACCGTCTGTCGCTGCTGGCCACGTTCGCCGGCGCGATGGAGTACCGTCCGGATTCCTCACCCGAGCGGCTGTCCCGGGCCGCGGGGGTCGTCCGGGACGGCGTGCACCAGGCGCTCGACGAGCTGCGTGAGGTGATCTCGCTGCTGCGTGACGACGACCCGCCGCACAGCGAGGGCCGCCGCCCGCAGCCGGTGCTGGCCGACATCCCGCGCCTGGTCGACGAGTCCCGCGACGCCGGCACCGAGGTGCAGCTGCGCGACGCGGTGGACGAGCCGGCCGAGGCGCCCCCGTCGGTGGCCCGCACGGCGTACCGGGTGATCCAGGAGGGTCTGACGAACGCCCGCAAGCACGCCGCCGGCCAGCCGGTCCAGGTCGCCCTGTCCGGCGGACCGGGCGCGGGTCTGGAGATCGACGTCCGCAATGCGGTGACACCGGAGCGACCGGCGCCGCCCGGGTGGTCCGGAGGCGCCGGGCTGGTCGGGCTCACCGAGCGGGTGCACCTCGCCGGCGGGCGGCTCGACCATCAGGTGGTCGGCGGGGAGTTCCGGCTGCACGCGTCGATACCATGGCCGGCGTGACCCCGCCGGTGCGCGTGCTCGTCGTCGACGACGACGCGCTCGTCCGCGCCGGGCTGACCATGATGCTCGACGGCGCCCCCGGCATCGTCGTGGTCGGCGAGGCCGCCGACGGCGACCGGGTGGCGGCCGCGGCCGACGCGCATGCCCCCGACGTCGTGCTGATGGACCTGCGCATGCCCCGCGTCGACGGGATCACCGCCACCCGCCGCCTGCGGGCGCGCCCGCGGCCGCCCGAGGTCATCGTGCTGACCACGTTCGACACCGACGAGAACATCCTGCACGCGCTGCGGGCCGGGGCCAGCGGCTTCCTGCTCAAGGACACCCCGCCGGCCCGGATCGCCGAGGCGGTCCGGCAGGTCGCGGCCGGCGAACCGATCCTGTCCCCGCGGATCACCCGTCGACTGATGGACCGGGTCGCCGTCCAGGCCGGCTCGTACGCCCGGGCCAAGGCCACCCTCGCGGCGCTGAGCCCGCGCGAACACGACGTCGTGGTGGCGATCGGCCAGGGTCGCAACAACGCCGAGATAGCCACCGCGCTCGACATGACCCTGGCCACCGTGAAGACCCATGTGTCGCACATCCTGACCAAGCTCGACCTCGACAACCGCACCCAGATAGCGCTCCTCGTCCACGACGCCGGCCTCGCCTGACCGACCCACGCCGTGGCGGCGCGCGTCAGCCGGACCTGGGCGGCACCCCCCGTCAGGGCGTGAGGAGGACCTTGATGGCGCGGCGTTCGTCCATGGCCTGGTAGCCGTCGGCGGCCTGGTGGAGCGGCAGGGTGAGGTCGAAGACCTTGCCCGGGTCGATCCGCCGGTTCCAGATCAGGTCGATCAGCTCGGGCAGGAAGCGGCGTACCGGGGCGGGTCCGCCGTGCAGGTGGACGTGGGAGAAGAACAGCTCCTCGCCGGGCAGCTGGACGCCGTGGGCGACGCCGACGTAGCCGACGTGACCGCCGGCACGCGTGGAGCGGATCGCCTGCATCATCGACTCCTGCGTGCCGACCGCCTCGATGACCGAGTGCGCGCCGAGCCCGTCGGTGAGGTCCTTGATCCGTGCCACGCCCTCGTCGCCGCGCTCGGTCACGACGTCGGTCGCCCCGTAGTGGAGCGCCAGTTTCTGGCGCGGCTCGTGCCGGCTGACGGCGATGATCCGCTCCGCGCCGAACTGCTTCGCCGCCAGCACGGCGAGCAGACCGACCGCGCCGTCACCGACGACCGCGACGGTCCTGCCCGGGCCGACCTCGGCCGCCACGGCCCCGAACCAGCCGGTGCCGAGCACGTCGGAGGCCGCCAGCAGATCCGGGAACAGGTCCGCCGGGGGCAGGTCCGGGGTGGCGACCAGTGTGCCGTCGGCCAGGGGGATGCGAAGGAACTCGGCCTGGGCGCCGAGCCCGCCGATGGGCTCCCGGTGCAGGCACGAGCTCTGGTAGCCCGCGCGGCAGATGGCGCAGGTGTTGTCGGAGGCGAAGAAGGAGCCGACCACGAACTGGCCGGGCTTGATGGTGGTGACCTCGCTGCCGACCTCCTGGACGACGCCGACATACTCGTGGCCCATCGGGGACGGCCCGTTGACCACTTCGACGCCCCGGTACGGCCACAGGTCCGAACCGCAGACGCACGCGGCGGACACCCGAATGATCGCGTCGGTCGGGAGGAGAATCCGGGCATCCTCGCGCTCCTCCACCCGGACGTCGCCGGGGGCGTGCAGAACAGCACCACGCATCAGATTCTTGCTTTCACCGTGACGACTCCGGCCGCGACGCGGCCCGGTTGCCCTCCCCACGTACCCAGCAGGACGCGCGAACTGTCGCCGGTCACCGCCGTGATTCCGTCGGCCGGAGTTTCCTTCGCGAGCGCCGGCGAATCGCGGCCGGGCCGACCGTTGCCAACGGTGCCCCTGTCACGCTCGGACTGCGGTTCGAGGCATGACGTGGCGGTGTCAGTCGGTTCGGCTCGGGTAGTCCGTTCCATGGGGCGCGGACAGATCGCGGAGCACGGCTTCCTGGCCGACGGCCGCAGCGCGGTGCTGGTGGACCGCGCCGGGTCGGTGAACTGGTGGTGTCCGGCACGGTTCGACGCTCCGTCGGTGTTCGCCCGCCTGCTCGACGACGACGCCGGGCACTGGGCGATCCGTCCCGAGGGCGGGTTCAACACCGAGCGTGCCTACCTCGGTGATTCGCTCGTGCTGCGCACTGTCTTCACCACCGCGACGGGCAGCGTGGCGCTGACCGACGCGCTGGCCCTGGAACCGGGGGCGCGGGGCCACGAGGTCGGCCTGCACTCGCCGAGAGTGCTGGCCCGGGTGGTGCGGGGGCTCACCGGCGAGGTCCGGCTGCGGTCGCACTACCGACCCCGGTTGGAGTACGGCCGGATGGTCCCCCAACTGGTGCCACAGGACGACGCCCTGGCGATCAGTGCCGCGTCGGTTCGGCTGGATCTGCGCACGACCGTTCCGCTGGTCTGCGAGGTCGGGGAGGCGTTCGGGTCGTTCACCGTACGGGCCGGCGAGACGCAGCACTTCACCCTGGCGTACGCGCCGGCCTACGACTCCGGCCCGCCGGCGGTGCTCGATGCCCAAGAGGTGATCGACAACGCCGTCGCGGGCTGGCGCTCCTGGATGGGTCTGCACGACTACCGCGGCCTCCACCGGGAGCAGGTGCGCCGCAGCGCGCTGGTCGTGCAGGGCCTGACCTACCGGCCCAGCGGCGCGGTGGTGGCCGCCCCGACCATGTCCCTGCCCGAGGAGTTGGGCGGCGAACGGAACTACGACTACCGCTTCGCCTGGGTACGCGACTTCAGCTTAACCCTGGAGGCGCTCTGGCGCGTGACGTGCACCGACGAGCTCAACCTGCACGTCGGGTGGTTGGTGCGGTCGATGGGCATGAACGAGGGCATCGTGCCCATCATGTACGAGGTGGAGGGGGAACGGGACCTCACCGAACACCACCTCGATCACCTGGCCGGCTACGCCGGCAGCCGCCCGGTGCTGGTGGGCAACGACGCCTGGCGACAACGGCAGAACGACGTGCACGGTGAGCTGCTCAGCGCCTCCTGGCTGATGCGGGAACACCTCGACCCGATGCCACCGGACATCGGCCAACTGCTGCGCGCGATGACCGACCGGGCCGCGCGCGACTGGCACCTGCCGGACGCCGGAATGTGGGAAGCACGCGACGCCGAACGCCACTACGTGTCGTCGAAGGTGCAGTGCTGGACGGCGCTGGACCGAGCCGTCCGCTTCGGCTCCCATCCGGCGAACCGTGTTGACCCGGGGCTGGAGCGACCGGCTGGGGGCCTTCACGGCGGTGTTCGACACCGACGAGCCGGACGCGTCGGTCCTGCTGATGCCACTGGTCGGCTTCCTCCCCGCGACCGACCCGAGAATGCGTTCCACCATCCGCGTGATCGAGGAGAGGCTGTCCCACAACGGCCTGCTGCGCCGCTGGGAGGGCGACCCCGCCGGGTTCGTGATCTGTTCCTTCTGGCTGGTCAGCTGCCTGGCCATGGCTGGCGAGCGCGACCGGGCGGGGCAGCTTTTCGAGCGGCTCGCCGACCGGGTCAACGACCTGGGCCTGCTCGCCGAGCAGATCGACCCGCACAGCGGGGAAGCCCTGGGCAACTTTCCTCAGGCGTTCTCACACGTCGGCCTCATCAACGCCGCCGGAGACCTCACCGACCTGGACGCCGGGCGCCACGAACTCCCGGCGACACCGAAGCGGTTCATCCCGGCCGGCCAGGAGAGCGGTCGATCGGCGGACGACCACTGACGGTGGACGTACGGCGGCGCGGTCAGCTCGCCGGCGCTCGCCCGGCCGCGCGGCGCTCCGTCCCCTCGGCGCCGGCTACTCCCGTCCGGGCACCTGGTCCTTGACCTCGTCGTAGCCGACCTTGGTGGGTGCCTCGGTCGGCGAGTAGATCACCCGGATCACGCCCGTCGGGAAGACCTCCGTCGCCACCGTTCGCAGGTGGTACGGCACGTCGCCGTCGTCGAACAGCTTGCGGCCCTTACGAGCCGCCACCGGATGCACCAGCAGGCGCAGCTCGTCGACCAGCCCCGCGGCGAGCAACTGCTGCACCACGGAGATCGACCCGGGGATGAGGACGCCCCGGATGCCGGGATCGGCCTTGAGCGACGTGACGGCATCGAGGAGATCGCCGTTGATCAGCTCGGAGTTGCGCCAGGAGAACTCCAGCGCCTGGCGTGAGACGACCACCTTGCGCACGTCCCCGAGTTGCTTGGCGAACGGTGCGTCGTCCCCACCCGCGGCCTCGCGGTCCGGCCAGGCTCCGGCGAAGCTGTCGTAGGTCTCGCGGCCGATGAGCAGGACGTCGGCGGTGTCGTAGTCCTCGCCGACGGCGCGGCCCATGTTCTCGTCGAAGTAGGGAAAGTGCCAGTCGGGGTCGATCTCGGCCACGCCGTCGGCCGAGATGAACAGCGTGGAGATGACCTTCGCCATCGAGGTGCTCCCTTCGCGCCAGGTGGTGTCGATAGGCAGACCGGCGCATCATCCCAAACTCATCGGCCGGCCACAGATCTCTTCCGACGGACGGTCGGCATTGCCGGTAGCGGTCAGTCGGTGGCCGATTGGGTGCTCGACCGAGGCCGGGCAGTCCCCGGGTCCGGTCGCGGTTCCGCGCCGTCCCGCCGACGCGGCCGCGATCGCGACGTTGACCGCTGCTCGTCTCTTGCGGCGTCGGGGACCGCGACCGGTGCGGTAGTACGGCTGGCCGCGGCGTCGACCAGGTCCGGCAGGTCCCGTCCCGCGACCAGGGGTAGTTCTCGCGTGGCTGTCGCGATCGGCGCCGGCTCGCCCGAGGGGTCCGCGACCCGGGCCACCCGGGCCCGTCCCGTCGCGGTGCGCGGCATCGGCGCCGCGCTCCGGGTCGTTGCCGGTGACGCGGGGTCGTCCGGCTCCGCGACGGAGTCGGACGCCTCCGCGGTCGACGACGCCTCCGTCCGGCCGGTGGCCGACCGGGCCGGCGTGTTGCGCGACGTTCGGCGCGGTGCGGCCGCGGGCAGCAGTGGGGCGAGTTCCGCCTGCAGAGCCGCCCACCCGGAGGTCCGGGGCGTGTCGGGCTGATCCGTCGTGGAGGTGAGCTGACTCGGGCTTTCGGGGCGCTCCGACGGCCCGTCGGTACGGTCCGGCGTCACCGCTCGGAGCCCCTCCGCCGCACCTCGCTCGGCACCCGCTGCCTCCTGCTGGGCGGCGGACGCCCGCTGAACGGGGTCCCCGTCCGGCCCCGGCCGCACCGGTCCGCCGGACGTCGGGTCCGCCCCGGGAGCTGCCGGGGACGGGGGTGCCGCGTCCGCCACCGGGGCTGTGTCCGCCGCACGGGCCGCGTCCGGGGCCGCGATCGTCAGCGGCTCGGGGGCGCGGGCGAGCAGCCGCTCCGGGGTGTCGGCGAGCAGCCGAGCGGCCGACGCCAGCGCGGCGGGGTCGGGTTGACCGGCTCGCCGCCGCCACCACCGGCGGCGACCCGCCGGCAGGTTGCCGGCCAGCACGCGTGCAGGCGCCAGGTCTGCGGCGATCAGTGCCGTGAGCCCGTCGTAGTCCGCCTGCTCGGCCAGCCGCCGGGAGATCTCGTCAAGGTCGTACACCGCCACCGCGATGTCGGCCGTGGTGCCGTCGAGCGCTTGGGTGATCTTGCGGTGCAGCACCTTGCTGAGCGCCGACTGCCGCCGCTCGGCGCGGATCTGCGCGCGGGCCGCGTCGAGTGAGCCGTACAGCCCGAGGCCGGGGTCGGCCTTGGCCAGGGAGCGAGCGCGGCGGGTCAGCCACGGATGCCGCAACCAGTGCCCGACCGGTTCGTACGCCGGCGTCGTGGGCGGCAGCTGCCGCCGGGCGCGCAGCCGGTCCCGCCCGCGGTTCTCGGTGTTCATCAGCCACACCAGATAACCGAGCAGCGACATGCCCGCGTAGAAGCCCCCTTCGAGGTGGTTGCTGTGAGCCAACCAGTTGAAGGCGACCGCGGCGACGGCGATCCCGGCCGACAGCACGCGGGACAGCATCGCCCGCTCCCCCAGTCGACGGCGTACGTCGGCGTTCGCCAGCACCACGATGCCGCCCAGCTCAAGGGCACCCACGGCGGGAAGGGCGACGTACCAGGGCATGCCGAGCCGTTCCATCGCCCCGGACACCTGGCCGCCGAGCGCGATCAGCAGCACGACGACGTAGAAGCCGGTGCGCAGCACGGCGACGTGCCGCACCGCTTTGGCCAGCCCCGCGTCCCACGCCTCCGGCGGGTCGGTGCCGGGCGTCGCGCCCATGGCGCCCTGCCCCCCGCCAACGAAGTTTCCGCCGGTCATCCGGGTCCGGTCCGGTTCCTGGAACACGCCGAGCAGGTTCCTCTCTCACTCCGGCCCCGGCCTGACCGGCGCCGCGGCCGCCGACCCGGCGGTGCTGCCCGCCGAGTCGCACCAGAGCCGTGCTCCGGCTGCCGCCCGTCGTCCGCCGCATGCTACTAGGTGGCCGGCCGGATCGGAGATCTCAGATCTACGGACGGTGCCGCGCGGCCGCCTCGGCGAGCGGGGTCGCGCGGGTAGGGCCCGCCATCGAGCGGGTGGCGGAGTTTGCGCTGGCGGTTGGGCTGGCCGTGGATCAGGCAGGGCGGCCACCCTCCGTTGTGTGGGCGACGCCTCGACGGCGAGAAGCGGTAAGAGTCTGTCAACTCGCCCCGGCTAGGGTGCCGCTGGCTACGAGACATGAGGGGGACGGCAGTGACCACCACCGCCGATCGGATGGCGGCGGCGTACTTCGACGCCATCGAACTGCTCTGCCGGGTGACCCCGAAGGGCTGGTACGCCGAGCGGGGCACCGCCCGCGGGGCGGTGACCCACGCCCGCATCGCCACGCTGAACGCGGCCTACGACACGGCACGGGAACCGGATCTCGGGTCGCTCGACGAGATGGCGGGCGAGGTCGGCCGGCAGGCCGCGCACTGGTCGATCATGGTTCGCGGCGACGCGGGCGACGAGGTGGCCGGCCTCGCCGCCCGGCACGGGCTGCTCGAACGCAGTGATCTGCCGCTACTGGCGTGCACCGCGGGCGACATCCGGTACGGGGCGGGTGCGGCACAGCGGAAGCTGGTGCGTCAGGTCGACGCGGGCGAGAGCGACCTCTACACCGAGGCCCTCACCCAGGGCTTCGAGGCTCCCGAGGACGCCTTCGGCCCCTTGATGGGCGGCGGCGTGCTCGACGCCGGCCCGGTCACCGGCTACCTGGCCGAGGAGTCCGGCCGGACCACCGGCACCGGGCTCGGGATACACACCGCCGGCGTGGTCGGTGTGTTCAACATCGCCGTCGTTCCCTCCGCACGGGGTCGTGGCCTGGGCCGGGCGATCACCGAGACCGTGCTGTGCGACGGCGTCGCAGCCGGTGCGGACGCGGCCTACCTGCACGCCAGCGCGATGGGACGGCCGCTCTACGAGTCGATGGGCTTCCGCCTCGTGGAGAATTGGACCGTTTTCACCGCACGGTGACGGACGCGGCGCGGCTCGGGTGTCGAGGTGGCGGCCGGACGCCTCGCCACCCGGGCGGACCTGCCTGACCACACCGTGACACACCTGCGGGGAGAGGACTCATGACCTTCAGTGAGAACGTGCGCTCGGCCTTCCGACGCGGTGAGACCGACGCCGTGGTGCGCATGAGCGAGGCCGAGATCGAGCGGGCCCAGGCGGCCGGCGACCCGGCGGGCGAGGTGGAGGCCCGCTACAGCCTGGCCCGCGTCGCCATCCGCGGCGGTGACCTGCCGGGCGGAGAGGCCCGGGCCCGGGAGGCCCTCGCGGTCGCGGTGCGCTCCGGGGACCGGAGCCTCGAGGAACGGCCGAGGCACGTGCTCGCCGCCGTGGCGCGCATGTCCGGCGACCTGCTCCGCGCTCGGGAGCTGTACCGGGAGAGCATCGCGCTCAACGAGGCGCTCGACCGGCCCGCGACGGTCAACTCGGAGTGTCACAACCTGGCGTTCTGTGAGCTGGGGCTGGGCAATCTCGACGCGGCGCGGACCCTGTTCGCCGAGAGCCGCGAGCGGGTGTTCCGCAACGGCTGGGCCGACTTCGTGCCGTACGTCTGCGTGGCGGACGCCGCGCTCGCCTCGGCCGAGAATGATCACTCCCGGGCGGCGCGGATGATCGGCGTCGTGGAGGCCGCGTTCGCGTCGCTCGGCCAGGTGCCCGACCCCGACGACGCGGCCGACCTCGCCAGGGCGCGCGAGGCAGCTGTCCAGGCGCTCGGCCCGGCCGCGTTCGACGAGTCGTACGCACAAGGTCAGCTCCTCGATCCACGCGCGGCCTTCCCCGACGATCGACGCTGACCATCCTCGGCGTCGCCTGTCCCCGGCACCCCCGTCTGCGCGGTTCGTCGCTCAGCTAGGAGCACAGCCCTCGCAGTCGGCGCACCTCGTCGAGGATCTCGCCGTCGGTGGGGACGACGAGCACGGCGCGGCCGGCCGGATCGCGTTCCGTGACGACCATCCCCAGCGCGAGGGCCAACGCTGCGCGAAAGTCGCCGAGTCGCTGGGCCGAGTCGCCGACAGGGCCGTCAACTGGTCCTCCACCTTGGAGTGCGGCGATCCTGTTGACCTCGTCAAGCGCACCGACGAGGCTTTCCGGTCCCGCGTCGTTCCCGTCGCGGTCGCCCGCGACGGCAGGGCTGAGGTGCACCAGGGCTCGTGCTCTGCCCAGGCTGACGTCCAGCAGGTCATGTACGGCGTGAACGCACTGGAGGTCGCTCAGTCCGGTGGCCCGCAGCGTGGCCAGGACGGTGTCCAGGTCGTCGCCGGCGCTGAGCCGACTTCTCGCTCTCTCGACGGCGGCTCGACGCCGCTCCTCCTCCACCGGTCAATCGTGACACCGGCGGCCCGGGTCCCGCGGAGGTCGGTCGGGCGAAGGGCGGGGAACGACCGGGCCCGGGACCGGGTCGGCCCGGGCGACGGCACCCTATTCGCCGCCGATTCGCTTCTCGTGTACGCGCAGCGCCACCGTCGCGGCGTCCAGCAGCGGAGTTCGCACGCCGAGCGTGCGGGCCCGCGCGATGAGGTCGCCGAAGATGTGCTCGGCCTCGGTCGGCTGCCCGGCGATCAGGTCGCGGTACAGCGAGGCGGTGTCGGCCGAGCCGGGACGCGTCACGAAGGCCTGGACGTTGTCGAGGGTCTGCTTCGGCACCGGGTACCCGCTCGCCGCGGCCACGGCCGCCGCCTCGGCGGCGATCTGCGCGCCGAGGCGGTCGCCTTCGGGGACTGCCACGGCGTCACCCACGGAACCCCGCACGAGGGTGTTGAGGGCGCCGACTGTGCTGATGAAGACCCACTTGTGCCACATGGCGCTGCGGATGTCCGGTGCGAGGGAGAAGTCGAAGCCCGCGCCGGACAGCACCTCGGCGACCTGCGCGAGGCGCGGCGACGTGCCGCCCCGCTGTTCACCGACGACGATCTCGGCCAGGGAGCCCAGCCGGACGATGTCACCCTCGGCGTCGAGCGTGGTCAGCACGCGGACCACGCCGCCCAGCACGGCGTCCGCGCCGAAGCGCTCGTTCAGCGCGTCCAGGTGCGCCAGGCCGTTCAGGAACGGGATCACCGTCGTACGCGGGCCGACCGCGGCGGCGACGTCGTCGATCGCCGCCGGCAGCGCGGTGGCCTTCACCGAGACGAGAACGACATCGTAGTGCCCGTCGATGCCGGCGGCGGTGACGAGCCGCGGCGCGAGCACGGTCGCCGTCCCCAGGCCGGTGATCCGCAGGCCGCGCTCGCGGAGCACATCGGCACGCTTGGGCCGGACGAGGAAGGTGACGTCCCGGCCGGCCTGCTGGAGTTGGGCGCCGAAGTAGCCACCGGTCGCGCCCGCCCCCACCACAAGAATCCTCATGCGCCGAGACGTTACTAGCCGAGCGCATCCCCTCCCCCCGCCGATCTCCGCCCCGACCGACGCGGCGCTTGCCAACTCCGCGCGCGGTGGCGGCATGACGGTAACGCCCCTGCCGCCCGCCGGTTCACCAACGGCGCAGCGCGGCGGCCAACTGCGCCAGGGCGAGATGGGCGGCGTCGAACAGGGCCAGTTTGCGGGGGAAGTTGTGGATGAGCCCCTGGTAGCGGGTCGCGGTGACGGGAACGCCGGCCGCCAGCAGCCCGGCCGCGTAGCGTTCACCCTCGGCGGACAACAGGTCGAGCTCGGCGGTGATGACCACGGCGGGGGGCAGGCCGGTGAGGTCGGCCCGCAGTGGGTCCAGATCCGGCTGGGTCCGGTCCACGCCGGGCGGGGCGAACGCGTCCCAGAAGAACCCCATCTCCTCCCGGTCCAGGCCGTACTCGTCCAGGGCCGGGTATTCGGCCGCCGGGTCGATGACCGGGCAGATGAGGAGCTGACCCGCAAGGCCGATCCCCGCGTCCCGGGCGCGCCGGGCGGTCACCGCCGCGAGGTGCCCTCCCACGGAGTCGCCGGCCACGGCTGTCCGGCCCGGGTCGAGGCCGTGCCGCGCCGCGTCGGGCCCGCGAAGCCAGGTGAGCGCGCGCGCCATGTCGTCCACGGCGGCCGGGTACGGGTGTTCGGGGGCGAGCCGGTAGTCGACGGAGAGCACGGCCCAGCCGGAGGCGGCCGCCAGGTGCCGGCACAGACCGTCGTGGGTGTCCACGCCGCCCATCACCCAGCCCCCGCCGTGGGCGTAGAGGACCACCGGCATCGCGTCGTGAGCGGCGTCGCGGTAGAGGCGGGCGGGCACGCCGCCGGCGTCGACGGTGACGACGGACCGGATCGCCGCTCCACTGCCCACCTCGGACGGGGTCGCCCGGACCATGCTGAGCCGTGCCGCCGGGAGGGTCGCCCGGGTGAGCGGGACACGCTGCTGGACCTGCATCGCCGCCCGCGCCTGTGGATGGAGTCGACTGGGGTCCACCCGCCCATTGTTCCCTGCTCGCCGACGTTCGATGTGGCCGGTACGGCGGTGCCGGATCGGCCGGCGGGCGACTACGGTGTGGACCGTGGATGAGCTTCTGCCCGCACTGCCGGAGGACTGGGAGCGCTGCCTCGCGGTGGTCGCACACCCGGACGACATCGAGTACGGCGCGGCCTCGGCGATCGCCCGGTGGACCGCGCAGGGCAAGCAGGTCGCCTACCTGCTGGCCACCCGGGGCGAGGCGGGGATCGACTCCGTGCACCCCGACCAGGCCGCGCCGTTGCGCGAGGAGGAGCAGCGCGCCGCGGGCCGGGAGGTCGGCGTCGACGTCGTGGAGTTCCTCGATCACCGGGACGGGGTCGTCGAGTACGGGCCCGACCTGCGCCGCGACATCGTGCGGGCGATCCGCCGCCACCGGCCCGACGTCATCGTCTCGGGCGCCTTCACCATCCGCATGGTGGGCGGGCTCACCAACCAGGCCGACCACCGGGCGGTGGGGCTGGCCGCGCTGGACGCCGCCCGCGACGCGGGTAACCGGTGGATCTTCCCGGAGTTGGTGGACGAGGGGCTGCCGCCCTGGGGCGGCGTACGCTACGTCTGCTTCGCCGGCGCCGAGCGCCCCACGCACGGTGTGGACGTCACCGGCGAGCCGTTGCAGCGGGGCATCGCCTCGCTGGCCGCGCACGCCGAGTACACGAAGGGCCTCGGCGTGGCCGGCCCCGAACCGGGCCCGTTCCTCACCTGGGCGGCCCGGCAGGGCGGGCCGGCGCTGGGCGTGGAGGCGGCGGTCCTGTTCGACGTGCACGCCCTCGGCTTCGAAGGTCCCCCACCCTGGCTCTGAGCCGGTCCCCCGGCGCTGTCCGACGCCTCCATTTCGCGGATCTCCCGTCTCCGTCGGGGCCAGACAACTAGTTTGGCCCCGACGGCCGCGACGACGGCCCACACCTGACGGGGGATCCGATGAGCGACATGCCCGGTGGCGTCACCGTGGCCCTGGTGCACGGGGGCTTCGCCGACAGCTCGAGCTGGAACGGGGTGGTCGGCCGCCTGCAGGCCGGCGGCGTGCCGGTGACCGCCGTCGCCAACCCGCTGCGGGGCCTCTCCGAGGACGCCGCGTACGTGGCCAGCGCGCTCAAGCAACTACCCGGTCGGCTCCTCGTCGTCGGTCACTCCTACGGCGGGGCGGTCATCACCAACGCCGCCGCTCAGGTCGACAGCGCTGTCGGGCTGGTCTACGTCGCCGGTTTCGCCCCGGACGAGGGCGAGAGCCTCATGGACGTCGAGAAAGACTCCAAGGACAGCGTCCTGGTCTCCGCGCTGAAGGAGTTGCAGTACCCGACGGCGCAGGGCACCCAGGTCGAGTTCAGCATCGACCCCGCCAAGTTCCACGACGCGTTCGCCGGCGACGTCCCGGAGAAGGAGGCCGCCGTCATGGCCGCCACCCAACGCCCCTTCTCCTCGCTCGGGTTCTCGGAGAAGTCCGGCCCGCCGGCCTGGAAGAAGCTGCCGGTCTGGTCGATCGTTCCGACCGGCGACAAGGCCGCCGGCACCGACGCCCTGCGCTCCATGGCGCAGCGCGCGAAGGCCACCATCACCGAGGCCGACGGCTCCCACGTCATCATGGTCAGCAACCCGCAGCTCGTCACCGACGTCATCATGCAGGCCCTCGCCGAGGTGGGCCGCTGACCGGCCACCAGCGGTGCAGCCTGGGTGCCGCGGTGACGGCGTCGAGTGAGGCGGCCCACTCGGCGGTTTCCTCGGGGTCGCGGTCGGGAATCTGGTCGAGTGCGCGTGGCTGCTGTCGCCCGGTGTCGGTCATGGTGGGCCGCCTTCCGATGGTTCCGGACCTCACGTCGGCGGGGCGGGAGGTCGAGACGATTCGAGGGGTGGCCAGCCCCTGGGGAGTCGCACCATCAAGGACCAGGTGAGCTGCGGATTCGTGACACCCGGGCCGGCGCCGGCGGCCTGTCACGAACAGCGGAGCTGTGCGGTCCTATCTGGGAACGAGCAACGACCAGCGCAAGGAGAACCGCCGTGGCCCTCATTGTCCGAATCCCCCCCGCGCTCGGGCTCGTGGACTCCTCTCCCACCCGTGAGTGACGAACTGCCACCGTTGGGGCCGCCCGCGAACACCGGGAATCCGGTCGTCTTCGAACGACTTCTCCTCCGCACCATCGCGCTGCACCTGCTCGGATGCGCCGCGGACGCCGAGGACGCGGTGCGGCGGACCTACGTGCGCTGGTACACGGTGAACGGCGATCACCCGGCGCGGATCGACAACCACCTCGGTTGGCTCGTCCGTACCGTCGCGCGCACCTGCCTCGACGCTCTCGGGGTGCGACCCGACGGCCTGGGTGCGGAGCCCATCGGTGGCGGCGCCCTGGATAGGACGGGGAGCCACCTGGACGGTCACGTCGACCCCGTCGGCCTTGCCCTGCTCACCGTCTTCGAATCGATGACGGCCGCCGAGTGGGTGGACCTCGTGCTCCAGTCCCGCCGGACAACGCCGTCGCCGTCCTACCGCTGCGTCCTGGGCGGGCCGGAGACGACCTGCGGCGGCCCCGCCCGCTGCCGACGCCGGCCGGGCCCCGGGACCGCGCTGACCGGCGCGCCGCCGCCGTGACACGCCTTGCCCAGGCGGTACGCGGCTGCGGTGGCAGCAGACGGACCGGATCGCGGTACGGGATGTGACGGCCTCGTCACCACGACAACCAGGCTCAGCCTGAACGCGGCGACCTCGGCTCGCGCCCGACGCGAGTCCTACGTCGGCCCGTGGCTGCCGGAGCCCGTCCAGACCGCGGCCGACCCGGTGAGCCGGGTCGAGGAGGGTGAAGCGCTCGCGGCACGCGCCGGTCACGCCGGCCGACCACGGCCGGCTGCTCCACGCCTTCCTCGCCGCCGCACGCTCCGGTGCCCTCGGCCAGCTCGCTACCTCCGCGGCCTCATGACGAAGTACGGCCAGGACATCTCGCTGGACGTCGTCGATTCCAACGGGCAGGAGGCCGTCCTCGTCCGCCGGGCGGAATCGGTCGTTGCGCTGGGCGCGATCGATGCCTCCCCCGAGGGGATCGTACGAGTGTTGCTCGTGCTCAACCCGGCCAGGCTCGCCGGGTTCCGTCCAATTGACGCCACCCCGCGAGGAAGAATCCGGCTGTTCGAACGGTGACTCCTGCGACAACTCTTTGCCCAGGACAGGCATTTTCAGCCGGGCGCTGGCAGCCGTACGGGAATGAGAAGGCCGACCTTTCGGCCCCGGTGGTGGCAGCCCGCGGATCCGGGTGTGACAGTTGCCGCTGGGCTGGACAGGTAGGGGGCATGGACAACCTAGAAGAACCCAGATGAGCGGCGCTGACGTGGGGGCCCGGGAGGAGCGGTTCCGCGCTCTGCACGCCGAGACCTACGCCGACCTGCTGCGCTTCGTCGAGCGGAGGGTCCCGGCCGCCGAGGCGGAGGACGTCGTCTCGACGGTCTTCCTGACGGCCTGGCGGCGATTCGACGAGTTACCGGACGACGCGCGGCCGTGGCTGTTCGCGGTGGCTCGCAAGACCATGGCCAACCAGTCGCGCGGCTGGCTGAGGCGCCGGGCCCTGGACGTCCGGCTGGTGTCGCTGGAGGCACGCGAACTGTCCGACGACAGCGCGGGTGCTGCGGCGCGAATCGACCTGCAACGCGCCTGGCGGGCCTTGCGCCCCGAGGACCGGGAGGTCCTCGCCCTGGTCGCGTTCGACGGCTTGACGGCGGAACAGGCCGCCACCGTGCTCGGCTGCCGCCGGTCGACCTTCGCCATGCGGCTCGGCAGGGCCAGGCAGCGGCTGCGGGCCGCCCTGGAACCGGCCGAGATCGTTCCCCCCTCGTCCTTCCGTCCTCACGATTTCAAGGAGCAGCAGTCATGGAGCCGAGCATGAAGGACCTGCAGCAGCTGGCCGTCCTTGACCCGGCGCGCGGGCGGGAGCCCAGCCCGATGGAATGGACCCGTTCGGAGGCGTTCGTCGAGCGGGTGATCGCCGGTCAGGCCACCGGGACGCCGGCTCGCCGGCCGGTGGGGCGCCGGCTGGTGGTGGGCCTCGCCGCGGCCACCGTGGGTGCCGTCGCGGTCGTGACCGTGCCCGCGCTGCTGCCGGGGACGGCGGAGGAGGCGGTCGCGGCCTGGACGCCCGCGCCCGGGTCGCTCACCGGTGAGCAGGTGCTGCCGCAGGCCCGGATCTGCGCCGGAAACGACGTGGGGGGCAGGTCGTCGGCGGTCGACCCGGCGGACGTGCTCCTCGCCGAGCAGCGCGGGCTCGCGACGCTGCTCATCATGCGCAAGAGCAACGGTGTCGTCGTCGAGTGCATGAGCGCGGGAGACGACGACCTGCTCGCTTCGATGGGTCTGGCCGACGGCCCGCTGCCGGCCCCGCCCGCCGGGACGGTGGACCTGCAGACGATGAGTTCGCTGGGCAGTGGCGACGCCATGTGGTCGAACATCGTGGGCCTGGTCGGCCCGGGGGTCACCGGGGTGGACGTCCGGCTCGACAACGGGAAGGTCTTCCAGGCCAGCGTGAAGGCCGGCTGGTGGGCGGCCTGGTGGCCCGGCCCCGAGGGCGGCGAGGTCGACCACCTCACGGTGATCGTGCACAGCGCCTCGGGCAAGACGACCAGCTACCGCCCGTCCGAGCTGGCCTGACCGTGACTCGGCTGCGGCGGCCCACGGGCCGCCGCAGCCGGGTGCTTCCCCGTCCCGGTGACCAGCACGAATGACGCTTCCGCCACGTGGGTGGTTCGGCCCGGTGGGCACGTGACCGTAGTCTCACCGTCATGACGACGACCCAGACACACACGCTCGCCGCGCCCGGCGTCGATCTGGTCTACGACGTACGCGGACCGCTCCCCCCGGCTGACCGCCGGCCAGCATTGCTCATGATCGGTCAGCCCATGACGGCGGAGGGCTTCGACGCGCTCGCGGCCAACGTCACCGACCGCACGGTCGTCACCTACGACCCGCGCGGCCTGGGCCGCAGCAACCGCACGGACGGTCGGTCCGACCACACTCCGCAGCAGCAGGCGGCCGACCTGCACCTGTTGATCGAGGCGCTGGGTGCCGGTCCGGTCGACCTGTTCGCGAGCAGCGGCGGCGCGGTCACCGCGCTCGAACTGGTCGCGACACACCCCGACGATGTCGTCACGCTGGTGGCGCACGAGCCGCCGATCAACGCCGTGCTGCCCGACGCCGCCGGCGCCGAGCGCGCCCGGGCCGCCTTCCACGAGGCCTACCAGGCGAACGGCTTCGGCGCGGGGATGGCCGCGTTCATCGCGATGACGTCATGGCAGGGTGAGTTCACCGACGCCTACTTCGCCCAGCCCGCGCCCGACCCGGCGACGCTCGGCATGCCGGCCGACGACGACGGCACCCGCGACGATCCCCTGCTGTCGAAGAGCTCCTGGGCGATCACCGACTACCGCCCCGACCCGGGCCGGCTCACCGCCGCGTCGACCCGCATCGTGATCGCGGTCGGCGAGGAGTCGGGGGACACGTACACCGCGCGTACGGCCCGAGGAACGGCGGCTCTGCTCGGCCAGGAGGCCACGGTGTTCCCGAGCCACCACGGCGGCTTCCTCGGGGGCCAGTTCGGGTACGCGGGCAAGCCCGAGGAGTTCGCCACGAGGCTCCGCGAGGTGCTGGACGCGGGGTGACGCGCCTACCGGGTCCAGGTCCGCGTCGCGGGAGGGTCGTCGACCGGGTGGCCGTTGATGATCAGGTTCGCCGGTCGACCGCGGCAGCGCCCAGCGTCGTACGCCGGTAGCGGATCTCGTGCCGGTGGCGTTCGCCGACGACGAACCCGGTCTCGGCTAGTTGACGGCGCGGAGGATCCGGCCGGACTGGCGGCGCAGCTGCTGCATCGCCCGCGCCGTCGCGTCGTCGGCGGGCAGCAGCACGACCAGCTCCTGCGCGTCGGTCTTCGGCAACTCGAGCTTCTCGCGCTGCCACCGGAGCTCGTGCCCGACGGGGTGGTTGAGGCGGAGGGGGACGTGCGGCGGGGGCAGGTGGCGGTCGAGCCGCCGGGTGAACTCCGTTCCGGCCACGGGGGCCAGCTCGGCCCTGAACCATTCGGAGGTCTCAGCGGACGGCCCGAGCCAGAGCTCGAAGGCCCGTTCGTCGGCCACCTGGTCCCAGTCCCGGAAGAACGTCCGAGCGCGCGGTTCGGTGAACACGTAGCGCGTCAGGTTCGGCGTCGCGCTCTCGAGCAGCCCGATCCCTCGCATCAGCAGCTCGAATCCGCTGGTGTAGGCGAGCACATCGCCCAGGCGGTTGGTGACGAATGCGACGCCGGGCTCGAGAAGGTGGAGGGTCTCCAACACGGTGGGCCGGACCTCACGGTTCGGTGGCACCGGGCGCCCGCGCCCCGGGCAACCGCCGAGGGTGATCTTGGCGAGGTGGCGCAGGTGATTGCGCTCGGCGGCATCGAGGCTCAGGGCGTCCGCGAGCGCGTTGAGCACGGGAGGGGACGGGTTGCGGTCCCGCCCCTGCTCGATGCGGGTGAGGTATTCGACACTGATCCCGGCACGCGTCGCGAGGTCTGAGCGTCGTAGCCCCGGCGACCGCCGGCGGCCACGATCAGGCAGCCCGATCGACTCTGGCTGGATGCTGTCGCGCTTGGCGCGGATGAAGTCGCCCAGCGGCGTGCTCATGGTCCGAGTCTACGGCGATCTCAGCGACGTCCCGAAGCCCGCAGGGTGGCCCCACCAGGGCCAGCCTGCGCCCGGTCTGGTTGCCACCGTCGGAACGACGCACCGTTGAGGGCATGAGCACGAAGCACAAGTTGGTCATCATCGTCGGGAGCGTCCGAGAGGGCCGTTTCGGTCCGGTCGTCGCCTCCTGGGTCGCCGAGCAGGCGCGCGAGCACGGCGGCTTCGACATCGACGTCGTCGATCTCGCCGACGTCGAGATCCCGCTGTCGCTGCCGGCGGTCTCACCGAGGTTCGCCGGCGACTCGTACCCGCGCCCCGACGGAATCGCGTCCCTGACCGCCCACCTCGAGAGCGCGGACGCGATCATCCTGGTCACGCCGGAGTACAACCACAGCTACCCCGCGTCCCTGAAGGCCGCCATCGACTGGCACTTCACCCAGTGGCGGGCCAAGCCCGTCGCCTTCGTCAGCTACGGCGGCGCGGCCGGCGGCCGCCACGCCGTCCTCCACCTGGAGAATGTGCTCACCGAGCTGCACGCCGTCACCATCCGCGACGGCCTGGCGTTCCCGTTCTACTACAAGTCGTGGGAAGACGGTCGGCCGCTGGACCCGGAGGCGCCCGGTTACGCCAAGACCCTGCTGGACCAGCTCGCCTGGTGGGCCGCCGCGCTGCACGCGGCACGTAACTCGATCCCGTACCCGGCCTGAGGGTCACTCCGCCGCTCAGCCGCTGAACATGGTCGAAAGGCCGCCTCCCCACGCGGGAGACGGCCTTTCTGCCGTGCCGAGGTCGACAGCGGGCAAAGGGGTGCCACTGGTGACCTGCGCCAGAGAACGACGAGCTGTCAGCGGCGACGCGGTGTGATCAGCCCGGACTCGTACGCCCACACGACCAGCTGGGCACGGTCGCGGCAGTGCAGCTTCGTCATCGCCCGGTTGACGTGCGTCTTGGCGGTCAACGGGCTGATCACCATGCGCTCGGCGATCCCGTCGTTGCTCAGCCCCCGGGCGACGAGCTCGACGATCTCCTGTTCCCGGGCGGTCAGCACCTCGCGACCGGCCGCCGGGTCGGCCGGTGGCGGGCCGGCCACGAACTCGCCGATGAGCGTACGCGTGACCGCCGGAGCGAGCAGCGCGTCGCCGCGGGCCACGACCGCGACGGCCTGCAGCAGGTCGGCGGGGTCGGCGTCCTTGAGGAGGAACCCGCTGGCGCCGGCGCGGAGGGCGGCGAAGACGTAGGAGTCGAGCCCGTAGTTGGTGAGGATGAGGACGCGGACCGCGGTGAGGTCGGGGTCGGCGGCGATGCGCCGGGTGGCTTCGATGCCGTCGAGCCCCGGCATCTGCACGTCCATCAGCACGACGTCGGGCCGCAGGCGTCGCGACAGCTCGACGGCCGAAGCCCCGTCGGCGGCCTCGCCGACGACCTCCAGGTCGTCCTCGGCGTCGAGCAGAGCCCGGAACCCGGCCCGCATCAGGGCCTGGTCGTCGGCGAGCAGGACCCGAATCATGCCGGGCCCTCCCTCCGGTCTGGTCCGCCACGATCCGTGGCGGACTGAGCTGGCTGGACCTCGCGCACGCGCTCGCTCATGCCGGACCGTCGTCCAACGGGAACCTGGCCCGTACCGCGAACCCGCCGGCGTCGCGGGCGGCGGCGTGCAGCGTGCCGCCCAGTCCGGTGACCCGTTCCCGCATGCCACGCAGGCCCACACCCGGCGTCACCGGCCGGACCGGCGACGCCTGGCCGTCGTCGGTCACGGAGACGGTCAGCTCTACCGGGGCGTACTCGACGTGGATCTGCGCGGTGGCGGAGCCGGCGTGGCGGGCCACGTTGGTCAGCGCCTCCTGGACGACGCGATACCCAGCCTGGTCGACCTCGGCGGGCAGGTCGCGGCGCTGACCGGTCACGGTCACCTGCACCGGTACGCCCGCCGCCCGGGTCCGCTCGGCGAGCTCGCCCACCCGGCCCAGCCCGACGCGGTCCCCGTCGGAGGGTGAGCGCAGGACGTCCAGCGTCGCCCGCAGCTCCCGCATCGCCGCTCCCCCGGCCTCCTGGATCGCCAGCAGCGCGGCCGACGGCTCCTCGCCGTGCTTGCGGGCCAGGTGCACAGCGATCCCGGCCTGCACCTTGATCACGGAGATGCTGTGGGTCAGCGAGTCGTGCAGGTCCCGCGCGATGCGCAGGCGCTCCTCCCCGGCTCGGCGCAACGCCATCTCCTCGCGGGTGCGTTCGGCGTCGACCGCCCGCTGCTCGACCTGTTCCAGGTACGCCCGGCGCTGCCGCGCGACGAGCCCGGCGACGTTGGCCGCCACGAACCAGCCCAGCAGCAGGGCGGTCCGCTCGACGATGAGCTGGCCGGGCCGGCCGGCGGGCGCGACCGAGATGTCGCGGGCCAGGAAACCCCCGAGGAAGACGACGCTGGCCAGGGCGGCGGCGGATCGGTGCCCCCGCCAGGCGGCGACATAGACCGCGCCGAGGACGGGGAACGCGGCGGACACCCCGGAGTGCACCCGGACGTGGAGGGCCAGCATGGCGGCGGCCACCGCGAGCAGCGCCACCACCGGGTACCGCCGGCACACCGCCACGGCCGCCGCCATGACCAGGACCAGGACGACGTCGAGCGCCCGCACCGGCGCGGCGTCCGGCGCGAGGGCGGCGTTGCCTAGCAGGAGGACGCCGAGGGCGAGGCCACTCAGGGCGTACGGCAGGTCGCGGCGCATGAGCGCACTGTAGAACGGCCGTACGCCACCGAGCATCCCCCGTCCGCGGTAGGTGCGGCGTACCGCGGACGCGGTATCGGCGGCCGGGCAAGTGCCTGCGGCGGCACGACGTTTTCCCGGCCCGCCGAGGCGAGCATCGAGCCCATGACATACCGCTTCTTCACTCCCCCACCGGCGAAGGCGGCGACCGGTCGCACCGCGGAGGTCTACCAGCAGCTGCGGGACGAGTTCCTCGGGCCGGTGCCCACCTTCCAGGCACTGTCCGCCGTGCCGGAGCTGCTGGCCGCGACGTGGGCACTGATGCGCGAGGCCCTGCTCGCCGGGGACGCGCCCCGGGTCGACCGGGAGCTGGTCGCGTCGGTGGTGTCGCGGGCCAACCGCTGCCGGTTCTGCGTCGACGCCCACGTGATGCTGCTGCACGCGCTCGGCGAGCACGAGCTGGCCGAGGTCATCTCCCGGGGCGGAACGCCGTCGGAGCCGAGACACGCCGCGCTCGCCGCCTGGGCCGAGGCCAGCCGCACCCCCGAAGCCGCCGACTGGGCCAGCCCGTACCGCCCCGAGGTCACCGGCACCGCGATCGCCTTCCACTTCATCAACCGGATCGTCTCGGCGCTGCTCGACCCGGACCTGCTGCCCGGCGGCCTGCAACGCTCCCGGGTGGTGCGCTCGGCCGGGGGCCGGCTCTACGCCCGGACGGCCCGGGAGTCGAAGGAGGCCGGCCGCAGCCTGCCGCTGCTCGGCGCCGGCGAGGCGGCGCCACCGGCGTGGGCCGGCGACAGCCCGGTCGGCGTCGCGGACGCCTCGTTGCGGAGCGCGGCCAGGCACGGCGGAGACCTGCTGGGCGACGTGGCGCGCCAGACCGTCGTGGCCACCGTGCGCTGGGAAGACGGGCGGCATCCGGCCCAGCCCGCGGAGTGGGCCGCCGACCTGATCCGCGACCTGCCCGGCGAGGACCGCGTCGGGACGCGGATCGCGCTGCTGGCGGCGTTCGCGCCGCACACGATCCGCCCGGGCGACGTCGCCCTCTGGCGGCTGTCCCATCCGGACGACGCCGACCTCGTGCGGCTGGTCGCCTACGGCGCGATCACGGCCACCGACCACGTCGCCCAGGCACTGTCCCCGGCCCAGCTCTAGGAGGTCACCCCATGCGCAAGGCCTTGGTCGTCGTCAGCCTTCTCTTGCTCGTCGCGTTCGCCCTGCAGTTCGTCTTCGCGGCCGTGGGCGCGTTCACCAAACCCGCGGGTGACAGCGCGTACGCGCTGCACAGTGTCACCGGGATGGCCGTCATCCCCGTCCTCACCCTGCTCACCATCCTGCTCGCCGTGCTGGCGAAGGCGCCGGGCCGGCTCATCGGAATGGCGGTCCTGCCGCTCGGCCTCGTCGTCCTGCAGGCCCTTCTCGCCATGCTCGCGAACGCCTTCACCGACGCCGCGGGCGCCAGCACTCCGGTCGGCCTGACCATCGCCGGGCTGCACGCTGTCAACGGAATCGTGGCGGTCCACGTCGTGGTCGGTGTCCACCGGGCCGCGCGCGACCTGGCCAGCCCGGCCCCGGCCGCCGCCGCCAGCGTGACCGTCCGGGAAGCGGAGCCGGCATGACCGTCGGCTCGCTGCTCGCGGCGGACCTCGTCATCGCGGTCCTCGCGGCCGCCGGGTGGCTGGGCGGCGGCGCCGCGTCCGCCGCCCGACGACGTCGACTCGCACTGGGGCTGGCCGCCTTCGCGCTGCTCGCTACGGTCGCCCGGGCGATCACGATCACCGCGCTCGCCAACTCCGGCTGGTGGTTCGCGGCGGAGAAGGTGCTCATCGCCGCCCCACTGTCGCTCGCGGCCGCGGCCGTCGCGGGGCCGCGGCTGCCGCGGGCCCCGGCCGACATCCGGTCCGTCGCGGTACCGCTTCTCTTCGCCGGGTACGCCGCGAGCGCCGCCCTGCTCGTGACGGTCCTGCACGGCTATCCCGCGTCGGCCGGCGCGGGACTGCTCGCGGTCGCCGGGGTCGTCACGGCGACCGCGGTCACCTGGCGCGCCCTCGGCGCGCGACCGTCCCCGACGGTGTCCCGCACGGCCGTCGCGGTGGCGGTCGCGGCGCTGGTGACCGGAACCGGGCTGGCCGCCACCCCGGACGCCGCCCCTGCCGTACCCCATGATCATGAATATCGGGAGGCGCGGGCGGTGGGCGAACCGACCAGGCGGTTCACCCTGACTGCCGGGACCGCCACGGTGAGCGTGAGCGGTCGTGACGTCGCGGCCTGGACGTTCGACGGGCAGGTCCCCGGGCCGGAGCTGACCGCCACCGTCGGCGACATCCTGGAGGTGACGCTGCGCAACCGGGACATCGCGCGGGGTGTCACGCTGCACTGGCACGGGTACGACGTGCCGAACGGTCAGGACGGGGTGCCCGGCGTGACGCAGGACGCGGTGCTGGCCGGGCAGGAGTTCGTCTACCGGTTCCGCGCCGATCAGGCCGGCACGTACTGGTACCACACGCACGCGGTGTCCGATGTCGGGGTGCGGATGGGGCTCTACGGGGTCCTGGTGGTGCGCCCGGCGCCGGCGACCGGCGTCGACGTCACGGTGCCGGTGCACACGCTGTCCGGCCTTCCGCTGCCCGCACCGCGAACGGAACCGGTCGAGGCGGGTACGCCCGTGCGGCTGCGGCTGATCAACACCGACAGCACGACGCACCGGTACGCCCTCGCGGGAACGCCGTTCCGGGTGGCCGCGATCGACGGATACGACCTGCGGGGCCCGACCCCGCTCGTGGACACCACCGTGCTGATCCCGGCCGGGGGACGCTACGACCTGGTGTTCACCGCGCCCGCCACGCCGGTCGCGCTGTTCGTCGACGGACGGGCGGTCTACTCGACCGGACCGGTGCCCGCGGCACCCGGCGCGTGGCCGGTGCTCGACCCGCTCACCTACGGCGCCGGCTCTCCGGCACCGTGGTCCCACTACGACCGGGAGTTCACCCTCGTCCTCGACCGCGGCCTCGACCTGCGCGGGCTGCTTCCGCGCTACGCCCACACCGTCAACGGCGCGGCCGACCCGGACATCCCGCCGCAGGTCGTACGCCGTGGCGACATCGTCAGGTTCACGATCGTGAACCGATCACTCGTGGTGCACCCGTGGCATCTGCACGGGCATCACGTCCTGGTGCTGTCCCGCAACGGGGAGCCGGCGACCGGGAGCCCCCTGTGGCTCGACTCGTTCGACGTACGCCCCGGCGACGTCTGGGAAGTGGCCTTCCGGGCCGACAACCCCGGTATGTGGGCGAACCACTGCCACAACCTGGCCCACGCCGACGCCGGGATGACGCTGCACCTGATGTACTCGTGATCCGCGGTCGTGAAGGTCTTTGCGGCCGGGGCCGTGCACCACCGTTCTCAGGAGGACCGATGACCCCCGACGACGAGACGTTTCTCCGCCGTGCCGTGGAGATCGCGAGCCAGGCCGGCGCGTCCGGCGAACGGCCGTTCGGCTCGTTGCTTGTCGGTGCGGACGGCACAGTCCTGGTCGAGGACCACAACACCGTGGTTTCCGACTCGGACATCACCGCCCACCCGGAGCTGAAGCTGGCCCGCTGGGCCGCTCGGGAACTCGCCCCCGACGTGGCGGCCGCCACCACCATGTTCACCAGTTGCCAGCCCTGCCCGATGTGCGCGACCGCGATCGCCCGCTCCGGCCTCGGCCGGGTGGTGTACGCCCTGTCCACCGAACAGTTCGAGGAGGTCAAGCCGACCACGCCTCCGCCGCCTCCGGTGCGGTACGAGGGGCCGGCGCTGTTCGACGCGGCGCGCCAGCCGATCGACGACTACTACTAGAGCGCGCCCGGCGCACGCGCCATGTGCCGTCGGCGCGCGGCTGACCGACCGGCGTCGCCCGTGCGGGCGGCCTGGGCGAACCCCGATTTTCGCCGCCTCTGGGCTGGGCAGAGCGTGTCGTACCTGGGCTCGCAGGTGAGCCTGCTGGCGCTGCCGCTGACCGCGGCGGCGGTCCTGGACGCCGGTCCGGTGGAGATGGGTGTCCTGACGGCGTTGAACCGGGCCCCGTACCTGCTGCTCGGCCTCTTCGTCGGTGTCTGGGTGGACCGACTACCTCGACGACGCGCGTTGGTCGCCGTCAACCTGGCGTTGGCGGTGGTGCTCGCGCTGATTCCGGTCAGCGCCGCCGTCAACTGGCTGAACCTGACTCAGTTGTACGTGGTGACGTTCCTCGCCGGATCGTTGACTGTCTTCTTCGACATCGCCTACCTGGCGTACGTGCCGGTCCTGGTGCCGGCCGAGCAGCGTAGCGGGGCGCAGAGCATGGTCGAGGTCAGCCAGTCCGGCGGCCAACTGGCCGGGCCCGCCTGGCCGGCTGGCTCGTGCAGACGCTCACCGCGCCGATCGCCATCGTGCTGGACGCCCTGTCCTATCTCTTCGCCGCCGCGTCGGTGGTCGCGATCCGCGAGGGCACGCCTCAGCGATCGGGACAGCTGCCGTCGGTGGGCGTGGTGCCGGCCATCCGCGCGGGCCTGCGGGTGGTCTTCGGTGAGCCGGTGTTGCGGGCGGTCACGTTGGGCACCGCCACGTTCGTCTTCTGGTCCAGCGCCTCCTCGGCGCTGTTGGTGCTGTTCCTGCTGCGCGATCTGGGTTTCGCCCCGTGGCTGCTCGGCGTGGTGCTGAGCGCCGGGGCGACTGGTGGGCTGCTCGGTGCGGTCGCCGCGGCGCCGCTCGGACGTCGCTTCGGCAGTGGGCGGACGATGACGTACGCCCTGCTGCTCGGGGGCGTCGGCGCCGGCGTCGCCCCACTGGCCGGGCTGGTCCCGGCCAGCGGGGCCCTGGTGCTGATCGTGCTGTCGCAGCTGGTCGGCTGGTTCGGTCAACAGGTCTACAACGTCCAGCAGGTACCTGTCCGCTACGCCCTGACCCCGGACCAGTTGCACGGGAGGGTCAACGCCACGATCCGTACCGTGGTCTGGGGATCCGCTCCGCTGGGAGCTCTGCTCGGCGGTTTCCTCGGGGAGCAGTGGGGCCTCCCCGCCGTACTGGGGATCAGCGCTGCCGGTGCCGCGCTCGCGGCTGGCTGGATCTTCCGGTCACCCGCTCAGCGCGTCCACCACGTCGCCGATCTTCAGCCAACCAGGATCCCGGTTGGCTGATCAGCAGTGCCGGAGACGGGGGACCCTCGGCGGCTGCCACCGCACCGGCGTGCACGACGCGTCGTAGGCTGCATGCGCGGGTGACGGACAGGAGGCTGAGGTGGCCGGGACGACGCTGACCGAGACGACGGTGGCCGAGGTGATGGCCGAGCTGGCCCAGCTCGAGGACCCCAAGGCGCGTGAGGTGAACGAGCGGCGCGGTGACGATCACGGTGTGAACCTCGGCAAGCTACGCGCTGTCGCGAAGCGGCTGAAGACGCAGCAGGAACTCGCGCGCCGGCTCTGGCAGACGGAGGACACCGCGGCGAGACTGCTCGCGCTCCTGATCTGCCGCCCGAGGGCGTTCGAGCGTCACGAGTTGGACGTCATGCTGCGCGAGGCGCGCGCACCCAAGGTGCACGACTGGCTCGTGAACTACGTGGTGAAGAAGAACCCGCACGCCGAAGAGCTGCGCGTGGCCTGGTTCGCCGATCCGGACCCGGTGGTGGCGAGCGCCGGCTGGGCGCTCACCACCGAACGCGTGACGAAGAAGCCCGAGGGCCTCGACCTCGCCGGGCTGCTCGACGTCATCGAGGCGGAGATGAGGGATGCCCCGGATCGCCTGCAGTGGGCGATGAACCACTGCCTGGCTCAGATCGGGATCGACCACGCCGAGCACCGCGCCCGCGCACTCGGCATCGGTGAGCGCCTGCAGGTGCTCAAGGACTACCCGACCTCGCCGGGCTGCACGTCTCCGTTCGCGCCCATCTGGATCACCGAGATGGTGCGCCGACAGCACGACAGCTAGGAAGGGTTCGGCCGCGGTCCGGATCCGGCGCCGGTCAGCCGCGCGTGTCGAGCGGGACGTGCAGGGACAGGTGCGGAGCCAGGGCGCGGAGGAAGTCCGGGGCGTCGAAGACCGCGCCCGCGGAGGCGACGCCGGTCGTCCTCGTCCGCCCGCCGAGGATGCGGTCGACGGCCTCCACCGCGAGCGGCGCGCTGATGGCGTAGATGTCCTGTCCGGTGGCGGCGACGCGGCGTTCCGTGCCGCCGGAGCGAACGAGGACGTCGACGACGAAGGTCTGCGCGGAGCGACCGCGCGCGTCGACGGCGGTCGGTGCCGAGGCGTCCGGGGCGGACAGGTCCGCGGCCGCGTGGGCGGTCATGTAGGTGCGCACCTCCGGGACGGCCAGGTGGCTGGGCACGGTGACGACGTCGGCCATGGTGAACTCGCCGATGACGCGCTGCGGGCCGAGCGGAGCCGGGAAGGGCCACTCGAGCGTCGGCAGCGCGTCGTCGTGGTACTCCAGCCGTCCGCCGGAGTAGCGGACCCGGCGGCCACCCCGTCGCTGCCCGGAGACCACGCCCGAGGCGAGCGTTCCGGCCGTGGGGTGCCAACTGCTCAGGCCGTATGCGACGTGCGCCTCGTCCGCCGCCGTCCAGTCGCCCATCGCGGTCGTGACCAGCAGGTCGCCGAGGCCGCCGTAGAAGGCCATCGCCGGGACCACCAGGGCGCCCACGGCGCGGGCGCGCTCGGCGAAGTGCGCGAACGTGTCGACGTTCGCCTCGATCTCGGCCGCCACGTCGACGTACGGGATGCCGGCGCGCAGGGCCGCCTCCACCACCGGGGCGGCGGTCGAGGCGAAGGGCCCGGCGCAATTGATCACGGCAGCCGCGCCGTGCAACGCGCGGTCGAGCGAGGCCGGATCGTCGACCGACGCCTGCCGCGTCTCGAGCCCCGGTTGGGCCTGCGCCAGCGCGCGCAGCTTGTCCCGGTCGCGGCCGAGGAGCAGCGGGACGTGCCCGCGCTCGCGCACCTCCGCGACCACGAACCGCCCGGTGTGCCCGTAGGCGCCGAACACCGCCACGTTCCGACCCGATCCCATGACTGCTCCCGCGTGCTCGAAGTGATCCTCTGCGAAGAGCCTGTCCCCTGTGGGCGTCGGCGCCCAGTGTCGGGAACGACACGACCCATACAATTCCCGACATGAACTCGGTCCCGCGCTCCGTCGCGGTCGCTGCCACCGACGGGATGCTGCACTTCGAGTTGGCCCTGGCCTGCGAGATCTTCGGCTCCGCCCCCGACGCCGTGCCCGGCCCCTGGTACGACCTCACGGTGTGCGGCACGCACGCCATCCGGGTCGGCCGCTTCCTGATGGAGCCGGAGTGCGGCCTCGACCGGTTGGTTCACGCCGACACCGTGATCGTCCCCGCCGTGGCGGACGTCGACGAGGACCCGCCGGCCGACCTGGTCGAGGCGGTGCGCGCGGCCCACGAGTCCGGCGCGCGGGTGGTCTCCCTGTGCACGGGCGCGTTCGTGCTCGCGGCCGCGGGCCTGTTGGACGGGCTGTCCGCGACCACGCACTGGGCCCACACCGAGGAACTGGCCACCCGCTATCCCCGGGTGAAGGTCGACCCGGACGTGCTCTACGTCGACAACGGCAGCGTGCTCACGTCCGCGGGCAAGGCCGCGGCGATGGACCTGTGCCTGCATCTGGTCCGCCGCGACCACGGCTCGACGATCGCCAACGTGGTCGCCCGCCGTCTGGTCGTGCCGCCCCACCGGGCCGGTGGCCAGGCCCAGTTCGTCACCACACCGGTGCCCGCCCAGGACGGCCATCCCCTGGCCGACCTGCTCCCCTGGGTGATGCGGCGGCTGGACCAGCCGCTCACGGTGGAGGATCTGGCCCGCCAGGCGAACCTGAGTTCGCGCCACCTCGCCCGCCACTTCCGCTCGGTAACGGGCACCACCCCGCTGCAGTGGCTGCTGACGCAGCGGATCCGCCGCGCGCAGGAGTTGCTGGAGACCACCGACGACAGCATCGACACCATCGCCTCGGCCGCGGGCATGGGCACGGCGACGACGCTGCGCCGCCACTTCCACCGCACGATCGGCGTACCGCCGGACACCTACCGCCGCACGTTCCGGGGATGAGACCGCGGTCCCCGACTGCGACCCGCTTGGTGGGCCCGGACATCCAGGAGCGGTGGCCAGGTATGGCGCCCGTTCAACCCTTCCGCAGAACGGTTGGCGGAGCAAACCATTCTGGGATACAGTCTTCTGGGGATCGATCCCACCGGGAGGGCGTCGTGTCGAACCAACCAGACCCCTGGTCGAGCAGCGAGTCCACACCCGGCGAACTCCTGGCGTCGGTGGCCGCGCTCCGGCGACGCAGCCGGGCTGCCCGGCACGCCTACTGGTTCCCGCTCGTCCTGTTCGGTCTGCTCATCGTGGCGGCGGCGCCGCTCTACGTCGAATCCGCGGAACCTGGCCCCCTGCGAGCCGCCTCGCCGAACCCCGCGCTGACCGGCCTCGGCGGGGATTTCCTGGAGCACTCCGCAGCCCTCGGCTGGTACTGGCTGGCGGCGCTCATCGGCGGCTTTCTGCTCAGCCTCCGGTGGTACCGGTGGTATGGCCAGCGGGTCGGTCTGCAGACCCCGACCCGCGCATACCTCACCGCCGGTGTCGCGGGCATCCTGGTGGGACTGGCGCTGCCGGGCGCACTGCGCTTCCTGCTCCTCAACACCGCGACCTCGGTGTCGAGCGCGACCGGTGGAGTGACCGCGCCGCTACTGGGCGTCTCCAACCGGGGCATGCTCGCACACCTGGTCATCGCGGTGGGCCTGTTGGTCCTGGCCCGGCTGGAGCGCAGCCGGGCCCTGCTGGCCGTGGTCCTGGGCTATTCCGCCGCGCTCCTCGTCGTCACCGTCTACTTCCACACCACCGACTTCGGACCGGGCGACCTGAACCGATTCAGCTTCATGCTCGCGGCCCTGCTGCCGGCGCCGATCCTGCTCGTCGGCGGCACCGTCGCCCTCCTTGCCACGCTGAAGGCGTCCCGGAGCCGACGTGGGCACTGAGGACGACGCCAATCCCCCGACCGCGAGCCCGCGCCACGCCAGCCATCCCACGAACGGCCTCAGCGACACCGTCCACCAGCGCCACCGCCTCGGCATCCTCACCATCGCGGCGGACGCCGAGCGGGTCGAGGTCGCCTACCTGCGCCACGCGCTCGAACTCACCCCCGGCAACCTCTCCCGGCACCTTGCCGTGCTGGAGGAGGCGAGCCTGATCCAGATCGAGAGGGGCTACCACGGTCGCCGGCCCAAGACCTGGATCAGGATCACCCGACAGGGGCAGCGCGCGCTGGCCGCCGAGATCAGCGCGCTCCAGGAACTCCTCCGCCGCCACCACCGCCCGTCACCGACGGCGGCGCGCCGCGAAGCCGCGGACACACCCTGACGCCGGTGGCCGGCTCCTCCTCTGTTTAGATCGTTCTGACGATCGGAAGGGAGCGGTACGCCGTGACGCCAGAACTTCAGGAGCAGGAAGAACGCCTCCAGTTCGACCGCTTCGACCACGACGACGCCTGGGAGCTGGGAAACCGCCTGGTCGGGCTGGCCCGGGAGCGCGGCCATGCCGTCACGGTCGACATCCGCCTCGGCGACCAGCAGCTCTTCCACTACGCGCTGCCCGGCACCTCTGCCGACAACGACGACTGGATCGAGCGGAAGATCCGCGTCGTGCGTCGGTTCGGGCACAGCTCCTATCTCGTGGGCCAGACCTACCGCGACCGCGGCACCACCTTCGAGGCGCAGTCCGCCCACCTCGAACCGGCCCGGTACGCCGCGCACGGCGGCTGCTTCCCGATCATCCTCCGCGGCACCGGCCCGATCGGCACGGTAACCGTCTCGGGTCTGCCCCAGCTCGACGACCACCGCCTCGTCGTCGAGGCCCTCGGGCTCTTCCTGGATTCCAAGCGCTCCGGATAGGGGAGCGCCGCCGTACGGACACGGCAGAGGCCGGGGATCACGGGATCCCCGGCCCCGTCCCGCTCGGCCGATCCCCGGCGACTACTCGCAGCCCAGGGCCTCCTGGTATCCGGCGGGCGCCTGTCCGGCGGCCACCTTGTCAGCGGTCTCCCAGAACACCTCGGGCCAGGCGCCCTCGTCGTTCATCTGGTGCAGCACCTTCCACTGGTGGCTGCTCCGCAACGCGTCAGCGGCCCGGTGGAGGGCGGCGGCGTCGCCGGCCGTCTTCGCGCGCAGCCACTCGGCGATCCACCCGCAGCCGACGCGGCTGGTCACCGCGGCGCCGAACTGGTAGGCGTCGTTGGTGCCGAGGCCGTCCAGCGCGGCGGGGTCGAAGCCCGGAGGCAGCGGCACGTCGGCGAGCACCGTTGCCACCTGCCCCTGCACCCGCTCCGGCGTGACGATCTCCGCCGGGAGCGCGGCCAGCCACGTCTGGGCGTCGACGCGGATCACGTCGGCGAGCACACGATCGAACTCGCCACGCGTCCAGTCGCCCCCGGTCCGCAGTTCGACGAAGGAACCGTCGCGGGGGCGGAGCATGGCGGCGAAGTCGCTCGCGCTGTACCGGAACAGGTCGCCGGGCCAGCCGTCGACCTTCACCGGCTCCGGCTTGCTGACCCCGAGCCGATCCTTGTGGTAGCCGTCGTACTGGTCGGCCGGGTACCAGGTCATCTGCAGCTGCCGTTCGCCGTTGCTGAACGCGATGGTGCCCTCCTTCTTCGCGAACCCGTAGACGGTGGTCGCCGTCCAGCCCGGCTGGTCGATCAGCAGCCGCGGGTTGTCCTCGGCCGCTTGGAGCACCATCGCCCGATACGCCGTGGTCCCGCTCGCCTCGGAGGTGGTCGCTGGGGACGCCTGGCGGCCCGTCGGCTTGTCGCCGTTCATGACCGAGACGGCCAGGACGGCGGCGAGAAGGGTCGCCGCGACGCTGGCACCGGCGATGCCGCTGAGCACGACGCGGCGCGTTCGGCCACGCCGGGTCGGCGGTCCGGCGACGGGTTCGACGGTTGGCACGGACATGATCTCCTCCAGAAGGTGCTGCGCGGCCCCGTCGAGGTGCCTGATGACCTCGGGTCGGTACGGGTCGGCGTCTCGGACCAACCGGTCGACGTGCTCGTCGTTCATCTGCCCTCCTCGGGGGTGGGTGCGGCCATGACGTCGAGTACATGTCCGGGCGGGCCGAGATCGTTACCGAGAAGGTCTCGCAGCCGCGCCCGGGCGCGCGACAGCCGGGTGCGGACCGCGGCCGGGCTCACCTGGAGGACTGCGGCGGCCTCGTGCGGCTCCAGCCCCTCCCAGATGGTCAGCATCAGCACCTCCCGGTCCAGCTCACCCAACCGCGACAGTGCGGCCTGGACCGTGAGCCGTTCGGGCACCTCGGTGCCCGGGTCGACGGCGACAGCGACCCTGAGGCGTTGCCGCAACCGCTCGCCCAGGCGTTCCCGGCGCACGCCGCTGCGGTGGTGGTTGGCCAGCACCCGCCGGGCCACGCCGTACAGCCACAGCCGCACCTCGGCCTCGGGCGGCAGGTCGCGGCCGCGCCGCCAGGCGACGAGGAAGGTCTCGGCGACGACGTCGGCGGCGTCTTCGGGCTCCTCGACCCGCCTCAGGGCGTACGCCAGCAGCGGCTCGAAGTTGACCGCGTGGACGCGCCGGAAGCGGTCCTCGTGCTCGGTGCCGGAGCTCATGCCTACCTCATGTCCGGTCGAGCCCTCATCGTGACAGGCCCGAGTCGAGCATCGCCGCGGTCACCCGCGTCGGCGCGTCGCGGCCCCGCCGGGCCGGGCCGGGCGGGGCCGGGCCGGGCCGGGCCGGGCCGGGCCGGGCCGGGAGGTGAGTACCTGGTCCGCGGCGTGCGGCCAACCGGCACGGTCTACGCTGTCACCGGCGGCCACCGCACCATGCGACTGATGTCCGAACATGCAGTCCATGCGGTGGCTGCGCTGCGCTTGTCGGCCCCGACCCGACATCCGGTAGGGGCGGCTGCCGCACTGGCGCAGACGGACGCGATCCTGCGTCGTGGCGAGGGAAGGCGGGTCATGACCTCCAGATGGTGTCGGGCGCTGACGCCCTTCCTGTCCCGGACCGGCCGATGAGCACGATCGCTTTCCTCAACATCGCCATGCACGGGCACATCAACCCGACGCTGCCGATCGTGACCGAGCTTGTTCGTCGCGGCCACACCGTCACCTACCACACGCCGCCCGCCTACGCCGAGGAGATCGCGGCCACCGGCGCGCGCGTGTTCCCCTACTCGGGGGACGACGTGCCGCTCTCCGGCCCGCCGGCGCCGGTCACGGTGATGGAGCAGCTCGTGCGCATTGCCGTACGCGTGCTGCCCGCCGTCCTCACCGACCTGCGCGGCACCCGGCCCGACCTGGTCGTGCACGACTCCCTCTGCCCGTGGGGGCCGGTGGCCGCCCGGGCACTCGACGTGCCGGCAGCGTCGTCGTTCACCACGTTCGCGTTCAACCGGCACGTGCCCAGCCCCACCCGCGGCTCCTGGGAGCTGCTCGCCGCGGCGGCGGCCCTGCCCCGCCCCACCGGGGGATACCTGCGGTCGCGCTGGGAGCTGCGCCGCCGGTACGACACGCGTACGCTGCCCCTCGTCGACCTGGCGAACATCCGTCAGCCGCTGAACCTGGTCTACACCTCGCGGGCGGTCCACCCCGGGGCCGACGGTTTCGACGAGTCCTACCGGTTCGTCGGACCGAGCATCGGTGCCCGCCCGGCCGACTCGTCGTTCCCGCTCGACCAGCTGCGGGACCCGGTGCTCTATGTCTCGATGGGCACGCTGTTCCAAGCCGAGCCGCGCCTGCTGCGCAGCTGCGTCGACGCGCTCACCCCGCTGGGTGGCACCGTGGTCGTCTCCACCGGACACACCGACCCGGCCGCGCTCGGTCCGCTGCCGGCCAACGTGCTCGCCCACCGCTCCGTGCCGCAGCTGGAGGTGCTGGCCCGCGCAGCACTGTTCATCACCCACGGCGGGGTGAACAGCGTCAACGAGGCCCTGTACGCCGGCGTTCCGATGCTGGTGATCCCACAGGGCGCCGACCAGCTGTTGGTGGCCTCCCGCGTCGGCGAGCTCGGTGCCGGCCTCTCGATCGGGACCGAGGACGTCGACGTGGAGGTCGTGCGCACGCTCGCCCGGCGCCTCCTCACCGAGCCCCGATTCCGGGACGCCGCGAGCACTCTGCAGGTCGCCCAGCGTGAGGCGGGCGGCTATTCGCGCGCCGCCGACGAACTCGAGCGCTACGCGCAGCAGATTGGCCTGGTCGCTCAGCCGGGCTCTGCCGACCTGCCACAGCAGGGCTGACCGTGTCGCCCGTCGTCGCCGTCCTGCTGCTGTTCGCCGGGTTGTCCGAGGCCGCCGGGCGCCTCCTGCCCGTGGTGGCACGCCTGTCCGGCGCGTCGCGCACCAGGGTGGTCGGGTTGATGCTGGCCGGCGCCGTCGTCGAAGGCGCGGTGTTCGCGCTCTGGCCGCTCACCGCGTGGACCCTTGCCGAGCTGGCACTGCCCACCGCACCGTACGGCGAGGCCGTGCTGGGCTGGACACCAGGTCTGGTCGCCCCACTGCTGCTCGCCGCGGTCCTGGCGTTCCCGCTGCTCGGACCCCTGCTGCACTTTGTGCTCCTGGTGGGAGTGGGCACCGGCCTCGCCGGCGCGCTCGCCACGTCGACCGGGCTCGGCTGGTGGCATGCGGCCGGCTACGTGGCCGTCGCGGGAGTCGCGCTCGGCGTCGCCGTCGAGGGCGTCCGCCGCCTGGTCGTGAAGCTCAACACGAGACGAGCACCGGAGCCACGTACATGATCGGATTTGCGCTCCTGCTCCTGCTCTGCGGTATCGGGCCGGTGCTGATCGCCGAAGCGCTGCTCGCCCGCTACGAGGTGCTGGCGTACGCCGCAGGCTGGCGGGCTCCCACCACCGCGCTCCCCACCGGCATGCCCTACGCCCGGGGCGCGGACCCGGACCGCCCTCCGGACGCCTACCTGGTCTATCTGGACGGCATCGGGAAGCGCCGCTTCCACGACACGCGGGACGGCGGTCGACTGGTCAAGTCCCTGATCCGCGACGCGCCGGAGCTCAGGGTGCTGGGCCAGGTGCAGCCCTACTCTCCGCTGGCCAACCCGCTCGCCAACCGGCCGGTGTGGGTTTGGCTGCGCCGCCGCATCGGGCTGGTGCTGTTCCTGCACAACGTGATGCAGATCTTCGTCGCCGCCGACCGCCGGTACCGTCCCCTGTACAACCGCGCCGTCGGCTCGCAGATCGCCAGCCAGCTCCGGCTCGCCGGTTACCAGCCCGACAGCGGGATCCCCGTCGTGCTGCTCAGTTACAGCGGCGGCGCCCAGGTCGCCACCGGCGCGGTGAACGAACTGTGGTCCGAGCTGCGCTGCCCGCTCTGGCTGATCACTCTCGGCGGGTTCCACAACGGCGCCAACGACATCACCCACGCCCAGCAGCTCTACCAGCTCACCAGTGCCGGTGACCAGATCGAGCGAGTCGGCGCCTGGCTGTTCCCGCAGCGGTGGCGGCTGTTCCGCAACAGCGGATGGAACCGGGCCGACCGCGAAGGGAAGATCACGGTGCACCGGCTCGACCCGGCCAGCCACGTCGGCCCACGCAGCTACATCAGCCCGGGGGCCCAGCTACCCGACGGCCGCAGTCACCTCGACCGGACCGCCGACACCGTGATCGCGCTGATCCGGGATCGCCTCCGGGCGAGGGCGGAGACCGACGGCCCGCTGCCCTGAACCGCGTGGCCATCGGGCGCCGCACGCACCGACCACCCGGATGACGTCCACTCGGTCAATCCGTTCGACGACGGGCGGCCGCCCACGACGGGTCGAGCGACCGCTGGCGCTCCAGCAGCTCGACGAAGCGGCGCGTGGCGGGGCTGACCGCCTCCCCGGTCGGGAACACGAAGTCCAGGCGGCGCTCCAACCGCACGTCCGCCAGGTCGATCAGCCGGACGTTGAGGTGGCGTCGATAGCGTGCGAAGTCCAGCCCGGCGGGGACCAGGGAGACACCGACGCCGGCGTCGACCAGGTCGAGCACGCTCGTCCACTCGTTGACCTCGCAGACGATCCGCCGTACGAGGTTCGCGGCCTGGAACGTCTCGTCGACCAGCACCCGGACCGCCCAGTCCGCAGGCGTCTCCACGAACCGTTCGCCGTCGAGCTCCGCCAGGCGGACCCTGCTGTTACCGGCGAGCGGATGGTCCTCGGTGCAGGCCAGCACGACCGGATCGGAGATCAGCGGAAGGGCCGCCAGCGCGCTGGTGTGCGGGGCGGAGAGCAGCGCGCAGTCCAGCTCGCCGTTTCCCACCATGTCCATCATCCGCAGCGCCGCCTCCTGCTTGACGACGATGTCAACCCCGGGTGCGCGTGGGCGAACTCCGCCAGCCAGGCATTGAAGGGCAGGGTGTGACCAATGCTGTTGATCGTTCCGATCCGCAGCCGTCCGGAGAGCGTGCCCTCCACGTCCTGTACGACCTGGCGGGCCGCGGCCGCCGCGTCCAGGGCGCGTCGGGCCGCGCCGACGAGCGCGTCGCCGGCCGCGGTCAGTCGCACCGGCCGTGTGCCCCGCACGAACAGCCGCGCCCCGACATCCTTCTCGAGCGCCCGGACGGACGAGGACAGCCCGGACTGCACGATCCGCTCTCGGGCGGCCGCCCGCGTGAAGCTCCGCTCCTCGGCGAGGGCGACGAAGTGCCGCAGGTTCCGTAGTTCCACCAGGCCATTATCTCTGGCAGAGATGGAAACTATCTCAACCATGTCTGTCAGACCTGAATAGGATCTGACCAGCCCACCTGTTGTCGGTGTCGTGACAGTTATCGCTTCTCCACGACACCGAATCACGCACGCGCCCGGCTTCTGGCTCGTCGCAGTGGCGTTCCTCAGCCTGATGGCGTTCGGCACACTGCCGACACCACTCTGGCCGATCTACCAGGTCAGGGACCACTTCGGCCCGCTCCAGGTGACCATCGCGTTCGCCGCGATGGTGGTCGGCGCCGCGGCCAGCTTCGGCGCCCTCGGGCACCTCTCCGACCGGCTCGGCCGCCGCCGGATCATCGCACCCGCGCTCGTCGTCGCCATCGTCTCCGCCGTGCTGCTCGCCGTCTGGCCGGAACTGCCGGGGCTGATCGTCGGGCGGGTGCTCACCGGCGTCGCGGTCGGCCTGATGGCGTCGACCGCGACCGTCTACCTCGCCGACCTCTACCGCGAGGCGTACCCGCAGCGGCGTGACGCCACCGTCCCGGTGCTGGTCTCGACCGTGGCGAACCTCGGCGGCCTGGCACTCGGCCCGCTGCTGGCGGGCGCCCTGGCCGAATGGCTGCCGGCGCCCTTGGTCGCCCCGTATCTGCTGTTCGCCGCGATCATGGCGATCCTGCTGCTCCTCGTACTGTTCGTCCCGGAGACCGTTGACCGCGAACTGTCCGGCGACAGCTTGCCCCACCGTTTCACGCTCGTCCCCGGCCGGACCGCGATGTTCGGGGCAGCCGCCGCGACGGGATTCTTCGCGTTCGCGCTGATGGGCCTCTTCTCCTCACTCGGCGCCGTCATGGTCCGCGATGAACTCGGCATCACGTCGACGTTCGTCGTCGGCCTCGCGCCCTTCACCGCCTTCGCGGCGTCCGCGGTCGCGCAGCTCGCATTCGGCACCGCGCCGGAGCGGCATCAACTCGTCACCGGCACCGGCCTGCTGCCGATCGGGCTCGCGGTCACCACGTCCGCGCTGTACCACCCCGCCCTCTGGCTGTTCCTCACCGGCGCGGCCATCGGTGGCGCGGGCGCCGGACTGCTGTTCAAGGCGGCGGTCACGCAGATCGTGATGGCCGCCGATCCACCGTCCCGCGCCGGGGTGCTCGCGGTCTTCTTCGTCGTCGCGTACGCCGGTATGGGCGTGCCGTCCGTCGCGTTCAGCTACGTCATCCGTCACGTCGCGCTCGCGCCGACCATGACCGGGTTCGGCGCCGTCCTGTCCCTCGGCACCCTCGCGGCGGTGGTCGTCGCGCGGAACGCCGCCACTCCAATCCAAGAAATCAGAGTCAAGGAGACACACCATGTCAGTCCCTCAGACACATGAAGGTCGAGTAGCTGTCGTCACCGGAGCCGGACGGGGCATCGGTCAGGCCATTGCCCGCCACCTCGGCGAACGCGGTGCCAGGATCGTCGCGGTCGACCTCGAGAGTCCGACAGAGACGGTGGCCCTGCTCGCCGACAGTGGCCGTGCGGCGATCGGCCTCACGGCCGACGTGTCTCGACCCGGAGCAGACCGCGGCGGTCGGCGCCGAGATCACCCGCCGGTTCGGTCGGGCGGACATTCTGATCAACAACGCCGGCATCTTTCCGTTCCGCGACATCGACGACCTCGACTACGAGACGTGGCGACGGGTCATCGCGGTCAACCTCGACTCGCAGTTCCTCATGGTCAAGGCCGTCCTACCGGCGATGAAGCAGGGCGGTTGGGGCCGGATCGTCAACCTTACCTCCAACTCGATCGTGACCACGAGCCCTGGGCTGTCGCACTACATGGCGAGCAAGATGGGCGACATCGGATTCACCCGCGGCCTGGCCAACGACCTCGCACCCTTCGGCATCACCGTCAACGCCGTCGGCCCGACCCTGACCATCACTCCGGGCGTGCTGCGGGTCCACCCGAAGGAGGCCCTCGCGGCGGTCGCGGAGGCCCAGGCGATCAAGCGCAACGGCCAGCCGGATGACATGGTCGGCACTGTCGCGTTCCTCACCAGCGACGACGCCGGCTTCGTCACCGGCCAGACAATCATGGCCGACGGCGGACTCGCCCGATGACGACCCTCAAGTCGCGCAGAAGGCCAGCTCGCGGGGCCGTTCACCCCCAGGGATCGTCCGGGCACGGCAGCGCGCGCCCCGGCTCGGGGTCAGGCCGACGAGCCGCCGAGCCAGGGTGCGAGCAGGGCCATGGTGCGCTGGTGGAGGTCGTCACGGAAGCGCGCGACGCGGACCTGCCCGGCGGGCTCGGCGACTCGCCGCTCGTCCAGATAGGCCCCGCTGGGCACGTCCGGGTCGCAGGCGGCGTGGAGGACGTTCGCAGCCCCGTGCGACACGCTCTCACCCTGGACCGCGAACATCGCGTGCAACAGTCGAGTGTCGACGACTCCCGGGTGAACACTGACGATCCCGGGCCGGTAGTGCCGGGACTGCCGGACGGCGTGGGCGACCAGCGCGAGCTTGGACCGGGCGTACGCGGCAGCCGGCTGGTAACCGTGCTGGAACTGCAGGTCCTCCAGGTCGAGGTGGGCGGAGAGGTGGGTCGCCGACGACACGTGCACCACCCGACCCGTCGCGGGAACGAGCGGCAGGAGGCGCTCGGTGAGCAGGACGGCGGCCAGATAGTTGGTCTGCAGCGTCGCCTCGTAGCCGTCCACGCTGCACCGGCGGCTATCGGCGCCGGCCCGTCCCGCATTGTTGATCAGCACGTCTACCCGGTCGGCGGCGTCCGCCACCTGCCGGGCCAGGGCCACCACGTCATCGAGTCGATCGAAGTCGGCCTGCGCGTAGGCGATCTCGGCGCGACCTGCGGACCTCAGGTCGTCGAGCAGCGGCCGCACCGCCGCGTACGGCTCCGGCCCGTGCACGATCAGCCGTCGGACCGATCCGGCGATGCGCCGCGCCGCCGCCGCACCGATCCCGCTGGTCGCCCCGGTGAGCACGACCGTCCCGGGTGCCTGGCCGACCATCCCCGGTCGCCCTCCCTCTCGCCGTAGGTCCCGTGTCCGGCCATCATCGGCCGTGCCGCGCCCCGGTGCGGCCTGTTCGCCGCGGCACCCACACCGGATCCGCGAACCCCGCCGCCGCGCCCCGGACCGCGTCGTCCGGCGGTCCGACGCACGGAGAGGCGGTTCGCGGGTGGGTCGCTCAGTCCGCAGACGCGGCGATCTCCACCCGGTCGCTGTCGTTGTCGGTCAGGAACGCCGCCAGTGCCCGCCCCTGCTCGTCCACGCTGCTGCGATCGGCTCGGGATAGGCGCCGCAACGGGGTGACGCGCACGGTGTCGTCCGTCACGGTCCACGTCGCGGCGACCCGGCCGTCGACCAGCACGACCCGCGCGCCGGCGACCGACAGGCCGCGGTGGGCGTCGTCGACGATCCGACTGCGGTCGTGATATCCGAGGAGCGCGTTGTCGAACGCGGGCAGGAACCGCACCGGCGCGGGTGTGTCGGCGTCGGGGCGCGGCGCGTCCGGGAGGTCCACCAGTTCCCGACCTCGCTCATCGCGGAAGCTGACCAGCTCGTCGCGTATCGCGGCGACCGCCGCCGGCAGCCCGGCGAGGCCGCACCAGGCGCGCAGGTCGGCCGCGGCGGCGGGGCCGAACGCGGCGAGGTAGCGCCGCACCAGCGCCTCGCCCACCGGATCGGAGCCCTCCGGGGCTGGCGGGTCGATCTCGCGTCCCAGCCAGGAGGAGAGCAGGACGGTGCGCACTCCCGCCCTCGTCCGCCACAGCCCGCGCGGTGGCAGCTGCGCCACCGGCAGGAGGGCGGCGAGCACCATCTCGCCCAGCGCCCGTGGCCCCGGTTGCGGCCAACGCTCGGCCAGCGCCCGCGCGACCTCGGCCATCGAGCGCGGCTCGCCGTCGGCCAGCACCGCCCGGCCCGCCGTCGCGAGCTCGTCGAGGTCCACTCCGGCGAGCTCGCGACGGTAGGTGCCGAGTACCCGTTGGCGCAGCATGGTGTCGTGGCGGGCCCGCCAGGCCACGGCATCGTCGGCGGTGAGGAGGTGGACGGTGCGGCGCATGAGGTGGATCCGCACCACGCCGCGCCGGGTCAGCAGGTCCGAGAGGACCGCCGGGTCGAACCCGCGGAGCCGGGACCACAGCCCGACGAACGGTTCCTGCGGTTCCTGCGCCTGCAGGCCGCACAGGTGCGCGACGGCGTCAACGACCGGCAGGTCGGCGTGGTCGAGCAGCAACTGTCGGGCGAGTGTCGCGCGGTTGAGCGCCCGGGTGTCGAGAACGGTCATCGGTCAGGAGTACCTCGGCCCGACCAGGCGCGGTGCGCTGACCGTCCGGTCGTTCGAGTTGGTGTCGTTGGCTGGCACGCGTCCACCATCGCAGGCGTAGCGGCCAGGAAGTGTCCGCTTCTGTCGGCACTATGGTGCGTATGCCGAAGACCTCAGCGCGGCTGCTGTCGCTCCTCTCGCTGCTGCAGGCGCGCCGCGACTGGCCGGGGGCGGTGTTGGCCGAGCGGCTGGAGGTCAGCCCGCGCACCGTGCGCCGCGACGTTGACCGCCTGCGCGAGCTCGGTTATCCGATCGTGGCGTTCAAGGGGCCCGACGGCGGGTACCGGCTCGACGCCGGCGCCGAGTTGCCCCCGTTGCTGTTCGACGACGAGCAGGCCGTCGCGCTGGCCATCGCCCTGCAGGTCGCCGCCACCACCGGCGCCGGCATCGAGGAGGCAGCGGCCCGTGCGCTGAACACGGTGCGGCAGGTCATGCCCGCCCGGCTGCGTCACCGGATCGACACGCTTCAGGTCACCGCGGTCGAGCGGTCCACGAGGCGATCGGACCCGCCGGTCGCGAGCGGCGTGCTCATGGCACTCAGCGCCGCCGTGCACGCCCGCGAGGTGCTGCGTTTCGACTACGCCGCCGCGGGACCGGACTGCCGCGGCCCGCGGATCCCGCCGCGCCGGGCGCAGCCCACCACCTGGTCACCTGGGGCGGACGCTGGTACCTCGTCGCCTGGGACCTCGACCGCCAGGACTGGCGCACGTTCCGCGCCGACCGGATCACCCCGCTCGCCCCCACCGGGCCCCGATTCGCGCCGCGAGAGGTGCCCGGAGGTGACGTGGCCGCCTTCGTGACCCACACGTTCCGGGGCGTCGGCGGCTCCGGCGACTGGCCCTGCCGGGGTGAGGTGATCCTCGACCTGCCCGCCGCAGCCGTTTCCCGCTACGTGCCGGACGGAGTCGTCGAGGAGATCGACTCGAGTCGCTGCCGGCTCGTCCTGGGCTCGTGGTCATGGCCGGGCCTGGCCGCCACGATCGGCAGGTTCGACGCCGACATCGAGGTCGTCGGTCCGGCCGAGCTCAGGAAAGCCTTCGCGCAGCTGGCCCGCCGCTACGCCGCCGCCGGCGCACCCGCCGCGTCGCCCCGCCGCGAGGAACCGGCCACGCGGCGGCCGCGTTCCTGACCGGCGGGTGGCCGCGAGCTCGGGGTGGCCGGTCGGCCGGTTACCGTTGCCGGCGTGCGGGCGGAGGCGGGCGAGGCGATCGGCTTCTCGGTGCTCGGCTCGGTCCGGGTCGTCCGCGCCGGCGCCGAGCTGCGTCTGGGCGCCCGTCAGCAGCGTCTGGTGCTCGCGTTGCTGCTGGCCCGGGCCGGTTCGCCGGTCGCCCTGGCCGAGCTGGTCGACCTGCTCTGGGACGAGGAGGCCCCGGCCAGCGCCGCGAACGTCGTGCACCGGCACGTCGGGGTGCTCCGGCGGCTGTTCGAGCCCGACCTGCCCACCAGGGCGGCGGGCCGGCACATCCTCCGGGACCTCTCCGGTTATCGGTTGCGCGCCGACGAGGAAACCCTCGACCTGCTGAAGTTCCGGTCACTGAGCCGGCTGGCCGGCCGGAGCCTGCAGGACGGCGACCCGGAGTCGGCGCTGCGGCACTCCCTCGACGGGCTGCGACTGTGGCGCGGCCGATGTGCCGCGGGCCTGGAACCGGCGTCCCGCCGGCATCCCGCGTTCCTCGCCGTGGAGGCCGAACGCGCCCAGGTCGTGCGCGAGGCCGCCGACGCCGCCGAGCGCTGCGGTCGACTGAGCGCGGTGCTGGCGCCGTTGCGGCAGGCCGCCGAGCAGCACCCGCTCGACGAGTCGCTGCAGAGCCGTTTGCTGCTTGCGCTCGCCGCCGACGGCCGCCAGGCGGAGGCCGTCGAGACGTACCGGGTGGTGCGCCGCCGGCTCGCCGAGGACCTGGGCATCGATCCGGGCGAGGAGCTGCGGGAGGCGTACGACCGGCTGTTGCACCAGCGCACCGGGCCGGCGCGGACCGGGTCGCCGGCGCCTCTGCCCCGGCCCGCGCAGCTGCCGCCGGACCTGCCCTTCTTCAGCGGCCGGGACGACCTCATCGCCGAGGCCCGCGCGGCGGTCGCGCGCCCGGGCGGGCCGGCGGTGCTCGCGATCGACGGCATGCCCGGGATCGGCAAGACCGCACTCGCCGTCCACCTCGCCCACGAGTTCTCCGCCGGCTACCCGGACGGGCAGCTGTACGTCGACCTACGCGGCTACGACGGGCGGGACGCGGCGATGAGCCCGGCCGAGGCGCTGCGCGGTTTCCTCGGCTCGCTCGGGGTGCCTCAGCAGGGCATTCCCGCCGAGTTGCACGCTCTGGCGGGCATGTACCGCAGCAGTCTTGCCGGCCGGCGGTTGCTGATCGTGCTCGACAACTGCCGGGACGCGGAGCAGATCCGGCACCTGCTGCCGGGCAACCCGGCCTGTCTGGTGATCGTCACCAGCCGCAGCCGGCTCAGCACCCTGCTGACCACGACCGGCGCCCACCCGTTGCCGGTCGGCCTACCGAGCCTCGACGAGGCCCGCGCGGCGCTCCTCGGGCCGCTCGGCGCCGGCCCCGTCGCAGCGGACCCGGCCGCGATCGACGCGATCATCGCCAGCTGCGGGCGGCTGCCGCTCGCGCTGGCCGTGGTGGCCGCCCGCGCGGCGAGCGTGCCGCGGACGCCGCCGGCGCAGATCGCCGCCGAGCTGGCCCACGCGCCCGGCAGCCTGGACGGATTCGACGGTGACGACCCGCAGACCGGCCTGCGTGCCGTCTTCTCCTGGTCCTACCGGGCACTCTCCGCCCCGGCCGCCCGACTCTTTCGGCTGCTGCCGATCCATCCCGGTCCCGACATCTCGGTCGCCGGTGCGGCGGGCCTGGCCGGCGTCCCGCCGCGCGTCGGGCGGGCGCTGATCGGCGAGCTGAGCCGGGCGCACCTGATCAGCGAGGACCTGCCGGGCCGCTACCGCGCCCACGACCTGCTGCTGGCCTACGCCAGGGAGCTCGGCGAGGAGATCGACAACCCGGCCGAGCGCGCCGCCGCGGAGCTGCGTTGCCTGCAGTTCTACCGGGCCACCTGCTATCAGGCGCACCGGCGGCTGCTGACCTCCGAGGACCACCCGCTCATCGAGCCGGGGCCGGGCGAGACCCCCCTGCGGTTCGCCGGCCACGGCGACGCCATGGGCTGGTTCAGCGCCGAGAGGCAGGTCCTCATCGCGCTGGTCGGTCGGGCCGCCACGCAGGGCCGGCACACCGACGCCTGGCAACTCGCCCTGGGCATGCAGCATTTCTTCGACCGCAGCGGCCGGTGGACCGACTGGACGGCGACCGGCGAGGTGGCCCTCGACGCCGCCCGGGCGGGCGGCGACCTGGTCGGGCAGGCGAGGATGCACCGCAGCCTGGCCGGGGCGGCCTACTTCCGGGGCGAGCACGAGGCCGCGGTCGGGCACCTCGACCGGGCTCTCGAGTTGCTCGCCCGGCTCGGCCTGCACGGCGAGCTGACCCGGGCCAGGATCAACCGGGCGATGATCCTGCACGCCCAGGGGCGGCACGAGGAGGTCGTCCGGGCGCTCTCCGCGGCGCTGGGACCGGCCCGGGCGGCCGGTGACGACAAACTGCTCGCGGACGGTCTGGTGATCATGGCCGGAAGCAACGCCGAACTGGGCCGGGAAGACGAGGCGATGCGCTGCGCCGAGCAGGCGATGGCGCTGTCCCGCGCAGCGCAGTACCGGCTGGGCATCGCCGAGGCGTGGGAGGTGCGCGGCCGGGTGCATTCCGCCCGGCGCGAGCTCGGGAAGGCGGTCGGCTGCTGGCGCGAGGCGGCCGTCGCCTACCAGGAGGCCTCGGCGTCGGCGCCGGCCGCGGAGGTGCTGACGCTGCTCGGCGACGCCCTCGCCGCCGGCGGCGACCAGGACGCCGCGGTGCGGGCGTGGCAGGAGGCGCTGGCCCTCATCCCGTACGCGCAGACCGGGACCGGCCGGCGGCTGGCCGGCCTGCTCGCAACGGTCACGTCGGGTCCGTGACCGACCGCGATCGGTGACGGCACTCGATCCGCACTTACGCGTCAGTCCATTCGCGTCGATCGTCCCTAGGCTCGTGCCGCACTGACCGTTGCTCCTGCCTGTGGGGGGAGATGCCGTGCTGCGGGCACGCGACGAATCACCGGCCGGCCGGGCCGAGCGCATGAACACGCTGCACGCGGACCACGCCCACGCCGTGCTGCGTCTCCTGCTCGTGCTGACCCACGGCCAGCGGCAGACCGCCGAGGACCTGCTCCAGGAGACGATGCTGCGGGCCTGGCGGCACCTCGACTCGGTGCCGGCCGAGCCCGAGGCCGCCCGGCGGTGGCTCGTCACCGTCGCCCGGCGGCTCGTCATCGACGGCGTCCGGCTGCGGCGGGGCCGCCCGGCCGAGGTCCAGCTCGTCGACATGACCTGGATTCCCGCTGGTGACGACACCACCGGCAGCGCGCTGGCGGCGTACGCCATCCGGCACGCGCTCGACCGCCTGAGCCCGGCCCAGCGCAGTCTGCTCTCCGAGGTCTACCTGGTCGGGCGGTCGCTGGAAGAGGTCGCGGGCCGGCTGGGAGTGCCGATCGGCACGGTGAAGTCCCGGACGCACTACGCGCTGCGTGCCCTGCGTACCGGCCTCAAGGCGGCCTGAGCGGGGACGATTTACCCGCCGGCGACCCGGCCGCTGAGTCGAAGCTCACAGCGCGGCGGCGTGCGCCCGTTGCGGCGCACGGGTCCTGCCAGGCTGTGGCGTTCGTGGCAACCGGCCCGGTATGGATCGCATCAATATGACCAGCCCGCTCTCGTTCGCGATTCTCGGCCCGGTGCGGGCCTGGCACGGCCAGGCCGAAATCGACCTGGGCACCCGGCAGCAGCGGCTGATCGTGGCGTTGCTGCTCGCCCGTGCCGGCGGTGCCGTCAGCGTCGCCGAGCTCGTCGACCTGCTCTGGGAGTCCGACCCCCCACCCAGCGCGGTGAACGTGGTGCACCGGCATGTCGGGGTGCTGCGGCGGCGCTTCGAGCCGGGCCTGCCGACGCGGGCAGCGGGTTCGGTGCTGATCCGCGACGGTGCCGAGTACCGGCTGCGGATCGACGGACAGTCGCTCGACCTGCTGCGTTTCCGGCGCCTGGTCGCCCGGGCCGACGGCAGCTCCGGCGCACCGGCCGTCGCGCTCTACCGGGAGGGGCTGGCGCTGTGGCGGGAGCGGTGTGCCGCGGGCCTGCAGGCCGGCGGGCGGGTTCATCCGGAGTTCGTCGCAGTGGACGGTGAGCGGTTCGCCGCCGTGCGGGCGGCGACCGACGCCGCCTTGCGGGCCGGGTGCACGCACGTCGTGCTGCCCGCGATCCGGCAGGCCGCCGAGGTCGAGCCGCTGGACGAGGCACTGCAGGCGCGGCTGCTGCTCGCGCTCGCCGCGGACGGCCGGCGCGCCGAGGCCCTCGCGGCCTACGCCGACATCGAGCGCCGGCTGGGCGACGAGCTCGGCATCCAGCCGGGTGGCGACCTGCGCGCGGCCCGGGACCGCCTGCTCGACCACGACGCCCCGGCCGACGGCGCCAGGTCGCGGCGCGGCGCGAAACCGGCCCTCATCCGGTCCGGAGCGTCCGGTGGCGGCGCGGAGCCCGAATCATGGCCGCCCGCCGAGGTGGAGTTGTCGCAGCCGACCCCGACCGATCCGCCGGCGCAGTTGCCGGCCGACCACCCCTATTTCAGCGGCCGCCGCGACGTGCTGGCCGCCGCGCGGGAGCTGCTGGCCGGTGACCGGCGGACCACGGCCCTGTTGATCGACGGCATGCCGGGCGTCGGGAAGACCACCCTCGCGGTGCACCTGGCCCACCAGCTGGCCGCCCGCTATCCCGGCGGGCAGTTGCACGCGGACCTGCGGGGTTTCGCCTCCGGCGACTTGGCGATGACACCGGCGGAGGCGTTGCGCGGCTTCCTGTGGTCCCTCGGGGTCGCGCCGGCCGCCATCCCGGCCGAGCTGCACGCCCAGACCGGCCTCTACCGCGGCATCCTGGCCGAACGTCGGATGCTGATCCTGCTCGACAACTGCCGCGACTGGGACCAGATCCGGCACCTGCTGCCCGGCACCGGCGGCAGTCTCGTCATCGCCACCAGCCGCCGCCGGATCAACGGCGGGGCCGGCCCGGCGGGCGCTCACCCACTGCACCTCGACCTGCTGACCGACGCCGAGGCCCGCGAGCTGCTCACCCGGCGGCTGGGCGACGCGGCGGCCGTCGACCCGGCCGCCGTCGACGAGATCATCGCGCGGTGCGGCCGGCTGCCGTTGGCCCTGGCGCTGGTCGCCACCCGGGGCGTCGGCCGGGGCGGGCTCAGCCTGCCCGCGGTCGCGGGCGAGCTGGCCGAGACCGACGGCCGGTTGACCGGCTTCGGGGACGCGCGCGCCGACCTGGAGGCGATTTTCTCCTGGTCCTACCGGGCCCTGACTCCGGAGGCAGCCCGGCTCTTCCGGCTGCTGCCCCTGCACCCGGCCGGGGAGCTGAGCACGCGAGCGGCGGCCGCCCTGGGCGGCCTGTCCCTGCGCTCCGCCCGCGGCCTGCTCGCCGAGCTCGGGGCGCAGCTGCTGGTCCAGGCCGGCGACGGCCGATGGCGGATGCACGATCTGCTCCGCGCCTACGCCGTGGAGCTCGGGGAGGAGCACGACGATCCGGCCGAGCGGGACGCCGCCGTCGAGCGGGCCGTCCACTTTGCCAACGGCGACCCGACCCTCGGCGGACCGGCGTGAGCGAGGCTCTCGCCGAGCACGACGGGTCGGGCTCGCCGTCGGCCTGGCGACGGTGACCCGGACGCGGCGCCTGCGCGCCGCGCCCGGGTCCCACCCTCAGTACCGGTAGGCGCGGATGATGGTCTGCTTGACCGTGTTGCCGCCGGTGTCCGTGGCGGAGGCCCGCAGCGACACGAAGCCGCTACCGGACGGGTTGCGTACCCAGGCGACCGCCTTCTCGCCGGAGCGCAGCACCGTCAGCTTCCGCCAGGTCTTGCCGTCGTCGAAGGACGCCTCGACGGTCAGGGACCTGGTCCGGCCCGGCGCCGCGCCGACCTGACGGTCGAGCGAGACCGGGATCGCGAACAGCCGGCCGGCGGGCGCCCGGTGGTCGACGTCGAGCTCCGGGTTGTACCGGATCGCCGTCATCGGCAGCTTCACCAGGTCGCCTTCGCGCACGTGCCCGGACTTGAAGGTCCACTCCGCGTCGACCGCCGTCGACAGGGTGAACGCCGGGTCGCTGCGGAAGGTCGCGGCCAACCGGTAGTCACCCGTCTCCGCAGGCACGTCCCACGTCCAGGGCACCTGATTCGCGTCGCCGACCTTGACCCCGTTGCGGTAGAGGTTCACCTGCACGCTCCCGCCGCGGACGTGCCGGAAGCCCATGTGTCCGGCGCCGTCGCCGTGCAGCGGCCCGGGCCCGCCGATCGTGTCGCCCCAGTAGCGGGTGGCGAACTGCTGGCCGAAGTTCGGCGCCGGGAAGACCGGCCCGGCCACCCCGTTGGCCCACTTCACCGTGTACGTCCGCCCAGGCTTGTAGCTGGTCCACGCCGACTCGTAGTACGTGTACCTCAGCTGGGCCGAGGTCGACTGCCACACGGCCTGCTTGTCCTGGTTGTAGTACTCGGTGATGGTGCGCGGCGCGTCGTAGGTGAAGCTCGGCGGGATGTTGCGCTCGTCGCGGTAGACCGGCGAGTTGCCCGGCGCGTGCGCCACCGCGGACCGCGACACCGGCACGTCGGCCACGTCCGCGCTGGTCTGGGAGCGGACCGTGGCGAAATCACCCGCGCGCAGCTTGCGGGTCAGCCCGGTCATCATCTTCTCCGGCTCGTAGAGGTAGACCCGGTAGACGTAGGGGCTGTTGTGCAGGGTGCCGTCCTGGGCGGGCTGACCCCACATCCCGTGGACGTACGAAACGAAGCCGGGCGTCTTGCCGGCCCCGATCTGCGCGGTCCGCACGTGGTCGAAGGGCACGCCCATCAGCACGCCGAACGGGTCGTTGCTGCCCCAGATCTGCGGCCGCTGCGTCCGGATCGTCCAGCCGGACTCCTCGTGGACCGCGGTGGCCCCCGGGTTCGGCACCGACACCGCGATCGGCTTCGCGAGGCGGGTGTCCACGGTGAGAGCCTGGTCCGTGGTCAGGTCGAGGCTCGGGCGCACCAGCGTGGTGACGTGCGGGAAGGACGGCTCGCCGGTCAGCAGGTAGGTCTGGACCAGGTAGCGGCCCGCGCGGACCCGGTACCTGCTGGTAGCCGGGTTCTCGAGCACCAGGACGGTCTGCCGGTCCAGGTCGGTCAGGAGGGTGACCCAGCCCTGGTCGGGCGTGGGCGCTCCGCCGTCCGGCCCGACGAGCTTGAGGGTCAGCTGGTGGCGGGCGACGTCGAGCGCGACCGGGGTCTGCACCCGCGCGCCGCCGCCGGTCGCGGTCACCTCACCGCCGAAGTAGCGGTCGGGCAGGCCGGCGCCGGCCTGCACGGTGACGGTCACGGTGGCCGTGCCGCCGGCCGGGACCGTCACCGAGGAGGCGCTGAGGCCGAACAGCCCGGCCGGCGCCGGAGCGCCGTCGGCGTCCTTGGCGTCGAGCGAGACAGCCAGGGTGAGGGCGGAGGAGCCGCTGTTGGCGTACGTGATCGTGCTCTTCTGCGCCGCGGTGCTTCGCTCGAAGGCGACGCTGACCGGGCTCGCCGTGACGGCCTGCTGGGTCGCGCGGGCGACGTCGAGGAAGCCCGCGCCCTGCTCGTAGACACCGATGGTGTCGCTCGGCGCCGCGGCTGCCATCAGCGTGGACTTGATCCGCTCCGGCGTCCAGTCCGGGTGCTGCTGGGCCAGGATCGCCGCCGCGCCGGCCACGTGCGGAGTCGCCATCGAGGTGCCGTTAAGGCTGGTGTACTGCGGGTTCTCGGCGTTCGGCGACAGGTCGGAGGTCGAACTGCGGGCAGCGACGATGCCCACGCCGGGCGCGGTGATCTCCGGCTTGATGCCGGCGTCGCCCGTGCGCGGGCCTCGGCCCGAGAACTCGGCCAGCTCGCCCGTCTTGGTCACGGCGCCCACGGTCAGCGCCTCGGTCACGCTGCCGGGCGAGTTCACCGTGGACTCGCCGCCCAGGCCGTCGTTGCCGGCGGCGACGACGAAGAGCATGCCGTATCGGTGGGTGAGGTCGGCCAGGGCCGCCTCGATCGGGTCCGTCTCCGGGCTGTCCGGGCCGCCGAGGCTCATGTTGGCGACCTTGACGCCCTGCTGCGCCGCCCAGGTCATGCCGGCCAGGATCGCCGACTCCGGGCAGCCCACCTCGGTGCAGACCTTGGCGCTGTAGAGGGTCGCGTCGGGCGCCATGCCCTGGTAACGGCCCTGCGACGCGGCCGCGGTGCCGGCGATGGTGGAGGCGACGTGGGTGCCGTGGCCGACCCGGTCGAGGGTGTCCGCGTCGGCGGTGAAGTTCTCCGCGGCGGCGACGCGGCCGGCCAGGTCGGGGTGGGTCTGGTCGACGCCGGTGTCGATCACGCCGACCTTCACCCCCGCTCCCGTCCAGCCGGCCTGCCAGGCCTTCGGCGCGCCGGTCAGCGGGACGCTGACGTCGAGGGTGGGTTGGCGCAGCCCGTCGAGCCAGATCTTGTCGAACCCGGGGCGCAGTTGCCGCTCGGTGCCGCTCGCGGCGGAGGTGAGGTTGTTCCAGAAGGACACCGCGTCCGCGCGGCTCTCCGCGACGGCGCTCGCCCCAAAGAGCTGCCGGGTGGTCCGGGCACCGGGGAGGCTGGCGGGGGCGGCGCTGCCGTGCTGGACGATGAGCGGCAGGGTGGCCCGGCTGTCGTCGTAGCCGAAGCCGACCAGCATCGAGATGTCGAAGAGCCGCTCGTCGAGCTTGCCCCGGTTGAGCAGGCCGACGGCGTCGGCGGGGATGACCCGCACGTCCTCGCCCGCGCTGTGGGTGATGAACGGGATCCGTTCCCGCCCCCTGCCCGGGACGACGTCGACCGCCGTCTGGCCGTTCACGGTGCTGACGTGGACGGTGTCGCCGGTGAGCAGAGTGACCGTCCGGGCCTTGGACGCGACCGCCGGCGTGGTGGCCGGTTTCGCGACTCGGGGCTGCGCCGACGCCGGCGAGCCGCCCGGAGCCGCCGCGGTGACGCCCAGCACCAGCAGTGCCAGCGCCGATATCGTACGAACTGTTCGCATCATGCTCCCTAGATGAATGCGAGAGGTATCCAGGTGCTCTGGACGTGACCTGCGGGTGAAAGTTCACCCCGAGTGATGTGCGTCACAGCCAGGGAGCCGGGCGGGTTACTCGTCGCCCCGGATGCGGGCGTGCAGGTGCATGTCGTGTCTGCCGTCGGAGTGGACGGCGTCGCTCCGCTTCGTGCCCTCCAGGACGAAGCCGGCCTTGGCGGCGACGCGGCAGGAGGCGAGGTTGCGGGTCGAGTGATCCAGCTCCAGTCGGTGGAAGCCCGCCTCGCCGAGGGCCCATGCGCTCAGGGCCGTGAGCGCGCGGGAAGCCACCCCTGCGCCACGGGCGGGCGGGAGGACCCAGTACGCGCAGTTGGCGACACCGTCATCGAGATCGACTCCGCGCATCGCGATGCGTCCCAGCACGTCGGCGCCGTCTCGGGTCACCGCCCAATGTGCGCCCCTCTCCTGCGCCCAGTCCCGGCGGTACTGGTCGAACCACGCGCGGACCTGGTCCTCGGAAGCGGGCTGGCGGGTGTGCCAGTGCCGGATCTCCGGATCACGGTAGGCGGAGAAGAAGACCGCGGCGTCGGCCGCTTCCCACGGCCGTAGCAGCAGACCGCCGGCAGCGGAGAGCACCGGCTGCGGGCCATCGGCGAGTGTGCCGCCGGAAATGGCGGGCGGCGTCGACAGGGGCGAGGTCACCGCTCATCCTGGCCCGGCGAGGATCATGGGTGTCAAGTCACCGGTTCACCAGCGGGTACGGATGTGCCAGTGAGTGCGGTACACCGGTTGCCCCCAGTGTGGGACGAAGGCGATCGCCATCATGCCCGCGGTCATGACGACGGCCACCACGAGCGGTGGCAGCCCTCGCATCGCCGGCGCCGCCAGCGACAGGACCACCACGCCGACGGGCAGCCGCCACAGCATCGCCCGGAACACCACCAGCGCGTAGACGGTGCGGCCGGCGAGGAACACCACCGGGCCGGCGACCACGATGGCCAGCTCCGTGGGGCTGGTCTCGCCGAGGGGGTCTCGGGCGACGAGGGCGCCCCCGGCGGCGACCAACACCACGCCGGCCACCATGACCAGATGCGCGTACGCCGCGACCAGCGCGATCCGGCCGGGATTGTTGGCCTCGTCGATCCCGGTGGCGAGATAGTCGGCGACGTACACGATGTAGATCCGCCACATCGTCACCGTCATGGCGAAGAGCAGGATCACCCCCGCCGTCGCCAGGGACACGAACGGAGGGTCGCCGTACTGCCGCACCCCGACCAGAATGATCTCCCCCAGGGTGACGATGAACATCTGTCGGTACCGTTCCGCCAGGTGCTCGCCCCCGACGCGGAGCTCCTCGACGCCCGAGCGGCCGAGCCGGGGCAGTGGATAACCGAAGAGGCCGACCGTGTAGTCCGTCGTGATCGCCACTGCCCAGAGCACCAGCCGGATCGGGCTGGGCAGGAACGCGCCGACCAGCCACAGCACGCCGGTCAGGCAGAACCAGATGAGCACCCGCATGGGCCGCTTCTGCAACGCGTGCCCGCGCAGGGCGGTGATGAGGATGAGCCCGCGACAGAGGTGCAGGCCCACGTACGCCCCGGCGAAGGCGATCCCGTTGACCCCCTCGAACGCGCTGCTGATGGCGAGCGACATCAGCAGTCCGCCGAACAGCACGCCGAGGACGATCAACTGGACGAGCGGCAGCCTGGGGTCGTACCAGTCGGTGGTGTACGCGGTGACCGTCCAGACCCACCAGATCGCGGCGAGCAGGACCACGGTTTCCAGCGCGTGATTCCAGCCGAGGTCGCCGGTCAGCCGGTCGGACAGCCGCATGAGGGCGACGATGAGGCCCAGGTCGAAGAGGAGTTCCAGGTAGGAGATCCGGCGGGGACTGTCCTGACCGCGCAGAATCCACCCCGACCGCGCCGCCGTCACCGCCCCCGTTCCTCCGGACAATCCCGCCCAAACTTCGTATCATGCTCGGACCGGCAGGGTGCGGCGTTGCCCAAACCGATCGCCCGCGGGGTGGGCCCGCAAGCCGGGTGATCTGTCGCGGCGCCGGACCCCGGACCCGGTCCAGGGCCGACGCCGAGGCCGGGGCCCGGTCCGGGTCCGCGGCCGGGGCGCCCGCATCCAGAATGGTTGCCGCGGGATGGGGAAGGTCAGGGCCGCCAGCAGGACCGACCGAGGAGGATGGGCCATGACGGACACACCGGGCACCCGGTCTGGTAGTGCCCAGCCGGCGGCCGGCGGCGGCTTCGCCGTCGTGGAGATGTTCACCTCCCAGGGCTGCAACAGCTGTCCCCCGGCCGAGGACGTGCTGTCCGAGATCGATCGCGACGCCCGGCAGCAGGGGCAGCGCGTCTACGCCCTCGGTTTCCACGTCGACTACTGGGACCACCTGGGCTGGGTCGACCCGTTCGGGGCCGAGGCGCACACGCTCCGGCAGGAGGCGTACGCCCGGGCCTTCGGCTCCGGCGGGCTCTACACGCCGCAGATGATCGTCAACGGCACCGTCGAGTTCGTCGGTTCGGACCGCCGGCAGGCCTCATCGGCGATCGCTACCGCGCTCAGAGAGCAAGCCGCCACATCGCTCGCGCTGTCGGTCGACGGCGTCGTCGAGGACACGGGCGGCGGGTCCCAGGTGGTGGTGAACTATCAGGCCGCGGGGTTGCCGGACCGGGCGGTGCTGAACGTGGCAATCGTGGAACGAGGCCTGGAGAACGACGTCCCCCGCGGCGAGAACGCCGGGCGGAGGCTGCGACAGGACGGCGTGGTGCGCGCCTTCACGTCCGCGAGGCTGGACACGGGGAGTGGACAGGTCGTGCTCGGGGTCCCGCGGGAGCTCGTGCCCGGGCACGCCTCGGTTGTCGGCTACGTGCAGAACGACGGTGACAAGGTCATCGTCGGCGCCGCGGCCGTCGACGTGTCGGCGACGTGACGGACACGACCGCCCAGTCGCCGGCCCGTCACTGCTGAACCTGAAGGACCGCCACGAGAGCCAAAGAAAGTGGACGGGCGATGTCGAGATCGCCCGGCCGGCTCCGTCCCCGCGGTGAAGGTGACCACAATGGGTCGCACCAGCACCGAGGAGAAACACGATGGCCAAGTACCTGCTGCTCAAGCACTACCGCGGCGCACCGGCTCCGGCCAACGACGTGCCCATGGCCCAGTGGACGCCGGAGGAGATCTCGGCGCACATGCAGTACATGCACGACTTCGCGGCCCGGCTCGAGGGGACCGGCGAGTTCGTCGACAGTCAGGCGCTCGCCCCCGAGGGGACGTTCGTCCGGTACGACGGCGAGGGGCGCCCGCCGGTCACCGACGGCCCGTTCGCCGAGACCAAGGACCTCATCGCCGGGTGGGTGGTGATCGACGTCGACAGCCACGAGCGCGCCATCGAGCTGGCCGGGGAGCTGTCGGCCGCCCCCGGCGCGGGCGGGAAGCCGATCCACGAGTGGCTCGAGGTGCGACCGTTCCTGGCCGCGCCGCCCACCATCACGGAGTGACCTCCCCGATGAACGAGGCCCTGCTCCGGGGCCTCACGCCGAGCGTCCTCGGGATCCTCGTCCGCCGCGGAGCCGACTTCGCGGCGGCCGAGGACGCCGTACAGGACGCGCTGGTCGAGGCGGTCCGCGTCTGGCCGGCCGACCCACCGCGGGACCCGAAGGGCTGGCTGGTCACCGTGGCCTGGCGCAAGTTCCTCGACGCGACCCGGGCGGACGCGGCCCGCCGGCGGCGTGAGGACCTCGTCGACGTGGAGCCGGCGCCCGGGCCGGCGACCGCGGTGGACGACACGCTTCAGCTCCACTTCCTGTGCGCCCACCCGTCGCTGACGCCGTCGTCCGCGGTCGCGCTCACGCTGCGCGCCGTCGGCGGGCTGACCACCCGGCAGATCGCCCAGGCCTACCTGGTGCCCGAGGCGACCATGGCGCAGCGCATCAGCCGGGCCAAGCGCACCGTCGCCAGCGTGCGGTTCGACCAGCCCGGCGACGTGGCCACCGTGCTGCGCGTCCTCTACCTGGTCTTCAACGAGGGCTACTCCGGCGACGTCGACCTCTCCGCCGAGGCCATCCGGCTCACCCGGCAGCTCGCGGCCGCGATCGACCACCCCGAGGTGGCGGGGCTGCTCGCCCTCATGCTGCTCTACCACGCCCGGCGCGCCACCCGGACCGCGCCCGACGGCCGCCTGGTGCCGCTCGCCGCGCAGGACCGCGGCCGGTGGGACACGGGGTCGATCGCCGAAGGCGTCGAGATCCTGCAGGCCGCCCTCGCCCGCGACCGGTTGGGCGAGTTCCAGGCCCAGGCCGCCATCGCGGCACTCCACGCTGACGCGCCCACCGCCGAGGAGACCGACTGGGTGCAGATCGTCGAGTGGTACGACGAGCTGGCGCGCCTGACCGACAGTCCGGTCGTCCGGCTCAACCGCGCGGTGGCCGTCGGCGAGGCCGACGGTCCGCGCGCCGGGTTGGCGGCGCTCGCGGCGCTGGACGACTCGCTGCCCCGCCACACCGCGGTGGCGGCGTACCTCCACGAACGCGACGGCGACCCGGCGACGGCTGCGCGGCTGTACGCCGAGGCGGCCCAGAAGGCACCCAACCTCGCCGAGCGCGACCACCTGACACGTCAGGCCGCCCGGCTCAACGCTCGCCGGCGTCGCTGAGGGGGCGGATGGACAGGTCGTGCCGGAACACGTTCCGGGGGTCCCAGCGGGCCTTCACCCGCGGAAGCCGCCGGTAGGTGGGGCCGTAGTCGCGGTAGTCCCATCAATCGCCGTCGGGGTACTGTCCCGGTTCCACCGACCTATCGATGGTGTTGGTGGAACGATAGAAGACGTGGGAACTGCGGAAACTGCCATGCCTGCTATCTCGCCGCTTGCCGGCGAGCCGATTAAGCGTGCCGATGCCGAGCGGCTCGCGGGAGTGCTGAAGGCCTTCGCCGACCCAGCCCGACTGCGCCTGCTCAGTCTGATCCAGTCCTCTCCGGAGGGCGAGGCGTCGGTGACCGACCTCACCGCGCCGCTCAATCTCTCCCAGCCGACCGTGAGTCATCACCTTCGGATCCTCACCGAGGCCGGCCTGATCGAGCGCGAGAAGCGGGGCGTCTGGGCGTACTACCGCCTGGTGCCGTCCTCGATCGCGGCGATAGCCGACCTGTTGACGCCGCCCCGGAAACGGGCGACGAAGAGGTCCCGCTGAGCGGCACGTCGCCGACGACTCCCCACTCCTCGCGCCGCCGGTTCGTCGGCGGCGCGAGGAGCTGTCGGCGTACGCCGCCCTGAGGGGGCGCTAGCCCAGGCGCAGTCCGGCGGTGAGGAGCCCGACCATGCGACGCGCGTCGTAGCGGGGGTTGTCGTCCGCGCCGATGCAGAGATTGCCGACGCCGCGCAGCAGCTCGTAGGCCTCGACGTCCGAGCGGATCTCCCCTGCCGTCGCGGCGGCGTCGAGCAGTTGGGCGCACACGGGGACGAGGCGGTCGAGGAAATAGGCGTGCAGCGTCTCGAAGGCGGCATCGTCGGACTGCAACGCCTCGGCGAGGCCGTGCTTGGTGACCAGGAAATCGACGAAGAGGTTGATCCAGCCCGCCAGGGCGGCGTACGACGTGCTGCTGTTGGCCAGCAGTGTCGGGCCGGCCTCCGCGCAGGCCTCGACCTGGTGCCGGTAGACGGCGACGATGAGATCGGCTCGCGTCGGGAAGTGACGGTAGATGGTGCCGACGCCCACGCCTGCCCGCGCGGCGATGTCGCGCACCGGCGCACCGACGCCCTGAGCGACGAAGACCGCGGCTGCCGCGTCCAGCAGGGTCTTCTCGTTGCGCCGGGCATCGGCGCGCTTCCGCGGGGCCGGCTCCCCTGATCCGCTGTCGAACTCGACCACCGCCTGTTGCCTCCGTCACTCGCCTTGTCAAATGGAACCGTGTTCCGTATGTTGATTGCGGAACACGGTTCCGCTTGCCCATGGTGCCACGAACAGGTGACCCATGACCAGGCCGGGCCCACCACTCACCCCTCAGGAGGAACCGCCATGCAGTACCGCACCTTGGGCCGTACCGGTGTGCAGGTCAGCACCCTCGTGCTCGGCGCGATGAACTTCGGAAAGATCGGCAACACCACCCAGGACGAGGCGACCGCCATCGTCGATGCCGCCCTCGACGCCGGGATCAACCTCATCGACACCGCCGACATGTACAGCGACGGCCAGTCCGAGGAGATGGTCGGCAAGGCCATCGCCGGCCGCCGCGACGACATCGTGCTGGCGACGAAGGCGAACATGCCGATGAGCGACGAGCGCAACCATCGGGGCAGTTCGCGCCGCTGGTTGGTGACCGCGTTGGACAACAGCCTGCGCCGACTCGGTGTGGATCACGTGGACCTCTACCAGATCCACCGCTGGGACCCCACCACCAGCGACGACGAGACGTTGTCGGCGCTGACGGACCTGCAGCGGTCGGGAAAGATCCGGTACTTCGGATCGTCGACCTTCCCGGCCTACCGCATCGTGCAGGCCCAGTGGGCCGCGCGGGACAACCACCTGAGCCGTTACGTCACCGAACAGCCCAGCTACTCGATCCTGCAGCGCGGGATCGAGGCCCACGTCCTGCCCGTCACCGAGCAGTACGGACTCGGCGTGCTCGCGTGGAGTCCGCTGGCCTCGGGCTGGCTGTCCGGCGCGATCCGCGAGGGCCGGGCAGTCACGACCAGCCGCTCGACGTTCATGCCGCAGCGCTTCGACACCACCGTCCCCGCCAACCGGGCCCGGCTCGAGGCCGTCGAGCAACTGGCCACCGTCGCCGACGACGCCGGCCTGACCATGATCCAGCTCGCCCTCGGCTTCGTCACCGCACACCCCGCCGTGACCAGCGCGATCATCGGCCCGCGCACACTGGACCACCTGCACTCGCAGCTCGCCGCGGCGCACACCGTGCTCACCCCCGACGTGCTCGACGCGATCGACGCGATCGTCACTCCCGGCGTCGACCTCGCCGCACACGAGAAGTTCGACACGCCGCCCTCCCTGCTCGACCCGGCGCGGCGACGTCGCTGATCGCTCCCCGACGCTCGCCGCACACTCCGCGGCGCGGCGGTTCGCCGGCGGTAGCGTGGGGCCGTCCCGACAGGAGGAGGTACGGACCATGACCCGGCGGCATCCCGCGCTCGACTCGACCTCAAGATCGCGTACCGCCGCTGACGGAGGGCGCCCCGTGATCGACCCGTACGCGAGTCTTGACGATGCTGGGGTTGCGGTAGCGGCGGTCCGTGCCGGCGCGGACGTGGTGCGCACCAGGTACGGCCACCGGCTCACGCGCATCGACAAAGGCGCCGGCGACTTCGCCACCGCCGCCGACGTGGCGGCCGAGCAGACGATTCTCGAGGTCATCCGTGCTGCTCGGCCGGATGACGCGGTGCTCGGCGAGGAGGGCGGGCAGCACGGCGCGGCCGACGCCGCGCGGCAGTGGTTGGTGGACCCGCTGTGCGGCACGCTCAACTACGCCGTCGGCAACCTGCTGGTGGCCGTCAACGTTGCCCTGCGCGACGGGGCCGCGGCGGTCGCCGACCCGTTCGGCGGCGAGGTCTTCTTCACCGACGGTCAGACCGCCTGGGTACGGCAGGACGGGGTAGACGCGCCGCTGACGCCCACGTCCGCCACCCGGCTGGTCGACGTCAACCTGGATCCGCCGTTCCCGAGCGCGCCCGGCTTCCGGGCCGTCGACCTGCTGGCCCACCCCGGGTTCATCGAGCGGTTCCGGCCGCGGGTGGTGTCCACGACGCTGGCGCTGGCCTGGGTCGCGGCCGGCAAACGCGCGGCGTACGTCACCGATGGCGGTGACCTGGCCCGAAGCGTGCACTTCGCCGCCGGCATCGCCGTGTGCCGGGCCGCCGGATGCGTGGTCACCGGGATAGACGGCGCCCCGATCGGGCAGACCGGCGGCGGGCTGGTGGCAGCCGGCGACGCCGAGACCCACGAACTGCTGATGTCGATGATCCACAACGGACGTCAGCCGATCTGACCTCCGCACGGCCGAGCCTTCTCCCGCCGGTTGCGCACGGTTAGGCTTCGGCGCATGTCGAGCTGGCGATGGCATGGCCGGACGGCGAACACAGCCCTGATGCTCGGGGTCGGCCTGGTCGCCCTTCTCGGCCTGATGGTGCAGTCGCAGGGCATCGACACCGGCGCGGAGTGGGCGGCGCTGCTCGCCGTCCTGGCATCCTCCGGAGCGCTATACGTCCGCCGCCGCCATCCAGTCGCGGTGGGCGTGGTGGCGCTGGCCGCCGTCGGCATCTACGGAGCGTTGCTGCACCGGCCCGGGCCGATCATGCTGGTGTTCGTCGTGGCGCTCTACACCGTCGTCGACGAGGGGCACCTCGCGGTGGCGATCGGGCTCGGTCTCGCCTCGGTCGTCGCCTTCGCCGCCGCGGACAGCTACCACAGGTCCGCCGACAGCGCGAACGGGGCGACCCTGCTGCACGCCGGTTGGCTCGTCGCGGTCATCGCCGGCGTGACCCGCAACCGCCGGGCCTACGTCGCTGAGGCCCGGGCCAGAGTGCTCGCCGCCGAGCAGGGCAAGGAGGAGGAGGCCCGGCGCCGGGCCACCGAAGAGCGGTTGCGCATCGCCCGCGAGTTGCACGACGCGCTCGGCCACCACCTCTCGCTGATCAACGTGCAGGCCAGCGCCGCGCTGCACCGTCCGGACCCCGCCCGGTCCGAGCAGGCGCTCACCGCGATCAAGCAGACGAGCAAGGAGACGCTGCGGGAGTTGCGGAGAACGCTGGACGTACTGCGGCAGGAAGGTGCGGCGCCGACCGTTCCCACCCCCGGCCTGAACCGCCTCGGCGACCTCGTCACGACGGCCGGACGGTCCGGATTGGCGATCCGCACCGAGCTGGCCGAGACCCGGCCGTTGCCGCCGGAAGTCGACCTGGCGGCGTACCGGATCGTCCAGGAGGCCCTCACGAACGTGACCCGGCACGCCGGCGCGACCGCCGCGGTGGTCAGAGTCCGGCCGGACCGCAACGACGTGCTGGTGGAGGTCGACGACGACGGTACGGGCGCACCGGGCCCGCCCGGCAACGGAATCCTCGGCATGGGCGAGCGGGCCCGCGCGCTGGGCGGTTCGCTGACCACGGGCCCCGGGCCGGACGGCGGCTTTCAGGTACGCGCCCGCCTTCCGCTGCGACCCGGCCCGACACAGGCGGGAGCGCCGGCGTGATCCGGGTGCTGCTCGCCGACGACCAGACCCTGGTACGCGCCGGCTTCCGATCCATCCTGGACGGTGAGGACGGAATCGAGGTGGTCGGCGAGGCCGCCGACGGCGCCGAGGCCGCACGGCTCGCCCGGCAGCTGCGGCCCGACGTCGTCCTCATGGACATCCGGATGCCCGGGCTGGACGGCCTGGCCGCCACCCAGGAGATCACCGCCACCTCCCACGTCCGCGTCATCATCCTGACCACGTTCGATCTGGACGACTACGTCTACGGCGCGCTGCGGGCCGGAGCGAGCGGCTTCCTGGTCAAGGACACGGAACCGGCGGAGCTGATCCACGGGGTGCGGGTGGTGGCCCGCGGTGACGCGCTGATCGCGCCGTCGATCACCCGCCGGCTGATTTCCGAGTTCACCGCCCGTGCCGTGCACCCCGACCCCGGGCCCCGGCTGAGCGCGTTGACCGATCGGGAGCGGGAGGTGATGGCGCTGGTCGCCGCCGGGCTGTCCAACGACGAGATCGCGGCGCGGCTGGTGCTGAGCCCGGCCACGGCGAAGACGCATGTCAGCCGGATCATGACCAAGGCCCAGGTCCGGGACCGGGCCCAGCTGGTGATCCTCGCGTACGAGTCGGGCCTGACGGTGCCCGGCTGGCTCGGCCGTTCCTGACGACAGCGTCCCGGGTACGCCGCCGCCAGGGTGTCACCGCCAGTCAGACGGTGCGGCGGGTGCGGGCCAACGCCAGCCCACCAAGGACGGTGGCGATCAGCCCCACCGCCAGGGCGACGTACGCCCCACCTCGCCCGTTGCCGGTGCCGATACCACTGTCGGAGGTGGCCACCACGAGCCCACCGACGGCCATACCGACCAGCCCCGCCACCAGTGCCACGGTGGCCCCGAGACGCCCGGAGCCGGTGCCGATACGGCTGGCGGGACGGGCCAGAGACAGCCCGCCGACGACCGCGCCGGTCAGCCCCAACAGGGCGGCGATACTGGCCCCGGCTCGGCCGGCGCTCATGGTGTAGACACTGGCGGCGACCGGCTGAGCCAAGACGTGCGCGGCCGCCGCGAGCGGGGCGGCGGCGAGCAGGTGACGGAGGTACATCGAGGATCCCTTCGCTCACGTGACGGGTACAGGCGGCAGCGTATGTAGCGGCGTGGTCACCGGTCGTCAGGCCGCGGTTGCCAGTTCGGGTACCACCCGGGTTGCGCGCGCCCGGGACGTCGTACCACCGCGGTTGTCCTCCCCGTCTGTCACACCCGTCCGGCAAGCTGGCCGCGACTGGTCAGGGCCGGTGCGGCACCGGCCCCGCGCTTCTGGAGGAAACCGTGGCGGTCACCGCCGATGATCTCGACGCGGCGATGTCCAGCGTCGTTGCCCGCCTGCGACCCGCGACCGGCCTGAACTGGCTCGCGCGCGCCGGCGGTCTGGAGTGGGACTGCTGGCACACCGCCGAGCACATCGGTGACTGCCTGATGTCGTTCGCGGGCCAACTCGTGGCCCAGCCGGAGAAGCGGTATGTGCGCTTCCTGGCGAGCGCCGACCGGGACGCTTCGCCGGACGAGGTGTTGGAGTTCGCCGAGGCGGGCGGCCGTATCCTGGCGGCGACGATCCGCACGTCCCGAGCAGATGTGCGGGCCTACCACCCGAGCGGCCAGGCGGATCCCGAGGGCTTCGCCGCCATGGGGTGTGTGGAGACGTTGCTGCACGGGGACGACATCGCCCAGGGCCTCGGCCTGGCCATCAATCCCCCGCGGGAGGTGTGCGCCCGGGTCCTCGCTCGGCTGTTTCCCGAGGCGGCGCAGGACCTGGCCGCCGTCGACCCGTGGGCGGCGCTGCGGTGGTCCACCGGTCGGATCGAGTTGCCGGGGCGTCCGCGACTGACGGAATGGCGCTGGCGGGGCACTCCGCCGGGCGAATGAGCCGGTGAGCCGTGCTGCCGTCGCGCGGGCGGCCGCCTCCCGGAGCGTCAGTCCGCCGGTCGGCCGTACTCGCGGTCGGTGAACAGGTCCACGTCGCGGGGTCCCAATCTCGCGACCCGGCGGGCGTGCAGGGCGAGCTGCCCACGCGCCTCGCCGAGGCGGCTGCTGGCGACCAGCATCTCGTCGCCGGCGTCGAACTCCTGCGTGCCGCTGGACTTCACGGCCGCGTCCATCACTCCGTTGAACGCGGTCATCAACCCGTTGGCCAAGGCGATGCCGTCCTGGTCACCGCTGGTCCAGATCTCCGACCACGCGGTCTCCACGGTGACCATGTCCCTGGCCAGCCAGTCGTGGAGCACCATCGGATCGAGCGGCTTGTGCCCGCCGAGCAGTTGGTTGCCCACCTCGCGCAGGCCCGAGCGCCAGTACCTGGTCTGCCGCAGCGCCTCGGCTTTGTGCGTGAGGCGCAGGGCACCGGAGAGCATCAGGATGTACGCCCGCTGAAGGTCCGCCCGCTCCCTCCGCCGCCGCCTCAACCGACTCTGCAGCAGGACCACGAACAGTGAGGCGAAGGCGGTGATCGCGGAGCCGAGCAGAGCGGCGAGGGTCGAATTCACGCCGACATGATGCCTGCCGGCCATCGACGCCGATTCGCGGGGCCGCCGGGGCCGCTCCCCCACCGGGTCGTCGGCTGTCGAGAGGCCCGGTCAGCGGCGCAGAGCCGTCTCCCGTTCCATGTGCGACAGCTTCTCGGGATTGCGCACGGCGTAGAGCCCGGTGATGAGGCCGTCGTCGATGCGCACGGCCACGACGGTGTCGATCTCGTCGCGCTGCCGCAGGATCAGCGCCGGATAGCCGTTGACCTGCGCCGGCTCCAGCGACATCACGGTGGCGACCCGGCCGAACCCGACGGCCAGCAGGCGGGCCACCTTGTCGGCCCCCACGACGGGCCGCAGGACGGCCTGTTTCACTCCGCCACCGTCACCCAGGAGGACGACATCCGGTGCGAGGATGTCGAGCAGGCTCTGCAGATCGCCCGTCTCGGCCGCCCGCTGGAACGCCTCGAGCGCGTCTCGGGTCTCGGCCGCGGAGACGGCCCCGCGCGGCCGACGCGCCGCGACGTGCGCCCGTGCCCGGTGCGCGATCTGGCGGACCGCGGCGGGGCTCTTCTCGACGGCTTCGGCGATCTCGTCGTACCCCACGTCGAACACCTCGCGCAGCACGAACACCGCCCGCTCGGTCGGCGCCAGCGTCTCCAGCACCAGCAGCATCGCCATCGAGACGCTGTCGGCCAACTCGACGTCCTCGGCCACGTCGGGCGTCGTCAGCAGCGGCTCGGGCAGCCAGGAGCCGACGTACGTCTCCTTGCGCCGGCCGAGGGTACGCAGCCGGATGAGTGCCTGGCGGGTGGTGATCCGGACCAGGTACGCGCGCTGCTCCCGGACCGTGCCGAGGTCGACGCCCGCCCACCGCAGCCAGGTCTCCTGCAGGACGTCCTCCGCGTCGGCGGCCGAGCCGAGCATCTCGTAAGCGACCGTGAACAGCAGGTTGCGGTGCGCGAGGAACACCTCGGTGGCGGGGTCCGGGCGGTCGTCGCGGCTGGTGCCCCTGCCTCGATCGTCGGACGCGGTCTGCGACGTGCCGGCCATGGGTGGCTCCTGTTCCTCTCGGCTGTGTCACCCATCAGATGCCGGGCTCCGCCGTTCTGTGACACCGGAACGGTAGCCAATCCCTGTCGTCCGGCGCCGAACCGCGTGATGACGAGGTGACGTCGTGGGCAGCGGCGCGGCGGGTGTCCCCGAGGCGATCTGCTGTGGCGCGCGCCACGTGACCGCGCTGTCACAGCGACCGAGTCGCCGGCATCTCGTGGTCGTCCAGCGCAAACGCCACGAGTGAGGACGAGGTCATGGACGCTCGATTCAACATGTTCGGCAACGACATCGCCGTCAGGTTCGCCAAGCGGTTCGCCAACGCCGGCCTGGTGATCCACCAGTCGCCGCTGCCGCCCTCCACGCAGGAGCTGGTGTCGCTGCGCGCCAGCCAGATCAACGGCTGCGGTTGGTGCATCGACATGCACACCAAGGAGGCCGCGGCCGCCGGCGAGACCTCGGTCCGGCTCAACCTGGTCGCCGCCTGGCGCGAGTCCACCGTGTTCACCGAGGCCGAGCGGGCCGCGCTGGCGCTCGCCGAGGAGGGCACCCGGCTCGCCGACGCCCACCAGGGCGTCTCCGACGAGACCTGGGCCCAGGTACGCGAGCACTACGACGACGATCAGGTCGCCGCCCTGGTCGCCCTGATCGCCCTGATCAACGCGGCCAACCGGCTCGCCGTGATCGTGCACCAGCGGGGCGGTTCCTACGAGCCCGGCATGTTCGCCGCGATGGTCAACTGACCAGCGGTCGAATCCGGCCCGGCCCAGGATGTCGACCTGGGCCGGGCCGGCGCTCGTTATCGGCCGACCGACCTTCCCCAGGATCGCCCGACGGTCGCCGACGATCTGGGCGAACAGCGGCCGGGCCTCCTTGACCGCCACGTCCATCCCGGTGAACTCTTTGGTACCGGGACCTACCCGCTGCCGCTACTGGTCGGTGTGCTGGGCGGCGCCCAGCTTCTCGCGGCGGTGCTGCTCGCGGCGACTCTCACCCGAAGGCGGCCGGCGACCTGACGCGGTGGACCGGAGCGCCACCTGGCCGTCCTAGCCGCGGTGGCTGCCCGCCTCGGCGTGGCGTTCGGGCCGATCGAGCGGCATCCTCGCCACGCCCTGAGGTCGACCGGTGCTCAACAGCGCGGTGAGATGCTCGGCGGGCGCCGGCATGCCAAGCAGGTAGCCCTGCGCGTACGGCACCTGGAGGTGCCGCAACCAGTCGAGCTGCTCACCGACTTCGATGCCCTCCGCCGTCACGTCGATCCCGACGCTGCGGCCGAGGTCGCCGAGCAGCTTGACGACGGCATGATCGTTGCGGCTCTCCAGCATGCCGGCGACGAACGAGCGGTCGATCTTGATGCCGGTGACCGGCAGGACCGACAGGTGGCGGAGCGTCGCCGAGCCGGCACCCATGTCGTCGAGCACGATGCCGACGCCGTGGTCGCGCAGTTCGCGCAGCTGTTGGACGGCCTCCTGCAGCTGCGCGAGGTCGGCCGACTCGGGCAGTTCCAACCGCAGGCGGTCTCGGGCGAGTCCGACGCGGCCCAACGCGCCGAGCACCTGACCGGCGAGATCGACCGCCCCGAGCGTGTCAGCGGTGAGGTTCACGTTGACATATCGCGGCGCGCGGTGGCCGAGGATGGCGTCCCAGGTGGCGAGGTCGGCGCAGGCGCGGTCGAGCACCCACCGGTCCAGCGTCGGCAGTTGCCGGGCTCGACGCACGTCCGCGAGGAACCGGTCGGGGGTGAGCAGCCCATGTTGTGGGTGCTGCCAGCGGACGAGCGCCTCGACCGACCAGACCCGTCCGTCGTTGACGCCGATGATCGGTTGGTAGAACAGGCGGAGTTCGCCGCGTTCCACGGCGGCGAGGATGCCGTCGCCGGCAGCCGGGCGCGGGGCGAGCTGCGCGTCGACGTGCAGAGCGATGCGGACCTTGTCGCCACCGGCCTGCTTCGCCCGGTACATCGCCAGGTCAGCCTCTCGGAGCAGCGTGTCCGGGTCGACTCCGGCGGCGCCGACCGCGACGCCGACGCTGGCCACGCTGTGCGCGCCCGGAGGCAGTGCCGGGTCGGGCCTCGCGATCGCCTGGCGAAACCGCTCACCGAGCGCGACCGCCGACAGGTTCGGCGGGAAACCGCCGGCGATGCGGGTCAGCACCGCGAACTCGTCACCACCGAGCCGCGCGACGACCTCGTGGTCGTAGGCCGCGGCCGCCAGGCGGTGTGCGGCGGAGACGATGAGCCGATCACCCAGGTTGTGCCCCAGCGTGTCGTTGACCTCCTTCATCCGGTCCAGGTCGATGAACACCACGGCGACGCCCGCGGAGTCGGTGGCGCGGCAGGCAGCGCCCAGCCTGTTCCGGAACCGCGCCCGATTCGCCAGTCCGCTGAGCGGGTCACGGACGGCCTGGTAGGCCATGAGATCAGCGAGAGCCTCGTAGAGTCGTGCCGCCGACACCCGCGCGAGCTGTCCGCCGGATTGACGGACCAGAACATCGTCGTACCGGCGCACCCGCCCGCGACGGCCGAGCTGCTCGCACACGTCGACGACGGGAGCGAGCTCGTCGACGATCATCGGTTCCGGGTCTGCCGTGTGCCCGACCGGCGTCTTCTCCCACAGCGCCCGGCCGTAGCCGAACGGGCCGGACATGAGCTGCGCGAACCGGTCCCGGCCGATCAGACCGACGCCGCCGTCGAGGTAGCGGACGGCGACGCACGCCAGTGCGGGGTCGGCACGGAAACGTAGGTCCAGCTCGGCGCAGCGCACGTCGGCGTCGACGACAGCGACCGGCCGTGCGAGCGGCCCGACGACGTCGGGCGGCCTCGCGGCCGCGGCCACTGTCACGCTGTCCATCATCGACGATCCGCCGGACCGCACAAGGCGTAATCTCGCCGTTGGCCGGCCGGTCAGCTCTCGTTCAGGCACCGCGTCCACCAGCGGTCAGCCCGGGCGCTCGCCGGAGAGCGCGACGTCGGCCCAGATCGCGGCGTGGTCCGAGCCGGCGTGCACCGCCCGGGTCATCGTGTCGTAGATCGGCCACAGCGTGCCCCGCCGGCCACCCCACACCCCGGTACGGAAGATCCCGCCGCCGGTGACCCGCGCGTAGAGGGACGGCGAGAGGAGCACATAGTCGATCTTGTTGCGAGCGGTGCAGTAGCCGTAGGTGCCGGGCCGGCCGGCATCGTCGAAGGTCGGGTGGTCCGAGATGTCCCGCAAGTCGGTCTCCGCCAGCAGGGGCGCGAGCGGCTCGCTCGCCGGCGTGTCGTTGAGGTCGCCGACCACCACCACCTCGGCCAGCCCGTCGGCGGCCAGTCCCCGGTAGATGTCGGCGACCCGCTGTGCCTGCCGTCGGCGGATCGCGTCGGAGGCGACCTTGCCGCCGTACCCCTTGCTCTTGAGGTGGTTGACCAGCAGCACCAGCCGACCACCGCCGGGTGTGCCGAAATGGAACTCCGGACAGTCCCGGCTGAAGATCCGGCCGACCGCGTCGGTGTCGTCGACGTGGCTGCGCTGACCGAGGAGCGGAAAGTCGCCGGTGGCCAGTACGCCGACGTTGATCCCGCGTTCGTCGTTGCCGTCGATGACCATCACCTGCGGGTAGCGGGGCCGGTCGGCCGCCGTGAGGCTCGCCTCGGCGAACCGCTTCAGCGCCAGCCGGTTCTCCGCCTCGACCACGCCGAGCAGGTCGGCCCCGACGTCGTTGATCACCCGCGCGGTGTTGAGCATGCCCCGCTCGTCCACCCGGTCCGTGGTCAACTCCACCCAGCCGATCCAGTCCGCCCGCCCCCCGGCCACCACCTCGACCACGCCGGTCGACCGGGCGCGCTTCAGCAACCGCCCCCGGTTCTGGCGCAGCCGAGCGAACCGGGCAATGTCTCCCCGGAGCAGCCCGAGCCGGCGCAGCAGGCGGAGCACCTCGGCCTTGACGGCCGGGGTGTATTCCGGCTCCTCCAGCAGCACGCAGATCCGCTCGTACGCCTCCAGCAACGGCCGACCGGCGGACCAGGTCCGCTGGTCCAGCGCCCGGGCGCGATTGAACAAGTTCTCCACGTTGTAGCAGGCGATCCGCATCCGGTCCCCTCCCCGACCCCGTGCCCAACCCAGCCTCGCCGACGGCCGCAAGGCCGGCGCCGGGGTGAGTCGTGTGACCGCTTGCCGAAACGCCCGCGGGGCGACGCCGCACTTCCTAGCCTGGGAGCCGGGGGCGGGTCGCCGAGCGCCTCAGCATGGGCACCATGTCGCTGCCACGGACAGGTGAGGGGACGACAGCATGGCCGAGGTACGGATCGCCACCGGCGAACTGCCGGCGTACCTGGCGGTGCCGGCCGGGGACGGGCCGTGGCCCGGGGTGGTGGTGCTGCACGACATCCTCGGCATGACGGACGGGCTGCGGATGGAGGCGGACTGGCTCGCCGAGGCGGGCTACCTGGCGGTGGCGCCGGACCTGTTCGGGTGGGCCGACCGCGGGGTCTGTGTCCGGGCGGCGGTGCGCTCGCTGCTGACCCGCCGGGGACGGGTGTTCGGTGACATCGAGACGGTCCGCCGCTGGCTGGTCCGGCAGGAGCGGTGCACCGGCGTCGTCGGGGTGATCGGCTTCTGCCTCGGTGGTGGATTCGCCCTGCTGCTGGCGCCGGGTGGCGGGTTCGCGGCGTCGAGCGTCAACTACGGACAGGTGCCCCGCGACGCGGAGCGGCTGCTCGCCGGGGCCTGCCCGGTGGTCGGCAGCTTCGGCGGGCGGGACTACCCGTTGCAGGCCGCGCCGGGCCGGTTGCGCCGCGGGCTGGCCGCCAACGGCATCGCGCACGACGTGCGGGTCTATCCCGGCGCCGGGCACGGCTTCCTCAGCGACCACATCGAGGCGAACCGGCCGGTGGTCAACAAGGTGATGATGCGGGTGCTCGGCGGCGGCTACCACCGGACGTCGGCCGAGGATGCCCGCCGGCGGATCATCGAGTTCTTCGACCGGCATCTGCGTGCCGGTCAGCCCGCCGTGGAACGATCGCCGCGACCAGCCCGTACCGGGTGACCGGCGCCGACGCGGATCGTTCGAGAACGGTCACGGTTTGTGCTGGATCGGTGACGTCCCGGCCAGCCCCGATGACCGGGCAGGGAAATCCTCGATGAACTTCCCGTCATCTAGATCATGGGGTGACCACTCCACGTAGTCGCCCGCCTACGTTTGACTCATGGCACGCGGTCAGACCGTCGGCACGCGACGCAACTACTCTCTCCGGACGCTCAAGGTGCTCTTCGCCCTGTCGGGCGGATGCTGCGCGTTCCCGGGGTGTCGCATGCTGCTCGTCGACCGGCGGCACGACGTGAACGATCCCGTGAACCTGACCAACATCGCCCACATCCGGGGCGCCGCCGACGACGGGCCCCGCGCCGACCCGACCCTCAGCGTGACGGCGCGCAACGCGTACCCGAATCTCATGCTGCTCTGCCCGACCCACCACAAGCTCGTCGACGACCACCCGGACCGCTACCCGGTGGAGGTCCTGGTCGCCTACAAGGCGCGATTGGAGAAGTGGGTCCACGACCGGCTCACCGCCGCGATGGTCCGGGTCACCAGCGCCGAACTCGACGTGGTGTGCCGGCACCTGGTGCAGGGCCGTCCGATGCCGTCGTCCGCGCTGCGTGCCGTGCCGGCGGAGGAGAAGCTGCGCCGCAACGACCTCGGCGACCCGTCCCGCCTGCGACTGACCATCGGCATGGCGCAGAGCCCGCTCGTCGCCGATTACCTCCAGCGGATGGCCGCCCACGTCGACCACCGCTTCCCGGGCAACCTCCGGCGCGCCTTCGTCAGCGAGTACGAGCGCCTCTGGGACGAGGGGCTGCGGGGTGACAGTCTGTTCGTGGCACTGAGCGAGTTCGCCGGCGGCGAGGCGGGAGACCTGCCACGCCAGGCGGCCGGGCTCGCCGTCCTCGCCCACCTGTTCGGCCTGTGCGACGTGTTCGAGGAGGCGGCATGATCCTTCCCGACAAGTACGTCGGTCTCGAGCACTCGTTGCTCGCCCAGGCCGCCACCCTGATCCGGGTACGCGGTTCCGCCACGACGGTCTCCGACCTGTGGGCGGCCGCGCAGGCCGACATGACGTACGAGCGGTTCGTGCTGGCCCTGGATCTGCTCTTCACGGTCGGCGTGGTGGACAGCGGTGGCGGCGGCGTGCTGCGGTGGTCACGATGAGGATCCGCCGGATCTCCGCCAATCTCCCGGGCTTCCGCGAGGTACGCCTCAACCCCGGCTTCAACCTGGTGGTCGCCGACCGGGTCGTCGAAGGCACGCCGGGCACTCCCCGGCGAGGGCTGGGCAAGACCAGCCTCGTCGAGATCGTGAACTACTGCCTGGGCGCGAGCCTGGGCGTCGGGCAGAACCTGATGCACGTCAAGGCGCTGGACGACGCCTGGGCGTTCACCCTCGACCTGGAGCTCGACGGCCAGCAGGTGCAGGTGACGCGGGGCCTCCGCCGTCCGAATGAGATCCGGGTCCAGGGCGAGCTGGGCGACGAGCCGCCCGGTGTGCCGGACCCGGACGGCTCCCGGCTGCTGCGGCTCAGCGAGTGGCGGGCCTACCTCGGGGTCCACTGCTACGGCCTCAACGCCGACCGGCCGACCAAGTACGCTCCCGGCTTCCGATCGCTCTTCGCGTACTCGGCCCGAACCGGACCCGGCGCGTTCACCGATCCGTTCCGCATCGCTGCCGAGCAGAAGGCGTGGCAGGTGCAGCTCAACAACGCCTTCCTGCTCGGGCTGAACTGGCGAACCGTGGCGAGCTGGCAGCAGCTCAAGAACGACGAGTCCGCCCTGCGGATGCTCGCCGACCGCTCCGAGCAGTCCGTCGAGCGGATGGAGGGCGGGCTCGGCGAACTGGAGTCGGAACGGATCCGGGTCGCGGCGGACCTCGCCGAGCTGCGCCGCTCGATCGCCGACTTCCGGGTCCTCCCGCAGTACCGCGAGGCGCAGCAGCGCCTCGACGTCGTCACGAGCGAGATCAAGGAGCTGATCTCCGAGATCACCCTGACCGAGAACCTGCTCGCCCTGTACGCCGAACGCGTCTCCGCCCAGCCCGAGGTCGATGTCGCCGACGTCGTCGCGCTCTACGCCGAGGTGGGAGTGGCCCTACCCGACACCACCCGGCGGTCGCTGGACGAGGTGCTGGAGTTCCATCGGACCATCACCCGCAACCGGCGCGACTACCTCCAGGTGGAGATGACCCGCCTGCGCACCACGAACGCCGCGGCGCAGACCCAGCTCCGGCACTTGGAGGAGGAGCAGCAGCAGGCCCTACGCCTGCTCACGTCGGGCGGCGCCCTCGACGACCTCGCCGAACTGCAGGCGCGGTTCGGACAGTTGAGCAGCCGGCTGGAGACCCTGGACCGGCGGGCGGAGGACATCCGCCGGCTCCGCACCGACCTCGAGAAACTGCGCACCCAGCGGCAGATCCTGCGGCACCAGACCTTCGTCGACCACTACGAACGCCGAGAACAGTGGACCGGCGCCGTCGCGACGTTCGCGCGCATCACCCAGGCGCTCTTCGGTGAACCGGGTGACCTGGTGATCGACGTCACCGACGCCGGGTACGCGTTTCGGACCAGGAGCCGGCCGGAGGCCGGCCCCGGCACCGACCGGCTGCACGTGTTCGCGTACGACCTCACGCTCGCCACGATCTGGGCGGATCGGCCGAACACTCCGGGGCTGCTCATCCACGACAGCGCGGTCTTCGAGCGCGCGGAGGACCGGCAGGTGGCGCGGGCGCTGTCCGTGGCCGCCGGGCAGAGCACCACCCGGAACTTCCAGTACGTCGCCATGATCAACTCTGACGTCCTGCCGGAGGAGGAGCTGAGCGCGCTCGGCGTGGATCTGGACAGCCGTATCGTGCTGCGACTCACCGACGCCGACCCCAGCGGCGCCCTGTTCGGCCAGTCGTTCTGAACGTGACAGCCCCGGCCGCCCGGCACCCGCCGTCGGCCGCGTCGCCGGCTGGTCGCGGTCGTGGCGAATCGTCGGATCACGTAGGTTGTCGCGTCGTGAGCACTCCTGCATCGCGCGAGCCCCACCCGGCGATCCCGGAAAAGGTTGCCGGGTGAACCGGCCCAACCCGGACGAGGCGACCCGGCTCCTGGACCGGTGGACCGGCGGCGTGGAGCCCCGACTGCTCGGTCAAGGGATGGAGGGGCTCGTCTACGAGGTCGACCACGACCTGGTCGCCAAGGTCTGGTTCAGCGGGTCGGAGACGTCCCTGGTGCGGACCACGACGTTCTACGACGCCCTGGCCGGCAAACCCTTCGACTTCGCCGTCCCCCGGATCCTCGACATTCACCTGCGGGAGGGCCGGTGCGTCACGATCGAGCGGCGCCTGGCCGGCACCACCATGACCGACCAGCTGGCGGCGGGTCACCGCACCCTCGACGAGGCGCGTCGCACCGTCGTCGACGTGCTGTCCGACCTGGCGGGGAGCGGGCCGCTGCCCGAGGCGCGAGCCCTCTCGGTCCTGGACGACGACGTTGCGCTGTACGACGCGGCCGACGACTTCCCGGCCGCGCTCGCCGCGTTGGCCGCCCGGCGCGTCGCCCGCTTCAGGCGCGTGCTCGACCCGGCCGTGGAGAACCTCGACAAGAAGGTCGACGCGCTACGCGGCCGCCTCCGCGAGATCGACAGCGGCCGCCGCTCCGTCATCCACGGCGACCTGATTCCCGCGAACATCCTCGTGGACGGCGCCGGCAGACCGGCCGCGGTCCTCGACTGGGGGTTCCTCACGACCGAGGGCGACCCGGTGTTCGACGCCGCCGTGGCAGCGTCGATCTTCGACATGTACGGGAGGTCCGCCCTGGAGACCGAGCTCGGACTCCACGCGCAGATCGAGGAGCGCCTGGGCTACGAGCGCGATGCGCTCCTCGTGTACCGCGCGGCGTACTCGGTGATCACCGCGAACGCGTACGACGCCGATGGCGAGGACGGTCACTTCGCCTGGTGCGTCGCCGCGCTGAACCGGCCGGACGTCGTACGGGCGCTGCTGGGCTGAGTCGAGCAGGCGGCCGGGCCGCGACCGACCGATCGGCGAGTCATTCCTTGTCGCGGACCGGTGGGATCCCCGCTCCGGCCGACAGCAGTCTCTCCGCCAGCTCACGACAGCGCGTCACGAGCTCCGGAGGATCGAGCACCTCGAAGTCGTGCCCGAGCAGGAGCACGTGCATGAGCACGAAGTCGAGGGTGCCGCCGCCACTGAGCACCTCGCAGCGCTCACTCCCCCGCGGCTGCACGACGGCCGCCGACGCCGGAATCTGTGCGCGTACCGTGTCGGCCGACGCGTGCACGAGGAAGCGCGCCTGGTGCGGGTAGGCCCGGCTGGCCACACCCTGCTGCACGTACGTCGCCGCGTCGGGCGCCGTCCGCGGGCGGAAGCGCCAGGTCCGGGCGGACACGTCCGTCATCCGGTCGACGCGGAAGCTGCGCCAGTCGTCGCGGTCGAGGTCGTAGGCGAGGAGGTACCAGCGGCGGTCGGAGGCGACCAGGCGGTAGGGCTCGACCCGTCGCCGTCGTACCTCCCTCCCCGACGGGTAGTCGAAGCCGGTCTCGACCTCGTCGCGGCAGGCTCTGGCCAGCGTCGTGAGCACCTCGGGGTCGACCGGTGCGCGCCCTCCGCCGAAGGACTCCACCGAGCCGGCGAGCGCGCGCACATCGTGCCGCAGCCGGGTGGGCAGCACCCGGTCGAGCTTGGTCAGCGCCCGGAGTGCGGCGTCGCCGGCGCCGGCGACCGCGCCCCCGGCGCCGGCGAGCAGCGAGACCGCGGTGGCGATCGCCTCCTCGTCGTCGAGGAGCAGCGGCGGCAGCCGTTGTCCCGGGCCGAGCTGGTAGCCGCCGCCGACACCGTGGCTGGCGTGAACCGGATAGCCGAGCGTGCGCAGCCGCTCGACGTCGCGCCGAATCGTGCGCGCAGTGACCCCGAGCCGGTCGGCGAGCTCGGGGCCGGTCCAGACGTGGCGCTGCTGCAGCAGCCCGAGCAGGGTGAGCACCCGCTCCGTCGTGTCCCGGTCGGCACCGCGCGGCACGGCCATGTCACCACCCTGCCAGAGATAGCGGACCGACGCTGTCCGCTAGGGGTGTCAGGGTAGGCGGCATGGATGCGGACGAACTCGACTGGAACCGGACGCTGCGCGAGCAGTGGGAGTTCCACTGGAACCATCAGCTCCGGGCCCGACTCGACGGTCTCACCGACGACGAGTACTTCTGGTCGCCGGTGCCGGACGCCTGGAGCGTGCGGCCACGCGGCAGCTCGACGGCGCCCGTGCAGGCCGGCGCCGGGGACTTCACCATCGACTACGCCTTCCCCGCGCCCGATCCGGCGGCCTTCACCACGATCGCGTGGCGACTCGGTCACGTCGTCGTCGGCGTGCTCGCCGCGCGCAACGCGGCGCACTTCGGCGCGCCGGCGGCGTCGTACGAGACCTGGGAGTACGCCGGCGGCGCGGCCACCGCGCTCGACCAGCTCGCGACCCAACTCGACGTCTGGCTGGCCGGCGTCCGCGGCCTCGGCGAGGCCGGGTTGCGGGTCCCGGTCGGCGCGAAGGAGCCCTACCCCGACGCGCCCATGGCCGATCTGGTGCTGCACATCCACCGCGAGCTGATCCACCATCTGTCCGAGGTCTGCCTGCTGCGCGATCTCTACCTGCACACGAAACCCGCGACGAACGGAGCAACGCGATGAGCCGCCACATCCAGGTCACCTTCGACGCCCACGACCCGCGGGCGCTGTCGACCTTCTGGCGTGACGTGCTGGGCTACGTCCACCCCGGGCCGCCCGGAGTCGACCTGCCCGAGGGCACCGACCCGCTGGCGGCGTGGGACGACTACCTCGCGCGGATCGGCGTACCGGAGGAGCAGCGCAACACGAGGTCGGCCATCGAGGACCCGGACGGGCACGGCCCCCGGCTGTTCTTCCAGCAGGTGCCGGAGGACAAGGTCGCCAAGAACCGCGTCCACCTCGACGTCCGTGCGGCTCCCGGACTGCAGGGCGAGGAGCGGATGGCGGCGCTGGAGGCCGAGTGCGATCGGCTCGTCGCGCGGGGGGCGACGCGGGTACGTCGCCACGAGCCCGCTCCCCCGATGAGCACCGGATGGATCGTGATGACCGACCCCGAGGGCAACGAGTTCTGCCTCGACTGACCCTTCGCCCGGACAACTCGCTCGGCGCCGGGGTCGATCCGGCCCCGGCCCGGGAGGAGGGCACCGATCCGCCGTCCCGCGCGGCCGATTACCGTGCAGGCGTGGTCCGGACCGAGCTGTTGAGCACACCACCGGACCTCACGCGCGCCGTGGTGCCCGTTCCGCGCGGCGACCGGAGCGAGTCGTGAACGACGACGCGCTCGCCGCCTCGCTGACGGCGCACCTGAGCCGGCTCACGTTCGTGGACCGGTCGACCCGCGACGTCACCACGCTCCTCGTCGAGGCGGTCGCCGCGTGGGGGGAGGCCCACGGCTTCCGGGTGTACCGACGCGCCGCGAGCGTCGTCCCGCTACCCGCCCCGTACCAGGATCGGCACTCGGTGGTGGATGTCGCCTTCGCCCGTCCCGCCGGCCGTCCGATCGTCGTCGAGGTGGACCACACCGACCGCCGGCGCACCGTCGAGAAGCTGCTCGCCGAGGCGGACGCGGGCCGGGTCGCGCTCTGGGTCCGCTGGGGTCCGGGGCCGTTCGCCGCACCGCCCGCGCCGATCCACCTCGTCACCTGCGAGGTCGCCGTGCGCAACCACCGGCACTCGCGGTTGCCGGCCCGCGCCGCGCCGCAGCACTCCGCGCCCGCCGGCGCGACCGCCGAGCCGGTCGAGCTGCCGCTGGACACGGACTGACCGTCAGCTCCGGCTCGTCGTAGGGCAGTTCCTCCGGGGCCATCAGGCGCTCGGGCAGGGCGCCTCGCCCAGGGACCGGCCGCAAGTGGCGAGGCTGCACCAGCGACGCATGCCCGCCTCGTCGAGGAACAGCCACCCACACCGTTCGTCGGGGCAGACCCGGATGGTCACCCGCCGCGGATCGGCCAGGAGCTCGGCGGCGCTCCATGCGGCTGCATGGAGAGGCAGCCGAAGGCCGGCGCTGATGCTTGGCCACCACCGTCCGCCGCCGTTGGTGTCCCGTCGAAACACCAGCGTCTTGGCGGCGGCCTCGGCGTACCGTGCCACGTCGTCGAACGCCTGTCGGTCGTCCGGGTTGCTGGTCAGACAGGCATACATGCGGGCGCGTAGGGCGCGGGCCTCGTTGAGCACTTCGGTGGCGGTGTCCGGGTCGCGCCGGGCGAGTGCCGTCAGGCGACTCACGGCCGCGTCGTCGACCAGTCCGACATGGCCCGTCCACACGGCCAGCGTGCGGTACTCGCGGAGCCACTCCGAGCCGGGCAACGGCGGTTCGTGTCCCCAACCGGCGAAGGTGTTGCAGAACTCCAGCGCCGGGTGCCCGCCGACGCTCCACGGCAGGCTCTCGTCGCGGACCCGCACCTCGTAGATCGGCCGGCCCGGTCGGTCGAGCCCCTGGTCGTCGCGGAGGATTCGCCGGTGCGCCTCACGCAGGCGCACACCCGGCTCGATCCCGAAATCGTCCACCAGTGTCTGCCGAGTGCTCCGGTAGAGCTGCAGCGCGTCAGCCTGCCGCCCGCCCCGGTACAGCCCGGTCATCAGGGTGGCGACGAGCCGTTCCCGGGTCGGATGCTGGGTGACCAGCGGCGTCAGCTCGGTGATCACCCGGGGGTGCCGGCCGAGCGCGAGCTGCGCCTCGGCCCGTAGTTCGAGGCCGGTGAGCCGGAGCTCCTCGAGCGGACCCTCCAGCCGTTCACGCAGCTCCCAATCGGCGGTGTCAGCGAGCAATGGGCCGCGCCAGAGGGCAAGCGCCTGGTCGAGCAGCCGCACCCGCTGCGCAGGGTCCGTGGCAGCGCTCGCCTGGTAAGCGAGCTGGCTGAACTCGTCGACGTCGACGTGGTGATCGTCCTGCTCCATCAGGTAACCGTCGCCGCCGGTGCGGATTCGTGCCCCGTAGGGCGCCAGCCCCGCGCGGAGCCGTCCGATGTAGGTGTGCACCGCGCCACGCGCCGACGCGGGCGGGCGGCCGTTCCAGAGCAGGTCGATGAGGCGATCGATGCTGACCAGGTGGCCCACGTCGAGCAGAAGGACCGCCAGTATGCACCGCTCCTGCCGCCGGCTGCTCAGGTCAACGAGCTGACCCCGGTGGCGGGCTTCGAACGGACCGAGCAGTCGAAACTCCATGTCAGCTGTTCCTCCTCCGCGCCCACGATAGGTCGCCGGAACTGGTGAGGCATTGGTGAGCCCGGTGGTCGACGACGTCGCGGCAGCTGCCGCCGAGCGGGCTTCGTGCCGTCACGCGGTGAGGACGTGGTCAACGGAGTTGGTGATGCTCGTCAGGTCCGACCGCCGACGAAGCGGAGTCAGCAATGAACTGGAAAAGCAAGATCGGATCGATCCTGACCGCGACCGTGGTCGTCGCAAGCGTCTCCATCGCCAACCCCGCCCTCGCCAATGGCGACAGGCACGGCGGCTGGGTGCCCGCGCCGCAGGAGGCGTTCGAGCAGCCGGCCGGAGCGCGGTGCGACTTTCCCGTCCGCGTTCAGCCCGTCGTGGACGAGGTCCGCAAGCTCGTGCTGGCGGAATACCCGAACGGCTCACCCCGGCGCGAGCTGTACACGGGCGCACTCATCGACGAGGTGACGAACCTTGCGACCGGGGCCGTCACCAGAGTCGACGCGAGCGGGACCTCGCTGGTGGAGTACGCCCCTGATGGCGCGATGACCTGGTACGTGACCGGGCCGGTGCTGCTCGGCTTCCGGGAGAACGCCGGCTCACTGCCACGCGGTATCTGGATCGTCGACGGCGTCTTCGTCGTGGAGTTCGATCCCACGCTCGTCCACAAGACCATCACGATGGTCCACGGCACGACGCACAACGTCTGCGCCGACGTCGACTAGCGCAGAGTCGTCCCGTTTGCACGACCACACCACATAGCGCGGCCTCACGGGCGCCGACTTCGTCGCGTGGGACTCCGTGGGGGAATATCCGTCGACCCACCGGACGTTCGAGGCTAGCGTGATGGCCATGTTCGGCACCGTCGGCGCTGTGCGGCCCGCAGGTATCCACCTGCCGGGCCCCGCCGACGTGTGCGCGTGGCTGGCTGATACCCGAGGCTGACCCTCCTCCCGCTCCGGCAGAACCACGGAGGAGGGTGGCCCGGTGCTCCGGCGCCGCCCTCGCGGGCGCGCCGTGACGTGCGGTTCTGGCGCGGTATCTCGCGGGGTTGCACCCGCCCGCGTTCGTCGACCGCCATTTTTTTCTCCACTGTGGAGTCTTATTATGGCCAAGAGCCAGTTCGTGCGCGCGAAGCCGCACCTCAACATCGGCACGATGGGTCACGTCGACCACGGCAAGACGACCCTGACCGCCGCCATCACGAAGGTCCTCGCCGACCGCGACCCCTCCGTCAACCGGTTCGTGTCCTTCGACGGCATCGACCGGGCGCCGGAGGAGGTGGCGCGCGGCATCACCATCAACATCGCGCATGTCGAGTACGAGACCGCGACCCGGCACTATGCCCACGTGGACATGCCCGGCCACGCCGACTTCGTGAAGAACATGATCACGGGGGCGGCACAGGTCGACGGTGCGATCCTCGTCGTCTCCGCGCTCGACGGGGCGATGCCGCAGACCCGCGAGCACGTGTTGCTCGCTCGGCGGGTCGGCGTGCCCTACCTGGTGGTGGCGATGAACAAGGCCGACGCGGTGGAGGACCCGGAGCTGCTCGACCTGGTCGAGCTCGAGGTCCGCGAGCTGGTGTCCGAGTACGGGTTCCCCGGCGACGAGGTGCCTGTCGTTCGGGTGTCGGCGCTGCGGGCCCTCGAGGGCGACCCGCGCTGGGTGTCCTCCGTCGTGGAGCTGCTCGACGCCGTCGACCGGTACGTCCCGGTGCCGGCCCGCGAGCTCGGCGAGCCGTTCCTGATGCCGATCGAGAACGTGTTGACGATCTCCGGGCGGGGGACGGTGGTGACCGGCGCGATCGAGCGGGGCGTCCTGCGGGTCGGCGACCCGGTGGAGGTGGTCGGTCTCGGCCCGACGCTGTCGACGGTGGCGACGGGGTTGGAGACCTTCGGCAAGTCGTTGGCGACCGCCGAGGCCGGGGACAACGCCGCCGTACTGCTGCGGGGGGTCAAGCGCGACCAGGTACAGCGGGGTCAGGTGGTGGCGCTGCCGGGCAGCGTGACGCCGCACCGGCGGTTCCGGGCCAGGCTCTACGCGCTGACCACCGCCGAAGGCGGGCGCCATACGCCGTTCTTCGCCAACTACCGGCCGCAGTTCTACTTCCGCACGACCGACGTGGTCGGGTCGGTCGACCTGGGCGAGGTGACGATGGTCCTGCCCGGCGACACCGTCGACCTGTCGGTGGAGCTGGGCAAGCCGATCGCGATGGACGTCGGGCTCGGCTTCGCGGTCCGCGAGGGCGGCCGCACGGTGGCCGCCGGCACGGTGACCGAACTGCTCGACTGAGGTACGGGGAGGGGCCCCTTGCCCCAAACAAGTGGCCCCTCCCCGTACGACGGCCCTTCCGCGCCCGCGCGGCCGTCGTCAGCACCGTCCACGGGCGCAGGGCTCCGACGAGATCGACGGCGACTTCGTCCGCTTTGGGCTACGGTGACCTGGAAACGTCCACCCCCTGGCGGCTTCGGCCGGCGCGCCGACGGCACCGCCGCTTCCACAGGTCCGGCTGGAGGTCGGCATGGCAGGCACCAAGAGGGAGGGCCTGAGCCTCACCCTGCCCGGCATCGTCCTGGGGGTCGGGCTGGGCGGGTTCGTCGACGGGATCCTGCTGCACCAGATCCTGCAGTGGCATCACATGCTGACCAGCACCGACAGCGACCATATCGGCGTCAGGTACTACCCGGCCGACACCGTGCACGGCTTGAAGGTCAACACCGTGTGGGACGGCATCTTCCACGCCGTCACCTGGCTCGCGGTTCTGACCGGACTCTGGTTGCTGTACTCCCGAGTCACCCGTTCTCGCGGCCGGGTCTGGGCCTCACGCGCGCTCTGGGGTTGGATGCTTGTCGGCTGGGGCCTGTTCAACCTCGTCGAGGGAATTGTGGATCACCACATCCTCGGCATCCACCATGTGCGCACCGGCCCGGGCCAGACCGCCTGGGACATCGGCTTCCTGATCCTCGGCGCACTGCTCGTGCTCGGTGGATGGCTGTTGCAGCGTGGCAGCCGGTCTCTCGACCTGTGCGCCACCGACTCCGGGGTCCCCACCCGAGCATGATCATCGCGCACGGCACCGACGGCACCCACGTCGGCGCGCCAGTCCTGCCCCTCGTCGTCCTGGCGGTCGCCGCCTGCGCCTACCTGCTGCTCGCGCTGGGGCAGCAGCGCCACCGGCGGCGGTGGAGCCACCGACGGACCCTCAGCTTTCTCACCGGGACCGCACTGCTCTGCGCGGCCCTCGTCCCGCAAGCCGCGCCGTTTCCCGCGGGTGACCTGCGCGGGCACATGCTCCAACATCTCATCATCGGGATGGTCGCCCCGATGGCGCTCATGCTCGGCGCGCCTATCACGCTTCTCCTGCGGTCGCTGGCACCGCGCCAGGGCCGGGCCATCGGCCGGGTCCTGCGCAGCCGGCCCGCGCACCTGGTCGCCCATCCGGTAACCGCCCTGGCGCTCAACATCGGCGGCCTCGCCGCGCTGTACCTCACCCCCCTGTACACCGCCACGGTCAGCAACCCGCTGTTGCACGACCTCGTACATCTGCACTTCCTGGCGGCCGGCTACCTCTTCGCCTGGGTCATCGCCGGCCGCGACCCCGCCCCCCGGCGGCCATCCGTCGGCGCCCGCATCCTCGTCCTCGGCATGGCCATCGCCGCTCACGCGGCGCTCGCCCAACTCATGTACGCCGGACTGTTGGTACAGATCCCCGCGCCCGCCGACGAACTGCGGGGCGCCGCCACCCTGATGTACTACGGCGGCGACATGGCCGAACTCCTGCTCGCTCTGGCGCTGCTCACCGACTGGAGGCCCCAGCGCCGAGCCCGCCATGGGCACACGCCGGCGGCAGGCGCTGCGGGAGGTGCTGCCGGCGCCGCTGCGGCCGGCGATCAGCGTCCACCCGCCGCGACGCCACGCTGACTGCGGAAACGCCCGCGCATGGCCTAACGTCAGGCTGGTTCGACGACCAGAGGACGACGAGGAGCCCATCCATGATCGTGCTGGCCGATATCCGCAGCTACGCGATGGCGCTGCCGGACGTCGTGGAGCAGCCACACTTCCGGCTGCCCGGCTTCCGCGTCGCGGACCGACTCCTCGCCCATCTCGAGAAGGGCGACGCGCACGCCATCGTGTGTGTCGGGCAGGCGGAGGCCACGGCGGCGGCCACGGATCAGCCGGACATCTACGAGGAGGTGTGGCGGCAGGGCCGGATCTTCGTCGGCCTCCGTGTCGACCTGGCCAGGGTCAGCAAGGAGCGCATGCAGGAGCTGATCGAGCACGCCTGGCGCAACCGGGCGCCCAAGCGCCTCGTCGCCGAGTACGACGGCCGCTGATACCCCCCGACGAGGCGTCCGCCCTCAGGTGGCGACGCCGGCGTCCCTCGTCGACTCCCCACTGCTCACCGGCGGGCGCGTCGCCTGCGACGCAGATCGGCGCGGCACCGCCCTTTGCAAGCGCGATGGTGCGACAGGTCAAGATTGAATGAGATCGAGATGTGTCAAGTTGGCGACACATCGCCGGGGCCATCGTCGCTGCCGCCACTAATACGATAGTCGCATGTCACCAAAGGTCTCGATTGTCGCCACGGACAGCCACCGTGACCTGGGCCCGCAGCCCGGCGTCGACGTGACCTTCCTGCCGTTCGCCGAGGATGACGGAGTACCGGTCTACGACGAGTCCACCCCGGATCTGGTACGGGAGTTGCAGGCCGCGGGGGTGACGGTGGAAACCTGGCACGCCGCCGGGGCATACGAGCTGGTCTCGTCTCGCGGTCTGGTGACCGACACGCTGCTGCAGATCGGGGTCGGGATCAGTTCGTCCGCCGGTTGGTACGGCCTGCAGTCGCTGCTGCGCCGTCGTGGCGGGCAGCTCAGGGTGGTGGCGATCTTCGACGACGGTGTGCAGCGGCGGCGTGCGGAGGTGACCGGAGAGGCGGCCGACGTGGTCGATGTGCTGGAGCGGCTCGACCCGTTCAGCTCGGGGCCCTCCTGATGACGCCGGCCGCGTTGTCCCGACCGGGTTTCGCTGGTGAGCGATCACATGAGGGCCGTGCGTGAGGCCCCGCGGCGCTATTCGCCATCTGTAGCGGAGGAGCGCCGCCGACTCGTCGGGCAGATCGCGACCGCCATGGAGGCGTCGTCGGTCATCCGCGACCCGAACAGCCGACAGTTGCTGCTTCAGGAGTTGGGGCACGCGCTGGGTGGCGCGTTGGGCTACCGGGAGCTGGGGCTGCTACGGGCCCAGATCGTCGAGCTGGTGACGGTGTGCGTGGATCGCCCGGGTGGGTTGCGCTGCCTCGTCGAGTGCCTGGAGCTGCTGGAACCGGGCAGCAAGCAGACCGTCGCGGTGCTGCGGCTCGCCGACGAGTGGCAGGTCGTCGAGCTCTTCTCCGACTACGACGTCGCGTGGTTGCGTGGCTTGCTGTCCACGCTCGAGGTGACCCGGGAGCTGCGGCGGTTCGTCGCCGAGACCCGCGCGGCCCCTGCCCCACCCTGGTGCGAGACGGCCTGGGATCTGTTCGCACATCTCGCATCGGCGAACGCCCATGGTGAGGTGCCGCCGTGGCTCGCGCTGCTGGAGAGGCTGGCACCGGTGGTGCCGCAGGCGTCGCTGCCTCGGGTGCGCGAACTCACCACCCAGATGGCCAAGGACTGGGGAGTCGCTGATCAGGTTGACGGGTCGGCGCAGGACGCGCCCGCGGTGACCGGCACCGCCTATCTGCTGATCCAGTTCGAGAAGTACGGCGGCGACGACGACACCTACATCTTGTCGCACTGGTACCAGTGGGCGTCGCCGGTGTGGCAGCCGATCCGCGGCGAGGACCGCCACGTCCCGTACGCGGGGCTGGAGGCGGCCGTCGACCAGGTCGTCAACGAGACCGAGCGCCGGTGGGCGGACCAGGCCGGAGCGGTGACCATCGAGTTCGTCCTGCCCTGGCAACTGATGAACGAGCCGGTCGACACCTGGCGCAAGGAACTGGGCTCCCGCATGCCCAGTCCCCTGACCACCGAATATCCGCTCGTGATCCGAAGTCTGGAGCGCATCCGCGCCAGCCAGTGGCACCGCGTGTGGCGCGGCCGCTGGCAGGGTCTGGCAGATCGCGGTGGCGAACGGAAGCTGGTGCACTGCGCGGCGTCGCACCAGGCCGACGTCCAGCTGGAAGCGACTCTCAAACGCGAGAAAGCCGTCGCCGTGCTGGTGCTCAGCGAATCCCCGACCACCGACAGCGTCGGCGAGCGGCAGCTGCTCGTCGGGCTGCGCTCCGGGGTGCCGGCGATCGTGTGGCACCGACATTCACCATCCACAGAGGACCTGTGCCAGACTGTTGCGTCGATGGTCGGCGATCAGGCGTCGGGGGCAGGGGTGCGAGACCTGCCCAACCGTACCGCGCAGCTGCGACAACTGGCGTGGAGCGAGGACCCCAAGGGCCTCGACCAGCACCTCGGGCACGGCTTTGTGATCTTGTTCGATGATCCGGATCGGCAGCCCGGCGGGGCGGTCTCCGTCGAGAGGGACAGGCGAAAGGTCCTCGCATGAGCGGCAACGGCCACGACAGGACGGGCGGCGTCGCCGACCGACGCCCACGCCGGACAACCGACAGGACCGTCGGCCAGCACCGCCGAGTGGCGCCGTGGCGCGTGCCGGCGACGACGGGTCCCTGATGAATCCGCCGTCAGTGACCGCCGCCCCCGCAAGCCGCCCCGCCGACGGGGCACGACTCGAGCCGGCGGGTGACCCCCGGGATCTCGTCGTGGTCGTCGACGACGACCCGGTGATGGAGTTCTGGGCCGACGAGGTCTCGACGTTCGTGGCGGTGCTGCGCGCCCAACCTGCCTTCGGCTCTGTCGAGGTGTGGCGGATGGCCGCCGAAGACGGCGCGCTTCGAGTGACCGGTCGGCCGGACGACGGCCCCCTCGCGCCGGTGGACCTGATCGATCACTCCGGGCGACGCGTCGTGTTCCTGCTGACTCACAGCGGGTCCGACGCCTGGCGGAGCGGGCTCGTCCACCCCGTTCTCGCCTCTTGGGCGGCCAGCATGACGGTCGCCGTGGTGCACCTGCTGCCCCAACAGCGGTGGCGTGAGCGGGGCCTGGAGACGACCGGGGTGACCTGGAGCCCGGACGGCTCAGGGTCGGCGCGGTTGTCGTGGCGGGTGAGCGGTCTGGACCTTCGCCCCCTCGAGGAGCAGGACGACGCCCGGCTGACGGCGGTGCCGGTCATCGAACGCGGCACCGACTGGTTGCAGCGGTGGAGCCGGCTGCTGGGCGGGCGAGGCGACGTATGGATGCCGGCGCTGCTGCTGCCGCCCGAGGGCTTGACCGTCCGCCGACCGGGCCGCTCGCTGACCGCACACGACCTCGTCGCCCGTTTCCGGGCCACCGTGTCACCGGCGTCGTTCACGCTGGCGACCCGGCTGGCGGCCGCCCCGCTGAACGCCCGGGTGGTCCGTGCCCTGCTGCACACGGTGGTGCGGTCGGGGCCGGCGCAGTTGACCGAGGTGTTGACCAGCGATCTGGTGCGGCCCCTGCCGTACCGGGGGGCGGCCGCCGGCGACACCCGAATCGGGTACGAGTTCGTGCACGGGGTCCGCGAGCGGCTCCTGACGCTCGGGTTCCGCGACCGCACCGTCGAAGTTCAGCACGTCGTGGAGTACGAACTCGCACACGACATCGAGGCGGTGCGCAACCTGACCCTCCGCATCAAGGATCCACGCAACGCGTCGTACGAGCGTGTCACTCCGGCCGCCGAGCCGTATCTACGGGTCGAGTTGGCAGTTCACCTCTCATTGGGCGGGCCGAACCTCATCGCGGCGGCGCGTCTGGGGCAGGCACTCGGCTCGCCCATCCCGCGGCAGGTGCGTCGAACACTGCAGCCGTCGTCCGTTACCGATCACAGGACCATGGAGTCCGGAATGTCTGACAGAGTGAACTCGCCGGGCTCGGGGGTCTCGTTCGGCACCACACCGCACGCCACGCTGGACGCCGAACCGGGCATCATCTCGAGCCGTCCGCCAACCCACGACCTGCCGTCCGCACAGCGGCTCGACGGGCATTTCCCGGCCGTTGTCGGCAATCTGCCGCTGCGCAACACCAACTTCACCGGGCGGCGTGACCTGCTCGACTCCCTGCATCAGCGGCTACGCGCAGGCACCACCGCGGTGCTACCCGAGGCGCTGCACGGCGCCGGCGGGGTGGGCAAGTCGCAGTTGGTCGTCGAGTACGTCTACCTCCATCAGCAGGACTTCGACCTGATCTGGTGGATTCCGGCCGAGCGGCCGGCGCAGATCCAGTCCGCGCTGGTGGAGTTGGCGGCGCGGTTGGACCTGCCGGTGCCGTCGACCGCCAACACGGCCGTGCCGGCGGTGCTGGAGGCGCTGCGGATCGGCCGGCCGTACTCGAACTGGTTGCTTATCTTCGACAATGCGGAAAATCCGGAGGACGTCGAGCGGTTCTTCCCCAAGGGCGGCCCGGGCAGCATCGTGGTCACCTCCCGCAACGGCGCTTGGCGGGAGGTCGCGAACAGTCTTCCGGTCGACGTGTTCGAACGGCGGGAGAGCATCGAGCTGCTCCGCCGTCGAGGGCCGGACCTGGCCGTCGACGACGCCGACCGGCTCGCCGCCGCCCTCGGAGATCTTCCGCTGGCTGTCGAGCAGGCGGCGGCCTGGCGCGCCGAGACGCAGATGCCGGCCAACGAGTACCTCGAACTGCTCGACGCCAGTCGCCCGGCACTCGACGAGGAGACGGCGCAGCAGGATTACCCAGAGCTCGTCGCCGCGGCGTGGAACGTGTCGCTCAACTGGCTCCGCGAGCAGGACCGCTCCGCCCTGCGGTTGCTACAGGTGTGTGCGTTCTTCGCGCCCGAGCCGATCGGCAAGGTGCTCCTGTCCAAGCCACGGGCGCTGCGCATCCACCCCGACCTGGATCCCCTCGTCCGTAATCCGATCCGGCTCAACCGGGCGATCCGCACGATCGGCCGCCTGTCGCTGGCCCGGATCGACCACCGGACGAACTCGTTCCAGATGCACCGCCTCGTCCAACGCGTCCTGATCAACCAGATGGACCCGGATGACCGCGACGCGATGCGGCACGGCGCCCACATGCTGCTCGCGGGCAACGACCCCGACCAGCCCGACGATGCCGACCACTGGCCGCGCTACGCCGAGCTGTATCCACACATCGTGGCCTCGGGCGCCGAGCAGTGCGGCAACGAACTCGTGCGGGACATGGTGCTCAACGAGGCGAAGTATCTCTGGCGGTGGGGTGACCACCTCGGCGCACGGGACCTGTCGCAGCGGGCCTGGAGGGCCTGGACCGCCTCGACCGACGGCACCGACCCGGACGGCCTGCGGATGGCGAGCTGGTTGGGCTTCATGCACTTCGTCGTCGGTGACTACGCTGCCGCGGCCACGCTCAACGCGCAGACGCTGGAGCTGTACCGGCAGACCGTCGGTGAGGACCAGGAGGAGACTCTGTACGCCATCGGCGCCGTCGCGGCCGATCACCGGGTCGCCGGTGACTTCGCCGGCGCGCTGGACCGCGCGCTGACGGTGTATGAGAGGGCCAAGCAGAACTTCGGCGACGAGGAGCCGTTCACGCTGCGCGCCGCGCACAACCTTGCGGTGAGCATGCGGCTATCCGGCCTGTTCGGACGGGCTCTGCAGCTCGACGAACAGACTTATCAGCGGCTGGTGCAGATCTACGGCACGGACCACCCGGACAGCCTGAGCACCTTCGGCGGCATCAACCTCGACCGACGGGAGCTCGGCGACTACGTCGCGGCCCACGCGCACCAGGAGAACGTCGTCGCGACCGCCCGGCGGATGCTGAAGTACGACGACCACCCGGATCTGCTGCGGCAGAGCCACATGCTGGCGAGCTTCCGACGCAAGGCGGGGCACCACCACGACGCCCTTGACCTATCGAGCGACGTGCTGCGCCGTTTCCGCACCCGCTACGGCGACGACCACCCCGACACCGCTCTGGCCACGCTGACGTTCTCGATCGACCAGCGGTTGACCGGTGACCTGCGCGCTGCACGGGAGGCCGCGGAGGTCGCGGTGGAGGGGCTGCGCCGACTGTACGGCGAGGACCACCCGCACACCGCCGGCGCGCAGGTGGACCTGGCAGTGACGCTGCGCCTGCTGGGCGAGGCCGACCAGGCCCGGGAACTCGACCAGGCGGCGCTGCAACGCCTCGCGACGGCGCTCGGCGACTCGCACGCCCTCGTCCTGGCCGCCCGGATCAACCTGGCCAGCGACCACTACGAGGTCGGCGACTACGCGCAGGCCGAGGCCCTGGACGTGGACACCCTCGCGCTGTGTCGTCAGATGCTCGGCAGCAGCCACCCCACTACGCTCGTGTGCGCGCTTAACCTCGCCATGGACCTTCGCGACCTCGGACGTGAGGCGGAGGCGGGTGCCCTGTTCGATCGGGGCATCGAGCAGCTGCGGCAAACCCTCGGCGTGCGGCACCCGGCGGTCGCCGCGGTGGGCGCGGGCGTCCGCGCCAACTGCGACATCGACCCGCTGCCGCTGTAGCGGCACAGGTCCGACCCGGTGGGTCAGGCGGTCTGCCAGCCCGCCGGGTCGGACGTGTCGACCGCGCCGTCCGGGAGGCCGTGACCGACCCAGGTGGCCAGCTCCAGCGGATCCGGCAGCGCGATCGCCTGGTAGGCCGGCGCGAGCGCATGGACGACGGCCAGGACGAGTTCCGGGCGGCCGAGCAGGGCGCGCGTCGCCGGACCGGCGCGACCGTCGACGTCGGTGAGGCCGAGACCGACCCAGGCATGCACGCGCGACGGGTCCTGCCTCAGCTCCGCGAGGTAGCCGACGCGCGCCCGCTCGAGGTCACCGGCGACCAGGGCGAGGTCGGCCGGTGTGGCGCCGGCGACGCGGTCGCCCACCTCCTGTGGTGCGGCGCGCAGGCCGGCGAACGCGTCCGGGTCGACCAACAGGTATCGGCGGAGCACGGCCCGGGCGTCCAGCAGGCCCGCCGGTGGCTGTGCCAGCACGGTGCGGGCGTCGACGGCGCGCACCGCCTCCATGGCCGGGTCACGGCGCTGCCAGGCGGCCGTGAGTGTGTCCCGGTCGGCGTGGTCCAGCCGGATGTTGTGGCCCCGCCACATCGCCCGGTGGTCGACGGCGACGGCGCGCGCCGAGGCGAGCGCGGCGGCGGGCACCGGCTCTTCCTGGCAGGTCTCCAGCTGCGCGTGCAGGGTCGCCACGAACCGCTGGCCGTGGCCGGTCAACCGGCCCGACGCCATGATCGCCCGGACGGCGCCGAGAGTCTGTTGCCGCCATAGCGCGAACTCGAAGTCCGCGGCCGCCCGGTGCGCGGATGGCCCGTGGCGCCGGTGAGCGCGCCAGAACTCTGTGATGCCGGCGAAGGCGTACGCACCCTGTAGCGCGCCGGCCAGGGGCCGGGGGTCGTCGCGCCACGGGACGTAGTAGCGGATCCGCGCGTCGCTCTCGCAGAGGGTGAGTAGGTGCGACAGGGCGCCGAGTTTGTGATGCTGCGACTCGTGCACCAGCGTCACGGCCAGCTGCGCCGCGTCGTCCGGCTCGGAGAGCAGGATGCCGCCGAAGGCCTCAGCGCCGGAGGCGGACAGTTGGCGGAACCGCTCCCGCTGCTCCAGGGGCGCGAGGGTCCGCAGACTCTTGGCGATCGCGAGTGCGCGGTCGCGCTGCTCGCGCACCAGCAGCTCCCAGGCGTCCGCCAGACGCGCCCGCCACCGAGTGATCTGGGAAGCCGACAGGGGCTGCGGTGGTGCGGGGCCCCGCAGGTCGCGGTACACGTCGCGGTCGAGCAGTTCGACCCGCAGCCCGGCGCCGTCTACGTCCACCTCGACGATGATCGGTTCGTGCCAGTCCGGGTCGTCCGCCGCTCGTCGAATTGTCCGCGCGGCGGCCACCACGTCGACCTGCCCATCGCGGCTGCGCACTCGGACCACCGGGACGTCCGGCGGGACCGACGCCGTGCCGACGGTGGGCAGCACCGCGGCCCCCTGCCGGGCCGGGATGTCGAGGTCGAAGGAGAGCCCCGCCCGGACCGCGCTCGCCGCCGACAGGGCGTGCAGGTATCCCACGTCCATCCACAGCGGCACCGCTTGCGGGGAATCGTCCCGCAGCCGACGCAGGGTGTGCGCGGCCCAGATGCCGACCTGCGGCTGGGCCAGAATGTCCTCGCTGACGTCGGGATCAGCAGCGTAGGCCCGGACCAGGAGCTGCCAGGCGTCGGTGATCGACGCGAGCGGCCCGGTCGCGTCGAGCCGGGTGACGCAGCTGTCCAGCAGGGCTCGCAGCACGAGCAGCCGCCAGCTGCGCTCGCCGCGCCAGAGCGCGGTGATGGTCTCTTCGTCGCCAGCGCCGATCGCCAGGGCGTGGAAGTGCTCGGGTTCGAGGAGGGTCGGACCTAACGGCACGGTGTCAGACGACATGGTCCTCCGGATCCGGCCCGGCAGGCCGTGTCCGGCTCGGGAAGGAGCCGTTGTAGCCGCTGATACTGCCCCCCGAATCGGCGACTCTGTCCCGCACCCGGGAGATCGCCGCAGTGATGCCGGTCAGGTCAGCGGATCGCAGGGTCGCGATGTTCACCGTTGACAAATCGAGCAGCTCGGACTCGATACCGGCGAGGCCTTCCTCCATGTACGGCAACCCTCCCCCACGATGACAGTCAATAGCTCCATCATTGCTCATGTCTGGAGCGCAACGAAAGCGTCACATCGAGCAACGGGCTACCACAAGCCGGATTCCAGCGACGCGCGTCCGATGTAGACATGCTGGTGACCTGCGGGTCAGGCGCACGCGGTGAGCTGCGCGGCTGCGTCCTCGACCCGGGCCATCGCCGCGTCGTCGCTGGCGAAGAAGCGCACCGCCTCGACGAGTTCCGACAGTGCACCCGGGTACCGCAGGCAGGTTCGCACCACGCTGATGGCGTCGGGCCGCGCCGCGCTGCTGCGCCGGATCGCCGCGTACACCTGTCCCCGCAGCAGCGACAGGATCTCCTCCCGGTCGTTGGGTCGCAGGAATTCCGGTATCTCCAGCAACGCGTCCACCAGCGGCGCCATGGCGGCCGGCGGCGGAGGCGCGGACGTGGACGCGGTGGCACCTCCCGCAGTGGGCCTGCCCAGAACAAGACCCTCGTCGCCGAGCGCGTTGCGGTACCAGAGGTAGGTGGGAGTCTGCGCGGTGAGCCCGCTGGCCCGCAGCTCGACGAACCGCTGTCGCAGCCTGCCGACGAGGTGCTGCGGGTCGGCCAGCCAGTCCATGTCCCCGGAGTCGAGGAGTCGCAGGATCTCCCGGCTAAACACCCCGGTACGCCGCACGCGCAGGTTGGCCGCGGCCTGACCGAGGCCGGCGGCGAACAGCACGTCCTGCGACCGGCCAGCGACCGGATCACCGGCGGGAAAGGTCTCGGTGCCGGGCGAACGCACCGCCTCTGGACGATCATGCAGCTGGCATGCGTCGACGATCCACAGCTGCCGGTCGAACGCCGGGACCAGGTCGGAGGCGAACGTGGCGAGCATGGAATCAAGGTCGAGGGACCCGGCGTCGACGGCGGTGGCGTCGGCGTAGTAGAGCCGCCGATGACGGCCGGTGTCGACATAGCCGTGGCCACCCCACACGACGTACAGAGCCGACCCGCGCCGGGTCGGCAGCTCCCGCAGCAGCACCTCCCGCACGCTCGCCCGGTCGGCGCCGCCCAGGACGACTCCCGGCGGTAAGGCGTCCACTCCGGAGTTAGGCGCCAGCAGCAGGGTCACCTGGTCCGGCGGCACGCCCCGGGCCACGAACCTGCGGGCGAACCGGACCGCGTCGTCGACCGGCCCGGCCAGGCTCCACTCGCCGCCGGCCGCGTACCGGTCGATGCCGATGCCGACCACGTGGACGTCGCGTGGATCATGGTCGGCGCCCACCGCTCGCTCCCCCGTCGTACCCGAATCCTTCGATCACCCACCGCACGATAGCGTCCGGTCCATATCCGACCGACCCGTCGGTGGCCGCGTCAGTTGGCGCGGGCGGTGACCGTGATGCTCCTGGACTTCTGCGGACCGCCGCCCTTCGTCGTGATGGTGTACCGGTGGGTGACCTTCCCGCCCGGATTTCCGGCGCCGCACGGGAAGCTCAGCGATTCGGTGCCGGTCACCCCGTACTCGCCGTACGCGCCGGAACCGTCGACCGAGAGCACGGACCCGGTGGCGCCGCCGGCGACCTTCCACTCGATCACCACGGGGCCGCCCGGGAACGGGTTCGGCACGCCCTGCCCGCTCGGGCAGTTCGGCTGCTGCGTGACCCGCAGGTACTCCACGTAGGGCACGGGCGGGCGACTGCTGGCGGCCGGCCGACCGCTCGCGCGCGGCGCCGGTTGCTTCGCCGGCAGGGATATCGGTGGGTCCACGGGCGCGGTCGACGGCGCACTCGGCGCCGCGGACGCGGTCGTCGCGCCGGCCGTGGGGGTCGGCGCGGCCTCGGACGTCGCGGCGTCGGTGGTCGCGGAGACCGGGCCGCCGGCGGCGACCTGCCTGGTCGTCGGGTCGTCGGCGACCCGGTGGTAGCCGAGGTAGCCGCCGACGCCGCCGAGCAGAAGCAGCACGACGATCCCGGCGAGGACTGGCGTCGCCCGGCGGTTGCGTTTCCTGGTCGCCGCCGGCCGCACGATCGGGCCCACGGCCGGATGCACCGTCGGCAGCTCCACGGTGACGCTGTCGTCGGCCGGCGCCGGCATCGCGACGAGTGGCGGGACCGCTCTGGTCCCGGCCGCAACCGGGACAACCGTGGCCGGCAGCGCCGTCGGGGTGGCATCGCCCGGAGAGGGCCCGATGCTCATGGTCGTCGCATCGAGGCCGGCCGACTGTTGCACCCGGCGCAGCGCCTGACCGAACGCCTCGGCCGTCGCGTAGCGCTCGGCGGGCGTCTTCGCCAGCCCGCGGGCGATGACGTCGGCCAGCTCCGGAGGGTCGCCGGGACGGGAAAGTCGCGGGGCCGGCTCGTGCGCCACCCGCTGGAAGTACGCCAACAGCCCCTCGTCGGGGCCCCGGCGGAACGGCGGGCTGCCGGCGAGAGCCTGGTACGCGGTGCTGGCCAGCGAATAGACGTCGGAGGCCGCCGAGGCGCCGCCGCCGTCGAGCACCTCGGGCGCGGCATGGTCAGGGGTGAGCGCGGCGATGGTGGACGACCCGTGCGCGCCACCGCTCATCGAGGCGATGCCGAAATCGGCGAGGGCCGGTTCGCCATAACCGGTGAACAGCACGTTCTCCGGTTTGAGGTCACGGTGCAGGACGCCGGCACGGTGCGCGGTGGCGAGGGCGCCGCAGAGCTTGACCAGGACGGGCAGCGCCGCGGCGGCGTCGAGCGCACCGGCGCGAAGCCGGTCGGCGAGGCTTCCTCGGTCGCAGAACTCCATGACCAGGTACGGTTCGCCGGCGGCGGTCACCCCGGAGTCGTGGACGGTGAGGATGTGGGGATGGTTGGCCATCCGTCCGGCCGCCGCGCACTCGCTGAGGAACTGGTCGCGCGCCCGCGGATCGGAGAGGTCCACGTGCAGGACCTTGACCGCCACGGTCCGGCCGAGACGGTCCTGGCGGGCGCGGTACACGGTGCTGAAACCACCACGGCCGACAAGCCGCAGGTCGGGGAAGCCCTCGATGACCGGCTCACTGACCACGTCGCCCTCCACCTCGCGCGCTCACGGGATCGGCTTCGTCCCCGGCACGACAGGGTGCTGGCAGCGCGTGGCCGGTTGACATCAGACGGTAACGGCACACTCCTCAAAGGACTACCGCCGACCGGGTGGATTGCGGCAACCGGACGATCGCAGCCGAACTGGCTGCCGGAAGGTCGTGGCGGACGTGGCCGACGACCCACCGGCAGCCCTCGACCGGGGGGAGCTAGCGCGTCGGGACCGCTGCGTCCGGTGCCAAATCGGTCCTCGCCCGACCGGTGTCCGGGTCGAACGGGAAGGACACGTGCTGGTGGATCAGCTCCCAGCCCTGGTCGGTCCTCTGGAAGACCCGGGTGCCCCGTGACCAGCTCTCGGCTTCGCCGCCGTTCCCGTGTTGCGCGGTCATCCGGTTGAGGCCCCAGGAGACCGCCAGGTCGTCGCGGACGAGGAGCGTCAACTCCGGAACCGTCCAGGTAACCGTTCCGTCGCTGGCGTCGAGGCCGTTGGCGCAGACCTCGCGGAGCCGGTCACGACCAACGTGTTCCAGCGGCTGCTCGTGCTCGTACGGGACGACGGCCTCGGCGACGGGTCGCATGAGGCCGTCGAGGTCCTTCGCCGCGGTGGCGTCGAACCAGCGCTGGTGCAGTGCCCGCACCTCTCGTTCGGACACCTCCCGGGCCGAGCCGCTGTCGTCGGGGAACGAATGGTGCTCGTGCGCCACGACCCACCGGCCGTCCTCCTTCCGCAGTCCGAGGGTCAGGCGCAGCAGGAACTCCGGCTTCCTCGCCAGGTCGGCGGGCGTGCCGCAACGAAGTAGAGCGTGCGCGTAGGCCACGGTCTCACCCGCCGTGATGTCCAGCTCGGCCAGTTCGAACGTGGCACCCGCCGCCTGCCATTCGAAGAAGGCCGGCCATGATCGCGCGTACGCCTCGATTCCTCTCACCCCCTGACAGGGCGGCGGCACGTCGTACATGACGATGTCCTCAGCATGGTCGGCGAGCACCCCGGCCAGGTCGCCGGCCCGCACCGCCCGTGTCCAGCGTTCGACCAGGTCGCGGATCCGTGTTTCGTCCTCGGTCATATCGTCCTTCCCTGGGTTGGTCGACTCTCGCGGCTACAACCCGCCCGAGGGCACGAACTCATCGCAGGTGGCCGACTACCTTTGCTCGTCGGGCGAGAGTTCCATCCCGAGGCCGAACATCGGGAAGATCCCGGGGGTCAGGAACGACACCACCTCGGCGATCCTGGAGCCGCGTAGTGCGACCAGGTCCAGTGCCGCCGCCACGAAGACGGCCGCTTCCGGGTTCCACAGGTAGGTCCCGAAGGCCAGCTGCCCGTTCGCGTGAGCCGGGACGAACCGCCACCGCAGCGACAACGGGCCGTCCAGCAGGAAGCCGCGGATGCGGTCCTGGCCGGCGTACCACTGCGGCGACGGCGGCATCGAGTACCTGGCGTCGTCGGTCAGCATCGCCAGGATGGCGTCGACGTCGCCCCTTTCCCAGGCGGTCGCGTACTGCCGCGCGACCTCGCGCACCTTCTCCTCGCCGAGATCGGTGAATTCCGCCTGTTGGGTGGCGGTCGGGCGGAGGGCGTCGACCACGCCGCGGGCCCGTTGGAGTGCGCTGTTGACTGCCGGGGTGGACGTGTCGAGCAGGTCGGCGACCTCACTGGCGGGGTAGCCGAGGGCATCCCGCAACAGGAGGACTGCCCGCTGAAGGCCCGACAGGCGCTGCAGCGACGCCACGAAGGCAAGCTCCAGACTCTCGCGGGCCAGGATCCGCTGCGCCGGGTCCGACTCCGCGACGGCGCCCAACCGGCTGTCGGGGTACGGCTCGAGCCAGGCAGCCTCGGCCAGTGGTGCCGCGCCCGGCGTGAGGTCGGTCGGCAGCTCCCGGCGACGACCCCGACGCTCGATCATGGTCAGGCACCGGTTGGTCGCGATCTTGTAGAGCCAGGCGCGCAAGGTGCCGCGATCCTCGTACCGGTCGCGGCTCTGCCAGGCCCGGACGAGGGTCTCCTGCACCGCGTCCTCGGCGTCGTGCACGGAGCCGAGCATGCGGTAACAGTGAGCGGTCAGCTCATCCCGGTACGAGTCGACCAGCCGATCAAACGTCACGCTGGTCCACCCTACCGACGGGCCAGGCGCCCTCCGGGTACGTGACGGCTTGTCGGTGGCGCTCCTGATCGCACCGGTCAGGCGCGCGGCCCCGGTCGGGAGCCGGCCGCCGCTAGGCTGGTCGGCGTTGCCAACCGGCAGGGAGGACGAACGGGTGAACGCCACGGCCGCCAGCGAGAGTCACCCGTGGGCGAGGTGACCGGACCCGCCCACCGGACGCGCCGGTGGCGTAGACGCCTGGCCCGGACGGCCATCCTGGCCCTCGTGGCCCTGATTCTCGCCAGCGTCCCGTGGCTCTGGACGACGATCGCCGCGCGGGGCCACGTGTACGACGTGGCTGACGCGCCGGTCGCCGACGTCGTCATCGTGCTCGGCACCGAGGTGGCGGCGGACCGACGCCAGCCGGGAGCCCGGCTCGCCGGGCGCCTGGAGACCGCCGCGGACCTGGTGCACCGTGGGCGGGCGCGGGCGGTCCTCGTGTCCGGGGACGGCGGTGGCGCGTCCGGCGACGAACCGACGGTGATGACCGCCTACCTGACCGAACGGCTCGGCGTCGATCCGCGTCGCGTGGTGGCCGACCCGTTCGGCCTGGACACGTACGACACCTGCGCGCGGGCGCGTCAGGTGTACGGCGTGCGACGCGCCCTGATCGTGACCCAGTCCTACCACGTGTCCCGGGCGGTCACGCTGTGCCGGCACCTGGGTGTCGACACCGATGGCGTCACCGCCCGCTGCCCCGACTGCGGGCCCGTCCTGCTCGTCGAGAAGTCGATCCGGGACTACCTGGCCAGCGGCAAGGCGGCCTGGGACGCGATCCGCCGCCGACCGCCCGCGGTGCACTCGCCGGCGCATCCGGGAGTGCAGGACGCCCTGAAGCCCTGAGTCCGGCCGTCGGCAGCGGGAAGGCCGCGCGTCAGGCGTGGTGGATGGGGACTCCGAGGCCGGTGAGGGGGCGACCCGAGCCGCCCCAGGCCTGGGCGATGATCTCGGCGGCGATCGCCACGGCCGTCTCCTCCGGTGTCCGCGCGCCGAGGTCCAGGCCGATCGGGGAGACGAGCCGGGCCAGGGCGGCTTCGTCGACGCCCTCGTCCCGCAGCCGTCGAAGCCTATCGGAGTGGGTGCGGCGACTGCCCATGGCGCCGATGTAGCGGGCCGGCGTCCGCAGGGCGAGCTTCAGCAGCGGCACGTCGAACTTGGGGTCGTGGGTGAGCACGCAGAGCACGGTGCGCTCGTCGACGACGGTCGACTCCAGGTATTTGTGCGGCCACTGGACGACGAGGTCGTCCGCCTCCGGGAAACGCTTGCGGGTGGCGAACACCGGGCGGGCGTCGCAGACGGTGACGTGGTAGCCGAGGAACCGGCCGATCCGGGCCACGGCGGCGGCGTAGTCGATCGCACCGAAGACGATCATCCGGGGTGGCGGGACGTACGACTGGACGAACACGGCGACGTCGTCGCGTCGCTGCTCCCCCTGCCGACCCAGGTGGATCGTGCCGGTGGTGCCCAGCGCGAGCATGCCGCCCGCCTGCTGCGCCACCGCGCGATCCAGGTCGGGATCGCCGAGGCTGCCGGCGACCCGGTCCGGCCAGAGCACCAGCTGCGCGTCCGGCACCGTGGCGGTGGCGACCGGGCGGCCGTCCCTGATCGCGGCGAGCACCTCGTCGGGCTCGGTCATCGCGACGTCCGGCTGCACCAGGACCTCGATGGTGCCGCCGCAGGTCAGGCCGACGTCGAACGCGTCGTCGTCGCTGACGCCGTAGGTGTGGCTCTGCGCCTGGCCGGTCTCGATCGACGCCAGGCAGAGCTCGTAGACGGCGCCCTCGACGCAACCACCCGAGACGCTGCCGAGAACCTCACCGTGGGCGGAGACCGCCATGGCCGCGCCGGGTTGCCGGGGCGCCGAGCGCCAGGTCCGTACGACGGTCGCCACGGCGAAGGCGACGCCGGCGGCGCGCCAGGCCGTCAGCCCGTCGACGATGTCCCGCATGGCGGCACGATCCGCGAGCCGGGTGGCAGCGTCAACGCCGACCTAAGTAAGTGCTTAGGTCGGCGTTGACTTCGCCGGGTGCCGGGGTGAGATTTTGCCGGACTGCGGAGGTGCGACATGCAGGTCCCGGCACCGTTCGAGTACGAGCGAGCTACCAGCGTGGACCAGGCGATCGACCTGTTGGAGCGGCTGGGTAGCGGGGCGCGGCTGATCGCCGGCGGGCACAGCCTGCTGCCGATGATGAAGCTTCGCCTGGCCGATTTCGACTATCTGATCGACATCAACGATCTGCACGCCGAGCTCGGCTACATCCGGCCGGGCCCGCACGAGGTGCGGATCGGTGCGCTGACCCGGCACCGGGAGTTGCTGGAGTCCGCCGAGTTGGCCGCGGCGTTCCCGATCTTCGCCGACGCGGAGCGGGTGATCGCCGACCCGGTCGTACGGAACCGCGGCACGTTGGGCGGGTCGCTGTGCCAGGCGGACCCGTCGGAGGACCTCTCCGCGGTCTGCACGACGTTGGACGCGAGCTACGTGATTCGCGGGCCGGGCGGCACCGAACGGGTCGTGTCGTTGGAGGAGTTCCACGTCGGGCCGTACGAGACGGCGGTCGGCGACGCGGAGATCCTGGTGGAGGTCCGGCTGCCGGTGCGGCCGGGCGGCGGCAGCGCGTACGAGAAGGTCGAACGGCGGGCCGGTGACTGGGCCGTGGTGTCGGCGGGCGCGGCGGTCTGGCTCGACGGCGGGCTCATCGTGGACGCGCGGGTCGGGCTGGCGGCGGTGGGGCCGAACACGACGGGCATCCCGGGGATCTCCGCGCTGCTGCGGGGCCGGCAACCCGACGAGAGCCTCCTGGAGCAGGCCGGGGCGATCGCGGCGCGCAGCTGTGACCCGGTCACCGACCAGCGCGGCAGCGCGGACTACAAGCGGCATCTGGCCGCCGAGCTGACCAGACGGGCCCTGCGCCGGGCCGTGGAGCGGGCAAGGAGCTGAGCATGCAGGTCACGATGACCGTCAACGACGTGGAGGTCACCCGGGAGATCGAGGGTCGGCTGCTGCTGGTGCACTTCCTGCGGGACGTGCTCGGCCTGACCGGCACGCACTGGGGCTGCGACACCAGCAACTGCGGCACCTGCGTCGTGTGGCTCGACGGCGAGCCGGTGAAGTCGTGCACGGTGCTCGCCGCGATGGCGGGCGGCCACGAGGTGCGGACGGTGGAGGGCCTGGCCCGGGGCGCCGAGCTCGACCCGATCCAGCAGGGCTTCATGCAGTGTCACGGGCTGCAGTGCGGCTTCTGCACCCCCGGGATGATGATGACGGCGCGGGCGCTGCTCGACCGGAACCCGGACCCGAGCGAGGCGGAGATCCGCGAGGCGATCTCGGGCCAGATCTGCCGGTGTACGGGCTACGCCACGATCGTGCGGTCGGTCCGCTGGGCCGCCGCGCACGAGGCGGGTGCCGCGGCGCAGGTCACCGAGACCACCGAATCAGACGACGCCGGCGAGATCGCGGACGCCGGCCAGCCCGCGGGGAGCGTCGCATGACGACCGTGCACGAGCGCGTGGACACCTTCCACGACAACGACCAGAAGCCGGTCGGGCACGGCCGGATGCTCCGCAAGGAGGACCCGCGGTTCCTTCGGGGCCGCGGCCGGTACGTCGACGACATCCAGCTGCCGGGCATGCTGCACCTGGCCATCCTGCGGGCGCCGGTCGCGCACGCGCGGATCGTCGGCATCGACACGAGCGCCGCCGAGGCCTCCCCGGGGGTGAAGGCGGTGGTGACCGGCGCGATGCTCGCGCAGCAGGGCCTGGCCTGGATGCCGACCCTCTCCAACGACGTGCAGGCGGTGCTCGCCACCGACAAGGTGCGTTTCCAGGGCCAGGAGGTGGCGTTCGTCGTCGCCGAGGACCGGTACGCGGCACGGGACGCGCTGGAGCTGATCGACGTCGAGTACGACATCCTCGACCCGGTCATCGACGCCCGCCGTGCGCTGGAGCCGGACGCGCCGCTGATCCGCGACGACCTCGAGGGCAAGACGAACAACCACTGCTTCGACTGGGAGACCGGCGACGAGGCGGCGACCGCGGCGGTGTTCGCGCGCGCCGACGTGGTGGTCAGCCAGGACCTCGTGTATCCGCGGGTGCACCCGGCGCCGTTGGAGACGTGCGGGGCGGTGGCCGACTTCGACGCCGTCGAGGGCAAGCTGCGGCTCTGGTCCACCACCCAGGCGCCGCACGCGCACCGCACCCTCTACGCCATCGTCGCGGGCCTCCCCGAACACAAGATCCAGGTGATCTCACCGGACATCGGCGGCGGGTTCGGCAACAAGGTGCCGATCTATCCCGGTTACGTGTGCGCGATCGTCGCCTCGATCGTCACGGGCAAGCCGGTGAAGTGGATGGAGGACCGGTCGGAGAACCTGATCAGCACCGGCTTCGCGCGCGACTACATCATGCGCGGCGAGATCGCGGCGACGCGGGACGGCCGGATCCTGGCCATCCGCACCAACGTCCTCGCCGACCATGGCGCGTTCAACGGCACCGCCGCGCCGGTGAAGTACCCGGCCGGCTTCTTCGGCGTGTTCACCGGCAGCTACGACATCGAGGCCGCCTACTGCAGGATGACCGCGGTCTACACGAACAAGGCCCCGGGTGGCGTCGCCTACGCCTGCTCGTTCCGGATCACCGAGGCGGTCTACCTGGTCGAGCGGATCGTCGACTGCCTCGCCGACGAGCTGGGCATGGACCCGGCCGAGCTGCGGTTGAAGAACTTCATACGGCCGGAGCAGTTCCCGTACACGACGAAGACCGGCTGGGTGTACGACTCCGGTGACTACGAGCCCACCATGCGGCTGGCGATGGAGATGGCCGGCTACGACGATCTGCGGCGTGAGCAGGAGGAGAAGCGGGCCCGGGGCGAGTTGATGGGCATCGGCATCGCGTTCTTCACCGAGGCCGTCGGCGCCGGGCCGCGCAAGAACATGGACATCCTCGGGCTGGGCATGGCCGACGGATGCGAGTTGCGGGTGCACCCGACCGGCAAGGCCGTGGTCCGGCTCAGCGTGCAGTCCCAGGGGCAGGGGCACGAGACGACGTTCGCGCAAATCGTCGCCGAGGAGATCGGGATCCCGCCGGCCGACATCGACGTGGTGCACGGCGACACCGACAACACCCCGTTCGGCCTCGGCACCTACGGCAGCCGCTCGACGCCCGTGTCCGGTGCGGCGGCGGCGCTGGTCGCCCGCAAGGTCCGCGACAAGGCCCGGATCATCGCCTCGGGCATGCTCGAGGTGTCGGTCGCCGACCTGGACTGGGAGAAGGGCGCGTTCCACGTCAAGGGCGACCCGGGCAAGTCCGTCACGATCCAGGACATCGCCCTGCGGGCGCACGGCGCCGGCGACCTGCCCGAGGGCGTCGAGGGTGGGCTCGAGGCGCAGATCTGCTACAACCCGTCGAACCTGACCTACCCGCACGGCGCGTACATCTGCGTGGTGGACGTCGATCCCGGCACCGCACAGGTGAAGGTACGGCGGTTCATCGCGGTCGACGACTGCGGCACCCGGATCAACCCGATGATCATCGAGGGGCAGGTGCACGGCGGGCTGACCGACGGGGTCGGCATGGCGCTGATGGAGATGATCGCCTTCGACGAGGACGGCAACTGCCTCGGCGCGTCGCTGATGGACTACCTGCTCCCGACGTCGCTGGAGGTGCCCGACTGGGAGACCGGCTTCACCGTCACCCCGTCGCCGCACCATCCCATCGGTGCGAAGGGCGTGGGTGAGTCGGCCACCGTCGGTTCGCCGCCGGCGATCGTCAACGCCGTCGTGGACGCCCTCAAACCCTTCGGCGTACGGCACGCCGACATGCCGCTGACGCCGTCGCGGGTCTGGGACGCCATGCGCGGCCAGGCCCGGCCGCCGGTCTGAGCGGGGCGGCCATGACGACCATCGCCGAACGCGCCCGGGAGCTGACCCGCGCGCGTGCGCCGTTCGTGCACGCCACCGTGGTCCGCGCCCAGGATCCGACGTCGGCGCGGCCGGGCGACGACGCGGTGATCCTCCCGGACGGCTCGATCGAGGGATTCGTCGGCGGGGTGTGCGCCGAGAGTTCGGTGCGGGCGGCCGCGCTCGACACGCTGCGCGACGGCACGACGCTGCTGCTGCGGGTGCTGCCCGACGGCACCGCCACGTTTCCCGAGACCCCGGGCGCGCGGGTCGTGGTCAACCCGTGCCACTCGGGCGGCGCGATCGAGATCTTCCTACGCCCGGTGCTGCCCACGCCGGTGCTGGGGCTGGCCGGCAGCACGCCGATCAGCGCCGCGGTCGCCACCCTCGCCGCGTTCCTCGACTTCGAGGTCGCCGATCCCGGCGACTACGCGGGCGCCACCGCGGTCGTGGTAGCCGGGCTCGGCAAGGGCGACGACACGGCGGTACGGGCCGCGCTGGACGCCGACGTGGGGTTCATCGCCCTGGTCGCCAGCCGCACCCGCGGGGCGGCCCTGCTCGACGAGCTGACGCTGACCGACGCCGAACGCGCCCGCGTCCACACGCCGGCCGGACTTGAGATCGGCGCCCGCTCGCCACAGGAGATCGCCCTGTCGATCATGGCGGAGGTGGTGCGGGCGATCAGGGTGGACGCGCTGGCCCCCTCCCCCGTCGCACCGGCGGCACGGCCGCCGCAGGTGCTCGACCCGGTGTGCGGGATGACCGTGCTGGTCGGCCCGGAGACGCCCCACGCGCGCGTCGACGGGCAGGACCACTGGTTCTGCTGCGCCGGCTGCCTCGCCAGCTTCACGGCGGCGTAGCCGTGTTCGTCGCCGGCCTGGTGCTCGCCGCGGGCGCGTCCGTGCGCCTCGGCGAGGCCAAGCAGCTGCTCCCCTACCGCGGCCGGACCCTGCTCGACGCCACTCTGGACCTGGCCCGCTCGTGCGACTTCGACCAACTGCTCGTGACACTGGGCGGCGCGGCGGGCCCGATCCGCGATCGGGTGGACCTCACCGGCGTGCAGGTCGTCGAGAACACGGAGTTCAGCACCGGCTGCGGATCGTCGATCAGCACCGCCGTGCAGGTCGTGGACCCGCGGGCCGACGGCCTGGTCCTCCTCCTCGGCGACCAGCCCGGCGTGCGCGCCGCCGACGTACGACGCGTCTCCTCCGCGACCACCCCGCTCGCCGTGTGCCGGTACGCCGACGGGCTGGGCCATCCGTTCTGGTTCGCCCGCGAGGTCCTGCCCGAGCTGCGCGACCTGCACGGCGACAAGGCCGTCTGGAAGCTGCTGCACTCCGGCCGCCACCCGGTGACCGAGGTGCCCGCGGACGGGCCGGTGCCGATCGACGTCGACACCCGCGCGGACTACGAGCGGCTGTTGGCGGGCGATGCGCGGTGAAGGATCCCGTGGCCGTGCGGCACCGGCTCGACGCCGTCGACTACCTCGCCGACGACGGCATGGCGATGGCCATCTTCCTGGCGCTGCGGCTCGGCAAGCCGCTGCTGCTCGAGGGCGAGCCCGGCGTCGGCAAGACCGCAGCGGCGAAGGCCTTGGCCCGGGCGCTGGACACGACGCTGATCCGGCTGCAGTGCTACGAGGGCCTGACCGCCGGCGAGGCGCTCTACGAGTGGAACTACCAGCGGCAACTGCTCGCGATCCGGCTCGCCGAGGCGCAGCGGACGCCACTGACCGACGCCGACCTGTTCAGCACGGAGTTCCTTCAGGAACGGCCGATCCTGCGGGCCGTACGCCACGCGGGGCCCGTCCCGCCGGTGTTGCTGATCGACGAGATCGACCGCGCCGACGACGAGTTCGAGGCGCTGCTGTTCGAGTTCCTCGGCGAGGCCGGGATCACGATCCCCGAACTCGGCACGTTCACCGCACGCACACCGCCGGTCGTGGTGCTCACCTCCAACCGCAGCCGCGACCTGCACGACGCGCTGCGCCGCCGCTGCCTGTACCACTGGATCGACTTCCCGGAGCCGGGCCGGGCCGCCGAGATCGTCCGCCGGGCCGTGCCTGGCGCGACGCGGCCGCTGATCCGCGCGGCGACCGAGTTCATCGGCGGGGTACGCGACCTGGACCTGGACAAGGCGCCCGGCATGGCCGAGGCCATCGACTGGGTCGCCGCGCTGTCCGTGCTCGGCGCCGCCGACCTCGCCGCCGGCGACGTCGTCTCGACCATCGGCACCATCGCCAAGACCCCCGACGACCGCGCCGCCGTCGCCGCCGCGCTCGGCGCCTACCAGGAGAGCCGCGCATGAAGATCACCAACGAGTTCGCGGTCAACACCCCCATCGAGCGGGCCTGGGCCGTCCTCACCGACCTCGAGGGGATCGCGCCGTGTCTGCCCGGCGCCCAGCTGACCGGCGTCGACGGCGACGTCTACCGGGGCAGGGTGAGGGTCAAGGTCGGGCCGGTCCTCTCCGAGTTCGCGGGCACCGCGCAGTTCGTCGAGAAGGACGCCGCGCGGTATCGCGGAGTGATCGACGCGAAGGGCCGCGACGCCAGGTCGGCGGGCAACGCGGCCGCACTGGTCACGGCCGCGCTGCGGCCCGACGGCGACCGGACGCTGGTCAGCGTGGACACCGACCTGCGGATCTCGGGACGGCTGGCCCAGTTCGGCAGCGGCATGATCAAGGAGGTGTCGGGCAAGCTGCTCGCGCAGTTCGTGGCCAACCTCGAGGCCAAGCTGGCGGCCGAGGAGACGGAAACCAGCGCGCCGGCGGGCACCTCCGGCACGTCCGCCGCGCGGCCCGAACCCGACGCCGCCGCCACGGCCGCGCCCGGCGCCGCAGCGACCACGACCACGCCCGGCGCCGCAGCCACCACGACCACGCCCGGCGCCGAAGGCTCCGCGAACGCGGCCGGCGCCGCCGTTCCCGCCACCGCCGCAGTCGGGTCGGCGCCCACGAGACCCTCCACCACCACCCGCGTCGAGCCCGCCGCCGAGCCGGAAGCGCTCGACCTGCTCAGCGTCGCCGGCGGCTCGATCACCAAACGCGTCGTCCCGGTGCTCGTCGGCCTGCTCGCGGTCGGCGCGGTGATCGCGTGGCTGGCCACCCGCGGGTGAGCCCCACCCTGCTGCGCGGCGTCGATCGGGCGGCGTTCGCCGTGGCCCTCGCCGACCGGCTGCGGCACGCCGGTGTCCCCGCCGGGCTCACTGACGTCGACATCTTCGTCCGGGCCCTCGCCGTCAGCCCACCCGTGCGGATGTCCACCCTCTACTGGACCGCCCGGATCAGCCTGGTGCGCCAGCACACCCATCTCGCCGCGTTCGACCGCGTGTTCGCCGCCGTCTTCGCCGACGCGCCGCCGCTGCCGCTGACCCGCTCCGCGAGCCCGCCGGGCGCCCGCGACGACGTGCACCTGCCCGTCCCGGCGGACACCGACACCACGGGCCCCGGGGGCGGGCTGCCCTGGGCGACGCTGCCAGCGGCCGTCGCCGAGACAGCAGGGTCCGAGGCCGACCTGCGGCTGCCCGAACGCCGGCCGGCCGCCCTCGCCGGGCTCGCCGACCGGCCTTTCGAGGAACTCGAGAGCGCGCAGGTCGACCTGCTCGGCGACGCCCTCCGCGCGGCCGTCGCCCGTTGGCCGACGCGACGCACCCGGCGGCACACCATGGGCCCGGCCGGACGGCGGGTCGCGCTGCGGCCGACGATCGCCCGGGCCCGGCGCACCGCGTGGGAGCCCGTCGAGGTCGTCCGCGAGCGGCCGGTACGGCGACCCCGCCGGGTGGTGCTGCTCTGCGACGTCAGCGAGTCGATGCGGGCGCAGGCCACCGCATACCTGCACCTGCTGCGGGCGTTCGCGGTGGTGACCGACGCGGAGGTGTTCGCGTTCGCGACGACGCTGACCCGGCTCACGATCGCGCTGCGACACGCCTCGGCGACCGCGGCGATCGCGCAGGCCAGCGCGGCCGTGCCCGACCGGTTCGGCGGCACCCGCATCGCCACGAACCTCCGCGCGCTGCTCGCCTCCCATCATGGCGACGCCGTCCGCGGGGCGGTGGTGGTGATCGGCTCGGACGGCTGGGACAGCGACCCGCCCGGCGAACTCGCCGCCGTGATGGCGCGGCTGCGCCGCCGCGCGTACCGGATCGTGTGGTTGAATCCGCGGGCCGGCGCGCCCGGCTTCGCCCCTCGGGTGGCGGGCATGGCCGCCGCGCTGCCCTACTGCGATGTGATGCTGCCGGCCGGGACGTTCCGCGACCTGCTCGACGCCGCCCGTCAACTCCACAACGTCACGTGCACCGACGGCCTGAAGTGATTCACGCGCACACCCACGCCGCGCATCATCGCCTGGATCGCCCGGGGCGTCGACGCGAACCGGGACAGCTCGGCCGCGGCCGACGGCGCGCCCGGGTTGGTGAGCGCCAGCGAATGCCAGACGGCCTCAATGGTCGCGTGCGGCCCGGCCAGCGCCAGGAGATGACCCTTGCGGATGTCCGGCGCGACGGTGAACGACAGCGCCGCGGCGACGCCCTTGCCCCGCTTCGCCTCCCCCAGCGCCGCCGCGTGGCTCTGGAAGATCTGTTGTCGCTCCTCGGGCACGGCGAGCCGGCGCAGCATCGTCGGAATCGCGCCCAGGTCGGCGGCCGCCGACGGCCCGAGCAGCCACGTCTGGTCCCGTAGCTGGCCCGCCGACGCCGGCACACCGGCCAGCGGATGCTCCGGACCGACCACGACCACGAGCCGGTAGTTCATCACCGGCCGACAGCCGATCGCCGGGTCGACGACCGGCGGCTGTGGCCCGATCGCGATGTCCGCCGCCCGGGTCAGCAGGAGCGTCTCGAACGATCCGGGGTTGCACACGCTCAGCTCGACATCGAGGTCGGCGGCGCGCTTGGCGAACAGCTCGATCAGCCCCGGCGCGGCGAACTCGGCGAACAGGCTGGACGCGGCGACCCGCAACAGTCGACGGCCGCGTCCCGCCGCGCTCACCTCCAGCACCGTCCGGTCCTGCAGGCCCAGCAGCTCGGCCGCGCGACTGGCCAGCCGCAACCCGCCCGGCGTGAAGGCGAGCCCCGCCGCCGTGCGGGAGAACAGCGGGTCCCCGAACTCCTTGCGCAACTGTCCGATGAGCAACGACACCGCCGACTCGGAGACCTCCAGCTCCGCCGCGGCCTGCTTGACCGACCCCAGCCGGACGACGGTGACGTAGGCACGCAGCTGCGTCGGGGTCATCGGCGTCGACCCACTTTCCCGCTTCCGATCGAGTGATCTGGCCGTCCTCGCGTTGTCCCTCGATCATTCCCGCTGCGCCGCCGTACCGCCACTGTCAGTTCACGTCAGCGACCCCGCGCCGCCCCGGTCCGCGCCGTCGCCCGACTCGTCCCGTCGGCGGCCATCAGGCTGACCGCCACGAGCGACGTTGAGGTGCGCTCGCGCCGGTGTCACCCTTGACGCCCGAGACCACCACCGTCGCCGCATCCAACCTTGCCGTGGCCGCTCAGCGAGGCTGGGCCTCGTCTGGCAGGCCGGCGGCCCGGCGCCAGCGGGCGACCTCGACCTGGTGCGATCCGGTGGCGGTCGCGGCCGCCACGGCCACCGGATCCGCTCGGCCGGTCAGGAGGGTCAGGGGCCAGGCCGGCACGCCGCCCGCACCGTCGTAAGCGGCCCAGCTCCATGGATCGTCGAACCTCCAGGCACGACCGTCGGCGTCGGCGACGTCGTCGCCGGCCTCCACAAAGGCGTACGGCCGGAAGACGAGTTCAAGCGTGAACGGAACCCCGCCGCCGGGCTCGATGCCCGTTCCCTGGAACTCCGATGCCGCGTCCGGAGCCTCACCGGCGCGCAGAATGATCAGGCTCAGGCTCGGGCGGGGAAGCCAGCCCGTCTCCTGCGGCGGATCGTACTGGTGGACCTCGATGACGTGGACGATCCGCGCCGGGATACCGACCCGGCAGGTGTCGCCGGGCGCGAGGCGGAGGGCGGGCGGGTCCGTCACGTACAACTCGCTCGAATCGGCGCGACCCAGGGCCGCCTCGCCGTTCCAGCGCGAGCCCTCCGCGTCCGGGTCGATCTCCCACCAGGGCCAGCGGACGCAGACGTACTCCTCATTGACGCCGGTGACGACCGTCGACGTGAACGGGCAGGCGATACGCAGAACGTCCCCGACGCGGTGAGCCATGCGCGACAAGTTAGCGCGCAACCCACGTCAGGTCGCGCGCGGTCCGGCGCTCCTTGCCCGGGTCGGACGCACACCGCAGCGGTTCAACCGCCCGAGCTACCGGGGCGTCAACACACAGCACGTTCGACGTGCGGCCGACCGCCGGTCAACGTCGTAGGTCGAACTCGATCTCCACCTCGACGTCGTCACGGACCTTGAGCGCGCCGAGAAACGCCGAGTACGGCTTGATTCCGTAGGTCGACTGGGTCACCACGGTGGTGGCCCGGTGCCGGTCCGGCGCCGCCGCACGCACCTCGACGGTAATGGGGGCGGCGATCCCGTGCAGAGTGAGCGTTCCGCTGATGGTGGCGGAGTCGTCGCCGGCAACGACCCGGGTGGACTCGAAGGTGGCCGTCGGGTGGCGATTGACGTCCAGCGTCCGCCGGGCGTTGTTCTCGACGTCGCGTCGGTCCTTATCGGTCAGCGGTCGGGCGCCTCCGGTACCCGTCCGGACGGCCAACGATCCCAACTCGACCCGCGCCGTCGCGGTGGCATCCGCCGGACCGGTCTCGGGAACGGTCACCTCCACCGACCACTCGGTCACCTCGATGGTGAGGTCGTGGCCGACGGTCGAGCCCACACCCGTACGGCCGGTGCGCAGCAGCAGGCGCCCGTTCTCCGGGCCGAACCGCAACCGGCCGGTTCTGATCGTCACTCCCCCCAGCGTAGGCGGAATCACCACCGAAGTGACGTGATCGAGCGCATGCGACGTACGCCGCCGCCTGGGCGACGTGTGGGTGGCCCTGATTCTTTACTGCGATGTCACCGACCGATCCCACGAGTGACGCGTCGGTGTCTGTCCGCAGGAGTTGGCTGTCCAATCGTCACACTTGTCTTGACAAGGAGCTGATCTGCGTGCCGTCTTCTCGTCGTACCTTCCTCGCCGGCGGCGCCGCCGCCGGCGTGGGCCTTGCCGTCGCCGGTGGCCTTCCGTCCCTGGCTCAGGCCCACCCGGGTCGGCCCCGCCCGCCGGCCGGGGCCAGCCACGTGCCCTTCCCGCCGCTCGTGGACGACCCCGACGGCATCCTGGCCCTGCCTGAGGGCTTCCGCTACACGGTGGTGACCCGGACCGGCGTCACCCGTCTCGACCGCGGCCAGGGCCTGACCCCGGCCGACCACGACGGCATGGCCGTCTACGACGCCGGCCACGGCCGTTACACCCTGATCCAGAACCACGAGATCGACCCGGGCGCCGAGTTCGGCGTACCGCACGTCAAGGGCACCGTCTACGACGCCGGCGCCGTCGACGCCGGCGGCTGCACCGTGATCCGGACCGACCGCGCGGGTCGCAACCTCGGTGAGTTCGTCGCCCTCTCCGGCACCGTCAGCAACTGCGCGGGCGGGCCCACCCCGTGGGGGACGTGGCTGACCTGCGAGGAGACCGAGGACCGGGCCGGGGACGACTGGGCGGAGGGCGACCGGTCCGGCGTCTTCCAGAAAGATCACGGCTACGTCTTCGAGGTCTGGGCCGACGGCAGCGCGGACCCGAGGCCGATCAAGTGCCTGGGCCGCTACGCCCACGAGGCCCTGGCGATCGACAAGGACCGCACCAAGGTCTACCTCTCCGAGGACGCCGACGGACCCAACGGCCTCTTCTACCGCTGGACCGCACCCCGCGGCGTCAAGCTCGGTCCCGGCGTGCTCACCCGCCTCGCTCCGGACGCCGGCGTCCTCGCCGCGATGCAGATCATCATGGACGACGGCTCGGTGCTGCCGGACGTCGCCTACCTGACCTCCGCCCAGCTGGGCCGCCCCTTCCCCGTGCGCTGGATCGAGGTGCCGGAGCGCGACGCGCGGACCACGCCGGTGCGCGAGCAGTTCGCCGAGGGCCAGGTCACCCGCGGACGCAAGTTCGAGGGCGTATGGGGCACCGACGAGGGCGTCTACGTGGTCAACTCCTACGCGTGGGACGACGGTGAGCTCCCGGCGGACGCGGCCAAGCACGACGGCATGGTCTGGTTCTACGACTACCGGGCCCAGACCATCCAGCTGGTGACGTACTTCCCGCACCAGACCGCGTCGGAGGAGGGTGACCCGGTCCGGTACAACGACCTCACCTTCGACGGGCCGGACAACGTGACCGTCACCCCGTGGGGAAGCCTCGTGCTCGCCGAGGACGGTTCGGGCGCCTCCCACGTGCTCAGCGCGTTCCCGGGCGGCCCCACGTACGCGATCGCCCGCAACCAGCTCAACGACTCGGAGTTCTGCGGGCCGACCTTCACCGCCGACGGCAAGGTGCTCTTCGTCAACATGCAGGACCCGGGCCTCACCCTGGCCATCACCGGTCCGTGGGAGAAGTACCTGGGCTGACAGAGCCAGACCGACCGCTGGGGGCCAGGCGATCCGCCTTGGCCCCCAGCGCGTTCGTGATGCCCGGTTCGGCCGGCGCCCGCGCGGTCCGGGGCGCGCCTCGTGCCACCGGTCGGTGCCCGCGTCGCGGATCAGCCGGGGTTGTCGGTTCGTGACCGGCGGAGGTAGGAGATCGTCGTCCCGACCAGCAGCACCGCGCCCGCGAAGAAATAGGTGTTGATCCCCATTCCCGCCCAGACTTCGGCCGTGGAGATGTCTTCCGCGCCAACGAAGCCGCCTCGGCGGACGGCTGTCGCCATGAGCAGGTTCTCCACCATTCCGGGAACCCCCCGGACGACGAGCAACGCGCTGCCGAACCACAGCGGCGCGAGGAGCGCCCACCGAGGGACGCGACGTCCCCACGGCCGGACGGTGGCCACCACGACGGCTGCCCCGACGGCCGACACGAGGATGAGAACGACGTTGAAGGTCACGTATGCCCTCATACCCCAGGGTCCGTCACCGGTCGGATCGTCACCGGGAAAGAACACCGCCGCCACGTGGGACACCACGAAGAAGACCAGCCATGCGAACATGCCGTACGCCCAGCGAGGGCCAGAGTGGATTCTCACCCCGCCAAGATCGTTGACCCGGGCGCGGTGACGCCTCCCATCCTGCGGGGAACCGCCTCCCCCGCAGGTGGGAGGCTCCGGCTCTCGGGCAGGTTCAGCCCTCCTGCCGGCGCTGCTTGTGTTCCCGGATCACCTCCGCGTACCGGTGTCCGCTGGCCTTGATCGTCCGGCGCTGGGTGAGGTAGTCGACGTACACGAGGCCGAACCGCTTGTCGTAGCCGTACGCCCATTCGAAGTTGTCCAGCAGCGACCACGCGAAGTAGCCGTCCACCGGGACGCCTCGGGCGGCGGCGGCCGCGCACGCCTCCAGGTGCAGTTCGAGATACTCGGTGCGCCGCTTGTCCTCGACCTCTCCCCCCGGCCCGACCTCGTCCCCCCACGCCGAGCCGTTCTCCGTGACGTAGATGCTGGTGGCCCCGTAGACCTCGGCGAGGCGGACGAGCAGCTCCGTCAGGCCGACGGGGTGGCTCTCCCACCCCATCGCGGTCTCGAGGGCGCCGGGCACGGACACCTGGCGGGCGTACGGCACCGGTCCGCCGGGATCGTCGGCGACGACCTGCCGGAAGTAGTAGTTGACGCCGAAGAAGTCCAGCGGCGCGCCGATCGCCTCGAGGTCGCCGGGGCGGACCGGCGGGGCGACCCGGTAGGTGTCGATCATGTCGGTCGGGTAGCCGCGGCCGAACAGCGGGTCGAGCCACCAGCGGTTGACGTGACCGTCGGCGCGTACGGCGGCGGCGACGTCGGCGTCGCTGTCGCTGGCCGGCTCGATCGGGCTGAGGTTGCACACGGCCCCGACCGACGCCGGCGCGGTGGCGTTGGCGCGCACCGCGGCAGCGGCCAGCCCGTGCCCGAGCAGCAGGTGGTGCGAAGCGGGCACCGCGCGGGCCAGGTCGCACTCCCCGGGCGCCATCCGGCCCTCCAGGTAGCCGATCCAGGCGCAGCAGAGCGGCTCGTTGACCGTCATCCAGTCGGTGACCCGGTCGCCGAGCGCGGCGGCCACGGTGGCGGCGTAGTCGGCGAAGGCGAGCGCGGTGTCGCGGGCCGGCCAGCCGCCGCGGTCCTGCAGCACCTGGGGCAGGTCCCAGTGGTACAGCGTGGCGAACGGGCGGATGCCGGCGGCGAGCAGGCCGTCGACGAGCCGGTCGTAGAACGCGATCCCGGCGGGGTTGGGCCGGCCAACACCGTCGGGCATCACGCGCGGCCACGCCACCGAGAATCGGTACGCGTCGAGGCCGAGCCGGCGCATCAGCGCGATGTCCTCCGGCCACCGCCGGTAGTGGTCGCAGGCGAGATCGCCGGTGTCGCCGTTGTCGATCGCCCCCGGGACCCGGCAGAAGGTGTCCCAGATCGAGGGTTTACGGCCGTCGGCTGTCACCCCGCCCTCGATCTGGTACGCCGAGGTGGCGGCGCCCCAGACGAAGGTCGGCGGCAGGGCGGCGAGGTCAAACACACTCTTCTCCTTCATGTCTCTCTTCGGACCGGCCGCCGTACTACGCGGACCCGCCGCTGCGCACCCGCCGCGCGGTGTCGCCGTACCAGAGCGCGCTCTGCTTGGGGACGCGCGCCTGCGTGTCGTAGTCGACCCGGACGATGCCGAACCGCTTGTCGTAGCCGTACGCCCACTCGAAGTTGTCTAGCAGCGACCACGCGAAGTACCCGCGCACGTCCGCGCCGGCCTGCCGGGCCGCGGCCACGGCCGCGATGTGCGTCGCGAGGTACGCGGTCCGGTCGTCGTCGCGCACGAACCCGGTCTCGTCCGGGCGGTCGTCGAACGCCGCCCCGCTCTCCGTGATCACGATCGGCAGACCGGGGTAGTCCCGGCTGATCCGGACCAGCAGGTCGGTCAGCCCCTCCGGGAAGATCTCCCAGTCCATCGCGGTGGTCGGCAGGCCGCGCGGCACCGCTCGCTCCACCGGGTTGCCGTCCGCGTCCTCGGTGCGCCCGTCCTCGTCCACTCCGGAGAAGACGTGGCTCGTGTAGTAGTTGACGCCGAGCAGGTCGAGGGGCGCGGAGATGATCTCCAGGTCGCCCGGCCGCACCGGAAGCTCGACCCCGCGCGCGGCGAGGTCGGTGACCACGTCGGCGGGGTACCGACCGTGCCGCAGCGGGTCCAGGTAGATCCGGAGGCCCAGCCCGTCCGCGCGGCGTGCCGCCGCCCGGTCCAGCTCGCTGTCCGTCTCCGCCGCGGCGGTGCCCAGGTTCAGCGTGATGCCGAGCTCGACCGGGCGGGTCGCGGCGGCGCGCATCCGCTGGGTGGCCAGGCCGTGGCCGAGCAGCAGGTGATGCACCGCCTGCAGGGCCGCGGTGAAGTCGCGGCGGCCCGGCGCGTGCGCCCCGTACGCGTAGCCGAGCATCGCCGAGCACCACGGCTCGTTGAGGGTGGTCCAGGAGCGCACGCGGTCGCTGAGCCGGTCGAAGACCAGCATCGCGTAGTCGGCGAAGCGATAGGCGGTGTCCCGGGCCGGCCACCCGCCGGCATCCTCCAGCTCCTGCGGCAGGTCCCAGTGGTACAGCGTCACCCAGGGGTCGACGCCGCGGCCGAGCAGCTCGTCGACGAGCCGGTCGTAGAACGCCAGCCCGGCGGGGTTGGCCGGGCCGCGGCCGCCGGGCTGCACCCGCGGCCACGCCACCGAGAAGCGGTACGTGTCGATCCCGAGGTCCTGGATGAGCGCGACGTCCTGCGGCATGCGGTGGTAGTGGTCACAGGCCACGTCACCGGTCTCACCGTTGACGACGGCGCCCGGCACCCGGCAGAACGTGTCCCAGATCGACGCGGTGCGACCGTCGGAGCGTACGGCGCCCTCGATCTGGTACGCCGACGTCGCGACGCCCCACCGGAAGCTCGGCGGCAGACCGGCGATGAGGTCGGACTGCGCGCTGGTCAGGTGACTGGTGGTGGTCATGCTTCTCCTCATTGACGAGGTGCCGGGATCAGGGGGGCGGTGTCCTTCGTCGGGTGCAGCCAGCAGGCCACGGTCCGGGTCCGCCCGTCCGGCACCGGCGGCGCGCCGAGCACCGGCACCTCCCCGGCACACGGGTCGAACGCCTTCGGGCAGCGCGGGTGGAAGGCGCAGCCGGTCGGCATCGCGCGCAGGTCCGGCGGCGAGCCGGCGATGCCGGTCAGCTCACGGCGCGGGCCGCGCAACGCGGGGAAGGAGTGCAGCAGCCCGTCGCTGTACGGGTGCAGCGGGTCGCGGTACAGCGCGGCGGCGGGAGCCTCCTCCACGATCCGGCCGCCGTACATGATGGCGATGCGGTCGGAGAACTCCACCAGCAGCGACAGGTCGTGCGTGATGAACAGGACCGAGAAGCCCAGCCGCTCGCGCAGGTCGACCAGCTGCCGGAGGATCTGCCGCTGCATCACGACGTCGAGCGCCGTGGTGGGCTCGTCCATGATGACGATCTGCGGCTCGAGAGCGAGGGCCATCCCGATCATGACGCGTTGGCGCATGCCCCCGGAGAGCTGGTGCGGATAGCTGTCCATCCGGTCGGCCGAGATGCCGACCATCTTGAGCAGGGAGCGGGCGCGGGCCAGCCGGGCCGGTCTGCTCATCGTCGGCTCGTGCGTCTTGATCACGTCGAGCAGTTGGGTGGACACCTTGTGCACCGGGTTGAGCGAGTTCATCGCGCCCTGGAACACGATGGACGTCTCTGCCCAGCGGAAGCGCCGCAGCTCGGCCGGTGTGAGCCCCATGACGTCGATCGGCTCACCGCCGGGCGGGTGGTAGAGCGCCGAGCCGCCGCTGACCACGCCGGGCGGCGGCAGCAGCCGGGTGATCCCGTATGCGAGGGTGGACTTGCCGCTGCCGCTCTCCCCCGCCAGCCCGAGCACCTCACCGCGGTGCAGGGTGAGGTTCACGTCCCGGACCGCGTGCACGGCGTCGTCGCCCAGCCCGTAGTCGACGTTGAGGTTCCGGATCTCCAGGACGGGTTGCTTCATCGCCGGGCACCCTTCCCGTCGGCGTTGCTCACCACGACAGCGCCGGGCGGGACCTTCCCCGGCGGGCTCGATCGCGGCGGGTCCAGGACCGGGGTGAAGCCGACCCGCATCCGCACGGTGCGCCCGACCGCGGTCCTGATCCGGGTCTTGCCGCTGCTGCGCAGGCGCGGGCTGACGAACTCGTCGATGCCGAAGTTCACCAGCGACAGCGCGGTGCCGAGCAGCGCGATGGCCAGCCCGGCGGGGACGAACCACCACCAGGCGCCCTGCGCGAGGGCCTGCTGGCCCTGCGCCCAGAACAGGATCGTGCCCCAGTTCCAGGTCGAGATCGACGAGATGCCGATGAAGGCCAGCGTGATCTCCGACATGACGGCGAAGATGACGGTGCCGACGAAGCCGGACGCGATGATCGCAGTGAGGTTGGGCAGGATCTCGAAGACGATGATTCGCCAGGTCTTCTCGCCGCTCGCCCGCGCGGCCTCCACGTAGTCGCGGCGACGCAGCGACAGGGTCTGTGCGCGCAGCACGCGGGCGCCCCACGCCCACGACGTCAACCCGATCACGAGCGCGACGATCAGGTCGCCGGCGTTGTTGATGGTCGACGTCACGATGATGATCAGCGGGAGGGCCGGGATCACCAGGAACACGTTGGCGACCGCGGAGAGGCTCTCGTCGGCGGCGCCGCCGAGGTAGCCGGAGGTCACGCCGATCAGGATGGACAGGACGGTCGCCACCACACCGGCGATCAGCCCGACGACGACCACGCCGCGCGTGCCCACCAGGATCTGACTGAAGATGTCCTGCCCGAGATGGGTGGTGCCGAACCAGTGCTCGGCGGACGGCGGCTGGATCAGGTCCGAGCTACGCGCATCCGGGTCGTACGGCGCGACCCACGGCCCGATGATCGCGAAGAGGACGTAGACGGCCAGGATGGCCAGCCCGGTGGCCACCTTGGCGTTCGAGACGAAGCGGAACCGCGCCCGCCTGCTCCTGGTCGGCTCGACGGCCGGCTGGGCCATGGACCCCTGGCCCGGAATGACCTGTTCAATGCTGGAGGAGGAGATGGTCATCGGTCAGCCACTCTTTCGGGTGCGAGGGTCGAGCAGCAGGTAGGCGACGTCGGCGAGCAGGTTGGCCACCAGGACGGCGATCGTGATGATCAGGAAGATGCCCTGCATCAGCGGATAGTCCTTGGCGCCGACCGCCTGGAACAGCTGGTAGCCGAGGCCCGGGTAGGAGAAGACGATCTCCACCAGAAGCGTGCCGCCGACGATGAACCCCAACGCCAGCGCGAAGCCCGACACGTTCGGCAGCAGCGCGTTGCGGGCGGCGTAGCTGACCGCCACCCGCCGCTCCGACAGGCCCTTCGCGTGGGCGACGGTGATGTAGTCCTCCGCCGAGACGGTCACCATCATGTTGCGCATCCCGAGAATCCAGCCGCTCATCGACGAGATCAGGATCGTCGCCGCGGGCAGCAGGCTGTGTTGCACGGCGCTGGGGATGAAGTACTGGTCGAACGCGGGCACCAGGCCCGGCTCGAAGCCCCCGGACGACGGGAAGAAGCTCCCTGGGCCGGCCAGCAGCGCGATCGCGACCAGACCCAGCCAGAAGTACGGGATCGAGGAGAGGAACGTCGTGGCGGGCATCAGGGCGTCGATCCACGAGCCGCGCCGCCAGCCGGCCACCACGCCGAGCGCGGTGCCGAGCAGGAAGCTGATGACCGTGGTGATGCCGACCAGGCCGAGCGTCCACGGCAGGCTGTTGCCGACGACCTCCGACACCGGCGACGGGAAGAACGTGAACGACACGCCGAGGTTGCCGTGGAACAGCTGGTTCCAGTATTCGAGGTACTGCTCCCACAGGCTCTGGTTCTTGTCGAGCCCGAAGAGCACGCGCAACGACTGGATGGCGTCGGTGCTGAGCCGCCCCTGGTACCGCGACAGGAGCGAGCTGACCGGGTCGCCCGGGATCATCCGGGGGATGAAGAAGTTGAGCGTGATCGCCGCCCACGCCGTGAACAGGTAGAAGGCGATGCGCCGCAGCAGGAACGTCATCGTGCCTCCTCCGCGAGAGTGCGGGCCGGTGGGGTCGGGTGCGTCGTCTCGGCGACGGCCGCCGATCCGGGTTCCTCCGCCGCGACCGTGGCCGGGTCGTAGAGCCAGCACGCCGCCCAGTGACCGGGCTGGTCGTCGACCGGAAGCCGCGGCGGCAGGTCGCTGGCGCAGCGCGGCATCGCGTGCGGGCAACGAGGGTGGAACCGGCAGCCGGCCGGCGGCCGGATCAGGCTCGGCGGCTCCCCGTTGCCGCGGTCCTCCTCGGTGTCGGCGGCGATTCCGGCGATCCGGTCCGGGTCCGGGGCGGACTCGATGAGCAGCCGGGTGTACGGGTGGGCGGGGCTCTGGGTGACCGTCTCGCTGTCACCGCCCTCGACCATGCGTCCGGCGTACATCACCAGCGTCTCGTCGGCGAAGTACCGGGCGGACGCGATGTCGTGCGTGATGTAGAGGATGGCCAGGTTCAGCCGATCCTTCAGGTCTCGCAGCAGGTTGAGGATGCCCAGCCGGATGGAGACGTCGAGCATGGAGACCGGCTCGTCGGCGAGGAGCACCTCCGGGTTGGCGCCCAGCGCTCGGGCGATCGCGATGCGCTGCCGCTGCCCGCCGGAGAGCTCGTGCGGGAACTTGTTCACGTACCGTTCGGGTGGCGTGAGACTGACCCGCGTGAGCAGGTCGGCGAGGGCCCGCTCGAGGTCTTCGCCGGTGCGACCGGCGTTGCCGTGGATCCGCAGCGCCCGGGTGAGGTGGTACCGCACCGTGTGCACCGGGTTCAGCGACGCGAACGGGTCCTGGAAGATCAGCTGCACGCGTCGGACGTACGCGCGGAAGCGGCGGCCGCCGCGAACCGACGTCGATACGCCGTGCAGGAGGATGTCGCCGCCGGTGCGGGGATACAGCTGGGCCAGGAGTCGGGCGACCGTCGTCTTGCCGGAGCCGGACTCGCCGACCAGCGCCGTCACCCGACCGCGGCGGAGCACGAACGAGACGTCGTCGACCGCGTGGACGCTGACCCGCGTCCGGGAGAAGAGGTCGCGCAACCGCCGACGGACGGCGAAGTGCTTGGTCAGGCCGACGGCCTCCAGCACCACCTCGCTGCCCGGCGTCGCCGCGCTTTCGCTCACCGTCATGCCGAGTTCCTGTCTGGGGTGTCATGTCACCGGAGGTGACGCGATGCCACTGTGGAGCCGGGGACCGCTCCCCCGGGCGGCCGAGGCCACCCGGGGGGCGGTGTCGCGGATCAGCTACCGGCCGGCTTGAGGTGCAGGACCACGTCCACCGCGTTGGGCTGGGTGGGCTGCATCGCGCCGTACGGGTTCGCGTCGTCGGGCCAACCGACCCAGTTCTTCGTGCTGTAGGCGCCGCCGACCTGGTCCGCGCCGACCGGGATCATCGGCATCTGGTCGACGAAGATCCGCTGCAGCGTGGCCATCGCCGTGGTGCGGTCGGCGTCGCTCGTCGCGGCCGCGTACGCCCGCAGCGCCGCGGTGGCCTCCGGGTTGTTGAAGCGGCCGAAGTTGCCGGCCGGCGACGCGGTGCCGATCGGCTTGAGCTGCGCGCCGTCCATGACGGTCCGGTAGATGTCGTACGGGGTGGCGCCACCCTCGGTCCACCGGAACGTCGCGTCGAAGTTGCCCGCCTCGACGTTCTTGAACCAGGCGTCCTGGTTGGCCTTGTCGACCGTCGCCGCGATACCGATCTTGGACAGGTTGTCCTTCACGATCTCGAGGCTGGTCTGGTAGTCGGACCACCCGGCGGGGTCGGTCAGGGTGAGCGTGACCGGCTTGCCGGTCGGGTCCTTGAGCGTGGTGCCGTCGAGCTTGAAGCCGGCGTCGGTGAGCACCTTCTTGGCGCCCTCGACGTCGACCGCGTGCTCCTTGCCCTTGAACTCCGCGGCGATGTACGAGTCACCGGCCGGGCTCGGCAGGCCCGTGACGCTCTTCACCAGCGGGTGGAAGTACCCCGCCTCGGCCTGGACGAAGATGTCCTCGCGGCTGATGACCATGTTCATGGCCTTGCGCAGGGCGGCGTTGTCGAACGGCTTCTTGGTGGTGTTGATGTAGAGGCCGTGGATACCGAGGACCGGCGGCGCCCACACCTTGTGGTTGGCCGGGTCCTTGTCGACGAAGACCGTCTTGTAGTTCGGGATGAAGACGAAGCTCCACTCCGACTCGCCGTTGGCCAGCGCGGTCGTCTGCGCGTTGTTGTCCGTGTAGGACGTGTAGCGCAGCTCCTTCACCTGCGGCAGGTCCTGCCAGTAGCCGCCGGTGCGCACCGACAGGGTGGTGGTCTGCGGGGTGAAGGACTTCAACGTGTACGGGCCGCTGCCGACCGGGTTCTTGTTGATGTCGGTCTTCGGGTCGCTGATCTTCTCCCAGATGTGCTTGGGCACGATCGGGACGCGGAACAGGACCTTCGGCTGGTTCACGAACTGAGGGCTGTCGAAGGTCAGCGTGACGACGTTGCCGCTCACGCTCACCTCCTTGTACGGCGTGCCCTGGTCGTTCAGGGCGTCGTTGTCCTTGACCAGGTTGTAGGTGTACGCGACGTCCTCGGCCGTCAGTGGCTTGTCGTCAGACCACTTGACGCCGTCCCGGATGGTGACCTTGACCGACGTGTAGTCGGGCGACCACTCGGCCTTGGTGGCGAGCCACGGCTTCATCGGGTCGGCCGGCTTGACCGGGTTCCACATCATCAGCGGCTCGTAGATCTGGTAGGCGTAGCCCAGCGATCTGGCGGCCGACGTGGTGAGGAACGGGTTGTGGTTCTCGGTCTGCGGTCCGTTCGGCATACCGACGTTCAGCACGGTGGCCGTCTGGGCCTTGTCCTTGTTGGCGTTCGGGCTGTCGCCACAACCGGCGAGCAGTCCGATCGCGGTCACACTCGCGAGGGCGAGCGCGAGAGTACGTCTGACGCGCATTCATTCCTCCCATTTATTCGTTTTTTGGGGGTGGGGGATCTGGGAGCGGCCGGGGCAGTTGACGGGCGCCGGCCATTCGGTAGAGCGCTCTCACGATTGCGTCGGTGCGACCCCCTGGCGGCGGTGCCGGGGGTCAGGGGAGGTGCGTCGCGGCGAGGGCCGGGACCGTCGAGGTGCGGGTGACCAGGGTGGTGGGGATGACGGTGGGAGCGTCGGGCAGCGGCACGCCCTCGAAGTACGACATGAGCATCCGGGCCGCGGCTTCTCCCATCTCGCGAATCGGTTGGTGCACTGTGGTCAGTGGCGGCTCGGTGTGCGCCGCGTACGGGACGTCGTCGAAGCCGACGACGGCGATGTCGTCCGGCACCGTGCGACCCGCCTCGCGGATCGCCTGCAGGGCGCCGCCGGCGGACAGGTCGTTGTGAGCGAAGACGGCGTCGAACTCGATGCCGGCCTTGAACCGCCCGTTGACCGCGTCCCGACCTGAGTCATAGGTGAAGTCACCCTCGACCACGAGCCGCGGGTCGAGGGGCAGGCCCGCCTCGGCGTACGTCTCGGCGAACCCCGCCAGCCGCTCCTGGGTGCAGCCGAAGGCCTCGATGCCGGTGACGACGAGCGGTCGACGTCGGCCGAGCTCCAGGAGGTGGCGGGCGGCGGATTCGCCACCGGCGCGGTTGGTGGTGGCGACCGACGGAAAGGGGCGTTGGTGGCCGCGGTCGTCGATGAGGATCACCGGGAGGCCACCACGGTGCAGGTCGGCGATGTAGTCGAGGGTGCCCTCGGGCTCGATCACGAGCAGCCCGTCGAACGACTTCGCGGACACGTGCGAGGCGAACTGCCGCATCGACTCGTCGCCCCGGTTACAGGTGAACAGCAGCAACCCGTAGCCCGCGCTCTCCACGACGTCCACGACGCCCTGCACGACCTCACCCATCCACGGCCACGTCAGGGACGGCACCAGCATGCCGACGATCTGCGTCCGGCCGCGGGCCAACCCGACCGCGCGAGCACTCGGCACGTAGCCCAACTCGTCGATCACCCGCCGCACGCGCGCGGCGGTGGTCTCGTCGAGCTCACCCTTGCCGTTGAGCACCCGCGACACGGTGGTCTTGCTGACCCCGGCCCGCGCGGCCACGTCGGCGATGGTGATGGGCACCCGTACCCCCTCCCCGCGTGTTTCTGGTGGGTTAACGCCAGATACGGAACCGGTTGCGGAAGCGGTTCCGGCACGGAGTCAACCGGAGTGAGCTACGCCACGTCAATAACGCCGAGGTAACGACTGAGACCTGGCCACAGCCAGCCCACGACAGGTGTGCGGGCTCAGCCGAGCGGGGACCGGTGCGGCTCACGTGGCGGTCGCGACGCGCCGGCCGATCTCCGCTACCTGCCGCCGTGCCGTTCAGGCGGTGGGGTCACTCCCGGCCGTCCCGGGGAATCGACCATCACCGGCGTGGGCCAGCGCGCTGGGCGAGAGGCACCCGACGATCGCCGGCGCCTCGTGGATGAGCGTGTCGTCGGTGAGCGCGTGCACCATGAACAGCGCGAAATCCACACGCCGCGTCAGGTTGCTCGCGAGGACCGGGTCGCCGACGTGACGGCTCCACACGGGTAGACCCTCGCTCTCGCCCGCCTCGAGGTCGCTGCCGCGGACGACGGTCCACCGCCGATCGCTGGCGAAGATCCGCCGGCACGCCTGCACCTGGTCGTCGACGTCGATGGCGCGCACGAGGCGGGCCAGCCAGGTGACGATCCGGACAACCGCCTTGAACCTCCAGGAGTACTGGTCCCTGCCGTCGCGGGTGATGTGCCAGCCGCATGAGAAGACCAGGCGCGCGCCGGGGTCAGCGTGGTCGAGCACCGCCTGGGCCGTGCCCGACGAGTACTGCCGCATACCCCAGGGGACCAACACGGTCAGCACGCCGTCGCAGCCGGCGACCGCCGTCCGGATCACCTCTCGGTCGTTCGTGGGGCCGGGAACGATCGTGATCCGGTCCGCGTAGGCGGCGAGCTTCGGGACACTGCGTTCGCGACACACGCCGACGACCTCGTAGCCGCGGTCCAACGCGTGCTGAACCATGAACCGCCCGAGCTTCCCCGAGGCCCCGACGACGCACACCTTCCGCATCTGGTTCCTGCTCATGTTTCCGCTCCCGCCTGTGGAGTCGCCGGTCGGACTTACGGCGTAAGTCACGCTAGGCCACCCGCGCCACGCGGGCGCCGATGTCCTGGCGTACTCGATGCCGTCGATCCGGATCGGGCTGCCCGCCGCGCGGCGTTTCAGCTCGCCGGTCCCCCCTCGCGGCGGCGCCCGGGATCCCGGCGGTACTCGGGACGGAGCTTCGCGCTGGCGAACGCCGCCTTCACCGCCGCTGACAGCGCCTCGATGTCGTACGCGCCGTGGTGGCGCCGGCCGTTGATGAAGAAGGTCGGGGTGCCGGTGACGCCGCTGAGGTCGGCGGAGTCGACGTCCTCGGCGATCCGGTCGGCACCCTTGGCCTTGGCCAGCCGTTCCCGGAACCGGTCGAGGTCCAGGCCCACCTGCTCGGCGTAGCGCAGCAGGTCCTTGGGATTGAGCGCGTCCTGGTGCGCGAGAAGCAGATCGTGCATCTCCCAGAACGCGCCCTGCTCACCCGCGGCCTCGGCGGCCTCGGCGGCGAGTTGGGCGTGCGGGTGGACGTCGGTGAGAGGCAGGTGCCGCCAGACGTACCGGACGTTGGCAAAGTCGGCCAGCAGTGCCCGGACCACCGGCTCGGCCTGCCCGCAGTAGGGGCATTCGAAGTCGCCGTACTCCACGACCGTCACCGGCGCTTCGCCCGGCCCGCGCATGTGGTCGCGCTCCGGATCGACCGGAACCATCAGGTCGACGATCCCCTCGGCGACGCCCAGCAGCGCGCGGGCCCGCCGCGCCGGTGGGAGCCGGGCAGCGGAGCGGAACACCAGCCAGGTGACGACGGACGCCACCACCGTCGCGACGAGGATGCCGAGCTTGGCCTCCTCCAGGGCCGGGCCGTCCAGCGCGTGGGTGGCGATCAGGAGGGCGACGGTGAAGCCGATGCCGGAGACCGTGCCGACGCCGGCGACGGCGAGCCAGCCGACCGGCGGCCGGAACCGATTGCGGCTCAGCCGCGTCACCAGCCACGAGGCGACCACGATCCCGGCCGGCTTGCCGACCACGTACGCCACGACGACGCCGATCGCGACCGGGGAGGTCACCGCCCTGGCCAGGAGCTCGCCGTCGATCACGATCCCGACGTTCGCCAGCGCGAAGAGCGGCACGATCAGGTAGCTCGCCCACGGGTGGTAGAGGGTCTGCAACCGCTCGTTGGGCGACAGCGCCGAGGCGAGCCCGGCCCGGGCCGAACGGGCGAGCTGCGGGGTGGGCTGTTCCCGGAAGAGGCGGAACTGGTCACTCGCCCGCTGCAGTTCGGTGCGGCCGGGGGCGTAGGCGTAGCTGAGCATTCCCATCACCAGGCCCACCACGACCGGGTCGACACCGGACTCCGAGACCGCGAGCCAGGCCGCCACCCCGAGCAGCGCGTAGACCGGCCCGAACCGCACGCCACAGCCCCGGACGAGCAGGACGAGGCCGAAGACTCCCGCCGCGACGAGCAGCGCCGTCGGCGACGGATGCTCCGGGTAGGCGATCGCCAGCACCGCGATCGCGACCACGTCGTCGATGACGGAGACCGTCAGCAGGAAGCCCCGCAACCGATCCGAGAATCGTGGCCCGAAGACGGCCAGCGCGCCGAGCGCGAGCGCGGTGTCCGTGGCCATCACCGCGCCCCAGCCCGCGGCGGTGGTACGCCCGGCGTTGATCGCGAGATAGATCACGATCGGCACGAGCATGCCGCTGAGCCCGGCCAGCACCGGCAGCGCCAGCCGGCGCCGCTCCCGCAGCTCTCCGATGTCGAACTCGCGGCGCAGCTCCAACCCGGCGACCAGGAAGAAGAACGTCATGAGGCCGCTGTTGACCCAGTAACGCAGGTCGTGTGACACGTGCCAGTCGCCGAGCTGGACGGAGAAGGACGTGCTCCAGAGCGACTCGTACGACGACGGATGGACGTTGGCCCAGAGGAGCGCCACCACCGCGGCGACCAGCACCACCCGTGCGCCGCCGGTCTCGGTGCGCAGGAACCTGCGCAGTGGGGCGTCGAACCGGCCGACCCAGGCGGTCCGGGCGGACCATCCGGGGTGAGGGCTGCCACTCGTCACGCGGACAATCCTCCTCGACCTGATCGCCGCCTTGGTTCGGATTCGCGCACAACGGCGAGGGTGCCACACGGGCGCGGGCGAGTGATCCGAGGCCGTGCGAGGCGCGACTTCATGGCCGCGATCACCGCGCGAGCCCGCTACCGTCGCCGGCCCTTGGCGGCGCCGAGGAGGTGAATGACGTCCTCGTCGACCGGATCGGCCGGTGAGCCGTCGAGTCACCGACGCACCCGGGTGGATCACGTACCGCCCGCTCATCGTCCGCCGTCCTGGGCGGCACCGGCAGACCCGTGCCGCCCCGGCGCTGCGCCCTCCGGAGCGGCACAGCACCACGACAATCCCCCGACGTCGCCCGACCGAGGGACAGCCGCGACTTCGGCCGCGGGATGCCAGCTCGGCAATGACTATACGGACAGGGGCACAGGGGCACAGGGGCACAGGGGCACAGGGGCACAGGGGCACAGGGGCACAGGGGCACAGGGGCACAGGGGCACAGGGGCACAGGGGCACAGGGGCACAGGGGCACAGGGGCACAGGGGCACAACCGGCGCGGCACACGGGGGGACAACGCTTGTGCGGCATGACTGTCGATCCGCGCTCGCACACACCGGTCTATGTGCAGGTCGCCGATTTCCTCAGGACGCGGATCGAATCGGGTGAGCTGGCGCCCGGGGAATCGCTGCCCAGCGAGGCGCGGCTGACCCAGGAGTACGGCATCGGCCGCGAGGCGGTGCGGATGGCGATCTCGACCCTGCGATCCGAGGGGCTGGTCAGCACGGTCCGCGGTCACGGGACGCGGGTGCGCAGCACGCCCGAGCGGCACCAGATGGAGCTACCGGCTGGCTCGTCAGTCGTCGCTCGGATGCCGACGGGCCGCGAACGAACTGAGCTGCAGTTGGACGAGGGCGTCCCGATACTGGAGATCCGCCACCGCACCGGCAAGACGGAGGTCAAGCCCGGCGACCCGATCGAGCTGACGCGCCCAGGGGAAGACAAGCCCTAGCCAGGTAGCCGGCACGGTGAAGTAGCTCGGTCACAAGAATGCCCACGGGAGCATCGTCGTCCTGCATCTCGACCGGACACCGTCGGTCGCGGTCAAGGCATACTGGGATTCCTGATCTTGTTCCTGACTGGGGCGGGCTGGACGCCCGCTGTGGCCGGATCGTCAGCGCTAGGCTCTCGCGGTGAGCGGCGTCGAAGACCACGGGTTGGATCTCAGCGGACCTTCGCCCGAGCTGCGCATCGGAACACCGGAACGTCGGGCAGCCGAGGACGCACTCGAGATCCACCTGAGCGAGAAGCGACTGGACTCTGACGAGTTTGATCGGCGGGTAGAGGCGTGCGAGCAGGCGAGCAACCAGGCGGAGCTGCTGCGGATATTTGCTGACCTTCCGACGCCCCACCCTGAGATGCCGTCTTCTGCCGCTTCCCCGGCCGAGTTTGAAGGCGACGTCCCACCGATCGCGGTGGCGGGCTGCCTGACGTTGGGGCTGGGGCTACCGGTGGCCATCGTGCTCGGGTGGGTTTACGGCACCTGGTGGGCTCTTGCCGTACCGGTAGCGGCAACTGTGGCGATGGCCTACATCGAGCACCTACGCAAGCCGCCACGTAGCCCTGTCGAGGGCAGCGACCCGCAGCCTTCCGACTGACCAGTGCCCGCGGCCACGGCGCCCGTCGCGCCCGCCGTCGTTCAACGTCCCGTGACGGCTTTCTCACCGTCCTGCGGTTGGTTTCCGGCCGGCTCGCACGGCTTGCCCGTTCTACGTGGTCGCTTGACAAGCCCCGGGGTCGAGTGTGGACGATTCGGTGTGCGGATTTTCGTGGTGGGTGGAAGCGGCCTGATCGGCGCCCATGTGGTGGACGCGCTGCGCGAGCGGGGCCATACGGTGACCACGGTGGCGCGTACCGCTCGTGCGGGCGTTGATCACGTACTCGATGTCGGGTCTGCCTCGGTCGACGAACTCCGGCCACTGCTCGCCGGCCAGGACGGTGTGGTGTACGCGGCCCGCACCGACGAGCAACGACCGGTGCGCAAGCCGATCTATCCGGTCTTCCGCCGTGACATCGTCGAGCCGGTGGCGCGCCTGTTCACTGCCGCCCGCCACGAGGGTCTCACCCGTGGGGTCATCATGGGCTCGTACTACACCTACTTCGATCGGCTGCATCCCCAGTGGCGTCTCGCGGCCCGACACACGTACATCCGGTGCCGGGTGGAGCAGGCGCGGGAGGGACGGGCGGCGGCCGGCCCGGATCTGCCGGTCGCCGTGCTCGAGTTGCCGTTCGTCTTCGGCCGGGCCGGCGAGCGGCTGCCGAACTGGGCCGGTCCGCTGGACCGGTGGGCGAGGTCTCGTACGCCCCTGCTCGTCCCCGCCGGCGGGAGCGCCGCGACCTCGGCGCGCAGCGTGGCCGAGGTCGCGGTCGACGCACTCGAGCGTGCCCGCGGCGCGGACCTTCCGGTCGCGGACGAGAACCTCACGTGGCACGACATGATGGCGCGCATCGCCGAGGCGGTCGGTCGGCGCCGCCGGGTCGGTCGACTGCCCGCCGGCGCGGCACGGGCCGCCCTACGCGGTGGCGGCGCGCTGCAGGCCCTCGGTCGCAGGGAGTCGGGCGTCAACCTCACCCACCTCGCCGACCTCCTGCTGGCCGAGCTGTTCGTCGAGCCGGCGAGCGGCCGGTCGCTGGACCAGGCGCTCCACGAGACCTTCACCGACATGGCATCGACGCAGGATCGCGTGCCGCCGTCGACGTGATGCGCGGGGCGAACTCCAGACCTACCGTGCGGCCGGTCGGCCCACGTACGGCGCGGTCGAGCGCCCGCGAGTGACGCGCCCGACCGGGAGGCGGCTCCTCGCCTCCCGGTCGGAACGCCCACGACTCAATCGGGTACGCCTACTCCTCCTCGGCGAACACGGCCTCGCGGCGCCTGCGGATCGTCGGCAGGACGGCGACGACGAGCGCTGCCACGGCCAGGGCCAGGAGCACCGCGGAGATCGGTCGGGTCAGGAAGACCGACGCGTCGCCCCGGGAGATGATCAATGCGCGTCGCAGGTTCCTTTCGAGCAGCGGGCCGAGGACGAAGCCGAGCAGCAGGGGCGCGGGCTCGCAGCCGCACTTGATCAGGATGTAGCCCAGGATCCCGAAGAACACGATCGCGTAGACGTCGTACGCGTTGAAGCTCAGCGAGTAGGTGCCGATCGCGGCGAACAGGATGATCATCGGGAACAGCACCTGGTACGGGATGCGCAGCATGCGCACCCAGATGCCGATCAGCGGCAGGTTCAGCAGCACGAGCAGCACGTTCCCGATCCACATCGACGCGATCAGGCCCCAGAACAGCGCCGGCTCGTCGTTGATGACGTTCGGCCCGGGGGTGATGCCGTGGACGATGAACGCGCCGACCATCAGCGCCATCACCGGGTGGGCGGGCAGGCCCAGGGTGAGCAGCGGGATGAACGACGTCTGCGCGGCGGCGTTGTTCGCCGACTCGGGACCGGCGACGCCCTCGATCGCGCCGCGTCCGAACTCCTGCTGCCGCTTCGAGATCCGCTTCTCGACGGCGTAGGAGGTGAACGACGCCAGGACGTGGCCACCGCCGGGCAGGACGCCGAGCGCGGCGCCGAGACCGGTGCCCCGCAGGATCGGGCCGACGATCCGGCGCCGGTCCTCGCGGGTCGGCCAGAGGTTCTTCACCTTGCTGACGATCGCCGTGCGGGTCTGCTCGTTCTCCAGGTTGCGCAGGATCTCGGCCACCCCGAACATGCCGACGGCGACCGACACGAAGTCGATGCCGCCGTACAGCTCGCGCTGGTCGAACACGAACCGGGGCGTGCCGGTGTAGATGTCCTGGCCGACCGTGCCGAGCACCACGCCGAGCGCGATCATCGCCAGTGCCTTGAGCGCCGTGCCACGCGCCAGCGCGATCGACACGATCAGGCCGAGCAGCACCAGCGAGAAGTAGTCGGCCGGACCGAACTTCAACGCGACGCTGGCCAGCGGTGGGGCCGCGACGGCCAGCGCGACGGTGGCCACCGTACCGGCGATGAAGGACCCCACCGCCGCGGCGGCCAGCGCCGGACCGGCCCGGCCCTGCCGGGCCATCTCGTGCCCGTCGAGCGCGGTGACCGCCGCCGACGACTCGCCGGGCAGGTTGATCAGGATGGCGGTCGTGGAGCCGCCGTACTGTGCGCCGTAGTAGATGCCGGCCAGCATGATCAACGCCGTCACCGGCTCGAAGCTGAACGTGATCGGCAGCAGCATCGCCACCGTCGCCGTCGGCCCGATGCCGGGCAGCACGCCGATCGCGGTTCCGAGCAGCACTCCCACGAAGCAGTAGAGGACGTTCTGGACCAGGAGGGCGGTCGAGAAGCCCAGCGCGAGGTTGTCGAGAAGATCCATGCCTCAATCCGGATGCCGCGTCAGACCCCCAGCCACGGACCCCACAGGGGGATCCGCAGCTGGAGCCCGACGACGAAGATGAGCGTGCTGGCCACGGTCAGCCCGGCGGCCACGGCCACGGCCGTGAGCAGCCGTACGCGTGAGCTGGCCAGCGTGGTGAGCAGGGCGGTCACCGCCGACGTCGGGACGAATCCCAGGCGCCGGACGGTGAATCCGAAGAACAGGACGGCGACCACGATGACGGCGACCGCACGCCAGGGAATCGGCCCGAACGAGACCACCTCGCCGGCGATGAGTCCCTTGACGACGATCGCCAGCCCCAGGAGAGCCACGGTCGCGCCGACGAGCAGCGGGAAGGCGCCGGGGCCCATCCGCAGTGGGGTGCCCAGCTCGTAGCCGAGCGACCCCAGCGCGAACGCGCCACCGATCAGGACGAAGATTCCCCCGGCGAGGAGATCCGGGAAGGATCGGCGACGCTCCACCTCAGGAGACCTTGACCCCGGCGTCGGCGATGATCTTCGCCCAGGTGCCGAGCTGCTCCTCGAGCTTGGCCCGGTGCGCCTCCGGGGTCGCGTCCTGAGCCGGGACCGGCGCGGTGCCGAGCTTGGCCATCTGGTCGACGACCGCCTGGTCCGCCAGCGCCACCTTCAGCGCCTCGGACAGCTTCTGGACGATCTCCTTCGGCGTGCCGGCCGGGACGTAGAGGCCGTGCCACACGCTGACCTGGAGCTGGGGCAGCCCAGCCTCGGCCGTGGTGGGCAGGTCGGGCAGGCTCTTCACCCGCTCCGGCGTGGTGACCGCGTACGCCTTCACCTTGCCCGCGGCGATCTGACCGCTGGTGTTGGTCGTCTGGTCGCACATGAAGTCGACCTGACCGCCGACGAGGTCGGTGAGCGCGGGACCGGTGCCCTCGTACGGAACCTCCTGGAGCTTGACACCGGCGGCGGTCTGGAACAGCAGGCCGCACAGGTGGGACGCGGCGCCGATGCCGGCGTTGGCCAGTGTGACCTTGTTGGCGTTCGCCTTCACGTGGGTCACGAGGTCCTGGAGCGTCGTAGGGGCGAAATCCTTGCGGGCGACCACCGTCATCGGCACCTCGGTGACGAGCCCGACCATCTCGAAGTCCTCGAGCGGCTTGTAGCCCAGGCTCTTGTACAGGGCGGGCGCCGTCGACATGCCGATGTGGTGCATGAGCACGGTGTAGCCGTCCGGCTCGGCCCGCGCGACCTCGCCGGCGCCGACCGTGCCGCCGGCGCCCTCGACGTTCTGGACGACGATCTTCGCGCCGAGCTTGGCGGCCATCGGCTCGGCGATCATGCGGGTGACGGTGTCCGTCGGGCCGCCCGCGCTGAACGGCACGACGAAGGTGATGTTCTGGTCCGGATAGCCCGCGGCGTCGCCTCCGCCGGTCGCGCCCCCGTTGCCGGAACAGGCGGCGGCAAGCGAGACGACGCCGATCGCGGCGATCATCCGCGCGACGGCGCGGTACCTGCTGGTTCCCATACAGCGACCTCCTCATCGGCGTATGCACATTCCTCAGTGCACGAGTGGCCCCAGTCTCGGCTGGCCGGGGCGCGGATGGTGTCAGAGAAATCCCAAGAACTCGACGCGCGGCACGAGCAGCGGCCCGGGCCGTACAATCCCCCGGTATGCGGATAACCGTCATCGAGGATGACGACCGCGTGGCGCGGGGTCTGGTGACCGTCCTGACCCAGGCAGGCTTCGAGGTCCACCGCATCGCCACCGCCGCGGAGGCCGTGCGCGCCGCGCCGTCCGACGTGGTCCTCGTCGACCTGGGTCTGCCCGACGGCGACGGGCTCGACGTGATCCGCAAGCTGCGTGACCACCCGGAGACCGCCGTCATCGCGGTGACCGCGCGGTCCGAGGAGCACGACCGGGTTCGTGGCCTGCGCGCCGGCGCCGACGACTACATCGTCAAGCCGTTCGGCATCCCGGAGTTGCTGGCCCGGATCGACGCCGTCCTGCGGCGTACCCGGGCCGCCCGCGCGCTGAGCCGTTCCGACGAGCCACTCCTCCTCGGCCCGATGCGGATCGGCGTCGGCACCCGCGAGGTCACCGTCGACGGCACACCCGTGCCGTTGACCCGCAAGGAGTTCGAGCTGCTCCTGCTGCTGGCCCGGCGGGCGCCCAACGTGGTCAGCCGCGACGTCATCCTCGACCAGATCTGGGGCGCGACCTGGGAGTCGTCGAGCCGCACCCTCGACACCCACATCGCGGCGTTGCGGCACAAGCTGCGGCCGGACGTGGTCATCCGCACGGTTCACGGTGTCGGCTATCGGCTCCTGGCCGACCAGCCGGAGCTGATCGGCTGACGTGCCGTGCACCGCCGCCTGCTCGTCGTCCTGGTTCCCCTCGCGGTGCTGCTCGTCGCGGCGCTCGGGGTGCCGCTCGGCGTCACCGTGGCCGAGCGGGAGATGCAGGAGACGTACGTCAACCGGCTCAACGACGTCGGCCGGTTCGCCTCGCTGGCCGAGACCGCGCTGTCGACCGGGCGGACCGAGGCGCTGCAGCAGGAGCTGACGCGCTATCACGAGCTCTACGGCATCCCGGTCGCGCTGATCGACACGTCGGGCGAGGTGCTGCTCGGGCCGGCCGGCGCGTACCAGGAGGCGGCGGGCGCCGAGCCCGCGTTGCCCCGGATCGTCACCGCGGCGCTGGCCGGGGCCCGGTCCGAACCGTCCTGGGAGTGGGCGCCGTGGGACGACTCGGCACTCGTGGTCGCCGAGCCGGTGGGCCGCGACAGTGAGGTCGTCGGCGCCGTCGTGACGATCTCCGACCTGTCGAGGACGCGCGAACTCATCCTCGCCCGGTGGGCCCGGCTCGCCGGGCTCGGGCTTCTGCCGTTGATCGCGCTGACGGCCGTCGCCTGGCCGGTATCGGCGTGGGTGCTGCGGCCGGTGCGGAAACTGGACGCGGCTACCTCTCGGATCTCCGCGGGCGACCTGACGATCCGTGCCGACGCCGAGGCCGGGCCGGTCGAGCTGCGGCGGCTGGCGGAGTCGTTCAACACCATGATGGACGCCGTCGAGAACTCCGTGCAGCGGCAGCGGGCGTTCGTTTCCGACGCGTCGCACCAGTTGCGCAACCCGTTGACCAGCCTCCGCCTCGCGGTGGAGAGCCTCGAACCACACCTGCGGCCGGAGGACGACGGGCGGCAGGTGTACGACGTCGCCGTCGACGAGCTGAAGGCGATGCAGCGGATGCTGAACTCGCTGCAGGCCAGTGCCCGGATGGAGAGCATGCGAACGGCGTCGCCGGTGGACCTCGACGAGGTGCTGGCGACCCGGGTGGACCGATGGCGGGCATTGACGGCGACGGCGGGGCAGACGCTGACGGTCGACGTGCCGCCGGGTCTGCGGTTGCTGGAGCCGCCGGGCGGACTGGGCAGCGTCCTGGACGAGCTGATCAGCAACGCGCTACGGCTGTCGGGAGCGCAGATTCTGGAGGTGACCGCCCGAGTCGTCCTCGGTGGCCCGGTCGCCGGGCACCGCGACGGTGGCGCGGCCGGCGGCGTGGTCACGATCGTCGTCCGTGACGACGGGCAGGGCCTCGACGTTTCGGAGCGGGCCCAGGCGCTACGACGGTTCTGGCGGTCTCCGCGGCACCAGAACGTGTCGGGGACCGGCCTGGGACTGGCGATCTGCGCCGACCTGGTCGGTGCGGCGGGGGCCAACTGCGGCTGGAGGACGGCTTGCCACGCCCGGACGGCTCCGGGCACGGGTTCGCCGCCGTGGTGGCGTTGCCGGTCGTTCCGCGGGTGCCGTCCTCGTCCGGCGTCGCGGCGCCGTCGCCGGCCTGAGGGCCCGGTCCGGTCGCCGGGCCGCGGGTCAGCGCTTGCGGTCGCGGAACCAGGCGGCCGCGCCGGGATGGAGCGGGACCGATGCGGTGGAGATCCCGGTGCGCACGTTGATGTGCCACGCCTCGGGAACGGCTGCGTCGTCGCGGCTCGCGGAGGTGATCGTGCCGGTGTGTGTGAAGATCGTGTCGGTGATGGCGTAGACCAGGTCGTCGGGCAGGTCGTTGCGGGCGAGCAGCACGTTCGGCACGGCGACGGTGCGGGTCGCCGGGACACCCGCGTAGGCGGTCGCGGGAATCATGGCCGGGGCGTAGGGACCCGGGTACGCCGTGAAGAGCGCGTCCGCCTGTGCGTCCAACCGGATCAGCCGGATCGGGTGCCGCTGCGCCAGCTCCGTGATGGCGGGTGTCGGGACGCCGGTCAGGGAGAACATCGCGTCGATCGTGCCGTCGCGCAGTGCCGCCGCCGATTCGGCCTGGCTGAGGTACCGACCGTCGGCGTTCACCGGACCGAGCTTGAGAACCCGCAGCGAGGTGAACTCCGTCCCCGAATCGCGGGCACCGAGGGAGATGCGCTTGCCCCCAAGGTCCCGGAACTCGTCGATCGCCGAACCGGCCAGGACCACGAGATGCAGGTGACTGTCGTAGAGCCGGCAGATCGCCGCAAGGCCGTCGGGCGCGCTGCCGTCGGTCGTGATCAGCGCATCCAGGCTCGTCAGCCCGAGGTGCACCTCGCCGGCCCGCAACATCCGGATGTTGTCGGTGGACGCCCCACTCGGCACGGTGGTCACCGTGGCACCCGGGACCTGCTCGGAGATGTGTTCGGCCAGGGCGCCGCCGATGCGCCGGTAGACCGCCCCCGCCGGCCCGGTGGCCAGTCGCAGGTGGACCTTGTCCGCCTCAGGCCGCGGTTTGCAACCGGCGAGCAGCCCGCCGGCGGCCAGCAGCGCCGCCCGACGGCTGAACCGCACCTCCAGGTTCAGCGCCATGCCGAGATGATACGGACGGTGGCGTCGGTGGGCCCGGCACCAACGATGGCTACGGCCCGCCGGAGCCGACGATCTGCTCCACGTCACCGCGCCGAGCGTCGACGTGCTCCACGCCAACCCCGGCCACCGTGACCAGCGGGCGGGCCGGTTCGCCCGTGTTCGTCGCGGCCGTGGACCGTGTCGTAGCGGGCGCCGCCGATCGGGGTCGGGGGGCAACCAGCAGGATCGCGCCGAGCAGGGCGAGGGCCACCACGGCGTCGAGCCAGTAGTGGTTCCCGGTGATCACCACGACGGTGAGGGTGAGCAGTGGGTGCAGCAACCAGAGCCAGCGCCACCGGGTCCGGCCGGCCGCGATCAGGACGATGGCGACCACCATCGCCCAGCCGACGTGGAGCGAGGGCATGGCCGCGTACTGGTTGGAGAGGGTGTCGGTGGCGGGGTCGCCGTAGGCGCTCGGCCCCACCACGCGTCCCGTGTCCAGCACGCCTGTCGCGGACAGCAGCCGCGGCGGCGCCAGGGGAACGAGTGCCTGGATGGCGAACCCCACGCCGGACAGCGCCGCGAGGAGCGTGCGCGCCCACCGGTACAGGGCCGGACGACTCACGTACGTGAACAGCAGCAGCGCCGCGGTGGCCGGGAAGTGCACCGAGGCGTAGTACCTGTTGGCGGCCCGGACCAGGCCGTCGTACGACAGGACGGTCCGCTGCAGCGTCGCCTCGTCGGGCAGCCCCCACGCGCGCTCCAACGCCCAGACGTGCGTGGCATGGGCGTATGCCGCGGGCAGGTCCCCGACCACGAGCAGCCGCCCGACCTTGTACGCCAGGAACAGGGCGGCCACGATCAGCAGTTCGCGGACGGGGTGCGGGCGCTTCCCGCGGTCGTCGGCACCCACGGCGTTCCTTTCGCGGCGAGGGATGTGTCGGCGCACGGCCGCCGACGTCGTCTGCGAACGGCGGCGGCTCCGTGGGAGGGGATGCTGGTCGGGTACCGGCTCCACCTCATGGACGGGAGGGATCTCCGGCGCGCTGTCGGGCAGCCGGCGGAATGGCCGAGGGCTCAGGTGGCGGGTGGCCGAGGGGCAGGCCCTCGCGCAGCTGCGCGACGCTGATCCGGACGAGGTCGGGAAGGGTGGCGTCGGTGGCGCCGCCGGCCCAGAACGTGACCACCGCCCGCATCGTGGCTCCGGGGACGGCAGCCAGCAGATGCGGAGCAAGGTCATGGTCGACGTCGGCACCGGTCCGCTCCGCGACGACCTCGGCGAGGAGCCGCTCGACGCGAGCGAACGCCGTCAACTGCTGCGCCAGCATCGCCGGGTTCTCGGCGGAGACGCGTACCAGGGCGGCGACGTCGGCCTCGCGCTCACCGAGCACTCTCATGATCGCGTCGGGCAGGACGTGGGCGAAGGACTCCCACACCGGCTCGCCGGCAGGCCGGGCGCGCAGCGCCTCGACGAGCCAGTCCGCGCGCTGCGCGATCCCGTCGAGGATCGCCTCCTCCCGGCTCGCGAAGTAGTTGCGGAAGGTCCGGGGTGAGACGTCCACCGTCGCGGCGACCGACTCTGCGGTCACCGCGTCGATCCCGCGCTCGACCATCAGCGACCATGCCGCACGGCTCAACGCCGCGCGGGTCGCCCGCTTCTTCCGCTCGCGCAGGCCAACGTCCGAGGTCACGGCACAACTATCCGCGCGACTTTCCCAACCGGCAAAATTTCCTTGTGGGAAAAGTCGTGGAATGGATCACATGAGCAGCAGTCATGCGAGTGGGCCACCTCTTGTGGTCAGCCGGGCGCGCCGGCCGGTCTCGTGATCACCGAGAACTCGGCGCCAAAGGGGTCGGTGATGGTCGCTATCCGCCCGTAGAGCATGTCCTCGATCTCACCGGCGGTGCCTCCGGCTGCCCGGGCGCGCGCAACCACGGCGTCGGTGTCGGCGACCTCGAACGTCGTCGCCCACCTGGAGGATCGGGCCTCGGGGAGGCCGAAGATGCCGCCGATCTCGTGGCCGTCCGGCCGGCGGAGGAAGGTGAAGTCGAATCCCGGGAGATCCTCGTTGCGGTCGAGCGTGAAGTCGAACACCGCCGCGTAGAAGGTGCGGGCGGGGTCGGGGGCGGCGGTGACCAGGTCGTTGCGGACCAACGACCCGGGCTCGTTCACGATCTGGGCGCCGATGTGCGCGCGGCCCTGCCAAAGCCCGAACTGCGCACCGACGGGATCCCGTGCGATCGCCATTCGGCCCTGGTCCATCACGTCCATCGGCGCGTCGATCATCGCGCCGCCCGCGTCGATGATGCGCTTGGCCGTGCCATCGCAGTCCGCGGTCGCGAAGTACACGTTCCACCAGAAGTCGGTGGCGCCCGGGTCGGGGTTCGGCATGATCGCAGCGACCGGTCGGCCTCTCAGCAGACACGTCGCGTAGTGCCCGGCCTCCGCCGGACCTACCTCGAACTCCCAGCCGAACAGCGCGCCGTAGAACTCCATCGCCCGGTCAAGGTCGGGGATGCCGAGATCGATCCACGTCGGCGTGCCCTCCGGCTGGTTGGCGGTGACGTGACTCATCGCACGCTCCTTCGTCTCGAGCGGGACCAGGCCCGGCTGACCGGTCGCGTGGGACGTTACCGTCGGGGGCCGACAACAAGGGCCAGTCGGTCCTGGGCGCACCATCGGCAGCAGCCAGCGAGGCCGTCGCGGCCCGTTCCAGTCGTGCCGGCCGACCAGGAGCGACGGGCGCGAGCGCTGGTCGTGCCGTCGGCGACCTCCCGCGGAGTCCCTCCACCGAGGGAGGCGGTTGGCCTTGCCGGGTGAGGTGGGAAGCCGGTGCCCTTCCTAGCGTCGACTGCATGGATCACCCACGCGGCTCCGGCACCGCCACCATCCCCGGTACGCGATCGCGGACCGCCGCCAGCCGGCCGCAGGTCGCATGGGCGGTTGTCCGCCTGGCACGGCCGTGGTTCTGGCCGCTCGGCTGGGCCGGCGCCTACCTGGGCCTCGTGCTCGCGACACGCAGCTGGGTGCCACCAGCTGACACGCTCCCCGCGGCGATCACCGCGCTCGTGGTGCTCGGCCCGCTGGTGTGGGGAGCGGTCCTGACGGTCAACGACCTGCACGACCTGCCGAGCGACCGCCACAACCCGCGCAAGGCGACCGCGCCGCTGGTGACCGGCGTGCTCACCGGGGCCGACCTGAGGCGGTGGCATCGGCGGTGCGTCGTGGCGGCCATGGCCGCGGCGGCGACCATCGGGCCGGCGTTCGTCGCGGGCACCGCCGCGGTGCTGGCGTTGGGGTGGCTGTACAGCGCGCCGCCGGTGCGGCTCAAGGGACGCCCGGGCGTCGACGTCACCGTGAACGCGCTCGTCGTCGGAGTCCTCGCGCCCATGGCCGGATGGTCACTGCACCGGCCCGTCGGCGAGTACCCGGCGGTCATGATCCTGCTGGGGCTCCTCCTGGCCGCCGCGCTCTACGTCCCGACCACCGTGCTGGACGTCGACGCGGACCTGGTCGCCGGCGACGCGACGGCCGCGGTGCGCTGGAAGCCGCGGGCGTGCTACCGGCTCGGACTGGCGTTGTGGAGCTCGGCGAGCGCGCTGTGGCTGGCCAGCTGCCACCTCGACCTCATCGTGCGGCGCGACTCCTGGACCCTGCAGACCGTAGCGGTCCCGATCCTCGTGGCGGTCTACGCCGCCGCGACACGCAAGCCGTCGATCCCCCGGATGGCCGCCGTCTCGCTCGCGTTCGCCGTGCCGGCCGCCGACTTCCTGGCTGCGGTTGCCGGGTGATCACCCCGCCACCCCCGACGACGGGCCGGGCAGACGAGGGCTCTTTCCCCTGTGGTCGCGGGAAAGAGCCCTCGGCGCCGATTGCGCGTGAACGCGGTCAGCCGATCGGAGCCTCGTACACCAGCAGCTCGGTGCCCGCGACCTCCTCGGCGTCGTCGGGCGCGGCGAACAGCCGCAGCTTGTCGCCCGCCACCTCGAGCGCGACCGGGTTGCGCGTCGCGACGTGCCCGGCGGTGGAGAACTTCGGGAACGGGATCTCGTGCAGGATGCGGTTGTCCCGCAGGTCCAGCAGGGCCAGCCCGCCCAGTTCGTAGCCGCCGCCGTCCGGCCGCGGCAGCCCGGTGACCCCGGAGCAGATCTGCTGCGCCAGCCGCTGTAGTCGCAGTCCTGGTAGTCGACGAGGTGGTCGGGGTTCGCCACCTTGCTGAGTTGGTGGCCCTTCGGCGTCCAGGAGTATTCGGGGCGCGAACCCCAGCTCACGCCGTGCACCGTGCCGCTGACCCGGTCCCGGACCACCCCGCCGACGTGGTCGGCGACTCGGAACGCCTCGGTGACGCGGTAGGTCTTCGGGTCCAGCCGGTAGACGATCGCCTTGCTGTTCGGCCGGGCGGTCGGGCGGTCGGTCGGTCGCCAGCCAATGTCGTACCGACGTCCTACGGTGGGGCGATGGACTGGAAAATCGAGCTCATCCCCGTCCCGGTGACCGATGTCGACCGGGCCAAGGCGTTCTATCAGAGCGTGGGCTTCAACGCCGACCACGACCACCGGGTGCACGAGAGCCTGCGGTTCGTTCAGCTGACGCCGCCCGGCTCGGCCTGCTCCATCGTGATCGGCGACGGCATCACCGACAAGACGCCCGGCACGCAGGAGATCCAGGTCGTCGTCGCCGACGCCGCGGCGGCCCGCCGGCAGTTGCTCGACGCCGGCGTCGACGCGAGCGAGGTCGAGGTGCAGCCGTGGGGCAGCTTCGTCTACTTCCGCGATCCCGACGGAAACTCGTGGTCGCTGCAGGCGATCGAGTCGCGCCCCAACGGGTGATCGGCCGGCGGCGGCGCGCCGGCGGCGACTCGGGTCCTGGTGGTCAGCTGTTCTGCGGGAAGCCGAGGTTCACTCCGCCGTGGGAGGGGTCGAGCCACCGGCTGGTGACCACCTTGGACCTGACGAAGAAGTTCACGCCTTCCGGCCCGTACGCGTGCGCGTCGCCGAACAGGGAGTCCTTCCACCCGCCGAAGGAGTAGTACGAGACCGGGACCGGGATCGGCACGTTCACTCCGACCATGCCGATCTCGATTTCGTTCTGGTAGCGCCGGGCCGCCCCGCCGTCGTTGGTGAAGATCGCGGTGCCGTTGCCGTAGCGGTTGGCGTTCACCAACTCGACGGCGTCGTCGTAGCTTCGCGCACGCACGACCGACAGCACCGGTCCGAAGATCTCGTCGGTGTAGACGGACATGTCGGTGTCGACGTGGTCGAAGAGGGTCGGCCCGAGCCAGAAGCCGGTCAGTTCCCCGTCGATCGGGTGGCTCCGCCCGTCGACCACCAGCGTCGCCCCCGCGGCCCGTCCCGCGTCGAGGTATGCCGCCACCCGGTCGCGGTGGGCACCGGTGACCAGCGGTCCCATCTCACAGCCCGGGCGACGGCCGTCGCCGACGTGCAATGCCGCGATCCGCTCGCGGATCTTGTCGACCAGCTCGTCCCCGATCGGGTCGACCGCCACGACGACCGAGATCGCCATGCACCGCTCGCCGGCCGAGCCGAAGCCGGCGGAGACCGCGGCGTCGGCGGCGAGGTCGAGGTCGGCGTCCGGCAGGACGACCATGTGGTTCTTCGCGCCACCGAGCGCCTGCACCCGCTTGCCGTGCCGGGTGCCGGTCTCGTAGACGTAGCGGGCGATCGGCGTGGAGCCGACGAAGGAGATCGCCTTGACCGCCGGGTGTTCGAGAATCCGGTCGACGGCCTCCTTGTCGCCGTGCACGACGTTGAACACGCCGTCCGGCAGCCCGGCCTCGGCGAACAGCTCCGCCAGGAAGTTCGCCGCGGACGGGTCCTTCTCGCTCGGCTTGAGCACCACGGTGTTGCCGCAGGCGATCGCGTTGGGTGCGAACCACAGCGGCACCATGGCCGGGAAGTTGAACGGGGTGATCACGCCGACCACACCGAGCGGCTGCCGGAGGGAGTACACGTCGACCTGGGTCGAGGCGTTCTCGCTGAACCCGCCCTTGAGCGTTTGCGGGATGCCGCAGGCGAACTCGACGTTCTCCAGCCCGCGCTGGATCTCCCCCGCGGCGTCGGACAGCACCTTGCCGTGCTCGGCCGTGATGATCTCGGCGAGGTCGGAGCGGCGCGCGCGGAGCAGTTCCCGGAACGCGAACATCACGGTCGCGCGCTGCGCGAGCGACGCCGTACGCCACCGGGTGAATGCCTCGCCGGCGGCGCCGACCGCCTCGTCGACGACCGCGGCGGTCGCGAAGTCGACCTGCCCGGCGACCTGCCCGGTGGCGGGGTCGTAGATGTCGCCGGTCCGGTCGGGAACACCGTTCCACTGCTTGCCGCCGATCCAGTGCGTCGTCCTCACAGCGCCTGCACCTCCTTGGCCACGGCCTCGATCGACTGGGTGAGGATCTCGAGCGCCTCGTCCGCCTCGGCCCGGGTCAGGGTCATCGGCGGCGCCAGGCGGATGACATTGCCGTACAGCCCGCCCTTGCCGACGAGCAGCCCTCGTTGCCGCGTCTCCTCGAGCAGCGCGGCGGCGGCCGCAGGGCGGGGCGCGCCGTCGGGTCCGACGAACTCCAGCGCGATCATCAAGCCCTTGCCGCGGACGTCGCCGACCACGGGATTCGCCTGCGCCACCGCACGGAGGCCGTCGAGCAGCCGGGCGCCCAGTTCGGCGGCGTTGGCCTGGAGGTCGTGCTCCAGCAGATAGGTGAGCGAGGCCAGCGCGCCGGTGGTGGCGAGCGGGTTGCCGCCGAACGTGGAGATCGAGTTGGCGCCGAGGCAGTCCATCAGGTCCGCCCGGGCGACCACGCCACCGATCGCCAATCCGTTGCCCAGGCCCTTGGCGAAGGTGATCGCGTCAGGCACGACGTCGTGCGCCTGGATGCCCCAGAAGTGCTCGCCGGTGCGGCCCCAGCCGGTCTGCACCTCGTCGGAGACGAGGAGGATGCCGTACTCGTCGAGCACCTTCTTGAACTCGCCGAACAGCCCGTCCGGTGGGGCCGCGAAACCACCCACGCCCTGGATCGGCTCGACGATCATGCACGCGACGTCGCCCGCGGTCGTCGTCTCGATGATGTCCCGCAGGTCGGCCACGCAGGCCCTGATGTAGTCCGCGTCGGGCAGCTCGCGGAACGGGCTGCGGTAACGGTATCCGCCGTGCACCCAGCTCACCTTCACAGGACTGAGGGCGCTGGCCGACCAGCCGCGGATGCCGGTGATGCCGACGGTGGCGAACGCGCGGCCGTGGTAGGAGTTGCGCAGCGCCAGCACCTGCTCGCTGCGCCGGTGCTGGGTGGCGAGCATCAACGCGGTCTCGTTCGCCTCGGTGCCCGAGTTGGTGAAGAAGACCTTGGCGTCCGGGATCCCGGACAGGTGCGCGATCTTCTCGGCGAGCGCGACCTGCGACTCGATCAGGTAGAGCGTGGACGAGTGCAGCACGCCGGTGTCGATCTGCGACCGGACGGCGTCGCTGATCTCGGCGACGTCGTAGCCGATTCCGTTGGTGAGGATGCCGGCGAAGAAGTCGAGGTAGGTCCGCCCTTCGCGGTCGGTGACCCGACGACCGGACGCGCTCGCGAACTCGATCGGCTGCTCGTAGTACAGCGCCAGCCAGTTCGGCATCACGGACCGGTGTCTGGCCAAGAGTTCGCGGTGCGCCATGGCGTCCTCCCCTGTCTCGTCCCTACGGCGAGTGTGGTCGCATTCGTTGTCCAACCGCTATGCACAACCTGTACCGCTCTGCGGAGCGCACCATTACGTTGTGTGCATCCCGTCAGAGGGGAGCGCCGATGTATCCCTCCGTCGCAGAGGCCGTCGCGCTGCCGGTGATCCGGCGGGCGAAGCCGCAGGTGGTGGCCGGGTCGGCCGGCCTGCAGGGGCGCGTCCGCTGGGTCCACGTGGCGGAGGTCGCCGACATCGCCCATCTGTTGCGCGGCGGGGAGCTGGTGCTGACCACCGGCATCGCGTTGCCGGACGAGGCCGCGGCGCTGACCCGGTACGTGGACGACCTCGCCGCGGTGCGCGCGGCGGGACTGGTGATCGAGCTGGTCCGGCGGTGGAACGACCGCGTCCCGGACGCGCTCGTGGCCGCGGCGGACCGGCACCGGCTCCCCCTCATCACGCTGACGGAGGAGACGCGGTTCGTGTCCGTCACGGAGGCGGTGGTGGCGCTCATCGTCGACGCGCAGCTCGCCGAGCTGCGGGCCGCCGAGCAGGTGCACGAGACGTTCACCTCGCTGACCGTCGCCGGCGCGGAGCCGGCCGAGGTGCTGCGCGAGGTGGCCAGGATCTCCGGGCTGCCGGTGGTGCTGGAGACGTTGGGGCACGAGGTGCTCGCGTACGACGCGGCCGGGCAGGATCCCACCGAGCTGCTGGCCGACTGGGGACAGCGGTCCCGATCGGTGGCCGCGCCCGAGCGGACGGCCCACGACGAGGAGGCCGGCTGGCTGGTCACGATGGTCGGCGCGCAGGGCGCCGACTGGGGGCGGCTGGTCCTGCTCTCGCCGGACCCTCCACCCCACCGGCACGTGGTGGTCGCCGAGCGGGCCGCGTCGGCGCTGGCGGTGCACCGGCTGGTGGCGCGTGATCGGGAGAGCCTGGAGCGCCAGACGCACCGCATGCTGCTCGCGCAACTGCTCGGCCAGGCGGTGCCGCCGCCGGATCTGGCCGCTCGGGCCGCCGCGCTGGGCGTCGGCCTGGACCGGCGACAGCTGGTCGGGATGGCGATCCGGCCCGCCACCGTGACACCACGCGCCCCCGCGCTCGCCACCCAGGAGGTGTTGCGCGACCTCGCCGAGGCGACCGCGTTGGCCGCGCGCCGGGTGGCGGTGCCGGCCCTGGTGGGGGTCGTCGACGACACGAGTGTCCGCGCGTTGGTGTCGCTGCCCGCGCAGGCCGGGGTCGACGCGGTGCTGTGCCGGTTGGCCAGGGAGGTGCACCGCTCGGCGGCCGGCCCGGTGTTGGTGGCGGTCGGCACCACGGTGACGCACGCCGCCGAGGTGCGCCGCAGTCTCGGCGAGGCCGCCCACGTGGCGGGGGCGGCGCTCCGCTCCCCCGGCGCCCAGCTCTACCACCGGCTGGACAACGTACGCCTGCGCGGGCTGTTGCACCTGTTACGGGAGGACGAGCGGGTCCGGGCGTTCGCGGATCGCGAGTTGGGACCGCTGCTGGCTCGAGACGCCCACCAGCGCAGCCGGCTGGTGGAGCTGCTGCGCTGCTACTGCGAGCAGGGCGGCAACAAGTCGGCGGCGGCCGCCGCGGCGCACCTGTCGCGTACGGCCTACTACCAGCAGCTGTCGCGGATCGCGCAGGTGCTCGGGGTGTCGCTGGAGGACCCGGAGTCGGTGCTGTCGCTGTACGTGGCTCTCCTGGTGCACGACCTCGACGACGCGTAGGACCGGTCGGAGGCGGGAACCGTCCGGCGTGCTGATTGACAGGTCGGTGCGGGGCATGCCGTGGACAGAGTGTGCCCTGATCACGGCAAGCGTGGACACTTTGCCGCTGCCCGTGGCGGGTCCGCGACACCCACCATTCCCAGATAAAGATCGCGCTGAACCGTCCACCAGGAGCGCGTGAGCCGGGTCGGTCGGCCAGTGTTGCGGCAGCGTAACAGGGAGGTGTCACCGATGGCCGTCGAACCCCTGCCCCCCTCCGAAGCCACCGCGGTCGAGCCGGGCACGCAGATCACCCACCCGGATGGCCGAGTCGAGTTGCGCGACTTCTCCACGATCGCCGACAGCCGGTACTTCAACGAAGAACTCGCCCCGGTGCCCATCGAGAAGCGCACCTGGAACACGTACAACTTCGCGGCGCTGTGGATCGGCATGGCGCACAACATTCCCACCTACCTGCTCGCCGCCGGCCTCATCCAGCTCGGCATGAACTGGGTGCAGGCGTTCCTCACCATCACGCTGGGCAATCTGCTCGTCCTGATCCCGATGCTGTTGAACAGCCACGCGGGCACCAAGTACGGCATCCCGTTCCCGGTCTTCGCCCGCGCGTTCTACGGGGTTCGCGGCGCCAACCTCGCGGCCCTGCTGCGCGCGTTCATCGCGTGCGGCTGGTTCGGCATCCAGACCTGGATCGGCGGTGAGGCGATCTACGCGATCGCCGGCAAGCTGCTGGGCTCGTGGTGGGTCGACGCGGCACGGATCATGGACTACCCGTGGACGCTGTGGGCCTCGTTCTTCGTGTTCTGGGCAATCGAGATGGCGATCATCTGGCGGGGCATGGACACCCTCCGGCGCTTCGAGAACTGGGCGGCGCCGTTCGTCATCGTCGTCGCGGTCGCCCTGTTGATCTGGGTCCTGGTCGAGGCGGGCGGGCTCGGCCCGATCCTGTCCGAGCCGTCGAAGCTGGGCTGGGGCGCCGACTTCTGGAAGCTGTTCGCGCCGTCGCTGATGGCGATGATCGCGTTCTGGGCGACCCTGTCGCTGAACATCCCCGACTTCACCCGGTTCGGCGGCAGCCAGCGGCAGCAGGCGTACGGCCAGATCCTCGGCCTGCCGACCACGATGTCGTTCTTCGCCATCCTGTCGATCATGATCACCTCAGGCACGGCCGTGATCTACGGCGAGGCGATCTGGGACCCCATCCAGCTCGCCGCCAAGTTCGAGAACCCGCTGGTCGTCGCGCTCGGCCTGTTCACGGTCGTGGTCGCGACGCTGTCGGTGAACGTCGCGGCGAACACGGTGAGCCCGGCGTACGACTTCTCCAACGCGGCGCCCCGACTCGTCAGCTTCCGGACCGGGGGTCTGATCACCGGCGTGCTCGGCATCCTGATCCAACCGTGGCGCCTGGTGCAGGACCCCAACATCTACATCTTCGTCTGGCTCGGGTTCTACGGCGGTCTGCTCGGCGCGGTCGCCGGTGTGCTCATCGCCGGATACTGGGTCCGCAGCCGCACGCGCCTCCTGCTGCCCGCCCTCTACCGCCCCGAGGGTCGGTACTGGTTCTCCGGCGGCTGGAACTGGACGGCCGTCGTCGCCACCGCCGTCGGCGCGATCCTCGCGGTGGGTGGCGCCTACTCCGCTCCGGGCAAGGGGCCGTTCCCGGAGGACGGGTTCATCCCGTGGCTCAAGCCGCTCTACGACTACAGCTGGGTCGCCGGTCTCGTCGGCGCGTTCGTCGTCTACCTGGCGCTGTCGCTACCGCGCACCGCTCACGTCAAGGAGGAGATCCGATGAGCACCATCGTCCGAGCCGGCCTGGTGCAGCAGAAGTGGACCGGCGACAAGGAGTCGATGATCGCGAACGCGGTGGAGGCGATCCGCAGCGCCGCGTCACAGGGCGCCCAGGTCGTCTGCCTGCAGGAGTTGTTCTACGGCCCGTACTTCTGCCAGGTGCAGGACGCCGACTACTACTCGTACACCGAGGCGATCCCGGACGGGCCGACCACGGCGCTCATGCGTGAGCTGGCCGAGCAGCACGGCGTGGTGCTGATCGTGCCGATGTACGAGCAGGAACAGCCGGGCGTCTACTACAACACCGCCGCGGTGATCGACGCCGACGGCACCTACCTCGGCAAGCACCGCAAGAACCACATCCCGCAGGTGAAGGGGTTCTGGGAGAAGTTCTACTTCCGGCCGGGAAACCTCGGCTATCCGGTGTTCGACACCGCCGTCGGCCGCATCGGCGTCTACATCTGTTACGAGCGGCACTTCCCGGAAGGCTGGCGGGCCCTGGGGCTGGCCGGCGCGAAGATCGTCTTCAACCCCTCCGCCACCAGCCGCGGCCTGTCGGAGTATCTGTGGCGGCTGGAGCAGCCGGCCGCGGCGGTCGCCAACGAGTACTACGTCGGCACGATCAACCGGGTCGGCGTGGAGCCGTTGGGCGACAACGACTTCTACGGCCAGTCCTACTTCGTCGACCCCCGGGGGCAACTGGTCGGCGAGGCGGCGTCGGACACCGAGGAGGAGATCGTCGTACGCGATCTCGACATGGACAGGCTGGCCGAGGTGCGCGACCTGTGGGCGTTCTACCGCGACCGCCGGCCGGAGACGTACGAATCGCTGGTGACGCCGTGAGCATCGTCATCCGCAACGGCACAGTCGTCAACGCCACCGGGGAGTACCCGGCGGACGTCCTGGTCGAGGGCGAGCGGATCGCGGCACTCGCCGCGCCCGACTCGGGCCTGGCCGAGCAGTGGGCCTCCGGCGCCGAGCGGGTGATCGACGCCGCCGGGAAGTACGTGGTCCCGGGCGGCATCGACGGCCACACGCACATGGAGATGCCGTTCGGGGGCACGTTCTCGGCGGACACCTTCGAGAGCGGGACGATCGCGGCGGCCTGGGGCGGCACCACCACGATCATCGACTTCGCGGTGCAGGGCAAGGGGACGTCGCTGTTGTCCGCGCTGGACAAGTGGCACAGCAAGGCCGACGGCAACTGCGCGATCGACTACGGGTTCCACATGATCGTGTCGGACGTCAACGACACGTCGCTGAAGGAGATGGAGGCCTGCATCGACGCGGGCGTGAACACCTTCAAGATGTTCATGGCCTATCCCGGGGTCTTCTACGCCACCGACGGGGAGATCCTGCGAGCGATGCAGAAGGCCCGGGACACCGGGTCGATGATCATGATGCACGCGGAGAACGGCATCGCGATCGACCAACTCGTCGCGCAGGCGCTGGCCAGCGGGCGCACCGACCCGGTGCAACACGGGCTGACCCGGCCGCCCGATCTGGAGGGCGAGGCCACCTCGCGGGCGATCACGCTGGCGAAGGTCACCGGCGCGCCGCTGTACATCGTGCACCTGTCCGCCGCGCACGCCCTCGACGCGGTCACCCAGGCCCGCGACACCGGCCAGAACGTGTTCGCCGAGACCTGCCCGCAGTACCTGTTCCTGTCGCTGGACGACCTGGCCCGACCCGACTTCGAGGGCGCGAAGTACGTCGCCTCTCCCCCGCTGCGCCCCAGGGAGCACCAGGCGGAGTTGTGGCGGGGCCTGCGCACCAACGACCTGTCGCTGGTGTCCACCGACCACTGCCCCTTCTGCTTCAAGGACCAGAAGGAGCTGGGCCGGGGCGACTTCTCCAAGATTCCCAACGGGATGCCGGGCGTCGAGCATCGCATGGACCTGCTCTACCAGGGCGTCGTGAACGGTGAGATCACCCTGCCGCGCTGGGTGGAGATCAGCTCCACGACGCCCGCCCGCATGTTCGGTCTCTACCCCCGCAAGGGCGTCATCGCCCCCGGCGCGGACGCGGACATCACGGTGTACGACCCGACGGCCGAACAGACGATCTCCGCGGGCAGCCACCACATGAACGTCGACTACTCGGCGTACGAGGGCATGAGGCTGACCGGGAAGGTCTCCACCGTGCTGTCCCGTGGTCGGGTCGTCGTCGACGACAACGCCTTCCACGGCGCCGCCGGGCACGGCACGTTCCTGAAGCGCGACCTCAGCCAGTACCTCATCTGACGAGGAGGAGCCGTGGACTTCGGTGTCGTACTGCAGACCGACCCACCCGCGCGCGACGTCGTGGCGGGGCTCGCCGCCGCCGAGGACAACGGGTTCCGCTACGGATGGACGTTCGACTCCTGCGTACTGTGGCAGGAACCGTTCGTCATCTACTCCCAGGTCCTCGCCGCGACCAAACACCTGGTCGTCGGGCCGATGGTGACCAACCCGAGCACCCGCGACTGGTCGGTCACCGCGTCGCTGTTCGCCACCCTCAACGAGATGTTCGGCAACCGCACGGTGTGCGGCATCGGCCGAGGCGACTCGGCCCGGCGCGTCATCGGCCAACCGCCGGCGAGCCTGGCCACCCTCGGAAGCGCCATGCGGGTGATCAAGGAGCTGGCCGAAGGCCGCGAGGTCGAGCACCACGGCACGCCGGTGCGTATCCCGTGGGTGCGGGACGGCAAGCTGGAGATCTGGATGGCCGCCTACGGCCCGAGAGCGCTGCGGCTGGTCGGCGAGCAGGCCGACGGCTTCATCCTGCAGACCGCCGACCCCGACATCGCCCGCTGGACGATCGGCACCGTCCGCGACGCGGCCACCGCCGCCGGCCGGGACCCCGACTCGATCACGATGTGCGTCGCCGCCCCGGCCTACGTGGGCACGAACCTCGCCCACCAACGGGATCAGCTGCGCTGGTTCGGCGGCATGGTCGGCAACCACGTCGCCGACCTGGTCACCCGCTACGGCGACTCCGGCGTGGTGCCGAAGGCGCTGACCGACTACATCAAGGGCCGCGAGGGGTACGACTACGCACACCACGGCCGCGCCGGCAACCCGTCCACCGACTTCGTCCCGGACGGAATCGTCGACCGGTTCTGTCTGCTCGGTCCCGAGTCGGCCCATGTCGACCGGCTACAGGAACTGAAGGAGATCGGGGTGCACAACTTCGCCCTCTACCTGATGCACGACGACAGGGAGAAGACCCTCACCGCGTACGGCAAGAACGTGATCGCGCACGTCTAGGCGCCCTCATCGGGTGCGCGGACCCGTGCCGCGGCCTGGCGAAGCACGCCGGGGACGAGTCGCCGATGGACGGCCGACAACGGGGGCCACAGGGTGTCGCCCACGGGCCGGGCGTAGTGCAGGAAGGTCGCCAGCGACACCCGCTGTTCGGCGGTCCGCACGAGGAGGTTGCCGGTCAGGAACCACGAGGCGGCTTCGAGCCGGATCCAGTCCTCGCCACGATCGCCGATCCGCCATCCGCCCACGGTGGCCGGTGATCTTCCGCCGCTGAGTCGGAGGCCGAGGATGACGCGCCAGATCAGCAGCTCGGCGACGGTCGGGACGTCGCCGAACATCGCTCGCGCCCACTGCTCCGGTGTGGCGTTCACGTCGGTCGAGAGGCTGAACAGGTCGGCGTAGTCGATGGCGGGCAACGAACTCAGCGCGCGGACGGATGCGGGGATGTTCTCGGTCCCCACCGCACCGTCCACCGACCCCACGGTCATCTCTCCCGCCTCCGTTCGCGCATACGATGCCGTATAAGACCAGCCTAGCCGACATATACGGTGGCGTATATAGAAGGTGGGACATCATGGGCGCGATCCGCACGCCGCGCGACAGATGGATCGAGGAGGGGCTGCGGGCGTTGGCCGCCGGCGGCCCGGACGCGGTCCGCGTCGAGGCGCTGGCCAAGAACCTCGGCGTCACGAAGGGCGGGTTCTATGGGACCTTCGCCGACCGTGAGGCGCTGCTGGAGGCGATGCTGGACACCTGGGAGCGGGAGAGCACCGACGAGGTGATCGAACGGGTCGAGCGCGAGGGCGGCGATCCGAGGACCAAGATCCGGCGCGCGGGCATGCTCACCTTCTCCAGCGACCGCCTGCTCCCGATCGACCTCGCGATCCGGGACTGGGCCCGCCGGGACGAGGCGGTCGCCGAACGCCTGCGACGGGTAGACAACCGGCGCATGGGGCTGCTGCGCGAGATCATCGGCACCTTCTGCGCCGACGCCGACGAGGTCGAGGCCCGCAGCCTGCTCGCCTTCTGCGTAGCCATCGGCGAACACTTCCTCGCCGCGGACCACGGCGACCGCACCCGGGCGCAGGTCCTCGCCCGCGCCGCCGACCTGCTGTTCAACCGCCCGACGTAGGCCACCGGTCGCGGACCAGCCCGCTTTCGCGGCTATCCACCGGCCATCGCGCCGAGGATGATGAACGGCTCCTTGCCGGCGATCACCTCCTCGGGCAGGGTCGTGTCGGGTGCGTCGTTGGACAGGTCCTGCTCGCAGGCGTAGAACCGGACGAACGCGCGGCGCGTGCCGGTGTGCCGGTCGCGGATCGTCCCGAGCAACATGGGGTACCGCGCCTCGAGAGTGTCCAGGACCAGGCGCTGCGTCGCCGGCCCGGACACCTCGAGGCGCACCTCGCCGCTGACGTGAGCCAGGGTCTTCAGGTGGGCCGGGAGGACCACCCGGATCACGGCAGCACCTGGACTTCCACGGAGAGCACGGCCGGCAGGTCCCGGACGATCGGCGCCCACGTGTCGCCACCGTCCGCCGAGTGGTAGACCTGGCCGCCGGTGGTGCCGAAGTAGATCCCGCACGGGTCGAGCGTGTCGACCGCCATCGCGTCGCGATACACGTTGACGAAGCAGTCGGACTGCGGCAGACCCTTGGTCAACGGTTCCCAGTCGTCGCCGCCGGTGCGGCTGCGGTAGACGCGCAGCTTGCCCTCCGGCGGGTAGTGCTCGGAGTCGCTCTTGATCGGCACGACGTAGATGGTCTCCGGCTCGTGCGCGTGCACCGCGATCGGGAACCCGAAGTCCGACGGCAGGTCACCGCTGACCTCGCGCCAGTTCGCACCGGCGTCGTCGCTGCGCATGACGTCCCAGTGCTTCTGCATGAACAGCGTGTCGGGCCGGGACGGGTGCTGGGTGATGTGGTGGACGCAGTGGCCGACCTCGGCGTCCTGGTCGGGGATCTCGCCCGAGCGAAGGCCCTTGTTGATCGGCAGCCAGCTGGCGCCGGCGTCGTCGCTGCGGAACGCGCCGGCCGCGGAGATGGCGACGTAGATCCGGTCCTTGTGCACCGGGTCCAGGATGATCGTGTGCAGGCACATGCCACCGGCGCCGGGCTGCCACGTCGGCCCGGTCGGATGGGTGCGGAGTGCGGTGAGTTCCGTCCACTTCAGGCCGCCGTCACTGGACACGTAGAGTGCCGCGTCCTCCGCACCCGCGTACACCGTGTCGGGATCGTCGCGGGACGGCTCGAGGTGCCAGATGCGCTTGAACTCCCACGGCCGCGGGGTGCCGTCGTACCACAGGTGCTCGCCCACGTCGCCGGCGTAGGCGAAGTCGTTGCCGACCGGCGTCCAGCTCTTGCCGCCGTCGTCGGAGCGCTGGATCAACTGCCCGAACCAGCCGCCGGACTGGGACGCGTAGAGCCGGTCGGGGTCGGCCGGCGACCCGGCGAGGTGGAAGATCTCCCAGCCGCCGAAATGCGGACCGTCGACCGTCCAGTCGCCGCGCCTGCCGTCGGACGTCAACGTGAACGCGCCCTTGCGCGTGCCCACCAGCACCCTTACGCCGCTCATGGCCTCATCCTTCCGCTTGTCGACCGTACGTCGAGTCAGACCGTCCGTGGCGCCGAGATTCATCGGTCTCCGACGCCGCAAAATCCCCGAGTACGAATCGGCGACGCCGGACACCCGGGCTGAGGCGTCAATTCAGATGTGGTCGTCCGGCCACCGGACCCGGGGCTCCCCGGGCGTCAGACGAGTGCGCGGGCAGGAGCTTCGGACACTTCGCCGCCACCATGGTGTCCCTGGTGACGGTGCTGGCCCTCGCTGTCGCCCCGGGCGGCCCGGCCCAGCCGACGGTACCCCGCGACCCGGTGACCCGCGCAACCCCTGACCGGACGCGCGGTTCCCGCGCTTCGGGCACCCCTCGACCCGCCGGGACGGGCCGGCGAACCACCGCCTACCGTACAGCGGTGACTGCCTTGAAGGTCCTGTTCATCGGCGGCAGCGGCATCATCAGCTCGGCCTGTGCCCGCGTCGCGGTCGAGCGGGGCGTCGAGCTGACGGTGCTCACTCGCGGAGGCACCACCATCCGGCCCGTGCCGCCGGAGGCGACGGCGCTGCGAGCCGACGTCCGCGACCCCGAATCCGTGCGGGCCGCCCTCGGCGGGCGCGAGTTCGACGCCGTCGTGGACTGGGTCGCGTTCACCCCGGAACACGTGACCACCGACGTCGACCTGTTCCGCGGCAGCGCCGGACAGTACGTCTTCATCAGTTCCGCGTCGGCGTACCAGACTCCGCCCGCCCGGGTGCCGATCGTCGAATCGATGCCGCTGCGCAACCCGTTCTGGCAGTACTCACGAGACAAGATCGCGTGCGAGGACGTCCTGGTCGCGGCCTACCGCGACGAGGGGTTCCCGGCGACGATCGTGCGGCCCTCGCACACGTACGACAAGACGTTGGTCCCGTTCGACGGCGGTTGGACCGTCCTCGGCCGGATGCGGCAGGGCAAGGAGATCGTCGTGCACGGCGACGGCACCTCGCTCTGGACGCTCACCCACCACACGGACTTCGCCCGGGGTTTCGTGCCCCTGCTCGGCGACCCCCGTACGCTCGGCGACGTCTTCCACATCACCTCCGACGAGGCCCTGACGTGGAACCAGGTCGCCGAGACGCTCGCGGCCGCCGCCGGGGTCGAGGCTCGCATCGTCCACGTGCCGTCGGACGCCATCGCGGCGGCCGACCCGCAGTGGGGCGCCGGCCTGCTGGGCGACAAGGCGCACTCGATGGTGTTCGACAACAGCAAGCTGCGCGGCGTCGTGCCGGACTTCGTCGCGACGATCCCGTTCGCCCAGGGCGCTCGGGAGATCGTCGCGTGGCACGACGAGGACCCCTCGCGGCAACAGACCGACGCGCGACTGGACGCGGTCATGGACCATCTGGTCGAGCGTTTTCGTCAATAGGAGCGTGGCCTGACCGGGCTACCGGTCGAGTTGGGCACGGATCAGCTTGGCGATCTTCTCGACGAACGCGATTCCCTGGCTCAGGGTGGTGTGACCGCGGGTCAGCACCGCCACGGTCACGTCGGTGCGGGTGCCCGTGATCCGGCCGACGCTGTTGACCGTCCATCGATCACCCTGGTTGGCGCGGGTCATCCAGCCGTTCTTCAGTTCGATCGATTCGCCCCGACCGGCAGCGGCGCCGACACCCCAGTCCTGGTCATCCACCACGCTGCCCATCAGGTCGAGGACGAGCTGACCCGATTCGCCGAGCGGCCCGGTCGGATCGGAGATCACGTCGAGCAGCTTGATCTGATCGGACGCTGTGGTGGTGGTCCATCCCCACCAGCCGTCGGGGCCGGGCACCGTTTCGGTCAGGCCGAACGTCGTGTCGGCGGCACTCAGGCCGGCCGCCCCGCCGATCTTGGACCACAGCGCGGTGGCGGCGTCATTGTCGCTCTGCCGGATCATGACCTCGGCGAGGTGCTTCTCCTCGGTGGTCAGGGTGCGGCCATCGTGACGCGCCTGCAACAGCAGCGCGGCGAGGATGTCCACCTTCACCACGCTCGCCGTCTCGAACGGCTCATGGGAGCCGAAGGTGTACGCGGCCCCGGTCCGGTGATCGAGCACCGCCACCGCGAAGTCGGGCGCTCCGCCGGGGGCGGCCAGGGCATCGAGAGCGGCGGTCAGGGCAGCCCCGTTCCCGGCGCTTCCGGTGCGCTTCTGCGCCGGTGGCGTGCTCGGCGCAGCCTCGGCCGTCGCCGAGGTCGCGCCCGTGGGCCCGGCGCCCGGGCCCGCCGTGCCGGCGCTGCCGGCCGAGGCCGAGGAAGGGATGGCGGGCCGCCCGAACAGGGCGACGCCGCCGAGGATGGCCAGGAGCACCACCAGGCACAGCGCCAGGCGCCACCGGCCAACACGTCGCGCTGTCATGCCGCGACGCTGCCTCGGTCAGCTGAGAGAAACCTTGGAGCAGGCTCGGAGCGGGTTGCGAAGGGCCCACGTGGTGGCGGGGATCACCGGTACGGCGAGACGATCCGACGCCGGACCGGTCAGGTGTCGGCCGGGGCCGACGCTCCGACCCGGAGGGCGCGAACCTCGGCGTGGCCCTCGGCGACCCGGTCGGGGATGAGCAGGAGGGTGCAGGCGCGCTCGTACCTCGCGCCGAGGCGATGCCAGCCGTCCACCGCCTCGGTGAGCGCGTCGAGGTCGTGGTGGAGGCGGCCCTGTGCCCGCAGGAGGCAGCAGGCTGCCCACACGCCGTGGGGCCGCACCGGGTCGGGGCGAAGTTCCGTGGCCACCACGGATGTCCGGCAGGTCCGCGCCGAGCAGGCTGACGGAAGCACGCAGGCAGAGCGGAGAGAGCGATGGCCAACGGCATCCTGCACGACGCGTACGAACGGTTCCACCGCACCGGGCCGGAGTGGGGCGAGGACCAGCTGACCAACCACGGCCCGATGGCGGTGGAGGTGCTGGTCCGGCGCGGCCACGCCGACGCGGCCTCCCGCTGGAGAAGGCGGACTGGACCAACTCGACCGTGCTGGACGGGTGACCTTCCCGCGGCCGTACGCGAGCTGAAGGCGAAGCCCGGGAACGAGCTCCAGGTCCACAGCAGCCTGGACCTGGTGCGCACGCTCGTGCGCAGCGAACTGGTGGACGTGTTCCGGCTGCTGGTGTTCCCGGTCGTGCTGGGCGCCGGACGGCGACTGTTCGACGACGCCGTCCCGGCCGCGCTGACGCTCGTCGACAGCAAGCAGACCAGCACCGGCGTCATGGTCCAGACCTACCGGGCGGCCGGCCGTCCCACCTTCGGCACGGTCGACGCCCTCGAGTGACGCGTCCGACCGGAAGGCGGATCCCCGTCTCCCGGTCGCGACCGCCCGCCGGGCGGAGCCGCGGACCGCAACGGGGCCGTCGGCACGCCGTCGACCGTCCGGGGCAGCTGGAGCGGGTTGGCGTCCCGCAGCTCCGCCGGGAGCAGCGGGTCCGGGGTGTTCTGGTAGCAGACCGGGCGCAGCCAGCGTTCGATCGCGGTGCTTCCCACCGAGGTCGACCCGCTCGTCGACGCGGGGTAGGGTCCGCCGTGCTGCATGGCGGGGGCAACCGTCACCCCCGTAGGCCAGCCGTCCACGACGACCCGTCCGGCGATCTCGCTCAGCCGGGCGAGCAGCTCCGCCGCCGCGTCGTCGCGCTCGTTCGCGGCCAGGTGGGCGGTCGCCGTAAGGTTGCCCGGCAGGGCGGTGAGCAGCGCGTCCCGCTCGGCCGTCGAGCCGTAGCGGACCAGCACGGTGACGGGCCCGAAGCACTCCTCCAGCAGCTCCCGGTGCGGCCCACCCTCGGCGAGCCGGGACGCCGCGACGGTCAACACGCCAGGTCGCACGGCCAGCGGCGTCGCGTCGTCGCCGGCCTCCCCCGCCGCCAGCGGCGCCGCCACGCCGGGGAGGCCGGCGCGGGAACGGACGCCGTCGAGGAACGCCGCGCGCATGCGGGGGTCGAGCAGCGGCCCGGACGGGACCGCCGCCGTGACGACCGCCTGGAGGACCCCGTCGCCCGCCGGTCCCTCCGGCAGGAGCACGAGGCCCGGTTTGACGCAGAACTGGCCCATGCCCAGGGTGTACGAGGCCGCGAGCCCCGCCGCGATCTCCTGCGTTCTGGTCTCGGCCGCCCGAGCGGTCACGACGACCGGGTTCAGGCTGCCCAACTCACCGTGGAACGGGATCGGCCGGGGCCGGGCGGACGCGATGTCGAACAGCGCCCGGCCGCCGCGCACCGAGCCGGTGAACCCGACCGCCGCGACCAGCGGGTGGCGGACGAGTTCCGGGCCCGCGTCGAAGCCGTGGACCAGGCGGACGACATCCTCGGGCAGCCCGACGTCGACCGCCGCCGCCCGGAGGATCCGGGCACACAGGACGGACGTGGCCGGGTGATCCGGGTGCGCCTTGACCACGACCGGGCATCCCGCGGCGAGGGCGCTGGCGGTGTCACCGCCCGGCACGCTGAAGGCCAGCGGGAAGTTGCTGGCCGCGAAGACCGCGACCACGCCGAGCGGCACCTTGTAGCGCCGCAGGTCGGGTCGGGGCGCGGGCTGCGCCAGCGGGTCGGCGTGGTCGATGATCACGTCCAGGTAGCCGCCGGCGTCCACCACGTCCGCGAAAGCGCGCAGCTGGTAGCAGGTGCGGGCGAGCTCGCCGGTGAGCCGCACCTGGCCGAGCGCGGTCTCGGCGTCGGCGGTCGCGACGATCTCCTCGCCGCTCTTCTCCAGCAGCGCGGCGGCCGCGCGGAGCAGGTCGGCCCGCGCGGCGTGGTCCCGGAGTGCCGCGCCGGCCGTGGCGGCGGCGCGCACCGCCCGGTCCACGTCCTCCGCCGTCGACTCCGCCGCGACGCGTGCGCGCGTCTGTCCGGTACGCGGGTCGATGCTCAGTACGTCACTCACCGGCTCGTCCTCGTTCCTTCGTCGGGTGTTCCGACGCCTCGACGGGCGTCCTGTCATCGGCCAGTTCGGCAAGTTCGGCGAGGGGCACCGGCACGGCGAGGCTGCGGGTGGCCAGCGGGCGCAGGTCCTGCGCCGTGCACCCGCGCCCACTCAACCGGGCCGCGATCCCGGCGGTGGCGAACCCGCACACGCGTCCCTGGCACCAGCCCATCCCCGGCCGCGCCAGCATCTTCAGCGTGCGCGCGTCCTGCGCGCCGAGGTCGTCGTGCGCCCGGCGCAGGGCGCCGTACGAGACCTCCTCGCAGCGGCAGACCAGCGTCGTCTCCGACAGCCACCGCGGCCACTCGGGTGGCACCGGATAGGTCCGGTGCAGGGCGGCGGCGAACCGCCGTCCCCGCGCGACCGCGCCGCGCAGCCGCCTCGTCATGCCCGGATCGACCGGGCGGCCCCGCGCGGCGGCGAGGGCGAGCGCGCTCAGCCGTCCCTCGTGGACGGCCAGGGCCGCGCCGCCGACACCGGTCGCCTCGCCGGCGACGTACAGCCCGTCGACGCTGCTGCGCTGGCGGTCGTCGACGGCCACGACGAGGGATCCGTCGGCGTCCTGCACCGTCTCGGCGCCGAGCATGAGCGGCAGTTCGACCGACGGGGTGAACCCCCAGCCGAGCGCCACGACGTCGGCGGGGATCTCCTCCGCCGGCCCGGCCGGGCGGCCGTCGCGGTCCACGCGGGCGATCCGGACCGCCTCGACCCGGTCCGTGCCGAGGATCTCACGGATCACGGTTCTCGTCCGGTACGGGATGCGGTGCCGGGCCAGCAGCGCCGCGTACCGCAGTGCCTCGACGGACTTGCCCGGCGCGGACATCGCGCCGAGCGGATCGCGCAGCCAGCCGCGCGTGGCGTTGGCCTCGACGACGGCCGCGACGCGGACTCCGGCCCGCGCGAGCCCGGTGGCCACGGGGAGCAGGAACGGGCCGGTGCCGGCGACGACCGCACGCCGCCCGGCGGTCGTGCGATGCCCCTTGAGCAGGGCCTGCGCTCCCCCGGCGGTCAGCACGCCGGGCAGGTCCCAGCCGGGGACGGGCAGCTGCCGGTCGTAGCCGCCGGGGCAGAGGATCAGCGCCCGCGCGCGGAGACCGCGCTCCGCGCCGTCCGGCGGATCCGCCGTGGACACGGTCGCCGTCACGCGAACGGTGAACGAACCGCCGGCGTCCCGGGTGACGAGCCACACCTGGCGGCCGGGGAGGTACCGGATCCGGCCGGCGGCGCGCAGGTTGTCCAGGCGGTGGCGAAGGCTGGTGAAGACCGGCCAGCCGTGGTGGCCGGCGCGATCGCCGGGGCGGGCGTGGCTCTCGTCGTAGTGCCGCCAGTACTGCCCGCCCGGCTGCGCGGCGGTGTCGATCAGGGCGACGTCGAGCCCGGCTTCGGCGGCCTCGACGGCGGCGGCGAGGCCGGCCGGCCCGGCGCCGACGACGGCGACGTCATGCATGCGCCGCACCGCCCGTCGCCCACCCGGCGGCACCGCCCTCGGCGTCCGCACCACCCTCGGCGTCCGCGCCACCCTCGGCGTCCGCACCGCCCTCGGCGGCGTCGCCGAGGATCATGCCGTCGGCGGCGGTGACCAGGCAGGCGCGCTGGTCGGGGAGGCCGTCGACGGTGATGAGGCAGTCGAAGCAGACGCCGATGCCGCAGAACAATCCCCGGGGTCTGCCCTCCTTGCGGGTGGCGCGCCAGTCGAGGATGCCGGCGGCGACCAGTGCCGCGGCGACGCTCTGGCCGGGCTCGGCCGCGACGGCGGCGCCGCGGAAGGTCAGGTGGTGGGTCATGGGGCCGCCTCCTCGGCGGGCGCGAACCGGTCCGGCGCGAACGGTGTGAGGTCCAGGTCGGTCCGCTCCCCCACGAGCGCCTGGGCGATCAGCTTGCCGGTCCCGGCCGACAGCCCGACGCCGGCGCCCTCGTGACCGCAGGCGTGCCACAGGCCGGGCGCGCGGGGGTCGGCACCGATGACCGGCAGGTGATCGGGGCAGTAGGGGCGGAAGCCGAGGTAGGTGCGGATCGCGCGGACGTCCCGGAGCATCGGGAACAGCGCGATCGCCTTGGCCGCGAGCGCGCCGATGGCCGACGCGGACACCGTCCGGTCGAACCCGACGCGTTCGCGGGACGCGCCGATGAGGACCGTGCCGCTGGCGGTGCCCTCGACGACGGGTGAGGTCTGCAGGGCGGCGTCGGAGCTGGCCACGTCTCCGACGTACTCGGCGGCGTACACCTTGTGGCGGATGATCCGGGGTGGCATCGGCTGGGTGACCAGGATGAAGCCGCGCCGGGGCAGCACCGGGACACGCACCCCGGCGAGGCCGGCGAGCGCGCCGGCCCAGGTGCCGGTCGCGTTGAGCACCGCGCCGGCGGGGATGTCTCCGTCGGGGGTCCGTACGCCGGTCACCCGGTCGCCGTCGCGGAGGAAGCCGGTCACCTCGGTGTTCGTGCGTACCCGGGTGCCGCGCTCGCGCGCCAGCCGCAGCAGGTGCGCCGCGACCAGCATCGGCTGGACCTGGGCGTCCTGCGGATAGAAGGCGCCTCCGGCGAGCCGCGGGGACAGGTGGGGCTCGTAGTCGCGCAACTCGGCCCGCGCGACGTCGCAGACCTCGACCCCGCACCGGCGCTGGTGGACGGTGAGCGCGCGCAGCGAGGCGACACTCTGCTCCGACGCCGCGACGACCAGGCCGCCCTTGGGCTCGAACTCCCACCGCTCGGCGTGCGCCGCCAGGTCCTCGCGCCAGATCCGCTGCGAGTAGAGCGCCAGGTCGAGTTCGGGACCGGCCTCCTTGTCGGAGACCAGCAGGTTCCCCTCCCCCGCGCTGGAGGTCCCTCCGGCGATCGCCCCGCGGTCGACGACGAGGACCCGCAGCCCCGCCCGGGCGGCGAAGTAGGCGCTGGCCGCGCCCACCACGCCCGCGCCGACGACCACCAGGTCCACGCTCATGTCACCGCGTCGCTTCGCTCGGCATCGCCACGACACGCACCGGCGCGGTTCGGACGGTTCGCCCGCTCATCCGGCGTCCCCGGCAGCGCCGGCCCACAGGCCGCGTACGTGGCCGATGTGACGGCGCATCAGCAGCTCGGCCCCGGACGGGTCGCCGGCCTCGACGAAGTCCAGAAGCTCGTGGTGCTCGGCGGCCGACCGGACCAGCCTGCCGCTCTCCAGCAGCGGGGTCAGGCCGAGCAGCCGGGTCCGCGAGCGCAGGTCGGAGACGACGTCCACCAGGAAGCGGTTGCGGCTGTAGCCGAGCAGGGTCAGGTGGAAGACATGGTCGGCCTCGATGTAACCGAGCAGGTCACCGCGCTCCGCCGCGTCGACGATGTCCTGCGCCAGGCCCCGCAGTTCGGGGAAGTCCTCCTTCGGGATCACCGCCACGAGGTCCCGCACGGTCGGCGGCTCGATGAGCAGCCGCACGGCGGCCAGGTTGTCGAGGTCCTCCTCGGACATCTCGGTGACCCGGAAGCCCTTGTTGGGGTGGGGCACGACCAGGCCGCCCTTCACCAGGTCGAGCATGGCCTCCCGCACCGGCGTGGCCGAGACGCCGAGCTGCGCGCCGAGCGCGGGAGCCGAGTAGACCACGCCGGGCTCCAGCTTCCCCGAGATGATCGCCGCGCGCAGCGCCTCCCGGATCCGGTCGCGGAGGTTCTCCTTGCGGCCGATCCCGGGCAGGCTCGGCACGGGCGTCGGGTTCACAGCAGAAACCCCGCGGGGAACGGGTCGGTGGGGTCGACGTGGAACTGCGCGGTCGCGGTGACCCACGCCCGGCCGGTGATCGACGGCAGCACCGCCGGACGCGACCCGACCGTGGTCTCGCCGAGCAGCCGTCCGGTGAAGCGGGTGCCGATGAAGGACTCGTTGACGAAGTCCTCGCCGACGCCCAACTCGCCCCGGGCGTGCAGCTGCGCCATCCGGGCGCTCGTGCCCGTGCCGCAGGGCGACCGGTCGAACCAACCCGGATGGATGGCCATGGCGTGCCGCGACAGTTGAGCGGTCGAGCCGGGCGCCTTCAGGTAGACGTGGTGGCAGCCGTTGATGTCGCCGCGCTCCGGGTGGACCGGTCGCTCCTGCTCGTTCACCGCGTCCATGATCGCCAAACCGGCGGCCAGCAGGTCGCCGGCGCGGGACCGGTCGAAGGGCAGGCCCAGATCCGCCAGGTCGACGATCGCGTAGAAGTTGCCGCCGAACGCCATGTCGTACCCGACGCCGCCGAAGCCGGGCACCTCGACCTTGCGGTCCAGCGCGTGCACGAACGACGGGACGTTCTGGATGGTGACCGACTCCGCCGCGCCGTCGCGTACGGCCACGGACGCGACGACCAGCCCGGCGGGGGTGTCGAGCCGGATCGTGGTCACCGGTTCGACGACGGGCACCATGCCGGTCTCGACGAGGACCGTGGCGACCCCGATCGTGCCGTGGCCGCACATCGGCAGCAGCCCGGAGACCTCGATGAAGAGCACACCGAAGTCGGCGTCGGGACGGGTCGGTGGCTGCAGGATGGCACCGCTCATCGCGGCGTGGCCGCGCGGCTCGTACATCAGCAACGTGCGGATCTCGTCGCTGTTCGCGATGAACCACAGCCGGCGCTCCGCCATGGTCGCCCCGGGGATCGTACCCAGGCCGCCGACGACGACCCGGGTGGGCATGCCCTCGGTGTGCGAGTCGACGGCGTGGAACGTGCGGCGCGACCTCACTTGTACCCCTTCGTCAGGACGGCCTCGGTGTCGGCGGTGATCCTGGCCGCCACCTCCGGCGGCAGCGGCAGGCGGGGCGGACGACAGGGGCCGCCCCTGCGCCCGCAGACGTCCATCGACAGCTTGATCGCCTGGACGAACTCGGTGCGCGAGTCCCAGCGCAGCAACGGATGCAGGTCGCGGTAGATCGGCAACGCTGTGGCGAGGTCGGCGGGATCGCCCGAGGTGACCAGCCGGTAGAGCTCCACGGTGCTCGCCGGGATCGCGTTCGGATAGCCGGCGATCCAGCCGACCGCTCCGGCGATGCCCAGTTCGAGCAGCACGTCGTCGGCGCCGACCAGGAGGTCCAGATCGGGCGCCAGCTCGGCGATCTCGTAGGCCCGGCGGACGTCCCCGGTGAACTCCTTCACGCCGACGACCAGTCCCTCGTCGAACAGTTCGGCGAGCAGCGCCGGAGTCAGGTCCACCTTGGTGTCGACGGGGTTGTTGTAGGCGACGACCGGCAGGCCCGCCCGCGCGACCTCGCGGTAGTGCGCGACGACCGCCGTACGGTCGGCGCGGTAGGCGTTCGGCGGCAGCAGGAGGACGGAGGTGGCTCCGGCCTCGGCGGCGTGCTCCGCCCAGCGGCGGGCCTCGAGTGCCCCGTACGCGGCGACTCCGGGCATGACGCCGAACCCGGCCGGCGCGGACTGGACGGCCGTCTCGACGACGCGCGCCCGCTCCTCGGGGGTCAGCGTCTGGTACTCGCCGAGGGAGCCGTTGGGCGTCACCCCGTCGCAGCCGCCGTCGGCGAGGAACTGGACGTGCTCGGCGAACGCGTCGTGGTCGACGGAGAGGTCGTCCCGGAGGGGCAGCGCCGTCGCGACGTGTACGCCGCGCCAGGGCCGTGCGGGGGTGGTCATGCTGGGCCTCCTCAGCGATCGGCAGTGCAATGTCACACAGCTTGGGTGGTCGCCATCCACTTCTCCAGACCGTCGGCGTCGATCGGCAGCGCGCCGGACAGCACCTCCGCGCCGTCCGGCGTGACCAGGAGGTCGTCCTCGATGCGCACGCCGATCCCGCGCAGTTCGGGGGGCACGGTCAGGTCGTGCGCGTGGAAGTACAGCCCGGGCTCGACCGTGAGCACCATGCCGGGTGCCAGGACCCCACCCTGGTAGGCCTCCTCCGCGGCCGGGCCGCAGTCGTGCACGTCCAGCCCCAGGTGATGGCCGATGCCGCACACCAGATAGCGGCGATGGTGCTGCCCGGTGTCGGACAGCGCCTCGTCCACCGAGACCGGCAACAGTCCCCAGTCCGCCAGGCCCCGGGCGATCACCTCCATCGCGGCGTGGTGGAAGTCGGTGAACCGGCGGCCCGGGCCCACCGCCGCCAGCCCGGCCCGGTGGGCCCGCTCCACCAGGTCGTGCACCTGCCGCTGGACCGGAGAGAACTGTCCGGAGGCGGGGAGCGTGCGGGTGACGTCCGCCGTGTAGTGGCTCCGTACCTCGACGCCCATGTCGAGCAGGAGCACCTCGTCCGGTAGCACCGGACCGTCCGCGCGCACCCAGTGCAGGGTGGGCGCGTGCGGTCCACTGCCGACGATCGTGGCGTAGCCGGGGCCGTTGCCGTAGGCCCGCGCGTACCGGTCGAAGGTGCCCTGCAGCCACCGCTCCCCGGGCCCCGCGATCGCGGTGGGGATCTCGCGGGCGACCGCGGCGAAGCCCTCGACCGTGCGGTCCACCGCGTCGCGCAGCTGCCCGATCTCCCACGCGTCCTTGTCCATGCGCAGCTCGGCGAGGGTCCGGAAGACCTCCTCGTCCCGGGTCACGTCCTCGGTGAGCTCGCCGAGTGGCCGGACCGGGACGCCCAGCGCCCGCGCCCAGTCGGCCGGGCCCGGCGCCGCCCCGACCCACAACTCGCCGTACCGGGCGTCCCGGAAGAACCCGGGGTCGCCGGGCTGGGCGGGCGGCGGCAGGTACAGCGTGGCGTCGCCGTCACGCAGCACCACGGCGGCGCTCTCGACCGCGCAGCCGGTCAGCCAGAAGAAGTCGCTGTCCGGGCGGAAGTCGTACGTCGTGTCGTTGCTGCGTACGGGCGCCTCCCCCGCCGCGAGCACGACGGTCCGGCCGGGAAGCGCCTCGGCCAGCCGGGCCCGGTGGTCGGCGGCGGCCTCGGCCGCGCCGGGCACGACCGGCGGCGTGCGATCCGGTACGCCCCAGCCCGTGCTCAGGTACTCCGTGAACGCCGCGACCTCGGCCAGCTTCGGCGGCCTGCCCTCACGCAACGGGAACTCCTTCCTGCCGCGGACCGGACACGGCCCGGTCGAAGCCGTCGGTGCCGTGCTCCCACCAGCCACGTCCCGGACCACCGGAGCGCCATCACCGGCTGGTGACGTGTGGCATTGCACTGACCCTAGGCGTGCACACGTCACGTGCCAAGAGGCTGCGGGTCATTACTCCCGTCCGGCGCCGAGGTGCCGTCCGGTGTGGCGGGTGGCCCGTAGCCAGACCACAAGGTCGCCACAGCCGGGCCACAGGACGGGCGGCTTCACTCGCCTCATCAGCGACACCGAAGGGGTGCGAGAACGATGCGGGAGCCAGCGGAGAACGAGGCCTACGTACGCCGAGTGCACGACAAGCGACTGCGGTTCGACCTGCGGACCCTGTCGAGACGCCGGCTGCTCACCGGACTGGGCGGCGCGGGTGCCCTGATGGCGCTGGGCGCCTGCCGCGACGGCGTCACCGGATCGTCCGGCGCCTCCGACGGCGCCCTGACCGAGGTCGAGTCGGAGACCAACGGCCCGTACCCGGCGGACGGCTCCAACGGCCCCGACGTACGCGTCCAGGAGGGCATCGTGCGCCGCGACATCCGGTCGTCGTTCGGCGACGCCAGCGGGACCGCCGAGGGCGTACCCCTGGAGTTCTCGCTGGTGGTCAAGGACCTGGCCGGGGCCGCGCTGCCCGGCGCCGCGGTCTACGCCTGGCAGTGCGACCGCGACGGGAACTACTCGCTGTACTCCCAGGCCGTCGCGGACCAGAACTACCTGCGCGGCATCCAGGTCGCCGACGAGACCGGAACGGTCACTTTCACCAGCATCTTCCCCGGGTGCTACTCCGGCCGGTGGCCACACATCCACTTCGAGGTGTACAAGGCCCTGGCGAACGCCACCAGCGGCGACGGGCCGATCGCCAAGACTTCCCAGATCACCTTCCCGGAGCAGATCTGCGACGCCGTCTACGCGACCGCCGGCTACGACAGGAGCGTCACCAACCTGGATTCGATCACCCTCGCCACCGACAACGTGTTCGGAAACGACTCCGCGGCCACCGAGCTGGCGGCGGTCACCGGCAACGTGACCGAGGGATACCGGGCCACCCTGACCATCGCCATCGACCCGGACGGGGAGGAGAGCGGCGGCGGCAACGACCCCGGCGGAGGCGGCCCAGGCGGCACCCCGCCCAGCGGCGGCCCGGCGGGTGGCCCGCCGTCGTCCTGACCCCGATGCCTCCGCCGCCGACCGCGCGACGGTCGCGGCGTCGCCGCCGGGCGAGCGACCAGACGACGCGTGACGGCACCACCGCGCCGGCACGGTGGTGCCGGCCGGCGGGCGTGTGCGAGATTACGGGTCGTGCCGACCACCGTCGTCAACCTCAAGGGCCACCGCGGCGACCCGGCCTACGCCGACGTGGTCTACGTCGGACGCGCCATGTTCCGCGGCGGTTGGCGCCTCCCGGCCTCCGCGCTGTCCAGCCCCTACCGGCCGGGCCCGGACGGCAGCCGTGACGAGGTGGTCGAGAAGTACCGGGCGTATCTGCTCAGCCGCCCCGACCTGCTCGCGCTGCTGCCCGAGTTGCGTGGCCGCCGGCTCGGCTGCTGGTGCGCGCCGGAGCGCTGCCACGCCGAGGTGGTCGCCGAACTCGCCGACTCCCCGCCCGCGGCAGCCCCCGGGTAGCGGCTGCCGGCTGCTCCACCTGCCGGACGTGCGGCGGTGCGGCCTCGCCTCACTCGGACGGTCCGGCCGTCACAGGTGGTGGCGGTCGTCGGCCGGCAGTCGGGGCGGCTCCGGTGGCTCGCTGGGCTGGTCGGGCTGACCGAGCTGCGCGACATGGGTCGGGTCGAGGACCCGCGAGAGGAACGAGCGGGTCCGCTCGTGCCGTGGCGCGCCGAGCACCTCCTGCGGCGGCCCCTGCTCGACCACCACGCCGCCGTCCATGAACACGACCCGGTCGGCGACGTCCCGGGCGAACGCCATCTCGTGGGTGACCACCATCATGGTCATGCCGTCCTCGGCCAGCGTACGCATGACGGTGAGCACGTCGCCGACCAGTTCCGGGTCGAGCGCGGAGGTCGGCTCGTCGAAGAGCATCAGCTTGGGGTCCATCGACAGCGACCGGGCGATCGCCGCCCGCTGCTGCTGGCCGCCGGAGAGCTGCGCCGGAAAGGCGTCGGCCTTGTCGGCCAGGCCGACCCGCCGCAGGTTCTCCCGCGCGATCCGCTCGGCCTCGGCGCGACCGCGCCGGAGCACCCGGCGCTGCGCGATGGTGAGGTTGTTCAGCACGGTCAGGTGCGGGAAGAGGTTGAACGACTGGAAGACCATGCCGATGCCGCGGCGGACGGAGTCGATCTCGACGTCCGGGTCGGTCATCTCGGTCCCGTTCACCCAGATCTTGCCGGCGGTCGGTTCCTCCAGCAGGTTGACGCAGCGCAGCAGCGTCGATTTCCCGGAACCGGACGGCCCGATGACGCAGACCACCTCGCCGTGGCCGACCTCGAAGTCGATGCCCTTGAGCACTTCGAGCGGGCCGAAGGACTTGTGCAGGTCGCGGATCTCGACGGCGGGCCGGGATGGGGTGCTCGTCATCTGGGTCACCGGGCCTTGGCGTAGCGAAGTTCGAGGCGGCGTACCACCTGGGAGAGGGGCAGGGTGATGATCAGGTAGGTGAAGCCGGCCACCAGCAGCGGCGTGGCGTTCACCCGGTCGTTCAGCGTGTCCCGGCCGAACTTGGTGATCTCGATGGTCGACGCCGTCACGCCCAGCACGTAGGCGAGCGACGAGTCCTTGGTGAGCAGGATGAGTTCGTTCGTCAGCGGCGGGATCACGACCCGGAACGCCTGCGGGATGACGATGGTGCGCATCGCGGTGAAGTGCGACATGCCGAGGGTGCGCGCCGCCTCCATCTGCCCCTTCGGCACCGCCTGGATGCCGGCCCGGATCGTCTCCGCCATGTAGGCGGCGGCGGTCAGGCCGAGACCGATCGCGATCGAGCCGAAGACGCCGCCCGGGATCTCCCGCTCGGGGAAGGCGATGGGGATGCCGTACCCGACGAGGAAGAGCACCAGCAGCGCGGGCAGACCCCGGAACAGCTCGATGTACGCCGTCGCCACCCAGCGGTACGGAGCCACCCGGGACAGCCGCATCAGCGCGAGGAGCGTGCCGAACACGAGGCCGAAGGCGAACGCGCCCAACGTGTAGAGGACGGTGTTGCGCAGCGCGACGGTGATGATCGTCGGGAACATCGACTCGATGATGTCGACGCGGAAGAAGGCCTCCCTCAGCCGGCCCCAGTCCGCGGCGAAGATCACCGCGACGATGACGGCGACGAAGGCCAGGTACTGCAGCCAGAGGGACAGCCGCTCCCGCTGACGGCGTCGCAGCTTCACGGTTCGGTGCTCCTCATCCACGCGGAGGGCGCGCGACCCGCGCGCGCCCTCCGACCACAACTGTCGATCACTTGGCCGGCTGCTTGCCGATCCACTTCTCGTAGATCTTGTCGTACGTGCCGTCCTGCTTCGCCTTGGCCAGCACCTCGTTGATCTTCTTGAGCAGCTCCGGGTTGCTGTCCTTCTTCACCGAGAACCCGTACTGCTCGCCGGTGTCGAACTCCGCGGTCACCTCGAACCCGCCCGGGTTCTCCTTGATGTACTCGGTCCAGACCGGCAGGTCGTTGATCGCGGCCTCGATCTGACCGTTGGCGAGGGCCTGCTGCAGGGCGGCGAGATCCTCGAACTCGACGAGCTGGAGGCCCTTCTCCTGCTCGAACTTCTTGGCGTAGTCACGGCCGGTGGTCGACGCCTGGACGCCGAGCTTCTTGCCCTTGAGGTCGTCGAGCGACTTGTAGGTCTTGCCGGTCTTCACCAGCAGCGCCTGGGTGGCGTCGAAGTAGGAGTCGGAGAAGTTCATGACCTTCTGCCGTTCCTCGGTGATCGTCATGCCGGCGGCGGCCGCGTCGCACTTGCCGGTGTTCAGGTCCTGCCCGGACTTGATCCCCTCGAACGGGGTGTCGACGATCGTCTGCTCGACGCCCAGCTCCTTGGCGACCAGGTCCATCACGTCGACGTCGAACCCGACGACCTTGCCGCCGGTGTCCTTGGACTGGAACGGCGCGTACGGAAGGTGGGTGCAGACGGTCAGCTTGCCCTTCTCGACGAGCTTGACCCCGCCCGCCTGGACCTCGCCCTCGTCCTTCTTGGCGCATCCGGCGGCGCCCAGTGCGAGCGCGGCGATGGCGACGACGAGTCCTGCCTTGCGGGCTGCGCGATGGAAAGTCACGCTGCGTCCCTCCGATTCAGCCCCCGTACGGGCAATCCAGCGTTGTGCAAAGGGTGTGAGAGGGGACGGTACCTGATCCGAGGAGCCGTACCAAGATCACGGCGGGCTGGGGGTGCGAGAGCTGCGACCGTCACACTCGGTGAACCGGACGCCCGGCGTGATACGGGTGGTAAGGGGTGGACCGCCGGCCGGTCCGCCGGCGACGAGGCGACGGCGTAACCCGCCGGCGCCCTGGTGGCCGGGTCCCCGGGGTGGCGGTGGTCGATTCGGTAGGATCGGATCGGGCCGTGACTGGCGCGTGGGGATGGAGAACCATCGGGGAGCGGTCCCGTCATGAGGACGCATGCCGAGCGCCTGGGCCTTCCGTACGTCAGTAGGAGGTCTCGCATGTCGTCGCCGAACGCCGAATCCACCGCCTTCCGCAGCGCGCTCGAGGTGATCCGCGCCGTCGAGCCGAGGGTGGCCGACGCCATCGGGGCGGAGTTGGCCGACCAGCGCGAGTCGCTCAAGTTGATCGCGAGCGAGAACTACGCCTCCCCGGCCACCCTGCTGGCGATGGGGAACTGGTTCAGCGACAAGTACGCCGAGGGCACCGTCGGCCGCCGCTTCTACGCCGGCTGCCAGAACGTCGACACCGTGGAGGCGCTCGCCGCCGAGCACGCGCGGGAGCTGTTCGGCGCCGCGCACGCGTACGTGCAGCCGCACTCCGGCATCGACGCCAACCTGGTGGCGTTCTGGGCGATCCTGGCCGACCGGGTGGAGTCGCCGGCGCTGAAGAAGGCCCAGGTCCGCCAGGTCAACGACCTCACCGAGGCCGACTGGTTCGCGCTGCGCCGCGAGCTGGGCAACCAGCGGATGCTCGGCATGTCGCTCGACGCCGGCGGCCACCTCACCCACGGCTTCCGGCCGAACATCTCCGGCAAGATGTTCGACCAGCGCAGCTACGGCACCGACCCGGCCACCGGGCTGATCGACTACGACCGGGTGGCCGAGGCGGCCCGCGAGTTCAAGCCGCTGATCCTCGTCGCCGGCTACTCCGCGTACCCCCGGAAGGTCAACTTCCGGATCATGCGCGAGATCGCCGACTCGGTCGGCGCGACCTTCATGGTCGACATGGCGCACTTCGCCGGGCTGGTCGCCGGCAAGGTCTTCACCGGTGACTTCGACCCGGTGCCGCACGCGCACATCGTCACCACCACCACCCACAAGTCGCTGCGCGGGCCGCGCGGCGGCATGGTGCTCTGCCAGCCCGAGCTGGCCGACCAGGTCGACCGGGGCTGCCCGATGGTCCTCGGCGGCCCGCTGCCGCACGTGATGGCCGCCAAGGCCGTCGCGCTCGCCGAGGCCCGCCGGCCGGACTTCGCCGACTACGCGTCTCGGATCGTGGCCAACGCCCAGGCGCTCGCCGAGGGGCTGCTGCGCCGCGGCGCCACGCTGGTCACCGGTGGCACCGACAACCACCTGGCGATCATCGACGTCACCTCGTACGGGCTCACCGGTCGGCAGGCCGAGCAGGCGTTGCTGGACTCCGGCATCGTCACCAACCGCAACTCCGTCCCGCAGGACCCGAACGGCGCCTGGTACACGTCCGGCATCCGGATCGGCACGCCGGCGCTGACCACCCGCGGTCTCGGCACCGCCGAGATGGACCAGACCGCCGAGCTGATCCACACCGTGCTCAGCCAGACCACGCCGGGCGCCAACGCCGACGGCACCCCGTCGAAGGCGAAGTACGTGCTCGACCCGGCGGTCGCCGACAAGGTCAGCCGGCAGGCGGCGGAGCTGCTGACCGGCTTCCCGCTCTACGGGTCCGTCGACCTGACCTGACGGCCGACCCCCGCTTGTCGATCAAGAGGTTCGCGTCACCGGTCGGCCGACTGGGTGACGCGAACCTCTTGATCACCGGAGTTGGTCAGGCCGAGAGGGCGCGGTTGCGGATGGCGCGCAGGCGGTGCAGGACGTCGGTGCCGCCCCGGCCGAAGTGGTCGTGCAGCCGCCGGTACTCGGCGTACAGCGCGTCGTAGGCGGCCGCCCGGGCCGGGTCGGGCCGCCAGGTCTCCCGCCGGGCGGCGCCCATCGCGGCCGAGGCCGCCGACACGTCCGGGTACGCCCCACCGGCCGCGGCCGCGTGGATCGCCGCCCCCAGCGCCGCCGGGTGCGCCGAGTCGACGACGTGCAGCGGGCGGTTCAGCACGTCGGCGTAGATCCGTAGGAGCAGTCGGTTGTCGGTGAGCCCGCCGGCCACGCTCAGCTCGTCGACGGCGACGCCGGACGCGGTGAACGCCTCGACCACCGTCCGCGCGCCGAACGCGGTGGCCTCCAGCAACGCCCGCCAGATCTCCTCCGGCCGGGTGGCCAGCGTCAGCCCGAGCAGCACCCCGCTCAGCTCGTGGTCCATCAGCACCGACCGGTTGCCGCTGTGCCAGTCCAGCGCGAGCAGCCCGTGCCCGCCCACCGGCTGGTCGGCGGCGAGCCGGTCCAGCAGCTGGTACGGGCTCTCGCCGCGGCGCTGCGCCTCGGCGGCGTACGCGGCCGGCAGCGCGTGCGTCACGTACCAGGCGAAGATGTCCCCCACCCCGCTCTGCCCGGCCTCGTAGCCCCAACTGCCGGTGGTCACGCCGCCCTCGACCGCGCCGCACACGCCGGGCACCTCGTGGTACGCGTCCGCGTTCATGATCAGGCAGGTGGAGGTGCCGAGCACGGCGAGCATCCGCCCCGGCGCGACCGACCGGGCGGCCGCGGCGGTGACGTGCGCGTCGATCGCGCCGACCGCGACCGGCGTGCCCGGCGGCAGGCCGGTCCGTCGGGCCGCCTCGGCGGTCAGCCCGCCGGCCCGGGTGCCCAGCGCGGCGAGCGGCCCGTCGACGCGGGCCAGCAGCCCGTCCAGCCGCGGGTGCAGCGCGCGCAGGAAGTCCGCCGACGGGTACCGGCCGTCCTGGCGCAGCCCCTTGTAGCCGGCGGCCGACACGTTGCGGGTCTCCCGGCCGCAGAGCTGCCAGACGATCCAGTCGGTCGCCTCGATCCACCGCTCCGCGCGGTCGAACAGCTCCGGGTCCTCCTCCAGCAGCTCAAGGGCCTTGGCCAGCTGCCACTCGGCGGAGACCCGGCCGCCGTAGCGGGCCAGCCAGCTCTCACCCCGCTCGGTGGCCAGGGCGTTGATCCGCTCGGCCTGCTTCTGCGCGGCGTGGTGCTTCCACAGCTTCGGGTACGCGTGCGGACGCCCGGCCAGCCCGGGCAGCTCGCAGAGCGGGGTGCCGTCGGCGCGGGTGGGCAGCACCGTGCAGGAGGTGGCGTCGACGCCGATGCCGACGGCGTCCTGCGGGCGTACGCCGGCGGACCGCAGCGCCGCGGGGACGGCCACCCGCAGCACCTCGCGGTGGTCCGCCGGGTCCTGCAACGCCCACTCGGGGGGCAGCGGCGTGCCGTCGGGCAGCTGCCCGCTGATGACCCCGTGCCGGTAGGGGTGCACGGCCTCACCCAGTGGGGCCCCGTCGGAGACGTCCACCACCAGGGCCCGGCCGGAGAGCGTGCCGAAGTCCACCCCGACCACGTATCGGCGTCCGGTCCCGAATTCGCCCACCGCTCCCCCTCCCACCGCGCGCCGGAGGCGGCAGCGGGAGGTAACGGTAGCAACAACGCCGGGTGAACGGCGCTCGGCCGCTCGGTGTGCCGGGCGAGGTACCCGCAGGTCGTGGCGCGGACCGGGCCGGGTGCGCTCGGGCGCGCGGGTCAGGCGACGGGGCGCTTCAGGTGGTAGCGGTGCACCTCGGTGCTGCCCTGCACGTTGTTCACGTCCTCCGCCGCGGAGACCAGCTCCCAGCCGTCCCGGCCGACCCGGTTGAGGTGCGAGATCGCCGTGTCGCCGTACGCCGTGATGTCCTTGCGGGACCCGTCGGGGCCATACCAGACGAACGAGACGTGGAAATTGCGGCCCTGCCCCTGATAGCGGCGGACGAGCAAGGCGTACTCCCAGGCAACCATGCGGCCCATTATGACCGTCCATCCAGGACACCGAAACGCTGGTGGTCGCGCTTTGCCACGGGGTGAACGCGATGTGTCGCGTCACGGCGCCGGCTCCCGCCGGGCCGGTCAGCCGGCGACGACGGTGCGCAGGTCGCGCGCCGCGGCCACGTCCGCGCAGCCGGCCAGGGCCAGCGCGTCGCGCAGCTCGCCGGCGAGCAGCGCCAATGCGCTCTCGGCGGCGGACCGGCCGCCGGCGGCGAGCGCCCAGAGCAGCGGCCGCCCCACCAGCACGCCGGCGGCACCGAGCGCGAGCGCCCGCAGCACGTCCGTGCCGCCGCGGATCCCGCTGTCGAGCAGCACCTCGCACCGGTCACCGACCGCGTCGACCACCTCGGACAGCATGGTGACGCTCGCCGGCGCCCCGTCGAGCTGGCGCCCGCCGTGGTTGGAGACCACCACCGCGTCCGCGCCGATCCCCACCGCGTCCCGGGCGTCCCGCGGGTCGAGCACACCCTTGACCACGAGCGGCAGGTCGATCCGTTCCCGCAGCCAGGCCAGATCGGCCCAGCGCAGCGCCGGCGCGAAGGCGACGCCCGACTGCGCCGGCACCGGGGACACCCCGGGCGTGCCGCCGTGCGCCAGGTCGTTCCGACCGTGGGGCAGGTTCGCGGCGGTCACCTCCGTCGGAAGCCGGAACGCGTTGCGCAGGTCCCGCAACCGCCGGCCCAGCACCGGCACGTCCACGGTGACCACCAACGCCCGGCAGCCCGCGTCCCGCACGCGGGCGAGCAGGTCGAGCACGAGCGCCCGATCCCGTAGCCAGTACAGCTGGAACCAGACCTCGGCGCCGGTGGCCGCGACCTCCTCGATCGGTGTGCTGCCCAGCGTGCTGGCGAGGTACGGCACGCCCGCGGCACCGGCGGCCGCGGCCAGCGCCAGCTCCCCGTCGGGGTGCACCAGCCGCTGGTAGGCGATCGGCGCCACGCCCACCGGCATCGCGTACCGCCGGCCGAGCAGTCGGGTGGTCAGGTCCGGCACCTCCACGCCGCGCAGCATCCGGGGCAGCACCGCGACCCGGTCCAGTGCCGCCCGGTTCGCCGCCAGGGTGACCTCGCTGCCGCTGCCCCCCGCGACGTAGTCCCACACGTCCGACGGAAGCACCGCCCGAGCCCGCTCGGCGAAGTCGGCCAGGCACACCGGCGGCGCGACGGCCGGCAGGTCGGTCACGATCGGCTCGGCCATCGGTGGCTCCCTCCGGCAGGTTCGGCGCCAGGAAATTAGCCGCCGCCGCCGTGGGGCGTCAATCGACCTGCCGGCCGCCCGCCGCCCGCTTCCGGCCGCCCGCCGCCTCGGTAAAGCAGTTGCCGTCCCGGCGTCGCCCCGTCAGCCTCGGACCGGTGGAGGACAGTCGCACGCCGCGACCGGTTCCGGTCGCGGTCGCCGACCGGATCGACGCGGCGCTGGTGCGCCGGCTCGTCGCCGCTCAGTTCCCGCGCTGGGCACACCTGCCGGTACGCCCGGTCGAGATCGGCGGCTGGGACAACCGCACCTTCCATCTGGGCGACGCGATGACCGTGCGGCTGCCCAGCGCCGAGGGGTACGCGCTGCAGGTGGCCAAGGAGCAGCGGTGGCTGCCGGTGCTGGCGCCCCGGCTCCCGCTGGCGGTGCCCACCCCGCTGGCCGAGGGCGAGCCGGACGAGGACTTTCCGTTCCCGTGGTCGGTCTACGGCTGGATCGAGGGGCGGACGGCCCACCCCGACCGGATCACGGACCTGACCGGGTTCCGCGGTCGACCTCGCCGGCTTCCTCGCCGCGCTCCAGCGGATCGACCCGGCCGGCGGCCCGGTGCCCGGCCGGCACAGCGCGTGGCGCGGGGCGCCCCTGAGCACGTATGACGAGGACACCCGCCGGGCGGTCGACCGGCTCGGCGACCAGATCCCGGTCGACACGGTCACCGCGATCTGGTCCGCCGCCCTCGACGCGACCGTCGCCGGCCCGCCCGTCTGGTTCCACGGCGACGTCGCGGTCGGCAACCTGCTGATCCGCGAGGGGCGGCTGGCCGCGGTCATCGACTTCGGCTGCTCCGGCGTCGGCGACCCGGCGTGTGACGTGGTCATCGCGTGGACGCTGCTGCGCGGTCGCAGCCGGGCGGCGTTCCGGGAGGCCCTCGCCGTGGACGCGGCGACCTGGGCGCGGGGGCGGGGGTGGGCACTGTGGAAGGCGCTGATCACGCTCGACGACCCGGACCCGGCGAAGGCGGCCGACGCGCGGCGCACCCTCGGCCGGGTGCTGGCCGACCCGACGGTGTCCCGCTGACGCCCGGAAGGCCGTACCCTGGGGCGATGGCCAGCTGGGAGGACGTCCGCCGGATCGCCGCGACCCTGCCGGAGACGACCGAGCGCGGGTCGTACGACGGCCTGCCGGCCTGGCGGGTGCGCGACAAGCCGTTCGTCTGGGAACGGCCGCTGCGCAAGGCCGACCTCGCCGCGCTCGGCGACGCCGCGCCGGACGGGCCGGTCCTCGGCGCCCGGGTGCCCGACCTCGGCGCCAAGGAGGCGCTGCTCGCCGACGACCCGGCCGTCTACTTCACCACCCCGCACTTCGACGGCTACCCGGCCGTGCTGGTCCGGCTGGACCGGATCGCGCTGCCGGAGCTGACCGAGCTGATGGTCGAGGCGTGGTACGACCGGGCGCCGAAGAGCCTCGCCGCCGCGTACCGGGCACAGGAAACCACACCGGCGGAGTGACCGGGCGGCCGCCGGTGGACGTCAACCCGACAGCGCTGCCCGGACGGCGTCCTCGGCGGTGGTCACGGGCACCGGCCCGTCGACGGGAGCACCCTGCGCATCGACGACCCGCCATCCGCCGAGCAGCACCACCGGGATGCCGCCGTGCCGCATCGCCAGCGCCACCTCGCTGAGGGTGCCCCAGGAGCCGCCGACCGCGATGACCGCGTCGGCGCTCCACACCAGGACAGCGTTGCGGGCCTGGCCCAGGTTGCTGCGGATCGTCACGGACACCTCGGCGGCCGGGCCGGGCGCGGAGCCGTCGTCGGGGCGTACGCCGACGACCAGGCCGCTGCGGGACCGGGCGCCGGCGGCGACCGCGGCCATCACCCCGCCGCCGCCTCCGCAGAGGACGGTGGCGCCGCGCTCGGCGAGCAGCTCGCCCACCCGGCGGGCGTGCGCCAGGTCCGCGTCCGTCGCGACCGCCGGCCCGCAGACCGCCACCTGGTACGCCACCGACACCACCTCTCCGCCGCCCGACCCTACCGGCGCCACCGCCGGCGGGCGCCCGTTCGTGGTGGACCGCGCCGGGCTCGCGCGGACCCGCTGGTCAGCGCGCCGGTGGGACGGCGACCCGGCCGGCCGGCGGCCCCGGAAGTTCGCCGGCTGTTCGCCGCCGGGCCGCCCGGACGTACGCCGGAGGTCCTAGCGTGGTCGGCCGGACCGGACGCCCCAGGAGGCCGCCGCGCATGACCCCGCCACCGATCGGCCGCACCACCCAAGCCCAGGTCACGACGGTGCGCCGGATCGGTGACAGCGCGCCGCACAGCGCGTTCACCGACCTGGTCCGGCACGGCGACGGCTGGTTCTGCGCGTTCCGGGAGGGCACGTCCCACGTCTCCGGCGACGGGGTGATCCGGGTGCTCACCTCCGCGGACGGCCACTCCTGGACCACGGCGGCGGTACTCCGCCGGGACGGCACCGACCTGCGGGACCCGCGCTTCGTGTCCCGACCGGACGGCCGGCTGCACCTGTACGCCGCCGCCGTGACCGGCGAGGCGACGAAGACGTTCCGGACCGTCGCCTGGCTCTCCCCCGACGGGCACCGCTGGGGTGATCTGACGCCGATCGGCGAGCCGCATGTCTGGGTGTGGCGCGCTGCCTGGCACGCCGGCGCGATGTACGCCCTCGGCTACGCCACCCGGGAGCCGCGGTTCGTGCGGCTCTACCGCAGCGGCGACGGCGTCGACCTGCACCCGGTGGTGGAGACCCTGTTCACCGAGGGCTACCCGAACGAGTCGGGGCTGACCTTCGAACCGGACGGCACCGCCGTCTGCCTGCTGCGCCGGGACCGGGACACCGCGACCGCGCAGCTCGGCCGGGCGCGCCCCCCGTACCGGGACTGGCAGTGGACCGACCTGGGCGTCCAGGTGGGCGGCCCGGCCCTGCTGCGGCTGCCGGACGGCCGGCTGGTGGCCGGCGTACGCCTGCACGACGGCCGCGTACGCACCGCGGTGTGCGCGGTCGACGTGGAGCGGGGCGAGCTGACCGAGCTGGTCACCCTCCCCTCCGGCGGCGACACCAGCTATCCCGGGCTGGTCTGGCACGACGGCCTGCTCTGGGTGAGCTACTACTCCTCCCACGAGGACCGCACGTGCGTCTACCTCGCCGAGGTCTCCCTGGGCCGCTGAGCCCGGACGGCCGCCGCGCCGGTCCACCGTGACGGTCCGTCACGCCGGTGGGCCCGACCGCTGAGAGCGGGCCGCCGCGTCATGCGCAGCCGCCTCCGGCCAGCCGTTCCGCTTTTGTCCGATGTGGACGGACCACTGCTCGGCCATCGCTCCGCCGGCGCCCCCCACGGCGCCGATCCATCCACTACCGTCTACCCCGACGGGCGATCTCCAGGGCCTCACGGGGGGCTGACGACGGAGGGACCACCAGCAGGCCGATGAGTTCGACCCACACCGGCAGCCACCGGTGTGACGGGGATTCGGCGTGCCATCGGGCGTCCGCCCGGACGGCGTGGCAGCTGCCGCGCCGTGCGGACGACCGGCGCCGTCGCCCCGCAGGCGACGGTTCCGGATTGAGCTGACACGAGATGAGGAACATGCGTCACACCCGGAACCGTCTCCGGACGGTGTCAGTGCTGGCCCTCGCCGCCATCGGCGCGAGCATGATCAGTGGCGTGGACGCCCGGGCGATCAGCGGGGTCACGCCGGTGCCGGACGGCACGCACCTGTTCACCGCGAGCCTGCGCAACGACGTACGTGGTTGCTCCGGCGCCCTGATCGACCAGGACTGGATCATCACCGCCAAGAGCTGCTTCGCGGCGGCCGGCGAAACCGTCACCGCCGGTCCGCCGGCCCACGCCACCACGGTCGCCCTCGGCAAGACCGACCTCGCCGCCACCGGCGGGCACACCCTCGCCGTCACCACGGTGCTCCCCCACCCGACCCGCAACGTCGCCGTCGCGCAGTTGGAGCGCCGGGTGACCGACGTCCAGCCGGTGGCCCTCGGCGCCGCCGCCACGGCGGCCGAGGAGCTGCGGGCGGTCGGCTTCGGCCGCAGCGCGACGGAGTGGGTGCCCGACAAGCTGCACGCCGGCACGTTCACCGTCCAGAGTGTCACCGCCGAGGCGGTGGCCATCGATGGCAGCGCCAGCGGCGCCAGCCTCTGCAAGGGCGACGCGGGCGGGCCGCTGCTGCGCGACGTCGCCGGCACACCCCGCCTGGTCGCCGTGCACGACCGGGCCTGGCAGGGTGGCTGCCTCAGCGAGACCGAGACCCGGCGGACGGCCGTCGAGACCCGGGTCGACGACCTGGGCGCGTGGATCACCGAGAGCACCGGCGACGGCTACGTCGCGCTGTCCCAGCGCGGCACCCTGCTGGACACCCGGACCACCGGCGGTGTGCGCCCCGGCGGCAGCACCATGTCCTTCCCCGTGCTCGGCGTCGCCGGTGTCCCGGCCACTGGTGTCAAGGCGGTGCTGGTGGACGTGACGACCATCAGTCCGACGGCGAACACCTACCTCACCGTGTACCCGGAGGGCAGCACCCGACCAGCCACCTCTTCCGTCAACGCGTCCACCGGGGAGACCATCTCCACCACCCTGCTGGTGCGGGTCGGCCCGACCGGCAACTTCACGCTCTACAACCACGCCGGCAGCACCCACGCCAAGATCGACGTGCACGGCTACGTCGCCGCCTCCGGCGGCGGGGTCGTCATGGTGCCCCACACCCGAGTGGTGGACACCCGGGACGGGACCGGCACCACGGCCGGCACCGTACCGACCAACGGAACCCGCACCCTCACCCTGACCGGCGGGGTCATCCCGGCGGGCGCCACCAGCGCACTGCTCGATGTCGCCGTGGTCGGCGCCACCGGTGGGGGATACCTGGCCGCCTACCCGGCCGGCGGTGCCGTCGACAACGGCAGCGTTCTGGACTACGTCAGCGGGGTCACCTCACAGGGCATCGCCGTGAAGCTCTCCGCCGACGGCAAGGTCACCATCGTCAACAGGGGGCCGGCAGTCCACCTGGTGATCAGCCTGCAGGGTTACGTCGCCGCCGCCAGCGCTCAGGCACCCGGCTTGCGCGCGATCACGCCCGTTCAGGTGATCGACACGCGGGCCAACGGCGGCGCCGCCGTCAAGGCCAGGGGCGAGCTGTTCGTCCAGCTCAGCGGTGCCAACGGCATCCCGCTGGACGCCATGGAGGGAGCCGTCATCTCGGTGACGGTCGTCGGCCCGACCACGAGCGGCTACCTCACCGTCGAGCCCGTCGACCGTCCCTTCGGGTACACGAAGGATGGGCCGATCGTCTACAACCCGTCGGTGGCCAACTTCGCCGCCGGCCAGCCGGCTCGCACCACGACGGTGTTCACCAAGGTCGGCCCGAGCCCCCGAGCCTTCCCGGGTGGACCGACCATCGGTTCCCCCGGCAAGATCCGCATTCTCAACGTCAGCAGCGGCACGGTCCACCTTGTCGTCAGCGTGCACGGTTGGGTCGACCGGGCAGCGGAGACCGTCTCCCGCTGAGACCCGCACCACCCGAGCTGGTCCGCCGCCGCGATCCCAAGACCGCGGCGGCGGACCAGGCGGGCGGGCCACGCGAAGGTTGGTGCCGGTTGCCGTGTCAGGCCGGCGTCGGGGTCTGGGCGTGGATGTGGAAGCGCAGCGAGCGGGCGTCGGTGAAGCACTCCCGCATCGGCCGGACCAGGTCCCGGTGCTCCGGGCTGCGCTCCCACGCCTCGAAGTCGGCGAGGCTCGCCCACTCGCTGGTGATCAGCCACTGCTCCGGGTCGGCCGACGACCGGCACACCTGATCCACCAGGTGACCCGGCACCCCACCGGCCACGAGGTGCCGCACCGCCTCGTACGCGGCCAGGAACGCTCCGGTGCGGTCGGCCGGCACCCGGACCAGGAACACCACCCGCGCCCGCAGTCCGTCAGTCATGGTCGTCCTCCCTCGTGGGCGCCGCGCCGCGCAGCACCAGCGCGCTGTTGAAACCGTCGAACCCCCGCGCGCAGACCAGCGCCACCCGGTTGCGGGGTCGCCGATGCTCGCGCAGGAAGTCCAGCTCACACCCGTCGGCCACGTCGTCCGGACCGGCCGAGGCGGGCAGCGTGTCGTGCCGGAAGGCGAGCAGCGCGGTGGCCACGTCCAGCGCCGCCCCGCCCTGGTGGGCCCGACCGGTCAACGGTTTCGCGGTGCTCACCGGCGGCGGCCGTTCGCCGAACACCGCCCGCAGCGCGGCGGCCTCGGCGCGGTCGTAGCGGGGCACGCCGAGCGCGTCGGGCAGCACCACGTCCACCGCGTCCGGCCCGACACCGGCCCGCCGCAGGGCCAGCCGCATCGCCCGGGCGTACTGGGCCGGGTCGCCGGCGCTGTCGGGGCCGGTGTGCGCCGCGTCGTGGGTGGCCCCCCAGCCGACGACCTCGCCGTAGACCCGCGCGCCCCGCGACAGCGCGTGCCCCAGCTCCTCCACCACGAAGACCGCGCCGCCCTCGGCCGGAAGGTAGCCGCTCGCCGCGGCGTCGAACGGCTGGTACGCCCGCTGCGCGTCGGCCACGTCGCTGAGCAGGCCGGAGCGCAGCTGGCAAGCCAGGGCGTACGGGCTCAGCGGGCTCTCGGTCCCGCCGGCGATCACCACCGGGGTGCCGCGGCGCACGGAGCGGACCGCGTGCGCGAGGCTGTCCAGCCCGCCGGCCGCCTCGCTGACCAGCACCCCGCACGGCCCCTTGAACTGATGGTGGATGGAGAGCTGGCCGACGCTGGCGGCGTAGAACCAGGCGATCGACTGGTACGCCCCGACGGTGCGCGTGGGCCCACCCCAGAGCCGTTGCAGCTCCCGCTGCCCGAACAGGTTGCCGCCGGACGAGCTGGCCAGGGTGACCGCGTAGCCGTACGGGTCGGCCGCCTTCTCCGGCAACCCGGCGTCGGCCAGCGCCAGCCGGGTGGCGGCGAAGCCGAGGTGCGTCCACCGGTCGGTCTGCACGAGCTGGCGGCTGTCCGCCCACCCGGTGGCATCGAAGCCGGTCACCTCGCCGCCGAACCGGGTCGGGTAGCCGGCCGGGTCGAACAGGGTGATCGGCCCGATGCGCCGGGTGCCGGACAGCACGGTGCTCCAGTGTGCCGGCGCGCCGATGCCGCTCGGGGCGACCACCCCGATGCCGGTGACCACCGCCCGCGCGGTCACCGCGGCACCGCCGCCCGGCCGCGGGTCCGGGCGGTCAGCGCGACACGGCCGCGGGCGGTCAGCGCGACACCGGCGCGGGCGGTCAGCGCGACGTCGCGGCGAGTCCAGGCGGGGGTCACGCGGCCACCGTCCCGGGGAGCCGGCGGAAGACCATCGCGGACTGGAAGCCGCCGAACCCGCTGCCCACCGACAGCGCCACGTCGACGGGCAGCTCGCGCGCCTCGTTCGGCACGTAGTCCAGGTCGCACTCCGGGTCCCGGGTGGTCCAGTTGGCGGTCGGCGGCACCACACCGAACTCGATCGCCAGCGCGCAGGCCGCCATCTCGATCGAGCCGATCGCGCCGAGCGAGTGCCCGACCATCGACTTGATCGAGCTGACCGGCACCCGGTACGCGGCGTCGCCGAGGGCCCGCTTGAACGCGGCGGTCTCGTGCCGGTCGTTCTGCCGCGTGCCGGAGCCGTGCGCGCTGATGTAGGAGACGTGCTCCGGGGCGAGCCGGGCCTGCCGCAGCGCCGCGCCGATGGCCAGGGCCATCTCCACCCCGTCCGGGCGCAGCCCGGTCATGTGGTAGCCGTTGCTGTGGCTGGCGTACCCGGCGACCTCGCAGTAGACATGCGCGCCGCGCCGCCGGGCGTGCCCGGCCTCCTCCAGCACCAGCACGGCCGCGCCCTCGGCGAGGACGAAACCGTGCCGGTCGGCGTCGAACGGCCGGGAGGCGTGCGCCGGGTCGTCGTTGTCCGGGCTGGTCGCCTTGATGGCGTCGAAGGAGGCGACGGTGACCGGTGAGATCGGTGAGTCCGCGGCGCCGGCGAGCACCACGTCCGCCTCGCCGTCGGCGATCAGCTGGTGGGCGTACCCGATCGCGTCGATGCCGGAGGTGCAGCCGGTGGAGACGACCTGGGCGGGGCCGTGCAGCCCGTGCCGGCAGGCCACGTCGGCGGCCAGGCTGCTGGGCACCAGCGCCTGGTAGAGGTAGGGGCCGCCGCGGGCCGGGTCGACCAGCCAGCGCCGGCCGGCCTCGCTGACCTCGACGTACTGCTGCTCCAACGCCATGGTGCCGCCCACCGCGGTGCCGAGGACCACCCCGGTCCGGTCCCGCTCGTCGTCGGTGAGCGTCAGGCCGGCGTCGGCGACCGCCTCGTCGGCGCACGCGAGCGCGAACTGCACGTACCGGTCGGCCCGCCGCCGCTCGGCCTCGGTGAGCCCGGCGGCGACCGGGTTGAAGTCGCACTCCGCGGCGATGCGGGACCGGAACGGCGACGGGTCGAAGAAGGTGATCCGCCGGGTCGCCGTCCGCCCCTCGGTGATCGACTTCCAGAACCGGTCCCGGGTGGCGCCGCCCGGCGCGACCACGCCGATCCCGGTCACCACGGTGCGGCGCCCGGTCACGGCGCCACCTCGGTTCGCGACTGCGGGGCGCGCAACCCCGGCTCACTCCTCGCGCTCACGACGCGCCCCGCTGCTCGACCAGTTCGGTGTCGACGTGGCCGAGTTCCGGGCGGGGCGCCAGCGGTCCGAGGTGGAACACCACCTCGGCCGGCTCGTCGCCGGTGTTGCGCAGCCGGTGCCGGACGTTGACCGGCACGAACAGCGCCTCGCCGGCGCCCAGCGGCACCGGCTGGTCGTCCAGGTCCACGGTGATCTCACCCCGGGTCACGTAGAGGAACTCCTCGCTGTACGGGTGGTAGTGCTCGGCGATCCGTTCGCCCGGCCGCAGGGCAGCCACGCCCAGGAAGCCGGAGGTGCTGCCGACGGTCTTCGGGCCGAGCAGCACCCGCAGCTCGCCGCCGCGGCGCCGGTCGGCGGTTACGTCCCGGGCGGCGACGAGCCGCAGGGTCCGCTCACTCATCGCCGGCTCCCGTCGCGCCGCCGACCGCGGCCACCTCGCCGGTCTGCACCCGCCGCTCGATGCGCTCCTTGATGACGGCGAGCTGGATCGCACTGTTGGCGTTGATGCGGTCGGTCATGCCGGCGTTGTCGACCGGCGCGGTGGACTTCATCGCGAAGTCCTGCACCCAGGTCATCCGGGTGCCGTCGGGCTCCTCGGCGTACCGCCAGTGGATCCGCATGTACTCGAACGGCCCGGTCTCCACCCGGTGCGCGTGCACCTCCCGGGCGGTCGGGTCGGCGGTGCGCTCGCTCACCCAGCTCCACGACACGCCGTTCTCGTCGGGGTGCATGGTGAGCCGGAACCGCACCGTGTCGCCCTCCCGGTGCAGGATCTCCACCACGGCGTACTCGGTGAACAGCTCGGTCCAGTTCGCCACGTCGTTGGTGATGTTCCAGACCAGCGGCAGCGGCGCGGCGATGACGATGCCGTTCTCGGTGTGCCCCGGCTGCTCGGAGCGCCGGGCGACGAGGTCGGCGACGGCCGGGATGCTCAGCTGCGCGGCCTGCTCGGGGATCTGCACCCGCCAGCGGTCGGCGACGACCGCGGACAGTTCGAGCAGCGCGAGCGAGTCCAGGCCGAGCTCCTCCAGGGACGCGGCGGGCGCGGTGGCGGCGGCCTCGGCGTCCAGCCCGCAGTGCGCCACCAGGATGTCGGTGATCTCGGCGGCCAGCGGGTGGCCTCGGGTGACGGTCATCGGGTCCTCCTGTGTCATGCGGACGATCCGGCCGGGGCCGGGGCCGGCGGACGGGCGGCGGTCACCGGTGTGGCCGGCTCGGGATCGGACGGGCGCGGCACGGTCGGCTCCGCCGCGGTCGGGGTGGTCGGCTCCGGCTTGGACCGGAGCGGCGGGCCGGCGGCGAGCAGGCGGTCGACCAGCCCGGTGGTGTAGCGGCCCTTGCGGAATCCGGCGTCATCGAGGACCCGCCGGACGAACGGAATGGTGGTCCGCACGCCCGGCCCGGCCACCTCGAACTCGTCGAGCGCGCGTTCCAGCCGGTTGAGCGCCAGCTCTCGGTCCGGCGCCCAGACCGCCACCTTGGCCAGCAGCGAGTCGTAGTGCGGGCCGACGACGTAGCCGGGACGGCCGTGGGTGTCCACCCGGGTGAACGGGCCGCCCGGGGGCAGGAACCGCTCCAACCGGCCGGGCGTGGGCGCGAAGTCCCGGTCCGGGTCCTCCACGTTGACCCGGCACTCGACCGCCACCCCGTACGTGCGGATCTCGTCCTGCCGCCAGCGCAGCGGCACCCCGGCGGCGATGTGCAGCTGCTCGTGCACCAGGTCGATCCCGGTGATCATCTCGGTGACCGGGTGCTCCACCTGGATCCGGCAGTTGATCTCCAGGAAGTGGAACCGCTCGTCGGCGTCGACGAGGAACTCCAGCGTGCCGGCGCCGGTGAAGCCGACCTGGAGGACGCCGCGCAGTGCGGTCTCCGCGATCGTGTCCAGGGTGCCGGCGGACAGCGCCGGCGCGGGCGCCTCCTCGACCAGCTTCTGGTGCCGGCGCTGCACCGAGCAGTCGCGGGTGCCCAGGTGCACGCCGTTGCCGTGCCCGTCGCAGAGCACCTGTACCTCGACGTGCCGGGCGTCGGTCAGGTACCGCTCGACGTACACCCGGTCGTCGCCGAAGACGGCCTGGGCGGCGGCCCGGGTCTTCGCGTACGCCCGCGGCAGCTCGCCCGGGGACCACACCACCGTCATGCCCCGGCCACCGCCGCCGGCGGCCGCCTTCACGATCACCGGGTAGCCGATCCCGGCGGCCACCTCGGCCGCCGCGTCCACCGTCGGCACGGGCTCGACGCTGCCCGCCGGCAGCGGCAGGCCGGCCCGGCTCATCAGGGCCCGTGCGGAGGACTTGTCGGCGAGCGCGGCCATCACCGCGGGCGACGGGCCGACGAAGGTCAGCCCGTTCTCCGCGCAGATCTCGGCGAAGTCGGCGTCCTCGGAGAGGAACCCGTAGCCGGGGTGCACCGCCTGCGCGCCGACCTGCCGGGCGGCCTCGACGATCGCGGCGGCGTTGAGATAGCTGCGCCGGCTGGCCGCCGGGCCGATCCGGACGGCCTGGTCGGCGAGGCGGACCGCGGCCGAGTCGGCGTCCGCCGCCGAGTACACCACGGCCGTGCGGATGCCGAGTTCGCGGCAGGCCCGCAACACCCGCAGGGCGATCTCACCCCGATTGGCGATCAGCACCTTCTCGAACATCCCGCACCACCTCAGGCCGGATCCAGGGCGACCAGCGGCTGGTCGTACTCGACCGGCTGGCCCTCGTCGGCCAGCACGGCGGCGACCCGGCCGCCTCGGTCGGCGGTCACCTCGTTCATCAGCTTCATGGCCTCGACGATCGCGACGACCTGGCCGGGCCGGACCAGGTCGCCGACGGCCACGAACGGGGCGGCGCCCGGTTCCGGAGCGCGGTAGAAGGTGCCGACGATGGGTGAGCGGATCACCGTCCGCACCTCCGGTTCGGGCGGGTCGGGCGCGCCCGCCGGCGCGGGCGGTGGCACGTCGCCGGTGTCGCGGGCCGGGGCGCTCGCCTCGTGCCACTCCACCTCCAGCACGGTGTCGCCGCTGCGCAGCCGGACCCGGCGCACCGGGCCGGCGAGTTCGGCCACCAGGTGCCGGGCGTGCCGGCGCAGGCCGGCCAGCACGGCGTCGGGCCCGTCCCGGCCGTCGCCCGCGTCGGTGTCCTGCGCGGTCGTCTGCGCGCGGGTCGCGCCGGCGGTCACCGGGCACCCGCCCGGCTGCCGGCGCGGGCCGCGCCGAAGCGCCGGAACCGCTGGCGGCGTAGCCGCACCAGGGTCGCGGGCGGCACGTCGCGCAGGGGCGCCAGGGTGTCCCGCAGCGCGTCGCGCAGCGCCTGAGCTGCCGCCTCCGGGTCGTCGTGCGCGGCGCCCACGGGCTCCGGCACGATCTCGTCCACGACGCCGAGCCGGCGCAGGTCCGGCGCGGTCAACCGCAGCGCTCGGGCCGCCTGCGGGGCAGCCGACCGGTTCGGCCAGAGGATCGCGGCGCAACCCTCCGGGCTGATCACCGAGTAGACGGCGTGCTGCAGCATCAGCACGCGGTCCGCCACCGCCAGGGCGAGCGCCCCGCCGCTGCCGCCCTCGCCGGTGACGACCGCGATCACCGGGGTGGGCAGCACGGTCAGGGCGAGGATGTTCTCCGCGATGGCCGCCGCCTGGCCCTGCTCCTCGGCGCCCACGCCCGGGTCGGCTCCCGGGGTGTCCACCAGGGTCACCACGGGCAGGCCGAGCCGCGCGGCGAGACGCATCAGCCGCAGCGCCTTGCGGTGCCCGGCCGGGCTGGCCATGCCGAAGTTCCGGGCGACCAGTTCGGCGGTCGTGTGTCCCTTCTGGTGGCCGATCACCATGACCGGCCGGCCGTCGAGCAGGGCCAGCCCGCCGACGACCGCCGGACAGTCACCGCCGAGCCGGTCACCGTGCAGCTCGACGAAGCCGTCGAACGCGGTCTCCAGGTAGTCCAGGGTGGTCGGCCGAGCGGGATGCCGGGCGAGGCGAACGGTCGTCCACGGATCGCCGTCGGAGGGGCTCGCCGTCGTGGGGGCGCCGCCCGCCGGCGCGGGCGGGCGGCGCGGCACCGGTGGGCGGGCCGCCGGCGGGCGGGCGGCCCGCGCGGCGGCGAGCAGCGCCACCAGCCGCCCGCGCAGCGCGCGGCGGGGCACCACCATGTCGACCTGACCGTGCCGGAGCAGGAAGTCGGCGGTCTGGAAGCCGTCCGGCAGCGCCCGGCCGGTGACCTGGCGGATCACCCGGGGGCCGGCGAACCCCATCCGGGCGCCGGTCTCGGCCACCACCACGTCGGTGTTGGTGGCGAACGAGGCGGCCACCCCGCCGTACGTGGGGTCGGTGAGCACGCTGACGGTGAGCAGCCCCGCCTCGCGCAGCGCGGCGACGGCCTGGCTGACCGTGGCCATCTGCATCAGCGACAGCGCGCCCTCCTGCATCCGCGCCCCGCCGGAGGCGGTGACCAGGATCAGCGGCACCCGGTCGTCCAGCGCGCGTTCGGCCGCGCGGGTGATCAGCTCGCCGACGGCACAGCCCAGGCTGCCGCCGAGGAAGCGGAAGTCCATCACGGCGAGCGCGGCCGGGTGCCCGCCGAGGGTGGCGGTGCCGCAGAGCACCGCCTCGGGAAGGCCGGTGCCGGCGCGGGCCGCGGTGATCCGGTGCGGGTACGGCAGGACGTCGACGAAACCGATCGGGTCCACGTCGGCGGGCCGGTCGGGCAGCGGCTGGAACGAGCCGGGGTCGACCAGCTGACGGACCCGGTCCGGCGCCCCGAGCCGGGCGTGCACCCCACACTCGGGGCAGACGTCCAGGTTGCGGCGCAGCCGCTTGCGGTACAGCAGGGTGGCGCAGCCGGCGCAACGCGACCAGAGCTGCTCCTCGCGGGGCGCGGTGGCGGTCACGGCCGCCGCCCGACCGGCGCCGGGGCGTCGAACCGGTAGAAGCAGCGCGCCATCGCGTCGCGCGGCGAGCGCCAGTCCGGCGAGTACGGCGAGATGTACGGCCGCAGCCGCGCGCTGATCCGCGCGAACTCCGGGTGCCCCCGTACCGCCTCGACCGTCCCCTCTCCCGGCAGCTCGGTCTCCAGCAGGTGCACGTAGACGTCGTGCAGCCGGTACAGCGACCGGTGCCGGACCCCGGCCAGGTGCGGCAGTTCCGTGGCGTCGGACTCGGCGAAGATCGCCGCGACCTGCGCCTCGGCGGTCGGGACCACCTTCGCGACGATGAGCGATCGGTCCATGGACGGGCCTCCCCACACGGTGTCCGGCGGCAGAGACGGTGGTGCCGGACGACTCCCGCCACGATGCGGCGCTCCTCGTCACGGCGGCGTCACCGTGGACGATGCACACGCGACGTTCGATGGTGACGCTGCGTTGACGGAAGCTGTGTACTGGCTATGCGTCGGCTGATCGGCAGATCGTCCCAGCGGCAATTATTCGCAGTTCAGAGGCCTTCTCACGGTAATCCGGCAGCGATCACCACACCCGCATCGCCGTTGACCCACAGTGACCGCTATTGATAATCTTCGTCACGGTCAGCCCGGCGGTCCCGGCGCGACGCCGCGCCGTCGGCGACGCGACGACACGTCGCGGACAGCCGCGCCGGGAACAGCACAGTCGGGGACGAGCGTTCCACAGGGGGGTGCCGCCGTGGCCGCTGAACCGTCCACGCACACGTCCGGACGTCCGGCCGGCGGCCACGTCGCACTGCACCTGCTCGGCGGCTTCCGGCTGCTGCAGGGCGGCGCGCCGGTCGTGGTGCCCCGCGGCCTGCAACGGGTGATCGCGCTGATCGGGCTGCGTCCCGGCGCCACCCGCAGTCAACTCGCCGGTCTACTGTGGCCGGACGCGCCAGAGGATCGGGCGCTGTCGTCGCTGCGCACCGCCCTGTGGCGGCTGCGGCAGGACCCGTGCTGCCCCCTGGCGGTCAGCACCGACACCGTCCGGCTCGACCCGGCGGTCTGGCTCGACGTCGACGAGCTCACCGGCACCGCTACCCGGGTGCGCGACGGCGACGACCCGCGCACCGCGGCCGGCGCCCTCGCCGCCGGCCGCCACGACCTGCTCCCCGGCTGGTACGACGACTGGGTGTTGCTGGACCGGGAGCGGCTGCGGCAGCTGCGCCTGCACATGCTGGAGCAGGTGGCCGGGCAGCACCTGGCCGCCGGCCGGCACGGCGAGGCGCTGGAGGCCGCCCTGGAGGCGATGGCCGCCGAGCCGCTGCGCGAGACACCGCACCGGCTGGTGGTGCGCATCCACCTGGCCGAGGGCAACGCCTTCGAAGCCGTGCACGCCTTCTACGTCTACCGGGACCTGCTCCTGCGGGAGCTGCGGCTGGAGCCGTCCGCGGCGATGTGCGCCCTGCTCGACGACACCCTCGCCCCGATCCGGCGGGCCACCCGGGACACCACCACCGCCACCCCGCGCCGGGCCCCGGGCCATCCCGGCCGGGGCCCCGGCGGGCCGGCCCGCCCGGCGTCACCGTCACGACGCAACGCGTGACGGGCAGGTGACAGTCCGGCCGGCACGGTGGGCGGCACAGCAGTCCCGTGGCCCCCCGAGGCCACCGGCGAAAGGGGTCCCATGAGCCGTCTACTGATCGTCAGCAGGATCGTCCCCGGCGCGGAGGGCCGGGTCGCGCAGATCTTCGCCGAGTCCGACGCGACCGAACTGCCCGGCCTGACCGGGGTCACCCACCGGTCGCTCTACTGTCTCCACGACGTGTGCGTACACCTGATGGAGACCGCCGAGATCGACCCGGAGACGCTCGCCGCCGCCCGCAACCACCCGCTCTACCGCCAGGTCAACGAGCGGCTCTCCGCGCACACGTCGCCGTACCTGCCGACCTGGCGCTCCCCTCGGGACGCGATCGCCGGCTGCTTCTACCGCTGGGACGCTGTCCCCGCGTCCGCGCCGGCGCCGCGGGCGGCGGGCTGAGGGCCGCCATGTCCGCCAGACCGCCGCACGTCCTCATCATCGGCGCCGGCACCGGCGGGATGTGCCTGGCGCACGGGCTGCGCCGGGCCGGGCTCAGCGTCGCCGTCTACGAGCGGCACCGCACCCGCGCCGACGGGCTGCTCGGCTACCGGGTCGGCATCGGCCCCACCGGCAGCCGGGCGCTGCGGGAGTGCCTGCCGCCGGAGCTGTTCGCCATCTACCTCGCCACCTGCGCCCGCTCACCCCGCTGGTTCAACATCATCACTCAGCGGATGCGCCAGACCGCGTCGTTCGAGCTGCGCCCGGACACCCACCCGGTCGACACCGAACGGTCGGTGGCCCGGATGACACTCCGCCAGGTCCTGCTCACCGGCATGGCGGACGTGGTGCACTTCGACAAGACCTTCACCCGGTACGAGCAGCGCGACGACGGCACGGTCACCGCGTACTTTGCCGACGGCAGCAGCGCCACCGGCGACCTGCTGGTCGCCGCGGACGGCACACACTCCGCGGTCCGCCGGCAGTACCTGCCGCACGCGGTGACCCGGGACGCCGGCACCATCAACATCGCCACCCGCATCCCCCTCACCCCCCACACCCGCTCGCTGCTGCCCGAGCGGCTGCAGCGCGGCATCTCGCTGATCTTCGGCGTCGGCGGGATGATGGGCGTGCTGCACGTCATGGAGTTCAAGTGGGATGCCGACGGCCGGCTCAAGCCCGGTGTCGACGACGCCGACGCCGACCTGCTCTCCGGGTGGAAGGGACTGGCCCACGACCCGACCCGGGACAACATCAACCTGGTCGTCTGGAGCACCGCCCGCCGGTTCCCGGCGGACGTCCTGCAACGCCGCGGCGAGGACCTGGTGCAGGTCGCCCTGGACCTCACCTCGAACTGGCATCCCCACCTGCGCGAACTGTTCGCCCGCAGCGACCCGGACAGCGCACTGCCCATCCGGGTCAGCACCTCCGAACCGGTCCCGCCGTGGAAGAGCAGCACCGTCACGCTGCTCGGTGACGCCATCCACACGATGACCCCGGGTCGCGGGGTGGGCGCCAACACGGCGCTGCGTGACGCCGCCCTGCTCTGCCGCCAGATCCGGCTCGCGGCGGCCGGCGACAAGACGCTGCTGCAGGCGGTCGCCGACTACGAGACCGCGATGGTCCCGTACGGGTTCGCCCGGGTCGCGGACTCGCTGAACCGCAGCGGCACCAACGGCGACGACCGCATGTACAAGCCGGTCGTCGGCCGGGTCGCGCTGCTCGGCGCCCGCGGCTACTTCGGCGTCACGAGCCGGGTGCCCCGGCTACGGCGCAAGTTCGTGGACGACTTCTACACCTACCGGGGCGAGGAGGACTGACCGTACCCCACCCGACCCCGGCGCCCGACGGGCGCCGGGGTCGTCGGCGTGCCCGTCGCGGATCCGCCACGGTCCGTGGCCCGACGCGCACCGCCGGTGCCGCCCCGTCCCACGTCGAGCGTGGCGAACCCCTCCTCCCTGTCCTGCCGGACGCGCGTATGCGAAGCTGCGGCGAGTTTTTATCGCGACTTTTCCGACGAGGTGAGAGGGAGGTCTACCGTGGCTTTGTCCTTCGGGCACTCGCTGATAGTGATACTGGCCCTGCTCCTGGGCCTGGCGGCCGGCTGGTGGCTGCGCGGCCGGCAGGACGCGCGCAAGTCCGAGACCGGTTCGTCCGACGTGGACGACGCTCCGGTCGCCGGCACCGTCGTGCTGGCCAGCCCGGCACCGGCGGCCACCACCGACGCCGCACCGGCGCCGGCGACCGTCGACCCGGCGCCGTCCGCGGTCGCCGACGAGCCGGCCCCGGTCGACAGAGTCACCGCGCCCGCCCCGGCGGCCGACGTCGACCCGGCCGACCTGGCGCTCACCGGCGATCCGCAGCCGGCCCCGGTGGTCGCGCCGCGTCCCGCCCCGGCGGCCGAGCGCGCCGAGCCGGCCGCGGCCGAGCCGGTGACGCCCGCCGAGCCGCTGACGCCGGCCGAGCCGGAGCCCGTCGCCGCCGGCGGCGTGCCGGCGACCGTCGACGCCGTACCTGGCAGCTCCACGACCGAGCCGGCCCCGGCCGGCGCCGAGCCGGCCGATCTCGGGGACGCCGTGCCCGTCACACCGGCGGCCGGCGTGGACGCGCCGGACGCCGGGACCGACGACGAGACCGCGCCCGAGCCCGTCGCCGCCGCCGCGCCGACCGCCGGCGCCGAGGAGGCGACCGGCGCCGAGCCCGGAGGCACCGCGGACGAGCCGGCCACGCCCGCCGCGCCGGCGCCGCGGCCCGCGGTCGCCACCCCACCGGTCCGCCCGGTGGCCGCCGCCGCCGTGGAGGTCGACGACTTCCGCCGGATCCAGGGCGTCGGCCCGAAGATGGCCGCCGCGCTGCAGGCCGCCGGGGTCCGGACCTACCGGCAGCTGGCCGAGTTGGACGAGTCGGGCCTGCGCGAGGTCATCCGCGGCGCCGGCCTGCGGGCCGCGCCCGGCCTGGCCACCTGGCCGCAGCAGGCAAAGGTGCTCGCCGGCGCCTCGGACGAGGCGGCGTCGGTCCTGCCGGCGGGCGGAGCCGACCAGGCCTGACCGGTCGGGTTCCGTGCCGTCACGCCGACGTGACGGCACGGCGGCACGGAGCCCGACCGCCAGATCCGGAAAAACCTCGGTATTCGGGACGATCCAGCGGCCGTGTCGCTACCGTCGGTCGGTGAGACGCCCACGACCCGCCGAGCCGACCTGGTAACCCGGAGCAGCCCGTGCCGCACCGCCCGCCGGTACGTGACCCGGACGCCCCGCGCCGGGTGACCCTGCTCGAACTCTTCTTCGACCTGGTCTACGTCGTCGCGCTCGCCCTCATCTCCCGCAACCTGGTCGTCGGGCTGGACTGGGCCAAGGCCGGCGAAGCGCTCATCCTGCTCGCCGCCGTCTGGTGGACCTGGGCCATCACCACCCTGGTCACCGACATGTACGACCCCGAACGCACCGAGATCAAGCTGTTGATCTGCGCGGTGATGTTCGGCGCCCTCCTGATGACCACCGCGATTCCGGAGGCGTTCGGGGCACGCGGCATCGTCTTCGCCGGCACGTACGTCGCCATCCATCTCGGCCGGGGGCTGTTCCTCATGCCCGCCGTGCGGCACGAGCCGCAGACCCAGAAACGCGCGGCCCGGATCTTCATCTGGTTCGCCGTGTCGGCCGTGCCCTGGATCATCGGCGGGCTCGTCGAAGGCCCCGGCCGGATGATCTGCTGGGTCATCGCGCTCGCCATCGACTACATCGGCTTCCGGCTCGCCTATCCCGTGCCGGGTCTCGGTGTGGTGCCGACCGCCCAGCGCAACGTCACCGCCGAACACCTCTCCGAGCGCTACCAGCAGTTCTTCATCATCGCGCTCGGCGACTGCATCCTGACCGTCGGCACCATGTTCAGCCTCAAGCACTCCGAACTGAAGAACATCGGGTCGTTCGCGGTGGCCTTCGCCACCACCCTGCTGCTCTGGCGGATCTACGTGCACAAGTCCGGCGAGCTGCTGCCCGTCGCCATCGCGACCTCCCGCTCACCGAGCCGGTTCCTCAACACCGCCCCCTACACCCACCTGCTCATGGTCGCCGGCGTCGTCACCACCGCCGCCGGCTTCGACCTGGTCCTGCACGAGACGACCGGGCGCACCTCACCGGCCTGGGTCGCGGTCATCCTCGGGGGCCCGGCGCTGTTCCTGGTCGGCCGGGCCGCGTTCGAGTACGAGGTGTTCAGCCGGGTCTCGCCCTCCCGCCCGGGTGGGCTGCTGGCCCTGCTCACCATCGCCCCGGGCGTGATGTTCCTGCATCCGGTGTACACCTCGTTCGGCGCCATGCTGGTCCTGGCCGGCGTCGCGGTCGCCGACGCCCGGCGCAGCTGGGGTCGCCCACCGGAGGCTCCGGCGCCGCCGCACTGACCGCCCGGCCCCGACCGTCACCGGACCCGCCGCACTGACCGCCCGGCTTCGGCCGTCACCGGACCCGCCCACTGCCCGGCGGTCAGCCGCGCCCGGCCAACAGCCGCCCCGCGTCCGGCACGTACGGGTCCAGGCCCAGCCCGGTGAGCAGCTGGTGCACCGTGGCGGTGGCCGCGGTGAGCACCGGACGGCCGAGGCGCGCCTCCACCCGCGGGACGGCGGCCAGCGACGGCATCTGCACGCAGGCCGACAGCACGACGGCGTCCACGTCGGTCGGGTCGAGCGCGTCGGCCAGGGCCGCCAGCCGCTGCGGCGGAATGCGGCCGACCGCCACGTTGTCCGGCTCGGCGAGGCTCACCGCCCGGGCCACGTCGATCCCGTACCCGGCGAGGTACCCGACGACGGCGGCGGTCAACGGCGGCAGGTAGGGCGCGATGAGGGCGACGCGCCGCGCGTCCAGCGCCCGCAGCCCGGCCACCAGCGCGCCGGCGCTGGTCACCACCGGCATGGGGTGCCCGGCCCGCCCGGCCGCCCGGGCCAGCCGCCGCTCGGCCCGGTCGTGCGCCCCCGCGCCCTCGGTCATCACGGCCACCAGACAGGCGTACGCGAGCACGTCGCACCGCGCGTCGGCCAACTCCGCGGCGCACCGGCCGCTGGCCCGGTTCATCCTCGCCAGCTCCACCGCCGTCACCTGGTGCAGTCGCACCCGGCTCGCGTGGGTGGTGAAGGTGACCCCGGGATCGACCGCCTCGCGCCGACGCAGCATCGCCGGGATCTCCGTCTCCATCGTGGTGTTCGAGCTCGGCACCACGAGGCCGACCTGGTAGCCGCTCACACCAGCGCCCCGGCGTACCCCCGTACGCGCAGACGCTGCCGGGCGGTGCCGCCGAGTCGCACCTGGAGCCCGAGCGGGGCCGCCGCCCGGCGTACCTCGTCGACGTGCAGCGACCCGTGCCGGTCCACGATGAGCACCGGCGGCTCCTCCCACTCACCCTCCGGCAGGTGGAACGAGAGCAGCGTGACGGACGTCGGCAGGTAGGCCGGGTACGCGGCGCGGGCGGCCGCCTCGTCGCGGTGCGCGACCACGACCAGGTCGGGCAGGTGGGCGAAGTCGGCCGCGATGCCGTCGGCCTTCCAGTGCGCCGGTTCCTCGGCCGCTCCGGTGAGGTGCCGCGACCGGTTCGCCGACGTGATGTAGAGGTGGTCCACGCCCGCCTCGGCGGCTGCCCGCTCGAAGAACGCGTTCGAGGGGCACCGCGTCCCGGGCGCGATCACCTGCGTGGTACGAATCCCCCGGTCGTGCTGGGTGAGGTGGTCGGGCAGCCGATCCGTGGCCGGGCCCCGGAAGCCGAACGGACCGACGCCGTAGAGGGCGTCCATCAGCTGCCGCACCCGCCGTTCGGGCAGCCGGGGGGCGAGGCGGGACCAGTCGAACATGCCGGGGATCCGGTGCGCGGCAGCGGTGATGCTGCCCACCTGGTCGGCCGGTCGTCCCTTCGCCAGGTTGACCCGGCGCACCGTGTGCGCGTCCGGGCGGGTGACGATGACGTAGAAGTTCGCGAAGGCCGCCGCGACGACCGCGCCGTCGGCCAGCGCGCGCGCCGCCACCGCGACGTCCGCGGGACGGTCGATGTACAGGTGCGGTGTCCGGACGTCCATGGCTCCTCCTCGGCGGTTGCCGTGAGGCCAGTTCTACGTCCACGCCGGCGGGCCGCGCCGAGGTCGGTCCTCGATCCGATAGTCGGCGGGCCCGACCCGGTGCGGCCGGCCGATCCCCCGCCCTACCACCGGATCGCCCGCGACCACCCGGACGGCGACGCCCGGTCGCCGATCGTCCGACCGTTAGCCGTACGACGCGATTGGGTACAACGCCTGCACCTCGACCCACCACAACCCTTCAGGAGGAAAGCCATGCGTGGCAGTTCGATACTCGGAATCATCGTCGTCATCTGGCTGATCATCGGCGCGATCGCCGCCGGCCAGCGCGGCTACTACAGCGGCGACGACACCAACTGCGCGGAGGCCGGCACCATCCTGGTCACGATCGTCGCCGGGCCGCTGAACTACATCGGCGCCAACCCCAAGGTCGACTGCGAGCTGCCCGAGCCGTCCAAGTAGGACAGACTGCACGCCCGGCCCGCGCCCTGCCCGGCGCGGGCCGTTTCATGTCCGGTCCATCCCGGCAACACATCGCGTAGGGCGTCCTAGGAGGCTGGGTTGTCGGGTCGGGCGGCGTTTGTCGGGTGATCGGGCGGGAACGGCTCCTACTCCGGCACCGGCACGGCACAGGGAGCGAGCGGCATGCAGATCGGCTACAAGCTGGCCACCGAGGGCTACGGACCGAAGGAGATCATCCGGCAGGCCGTCCGCGCGGAGCAGGTCGGGTTCGACTTCGTGGAGATGAGCGACCACTACCACCCCTGGCTCGAGGCCCAGGGGCACTCGGCGTTCACGTGGAGCCTGCTCGGGTCGATCGCGGCGCGGACCACCACGCTCGGCCTGGCCACCGGGGTCACCTGCCCCACCGTCCGGTACCACCCGGCGATCATCGCGCAGGCCGCCGCGACCATGGCGCTGATCTCCGACGGGCGCTTCACTCTCGGCATCGGCGCGGGTGAGCGGCTCAACGAGCACGTCGTCGGGCAGGGCTTCCCGAGTGTCCGGGGCCGGCACGAGCGGCTGCGCGAGGCGCTGGAGATCATCCGGCTGCTCTGGCGGGGCGGCTACCAGTCCTACGAGGGCCGGCACCTCCAACTGGAGGACGCGCGCGTCTTCGACCTGCCGGAGGCGTTGCCGGTGATCGCGGTGGCGGCCAGCGGGCACGACTCGGCACAGCTGGCGGCCGAGCTGGGCGACGGCCTCTTCGCCGCCGCGGCGGCGCCGGCGATCGTGGAACGGTATCGGGCGGCCGGTGGGCAGGGCCCCCCGCTACGCCGAGGTGCCGATCGCCTGGGCGAGGGATGAGCGGCAGGCGGTGCAGGCCGTCCTGGAGACCAGCCGCTGGCTGGTCACCGGCTGGAAGGTGATGAGCGAGCTCCCCAACCCGGCGAACTTCGACGCCGTCAGCGCGCACGTGGAGGAGAAGCACGTCCGCCAGCTGTTCTCGGTGGGCCCGGACCCGGAGCCGCACGTGGCGAAGGCGCGTACCTTCGTCGAGGCCGGCTTCGACCACATCGTGCTCCAGAACGCCGGTCCCGATCCGGACGGATTCCTCGACTTCTTCGCCGGCGAACTCGCCGGACGACTGCGCGGCCTGGCCTGACCGGCCCGAGGCGGCCGCCCGCCGTGATCCGAACCGGCCCGCCGGGCGACTGCGCCGGTGATTCCCGCAGCCCGACCCCGGTCGTAGCGCGGCCGACCACACGCGGGCCGCCCGCGGCGATCGGGAGATCACCGCGGGCGGCGCGCGCGCCCCGGAGCGGGTACGACGTCAGCGGAAGCAGTGAGCGACCGGAGCGGCGTTGCCCACGCAGTTCGTGGGCTCGTTCTCGACGATGACGCTTTCGTCGTCGATCCGGACCCGAGTGTGGTGAGCGAAGACGCCGCCCGGCTGCGCCGTCGCGCTGTTCCCGGTGACCCTGCTGGTGTAGACGGACACCTGCCCCGCCGTGGCGTGGATCCCGCCACCCTTTGACGCGGCACCCGCCGCGTCGTTGCCGGTCACGTCGCTACCCCGGACGAGCAGGTTGGACTTGTCGGCGAAGATGCCGCCGCCGGCCCCGTGGGTGGTGTTCCCGGCCACGACGCTGTCGTCGATCGGGAGCAGACCCTTCACCGTCGAGATGCCGCCACCGTTGACCGTCGACTTGTTGTCCCGGATCGTCATCTTACGCAGCACGAGCACCGCGTCGGAGTTGGCCAGGCCCCCACCGACCTGCGCGGCGTTGCCGAGCACCTTGGTGTCGAAGACCTTGGTCCGGGCCGAGAAGCTGGCCAGCCCGCCGCCCTGGGCCGCGCTGTTCTGCGCGAAGGTGGTGGTCTCGACGTCGGCCGCGCCACGGTAGTTGCCGAGTCCACCGCCGTACGCGTTGGCGCTGTTGTGGTGGAACTGCGAGCGCCGCAGCGTCAGCACGCCGCCGTTGAGCAGGCCCCCGCCCTTGCCCGCGGCGCCGGCCGCGCTGTTGCCGACGAAGGTGCTGTCGCTGACCAACATGTTGCCGTCGTTGAAGATGCCGCCACCGCCGCCCTCCTTGGACAGGGAGGTGCTCTGCGTGACGGTGGTGTGTTCGATGACGGCCGTCGCGCCGTGCACGACGTGGACGGCGCCGCCCTCGATGGCCGAGCGCCCGTTGTGCAGCGTGACGTTACGCAGGAACAGCTCACCACCGTCGCGCACGGTGAAGAACCGGAAGGCCTCGGCCTGGGCGTCGCGGGCGATGGTGGCGCCCGCGCCGTCGATGGTGATCGGGTGGTAGATCACCGGTAGGCCGGCCTTGTCGTCCTCCGGCTTGCGCGGCGGCGCCTCGGCATCGCCCGGGGTCTCGGCGGCGTCGGCCGCCTCCCGGGCGTCGCGGATCCCGCCGTCGTACTCGTCGGCCTGGTGGAACGCCTGGCTCAGGGTGTACGTGCACCTCGACGCGAGCCGCAGCGATCCACCGCCCTCGGCGTTGACCTGCACCAGCGCCGCCACCAGCTTGGCCGCGTCGCAGGGCACCGAGACCACCTCGTGGGGCCCGGTCCCCGGACCGTTTCCGTGGCGGCCCGCACCGGTCTGACCCTCGCCGTTCCGACCCTCGCCGTCCTGGCGCTCGGCGGGCCGGTCGCCCGGCTGGCGGTTGTCAGCGCTGCGGCCGTCCTGCTCACCGCGCCCGTCGCCCTCCCGGCCGTCCGGTCGCCCGGCGCCGTCACCGGCCGGCTCGCTAGCCGTCGGGTCGGCGGTCTCGGCCGGCGGCTTGCCGGCGTCGTCGCCGTGCCGGACGTTCGCCGGTGTGGCGAGATCCGGCAGTTCGTGGTCGGCCGCCATGGCGGCGATCCCACCGGCACCGGCCGCCCCGACGACCAGGCTGCTCGCCAACAGTCCGCCGGCTAAGAACCACCGGGATCGTCGCCTGGGTCGTGCTGCCCGCCGGCCCCCTTGGTACGTGGACATCGTTCCTCCCTGCCTGCCTGACCCGACCGCGCCGAATGGGGCGCGAGGTGAGCGACGGGCCGTCAGCCCACCAGAAGCCACGATAGGTGGGCAATACGGACAGCGGGTCGTGAACGTGAATAGTGGTGCGATTCATCTCCGGCTCGCGCCGGCCGACGTGGTTCGGGCTCGGCCGAGGGCCGGACGCGCGCCTGCGGCGCCGCGCTCAGCCGCCGACGTGGATGCCAGGTCGGCGAGCGGGGTCGGGCTCGCTGCGGCGGATGATCTCGCGGACCACGGGCGGGGTGTCGCCGCGGCCCAGGATCAGGTACCGCAGCAGGTGCGCCAACGGGCTCCCCTCCGACCACTCGAAGTGGGCGTGCGGTCGGACGCCGGTGACGTCGCGCAGCGCCAGCAGGATCGCCGCGATGGCGTTCGGGGCCGCCGGGCTGCTGGCCCGCAGCACCCGGAAGCCACCGACCTCCACCCCGTGCACCCGCAGCACCTGGCTGAACTCGGACGGGTCGATCACGTCGATCTCGAGGAAGAGCACGTCCGCCGCGCCGGGCACTGGGTTCATCCCGCGCTGGGCCCGCTCCTTGACGGTGTACTCCTTCACCGCGCCGCTGTCGCGCTTGTTGGCGATCAGGTGCAGCCGGCCGTCATTCGCGAGGGACTCCTCGACGAACCGGCGGGCCGGCTCGTCGAACTCGATCCGCTCCGCCCGCAGCTCGGTGGTCCGGGACACCCGGGACACCAGCGAGACCGCGATGATGCCGAGGATGAACAGGCCGGAGATCGCGAGCCCGTCCGGGTGCTCGACGACGTTCTCGCCGAGCGCGTACAGCAACACCAGGGTGAGCACGGTGAAGCCGATGGCGGCGGCGCGCTGGAGGTGGCGGGCCGCGGAGATGGTCACCGCGATCGCGCCGGAGACCATCATGGCCAGGATCCCGGTGGCGTACGCGCCGGCCTGCGCGTTGACGTCGGCCCGGAAGGCGACCGTGATCGCCACGCTGAGCAGCGTGTAGACCAGGACGACCGGGCGCACCGCCCGCCCCCACTCCGGCGCCATGCCGTACGAGGGCAGGTAGCGCGGCACGATGTTGATCAGGCCGGCCATCGCCGAGGCGCCCGCGAACCAGAGGATCAGCACGCTGCTGATGTCGTACACGGTGCCGAATCCCTCGCCGAGGTGGGCGTGCGCGAGGAAGGCCAGGGCCCGCCCGTTGGCCGCCCCGCCGGGACGGAACTCGTCGGCGGGGATCAGCGTGATCGTGACGAAGGTGCTCAGCAGCAGGTACACCGACATGATCAGCGCGGCGGTGGTGAGCAGCTTCCGGGTGTTGCGGATCCGTGCCGCGAGCTTCGCCTCGGTGTCCGCCCCGGTCGCCGAGACCAGTGGCATCATGCTCACCCCGGTCTCGAATCCGGAGAGCCCCAGCACCAGCAGCGGGAAGGCCAGCACGGCGGTGACCGTGAGGTCGACCGGGCCATCGAACGAGGTGAGCGCGCCGGTCCAGTCCGACAGCACGGCCGGGTCGTCGACGATCCGGACGATCGAGACGGCGACGATCACCGCGTTCAGCAGCAGGAAGGCGGCGACCAGCGGGATGGCCACCGCCACCGCCTCACGGAAGCCGAGCAGGAACACCCCGCCGAGGATCAGCAGCAGCACGACCGTGACCCCGACGGCCGCCGCCTGGGTGTCGGCGCCGGCCGGCAGGTACGGGTTCTCCAGCAGGTGCACGGTGGCGTCCGCGGAGGAGAGGGTGATCGTGATGATCCACGAGGTGGCCACGAAGCCGAGCAGGACCAGCACGAAGATCTTGCCGCGCCAGAACGGGAGCAGCCGTTCCAGCATCGCGACCGACCCCTGCCCGTGCGGGCTCTCCCGGGCCACCCGGCGGTACATCGGGAGCATCCCGCACAGGGTGAGCGCGACGATCAGCAGCGTCGCGACCGGGGAGAGCGCGCCGGCGGCCACCGCGGCGATGCCGGGCAGGTAGGACAGCGTGGAGAAGTAGTCGACGCCGGTCAGGCACATCACCTGCCACCAGGGGTGCGACCGCGTCTGCCCCTCGGTCGCCTCGGGGCCGACCGGCGGCACCCGGTGCCGGAACAGCCACGCGCGCAGCGCACCCGGCGGCGGCGCGGGACGGACCGGGCTCGGCACCCGCTCCGGGATCGTGACCCGGCGGCCGCCGGGCTCGGCGCGGCTGGGGTCGCGGGCCGCCCGCAGGGCCGGGTCGGGGCCGGTCGGACGCTGCCGACGACGGCGCGCACGACCCGGTTGTCCCCCGTGCTCGTCAGCCATGTCCCCGTCCCGACTCACCGCTCCTGACCCGACGGTAGGCGGTAGCCCGGGCGTCGCTCGCCGGAACCGGGGAAGCCGCGAAGACCGGCCAGCGCGGGGCCGGTCGCGTCGGCACGGACGCGTCCCCGCGTTCCGCCCCCCGGACGGAACGCGGGGACCCCCCGTCCCGGCTACTGCAGGAACGCCCCGAGGGGCGACAGCAGCAGCCGGCCGAGCGCGGCGGCGTTGTCGTCCAGCCGCGTACGCTCGCACTCGTGGGCGGCCGGGTCGTGCCGGCACCGCCAGATCTTCTGCGCGTTGCGCCAGGCCACATCGCGGGTGTACTCGACCAGCTCCCCCTGGTACCAGTCGTCGATGTCGCCGTTGAGCATGTCGATGAGCAGCTGCCACCGCTCCAGGTATCCCCGGCGCAGCCCGGGGATCTTCTCCGCGAAGATGTTGTTGATCTCTAGGTAGTCGCGGTGCTGGTCACTGCCGTCGACCGGCTCCGACTCGAGGTGGTCGAACGTGGTGACCAGCGCGAACGGCAGGTCGAAGTTGATGTGGGCGTTCACCCCGGCGGCCGCCGAGGGCAGCGGGCGGGCGTCCGGGCCGAACATCCGCTCGAACAGGCAGGACCAGGCCTTCGGGGTGCCCGGGCTGGAGTCGGTCCAGAGCCGCATCGCGTCGAAGTAGCGGGCGGCGAACTCCACGTCGAGCCGGGCGAGGAAGGCCGGGTCGACGAAACGGTCGTCGTAGAGCCCGTCCAGCACGGTCGTGGTGATGGTCAGGTAGAGCTTGTTGAAGTCGGCCAGCGGGCAGCTGTCGAGCAGCGGAGGCATCCGCACCAGCAGGTCCTGCAGCTTGGTGAGGTGATCGACCACCGCCGGCACGTCAGCGGGGTGATCGGCGAGCAGGTCGACGATGTCCCGATGCACGGGCCCCCAGACCGGTTCGGTCATCTTTCCTCCACAGTGGTCCACGGCACCTGGGTACCGCCGGCGACAGGGCACAGCCTTTCAGCCGATACCTGTCCGCCGGATCAGTAGAACGACGTATTACCTATGCGCCTCGGACGCGTCCGTCGCGTGCGGCGCCGCGGGCGCGTCGGTCACCCGCGACCGTTACGCAGGTAGATGGCGCTGGCCTGGACGCGGGTGCGGACCTGGAGCTTGTCGAAGATGTGCGACACGTGCACCCCGATGGTCCGCTCGCTGATGAACAGCCGCTGACCGATCTCCTTGTTGGTCAGCCCCTCGGCCACCGCGGCGAGCACCTCCCGCTCCCGCGCGGTGAGCACGGCCAGCTCGTCGTCGCCCGGCGCGGACTCCGCCGCGTCCCGGCCGCCGCGCGCCAGCTCACGCTGCTCCAGCGACACCCGGGCCCGGGCGGCCAACGTCTTGATCTCCGACGTCATCGGCACCGCGCCCAACCCCTGCGCCACCTGGTACGCCTCGCGCAGCAGCTTGCCGGCGGTCGCCACCCGACTGCGCCGGGCCAGCAACGCCTCGGCCTGCCGCAGTCGCGAGTACGCCGCCGGGTAGGGGTGGTTGCGCCGATCCCACTCGACCACCGACCGGGCCCACAGCTCCGGGTCGTTGCCGTCGAGCCGGCTCACCTCGGCGGCGCACAGCGCGAGGAAGCCGTCGACCACGTCGCGGACAGGCCGGGCGGCCTTCTCGCTCTTGCGGGACACCCGCTCGGCCACGTCGCGCAGCCGCCGTACCGCCGTCTCGTCGACGGCGACCGTCCGGCTGGCGTGCGCCTCGGCCTCGGCGCGCAGGCCGTGCCAGACCAGCGCGGCGAGGATCCCCACGTCGTCGGAGCGGATCTCGGTGAGACCACGCTGCACGGCCTGCCGGGCGAGGTCGTGGCGCCCCTGCCACATGGCCAGGCCGGCGCGCAGGGTGAGCAGCGGGATCACGTGCCGGGCGCCGCCACCCGCCAGCACGGTGGCCACCGAGTCGAGATCCCGGTCGGCCGCGTCGATGTCGCCGTAGCCGACCGACAGCCGGCAGCGGGCCAGCAGCAGCTCGACCGCGTCGGCGCCGGACGGACGGTGCCGCAGCGCGGCCGCGACCACCTTCTCGGCCTCGGCCCACTGCCCCACCCGGAACAGACCGTTGGTGGCGATGGCCAGCAGCCGGGTCTCCCAGGTGCGGCCGAGGCCCAGCTCGGCGACCCGCTCCGCGCCGCGGCGGGCGACCACGACACCCTCTTCGAGGATGTTCAGCGGGCCGGTGAGCAGCTCGGCCAGGTGCAGGTACGCGCACGCCACGTCCTCGGGCCGGCCCGCGCGCTCGGCCGTCGCCAGCGCCCGGCGCATCACCGCCAGGCCGGCGTCCGGGTCCTCCAGGTACGCCTCGCTGAAGCCCAGCGCCGCGCTGGCCAGCACCACCTCCGAGGTGGAGCCGTCCACCGCCGCGGCCAGGTCCAGCGCCTCCCGGGCCCGCTGGCCCGCGTCGGCGTACCGGCCGAGGTGCAGCAGCAGCTCCGCCAGGTGGGCGGCGGCGGTGGCCCGCTCCCGCGGTGTGCAGTCGGCGGCCTCCAGCGCCCGCCCGTACTCCTCCTCCGCCAGCGCGGACCGGCCGGCGGCGGCGAGATAGCGGGCCCGGCGGATGTGCAGCGCGCAGGACGACATGCCGTCGACCTTGGCCAGCTCCTCCAGCAGGGCCAGCGCCCGGGCGTGCTCACCGCTGTGGTGGGCGGCCTCGGCGGCGTGCCCGAGCAGGTCGGACCGGTCGACCGCGAACGGTCCACCGGCCGGGGTGTCGGCCAGCTGCAGCGCGACCGACCAGTGCCGGTGCGCCTCGGCGTAGCCGTGCAACCGCTCCGCCTCCTGTGCTGCGGCCATCGCCGCCGGCAGCGCCCGGGCCGGCTCACCGGCCAGCCGCCAGTGATGCGCCAGCCGCGCCTGGTGCAGCTCCGCCTCGGCCGAGGTGAGCGCCTCGGCGTAGCGCCGGTGCAGCGCGGAGCGCTCGGCCGGCAGCAACTCGTGTTCCAGCACCTCGGCGACGAGCCGGTGCCGCAGCCGGTAGCCGTCGTCCGCGCTCACCAGCAGCCGGTGTGCGACGGCGGCTCGGACCGCCTCGATCACCTCCTGCTCCGGCAGCCGCACCACCTGGGCCAGCAGCCAGTGCTCCACCGGCTCCACGCCGGCCGCGACGGCATGGACCACCGCGTGGGCGTGCTGGGGCAACGCGTCCACCCGGGCGAGGAAGATCTCCCGCAGGGTGTCGGAGAGCCCGTCGCGGCCGTCGCGCAGGTCGCGGGCCAGCTCCTCGACGACGAACGGGTTGCCGCCGCTGCGCCGCCAGATCTGCTCGGCGGCGTCGGTCGGCAGCACGCCGCCGACCACCGCGGCGGCGAGCTGCTCGGTGTCGGCCCGGTCCAGCGGGGCGAGGTCGCGCACCCGCACCGACCGCAGCCGCCGAAGCTCGGTGAGGACGCGGCGCAGCGGGTGCGCGCCCTGCAGCGACTCGGCCCGGACGGCGGCGAGCACCGAGAGCTGGAGGTCGCCGAGCCCGGCGAGCAGGTAGAGCAGCAGCTGGCGGGTGCTCCGGTCGACCCACTGCAGGTCGTCGAGGACGAGCACCAGCGGCCGGCCCTCGGCGATCAGGTGCAGCCCGCGGGAGACCCGCTCCAGCAGCGCGCCCGCGCCGTCCGGGCCGGCGGTCTCCTCGGCGAACATCTGCAGCAGGCCACGGACCGCCGACGACGTGCGGGCGTGCGAGGTGGACAGCTCGGCGTCGAAACGTCGCAGCGCCTGCAGCAACGGATGCAGCGGCGAGGCGTCGCCGATGTCCAGGCAGGAGCCGGTGAGCACCAGCGCGCCGGCGTCGCGCAGGTGCGCACCCGCCTCGCGCAGCAGCCGGGTCTTGCCCACTCCGCTCTCGCCGGTGAGGAAGACGGCTGCGGTGTGCCCCTGCGCGACGTCGTCGAGCAGCGCGGACCGGATCTCCCGCACCAGGTCGGCCCTGCCGACGAGCGGCGCGGTGTCCACATCGCTGGCCATGGCAAGCAGCCTAATCACACGTCCCCGCACTGTTCTACGGCCGCATCCCGCATGTGGTACTCCTCGCGTCGACATTGCGACCAAAGGTTGCGGCGGGCCGACATACGTCGTCCTACCGATCCCCCGTCGGCCCAGGAGTGCGAATCTCCGGAGGTCATCAGCCATCAAGCGGGGAAAGGGCAGGTGCGATGCCCCAATCCACGATCGTCGCCGCCGAGCCGCAGGTCCCGGCGCGACACTGGCCGGTGCCGGAGGAGAGACGGACCGTCACCGTCCTGTTCGTCGACATCGTCGGCTCCACCGCGCTGGTCGACCGGCTGGACCCCGAGGACGTGCGCGAGCTGCAGCGTGCGTACTTCGACACCGTCGCCCGGGTGCTGCGCCGGTGGCACGGGGTGGTGGAGAAGTACATCGGCGACGCGGTCATGGCCCTCTTCGGCGCCCGCGAGTCCGACGGGTTCGACGCGTACCGGGCGGTCCGGGCCGGGCTGGAGATCCAGCAGGCGCTCGACCGGCGGCCGCTGGTCGCCGGCACCACCATCCGGGTCCGGGTCGGCGTGGCCACGGGCGAGGCCGTGGTGGACCTGGCGGCGGCCCGCGACGGCGGTCACGGCGCGGCCAGCGGCGCGGTGATCACCACCGCGGCCCGGCTCCAGGAGTACGCCCCGCCGGCCGCGGTCGTCGTCTGCGCGGCCACCCACCGGGCCACCGCCGGGCTGGTGAAGCAGCGCCGACTCACCCCGGTGACGGTGCCCAACCGGGTGCCGCCGATGGGCGTCTGGCACGCGGTCGGCCCGGCCACCCCGCCGGTCCGTCGACACGACGGCCCGCTGGTCGGCCGTCGCCGCGAACTGGCCACCGCCCGGGACCAGATCGTCCGCGCCGTACGCGAGCGCAGCCCCCGCTGGGTGTCGCTGGTCGGGCCCTCCGGCAGTGGTCGCAGCCGGCTGCTGCACGAGCTGACCCGGGCGGTCGGCACGGTGGACGGGACGCCGGTGCGCTGGTGCGTGGCGTCCTGCCCGCCCTACCCGGACCAGCCGCTGGCCCCGGTGGCGGACCTGGTGCGCGGGCTCGCCCGCGCCGGCGCCGGAGAGCCCCTCCCGGCGGTACGTGAGCCGCTGGCCGCCGTCCTGGCGGGCCTGCTCGCGCCGGCCCGGCTGGCGGCGGCGCGGCCGGCGCTGGAGCGACTGCTCGCCGCGCCGGACGGCACCGCCGCCGCGGCGGAGGGGGTTGGCTGGTGCCAGGAGGTGCTGCTGCGCCTCGCGGCGCGCGGGCCGGTGGTGGTGGCCGTCGACGACCTGGACCGCGCCGCGCCGGCGGTCGACCGCTTCCTGCACGGGCTGTTCATCGCGGCGGCCGCCCGCGGACTACCGCTGGTGGTCGTCGCGCTGCACACGCCGGACCGCGCCGACGCGCTGGCCGTGGCATCGGACCGCGCCGACGCGCCGGCCGCGGCGCCGGACCGGCGGTGCCGGGTGTCGGTGGGCCCGCTCGCCCCGGTGCAGTCCGGCCGGCTGCTGCGCCATCTGCTGGCCCGGGCGGGCCAGCAGGTGAGCCTGGTCGACCGCCTGCTGCCGCTGGTCGGTGGCCTGCCCGGCCACGCCGAGGCGTACGTGCGGTCCCTGGTGGACGGGGCGGACCCGGTCGCGCCGCCCGTGCCCGACGACGTGCGCCGGGCGGTCGGTGCGGAGCTGGACCGGCTCGACGGCGTCGGACGCGCCGTGATGATGGCCGCCGCGACCCTCGGTGCCCGGTTCACGCCCGCGGCCGTGGAGCGGCTGCTCGGCTGGACGCCCGGCCGCGCCCGGCCGCTGCTGTACGCCCTCGTCGAGGCCGGCCTCGTCGTCACCCGCCCGGCCGGCACGTACGCGGTCCAGACCCCGGCGCTGCGCCAGGTGGCCGCCGACCGGCTCCCCCGCCGGGTCCGGGCCCGGTTCGCCCACCGCGCCGTGGGCGCCGACCCGGTCGGCCGCGCCGCGGGCGCCGAGGCGGTCGGCCACGTCACGCCGGCGCCGCACCGGACCGACGCCGTTCGGCCGGCGCCCCTGCGCGCGGCGCGCCCCGGACGGCCCGCGACCGTCCCGCCGTCCGGTCGTCGCTCCCCGGATCGGCCCGAGGCCGCGCCCAGGCCGGTTGATCCGGCCCGGCCGGCTGCCGCGCTCAGCGTGGTCGGGCCGGAAACACCGCGCGCCGCGATCGGCCCGGCGGTCCCGGTCGGCTCGGCCGGCCCGGCCGGTCCGGCCGCGGTCGCCTCGGTCGGCCCGCGCCGGCCCGGCAGGTCACCGGCCACGGTGACGCCGGCGCGGGGGGCCAGCTCGGACGCGCCCGTCGCGCCGCCGACGGAGGTGGCGCCGAATGCCGGGCCGGTCCCCCCGGTACGACGGCGGGGACCCGGCGCGGCGCGGGACGGCCATCCGGCGCAGCGCCGGCTCGTCGTGGTGCCGCTCGGCGCGCTCCCGGGACCGCCGGCGGAATCGGGCCCACCCGTGCGCCGGCCCGCGCCGCCCGGGTTGCCGGCCGGCCCCGTCCGTGCGTCGGCGGCCGCCTGAGCCCCCGCCCGCGGGTCAGCCCCGCGCCGGCGACGCGACTGCGGTGCGCCGCCGGGTAACCCGGGCGCCGCCAGCGCATGGTGCCGCGCCCTCGAGTCGGCCCCGGTGCGCCGTCGCGGGGCGCCGCGCCGTCGGGCCCGGCTGATGTCGGGCGTTCAACGGGCGTCGAGGAAGGACAGGACGCAGGCCCAGGTCGCCTCGGCCGCCGCGGCGTCGTGGTCGGGCACGTCCGGGTCGGTGAAGAGGTGGCCGGCGTTCGGGTAGCGGAACACCTCCAGCGCCGCCCCGGCCGCCGTCATCGCCCGGCGCCACTCGTCGAGCTCGTCCGGCGGTTCGTACTCGTCGGGGTCGGCGAGGTGCAGCTGCACGGGCAGGCCCGGGCGGACCGCCGTGGGCGAGCCGCCGGAGCCGTGCAGGAGCAGCAGGCCGGCCGCGGCCGGACGCTCCGCGAGCAGCGCCCCGGCAATCCCGGCCCCCATCGAGAAGCCGGCGAGCACCGTCTCCGGTGGCAGGTCGGCGACCGCCGCCCGGGCCCGGTCGAGCACCACGTCGTGGCCGATCTTCTCCAGCAGGGCGAACCCGTCCTCGACGGTGTCGGCGGCCGGAACGCCGTACAGGTCGGGGGCGACCACCTCATGCTCGGCGGCGCGCAACCGGTCGGCGGCGGCCAGGACGGCGGGCCGCAGCCCGTACACCGAGTGGAACAGCACGATGTGTGGCATTCGCCCATCCTGCCGCAGCGGGGCCGCGTCACGGCGCCGCCGGGCCGGGTCAGGGCAGGTCTTCGAGCCGGGCGACCAGGTCGGCCGGCGGCGGCATCGCGGCGATCTCCCGGCTGACCTCCCGCGCGGCCGCCCGCAGGGCCGGGTCGGTGACCAGCCGGGTGAGGGTCTCGGCGGTGATGTCCCGGGGCGGGACCGCGAGACCGGCCCCCCGGCGCGCCACCAGCTCCGCGTTCTGCCGCCGGTCACCCGGCCCGAACGTGGCCAGCTGCGGCACGCCGGCGGTGAGGGCATTGTAGACACTGCCCGCGCCGCCGTGGTGGACCAGCGCGGCGCTCGCCGGCAGGGCGGCGTGCAGCGGAATCCAGTCGACCGTCCGCACGTTGCCGGGCAGCGGCCGGCGGGCGGTGCGCGGGTCGGGCCGGACCAGCACGAACTCGGCGTCGACCCTGGCGGCGGCGGCCGCCACGGCGGGCATCGGCCAGGCTCCGCCCGGCCCGGTCAGGGTGCTGCGGCTGACCAGCACGCGGGGGCGCTCGCCCGGCTCCCGCAACCAGTCCGGCAGCTCCCCGCCGCCGACGTAGGACGCGTAGCGCATCGGCCAGCCGTCCTGCCGCAGCACGCTGGGCGGGGCGACGGCGATCGCGGCCGCCGGTGGGGGCAGCTCGGCCAGGCCGTGTCGACGCAGGGCGCCCGACAGCCGGGCGATGGTGGCCCGGCCCAGCTCCCGACCGTCGAAGAGGGCGTTCTCCTGGCGTACCGCCGGCACGCCGAGCCGGGCGGCGGCGACGGCGCCGGCCACCGCGAACGGCTCGTGCAGGACCAGGTCGGGCTTCCACTCGGTGGCCAGCGCGACCACGGGGTCGGTCAGCCGGTCGTTGAGTGCCCCGAACAGCAGCCCGGCGCCCCGGGTGCCGGCCGTCCCGGCCAACTCGGCCCGGGCGACGAGCGGGTGACGGGGCAGCACACGGAGGGCGATCCGGCCGAGGTCGAACCCGGGTGCGACGTCGTGCACCGGCAACCCGGACCGGGCGGCGGCCATGCCGTCGCCGCCGGTGGCGACGAGCACCTCGTGCCCGGCCTCGCGCAGCGCGGCGGCGAGCGGAATCATCGGGAAGACGTGGCCGATCAACGGTGCCGAGACCACCAGGACACGCATGGGCCGATCCTATGCGGACACCGCGCGCCCGGTGGTCCCGCGAAACGGCGGGATCAGGGCGCGGGTGGCGGCACGGCGCCGTCGGCGGGCGGCCGCGGCCGGTCACCGGCGAGCGTCCGGCTGCGCCCACGGAACTCGGCGACCACCTCGCCGTCGCCGCGGGTGACCGTGACGTCGTAGATGCCGCTGCGACCGTACCGGGTGCGCTCGGTGGCGCGGGCGGTCAGCAGGTCGCCGGCGCGGACCGGGCGGATGAAGGCGATCTCGCCGCCCGCCGCGACGGTGGCCGGTCCCCAACTGTTGCAGGCGAGCGCGAAGGCGGTGTCGGCCAGCAGGAAGACGAAGCCGCCGTGGGCGATGGCGTGCCCGTTCAACATGGTGCCGGTGACCCGCATCCGGGCGACCGCCGCCCCGTCGGCCGCCTCCACCAGTTCGATACCGAGCCCGCGGGAGGCCAGGTCGGCGTCGAACATGTCGTACGCGGCGTTGCGCTCCTCCCCCACGTCAGCGGCCCCGCCGCTGGTCGACGATCCGCCGCATCTTCCCCATCGACCGCTCCACGCCGTCCGGGGCGGTCACCTCGACCGCCACGCTCACCCCGATGGTGTTCTTGACCAGGTCGACCAGCACCGCGCCGGCCCGCTCGGCGGCGTCGACCGCCACCCCGGCCCGCCGCTCGACCCGCACGGTCAGGGTGTCCATCCGTCCATGCCGGTCCAGCACGCACTGGAAGTGCGGGGACAGTTCGGGGGTACGCAGGATCAGCTCCTCGATCTGGGTCGGGAAGACGTTGACCCCGCGGACGATCATCATGTCGTCGGTCCGCCCGGTGATCTTCTCGATCCGCCGCATCGGCCGGGCGGTGCCCGGCAGCAGGCGGGTCAGGTCCCGCGTGCGGTAGCGGACGACCGGCATCGCCTCCTTGGTCAGCGAGGTCAGCACCAGCTCACCCGGCTCACCGTCGGGCAGCACCTCGCCCGTGACCGGGTCGATGATCTCGGGGTAGAAGTGGTCCTCCCACAGGTGCAGCCCGTCCTTGGTCTCGACACACTCGTTGGCGACGCCGGGGCCCATCACCTCGGAGAGCCCGTAGATGTCCACGGCGTGCATGTCGAGGCGCTGCTCCATCTCCCGGCGCATGTCCTCGGTCCACGGCTCCGCGCCGAAGATGCCGACCTGCAGCGAGGTGGCGCGCGGGTCGACACCCTGGCGCTCCATCTCGTCGACGATCGCCAGCATGTAGCTGGGGGTGACCATGATGACCTCGGGCTCGAAGTCCCGGATCAGCATCACCTGCCGCTCGGTCATGCCGCCGGAGACCGGGATGACGGTGCAGCCCAGCTCCTCCGCGCCGTAGTGCGCGCCCAGGCCGCCGGTGAACAGGCCGTAGCCGTACGCGACGTGCACCCGGTCGCCCGGCCGCCCGCCGGAGGCGCGGATGGACCGGGCCATCAGCCGGGCCCAGGTGGTCAGGTCCGCGCGCGTGTAGCCCACCACGGTGGGCCGACCGGTGGTGCCGGAGGAGGCGTGTACCCGAGCGACCTGCTCCCGGGGCACGGCGAACATGCCGAACGGGTAGTTCTCCCGCAGCTCGGCCTTGCCGGTGAACGGAAACCGGGCCAGGTCGTCGAGGTCGCGGAGGTCGTCGGGGTGCGCCCCGGCGTCGTCGAACGCGCGCCGATAGTGCGGGACGTTGTCGTACGCGTGCCGCAGCGACCAGCGCAGCCGCTCGCGCTGCACCGACCGCAGCTCGTCGACGCCGGCCCGCTCGATCGGTTCCAGCTCCTCGGGACGGGGGGCCCGCTCCTGCATCGGTTCCTCCTGCACGGCGACGGTGGGCGCCGTTCGGCTCCCGCGCCCGCCGATCCGCGTACCGTACGCCGACCCGGGCCGGCAACCATCGGGGGGTGCCCGCCGCCCGCCACGACCCCGGGGGCCGCCGCGCGCCGGGAGCGTGCGGACGGGTGAGCCGTGCCGGGCCGGCGGCGGCCGGTCAGACGGTGAGGAGCGTCTTGCCGATCGCCGACCGGTCCTCGATCGCCCGGTGCGCGTCCGCGGCCCGGTCGAGGGGGAACGTCTGCCCGATCAGGGGCCTGATCCGGCCCGCCGCGGCCGCGTCGAGCGTGGCGCGCAGGTAGCGGCGCCGGCGCTCGGGGGTGAACTGGACGTCGGCGATGCCGACCACGCGGACGCCCCGCGACCGGGCCGCGTCGACGTCGGGCACCGCGAACGCGCCCGCCGGGGTGCCGTGGGCGGAGAACCAACCGCCGTCGTGGACCAGCGCGAACGCCGCCCGGCCGTACTCGCCACCGGCACCGTCGAGGACGACGTCCAGCCCGCCGGTGGCGGCGCGGACCCGGCCGGTCCAGTCCGGCTCGGCGTAGTCGACCGCGAGGTCCGCGCCGAGCCGGTAGAGCGCCTCGCGCTTGGCCTCGCCGCGGGCCGCCGCGACGACGTACGCGCCGCCCGCGCGTACCTGCTGGACGAGCAGGGCGCCCAGTCCGCCGGCGGCCGCGGTGACGAGCACCCGGTCACCGGCGCGCACCGGCACCAGGTCGAGCAGCCCGGCCGCGGTCACCCCGTCGTGCAGCAGGGCGGCGGCGTCCGCCAGGCCGACCTCCTCGGGTACGGGCAGCACCCCGTCGACCGCCGCCACGGCGCGCTCCAGGTAGCCGCCGCGCGCGTCGGTGCGGGTGACGACCCGCCGCCCGACCCAGGCCGGGTCGACGCCGGGGCCGACCACGCCGACCGTCCCGGCCACGCCGACCCCGGGCCGGTAAGGCGGGACGACCGGGAAGTGGTCGCCGCCCGCGCCGCGACGGATGGCCGTCTCGACCCAGAGCACGTCCGCGGCGGCCACCTCGACCAGGAGTTCGCCCGCCCCGGGCACCGGCTCGGGCGCCTCGGCCAGCGTCAGCACCTCCGGGCCGCCGAAGGCCCCCACCTCGATCACCCGCACGTCGTCCTCCGCCTCGCTCGTCGGTAGGACCAGCCTCGACGCTGAAGTGGGGTTGAGGTCAACCGGTCGCGCGGTGACGTAGCTCGCCCGACGGTCAGCGGGCGGACCGGTGGCAGAGCTGACACGCGGGGCCCCGGACGGCGTCCGGGGCCCCGCGGCCGATCATCGCCCTGCCATCTTCTCCTAGTTGCATATCATTGGCAACAAGTCTGGACACCGGACTTGCCCTGTAACTAGCCTGTCGTTCATGAGTCCTTACATCACGGATGCGGCCGCCTGGCAGGAGAGCTGGGACCGGCAGCAGGAGGCATACCTGCCGGACCGCGAGCACCGCTTCACGGCCCTGCTCGACGCCGTCGACGCGGTCACCGACGGCGCCCCGCCACGGGTGCTCGACCTGGCCGGGGGCACCGGCACCATCTCGCTGCGCACGCTCGCCCGCTTCCCCGGCGCCGAGGTGACCCTGCTCGACCTGGACCCGGCGCTGCTCGCCATCGCGGAGGTGTCGCTGGCCGACCGCGCCACCGTGGTCACCGCCGACCTGGGCCGCCCCGACTGGGTGACGGCGCTCCCGCACCAGGAGTACGACGCGGTGCTGACCGCCACCGCCCTGCACTGGCTGCCCGCCGACCGGCTCGCCCGGCTCTACGCGGAGATCCGCGGCGTGCTGCGCCCGGGCGGGATCTTGGCCAACGCCGACCACATGCCCGACGACGGCCTCCCCGAGCTGACCAAGCGGCTCACCGCCCGCGCGCAGTCCCGCCGCGCCGCCCGGTACGCGACCGGCGCGGTCCTCTCCTGGTCGGACTGGTGGGACCGGGCGGGCGCCGACCCGGCCCTCGCCCCGCTCGTCGAGCGCCGGCACGCGATCTACCCGACCGGGCACAGTCCGGAGTGGAACCCCCCGGTGTCGTGGCACCTGGCCGCGCTGACCGACGCCGGCTTCACCGAGGTCGGCACCCTCTGGCGTGGCGGCGCGGACGCCGCGGTCGTCGCACTCCGCTGACCCCGCCCCCACGGCAGGCATATCCTGACCTCCCGCGATCTTGCACGTGGTGCCTCGGCCTTCCGGACATCCGGCGCAAGTCAGGGGCCGAGACTGCAAGATCGCGGGTGGGGTACGGGGAGGGCCGGTGACCGAGCCATCGGGGCGGCGGGTGGATCCCGACGTCGACCTCGCCGTCTCCCGGGACCGGACGGAGTTGACCGGCCACCCGGCGGCGGTGCTCGGCGCGATCGCCGCCGGCGGGGTGCTCGGCGCGCTGGCCCGGGCCGGCCTCCAGGCGGCGTTCCCGCACGGTCCGACCGGCTTCCCGGGAGCCACCTTCGCCGTCAACGTCAGCGGCTGCCTGCTGATCGGCGTGCTCATGGCGGTCCTCCGGCGGCGCGGCGGCGGGCCGCCGCTGGCCCGGCCGTTCCTCGGCGTCGGAGTGCTCGGCGGGTACACCACCTTCTCCACCTATGCGGTGGACGTGCGGCAGGCGCTCGCCGCCGGCGCACCCGGGGTGGCGCTGGCCTACCTCGCGGCGACCCTGGTCGGGGCGCTGCTCGCGGTGTGGGCCGGCGACGCCCTCACCGGCCGTCTGCTCGACCGCGCGGAACGGCGGGTCCGGTGATACCGGCCGACCCGGCCGCGGACCGGGGCGCCCGGTGACCGTGCTGCTCGTCGCGCTCGGCGCGGCCGTCGGGGCGCCGCTGCGCTACCTCGCCGACCGGGCCGTGCAGGCCCGGTTCGGGTCGGCCTTCCCGTGGGGCACGCTGACCGTCAACGTGGCCGGCTCGCTGCTGCTCGGGGTCCTGGTGGGACTGCCGACCAGCCCGGCGGTCACCGCGCTGGTCGGCACCGGCTTCTGCGGCGCGCTCACCACCTGGTCCACCCTCAGCTACGAGACGCTCCGGCTGGCCCGAGCCGGCGACCGGCTGCCCGCTCTGGCCAACGTGCTCGGCAGCGTGGCCGCGGGGCTGGCCGCCGCCACCGCCGGATACGCCCTCGCCCACGCCCTCGCCGGCTGACCCGCCCGGCGACCGCCGCCGTCCGGACCGCCCACGCCCGCCGGCTGGCCCGGCCGTCAGCCGGTCGGCTCGCGCCGTGCGACCCCGACCCCGACCACGGCCGGCGGACCGACGTGCGCCCCGGCGGCGACCGCGCCGCGACCGGCGTGGTGATCGTGATGGTCGGGCCCGTGGTCGTGGTGATGGTGGTGGTGGCCGCCCACCGGGTCGTCGGGGTGGTCGTGCGGGGTCTGCGGCCGCCCGACCTTGTCGGCGAAGCCGGGCATCAGCACCCGGTACGCGCAGGTGTCGCAGTTCATCCGGATGTCCCCGCGCAGCGCCTCGGCGTACCGCTCGAGCACCAGGTCGGCGAGCGGGTCGCAGTCGCCGATCAGGTCGGCCACCCGCACGTCGAGGTCCGGGTGCGCCGCGGCGTACGCGGCCGACTGGGCCACGATCCGGTCCGGCAGCACCCCGGCGAACAGGAAGTACGGCGCCACCACGATCCGCCGGGCGCCGAGCCGGCGCAGCCGGTCCAGGACCGCCGGCACCGACGGTTGCGCGAGCGAGATGAAGCCCGGCTCGACGCCGGCGTAGCCGCGCCCCTCCCAGAGCAGGCGGGCCACCTTCGCCACCTCCGCGTTGGCGTCGGGATCGGTGGAGCCCCGCCCGATCAGCGCGACCCAGGTGTCCGCCCGGTCCGTTCCGGCGAGGGCCGCGTCGATCCGCTGCTCCAGCACCTCGTGCAGCAGCGGGTGCGGGCCGAGCGGCCGCCCGTACGCGTAGGTCAGCCCCGGGTGACGGGCCCGCTCCCGGGCCAACGCGGCCGGGATGTCGCCCTTGCCGTGCCCGGCGGCGGTCAGCACCAGCGGCAGCGCGACCAGCGCCCGGTGACCGTGCCCGACCAGGGCGCCGACCGCGTCGGTGAGCGGCGGGCGGGACAGCTCGATGAAGCCGCCCTCGACGTCGGCGACGGCGCCGGCGGCCCGGCCGCGGACCCGGTCGACAAGAGCGGCGAACTGGTCGACCCCGGCCGCGCTGCGCGTGCCGTGCCCGACGATGACCAGCGCGGTCATGCCTGTTCCTCCCAGTAGAGCAGGGCGTTGACGGCGGCGGCGGCGACCGCCGAGCCGCCCTTCTCGCCCCGGTTCGACACCGCCGGCAGGCCGCTGTCCCGCAGCGCCGCCTTGGACTCGGCGGCGCCGACGAAGCCGACCGGAAGGCCGACGACCAGCGCCGGGCGCGCGTCCAGGGTGATCAGTTCGGTCAGCGCGGTGGGCGCGCAGCCCACCACCCAGACCGCGCCGGGGCCGACCCGGTCCAGGGCGATCCGCACCGCCGCGGCGGAGCGGGTGATGCCGGCCGACCGGGCCAGGTCGGCGGCGGCCGGCTCGCCGACCGGGCAGACCGCCTCCCGGCCGGTGATCCCGGCCGCGACCATCGCCACGTCGGTCACCAGCGGCGCGCCGCCGCGCACGGCCGCCACCCCGGCCTCCAGCGCCACCTCGTCGCAGACCAGGTCGGTGACGTAGTCCAGGTCCGCGCTGGCGTGCACCACCCGCTCGGTCACCGCGCGGGTCAGCGGCGGCAGGTGGCTCAGGTCGACCCGGGAGCGCAGGATCCGGTACGACAGCTGCTCGATCGGGTGCACCACCCGGCTGACGGGGACGGTACTCATCGGACTCCTCCGGGACGGTCGGGGTCGGTGGCGCGGATGGCGTCCACGGGGCAGATCTCCAGGCATTCCAGGCAGCCGGTGCAGCGGTCGTCGCGTACGGTCAGGCCGCCGGGGACCGGCCGGATCGCGTGGGTCGGGCAGGTGAGCAGGCACGCCCCGCAGCCCTGGCAGGGGCCGATGGTCACGACCGCCACCGGTACCCCCGCGGCGTGACCATCCGGCCGGCGACCAGCCGGGTGTCGCTGTTGCCGACCACCACGACGCTGTACATGTCGACCACGGCCGGGTCGAGGTCGGCCAGGGTCGCGAGGTGCACCCGCTCACCGGGGCGGCTGGCGTTGCGCACCACGCCGACCGGCGTCGACGGTGGGCGGTGCCGACCGAGGATGGCCAGCGCGGCGCCGAGCTGCCAGTCCCGGGCGCGGCTGCGCGGGTTGTAGATCAGCACCACGAAGTCGCCCTCGGCGGCGGCGGCCAGGCGGCGCTCGATGACCTCCCACGGCGTGTGCAGGTCCGAAAGGCTCAGGTAGGCATGGTCGTGGCCGAGCGGGGCGCCGAGCAGCGCGCCGGCCGCGAGCGCGGCGGTCACCCCGGGCACCCCGACCACGTCGATGCGCGCGTCGGCGTACTCCAGGGCGGGGCTCGCCATCGCGTACACCCCGGCGTCACCGGAGCCGACCAGCGCCACCGCCCGCCCGGCGGCGGCCTCGGCCACCGCCGCCCGCGCCCGCGCCTGCTCCGCGCCGAGCCCGCTGGTCAGGACCCGGGTGCCCGGGCGGAGCAGGTCGCGCACCTGGTCGACGTACTGGTAGAGGCCGACCACCACGGCGGCCCGGCGCAGCTCGTCGACCGCGCGCGGGGTGCGCAGGTCGGGCGCGCCGGGCCCGAGCCCCACGAGGGCCAGCCGGCCGCGCGGGGCGTGCCGGGCGACCGCCACGGTGGCCATCGCCGAAGCGGTCTTCGGCACCAGCAGCTCCGCGTCGTCGGGCCGGCCGGTCACGCCGAGCAGCGCGGCGGCCTCCGCGACGCTCGGCGTGCCGACCACCGCGCGGACCACCTCGCTGGGGTGCGGCACGTCGACCGCCGCCAGCTCCGCCGCCGGCCGGGTCAGCAGGCGTACGCCGAGCGCGTCGGCGGTCGCCCGGATGCCGGCCTCGTCGGCCTTGACGTCGGCGCTGGCCAGGCAGCGCAGGCTGGCCGGGCTGAGCCCGGCGTCGGCGAGCACCCGGTGCAGCAGGTCGCGAACCTCGCCGCCCGGTACGCCCCGGCTGCCGCCGACGCCGGCGACCAGCGACGGCGGCCGGAGCACCGCGGTCCGCCCGTCGAGCGGCACGACCCGGTCGGTGACCAGGAGCCGGTACTCACCGTCAGGCCGGCTCGGGGCTGGCGTGGCGTCGTCGTGCCGCGCGCTGCTGCGCGGCTCGCTGTGAGTGCGGCGCGGCGGCGCGACCGGGTCCGGACGGACATTCTCCGGCATTGCGGGCAGCGGCCAGACGGCGTCGGCGACCAACCGGACCGGCTCGCCGTCGAGGATGGCCCGCGAGACGGCGGCGACCGCGCCCTCGACCGGCCAGCCGAGCGTGTCCAGCCCGGGCAGGCCGACAGCATCGGTGGCGGTGGTGACCACCGGGACGGCGTCGAGCAGCGCGGCCACCCGGGCGGCGAGGGCGTTGCCCCCGCCGGCGTGCCCACCGAGCAGCGCGACCGCGTGCCGGGCCGCCTCGTCGACCACCACCACCGCCGGGTCGGTGCGCTTGTCACCGAGCAGCGGCGCGAGGACGCGCACCACCGCCCCGGTGGCCAGGAACGCCACGACCGCGTCGCACCCCGTCCACGCGGTCCGCAGCGCGTCGGCGACGCTCTGCCCCGTCACGAGCCGGGCCCCGGGCCAGGCGTCGGCGAGCACTGCCGCGTGCCGGCGGCCGGCGGCGGTGGCGGCGACCAGCCCGATCCGGACCGGGTCCGCCCGGAACGTGCCGTCCTCCGGGCTGGCGACGGCGACTGCACGGGTCGCCGGGCCGACGACGGAGCCCGGGTCGGTCGCGGGGTCCGCGGCGGCGGGCGTCGAGGTAGGGGTGTCGGTCACGGGCGCTCCCCGGTGAGGACGACCACCGGGTTGGTGGCCGCGAGTCGGATCGAGCCGCCGGGCAGATCGGCCAGGCGGGCGGCGGAGAGCTGGACCCCCTCGACCGCGTAGCCGGCGGCCCGGAGCAGGTCGACGGCCGGACCGATGCGGTCGACGGCGGCGAGGGTGGCCACGATCCGCGGTGGACGGCGCGCCGCGACGGCCGCGAGCACGTCCGGCCCGCCGCCGCCGACGAAGACCGCGTCCGGCTCCGGCAACCAGGCCAGCGCCGGCGGGGCGGCCCCGGTCACCACCCGGACGTCGACTCGGTGCGCCGCCGCGTTGCGCCGGATCAGCGGCGCGGCGGCCGGGTCGCGCTCCACCGCGACCACGGCCGCGCCGAGCAGCGCGCACTCGATACCGACCGAGCCGCTGCCCGCCCCGACGTCCCAGATCAGCCGGCCGAGTCGGGGGCGCAGCCGGGCCACCACGAGTGCGCGGACCTCGGCTTTGGTGATCATCGAGTCACGGTGCGCGTAGGCGCTCTCCGGCAGCGCCCAACCGCCGTCCGGAGCGGCGGCCGGCTGGTTGTCCCGCCGCATCCCGGCCACTCCGGCGGCCACCGTCACGCCGCCGGCGAGTGCGGCGCCGTCCGGCGCGGTGTCGCTGTCGGCTGGCGCGGTGTCGCTGTCGGCTGGCACGGTGTCGTCGGCCGGTTCGGCGAGGCAGAGCACCACGTGCGGGTCGCCCCAGGTGCGCGCGGCGGCCCCGGCGGGTGTGGTCTCGACGACCCGTTCGGTGTCGGTGCCCAGGTGCTCGGCCACCACGAGCCGGCGCGACCAGCCGGCCAGTCCTGCCCCGATCTCGGCCGCCCCGGCACCGGGCGCGGTGAGCACCGCGACCGCGGGCAGCGCCCGGCAGGCGTTCAGCGCCGGGTGGAGGTCGCGCCCGTGCGCGCTGACCACGGTCGCGTCGTCCCAGGACCGGCCGGACCGGGCGAACGCCGCGGCGACGCTGGACACCGCCGGCACGACCCGCGGGCGCAGCCCGGCGGCGCGCAGCCGGCGCACGATGCCGAAGAAACCGGGGTCACCGCTGGCCAGCACGACGGCGGGGGTCCCGGCGGCTCGGGCGGCGACTAGCCGGTCCACCGCCGGGGCGAGCGGCCCCAGGGTGACGGTGGCACAGCCGGGCGGCAGCGGCACCGCGGCCAGGTGCCGGGCCGCGCCGACCACCAGGCCCGCGCCGACCACGGCCGCCTCGAGTCCCGGGTACGGTGGCCGGCCCGCGGCGTCGATCCCGACCACGGTCACCGTGGCCGGCTCGCTCGTCACGCCGCCCACCACCCGGTCGCGGCGACCGCTCGGGGGCCGAACGCCCCGCGAAGCCCAGACGCGGCCTCGCGGCCGGGCACTGCCGCGCGACGGCCGGACACCGCCCCGTAAAGGCCCGAGGCGGCTGCGGTCCGTCCCGGCTCGGCGTGTCGGCCGGCGGGGAGCACTTCGCTGATGGGCGTCATGACTCTGCGCCATAAATATGCCGGAGAGTCATAACGCTCGTAGGCACACACCCCAGGGCCAAGGTCACCCAGCGTCACGACGCCCCGTGCCGGGCCAGGGTCAGCGCTCGGTGTCGGGCCACGGTCGCCCGTCACGGCGTCCCGCGACGGGCACGGAGGGGGCGTCATGCGGCCCACCGGCCCGAGGAGGCGACCAGGCGAGAGCCGGCGAAGTCCACCATGGCCACGTCGACCGTGACGGCGTGCTCGGCGAAGCGGCGCAGCACCTGCTGGACGCGACGGCAGAGCAGGTCCCCGGCCGGGCCGAGCAGTCCGGCGGCCTCCCACAGCTCGTACGCGTGCCGCCCGGTGTTCGCCGCGGTCACCGCCGCGGCCACCTCGGGTGTGCCGCCGGCCTCGGCGGTGACCGCGCCGAGCAGGGAGAGGTCCACCTTGGAGCGGGTGTAGTGGGTCATCAGCACGCCGGCGGCGAGCTTCGCCAGCTTGCCGGCCATCCCGACGAACACCACCCCGGTCAGGCCGTCGGCGACGGCAGCGGTGACCGCCGCGCCGGTGAAGTCGCCGACCTCGACGAAGCAGACCTCGGGCAGCTCCGGCAGCAGCGCCCGGGCCGCCCGCTCGGTGCGCCCGCCGGTGCAGAGCACGACGGTCCGCTCCCCCTGGGCCGCCATCACGTGGACGGCCTGCACCACGCTGGCCCGCCAGGAGGCGGTGGAGAACGGCCGGACGATCCCGGTGGTGCCGAGGATCGAGATGCCGCCGAGGATGCCGAGGCGCCGGTTGGTGGTCTTGCGCGCCATGATCTCGCCCCGCGGCACGCTGATCACCACGCGTACGCCGACCCGGGTCAGGTCGACCACCTCGCCGACGGCGGCGGTGATCATGCGGCGGGGAGTCTCGTTGATCGCCGGCCCGCCGACCGGCAGACCCAGCCCGGGCTTGGTCACGGTGCCGACGCCCGGTCCGCCGGCCAGGCGCAGGCCCGGCTCGGCCCGCCAGTCCGCGCTCGCGGTCAGTTCCGCGCCGTGGGTGACGTCCGGGTCGTCGCCGGCGTCCTTCACCACGACCGCCTCGGCGCGGGTGGGCGGGCCAGGGATCAGGTCGCAGCGGGCCACCTCGAAGGTGACCCGCCGGCCGGCGGGAAGCCCGATCTCGACCTCCCCCTGCGGGACCCCGGAGACCAGCGCGGTCACCGCGGCCTTCGCCGCCGCCGTGGCGCACGCCCCGGTGGTCCAGCCGGTGCGCAGCGCGGTGGGCCGGGCCTTCGCGGTACGCGGCAGGTCCGGCTCGCGCAGCGGCGGCTCGGCGTACGTCATGCCGGATCGCCGCCGGCCCGCCGCGCCTGGCGGAGCTCGGCCCGGGCGGCGGGTTCGGCCCGGCGGAACGTGTGGAAGTGCCCGGGGTGGTACAGGTGTGAGCGGGTGCCGGTGGCGGCGAGCGCCGGGCCGACCAGGAAGAGCGTGTGCTTCCAGAGCCGGTGCTCCTTCACCCTCGCGGCGAGGGTGCCGACCGTGCAGCGCACCACCAGCTCGTCGGGCCAGGTCGCCTGGTACGCCACCACGGCCGGGGTGTCCGCCGGATACCCGCCGGCCAGCAGCTCGGCCTGCACCTGCCCGGAGCGGGCGGCGGAGAGGAAGAGCGCCATGGTGGTGCCGTGCCGGGCGAACTCGCGTACCCGCTCGCCCGGCGGCATCGGGGTCTTGCCGCCTTCGAGGCGGGTGAGGATGACCGACTGGGCGACCTCGGGGATGGTCAGTTCCCGCCCGACGATCGCCGCGACCGCGGTGAACGACGACACCCCGGGCACGATCTCCACCGCCAGGCCGAGCGCCCGGCACAGGTCGAGTTGTTCCTGCACCGCGCCCCACAGCGCCGGGTCGCCGGAGTGGATCCGTGCCACGGTGAGCCCCTCGGCGGCGGCGCGTTCGTAGAGCGGCAGCACGCCCTCGATCGGCAGTCGCGCGGAGTCGACGATCTCGGCGTCGGGCCGGGCGTGCTGGAGCACGTCGGCGTGGACCAGGCTGGCCGCCCAGATCACGATGTCGGCGGCGCCGATCACGCGGGCGGCGCGCAGGGTCAGCAGGTCCGCGGCACCCGGGCCGGCGCCGACGAACCACACGGTGCCCGTCGTCGCCGGAGTGTGGTCGGTGGTCACAGCTTTCCTCCCCGGCGGTCCCGGCGGGCCGGGACCAGCAGCGTCGACAGGTACGGCAGGTCGTCGTCGGGCTCGGTGGCCGGGCCGATCCGTTCGCCGGGCAGTCCGAGGCCGCGGCCGAGCACCGCGTCGTCGAGGCGGTCGCGCCGACGCAGCGCGGCGACCAGCTCGGGGTGGCGGCGCCAGCCCTTGTAGGCGACCACGGTCCCCGGGCCGGCCAGGGCGTCCTCGAACAGCGCCAGCCCGGCGGTGGCCGGCAGCAGGGTCAGCGGCTCGCGTCCCTCGCAGAGCGGCACGCCGCTGCGCGCCGCGAGGTCCTGCATGGCGGTGACACCGGGCACGGTGCGCACCTCGACCGTCGGGCGCAGCGCCCGGACGCCCTGGGCGAGGTAGCCGAAGGTGGAGTAGACGTTGGGGTCACCGATGGTGGCGAAGGCGACCGCGCGGGCGCCGCCGTCCATCGCGGCGACGACCGTCCGGGCCGCCTGGTTCCAGGCGCGTTCCCGGCGGGCGGTCACCCCGCCCCGGTCGTCGAGGGCGAACGGCAGCCGGCGCAGTCGGGCCGCGGCCACGTGCGCGAGCACGGTGGTCTCGGCCCGGCCGGGCGGCGCGTCGCGCTCCGCGGCGAGCCGGTCCAGCACGGGTACGAACACCACGTCGGCCTCGCGCAGCACCCGGACCGCCTTGACGGTGAGCAGCTCCGGGTCACCCGGACCGACGCCCACCCCGGTCAGCGTGGACACGCCGTCCGACGCGCTCACGAGGCCGCCGCCTCGACCAGGCGGCGGGCGGCCTCGGGGTGGCCGGCCCAGTGGGTGTGCAGGTAGGAGGCGTGCACCCGGCCGGCGACGAAGCCGCGGTTCTGGCCGTCCCAGCGCCACGCCGGGGCGTCGCCGTGCCCCGGGTCGGTGACCGTGCGGTGAAACTCGTGCCCGCGTACCGGCTCGCCGGCCCGGTGCAGCGGGGAGTCGCTGGCGACGACGGCATCGCGGTAGCCGAGGGTGAGCCTGCCCGTCATCCGGGCGGTGAGGTCGAGCCGTCCGCACATCGGCACCCCGTCCAGGGCGCGGCCGAGGTAGAGCAGGCCGGCGCACTCGGCGACCACCGGGCCGGCGAAGTCGGCCAGCTCGGCGCGGAGCGCGGTGTTGGCGGCGAGCTGGTCCGCGTACGCCTCGGGGAAGCCACCGCCGATCACCACCGCGCGGGTGCCGGCGGGCAGCGCGGAGTCGCGCAGCGGGTCGACGCTGGCGACGGTCGCGCCCGCCGCGGTGAGCAGTTCGGCGGTCTCCGCGTACGAGAAGGTGAAGGCCGCGCCGCCGGCGAGCGCCACGACCGGGCGGCCGGCGCCCGCCGGGCCGCCGACGGCGGCGACCGGGTCCCAGGCCGGCGCGGTCAGCGACGGGGCGGTACGGGCCAGGTCGAGCACCGCGTCGAGGTCCACGGTGGACTCGACGAGGTCCGCGAGGGCGCGCACCACGGCGACGGACTCCGGCGCCCGCTCGGCGACCGGCACCAGCCCGAGGTGTCGCGAGGGCGCGGCGACCTCGGCCGTCCGGGTGACCGCCCCGAGCACCGGTACGTCCACCTCGGCGAGCGCGTCGCGCAGCAGCGTCTCGTGCCGGGGCGAGCCGACCCGGTTGAGGATGACCCCGCCGAGGCGCACCCGGGGGTCGAAGGCGGCCATGCCGAGTGCCAGCGCGGCGGCCGACCGGCCCTGGGCGGTGGTGTCCAGCACCAGCAGCACCGGGGCCTCGACGAGCCGGGCGACGTGCGCGGTGGAGGCGTGACCGCGCCGGCCGACCGCGCCGTCGTGCAGGCCCATCACGCCCTCGACGACGGCGATGTCGGCCGGTGTGGGCGCGCTCGCGCCGTGCCGCAGCAGCGGCGCGATCCGCTCCTCGCCGACCAGCCAGGGGTCGAGGTTTCGGCCGGGCCGGCCGGCGGCGAGGGCGTGGTAGCCGGGGTCGATGTAGTCGGGGCCGACCTTGTGCGGGCTGACCGTCAGGCCCCGCCGGCGCAGCGCGGCGAGCAGGCCGGTGGCGATCGTGGTCTTGCCGTGCCCGCTCGCCGGGGCGGCGACCACCACCCGGGGCAGCGCCCACGGCGCCGCCGGGCCCGGTGTCGGACCCGGCGTCGCGGCCTCGTCGGATCGCGGGCTCACCACTCGATGCCCTTCTGGCCCTTCTGGCCGGCGTCCATCGGGTGCTTGACCTTGGTCAGCTCGGCGACCAGGTCGGCGGCCTCGACCAGGCGCCGGTCGGCGTCCCGGCCGGTGATGACGACGTGCTGGAAGCCCGGCCGGGCGGCGAGGGTGTCGACCACCTCGTCCACGTCCACCCAGCCCCACTTCATCGGGTAGGTGAACTCGTCGAGCACGTAGAGCCCGTACCGCTGCGCGGCCAGGTCCCGCTGGATCTGTCGCCAGCCCTCCAGGGCGTCCGCGGCGTGGTCGGCCTCGCCGCCGCGCTGGATCCAGGACCAGCCTTCGCCCATCTTGTGCCAGGCCACCGGGGCGCCCTGTCCGGTGCGCTCGTGCACCTCGCCGAGCGCACGGAAGGCGTTCTCCTCCCCCACCCGCCACTTGGCGCTCTTCACGAACTGGAACACCCCGATGGGCAGGCCGGCGGTCCAGGCGCGCAGCGCGAGCCCGAACGCGGCGGTCGACTTCCCCTTCATCTGTCCGGTGTGGACGAGCAGCAGCGGACGGTGGCGCCGCTGCCGGGTGGTGAGTCCGTCGGCGGGAACGTGGGTCGGCTTCCCCTGCGGCATCAGGCGGCGCTCCTTCGCGGCTGGGCCTCGGCGTTCGCGATCGTGCGGTTTGTGCCCCTTCCGTGCCCGGCTTCGTCCGGTCCGCCGGAGCGGAGGGTGCCCGATCGCGAGAGGTGGGTGAGTGCGGTGAGGGGGTGGAGGGGGGCGTTCAGGGTCGCGGCCAGGCGGGCGGCCAGGTGGAGGCGGACCGGGCCGGACTCGCAGTCGACGACGACGCACGGGGCGCCGGTGGCGGCGAGCACGGTGGCCGCGTGGGCGGCCCGCTCCAGCGGACGGTCGCCGGCGGTGGCCCGCCCGTCGGTGAGCACCAGCACCAGGGGGCGGCGGCGCGGGTCGCGGAGCCGCTCCACCCGCAGCAGCTCGACGGCGGCGAGCAGGCCCTCGGCGAGCGGTGTACGCCCGCCGGTGGGCAGCTCGGCGAGCCGGGCCGACGCGGCGAGCACCGACGAGGTGGCCGGCAGCAAGGTCTGCGCTCCGGCGCCCCGGAAGGCGACCACGGCCACCTTGTCCCGCCGCTGGTACGCGTCGGTGAGCAGGGCGAGCGCGGCGCCCTTGACGTCGGCCATCCGCTGGCGGGCGCTCATCGACCCGCTCGCGTCAACCAGGAAGAGCACCAAGTTTCCCTCACGCCCCTCGCGGATCGCCTCGCGCACGTCGGCCGGGCGCAGCCGCAGCGGGCCGGCATTGCGGCCGCGGGCCACCTGGTGCGGAGCGGCGGCGCGGACGGTGGCGGGCAGGTGCAGCGCGCCGGCCCGCCCGCCGCTCGGAACCCGCGCCCCGCTGGTGCGGCCCCGGCCGGTGCGGGCCCGGGACCGCCGGCCGGGTACCCCGTCGCCGACGCCGGGCGCGGTGAGCAGCCGGGCCCGCAGGCCGGCCCGCGGTGCGGCCACCGGGGTTACCCCGGCGGACGGGCTGCCGGCCGGGTCGGCGTCGGAACGACCCCGGTCGTCGGCGTCCCGTCCGGCCGCGGCCCGATTCCGGCCGTCCGAGCCTCGTTCGCCGTCGGCGGGGTCCGGGCCGTCCACGCCCGGGCCACCCGACGGGTGCTGCGGGCCGCCGTCCGGGTCGTCGGGCGGACCGCCCGACGGGCCGCCGGGTGGGTCGTCGTCCGGATCGTCGCCGCCGGCCCGGTCCAGGGCCTCGTCGAGCCGCTTCTCGTCCAGCCCCGGCGTGTCGAACGGGTCGCGGCGGCGCCGATGCGGCAGGGCCAGCCGCGCGGCCACCCGGACGTCGTCCACGGTGACCCGGTCGCGGTCGTGCCAGGCGGCGTGGGCGATCGCCGTGCGGGCGGTGACGATGTCGGCGCGCATACCGTCCACGTCGAACGCGGCGCAGACCTCGGCGATCTGCCGCAGCGCGGCGTCCGGCAGCAGCACCCGGTCGAGCCGGTCGCGCGCGGCGGCGACGCGCCGGGCGATCTCGGCGTCGGCGTCGGCCCAGCGGGTGGCGAAGCCGGCCGGGTCCGCGTCGGCGGCGAGCCGGCGACGGACCACCTCCACCCGGACGGCCGGGTCCCGGCTGGCTCCCACCTCGACGGTGAGCCCGAACCGGTCGAGCAGCTGCGGGCGCAGCTCCCCCTCCTCCGGGTTCATCGTGCCGACCAGCAGGAAGCGGGACGCGTGGCTGACCGACACGCCCTCCCGCTCGACGTGGCTGCGGCCCATGGCGGCCGCGTCGAGCAGCAGGTCCACCAGGTGGTCGTGGAGCAGGTTGACCTCGTCGACGTAGAGCACCCCGCGGTGGGCGGCGGCGAGCAGGCCCGGCTCGAAGGCGCGTACCCCGGCGGCGAGGGCCTTCTCCAGGTCCAGCGAGCCGACCACCCGGTCCTCGGCGGCGCCGACCGGCAGCTCGACCAGCCGGGCCGGGCGCCGTTCGGTGCCGACGCCGGTCGGGTGCGGGCCGTCCGGGCAGCCCGGGTCGGGTGCGGCCGGGTCGCACGCGAAGCGGCAGCCGGTCACGTGGTCGACCGGGGGCAGCAGGGCGGCCAGGGCCCGCACCGCGGTGGACTTCGCGGTGCCCTTCTCGCCCCGGACCAGGACCCCGCCGATGGCCGGGCTGACCGCGTTGAGCAGCAGGGCGAGACGCATGTCGTCCATGCCGAGCACCGCGCTGAACGGAAACGTGGTCATGCCCGGTCCTCCAGGTCGCCCTCGCTGGCCAGGTACGTCTCGCGGAGCCGGTCGAGGGTCGCCGGGTCGGGTTCGGCCCACAGCTTCCGGTCGGCGGCCTCGAGCAGCCGTTCGGTGATGCCGCGCAGCGCCCACGGGTTCGACTCCTCCAGGAACGCCCTGGTGGTGGGATCGAAGACGTACGCGGCGGCCAGGTGCTCGTACATCCAGTCGTCGACCACGCCCGCGGTGGCGTCGTAGCCGAACAGGTAGTCCACGGTCGCGGCCAGCTCGAACGCGCCCTTGTAGCCGTGTCGACGCATCGCCGCGATCCACTTCGGATTGACGACCCGGGCGCGGAACACCCGCCGGGTCTCCTCACCCAGCGTCCGGGTGCGCACGTCGTGCGGCATCGCCGAGTCGCCCACGTACGCGGCGGGCGCGGCGCCGGTGAGGTGGCGGACCATCGCCACCATGCCGCCGTGGTACTGGAAGTAGTCGTCGGAGTCGACGATGTCGTGCTCGCGGGTGTCCTGGTTCTTCACCGCCACCGCGATCCGGGCGAAGGAGCGTTCCATGTCGGCCCGCGCCTCCCGCCCGTTCAGCCCCCGGCCGTAGGCGTAGCCGCCCCAGACGGCGTACACCTCGGCCAGGTCGGCGTCGCTGCGCCAGTTCCGGGCGTCGATGAGCGGCAGCAACCCCGCCCCGTACGCCCCGGGCTTCGAGCCGAAGATCCGGGCGGTGGCCCGCCGCTCGTCGCCGTGCTCGGCCACGTCGGCGGTGACGTGGGCGCGGACGAAGTTGCGCTCGGCCGGCTCGTCCAGGGCGGCGACCTGCCGAACCGCGTCGTCGATCAGCGCCACCACGTGCGGGAAGGCGTCGCGGAAGAAGCCGGAGATGCGGACGGTGACGTCGATCCGGGGGCGGTCCAACTCGGCCAGCGGCACCACCTCGACGCCGGTGACCCGGCGGGACCGGTCGTCCCAGGTGGGGCGGCAGCCGAGCAGCGCCAGGACCTCGGCGATGTCGTCGCCCTGGGTCCGCATCGCGCTGGTGCCCCAGACGGTGAGCCCGACCGAGCGCGGGTACTCGCCGGTGTCGGTGAGGTGGCGGGCCAGCAGCGAGTCCGCGAGGGCGACGCCGACGTCCCAGGCGTTGCGGCTGGGGATCGCCTTGGGGTCCACGGAGTAGAAGTTCCGGCCGGTGGGCAGCACGTTCACCAGGCCCCGGGTGGGCGAGCCGGACGGGCCGGGCGGGACGAACCGGCCGTCGAGGGCGGCCAGGGTGTGCGTCAGCTCGTCGGTGGTCCGGTCGAGCCGGGGCACCAGCTCGGTGGCGGCGAACCGGAGCACCGCCTCGGCGTCCGGGATCGACCGGCCGGTCACCTCGCCGACCACCGCGCCGACCTGGGCGGCGTCCCACCCGAGGGTCTCCATGCCGACGACCAGCCGGCGGGCGAGCGCCTCGATGAGGTCGACGGCGTCGGCGGCGGTGGCGGCCGGCCCGTCCACGGTGTCGGTGAGCGCCGCCGGCACGGCCATCCGCGCGCCGGGCTCGGCGAGCAGCGCCGCCTCGTCGAGGCCGTAGCCGGCGGCGAGGGCCTGCCGCAGGCCGGGCAGCGCGCGGCTGCCGCCCCAGACCTGCGGCGCGCGCAGCACCGCCAGGACCAGGTTGACCCGGGGCTCGCCGGTGGGCGCGGCGGCCAGGACGTGCAGGCCGTCGCGGATCTGCACGTCCTTGACCTCGCACAGGTACCCGTCGAGGTGCAGCACGAAGTCGTCGAAGTCGTCGGCGTCGGGCATGTGCTCGGCGTGCAGGTCGTGGTGCAGCTCGGCGGCGCGGACCAGCGCCCAGATCTGCGCCCGCACGGTCGGCACCTTCGCCGGGTCGAGGGCCTGCACGGTGGCGTACTCGTCGAGCAGCTGCTCCAGCTTCGCCAGCTCGCCGTACGTCTCGGCGCGGGCCATCGGCGGCACCAGGTGGTCGACGACCACGGCGTGCGCGCGCCGCTTGGCCTGGGTGCCCTCGCCGGGGTCGTTGACGATGAACGGGTAGACCAGCGGCAGGTCGCCGAGGACGGCGTCCGGGGCGCAGTCGGCGGCGAGCCCGAGGCCCTTGCCGGGCAGCCACTCCAGGGTGCCGTGCTTGCCGAGGTGCACGACGGCGTCCGCGCCGAAGCCGCCGTCGGCCGGGGGCGCGGCGAGCCACCGGTACGCGGCCAGGTAGTGGTGGCTCGGCGGCAGGTCCGGGTCGTGGTAGATGGCGATCGGGTTCTCGCCGAAGCCGCGGGGCGGCTGGATGAGCAGCACCACATTGCCGAAGCGCAGCCCGGCGAGCACGACGTCGCCGCCGTCGGTGTAGAGCGCGCCGGGCGGCTCGCCCCAGTGGGCGCGCATCCGTTCCCGCAGCTCGCCGGGGATCTGGTCGAACCAGCGCCGGTAGACCTCGCCGGGCACCCGGGCCTCGGCGGCGGCGAGCTGCTCCGGGGTGAGCCATTCGACGTCGTGGCCGCCGGCGGCGATGAGCGCGTGGATCAGCGCGTCCCCGTCGTCGGGCGGCGGCGCGTCGCCGAGGTGGTAGCCGGCCTCGGCGAGCTGGGCGAGCAGCCGCACCGCGGAGGCGGGGGTGTCCAGGCCGACCGCGTTGCCGACCCGGGAGTGCTTGGTCGGGTACGAGCTGAGCACGACGGCGAGGCGCTTGTCGGCGTTCGGCAGCCGGCGCAGCCGGCTCTGGCGGACGGCGATGCCGGCGACCCGGGCGGCGCGTTCGGGGTCGGCGGCGTACACCGACAGGCCGTCGGGGTCGATCCGCTTGAACGAGAACGGCACGGTGATGATCCGGCCGTCGAACTCGGGAACGGCCACCTGCATGGCCGCGTCCAGTGGGGACAGCCCGGCGTCCGAGGCGGCCCACTGGTCGCGGGTGCTGGTCAGGCAGAGCGCCTGGATAACCGGTACGTCCAGCGCGGCGAGCGCGCCGACGTCCCAGGCGTCCTCGTCGCCGCCGCCCGACGCGTCGGCGGCGACGGTGCCGCCGGCGGCGAGCACGGTGACGAGCAGGGTGTCGCAGCGGGCGAGCAGGTCGTACGGGCCGTCGCCGGCGGTCAGCCCGCGCAGCGAGCCGCAGTAGACGGGCAGCGGGTTGCCGCCGGCCGCCTCGACCGCGTCGGCGAGGGTGTCGACGAACCCGGTGTTCCCGGCGAGCGCGTGCGCCCGGTAGAAGACGATCCCCACCGTGGGGCGGTCCGGGTGCGCCGGGCGGTCGCCGTGGACACCGTGGGTCGGGGTGGGCGCCGGCGGCGCGAAGCCCTCACCGGTGAGCAGCACCGTGTCGGAGAGGAACCGGGCCAGCTCGGCCAGGTTGGCGGGGCCGCCCTCGACCAGGTACGCGAGCGCCTGGGTGGCCACCCCGGACGGCACGGTGGACGCCGCCATCAGCTCCGCGTCCGGCACCGACTCGCCGCCGAGCACGACCGTGGGCACGCCGGAGGCGAGCACCGCGGCGAGCCCGTCCGGCCACGCCGGGGGGCCGCCGAGCAGCCGTACGACGGCGAGGTCGACGCCGTCGAGCAGCGCGGGCACGGAGTCGGCGTCGACGCGGGCCGGGTTGGCCAGCCGGTAGTCGGCGCCGCTGGCGCGGGCGGCCAGCAGGTCGGTGTCGGCGGTGGAGAGCAGCAGGGTGCGCACGGACAGCTCCGGAGAGTGACGCCCGGATCGCCGCGTGGGCGGCCGGGCGGGCGGGTGGGCGCGGGGTCAGCGACCGCGTCGGGCCGCCGGCGGGGTCGTCGGCCACGGGCCGACGCCGACGGGCGGCGCGGGGCGTACGTCAGTGGCCGGCGCGGCCGGATGCGAGGCCGACGTCTCCGCCGGAGGTGAATGCGGGCCGGTCACGGCGATCGCCGGCGGCGCTGCGGACGCGGTGCGTCATCGGGTCCTCCTCGGGTGTCCACGCCCTGGGGTACGTCCCGACGGCCGAAGTATCCTGGCTCCCGGATCGACGCTCACCCCCGGCCTTCCAACCGCGCACGCACGGCCGTGGCTCACGAGGGGGGATCGCTCCCCGGTGACAGTGGCGGGACCGCGCCGGAATCGCACCGGCTTCCTTCACTGCCGTCAGGCCGCGAATGCTGCCACACCCGTCCGACGCCGGTCAACGCCGCCCCCGCTGGTCACCGTCGCCCAAACCATCGATTGATGACGATGTCGGAGTGGAACGCCCGGTGTGGACGGTGGCCGGGCATAGGATCGGGCCGGCACGAGCGACCGGCTCGGATCGACGGGGAGGATGACGGCCATCATCGCCATGCGGTTCCACCATCTCGCCGGTCGCGTCTGGCTCTGCCCGGGCGATCCGGACCCGGAGGCCGTCCAGGCCGGCGTCGCCGTCGTGGCCGACGAACGCGGCAGTGTGCTGATCGACGCGGGGCAGAGCCCGGCGCACGCCCGCGAGATCCGCGCCGCCCTGGACGCCGCCGGGCTGCCGCCGCCGCGCTGGCTGGTCTACACCCACCACCACTGGGACCACGTCTGGGGCGCCTGCGCCTGGCCCGGCGTGGAGATCGTGGGACACGTCACGGGTGGCGAGTTGCTGCGGGCCGAGGCGGCCCGGCCGTGGAGCCACCGTTACCTACGCGAGCAGGTCCGCGCCAATCCGCGGCTCGCCCCGAGCTTCCGGGCCCGGGCGTTCGCGGTGGACTCCTGGGACGACTTCGCGGTGCTGCCGCCCACCCGCACCTTCACCGACGAGGAGGAGCTGCCGGTCGGCGTACGGCTGCGGCACGTCGGCGGCGCGCACGCGCCGGACTCGACAGTGGTGCTGGTGCCGGACTCCGGCGTCATGCTCCTCGGCGACTGCTACTACCCGCCACCCGCGCACCTGCGCGAGCCCGCGGACGGCCTCGACGTCGCGCTGCTCCGCCGGCTGCTCGACGAGGACTACCGGTGGTACGTGTCGAGCCACGGCGACGCGATGACCCTGGAGCAGGCCCGGGCGGAGATCGACGGCGCCTGAGCCGGCACGCCGGCGCCCATCCCGGGTCGCGCGTCATCCGGCGGCCGGCGGGGCGCGGGACCGGTCAGCGCATCCGGCGCTCCGGGTGGGCCCGGTTCCAGGCGCGCATCCGCTCGGGGTAGCCGGTGCGGGCGGCCTCGTACAGCGGGACGGCGCGGCGGCGGGCGATGTCGGCCGCCGCCCGCGGCGAGCCGGTGCGCCGACGGATCCATTCGCCGTCGTGGGCGATCGCCACCACCGTGGTGTCGGTCGCCGTGGTCTCCGGCTCCAGGTAGAACTCCACACCCTGCCGGCTGGTGACGAACGCCTCCAGCGCGGCGAGGTCCTCCCGGGTCGCCTCCCGGTCGAGCTTCGTCGGTGCCCCGTGGGCGGCGCGTGACCGCCGGTTGAACCAGCCCATGCCCCCTCCTCTCCTCGGTGCTCCTCCAGTGCAGCACCGTTTCCTGTCAATCCGCTGCGAGCCGGATGGGAGCGACCTGACCCCGGCGACCTCGGTAGGGTCGGGCCGTGGCCGGAGTGACGGTGGCGGTGCGGGCGGCCGCCGACAACGCTCAGTGGTGCGGCAGCGTGTGCGCCAGCCACGGCCTGGCCGGGCGGACCGACGCGGACGCCTGGTCGGTGCCGCGCCGCTCGCCGCCCTGGTACCCGGACGCCGTCACGCTGCGGCCCGGGGTCCGCGCCGCCGTCCTGCTGAACCGCATCGACGACGGCCCGGGCGCGTCGGTGAAGGACAGCTTCGCCGACCTCGACCTCGCACCGTACGGCTTCCGCGTGCTCTTCGCCGCCGACTGGATCCACCGGCCACCCGCCGACCCGCCGGCGCTGGGCGAGCCTGCCGCCGACGCGCCCGCCGCTCGCCGGCCCGGGACCGGGCGGTCCGCCGCTCAGCGGCCCGGCGCCGTGCCGCTGACTCCGGTGACCAGCCCGGACCGGTTGGCCGCCTGGGCGGCCGCGCACGGCGGCGGCGCGCTGTTCCGCCCGGAGTTGCTGGCCGACCCCCGGGTGACCGTGCTGGCCCGGTACGCGCCCGACGGGTCGGTCGCCGGCGGCGCCGTGCTCCACCGCAGCGGCCCGGCGACCGGGGTCTCCAACGTCTTCGCCGTCGGCGACGGCGTGGCGGAGATCTGGGCCGGGATCTGCGCGACCCGACCCGGGGCGCCGCTGGTCGGCTACGAGTCCGGGCCAGACCTCGATCCGGCGCTACGGGTCGGCTTCGCCCGGGTCGGGCCGCTGCGGGTCTGGCTGCGCGACTGAGGATCGCCGGGTGGGCGGGCCGGCCCTGGCCGGCGGGCTCAGCCGAGACGGGCCAGGTCCTCCGGGGTGAGCCGCACCGCGCCGGCGGCGACGTTGGCCGCCAGGTGCGCCGGGTTTCCGGTGCCGGGGATGGCCAGCACGTGCGGGCCCTGGTGCAGGGTCCAGGCCAGCCGCACCTGGTGCGGGGTGACCCCGTGGGCGTCGGCGACGGCCAGCACCGCCTCGTTCGCCTCGGCCGACGCGCCCGCCTCCCGCCGGGTGCCGGCCAGCGCGAAGAACGGCACGTACGCGATCCCGCGCTCGCCGCAGAGGCGGACGAAGGCGTCGTCCTCCCGGTAGGCGTCCACCCCGTAGGCGTTCTGCACGCAGACCACCGGCGCGATGTCCCGGACCTCGTCGAGGTGCTCCGGGCGGATGTTGGAGAGCCCGAGGTGGCGGATGAGCCCCGCCGCCCGCAGTTCGGCCAGGGCCCCGAAGCGGTCCGCCAACGGAACCGGCGTGGGCCGCTTGTAGGCCCTCAGGTTGACCAGGTCGAGGTGGTCCCGGCCGAGCCGGCGCAGGTTCTCCTCGACCTGGGCGCGCAGCCGCTCCGGGGTGAGCGCCTCGGTGAAGCCGCCCTCCGGGTCGTACCCGGGACCGACCTTGGTCGCGATCACCAGGTCGTCCGGATACGGCGCGAACGCCGCGCGGATCAGCTCGGTGGCGAACCGCGGGGGCCCATCCCCGACATCCAGGGTGCCGCCGGGCGAGACGTAGAAGGCGGCGGTGTCGATGTGGTTCACGCCCAGCTCGACCGCGCGGCGCAGCACCGCGACCGCGCGCTCCCGGTCCGGGTGGGCGGTGATCCGCATCGAGCCGAAGCCCATCCGGTTGACGGTCCGGTCGCCCAGCGTCCAGGTGCCCGCGGCGGCCGCGGTGATCTCGTCGGTTGGCATCCGGCGACCCTAACCAGCGGCGGTGCGCGGCGCAGTCGGCCGCGCACCCGATACCGCGGAACACCGATCCCCGCTAGGTTTGATGCACTGGACGTGATGCGTGCGCGTCGGCGCCCCGGCTACTCGGAGCCGGCCGGGCGGGGCGCGCGGAGCACCGGCACCAGCGCCAGGGTCGGCACCAGCAGCAGCGGCACCACGAGCAGCGCGCGCAGCGTGCCCACCCGGTCGCCGAGCAGGCCGAGCAGCGGCGGCCCGGCGAGGAACGCGGTGTAGCCGATCACCGCGACGACGCTGACCCGTACGTGCGCCTTCTCCTCGTCGTCCGCCGCCGCGCTCATTCCGACCGGGAAGCCGAGCGACGCGCCGAGCCCCCAGAGCGCGACGCCGGCGACGGCCACCAGCCCCGAGCCGGCCAGGACGGCCAGGGCGGCGCCGACCGCGGCGAGCAGGATCGTGCCGGTCAGCACGGGCACCCGGCCCCACCGGTCCAGGGCGATGGTGCCGGCGGTACGCCCGATGGTCATGCCGAGCACGAATACGCCGAACACCGCGGCGCCGGCCGCCTCGCTGAGGCCGTGACCGTCGACGAAGGCCACCGCCAGCCAGTCGTTGGCGCTGCCCTCGGTGAACGCCATCACCAGCGTCAGCAGGCCGATCAGCAGGGTGCGCGGCTCGCGCCAGGCGGCGAGCAGGGCGCGCCGTCGCCCGGCCGGGGTCGGCGTGGCCGTCGTGCTCGTGGCCGGCGGCAGGAAGAACCGCGCCGCGACCAGTGTGCCGGCCAGCACCACCACCGCCACGGCGGTGAGGTGGACGCCGACCGGGAGACCCACCCGGGCCGCCCCGGCGCCGAGCCCCGCCCCGGCCACCGACCCGAGGCTCCAGGCCGCGTGGAAGCGGGGCATGACGGTGCGCTCCAGGCGCCGCTCGACCGCCGCGCCCTCGACGTTCATCGCCACGTCGCAGCTGCCGGAGCCGTAGCCGAACGCGAACAGGCCGAGCGCAACACCGACGACCGAGCCGGCGAGACCGGCAGCCAGCCCGGCGCCGGTGAGGCCGAGAGCCACCAGGCAGGTGGAGAACTGGACCGTACGCGCCGCGCCGAGCCGTTGGCTGACCAGCCCGGCGGTGGGCATCGCGAGCAGCGCCCCGGCCGAGATGGCCAGCAGCAGCAGACCGAGCCGTCCGGCGCTGAGTTCCAGCGCCTCACGGGCCGCCGGCACCCGGGAGAACCAGGTTGCCACGGCGAGCCCGTTGAGGGTGAACACGACGGCGACGCCGTTCCGGGCGGCCCGCACCACCCGGGGTACGGCCGGCGCGGTCGCCGGGTTGACGGTGGGCGCGGTGGCGGGGCTCACGGGGGGCGGTTCCTCTCCTCGGACGGTGTCTCCACCTGATCCCACCCCTGAGAGCGCTCTCACGACAACCCGGTTCTACCCCTGTCCTTCGTCACACCCGCGCGGGATGATGCCGGCATCGGACCATCGGCCACCCGGGGAGGACCGCCATGACCACGTCCGCAGCGCGACCCGCCACCCTGGAGGACGTCGCCCGGGTCGCCGGCGTGTCGCGGGCGACGGCGTCCCGGGTGCTCGCCCGCACCGGCTCGGTCTCGCCCGCCACGCGCGATCGCGTCGCCGCCGCGGCCAAGCAGCTCGGCTACGTGCCCAACCAGGCCGCCCGGGCGCTGGTGCGCGGCTCCGGCGTCCGGCTGGCCGTGGCGGTCACCGGCAGCACCGACGCGGTCCTCGACGACCCCTACATCGACCGGGTGGTGGCCGCCGCCGCCCGGGTGTGCGGTCCGCAGGGGCTCGGCGTGACCCTGCACTGGCTGCCCCGACACGCCCCGGAGACGCTGCGCCGGCTGGTCGCCGACCGGGGGATCTGCGGGGTCGTGCTCGTCAACACCACGAGCCCGGTGCTGGACGCGGTGCCCCGGTCGTTGCGCGGTCGGGTCGCGTCGATCGGCATCGGCTCACCCGCGGTGCCCGCCTTCGACGTCGACAACGGCGCCGGCGCCGAGGCGGTGCTGCACCATCTGCACGCCACCGGCCGGCGGCGGATCGCGATGGTGACCGGTCCCCGGTGGCTCGTCTGCGCCGAGCGTTCGGTGCACACGTACCGGCGGATGGCCGGCGAGGCGGGGCTGCCCGTCCGCCTGGTACGCGGGGACTTCACCGCGGCCCGCGGCCGCTCCGCGGCGCACGAGGTGCTGGAGCGGTGGCCGGACACCGACGCCGTCTTCGCGGCCAGCGACGCGACCGCGCTCGGGGTGATCGCCGGTCTGCGCCAGACCGGCGTGCGGGTGCCCGGTGACGTGGCGGTGGCCGGCTTCGACGATATCCCGCTCGCCGAGCTGAGCACCCCGGCGCTGACCACGGCCAGCCATCCGGTCGGGCGGATCGCCACCGCGGCGGCGCAGGCGGTGCTCGACCGTCGCGCGGTCCCACCGGTGACGTTCTTCCCGTCCGCCCTGGTGGCGCGGGACAGCGCCTGAGCCCGGCCCCGGGCGACGGCCGCGGGCTCGCAGCGGGGCAGGCTCGCAGCGGGGCAGGCTCGCAGCGGGGCAGGCTCGCAGCGGGGCAGGCTCGCAGCGGGGCAGGCCGCCGGCGCGGCGGCCCGGCGGCCGGGCCGGCGGCGGGCGGCGTGGCGGCGGGCGGCGCGGCCGCGGGCGGGCACGGCGGCAGGCGATGGTAGCGGCGGTTAACCGGCGGTGGGTGGGGTAACCGCGGCGCACACCCCGCCGACAGCGAGGAGCGGTGATCGTGTCCGAACCCGCGCCGCCGCACCGGCAGCCGGAGGAGAACGCCCGGCACGGCCGGCTGACCGCCCGGCCCGTCGCGCCGGTGGGCCCGGCCGCCGCCGGTCTGCTGCCGCTCACCGATCCCCAGGGCGGGCCGCTCGCCCTGCTGTACGCCCCGGAGCCGGTCACGGAGCGGCCGTACCGGCTGGTGGTGCTCCTGCACGGGGCCGGCGGCGAGGCGCGTCAGGCGCTGGACCTGATGCTCCCGCTCGCCGACGCGCACCATCTGCTGCTGGCCGCGCCGCAGGCGGCGGCGAGCAGCTGGGACCTGATCGTCGAGGGGTTCGGCGTGGACGTGCGGCGCATCGACGCCCTGCTGTCCCTGATCTTCGCCGCGTATCCGGTCCGGGACGTGGTGCTCGGTGGCTTCTCCGACGGCGCGTCGTACGCCCTCTCGCTCGGCCTGACCAACGGCGATCTGGTCGCCGGCGTGGTGGCCTTCTCGCCCGGCTTCGCCGCGCCGCTGGTGACCCACGGCCAGCCGCGGGTCTTCGTCTCGCACGGCGTCGACGACCGGGTGCTGCCGGTGGACGTGTGCAGCCGCCGGCTGGTGCCGCGCCTGCACGACCTCGGCTACGAGGTGAGCTACCAGGAGTTCCCCGGTGGCCACGAGGTCCACACGGACATCCGCGAGGCCGCCGTCACCTGGCTCACGTCCCTCCCCGAACCGGTCCCCTGACCCGGGCCTCCGCGGCTCGGGTCAGACCGGGGGAAGCCCGAGGGCCTGGTCGACGCGGCCGAGGACGGTGGCGTCGTCGTCGGCGCCGACGCCACGGAGCAGGTCGATGGCGGTCGCCCGCACCTGCCCGATGATCATGACGAGCGGCAGCGTCTGGCCGGGGGTGAAGAGCCCACCGGCGGTACGCACCGCGGCCAGCGCCGCCTCGTCGGCCCGCGCGGCGTGCCCGTCGGCGACCTCGTCGCGGCCCTCCAGGTCGGCGGCGAGCGCCTCGCCGGCGGCGCGCACCGCCTCGGCCAGCGCCCGCAGCGCCACCCCGAGGTCGGTCGGCACCGGCACCGGCAGCCGGCTGAGCGTCACCCCGGCCCGGGCGAGCACCCGGACGTTGCGGACCACGTAGTCGATCTGCCGGATGGCGGTGTCCACCGAGCGCAGCCGGCCGATGTGCCGGCGCCGGCGCAGGTTCAGCCAGAGCGCCTCCCCGGCGGCGAGGACCCCGTCGCGCAGCCGGTCCACCCGGGCGTCCATGCCGCGGGCCTGCTCCAGCGCGGCGACCGCGGCCGGTTCGTCGTGCCGGTCCAAGGCGTCGGCGATGTCGGCGAGCAGCCCGGCAAGGGCGTCGAAGGTGGCCCGGACCTCGGCGACCAGCGGGGCCAGCGGCCGCCGGACGTCGAGCAGTTGACTGGCGGCGATCGCGATCGCGCCGCCGATCAGGGCGTCGACGAAGCGGAACGGCACCAGCGACTCCGTTGGCGGCGCGACCACCACCAGGTAGAGGGCGGAGACGGCCGCCTGCACCAGGGTGACGCCGGTCGCGCCGACCGCCGCGGCGAGGGTGACGGTGAGCAGGATGACGGTGAAGACGGTCCACGTGGAGCCCCGGCCGAGGGCCTGGATCACCAGGTCGGCCACCAGTACGCCGCCGGCCACCCCGAGCACCACCTCGACCGCCCGGCGCAGCCGCTGGCCCCGGGCCTGACCGAGGACGATGAGCGCGGCGGCCGGGGCGAAGAACGGCTGCGGGTGCCCGATCACCTTCGCCGCCAACACCCAGGCGATGGTCGCGGCCAGCGTCGCCTCGAGCACCGGACGCCACCCCTGGCGCAGCCGCCCGGCAGCAATCCGGAACCAGCTCCAGCGGATCATCGCCGCCTCCTCGCCGGCCCTTGTGACCATACGTGATCGTCTACCATCGGGCGGTGGATCCGCTCACCGGGCTGCTCGACGGACCCCGGCCCGGGGCGCCTTCCTGCTGCGGTCGGTGCTCGACCCGCCGTACGCGCTGCGGATCGAGGATCGGGCCCCGTTGACCGTCGCGACGCTGGTCCGCGGCGTCGCCTGGGTGGTTCCGGACGCCGGTCACCCGGTGGCGCTGCACCCCGGCGACGTGGCGGTGCTGCGCGGCCCGGACGCGTACACGGTGGCCGACGACCCGGCCGCCCCGCCGCAGGTGGTCATCCACCCGGGCCAGCGCTGCACGACGCTGCGCGGCGAGCCGCTGGCCGAGTCGATGGCGATGGGCGTCCGCACCTGGGGCACCGGGGCGGACGGGTCGACCGTGCTGCTCACCGGGACGTACCAGCTGCCCGGCGAGGTGAACCGCGGCCTGCTGGCGGCGCTGCCGCCGGTGCTCGTGGTGGCGGCCGACGAGTGGCGCAGCCCGCTCGCGCCCCTGCTCGCCGAGGAGCTCGCCCGGGACGAGCCCGGCCAGGCAGCCGTGCTGGACCGGCTGCTCGACCTGCTGCTCATCGGCGCGCTGCCGATCTGGTTCGCCCGGCGGGGCGCCGCGCCCGGCTGGTACCGGGCCGCCGCCGACCCGGTGGTGGGCCCGGCGCTGCGGCTGGTGCGCGACGATCCGGCCCGGCCGTGGACGGTCGCCGCGCTGGCCTCCGAGGTCGGCGTGTCCCGGGCGGCGCTGGCCCGCCGCTTCAGCGAGCTGGTCGGGGAGCCGCCGATGAGCTACCTGACCGGGTGGCGGCTGACGCTCGCCGCCGACCTGCTGCGCGAACCGGACGCGACGCTCGCCGCGGTGGCCCGGCGGGTGGGCTACGGCAGCCCGTTCGCGTTGAGCGCCGCGTTCCGGCGGGTCCGCGGGGTCAGTCCTCGCGAGTACCGGGCCGCCACCGGCCCGCGTCACGGAACCGGTAAGGAGTGATCGGGATGGGTGACCCTCGCGCCGTCGTGGTCGGCGGAGGCATCGGCGGGCTGAGCGCGGCGCTGGCCCTGCACCGGCGCGGCTGGCGGGTCACCGTGCTGGAACGCGCTCCGCGACTGCGCGAGGTCGGCGCCGGGCTGACCCTGATGGCGAACGCGCTGCGCGGGCTGGACGTCCTCGGGCTCGGCCCGGCGGTCCGCCGCGACGGCCACGCCGAGACGCCGGGTGGCATCCGCGCCTCGACGGGACGCTGGCTGTCCCGGGTGGACGGCGCGGAGCTGACCCGGCTGCTCGGCACCACGGCGCTCGGCATCCACCGGGCCACCCTGCACCGACTGCTGCGCGACGCGCTGCCCGCCGAGGCGCTGCGCACCGGTGCCGAGGTGGTCGACGTGGACACCGATCCGTCCCGCGCCGAGGTCCGGTACCGGCACGACGGCACGGCGGAGACGGTCGACGCCGACCTGGTGGTCGGCGCCGACGGCCTGCACAGCGTGCTTCGCGCCCGGCTCTGGCCCGAGTCGCCACCGCCGGTCTACGCCGGCTCCACCGCCTGGCGGGCGGCGATCGACTGGCCGGCGCCGGTGCCGGCGGCGATCACCTGGGGACCGGGGGCCGAGTTCGGCATGGTGCCGCTCGGCGACGGCCGGGTCTACTGGTACGGCGCGGTCAACGCCCCGCCCGGCGGGCACGCCCCGGACGAGCTCGCGGCCGTCCGGGAACGCTTCGGCTCCTGGCACGACCCGATCCCTGCGCTGCTCGCCGCCACCCCGCCCGGGGTGGTGCTGCGCAACGACATCCACCACCTGGCCATCCCGCTGCCGACGTACGTGCGGGGGCGGGTGGCGCTGCTCGGCGACGCCGCGCACGCGATGACCCCGAACCTGGGCCAGGGCGCCTGCCAGGCGATCGAGGACGCGGTGGTGCTCGGCGCCGCCTGCGCCGGCGGGGCCGACGGGCTCCCGGCCGCGCTGGCGGCGTACGACCGGCAGCGCCGCCCGCGCAGCCAGGCGATCGCCCGGGCCGCGTACCGGACCGGCCGGTACGGCCAGCAGCTGCGCAACCCGGTGGCCGTGGCGGCACGCGACGCGCTGCTGCGCCTGACGCCGGCCCGCGCCGCGCTGCGGGGCATGGCCCGGTACGCCGACTGGCAGCCCCCGGATTCCGCCTGAGCCCGGTCGAGGTCGGCGGTGGACGGCGGCCAAACCGGGCCCGGTCAGCCGGTGGCGGCCGCGGCCAGCCGGGCGTACTCCGGCGAGGCGAGGAACCGGGTCAGCACCTCGGCGGTGCCCGGTGTGTACGGCCGACCGTCGAGCACCTCGGCCGCCGACAGGAACACGATCGCCGCGCCCTCGCCGAGCACCACGTCCTCCTGGCGGGCCCGCGTCGGACCGGAGAAGTAGTGAAACACCCGATCCAGCGCCGGCATCTCCTGGGTGGTGAAGAAACGCAGGCCCTGCTCGGCCCGGAGGCCGGTCTCCTCCCACAGCTCCCGCTCGGCGGTCTGCTCCGGGGTCTCCCCCGGCTCGGCGTGCCCACCCGGCAGTCCCCACAGGTTCGGGTGGTACACCGCGTGGCCGTCGCGCAGCTGCATGAGCAGCCGTCCGTCCCGGTCCACCAGCAGCACGCACGAGATCGAGAACATGGCCGCAGCCTACCCAGGCCGGCCGACGATGAGGGTGGCGGCGGCCTCCGGGCGGGAGTGGCGGCAGGGCCGCGGCCGGGCACGGACAATCGCGGCGCCGGTCGACGTTGGACGTCCGGAATGGACAAACCCTTCAGGATATCCATTCCGTTGATTTTCGGCCTCGGCCGAACGTGACAGCGCGCTGGTAAGATCGGCGACTGCGTTGTGACTGATCACCGACTGCTGTGGTGATAGCGATCACACACACTCGTTCCATGAATACGAGATTCACCCGCGGCAGGGCACTCCGCGTCGCGGTGTGTCTCGCGTTGGTCGCCGCACTCAGCGGCTGCATGCAACTCCATGTCGGGCTCACCGTGAACGTCGACGACACGGTCGACGGCCAACTTCTCCTGACGGCGCAGAAGTCCCTGCTCACCGCCCGGAAGATGACCGTCGAGGCCGGCTTCGCCGAGCTGCGGCAGAACATCCCGGCGCTGCCGCCCGGCGAGGAGAGCCGGTATGAGGACGCGAAGCTGTACGGTTCTCAGATCACCTACCGGAAGACGCCGTTGAGCGATTTCAACAGGGAGAGCCTGAAACTGGTCCGGGACGGCGATCTCTACCGGTTCACCCTGCCACTCGATCCGCAGAAATACGGCGGAAAACTGGCCGAGCAGAACCCGCAGAACCAACAGGCTTTCCTGCGGTTGATGTCGTTCGAGATATCGGTGACGTTCCCCGGTCGGGTGCTCGACTCCAACGGCACGGTCACCGGTCGGTCGGTCAGCTGGAAGGTCGACGCGAACCAGGAGAAGCCGATCGAGTTGCGGGCGCTCGCCGAGGCCCCACCGCGTCCGTCGGCGTCGGCGGCGACCGGCACCAACGACGGGAGCGGCTTCCCGTGGCTGCCGGCCGCCGGCGGGGCGGTGATCCTGCTCCTGGTCGCCGTCGTGGTCGTCCTCCTGCTGCGACGCTCCCGCCCGACGCCGCCGGCGGGCACCGGCGCGGCGGTTCCGGCACAGCCGTCCGGCCCCGCCGCGCCCCCGCCCGGCGGCCCGCCCGCACCGGGCACCCCGCTGGCCGAGCCGCCACGGTCCGGCTGACACGCCCGCCGGCCCACCCACGGGCCGACCCGACACCGGCGACCTCCACGCGCCGGCCCGCACCACCTCACCCCGGTCGCACCACCGCACAACCGAAGGGGGGATCGCCGTGAACGATCTCTTCACCTGGGCCGCCCTCGGCAGCCTCACCGGCGCCAGCGCCGCGACGCTGCTGGCCACCAACGTCATCGGCGGGCTGATCGGCCCGAGCGGCGACAAGGCACGCAAGTGGATAGCGGTAGGCATCGCGCTCGCCCTGTCCTACGTCACGGCGGCGTTCGCCACCGACGCCGGTGCCGAGAAGTGGATCATCGCGTTCTTCAACGGGCTGGTCATCTTCTCCGCCGCCCTCGGCATCAACCAGCTCCCGCCCGGCAACCGGCAGGCGACGCAGGCGTCGCCGACGCAGGTCACGCAGGGCCGCGAGCCCCGCATCATCCGCTCCTGGGTCTGAGGGAGTCGTCATGGTCTACGGAATCGTCAGCGCGGCGGCGCACGTCCTGCTCGGCGCGGCGTTCGGCGTCTGGGCCGGCGGCCCGGCCGGCCTGCTGATCGGTGCCGTCGTGGGCGTGCTGGTCGGCGCGCCGTTCGGCTGGGCGGTCGCCTCCGCCCGGGTGTACGACCCGGACGCCCGGGGCGTGTTCCTCTTCGTCGTCGACCACACCTGGAGCCTGCTCAACACGGTGGTCGGCGCGGTCTACCTCGCCGCGCACCTGGTCTTCGGTCACTCGCTGGACCGGGCCACCTCGCAGCACAGCTGCCGGGTGAACGTGGTGGAGGGCGTCTCACCCCGGTACGCCACCACGATCGGCACGGTCTGCGCCGGCTCCGGCCCGGGCATCCAGCGGCACGAGGACGTGCACATCCTCCAGGCCCGGCTGCTCGGGCCGCTCTACATCCCGCTGGTGCTCGCGAACTACGTGCTCTTCACCATCGCGCCGGTGTGGCTGCTCTACCACGACCACCGCAACGCGCCGATCAACCGGTTCACCCGGTACTTCGAGATCGGCGTCTACCCGCACGTCTGGAACGAGGCCATCGCGTACCGGATCCAGGGGACTCCCCCGCGATGAGCGGCGACGGACGCGGACCGATCGAGACGGCCACCGCCGAGCTGGCCGCCTGGCTGGCCACGGCGGCGGGCGCACCCGTCCCGGTCGGTCCGCCCCGGCCCGCCGACGACACCGGCGAGCTGACCCTCTGGCCGCTCGAGCTCTGCCCGGCCCGGCAGACCCGCGGCAGCGGCGCGGTGCGGGAGCCGTACCGCTTCACGGTTCGTTACCTGGTCTGCGCCAACGGCCCCGCGGGGCTGCCGGGGTTGGACCGGGTGCTCGCCGCCGCCACCCGCGACGGCGGCTACGCGGTGCTGCTGGAGGCAGGCGACTCCCGGCTCTGGGACGCCTTCGGCACCGGCCCGCGCCCGGCGCTGCTCATCGACGTGCCGGCACAGGTCGCGCACCCGACGCCGGCGGCGCCGCCCGTGCTCCACCCGATCCGGCTCCGACAGCTCGAGTCGCTCACCTTCGGCGGCCGGGTGGTCGGACCGGAGGACCAACCACTGGCCGCGATGCGGGTCGAGGTGCCCGGCACGGCGTACGTGACGGCGACCGACGCCGGCGGCCGGTTCCGGGTGGTCGGCGTCCCGCACGACCCGGAGCACCCGGGGCCGGTGCGGCTGCGGCTGACCGGCCGGGGCCGGGTGCTCACCGCCGACGTCGACCCCACCGAACCCGACATCGTCATCGTCTGCCCGCCACGGCCCGGCTGATCCCCAGGAGGACCGATGCCCAGCTACTTCTCCCCCGGCATCTACGTCGAGGAGGTGCCGAGCGGCGCCAGACCGATCGGCCCGGCCGGCACCAGCACCGCCGCCTTCGTCGGCGTCGCCCCGGATTCGGGTGCCCACCTGGGCAAGGCGCTGCCGGTCAACAACTGGTCGGACTTCCTGCGCCTCTACGCCGACGGGGAGCACCTGGAGAGCACGCCGCTGGCCCGGGCGGTGTTCGGGTTCCTGGACAACGGCGGCACCCGGTGCTGGGTGGTCAACGTCGGCGAGGGCGGCGCGATCACCGGCACCGGGCAGCGGCGCGGCGGGCTCCAGCTCCTCGAGGCGGTCGACGAGATCTCCATCCTCGCCGCCCCCGGCTTCCACGACCCGGTCTCCCACGACGCGCTGCTCAGCATGGCGGAGCGGCTGCGCACGATGGTCGCGATCTGCGACCCCGCGCCCGACATCGACGACGTCTCCGCGCTGACCCGGGTCGCCACCCCGTCGAGCGGCAAGCCGCCGAAGCCGGCCGAGGGCTCGGGCGGCTCGGGCTCCGGCGGCTCGGGCTCCGGCGGCTCCGGCGAGGCGGGGCTGGCGGCGTACCGGCCACGGCAGTCCGACTTCGGCGCCTTCTACTACCCGTGGCTGCGCGTGCGCGACCCGCTCAGCGGCGACCTGGTGCTCACCCCGCCGAGCGGGCACATGGCCGGCATCTGGGCCCGCACCGACGGCCTGCGCGGGGTGCACAAGGCTCCGGCCAACGAGCCGGTACGCGGCGCGGTCGACCTGGCGTACCTGGTCACCCGCCCGGAGCACGACGTGCTCAACCCCAAGGGCGTCAACGTGATCCGCTACTTCGCCGGCGAGGGCATTCGTGTCTGGGGCGCCCGTACGCTCGCCGCCGAGGCCAGCGAGTGGCGTTACCTCAACGTCCGGCGGCTGTCCATCGCCATCGAGCAGGCCATCGCCAACGGCACCCGGTGGATGGTGTTCGAGCCGAACGACTTCTCCCTCTGGCGCTCGATCCGCCGCGACATCGGCGCGTTCCTCACCCGGGTGTGGCGCGACGGCGCGCTGCTGGGGCGTACGGCCGAGGAGGCGTTCTTCGTCAAGTGCGACGAGGAGACCAACCCGCCGGAGGTACGCGACGCCGGGATGGTGGTGGCGCACATCGGCATCGCGGTGGTGAAGCCCGCGGAGTTCGTGGTGTTCAAGCTGAGCCAGTGGGCCGGCGGCACCGAGACCGAGACGATCGGAGGCTGACATGCCGACCACGGCCACCCCGCAACCGGGCGCCCCGGTCGACCCGTACCGGGCGTACAACTTCCGTCTGCTCGTCAACGGCGTGGCCAGCGGGCACTTCACCGAGGTCAGCGGCCTGGCGATGAGCATTCCGGGGATCCCGTACCGGGAGCACGGCACCGACCGGATCCGGATCGTGCCGGGCCAGGTGGAGTACGAGCCGGTCACCCTGCACTTCGGACTGACCGCGTCGCGGGAACTGTGGGACTGGGTGCACGCGGTGGCGAAGGGCGTGGTGAGCCGGCGCAACGTGTCGATCGTGCTGCTCGACGCGGCGGGCACGGCCGAGGTGCTGCGCTGGAACCTGATCAACGCGTGGCCGACCGGGTGGCGTGGTGCCGCGCTGAACACCCTCGGCCAGGAGATCGCCATCGCCGCGCTGACCCTGCGGTACGAGGGTCTGGACCTGGAGACCGGCGGTGCCGCGCCGACGCCCGCGTAGCTGGCTGGCCAGCGGGCTCCGGTCGGTGGCCTCGACGGCGCAGCGGCTGGCCGGGCTGGCCGAGCCCGGACGCTCCGGCGCACCCGCTGGAGGGCCGGCCGGACCGGGCCGCATCGGGGCCGGCGGCCCCGGCCCGGGGACCCGGCGGCCGGGCCAGCCTCCCGAGCACTGGCTGCGGATGGTCGCCGCGCACGCCCCCGGGCTGCTCGACGGCCTGCCGCTCGACCCCGGGTCCGGTCCGGCCTGGGGCGACGACCCGGCCGCGGGCGCGCCCCGCACCGGTGGGCCCGTCGGCCCGGCGGGATCCGCGCCGGACCCGACCGATCGCGGTGGCGCCGGCCAGGGCGGCGACGGATTCGGCCACCGTCTCGGCCAGGGCGACTGGCACGACCACGGCCACGGCCAGGGCCACGACGGTTACGGCCACGGCGTCGGTTTCGACCACGGTTTCGGCGACGGCGAGCGAGAGGGCGACGGCCACGAGTTCGCCGGTGACGTCCGGGGCGCCCCACCGGTGCGCCCGGCGGTGCCGCCGCTCGCAGCCGCGCCCGGTGTGACGGCTCCCGGTCACACCGACGCCGGCGACCGGGGTCGGGCCGGCCTGGCCCGCTGGGGCCGGCGCCGCCGGAATGCGGGGCGGCGTCCGGGCCGGGGCGGTGTCGGCCGGGGCGGTGTCGGCCGGGTCGAGTCGGCCCGGGAGGCGTACGGCGAACACCCCGCGTCGCGCACCGAGCCGGGCGGCCAGCTGGCGGCGCCGTCCGCCGCCACGATGGGGAGCGGGAACGACGGCCGGGGCGGGAGTCAGGGCGGCCCCTGGACCGCGAGCCGGACCGCCGGCCCGGGCCGGACGGACCACGCCGACGGCTCCGGGACCCCGGCCTGGGCCTCCCGCGCCGTGGTCACCGGCTCGGCTCCGGCCGACGCCCACCCCGGTAGCGCGGCCTTCGCCCCGCTTCCGCGACGTCAGGACCCCCCGTCCGGCCCGCGGACGTCGGACGTTGCCGGTAGTGAAGCCGAGTACAGCGGCTGGGGTGGGGATCGCGCCGGCCGTCCGGCAGGACCGGCCGCACAGCACCCGACCTCACAGCTTCCGGCCGCACAGCGCTCGGCCGCACAGCACCCGGGCACACAGTGGCTGGGCACGCAGGGACCGAGCACGCAGGGACCAAGCACGCCGGGACCCGGCACGCAGGGACCCGGCACGCGCTGGCCTGGCCCGCACGGGCCGAGCACGCGGTGGTCGGCCGCGCGGGCGTCGGTCGCCGGGCCGGGCCGGGCGGCCGGGGGTTCCGGGTGGCTGACGGGTCGTACCGCGGACGGGCGGGGCGACGTGGCAGTGGTCCGGAGCACGAAGGAGGGCGGCGACGTCCGCCGGACCGACGCCCCACCGTGGGGGCCGGGCACCGTACCGCTCGGGGTGCCGGACGTCGGTGGCGTGCCGGCGCCGGCCGGCGGCGGCGCTCCCGGGCCACGTGGCGTCGAGGACCGATGGCCGGCGCTGCCGGACCCGGCCGGACCCGGCGGCGCCGACCGGGGCGTGCCCCGCGGCGGACGGCGGGCCACCCCGACGGGCGGCCCGTGGCCCGAGTTGCCGGACGACGGTCCGCTCTGGACCGCGCTGGGCGACGCCCTGGCCGCCGGGCACGCGGGCCGGCTGGACCGGGAACAGGCGGGTGGCTGATGGAACGGGTCGCCTTCCTCGTCGACGCCAGCGGCGCCCGGGTGGACTGCCTGCTCAACCCGGAGACGGTGCAGGTGACCCGGCTCGCCGGGGTACGCCACCGGTCCGCGGCCGGCGGCCAGCTCACCGGCGCCGGGCTGGCCGACGACACGCTGGTGTTCACCGGCGGCGGCCGCACCGAACTGGTGCTGGACCTGCTCTTCGACGTCGACTTCGTCGAGGCGCAGGTCCGCCCGGACGACGTCCGGGCGCTGACCCGGCCCCTGTGGATGCTTGCGGAGAACTCGACCGCCGAGCACGGCTGGCTCCGTCCGCCGCTGGTCCGGCTGGTCTGGGGCAAGGCGTGGAACGTGCCCGGCGTGATCGTCGCGGTCGCGGAGCGGTTCGACGCGTTCACCGGCACCGGCTCGCCGCGCCGCTCCTGGCTGCGACTCAAGCTGGTCCGGGTGGCGGAGAGCGCCGACCAGGCGCAGGCCGGCTTCGAGGAGGAGTTGGCGGCCGCGAGCACGCCGACCGCCGCGCCGGGCGCCGCCGTCGTGGCCGCCGGGGACGGCGCCGCGGCGCCCGGCTACTCCGGCGTCCGGTTCGACCTGCTCGCCCACGACGCGCTCGGCTCACCGCTGCGCTGGCGGCTGCTCGCCGAGCACAACCGGGTCACCGACCCGATGAGCGTGCCCCCGGGCACGGCGCTGGCCGTGCCGCCGGTGGCCGGCCTGATCACCCCGACGCCGACCGGCCCGGCCGAACCGGTGCCCGGCCGGGCCGGTGCGACGACGACCGGCACCGTGCCGTCCGGAACGGGCGGTGCCCGGTGAACGCCGTCGCGCCGCGGGCGCTCGCGGTGCGGGTCGACGGCGCGCCGTTGCCCGACCTCGTGCTCCGCCGGCTCCGCTCGGTGCGGGTCGCCGCCCGGCTGGACCAGCCCACCCAGTGCGAGGTGGCGATCGCCGCCGAGCCGGGCCCGGCTGCGCTCGCCCCGTGGGCGCGCACCGGGGCGACCCTCGACGTGCGGCTGGTCGACCACCCGGACGGGCTCTTCGCCGGCGAGGTGACCTGCGTCGAGGTGGAGTACGCGGCGGACGGCTCGGCGCTGCTGCGGCTCCGCGCGTACGACGCGCTGCACCGGCTGCGCAAGCGGCAGCGGCTGCGGGTGTTCGAGTCGGTCACCGCCGTCGAGCTGGCCCGGGATCTGTGCGGCGAGGTCGGGCTGAGCGTCGACGCGGAGGACGACGGTCCCCGGCTGGAGCGGCTGCTCCAGCACCGGCACAGCGACCTGGAGCTGCTGACCGAGGTGACCGGCCGGGCCGGGCTGCACCTGGCCGCCGACGGCGACCGGATCCGCCTGGTCAGCCTCGCCGGCCATGGTGAGCCGGTCGTGCTGCGGTTGGGGCGGGACGTGCACGCGCTGCGGGTGTCGACCAACCTGGACCGGGCCGCTGGCGGCAGTGCCGCGCTGGGCTGGCACCCGCAGCGGGCCGAGCCGATCAGCCAGCGGGCGGACGAGGCGCGCTGCGCCCGCCCGGCCGACCGCCGGCCGGACCCGGCCGACGTGGGCGCGGACGACCTGCGTACCGCGGTGGACCAGCCGGGGCGCAGCGACGACGAGTTGGCCGGTATCGCCCAGGCCCGGCTGGACACGCGTACCGCCGCCCTGGTCACCGCCGAGGGGGTGGCCGAGGGCGTTCCGGCGCTGCGGCCGGGGCGGCGGATCACGCTGGACGGTGTGGCCGAGCCGGTCGCCGGGGAGTACGTGCTCACCGAGGTGGTGCACACGCTCGACGCCAACGGGCACCTGACCCGGTTCGGCACCGCGCCGCCGCCGAGCCCGCCGGCCGGCGGCGGCGCGGGCGCGACGGTCACCCTCGGCGCGGTCACCGACGTCGCCGACCCCGACGGGCTGGGTCGGGTCCGGGTGACCCTGCCCGCGTACGGGGACCTGGACGCCGGCTGGCTCGCCGTGCTCTGCCCGGGCGCCGGGCGGGACAAGGGCATCGTGGCGCTGCCCGACCCGGAGGACACCGTGCTGGTGGCGCTGCCCGGCGGGGAGCCCGCGTCCGGCGTGGTGCTCGGCTCGCTCTTCGGCGCGGTGGCCCCGTACGACGCGGGCATCGCCGACGGGCGGGCCCGGCGCTGGTCGCTGCGGACCGGCACGGGGCAGTCGATCGTGGTCGACGACGCCGGGCGCAGCCTGCGGCTGGCCACCGACGGTGGCAGCTGGTTGGAGCTGACCCCCGACCTCGTCACCCTGCACGCCGCGGCCGACCTGGTGCTCTCCGCGCCGGGCCGGGCGATGGTCGTGCGCGCCCGCAGCGTCGACTTCCGGCACGCCGAGGCGGCCGAGGACGCGGCGACGGCCGCGGAGCAGGCCCGCGCGCTCGTCCGCGACCAGCAGCGAGGAGGCGGCTGATGCGGTGGATCCATCGCGACTCCGTGATCACCTGCGACCACGACGGGCGCGTCGAGAACCGCCCGTCCCAGCGCTGGGTGACGGTCGGCGGCGTGCCGGCGCTGGTCGACGACGACCCGGAGGGGCGGGAGATCACCGCCTGCCCGAACTACGGGCCGACGGTGAAGCCGTGCGCGAAGACGCTGCCGGTGCGGGTCGGCTACAGCGACTGGCTGCGCGTCGACGGCCGGCGGGTGGTGCTGTCCCACCTCGACGGGCTGACCGACGGCACCCCGCCGGGCCTGGTCCACCACCGGGTGCGCGACCCACGGCAGGGGTTCCTGGGGGCGGACCGGTGAGGGCCTTCCGGTTCGTCGGCGCCGGGTTCGACGCGGGTCGCACCGGCGGGCTGGCGCTGACCGCGGCCGGCGGGCTGGCCATGACCGACGGCGACGAGACCGTACGCCAGGCGCTGTTCCTGCTGCTGTCGACCATGCCGGGCGAGCGGCTGATGCGGCCCGGGTACGGGTCGCGACTGCACCGCCTGGTGTTCGCCCCGAACGACGACACCACCGCCGGGCTGGCCATCCACTACGTGCGCCAGGCAATCGCCCGGTGGGAGCCGCGGGTCGAGGTGATCGACGTGGACGCCGGCCCGGACCCGGACGACCCGTGGCGCCTGGTGATCCGCCTCGACTACCGGGTGCGGGTCAGCCTGACGCCCGGCCAGCTGGTGTTCTCCGTCGACCTGCTGCCGACCGACGAGCCGGACGCGCCGCCGGCCGGCGGGCCGGACCCCGATCTCTCGCCGGGAGGCCAGTGATGACGCTGCCCGTGCCGCACCTGGACGACCGCGGCTTCCTCGACCTGGTCACCGAGGCGCGCGAGCGGATCCGGCAGTCCTGCCCGGCGTGGACCGACCTGTCCGCGCACGACCCCGGCATGGCGTTGGTCGAGGCGTTCGCGCACCTCACCGAGGTGATGATCTACCGGCTGAACCAGCTGCCGGAGAAGGCGTACGTCTCGTTCCTGAACCTGCTCGGGGTGGCCCGCCACGCGCCCTCGGTGGCCTGGGCCGACGTGCGGTTCACCCGGACGGGGCCGGAGCGGGGCGCGGTCTGGATCCCGGCCGGCACCCGGGTCGCCGCAGCGCGCGGCGCGGATCCGCGGCCGGTCGTGTTCGTCACCACCGAACCGGCGGCGCTGCCCGCCGGGGAGTCCGCGGTGACCGTGCGGATGCACCACTGCGAACCGGTCGAGGCGGAGCTGCTCGGCACCGGCACGGGCCAGCCCGGCCAGGTGCTCCGCGCCGCCCGGGCCCCGCTCGCGCACACCGCCGAGCCGCTGGACCTGCTGCTCGGCGTGGAGGTGCCGGCCGGGTCGGTGGAGCTGGGCGCGGCCGCGCGGGAGCACGGCGGCCGGACCTTCGAGATCTGGCGGCCGGTGGACAGCTTCGCGGGCGTCGGCCCACAGGCCAAGGTGTACCGGGTCGACCGCTGCTCCGGAACGGTCACCTTCGGCCCGGCGCTGGACCTGCGCGACCCGGGCGACGACGCGGCGCCGGCCGGGCCGGTGACCGTCGCCGCGGTGCCGCCGGCCGGACGGCAGATCCGGCTCTGGTACCGCGCCGGGGGCGGGCCGGCCGGCAACGTGGCCGCCGGGACGCTGACCAGCCTGCGCGACCCGCTGCCCGGGGTGCGGGTGGACAACCCCGCTCCGGCGGCCGGCGGGCGGGACATGGAGTCGATGGAGTCGGCGCTGCTGCGCGGCCCGTACGAGTTCTTCGCCCAGCAGCGAGCCGTCACCGCGCGGGACTTCGAGGTGCTCGCCACCGGCTCCGGCGCGGTGGCCCGGGCCCGGGCCTTCACCCGGTCCGCGGTCTACAGCTTCGCCCGCCCCGGCGAGGTGGAGGTGGTGCTCGTGCCGTACGTGCCGCCGGCGACCCGGCCGGGCGGGCGGCTGCCGGTGGCGGTGCTGCGCGAGCACGAGGTCGCCGAGGCGCGGCGCCGGGTGGAGGCGGATCTGGACCGCCGTCGGACGCTGGGCACCAGTTGCCGCGCGAGCTGGGCCCGGTACAAGGCGGTCTCGATCCGGGCCCGGGTGGTGGTCCGCCGGGAGGAGGACGCCGACGCGGTCCGCCGGCGCATCCACGAGCGGCTGCACCAGACGCTGAGCCCACTGCCCACTGCGCTCAACCCGAACGGGTGGGCGTTCGGGGAGCCGTTGCGGGCGTCCAACGTGTACCGGTTGCTCGAGCACGCCGAGCCGGGCGTGCGTTACGTCGAGTCGGTGCGGTTCGTGGTGGACGAGGCGCCGGACGCCGAGGTGCGGGCCCTGGCCGTGGACCAGTACCAGCCCCGGACCTGGTACGCCGGGCGTGGTCCGGTGCTGTTCCGCTCCACCAACGCGGGGGCCGGCTGGGAGCCGGCCGGCCGGTCCGACGGGGAGACGGTGCTGCGGGTGACGCCCGCCCCGGCGCCGGTGCGGCCCGGCATCGTGCCCCGGCCCGGCTCGGTGGCCGTGGTGACCCTGCGGGCGTCCGGCGGCTCGCGGGTGCACCTGAGCACCGACCTCGGCGAGACGTGGTCGCTGCTCGCCGACCTGGACGCCCGGATCTCCGACCTGGCCTGGATCGACCGGGACGGGGCGGGCGCGCTGCTGGTCGCCACCGACACCGGCCTGTACGAGGTGTCCCTGCTGCCCGGCGCGGTGCCGTTGCAGATCCTCGTCGACCCGGCCGACGCGGACCGCGGCTTCTACGCGGTGCGCGCCTTCGTCTCCGAGCGCGGGGCTCCCGGGGTGGCGGTGGCGGCGCAGGCCGGGTTCGGGGTCTACCTCTCCACCGCCGGTGGCCGGCCGGGCACCTTCGCCCACGTCGGCCTGGCCAACGTGGACAACCGGGTGCTCGCGGTGCAGTACGACGGACCGGCCACCCTGCTGTGGAGCGGCGCGGGCGAGCCGGACCCGAAGAAGCCCGGGCAGGGCTGTCACCGCACCCGGCTGTTCGAGTCGGACGTGAAGTGGCAGTCGGTGCAGTCCGGCTGGATCGGCGGCACCTGCCGCGACCTGGCCTTCGCCGGCCCGCTGGCGCTGGCCGCCACGCAGAGCGGCGGCGTGCTGCGGCTGGACACCCTGGCCACCCAGCCGCAGTGGACGTCGGTGAGTGTCAACTGCGGTCTGCCGCTGCGGGACCGCACCCGGTTCGTGCCGGTGGACGCGGTCGCGGCGGCCACCGGCGCGGGCGTGACCGGCGGACCGGCCGGTGGCCCGGGCGCGGCCGGCGGGGTCGGGCGGCTGATCCTGGCCGCCGGGGAACGCGGCGTCCACCGCAGCGTGGACGCGGTCGACTGGACGGCCAGCGCCAACCAGGCCACCGCCGACGTGGTGACCGTCCCGGACACCTGGCTGCTCTGCTCCGGCGAGCACGACATCGAGGTGGTGCGGCAGGATGCGTCGAACGGCGATTGAGCGGCTGCTGCCCGCGGCGTACCAGCGGGCCTGCGTGCCCGGCAGCGTCCTCTGGGCGCTGCTGGAGGTCATGGAGGCGCTGCACGCCCCGGACGAGGCGATCCTGGCCGAGGTGGACGCGCTCTTCGACCCGTACCGGGCGCCGGACGGCCTGGTCGCGCACCTGACCCGCTGGGTGGCGATGGACCACGTGGTGGCCTCGCCCCGGCCGGACGCGCCACCGCCGCTGCCGGTCGGCCGGCTGCGGGACCTGGTGGCGCAGGGCGCGTTGCTGGCCCGCTGGCGCGGCACCCCGTACGGCATGCGAAGAGCTCTCGAGGTGGCTACCGGGTTGAGCGGTTTCGGCCTGGACGAGCCGGCCGAGAAGCCATTCCACGTGGTGGTGACGGTGCCACCGGCGGCGGCCGGGCAGCTGGTCGTGATCACCCGAATCGTCGAGGCGGAGAAGCCCGCGTCGACCACCGTCGAGATCGTCGTCGCAGAGGAGTCGCCATGACCACCGAGTGGGCGGTCGTCGCCGCCGCCGAGCAGTTCACCCTGGATGCCCGCAACGCCGGCGAGCTGACCTTCACCGTGTCCAACCCCGGCGAGGCGCCGGACACGGTGGTGTTCGACGTGGCGCCGGGTGAGGGCTCGCAGCGCGCCTGGTTCACGGTCACCGAGCCGCAGCGGGTGGTGCCCGGGCAGGGCTCGGTGACGTTCCTCGTCCGGTTGACCGTCCCGGCGGGCACGCCGCCGCGCCGCTACGACATGACCGGGTTCGCGTACTCGGCGAACACCGCGCCGGAGGAGAGCTCCCGTTCCAGCGGCCGGGTCACCTACGAGGTACGCGCGGTCGCCGCGCCGAAGCGGACGCCGTGGCCGTGGATCGCCGCGGCGGCGGCTCTGGTGCTGCTGGTCGGCACGGTGGTGACCGTCCTGCTGCTGCGGGGCGACGACCCGCCGCCCGGTGATCCCCGGGTGGTGACCGTCGAGGCGGAGAGCCTGGTGTCGGCGGCGGCGGTGGAGTCGCCCCGGGGCAGCGCGGCGACCGTCGTGGAGCAGGGCAACTGCTGCGGGGTGACCTGGTCCGGGGACACCCAGCTGTTCTTCCAGGGCCGGGCCATCGGCGACCAGGTGAGCGTGACGGTGGACATCCCCGCCGACGGGACGTGGCTGTTCTCGACCGTCCGGACGACCTCGTTCGACTACGCCAACACCGTCTGGGCCATCGACGGCACGCAGGTGGGCGGCGCGTTCCTCGGCTTCACCCCGACGGTGGTCCGCACCGACTGGATCGACGTGGGCAGCGTCCGGCTCACCGCCGGCCAGCACCGGGTCACCCTGGTGGTGGTCGGCAAGACCCAGGGCACCGACCGCTACTTCGCCGGGGTGGACACGATCCGGTTCACCGAGGTGCTCCCGCTGGCCGTGCGATGAGTGGACGGCAGAAGGCGCTGCTGGCGACGCTCGGCGTCCTGCTGGTGGCGCTGTTCGTGGTCGCGGTCGGCGCCGGCCGGGGCGACCGGGGCGACCCCGCCGGCCGGCCCGGTCTGGTCGACCGGCTCGCCGGCCTGGGCGGCGAGCGGTCCGCGGTGGACCCGGCCACGGTGGCCGCGGAGTGCGCCGACGGCACCGGCCGGCTGGTCTTCGTCGGCGGTTGCGTGCTGCACGTCGCCGACCCGGGCGGGCTGCGGACGCTGATCCTGCGCAGCCCCGGGCCGTTCACGGTGGCCGCGCCAGCGCCCGGCGACGCCGAGTTCACGGTCCGCGACGAGGTCGAGCCGGCCGCGGACGGCACCGGCGCGGTGGCCCGGGTCGCCGTCGACGGGGCCACCGACATCGTCCTCACCTGTCCGGGCGTCGGCGGCTGCGCGGTCACCGTCGTCCCGTCCTGAGCGCCCGAGGAGGCCCGCCGTGGGTGAGTTGCGCAAGCCGTTCCTGCTGCTGGCGATGCTCGCGATCGTCCTGGCGATCGGCGTGGAGTTCGGCGCCGGGCTGCTCACCGGTGGCGGGGACGCCGGCGCCGCGCTGCGGGACAGCGCCGACGCGCTCGACGTCGAGCTGAGCGACGTGGCCGGGGTCAGCGAACCGTCCGGTCGGGGCACCGGCTACCTGGCGCTGATCGACGCGGTCGCGGTCTGGAGCACCGGGCTGTACTGCCTGAGCCTGGTTTTGCCCGACCGGGTCCAGGGCCGGGTGCAGGGCGTCGCCACCCTGATCTTCTCGATCATCCTGATCGTCATCTCGCTGATCACGCTGGTCGTGGCGTTCGTCGAGCTGTCCGTCATGGTCTCGCTCTTCCTGGCCACGCCGTTCGGCACGATCGCGTACCTGGCGCTGTGGGGCTTCTTCCCGGTCGGTGACGCGACGCTGCTGCTCGGGCTGGCGCTGCTGCTCAAGCTGGCCTGGGCGGCGCTGCTGATCCTGGCCCAGCCGCGCTTCCTGCAGAACAAGGGTCTCGTCCTGCTGATCCTCACCACCCTGCTCGGCACGGTGCTGCTGGAGTTCCTGCACCGCCTCGTGCCGGTGATCCTGGTGAGCATCCTCGACGACGTGGGCGCGCTGGTCTTCGCGGTGGTCGCCATCATCTGGGGCCTCGTGCTGCTGATCGGGTCGATTCCGGCGATCGTCAAGGCGGTCCGGGTGACCGCCGCGCCGCCGAGCCGCGCCGGCGGGGCGGATCGGTGACGCGCGACGCTCGGGCGTGCCACGCGGCGGTCCGGTAACGCACGACGGGTCGGGCGAGTCGCGGGGCGGAACGGATTGTGAAGATCGGCTATAAGTGACGCATGGACTTCCCGCCGTACCTGGCCACCATGCCGATGCACGCGATCACCGAGATCCACGGCGAGGCGGGGCTGCTGGAGCGCTTCCGGCTGGAGATCCAGTCCTTCGACGAGCCGGCCCGGGAGCGGCTGACCGCGGCGCTCGACCTGGCCGCCGAGCTGCACCGCGACGACCGGCGGGTCCGCGAGCCGTACCTGAACCACCTGCTCCGGGTGGCGATCCGGATGATGCACCACTACCAGGTGCGCGACGTGGACGTGATCGTCGCCGGGTTGCTGCACGACGCGGTCGAGGACCACCCGGCCGAGCTGGCCGGGGCGGACGCCGACGACGACCCGACCACGGCGGCGCTGGCCACGCTCGCCGCGCGGTTCGGCCCGCGGGTCGCCCACCTGGTCGCCGCGGTCACCAACCCGCGCTACGACCCGGCGCGCGACCGCAACGAGCAGTACCGCGAGCACGTGGCGGTCAGCCTCGACCGGGAGCCCTGGGCGCGGGTGATCAAGGTGTCCGACTTCACCGACAACGGGGTCGGCGTGATCCACACCGTCGGCCCGAAGGTGGAGTCCTCGGCCCGCAAGTACCGGCCGCTGGTGCCGGTCTTCCGGGAGCTGGTCACGCGGCCGGACACGCCGCTCTCGGCGCCGGTGAAGCGGCACATCCTGGCCCAGCTCGACCTGGCCGAGGAGCGGTTCGCGGCGATCCTGGACCAACCCGCCCACCACCACTGACCCGGATCGTCACGGTTACCGGCGATCATGCACATGTGGTGCCCGACGCATGGCGCTATGCACCTTCTGTCCACCAGCACAACTGCATGATCGACTAATCACGCGGGCGCCGGTCAGGCGTGTGGGCGGTCGCGCAGCACGACCTGCAGGGGGTGGGGGGCGTCGGCGGCGACGTCGCCGAACACGGCGAGGAAGCGGGCGTACTGGCCGGCGGGCTCGTCGGCAAGCAGTTGACCGGCGTCGTCGACGCGCAGGGTGAGGGGCGCCGCGGCCAGCCGGTCGCGGAGCACGTCGGCGAGCGCGTCCCAGTTGCGGCCGAAGTGGGCCGGCAGCGCGAGCGCGTCGGCGAGCGCCGTGAAGAGCGCGCCACGGGTACGCGCCGCCGCGCCGGCCAACGGCACCGCGGCAGGGTCGTCCGGTTCGGCGTCCCGGCCGGCGGTGAGCCACCCGACGGACTGGTCGTCCTGGTCGGTCATCGGACCTCCTGGTTCGGCCGGCGCACGCGACGCCGGCGGTGCGGTGCCGGGGCCGACCGTCAGCGGCCGGCCCCGGCGGGTGGGTCAGAGCCGGTAGAAGTCGCCGTAGTGGTTCGGCGAGAACCAGGTGACGCCGGTGCTCTTGTTCACCACGATCCGGTACGCGTCCCGGGCCGCCCCGTTCCGGCGCGGGTACACGTCGTACTCGTAGTAGGTGGCGTTGGCGGGCAGCTGCCCCTCGTAGTTGTAGAACCGGCCGCCGGCGAAGTTGGAGAGGCCGCCGCTCCAGCTGTACCAGCCGCGGGTGGTCGGGAAGCCCTTGGCGGCCCAGCCGGAGCGGGCCGTCCGCGCGTCCGCGCAGCGGGTCATGGTGCACGAGCTGTAGACCGCGGCGGAGGCCGAGTCGGTCAGCTTCGGCGCGACCACGGACGGGCCGACCAGCGCGGCGGCGACCATGGCGACGAGCAGGGCGAGCGTGGTGGCGAGCCGGCGGGTCGCGCCGGGCGCCGAGGGCGGGGATGCGAGGGTGGACATGCTGCCTCCAGACCGTTCGAGACATCGACTTATGTCACTGTCGAATCACGATCAGTCTGGCCCGCGCGCGGTGATCGGAACAGGTGTTCCGCCCTAACCGCTCCACAATGTCCGGTGAACGGCGCCGATCAACCGACTGCCACGCCGCCGGAGAGGCCCGGCGCGGACCCGGCCGGCACCCCACCCGACGGCCCGGCCGGCACCGAAACGCGCGGTGCCGGGATCGGCTCCAGCGGGCCGGACGACGACCCGGGCGGTGACGCGGGAGCGGTGCGGGTCGCACCGATCGGGAGGAACGCGAGCAGCGCGATCGACACGAACAGGTAGCTGTTGCCGCCGACGAACCCGACCACCGTCCCCGGGTCGTTGGCGAAGACCCAGACCAGCCCGCTGGCGAGCACCACGTACCCCGCGACGCCCGCCCTCAGCCTGCGGCGGGCCACGGGGTCGCCCGGCGGCCACGGCAGCGTCGACGCGGCGACCAGGACCAGCCCCGGCACCAGCCACACCAGGTGGTGCACCCAGGTGATCGGGCTGACCAGACACGCGGCGATCCCGGTCAGCGCGAAGCCGGCCCGCTCGTTACCGGCCCGGGCCGCCCGCCGGGAGCGGACGAACCACACCGCCAGCGTGGCGACGACCAGGACCAGCCAGAGCCGCCGGTCCGGGTGGTCCCGGTCGAGCCGGGCCACCAGCCCGAGCAGAGACTGGTTCGACACGTACGCGAGCTTGCCGATCCGCTCCGTGTCCCAGAGCGCCTCGGTGAAGAAGGTGCGCGAGGCGCCCGGGGCCACCGCGGCGGCGAGAACGGTGGCGGCGGCGCTGGTGCCGGTGGCCGTGGCGGCCGCGCGCCAGCGCCGGGTGACCAACAGGTAGCCGATGAAGATCGCCGGGGTGAGTTTGATGGCCGCGGCCAGCCCGATACCGATGCCGGCAGCCCGGTGACCGCGTTCGAGCAGCCACAGGTCCAGGTAGACCAGCGCCACCAACAGCAGGTTGACCTGCCCGAAGCTGACCGTGTCCCGGACCGGGTTGAGCCCGGCCAACAGGCAGGCGGCCAGCGCGAGCGCGTACCACCGGCTCCAGCCCGCACGCCGGACCAGCGGGTTGACCAGCAGCATCAGCAGGAACGCGGTCGCCACCGCCGTGAGCAGCAGATGTAGCACGATCGTCGGGTACCAGGCCAGCGCGGCCATCGGCATCATGATGACCGCGGCGAACGGCGGGTAGGTGAAGCCGTACCCGTTCCAGGTCATCCACTCGTACAGGTCGCCCCCGCGCACCCAGTACCCGACCGCGCCGTGGTACACCCCGACGTCGAACCAGCCGCGGTGCCCCGGCAGCACCGCGATGAGCACGCCGATCGCCGTGGCCAACCCGGCCACCAGCAGCACCCGGCGCCGGTCCACGCGCCGCCCCCCGCCGCCGCCCACCGCGCCGTCGGCACCGCTCACCACGCGACCGCCGGCGCTCACCGCGCCGTTGGCGCCGGTCACCACGCGACCGTCGGCGCTCACCGCGCCACCGCCGTCGACAGCCGCAGCGGGGCGGTGAGCAGTCGCAGCCAGCCGACCGCGAGCAGCCCGACCAGCACGCCCGCCGCGGCGAGCACCGCCTGGACACGGTCCGGTCCGAACCCGCTGGGCAGCGCCACGAAGGCCAGCACCACCGCGCCGAGCGCCGCCGCCGGCCGGGCCCGCCCGTCCGGCGCGGCCGCCGCGATGAGGACCAGACCCCAGAGGGCGTACCAGGGCCGGGTCGCCGGTCCGAGCAGCGCCACCGCCGCCAGGGCGAGCCCCAGGGCGTACGCCGGACCGAGCCGCCGTCGCTGCCACCAGGCCGCGGCGGCGGCGGCCAGCGCCGCGAGCAGCCCGAGGCCGAGGCAGAGGCGCATGGGGCCGTCCCCCAATTCCAGCCCGAGGGCGCCGGCCAGCCTTGTCGCGCCCCGGCCGAGGGCGCTGGACACCGACCAGCTGTGCCGGTACACCGGCGTGCCGAGCGCGCTGATCCAGCCGAACCCGATGCCGGTGGCCCAGGTGACCGCGGCCGCGGTGCCCGCCGCGAAGCCGGCGGTGCGGGCCAGCGCGACCCGCCGGCCGCTGTACCGCGCGGCGAGCGACACCACCACCAGCAGGCCCACCACCGCCGGCGCCTTGACCAGCGCGGCCAGGGTGATGAGCACGGCGGCGGTGCCGAACCGGCGTTCGAAGGCCAGGCAGAGCCCGGCGACCAGGAGGCCCAGCATCACCGCCTCGTTGTGCGCGCCGGCGACCAGGTGCAGCGGCACCAGCGGGTTGAGCACGCCGAGCCAGAGCGCGGCGCCGGGATCGACCCCGCAGTGCCGGGCCAGCCGGGGCAGGTACCGCAGCAGCAGGGCGACCCCGGCCAGCGCGACCAGCCGCAGCCCGAGCAGGCCGAGCACCAGCTTGCCGCCGGTCAGCCCCGACACGACGGCGGCGATGGCGAGGAAGACCGGCCCGTACGGCGCGGGCGTCTGCTGCCACATCTGCGGCACCTCGGCGGCGAGCCGCCCACCGAGCGCCGCCACGCCGTGGCGGTAGACGTCGATGTCGGCGAGCACCATCGCCCCCTGGGCGAGGTAGCTGTACGCGTCCCGGCTGAACAGTGGTGGGCTGAGCAGCAACGGTCCGGCCCAGCACGCCAGGGTGAGAGCCGCCGAGCGACAGTCGAGCCGGGCTCCCGACTCCCCCGCGGACTCGCTTCCCGCCGCGCGGCGGCTCGTGGCGCGCAGGTCCCGCCCGGCCCACCACCAGGCGGCGACGAGGAGGGTCAGTCCCGCGTACCCGCACAGCAGCGCCGGCTCGGCGAGGTGCCGCAGGTCGGTCCACCAGGCGGGGCCGGTTTCGACCGGCAGCGCGCCGGCAGCCAGGCCGGCGACGGCGATGAGCGTGGCGCCCACGCCGCCGAGCATCCGGTACCCGTGGACGGTGGGCAGTGTCCGCACCCGGGCAGGATGTCGTCCGCACCTGACCGGCACACGGCCACCCGACGATCATCAAGCAACGGGGCGGTGTCGCGTCGGCGTGGCGGCGAGCGGATCGGCTACCCGTTGTTAGCGTGGGAACGCGGATCCGTGGCCAGGGAGGGGTGGCATGACGGGCGCCCCCGGTACGGAGCCGACCTCCACGGGCCGGTGGCGGCAGCGGGCGATCCGCGGCCTGACCACCACCCGCGACGCGAGCCTTCGCAGCTTGCGCGGGGTGCAGCGGGGCTGGGACCGCATGCTCACGTCGCTGCAGGACGACCCGCCGGCCCGGCTGGATCCCACACCACCACCGCCCGGTCCGCTCGTCGAGCAACGCGACGTGCCCGGGATGATCGTGGTGCCCGCGCGGGGTTACGTTTACCACTTCCAGCTCCACGTCACCTTCGCCTGGTCCTCGTCGACCAGCCTGCGTGCCGAGGTGTTGAGCTGGTACGCGCAGTACTTCACCCCGCACGCGGTCCAGCGGCTGACCCGCCTGGCCACCGACGCCGCCCGCGACCTGGCCCCGCACCAGGCGGCGGAGCTGGAGACCCAGCTGCTGCGGACGTTCGCCGAGCAGGCCCCGTGGACCTACCGGCGCGGTGACGTCGAGGTCACCTGCGCGCCCGACGTCTCGGTCCGGCTCGAGGAGAGGATCCGGCGGCGGCTCCAACCGCACGTCGACCGGCTGGTCGCCCTGGACTGCGAACTCGAGGAGCACCTACGGCGGGCACGGCACGCCGAGCAGCTCAGCCGACGGTGGGTCGCGATCCTGAACGACCACCTCGACGCGGACGACGACGAAGACCTGGCCGAGGCGCGGGATTTCCTGCTCAGCAGGCAGCGCGACGCCGCCCGGTGGGTCGAGGACCTGCTGACCCGGAGCCGCCGCCCCCACCCCGGCCCGCTGGCCACCCCCACCGTCCCACCCCAGCCGTCCGCCGATCGTTGACAGCCGGGTGACTCGACACGCCGTGCGTCGGCCCGCTGGCACGTCAACGATCGCCCGAACCTCGGCCGCCAACGATCGGGGAGAGGCCGGCACCGGGCTCGGCGAGTGCGGTCAGGTCGTGGCGCCGTGGTAGAAGAGGTCGCCCAGGCCCACGGTGAACGCGAGAATCCCGTACAGCGCGTGCTCGACCGACGTGGCCAGCAGCGACCGGGTCTGGTGGTACCGGCGGGCGAACAGCCAGCCCGCCGCGAGGGTCAGCAGCACCGACCAGACGTTGCCGAAGATGATGTGCGCGAAGCCGAACGCGGCGGCGCTGGCCGCCACCAGCCCGGTGCCGGTGCCGAACACCGGACCGTACCGATGGAACAGGAACGCCCGGAAGATCAGCTCCTGCGGGTACACCGACAGCAGTGGATAGAACACCATCACCGCGAGCCAGATCAGCGGCGCCTCGCGGGGCAGCTCGAACAGGCGGTGCGGCATGGTGAGGGCGACGAGCGCGGCGGCGAGCACCAACATGACCACCCAGACACCGAGGATGGCGGGCAGTGCCGGGCGTAGGGCCGCGGCCCGGGTCAGGTCGGCCCGGTCGAAGTCGGGCCGCCGACGTAGGTAGACCGCGGCGGCCACTCCGAGCAGGAGCAGCGGCGGGATCGGGCCGCCGGGAATGTCGAACCAGGCGTACGCCGCGACGACGCCGTAGAACAGCAGCAGATGTTCCACCGCGAGCCGGAGCCGCTGCCGCCGGCCGACTGTCGGATGTGCTGCCTGCGCCGTCCGGGTCATGGCCGGGACGGTACCGATGCCGAATCACTGAATCATGAACAGCAGAAAGCGGTCAGTTGGACGCCTGGAGGCGCCCCGCGGGCTCGAAGGTCAACGCGACGGCGGAGGGTCACCGTCACCGCACCCGAGATCAAAGCGACACCAAATCTTGATCATCAGCGCGCGGTCCTTCGTACCACTTCTCGCCCGTCCGCACCTTCTGCCATGATCGCCGGAGCTTCCGGTGCTGACTAGCATCCTCGCGTCATCCATACGGGGGAGGAATGCACTGTGGAGCTGCATCGGAACTGGAAGCCGTACGTTCGTGGGCCGGGCCTGCTGGCGCTGGCGGTCGTCCTGGCGTTCTCGCCCGAGCTCCTGGCGGCGACGGGCCGCGAGTTCGTGCTGGGCGACTGGATCGGCTACCTGATGGCGCTGCTCGCACTCGTCGGCGGCATCGGCGCGGTGCGGGACAGCCGTCGCGCGTTCTCCGTGCGCATCGACGAGCACGGCGTCACCTGGGTCAGCGGGACGCACACCCTGGTCTTCCCGTGGGCGGAGGTCAACCGGGTCACGGTCGAGCAGAGGCCGAACTCCGGGAAGTTCAACCGGCCGAGCCTCCTGACGGTGTGGACGGCCGACTCGACCGAGCGGCCGCTACCGCCGGACGTCCAGTTGACCGGGCTCCGGGGTTACCGGGTCGCCGACCTGCACAACGTGAAGGAGTCGACGGACCAGGTGGTGGCGGCGCTCCGCCAGACCGGCGGGGACCGTTACCCCGCGCCGGCCAGCTGACCGAACGTCGACCGATCCCCGCGAATCCGGAACTCACCATGTCAGCACAGCCACTGCCGGGGGACGCGACATCTCCCGCACCTCCCGCGCTGCGTCCGCCCCTCGACGGCGAATGCCAGTTCTGCGGGGGGCAGCCCGCGGTGCGGACGGCATTCCAGTCCGTCACCAGCGTCGTGATCCTCTACATCGTCTCCAGCCACCGCGGCTGGATGTGCCGGAGTTGCGGCCTCGCGATGTTCCGGCACCACACGAACCGGAGCCTGCTCGGCGGTTGGTGGGGCATCGGTGTGATCGCCATACCGATCTTCCTGCTCTTCGACCGCGTCCGGTTGCGACGCGTCCTGCGACTCGACCCACCCCGGCCGACGCCGGGCGTCGCGGCACACTCGCCCGTACCGCTCGACCCCGGAAAGCCGGTCCTCGCCCGGCCCGGCGGCATCCTGGCGATCGTCCTGTTGACGCTGCTCGTCGTCGTGGTCGGCTGCGGGATCGTCGCCGTGACCACGTCGAGCTGACCAGGAGACGCGAGGTTCGCTGGACGTTCGCCCGGCGGTCGGGCCGATGTGGCTCTGCCGGTACGGGGGTCATAGACCTTTACCTCGTGCGCCCCTCGGATCGCATCCGCTACGTCGCCCTGGGCGACTCGATCACCGTGGGACTCGGCGACCCGATGCCGGACGGCTCGTGGCGTGGATGGGCCGCTCTGCTCGCCGACGGGCTCGGCGCGCCCGGGACGGTGGAGTTCCACAACCTGGCTCGCACCGGCGCGTTGACCGCCGACGTGGCGCGGGATCAGTTGTCCGCCGCGGTGGCGTTGCGGCCGACGGTCGCATCGGTCGTCGTCGGCGTCAACGACACGCTACGGGCGACCTTCGATCCCGCCGCCATCGGTGCCTCCGTACTCAAGACCGTCAGCACGCTGCACCGTGCCGGCGCGGTCGTCCTCACCGCGCGGCTGCCGGAACCGGGGCGCATGTTCGGGTTGCCGGCGACCCTGGCCCGGCCCCTGGCCCGCCGGATCGCCGCGGTCAACGCGATCACCGACCACGCGGCCAGCCTGTACCGCACCGTCCACTTCGACACCGCCGGGCACCCCGACACCTACCGCCCCGGCATGTGGAGCGTCGACCGGCTGCACCCCAGCGAGCGGGGCCACCGCCTGCTCGCCGCCTCGTACGCCGACCTGTTGCGTGAGCGTGGTGTTCCCGTGCACCGCCGGCCCGACCTGGAACCCGGCAACGCGCCGCCGAGTCGTCGCGCCCAGGTCGCCTGGCTCGCCGTCGAGGGCACCAAGTGGATTCGAGCCCGCTGCACCGACCTGGTGCCGCAACTGCTGTGGCTGGCCGCCGAGGAGACCTGGTACGGACTGCGCGGGGAGGCTCGTCGGGTGGACGAGCGCCTCGGCCGGGACCTGGCGGCGGCCCTCGCCACGCTCGTCGGACCGGACGACGTCAGTCCGGCGGAGCGAGAGCACCGACCGGTCGAAGCCTGAGCGGCCACCACACCGCGCAGCGCCACCAGGTCATCCCCCCTGTGTCCGGGCGGCCCCGTCGGCGTCAACCGCCGTGCCACATCGGGGCGCTGCGCCCGACGGTCCGAACGACGATCGCGGGCTCGGCGAGGACGACGGACAGCCGCCGGGACACGGCCACCGCGAGCGGCCCCAGCGTCTGGTGACCGATCAGGGCATGGCACGCCTGAAGCCCCATCTCGGCCAGTTCGCGCCGGCTCAGCTCGACCCGCCGGCGGTGGTCCTGTCGCGCGGCCGCGGCGGCGCGGATCCGGCGCAGCAGCTCGGCCCGCTCGTCGGTGGCCCGCCGCATCACCTCGACCGACCAGCGCCACGCCTCGGCGGTCACGAGCAGATCGCCCCGCTCCGGCCAGTAGTCGGCCAGCAGCAGCGCCTCGTGGCACACGACGGTGGCCGTGGTCGGGTCACCGGCGTCCACGAGCAGCCGGGCCAGCAGTCCCGCCCCGATCGGCGACGGCGGGCCGGGGTCCCGGTCCGCGTCGGTGCTGTCGCGCAGCTGCGCCAATCGGGTCCGCGCCCCGTCGCTGTCGCCGGCGGCGAGCTGGAGGACCGCCAGGAACTCCTCGATGCCGCGCTGCCCCGGGCCGCTCCCGTCCTCGTGGCGGCGCAGCTCCTCGACGGCGAGGACCAGGTCCACCGGCGGCGCGCCCTCGGCGACCAGGCGGGCGATCCGCTGCCGCTGATGGAGGATCCGGGCGCGCCCGGGCGGGAGGCCCGCACCGGACGTCGTGGGCGTGGCCGGCGGCGGCACGAGCGTCAGCAGCGCGGACATCCCGGTCCACTGCCCGGAGGCGGCGCCCGCCAGCAGGGCCTTGCGCAGGGCCGCCACGGCCAGGTCGTCCGTGGGTCCGACGTTGGTCGCCCGGGTCTGCGCGATCTCGGCGAAGAGGTGGGCCGCCTCGGTCCAGTAGCCGGCCCGCGCCAGTTCGATGCCGAACTCCTCGCGCAGGCGGCTCCCCCGACGCCCGGTCACCGATCCGCCGGAGAGCCGGCTCTGCAGGCGGGCGTGCCGGAACCGGTAGCCGCCGGCGCCGTGGCGCAGCAGGCCCACCGACTCGGCGTACGCCAGGAACGCGAGCAGTTGGTGCGGTGTGCGCCCGCGGGCGGCGAGCACGGCCCGGGCCACCGCGAAGCGAAGCCACGCGCCGCCGCCGTTGCGGAGCAGCCACCAGCCCAACCCCAGGCCCAACCCGGCGTAGATCAACGCCGGCAGGGGCGGCACCGCGGTGAGCACCCCGCCCAGGCGCAGCAGCGCCACGGCGACGATCAGCCGGAACACGGCGACGAGGCAGCTCGCCAGCGCGAACGCGACGGTCGCCGCGCGGTCCGCGTCGACGGTCTCGGCCACGCTGGTGGCCCCGAGTTCGGCCGCGGGCGCCGAGACGTCGACACGCAGCGCGGCGCGCACACCCCGGTAGGCACACCACAGCGCGCCGGCGAGCACCGCCGCGCGGGCCGGGTCGGACCACGCGGGCAGCCCCGGCACCCGGTCCAGCAGCGCGACCAGTTGGGCGGTCGGGGCGAACCCGGTCAGCAAGCCATAGGTCAGGAACGCCAACAGCGCGCCGCCGGCCAGTCCGTCGAAAAGCCCGAGAGGCAGGGCTCGGAGCCCGCCCACGAACGCGATCCGGCGGGGCCGCGCCGCCCCGCCTCGGCGTACCAGCGCGACGGTCCCCGCCAGCAGGAACGCCGCGACCGTCAGGCTCGGCGTCGCACGCGTCACACCGTCGAGGACGGCCCGGCCGTTCGGATCGGTGACCAGGGCGGCGGTCGCGGTGAGGGCCTCCCGGGAGAGCGTGAGCGCCAGCCACACCGCCAGCGCGGCACGCAGACCGGCGACGAGCGCCCAGAACGGCCCGGGCAGCGCGGCCGGCAGCTGCCACCAACGGAACTCCCGGACGTCCAGCGATTCCAGGTGCGCGGCGAGGAAGCCGAGATAGGCGCGGGCCTTGACCGGCAACCACCGGCGCAGGCCCTGACCGCCGCGGCGGGACCGCAGCGCCGCGTCCACGGCGCGGGTGAGCAGATCGTCCTCGACCGAGCGGCGACCCCGCTCCCGGGCGAGTGGCAACAGGTCGCGCGGGTCGGTGCCCGGCTGGTCGAAGGCGCTGCGGGCCATCGTCACCATCAGCGGGGTGGACAGCGCCGCGGTCAGCTCCGGTTCCGCGCCGACGGTGGCGGCGACGGCGGACCAGTTGTCGACCTGGTGGTACGGGGCCGCGTCCACCAGGTAGTCGGCGACCTCGGCGGGCGCCGGGGATTCCAGCAGCACCACGGCGGCGCCCCGCAGCTTCTCGCCCTGGGTCAGGTAGCGCTCGTAGACCGACGTGCGGCAGGTCAGGACGAACCGCTGGGTCGGCAGCGCGTTGAGTTCCTCGAGGCAGGCGATCAGCCGCTCCTCGGGCACCTCGTCCAGCCCGTCGAGGACCGGCACGACCAGGTTGGTCTCGACGAGGTCGCGCAGCACGGCGTCCCGCCGGACGTGCTCGGCGGCGAGCCGCGGGTACCGCCGGCCGAGCCGGTCGACCAGCCAGTCGTGGAAGGCCTCCCGGTCCGGGTCCCACGAGTCGACCGGCAGCAACACCGGGATCGGCGCGTCCGGCTCGCGGTGCAGGGGCAGCTCTCGGGCCATCCGCAGCGCGATGATCGACTTGCCGGAGCCCGCCGGCCCCAGCAGCAGCAGCCGTCCGGAGGGTACGGCCCGGTAGCAGCTCCACAGTGCTCCGTCGCGGCCGGCGAGGTCCATCGGGGTCGCGTCGCTGGACCGGCCGATGGCGCGCCACGACGGGAGCAGGCGCTGCGGGGCGGTGTGCCAGCGCACGGGCAGCGGGTACGGCTCGTCGACGGTGCGCAGCAGGGCCTCGTCGGTCGGGTCCCGCCGGGTCAGCTCGATCAGCTCGTCGGCGGCCGCCCGGCGGTGCACGCCGGCCGCCGCGAGGCTGGCCGGCTGGGCGCGGAGGACCTGGTCCAGCAGGAGGTAGACCGCGATGACCCCGGCGACGACGCCCCAGGTCCAGTTGACCTTCTCGAAGTCGTACCGCAGCCAGACCCAGGCGGTGCCGGCCGCCGCCCCCGCGGCGACGACGCCGAGCAGGCCCCACTTCCACATTCGACGCCGCACCGCACGATTGTGATCGACCCCGCCCCGGTGGGGACACCCTCGCTCGCCGCGCACTGTCGGATATGGGGGTATGGGGCGCAATTTCAGGGAAGTAGTGGCCTCGGAGCGCCGAGGAGGGGACAACTTCCCGGAAGTTGCGGCAACCACCCGCGCGAAGCTGGGCGGTGGCCGCCCGCGCGAAGCCGGGCGGCACGGGTCGGTCAGCTCGGCACGTCGCGGTGGCGGAAGGCGGCGACGCCCGCAGCCAGCAGCGCCGCCGCCACCGCCGTGAGCACCACCAGCGGCGCGACCGCCGAGTCCACCGCGGGCACGGACGGAATGTGCGTGTACGGCGAGAGGTTCAGCGCCGCCTGCGGCAGCTCCAGCACCGCGCCGAGCTGCCCGAGCAGGAGGAACACCAGCAGCGCCGTCCACGACAGCGCCACCGACCAGCGTGGCAGCAGGCCGAACAGCGCGGTCACCACGCCGGCCACCACGAGCAGAGCGGGCAGGCGCAGCAGGGCGGCGCCGCCGAGGTCGGCCGCCCGGCCGAGCGGGTCGCCGGCGACGAGGCCGTGACCGAGGCCGGTGGTCACGCCCGCGAGCAGCAGCAGGGCGAGGGCGCCGAGCGCCGCGACGAGCACCTGGGTGCCGAGCCAGCGGCTGCGGCTCACCGCGGTGGCGAGGGCGGCCTCCAGCACACCGTCGGCCTCGTCGGCGCGTACCCGCAGGAGGGCCTGCACGACGTACGCGCCGATGGTCAGCGCGAAGAGCCCGAGCATCGCGGCGAGGTACGCGTCGACCAGGTCGGCGCCGCCGCCCATGGCACTGATCGCCTCGGCCGCGGCCGGATTCTCCTCGATCATGGCGTTGAACTCGTCGGCCGCCACACCCATCGAGAGTCCGAGCACGGCGACGCCGATCGCCCAGCCGAGCAGCGTGCCGCGCTGCAACCGCCAGGCCAGGCCGGCCGGGCTGAGCAGCCGCGCCGCGGCGGTGGCCGGGCCGCGCCGGGGCGCGACCAGCCCGGCGCCGAGGTCGCGCCGCTCGGCGAGGGCGTACGCGAGGGCCACGGCGGCGAGCAGCAGCGCGACGGGGAGGGCGAGCACCCACCACCGCTCGCCGACGAAGGCGCGGATCTGGTTGCCCCAGCTTAACGGGGAGAGCCAGGACGGCCAGGCGCTGTCCACCCGGGTGCCGTCGGCGCTGGTGTCACCGAGCACGTCGCCGGCGGCGCGCAGGACGAAGGAGAGCCCGACGGCCTCGGCGGCGAGCGCGTTGGCGCCCCGGGAGGTGACGGACAGCTGGGCGGTGACGGCGGCGATGCCGGTGAAGGCGATCCCGACGCCGCCGATCGCCGCGGCCGCCGCGACGGAACCGGCCAGGGCCAGGCCGCCGCCCGCGAAGGCGACCGCGAGCAGCGCCGCGGCCAGCACGTTCGTCGCGACGACGACGAGCAGCGCGGCGGTGAGCGGCGCGTACCGGCCGACCATGGAGGCGCCGATCAGCTCCGCCCGGCCGGTCTCCTCGTTCTGTCGGGTGTGCCGGACGACGGCGAACGTGCTCAGCAGGGCGACGATCAGGGCCAGCGTCACGTACGTCTCCGCGACCACCACGGCGCCGAGGTCGGTGCCGGCGATGGGGCCGTTGAAGGCGCGGGCGACGAGGCTGGACGCCGAGGTCGCGGCGTAGCCCTCGCGGGCGGCCTCGTCCGGGTAGATGCCGGCGACACTGCCCGCGAGGGCGTACCCGAGCAGGGGCGTGCCGAGCACCCAGATCGCGAGGCGGATCCGGTCGCGGCGCAGCACGAGCCGGGCCAGGCGGCGGGTGCCGGTGAAGGCGCTCATCGGACGGCCGCCCGCCGCGACCCGCCGCTCGGGCGCCCGTCGGCGGCGCGCTCGGCGCTCGGCGGCCCGTCGGCGGCGCGCTCGTCGCCGTAGTGGCGCAGGAACAGCTCCTCCAGGGTGGGCGGCGTGCTGGTGAGCGCGCGGACGCCGAAGCGGATGAGCTGGCCGAGCAGCTCGTCCAGGTGCGCCGGCTCGACCTCCAGGTGGGTACGCCCGTCGACCTCGCGTACGGCGTGGACGCCGGGGAGCGCGTCGAGGCCGTCCACCGGGCGGGCGGTCTCCACGGTCACGGCTGTACGCGTGAGGTGGCGCAGCTCGGCGAGGCTGCCGGACTCGACGGTGCGGCCCTCGCGGATGATGCTGACCCGGTCGCAGAGCGCCTCGACCTCGGCGAGCACGTGGCTGGAGAGCAGCACGGTCGCGCCGTCCCGCTTGATCCGCCGGACCTCGTCCTGGAACACCGCCTCCATGAGCGGGTCGAGGCCGGAGGTGGGCTCGTCGAGCACGTACAGCTCGACGTCGGAGGCGAAGGCGGCGACGATGGCGACCTTCTGCCGGTTGCCCTTGGAGTAGGTGCGGCACTTGCGGGTCGGGTCCAGGTCGAAGGCGTTCAGCAGCTCGTCGCGGCGGCGGCGGTCGAGGCCGCCGCGCAGCTCGCCGAGCAGGTCGATCGCCTCGCCGCCGGAGAGGTTGGGCCAGAGGCTCACGTCGCCGGGCACGTACGCCAGCCGGCGGTGCAGGCGCACCGCGTCGCGCCAGGGATCGGCGTCGAGCACCCGTGCCTCGCCGGAGTCGCGGCGCAGCAGGCCGAGCAGGACGCGGATGGTGGTGGACTTCCCGGCGCCGTTGGGCCCGAGGAAGCCGTGCACCTCCCCCGCCTCGACCCGCAGGTCGAGGCCGTCGAGCGCCCGGATGCCGCCGAATGTCTTGACCAGGTTTCCGACCGAGATGACGGCCATCGCCCCTCCTGTCGTGTGACGCACCGACCATCCCACTGTACTGACCGTCGGTCAGTCGGCTCAACGGTGATCCCGGCCACCGGTCAGGACGGCGGTTACGCTGGCGGCGTGACCCTGGAGCCCGTGGACGACACCCGCAGCCGGATCCTGCGCGCCGCGCTCGACCTGTTCGCCGAGCACGGCTACCAGCGCACCTCGCTGCGGCAGATCGGCGAGCGCCTGCGGCTGACCAAAGCCGCGGTCCTGTACCACTTCCCGGCGAAGGAGCACCTGCTCGCGGCGCTGGTCGAGCCGCTGCTGTCCGATCTGGAGAAGCTGCTGGACGCGGCCGAGGGGCGGCCGACCGAGCAGGCACGATGGACGGTGCTCGAGGGCTGGGTGGACACCATGCTGGCCCACCGTCGGCCACTCGGCATGCTCTTCCACGACATCGCCCTGATCACGCGGGGCGACACCTACCACCGGCTGATGCGAATCGCGATGCGGGCCAACGAGTTCATCGCCGGCCCGGACGCCGGGCGCCGGGAACGGGTCCGGGCGGTGCAGGCGGTCGCGATGTGCAGCGACCCGGTCGTCTTCTTCACCGACGTGTCCGACGAGGTGCTCCGCGCGGACATGCTCGACGGCGTACGCCGGCTGCTGACCGCGCCCGCGCCGGCGGCCGACGAGGTCCGGTCGACGCCGGCCCGGCGACGGCCGGGGCGGCCCCGCGCGATGGGCCACGAGCAGGTCGAGGCGGCGCGCCGGATGCACGCCGCCGGCACCCACTCGGTGGAGGCCATCGCCGCGACGCTGGGCGTCTCCCGCGCCACCGTCTACCGCCACCTGGACGCGACGCCCACCGACATTGAGACGGTTTAGCGACAGTTTCGAGACAGTTGTGGGACCGGACGACCCGACTCAGTCGGCGGTCCCGACCCCCTGGAACGCGCGGGCCAGCCGGGCGAGGTCGAGGCCCTGGAGGTGGTCGAGGAGCCGCCGCCGCACGCTGGCCAGGTGACTCGGCCAGGACTCCGCCAGGCGGGCGAGGCCGGCGTCGGTCAGGACGGCGTTGTTGCCGCGGGCGTCCTCCTCGCACCGGACCCGCTTGACCAGGCCCTGCGTCTCGAGCCGGATCACGGTGCGGGTCATGCCGCTCAGCGAGAGCTGGCAGGCCGCCGCGAGATCGCTCATCCGCATGTGCCGCTCGGGCGCCTCCGAGAGGTGCATCAGGGCCAGGTACTCGGTGAAGGGCAACTGCCGGTCCGCGACCATGTCGGCGTCGATCGCCCGGGGCAGGACGTAGATCACCCGGACCAGTTCGCGGACCAGCGCCTCCTCGTCGGGATCGAGGGGCCGCAGGGGCTGCGCGGAGGTGCCGGACATGACAACCATTCTAGTTGCTTGACCGGGCAACAGCCTGCCCGCGCTGTGACGGTGGACACCGGGCCGATATTTGCTTGACCACGCAATCAATGTCTAGCGTGTGGGACGTTCTGTCAGCCTTCCGGAAGGGCACCACACGCAATGACCAGGATCGGCATCATCCTCGGCAGCACCCGCCCGGGCCGCAACGGCGAAGCCGTCGCCCACTGGGTCCTCGAGGCGGCCAAGCAGCGCTCGGACGCGGAGTTCGAGCTCATCGACCTGCTCGACCACCCGCTGCCGCACCTCGACGAGGCCATCCCGCCGTCGATGGGCCAGTACACCCAGCCGCACACGCTCCGCTGGGCCGAGACCATCGCCGCGTTCGACGGATTCGTGATGGTGACCCCGGAGTACAACCACTCCACCTCGGGCGCCCTCAAGAACGCCATCGACTACCTCTACGCCGAGTGGAACAACAAGGCCGTCGGCTTCGTGAGCTACGGCTCCGTCGGCGGCACCCGGGCCGTGGAGCACCTGCGCCTGATCGCCGCCGAGCTCCAGATGGCCGACGTGCGGGCCCAGGTGGCGCTGTCGCTCTTCAGCGACTTCGAGAACTTCAGCGTCTTCAAGCCGAACCCGGCCCACGAGGGCCCGCTCACCACCATGCTCGACCAGGTCGTGGCCTGGAGCACCGCGCTCGCTCCGCTGCGTAACCGCTGACCTGCCACAGAGGGTGGCCGCGGGATCCTCCCGCGGCCACCTTTCGGTCGTCCGGTGAGCGCGACGACCGGTCAGGCGGCCAGGGTGGCGTACCGGCCGTTGCGGTCCATCAGACCGTCGTGGGTGCCGCTCTCCACGATCCTGCCGTGGTCGAGCACCGCGATCTGGTCGGCGTCGCGCACGGTGGAGAGCCGGTGCGCGATGGTGATCGTGGTCCGCCCCTCGGCGAGCGTGTCGAAGGCCCGCTGCACGGCCCGTTCGGTCTCGGTGTCCAGGGCGCTCGTCGCCTCGTCGAGGATCAGCACGCGCGGGTCGCGCAGCAGGGTGCGGGCGATGGCAAGCCGCTGCTTCTCGCCGCCGGAGAACCGGTGGCCCCGGGAGCCGACCACCGTGTCGTACCCGTCGGGCAGGCCGGCGATCAGGTCGTGGATCCGGGCGGCGCGGGCCGCGGCCTCGATCTCCGCGTCGGTAGCGTCCGGCCGGGCGTAGCGCAGGTTCTCCCGCACGGTGGTGTGCAGCAGGTAGGTCTCCTGGCTGACCACGCCGACGATCGCCGCCAGGTCGGCCAGGCGCAGGTCACGCAGGTCGACGCCGTCGATGGTGACCCGGCCGCTGCTCGGGTCGTGCAGCCGGCTGACCAGCGCGGCGAGGGTGCTCTTGCCGGAGCCGGTCTCGCCGACCAGCGCCAGGCCGGTGCCGGCGGGCACGTCCAGGGACACCCCCGCGACCGCGGCGGTGTCGCTGCCCGGGTAGCTGAAGGTGACCTCCTCCAGGCGTACCTCGCCGCGGACCGTGCGCGGGTCGAGCCGGACCGGCTCGGCGGGGTCGGCCACCTCGACCGGGAGGTCCAGGTACTCGAAGATCCGCGCGAAGAGCGCCAGCGACGCGGTCAGCGAGACACCCACGTTGAGCAGGCCCATCAGCGGGCGGAACAGCCCGCCCTGGAGCGCGGTGAAGGCGACCAGGGTGCCGATGCTCAGCGTGCCCGCGGTGCCGGGCAGCCCGGCGCTGAGGTAGATGACCGCCGGAATGGCGGCGAAGACGATGGTCATCGAGGCCATCCGCCAGCGGCCGGCGAGCTCGCTGCGCAGCTCCAGGTCGACCAGGCGGGCCGAGGAGGCGGTGAACCGCTCGATCAGCGCCGGCCCGGTGCCGAGCGTCTTGGCCAGCTGCACACCGCTGACCGACAGCCCCTCCTCCACGGTGACGTTGAGGTCGGCGAGTTCCCGCTGGCGTCGGGCGGTGATCTCCCGGCGCAGGTGGGCGACCCGGCGGGTCAGCCAGATCGCGGGCGGGAGGACGAGCAGCGAGACCAGCGAGAGCCGCCACGACAGCGCCACCATGGCGGCCGCGGTGGCGACCACGGTGGTCAGGTTGGACGCCACGCCGGTGGCCGTGGAGGTGACCACCGACTGCATGCCGCCGATGTCGTTGGTGATGCGGGACTGCACCTCGCCGGTGCGGGTGCGGGTGAAGAAGCCCAGCGACTGGCGCTGGAGGTGGCTGAACACGTCGGTGCGCAGCCGGTGCATCACCTGCTGGCCGACCCGGGTGGAGATCCAGGTCTGCACCACGCCGAGGACGGCGGTGACGGCGGCCACCGCGACCATGCCGACGACCAGCCAGATCAACAGGGTCAGGTCGCGTTCCGGCAGGGCCTCGTCGATCACGTGGCGGAGCAGGAACGGCGAGGCCATCGCGATGACCGAGGAGGCCACGATGATCGCGGTCACGGCGCCGAGCGCGCCGCGGTGCGGGGTGAACAACCCGGCGACGCGCCGCAGCGACACCTGCCGGGCCTGCGCCTTCTCCGCGGCGCTGACGGTGCGGGGGCCGCGGTCGCGGCCGGTGGGGGTGGAATCCAAGAGGGGTACCTACCTTCGTCGGGGGAATTGCTGAGGTTGCCTCATCATGAGGGAACAACCGTACCTGCTGCTACGGTATTCCCGTGACCGAGGCGGACGGCGACGACGAGACCCTGGCCGAGGCGTTCTGGGGGGTGGCCCGCCGGCTGCGGCACCGCACCCGCGACGCCCTGGCGCCCTGGGACGTCACCCCCAGCCAGGCCCGCGCGCTCGCCGCCCTGACCCGGCACGGCGTGCTGCGGCCCGGCGCGCTCGCCGAGCACCTGCGCATCGCGCCCCGCTCCGCCACCGAGGTCGTCGACGACCTGCAGGCCCGAGGCCTGGTCGAGCGGCGGCCCGACCCGAACGACCGCCGGGCCACCCTGGTCGCGCTCACCGCCGAGGGCACCCGCACCGGCGCCGCCATCCGGGCCGCGCGGCAGGCCGAGGCGGACCGGTTCTTCGCCCACCTCGACCCGGCCGACCGCGACCAGCTCGCCCGGATCCTGCGTACCCTGCGCGGCTGACGCCGGCGCCCGGCCCGGGTTTGGTCACCGCCGCCGCGGGTAGCCGTGCCGCCCGTCCGATCGACGGGACCGATGCCACCGGGCGACCGCCCGGGTGACAGGAGGGTTGCGCGGTGCCTCTGCTGACCCCTGAGCCCGGTGACCTCCGCTGATGTGCGGCATCACCGGGGAGGCACGCTTCGACGGATCGAGGCCGGACGCCGCGGCGGTCACCCGCATGACCGAGGCGCTGCGCTCCCGGGGCCCGGACGGCGAAGGGCTGTGGAACGACGACTGGATCACCCTCGGGCACCGCCGGCTGACGATCATCGACCTCTCCGACGCCGGCGCCCAGCCGATGGTGCGCACCGACCTCGGCCTCGCCCTCGTGTTCAACGGCTGCGTCTACAACTACCCGCAACTGCGCGAGGAGCTACGCGACGCCGGGTACACCTTCCACTCCACCAGCGACACCGAGGTGATCCTCGTGGCGTACGCCCGGTGGGGCGAGCGGTTCGTCGACCACCTGGTCGGCATGTTCGCTATCGGACTGGTCGATCGGGCCCGGCGGCGGCTCGTGCTGGCCCGCGACCGGCTCGGCATCAAGCCGCTCTACCTCGCCGAGTCCCCCGGCCGGCTCCGGTTCGCCTCCAGCCTCCCGGCGCTGCTGCGCGCCGGTGACGTGGACACAAGCATCGACCCCGTCGCCCTGCACCACTACCTCTCCTGGCACTCGATCGTGCCGGCGCCGCGGACCATTCTGCGCGGCGTACGCAAGCTGCCGCCGGCCACCGTGCGGATCGTGGAGGCCGACGGGCGCAGCCGCGACGAGGTGTACTGGCGGCCGGACTACGTCCGGGAGCCGGCCGACGCGGCCCTGGACGCCCGGGACTGGCAGGCGGCCGTCGGGGACGCGCTGCGCACGGCCGTACGCCGGCGGCTCGTCGCCGACGTCCCCGTCGGCGTCCTGCTCTCCGGCGGCCTGGACTCCAGCCTCATCGTGGCGCTGCTCGCCGAGGCCGGGCAGGAGCACCTGCGCACGTTCAGCATCGGCTTCGACAGCCGAGGCGACGAGTCCGGCGACGAGTTCCACTACTCGGACCTCGTCGCGCGCACCTTCGACACCGACCACCAGCGCATCCACCTCACCGACGACGACCTGGTGCCGGCGTTGCGCCGCACCGTGCTGGCCATGACCGAGCCCATGGGCAGCCACGACGTGGTCGGGTTCCATCTGCTCTCCGAGCAGGTGGCCCGGCACGTCAAGGTGGCCCAGTCCGGGCAGGGCGCCGACGAGGTCTTCGCCGGCTACGGCTATCACCAGCCGCTGACGCGGATACCCCGCGACGCCGCCGCGGCGCAGTTCGCCGCGGCGTTCTTCGACCGGGACCACGCCGAGCTGAACCGGGTGGTCGACCCGGCCTACGTGCTCGACCACGACGCCAGCCGGGACCTGCTGGACGCGCACCTCGCCGCTGCGGGCGCGGACACCGCGCTGGACGCGGTGCTGCGACTGGACACCCACCTGATGCTTCCCGACGACCCCGTCAAGCGGGTGGACAGCATGAGCATGGCCTGGGGTCTGGAGGTGCGCACACCCTTCCTGGACCAGGACCTGGTAACCCTCGCGGCCCGCTGCCCGCCGGAGCACAAGGTCGGACAGGGCGGCAAGAGGGTGCTCAAGGAGGTCGCGCGGGAGGTGCTTTCCGCCGACGTGGTCGACCGCCCCAAGGGCTATTTTCCGGTGCCCGCGCTGCGCAACGTGGACGGTCCGGTCCGCGAACTGGTCACCGAGGCGTTGCGGGCGCCGGCCGCCCACGAGCGCGGGTTGTTCCGCCCGGAGTACGTGGCGCGGCTGCTCGCCGAGCCGGATCAGGCCGAGGCGGCGGCGGGCAGCAACAAGCTCTGGCAGCTCGGCCTGCTGGAACTCTGGCTCCAGTCACACGGCATCCGCTGACCCTGGTCAGGTGGCGACGGTCGCGGCGGCGAGGTGGTCGACGACGGCGCGCAGGTCATCGGTGCGGTCGAGGACGCGGCGTTGCCGGGTTGCGCCGGTGCCCTCCCGGCGCAGCCGGGACAGCTGCCCGATCGCGTACGCCAGGTCGCCGTGCCGGTCCAGCGCCGGCGTGACCATGGCGAACAGCTCGTCGACCAGCGCCCAGGCCGGCCGGGCGCCGCCGGCCCGCAGGTCGATCAGCTCACCGTCCAGGCCGTCGTGGGCGGCCCGCCAGTGCGCGGCCGAGACGAGGCAGTCCCGCACGGGTGCGGCGGGCACACCGGCCCGTGCGTCGTCGAGCACCGTGGCCACCAGGGCCCGCGCCAGGGCGGCGACCAGCACCGCGTCGTCCACGGTCGGGCAGACGTCGCCGACCCGGATCTCCACCGTCGGGTACGACGCGGACGGCCGGGCGTACCAGTAGACCATCGCGGCGTCGAGCATGACGCCGGCGGCGATCAGCTCGTCGACCGTCCGGTCGTACTCCGCCGCCGACCCGAAGTACGGCGTCGGGCCGATGCTCGGCCAGCGTTCCAGCTGCATCCCCCGCCAGCTGGCGTGCCCGGTGTCCACGCCGTCGTGCAGCGGCGAGTTGGTGGTGATCGCCTGCACCACCGGCAGCCACGGCCGCAGGTGGTTGCAGACCTGCACGGCCAGTTCGCGGTCGGGCACCCCGACGTGCACGTGACAGCCGCAGACGGCCGGATCGTGCGCGACCGGCCCGTACCGCCGGGACATGGCGTGATATCGCGGCTTGTCCGGCACCGTCCGGTGCGGCTCGTGCAGCGGCGTCGCCCCCACCGCCACCAGCCGGGCCCCGGCGGCCTCGGCCGCGTCCGCCGCGGAGCGGCGCAGGGTGACCAACTGCGCGCGCAGCTCGGCCAGGTCGGCGGTGACCGGGGTGACCATCTCGACCATGCTGTGCCGGAACTCCTGCCGGCTCTGGTCGCGGGCCGACCCGCGCAGCGCGGTCAACACCTGGTCGGCGACCGGCAGGTTCTCGCCCGTGTCCGGGTCGAGCAGCAGGTACTCCTCCTCCACGCCCAGCGTCAGCATGGTCAGGTCGGGCACCGCGGTGGCGACAGTCGGCCGGTACGTCATGCGTTCGGCGTCCGTTTCGTCGGGCGGCGCGCCGGGCGCCGCACTGCCGGCGACACCCGCGTTCCCGACGCCCCGACCCGCAAACGCCGCTCCGCCGGGCCCCCGGCTCACCGGCGCCCGGTCCCACCGCCCGCGGCTACGCCAGCGCGTCGCCCCGGGCGCTCAGGAAGGCCCGCTCGGCCGCGTTCTGCGTCCGGGCGGCGGCCGTCCGGTACGCGTCGGCGGCCTCACCCGCCCGCCCGAGCCGGGCCAGCAGGTCACCCCGTATCGCATGGAAGACGTGATAGCCGGCCAGGTCGAGGGGCTCCACGGCGGCCAGCGCGGCCGCCGGGCCGGCGACCTCGGCGAGCGCGACCGCCCGGTTCAGCGCCACGACCGGGCCGGGGGCGAGCACCATCAGCTGGTCGTACAGCTGGAGGATCTGACCCCAGTCGGTGTCCGCGACATCCGCCGCGTCGCTGTGCACCGCGGCGATCGCGGCCTGGACCTGGTACGGGCCGGGCCGGTCGCGTCGCAGGCACCGCCGGACCAGCGCCTGCCCCTCGGCGACCAGCACCGCGTCCCAGCGGCCGCGGTCCTGCGCCGGCAACGGCACCAGGTCGCCCCCGGCGGTCGTACGCGCCGCCCGCCGCGCCTCGGTGAGCAGCATCAGGGCGAGCAGCCCGAGCGCCTCCGGCTCGTCCGGCATCAGCTCGACCAGCAGCCGGGCCAGCCGGATCGCCTCCGCGCAGAGGTCGTCGCGGACCAGCGTCCCGCCCGAACTGGCGGTGTGGCCCTCGGTGAAGATCAGGTACAGCACGGCGAGCACCCCGTGCAGCCGCTGCGGCAGGTCCGCGTCGCGCGGCACCCGGTACGGGATCCGGGCCGCCCGGATCTTGGCCTTGGCCCGGACCAACCGCTGCGCCATGGTCGGCTCGGGCACCAGGAACGCGTGGGCGATCTCGGCGGTGCTCAACCCGCCGAGCAGCCGCAGCGTCAGCGCCACCCGGGCCGCCGGGGCGAGCGCGGGATGGCAACAGGTGAAGATGAGACGCAGCCGGTCGTCGCGCACCGGTCCCTCCTCCGTGGCCGTGTCCGGGGCGCGCAGGAGCGCCGCCTGGGCGTGGCGGGCGGCCCGGGACGCCTCGCGGCGCAGCCGGTCCACCGCCCGGTTGCGGGCGGTGGTGATGATCCAGCCGGCCGGACTGGGCGGCGCCCCGGTCTCCGGCCACCGTGCCAGCGCGACGGTGAACGCGTCCTGCACCGCCTCCTCGGCGAGGTCGAGGTCGCCGAGGAGGCGGGTCAGCACGGCGACCGCGCGTCCGTACTCCGCGCGGAACACCGTGGCCACGTCGGCCGGCTCGCGGTCGCCCATGCTCAGCCCTGGAACGGGCGCACCTCGATGGGCAGGGTGGTGGCCAGCGCGTACCGGCGGCCCCACGCCAGCGCCGCGTCGAGGTCCGGCACGTCGACGATGGTGAACCCGCCGAGGTACTCCTTCCCCTCGACGAACGGCCCGTCGGTGACCAGCACCTCGCCGTCGCGGGGGCGCAGCACGGTGGCCGTCTCCGGCGCGTGCAGGCCCTGCCCGAAGACCCACGACCCCGCGGCCGCCAGCTCGTCCCGGATCGTCCCGAGGTCGCGCATCACCCGGTCCAGGAACTCCGGCTCGGGCAGCCCCTCGCCCGCCGGCTGGTAGATGCTGAGCAGGTACTGCGCCATGGAGCCTCCTCACGCGCGGCCGGCTCCTCGCCGGCCTCTCATCCTCCACACGAACGTCGCCGGCCGGAATCGACAGGCCCGGTGGACAATTTCTCCCGGCGCTGCTCACGCGCTCCGAGCCGGCCCTGGGCGGCCGCGTACGCACGCCGGATGAACACCTTCCGGCCGGGCCGTCAGGGGTGCGGTGTCGAGCCGTCCGGGCCGGCCGCGATGGTGTAGAAAGGCGGAGTGAGCGCAGCGGTGACGCACGTGCGGACGTCCGACCGCGGGACGGTCCACGGTGGCTGACCACGACCAGCTTTCCGCGCCGGTGAGCCCCGGCGCCGCTCTGGTGCAACTCGGCGACGTACCGCTGGTGGAGCTGCTGGCCGGTGCCGGTGACGGCGTGCTCGCCCACGTGCTGGCCACCCTCGCCACCGGCGACGACCCGGGCCGGCCCGGTGACGTGTCGGCCTTCGAGTCGAGCTTCTGACCATGCCCGCCGACGCGCCGCCGTCGGCCACCCGGCGCGACCCTGAACGCGCCGCCGACGCGCCGCCGCTCGGCGGGCCCGAGCCCCGCGTACGCCAACTCGTGCTGAAGCTGCACGGCCGCTGCAACCTGGCCTGCGACCACTGTTACGTCTACCGGCACGCCGACCAGGGCTGGCGCGAGCGGCCCCGGCTGATCGGGCCGGGCACGGTGGACCGGGTCGCTGACCGGCTGGCCGCCCACGTCACACGGCACCGCACCGGGCGGGTCCGGGTCGTGCTGCACGGCGGCGAGCCCCTGCTGGCCGGCGTACCGGTGATCGACCGGACGGTGCGGACGCTGCGCGCCGCGATGCCCACCGGCACCACCCTGGACTTCGCGGTGCAGACCAACGGGGTGCTGCTCGACGAGCGGTTCCTCGCGCTGTTCCACGAGCACGAGATCGACGTCGGGGTCAGCCTGGACGGCGACCGGGACGCCAACGACCGGCACCGCCGCCACCCGGACGGCCGGGGCAGCCACGCCGAGGTGGCCGCCGCGCTCCGGTTGCTCGCCCGCCCCGAGCACCGCGCCCGGTACGCCGGCCTGCTCTGCACGGTCGACCTGGCCAACGACCCCGTCCGGGTCTACGACAGCCTGCTGGAGTTCACCCCACCCCGGCTGGACCTGCTGCTGCCCCACGGCAACTGGTCCCAGCCCCCGCCCGGGCGCCGCCCCGGCGGCACCGACACCCCGTACGGGGACTGGCTCGTCGCGGTCTTCGACCGCTGGTACCGGGAGACGCCGCGGCGGACCGGAATCCGACTGTTCGAGTCGCTGATCGCACTGGTGCTCGGCGGGCGCAGCGGCACGCAGGCGCTCGGCGGCGGCGAGCCGGACGTGATGACCGTCGAGACCGACGGCACCATCGAAGGCACCGACACGCTGAAGACCACCGCCGAGGCGTCGATGCGCACCGGATACGACGTCTTCCGGCACTCCCTGGACGAGGCGCTGCGCCACCCGTCCCTCGCGGGCCGACCGACCGGCCCCGCCGCGCTCGCCCCGGCCTGCCGGAGCTGCCCGGTGGTCAGCGCCTGCGGCGGCGGCCTGTACGCGCACCGCTTCCGCGCCGGCGCCGGCTTCGCCCACCCGTCGGTGTACTGCCCGGACCTGTACCGGCTGATCCGGCACGTGCGGTCCGTGGTGGCGGCCGACCTCGACGCGGTCCGCCACCGGATCGCCGCCCCCGACGGCACGCGGTCGGGCGGCGCGGGGCCGAGCGGCGCGGGGCCGAGCGGCGCGGGGACGGGCGGGAGCGCCGCAGCGCCGGCGGGCCGGGCCGCGACCGGCCGCCCGGCGGTGGCCGGCATGCCTCCGGTGCGCCTGCCCGCCGGGCGGTAACGCGGTGGCCGTGCTCTCGCCCACGCAGCTCGCCGCGCTGGCCGGTGGTCACGGCGACCCGGCCACCCTGGACGTGCTGCGCGGCGGGCAACTCGGCCGGCGCCGGCTGCTGACCGTCGCCGCCGCCCGGGCCGCCGCCGACCAGACGCTGGCACGGCGGAGCCTGGACCTGCTCACCCGCGCCGAGCGGGCCGACCCGGCGGCGGTGGCCGCCGTGCTGGCCCACCCGCCGGTCACCGGCTGGGCCCGTGCCGCCCTCGACGGCAACGCCGACGCCGGCTACCTGGCCGCCCTCGCCGCGGCCGCGGCCACCCGAGCCGGGCTGCCGTTCGAGCTGACCGTGCCCTGCCCCGACGGCACGCTGCTGCTGCCCACCATCGGCGGCACGGCCGGGCTCATCCCGGGCACGGCGACCGTCCGGGGCACGGCCGGCACCCTGTCGATCCAGGCGGACGTGGGCGGCGACTGGTTGCCGGCACGGCGGATCACGCTCCCCGCGACGGGGCCGGAGCTGCTGGTCGACGACCTGGACCCGTGGCGGCACCGGTACCACCGGCCGCCGGCGGCCCGACTGGACGACGCGGCGGCGGCCCGACTCGACCGGCTGACCGGCCAGGCGTGGGAGTGGGTGGCCCACCACCTCCCGGCGCACGTCGACGGGTTGGGCGCGCTGCTGCGCTCGCTGGTGCCGCTGGACCCGCCGTCGTCGGGAAACCCGGTCAGCGCCACCAGCCGGGACGCGCTGGGCGCCATCGCGCTCTCCGTGCCGGCCGACCCGCGCACCCTCGCGCTGCTGCTGGTGCACGAGCTCCAGCACACCAAGCTCGGCGCGCTGCTCGACCTGCTGCCCCTGCACGCCGCCGCCGGGCCGGCCCGCTACCGGGCGCCGTGGCGGCTCGACCCGCGACCGGCCGGCGCGTTGCTCCAGGGCGCGTACGCGCACCTGGGTGTCGCCGAGGTGTGGCGCAGCCGGCGGCACGAGAGCGTCGCCGCCGCCTTCGAGTACGCGTACTGGCGGGAGCAGACCGTGCGGGCGACCGCCCAGCTGACCGGCGGCGCCGAGCTGACCGAGGCCGGGCACGCCTTCGTCGCCGGCATGGCCGCCACCCTGCGCCGCTGGCGGGATCCGGCCGACTCCCCCGTCGACGGCCGGATCGAGGCGGCCGTCGAGGACGTGGCCGACGGCGGCGCGGTGCGCTGGGCGCTGGCCAACCTCACGCCGGACCCCGACGAGGTGGACCGGCTGGCCGGGGCCTGGCGTCGGGGCCGGCCCCGACCGGCGGGCGGCCCGGCAGCGACCGTCACCGCAGCCCCGGCCCGCCCGGCGCTGGCCACCGAGACCGGTCCGGAGGCGGCGGTCCGGCGCCGGCTGCTCGGCGCCCCGGCGGAACCGTCCGACCCGGACCCGAGCGACCGGGCGTACGCGGCCGGCGATCCGGCGACCGCGTTGGCCGGATACCGGCGGCGGCTGACCGCCGAACCCGACGACGCGGACGCCTGGGTCGGCCTCGTCCTCGCGGCGCGGCGGACCGGACAGCCCGCCGCCCGGGCGCTCACCGGCCGCCCCGACCTGGCACGTGCCCTCTGCGGGGCGCTGCCCGGCGCCGACCCGCTCGCGCTGGCCACCTGGCTGTCCGGCTAGCGGAGACCGCCGACCGGGGACGGCGGCACCGCGAGACGTCAGAGCAGCGCCGGCTCGATGTACGCGTTGGCGCGCTCCTTCTGGCGGGCCTGCACCACCCGCGGGTTGTCCCCGCCGAACAACTGCACCAGCTGCCCGTACGCCTCGTCGTAGAGGGCCCGCCCGGCGTCCGCCTCGCTCTCGGTGCCCATCCGGCTCAGTGCCAGGTTGACCGAGGCGGAGAGGGTGTCGGGGTGGTCGGCGCCGAGCGCCCGGGTCAGCTCCACGTACGCGGTGGTGTCCAGCAGCAGCGCGGCGTCCCGCTCGCCGAGGGCGTACAGGTCGTTGGCGAGGTTGAGCGTGGCCAGCAGCGTGTGCGGGTGCCGCTCGCCGAGGCTGGCCAGCATCTGGTCGCGGACCCGCTGGGCGAGGTCCCGGGCCTGGAGGTGGTCGCCCTGCTTGCGCAGCAGCACGCCGAGGTTGTTGACGCAGGCGAGGGTGATCGCGTGCGACTCGCCGAGCACCTCGTTGTAGCCGTCGCGCAGCCGGCGGGCCATCCGGACCGCGGTCTGGTTGTCGCCCACGGCCGACCACGTGGTCGCGAGCGCCATCTCGGCGGAGAGGGTGTCGGCGTGGTCGCTGCCCAGGGTCCGCTGGTAGCGCACCACGGTCCGCTCGATCAGCCGGTGCGCGTCGGCGAACCGGCCGAGCTGACGCAGGGTGAGCGCCAGGTCCTTGGCGGTACGAAGGGTCTCCGGGTGGTCCGGCCCGTTGACCTTCTGCTGGGACGCGTACGTGCGGTGCAGCACGGAGTGTGAGCGCCACAGCTCGCCGGTGTCCCGCAGCCCCCGCCCGTAGTTGCTGGCCGAGGCGAGGGTGGACGGGTCCTCCTCGCCGAACCGGTCCCGGCGGCGCTCGTGGATGTGCTGGTCGAGCTGCACGGCGCCGCGGAAGTCGCCGACCAGCCGCAGGGACACCGCCAGGTTGTTCTCCGCGATGAGGGTGCGCCCGCTGTCGTCGCCGAAGCTGCGGATGCTCAGCTCCAGCGTGCGCCGGTCCTGCGCCTCCGCCTCGTGGTAGCGGCCCTGCGCGCGCAGGTCGGCGCCGAGGCTGCGCGCGGTCATCAGGGTGTAGAGGTGGTCCTCCCCGAAGATCCGCCGCTGCCGTTCGTAGATGTCCTGGTCGATGGCGTAGGCCAGGTCGAAGTGGCTCTGCGCGCGCAGCACGTTGGCGAGGTGGAAGCGCATCCGCAGGGTGGTCGGGTCGTCCTCGTCGGTGTCCCGCCAGTTGGCCAGCGCGTCCTCGGCGAGCGCCCGGCTGGTCTCGTAGTCGCCGCGCCGGTAGAGGTAGCGGACGGTGTCGGCGACCAGTTGCCGGGCCTCGTCGGCGGCCGAGGCGTGCAGGCCGGACGGGCGCACGTGCGGCCACAGCTCGGCGTACCGGGGCCAGTTGGCCGGCTTGTCCGGGTCCCGCGGGCTCGCCGCGGCGAGCAGCAGCTGGGCCTGCCGCCGGGCGTCCTCCCGATCGTCCAGCTGATCCTGGATGACCAGCTGCACCAGCCGGTGGATGCGGACGGTGTTGTTCTCCGCGTCCACCTGCGCCAGCCCGTACCGGCCCAGCTCGCCGGTGACCAGACCCTGGAGGATCGGGTCGGTCAGCGTCGGGTCGAACGGGGCCATGAAGGCAGCGAACCGCTCGCCGGTGAGCATCGCGACCGGGATCGGCTCCGGCGCGTAGAACGAGCAGAGTTCCAGCAGGCGCGCGGCGGCGGGCTTCTCCCGGCGCAGCTGGCCGAGCGTCACCAGCCAGGTCGCGGCGAGCGCCTTGGAGTATCCGGCGGACTGCCGCCCCTCCAGGATGCGGAGCAGGCCGGGCGTGTCCAGCGAGGCGAGGTACTGCTCGACCGGCAGCGCGGTGGCCCGCAGGTACGCGGCGCCCTGCTCGACGGCGAGTGGCAGGTCGCCGAGCTTCTCGGCCACCTGGGTGGCCTCGTCGTCGGTGAGGCCGCGGACCCGGTCGCGCAGCAACTGCATGCTCTCGGCCCGGTCGAACACGGTCAGCTCGGTCGCGGTGGCGTGCTCGCTCCAGCTCTGGTCGCGGGTGGTGAGCAGCACGTGCCCCGGGCCCTGCGGGATCAGCGCCCGGATCGCGCGGGTGGGCTCGTCGGCGTTGTCCAGCACGATCAGCCAGCGGCGGTCGGAGCCGCCCCGGCGCAGCCCGTCGAGCACCCGGCGGATCGCCTCGCCGCCGCCGCCGGCGCCCAGGCCCATCGCCTCGGCCAGGTCGGCGAGGCCACCGCGGACCCGCTCCTCGCTGTCCGCCGGGATCCACCAGACGAGGTCGTAGTCGCGGGCGAACCGGAGCGCGTACTCGGCGGCGAGTTGGGTCTTGCCGACGCCGCCCAGGCCGTGGATCACCTGCATCCCCGCGTCGGGGGACGCGGTCAACCGGTCGCGCAGCGCCTCGAGCTGCGCGGCCCGCCCGACGAACGGGGTGCCGTGCTGGCGAACGTTCCACACCGTGGGGAACGGGCCCGGGAACCGGCCGACCGCCCGGCCGGCGGCGGCGACCGCCGGCGCGCCGGAAGCCTCCAGCAGCCGGATGCGGGCCGTCGAGGGGTCCACGTCGGTCAGGTCGACCGGCACCCGGTCGCTGTACGGGACCGTCAGCCGCGACTCGTCGACCCGCAGCGGCACCAGCACGCCGCCGCCGGCGACCTGGTCCCGGCCGGTGGCGAGCTTCCACGTGTCGGCGGCGAGCGGCGTGGCCGCGAAGTGCCGGGTCAGCACCACCAGCACCCGGCTCGCCGACGCCATCGCCCGGTCGAACTCGGCCCGCCCGCCGGAGCGCAGCGGCAGGTCCACCGCGCGCCGGTCGACCCGCAGCCCGGCCTCCTCCAGCTGGTCGCCGATCCACTCCGCCCAGAGCCGGTCCACCGCGGCGTACGCGATCAGCACGCTCTGCTCGGCGGTGAGCCGGGACCGTTCGAACTCGGCCAGGGAGCGCCGCCGGTCCTCGTCCGGCATCGGTTCGATCCGGGTCACCCGCCCGGCGGTGATCACGGAGGTGAGCTGCTCGTAGGCGGCGAGCAGGGTGCCGCCCTGCTCGGGGCGGTCACCGAACGCGGCGAGGATCTCCTCGTAGGCGTAGAAGGTCCGGTACGGCACCTCGATGGTGTTCCAGTAGCGCGCGGCGGCGGCGTCGGAGAGGTGGTCGAGGAACGGGGCGAACTCGGCGCGTACCAGGTCCCGGCCGGTCTCCAGCTTGCGCAGCTCGGCGTCCTCGACGCGCATGGGCACGGGCAGCAGCAGCGGCGGATCCTCCGGGCGCTGGGACCGGATGGAGCGGGCGACCGCCGCCGCGCCGCGGATGCTCTGGGTGGACATCGTGAAGCAGTTGACGACGATGTCCGGCAGCTGCACGGTGCAGATGCCGGCCACGTCGCTGAGGCCGGTGCGGCTGTCGATGAGGACGACGTCGTACTCGCCGCGCATCTGGGCGCGGACGGCGTCGATGAAGGTCGCGCCGCCCTGCCGCTCGTAGAAGTTGGCCCAGTCGAACGTGCTCACCAGCCGGGAGTACGCCGAGTCCTGCTGGCCGGCGGCCACGAAGTCGATCACGCCGCCGTGGCTGAACTCCCAGTTCAACGAGACCGCCCGCCGCTGGATCTTGGCGTGCCCGGCGAGCAGCTCCGGGGAGTCGTCGTCCCGGTTGCGCTGCATCGTGGCGATCGAGTAGTCCCAGATCATCTCGATCACGCCCGGGGTGGCCCGCAGCTCCTTGTCCCGCAGGAACGGGTGGAAGTAGCGGTGCAGACCGGGCGACTCCAGGTCCCAGTCGACCACCAGCACCTGCAGGCCCTGGCTGGCCAGGATCCAGGCCACGTTGGCCAGCGCCATCGTCCGCCCGGTCCCGCCCTTGTAGGAGTAGAACGTGACGATCTGGCCGCGTGCCGCCTCGGTTCCCGCCATTGGCCTGCCTCCCCTAGGGACCTTCGAGGATCGGGCGTTGCCCGGGGCCGTCGGAGGTCGGCTCCTGGTAGACCGTGCCCGTGCGGTAGATCCGGCCCTGCGCCACCACGAGCACGCCCTCCAGCTCCTCCTGGAACCGGGCGGAGGTCGGGATCTCGGTGCGCCACACCTCGCGGTCGTTGCGGAGCACGTGGTGCGGCAGCACCCGGGCGAGGGTGTCCCACATCCGCCGGTTGCCGCCCGCCGCGGCGTCGTCGGCGGCCGTCCACGGCACCAGCACCGGCGCGATCGACTCGACCTCCCGGTCGTAGCCCACCAGGCTGAGCTGGTAGCGCGGCAGGTCGGCGGACCAGACGTCCACCACCAGCACGACGATCTGGTTGTGCGCGCGGGCCCAGTCGCGCACGGCGGCCAGGTCGACCGCGTCCTCCACCGTCCAGCCGTAGCTCTTGGTGGTGGCGATGGCGCCGGCCCAGCTGCCGATCGGGGCGTCCACCTCCGGCTGGTACGGCCGCCAGTCGCGGGACACCGCGCCGTAGCGCTCCTCGGTGCCGGGGCGGCTGCCGACCAGCTCCGCGGAGCTGCCGGCGGCCAGGACGAAGTAGACGTGCCGGGCGCTGGTCGCGCGGGGCGTGGGGGCGGCCGCCGCCGGGCCCGCCCCCGTCTCGGACCGCGCCGGCTCGCCGAAGGCACTGGTCACCTTGGCCAGCACCGGTCGCTGCGCCGGACGGGGCAGGGCGTGGTCGCGCGCGGTGTGCACGATGTGTCGCGCCAGGGCGTCGACGAAGTCCTGGTACTCGTCCTGGTGGCGGCGGCGCTGCTTCAGGGTGAGCAGGCCGTCCTGGGCGTAGACGGAGCCGGTCGGGAAGTTCCGGTACTGGAACTGGCCGATCACCGACGGCAGCCGGTCGCACGGGATCCACCGGATCGGCACCAGCGCCGGCGGGCGCAGGTGGAACTGCCGCTCATGCTCGTCGACCCGGTCGGCGAAGACGCGGAACTCCCGTCCACAGTAGTCACTGACCACGTAGCGCGGCGAGGTCAGCGCGATCAGGCAGGAGCTGGTGGAGAGCGCGTCGGCCAGGTCGTGCGACCAGGTGGTGCCGAGCAGCATCTGACCGTCGATGAATCCCGCCTCGTGCCAGCCGACCCCGGCCAGCCCGGCCACCGCCTCACTGAGATCGCCGAAGAACTCCTGCACCTGACCGCTGCGGTTGTCGTCTTGGGCGTAGCTCAGGAAGAAGAGTGGCACGCCCGCCTCCGCTCACGGGTTCCACGACCGGTGCGCCCAGTATAGGACCGTCGATGCCAGCGCACCTGCCGCGCGATCTTCACCTGGCCGGCCGGCGGAGTCGTATGCCCGACCGCCGCGGCCGCCGGGTACGGACGTCGCGGGGCGGCCGGCGATCCGGGCGAAGGGCACCCGGTGGGCACGGACCACGCGAGCGGCGCGTTCCCGCTCCTCCGGCAGGTCGTGACCAGCGTTTTTCACCCTCACGGGGTGATGCCCCGGTAGCGTGCGCCGGGGGATGCTGCCTGATGGCCGGCGAACGCGCAGGAGGTGGTGCATGTCCGACGCGACGACGAGGTTCTTCGACGAACTCGGCCGCCACGGGCACGAACGCCTGCTGCGCCGGACCAGTGGGACCATCCGCTTCGACCTCGAACACGACAACGGCGTCGACCACTGGCTGGTGGTGATCCGCGGTGGCGCCGTCCAGGTGTCCCGGGGAAAGCACGAGGCGGACACGGTGGTCCGGACCGACACGGCGTTCTTCGAGCGGATGGCGCGCGGGGAGGCCAAGCCGCTGTCGGCGTGGCTCCGCAACGACATCACCAGCGAAGGGCAGTTCAAGCACATCGTCCTGCTGGAGCGGCTCTTCCCGCCCCCGCCCGGGGCGCGGCACCCGCGGTCGATGGCACCCGGGCGGGAGCCGGCATGACGGAGGACGATCTCGTCCGGATCCTGGACGGCAACAACTTCGTCTTGAGCGACCGCAGCGGCGACATCGAGGCGGACACCGTGTGCGGGTTCTTCGAGTTCGACACCCGCTACCTGTCGGAGTGGCTGCTCACGATCAACGGCGAGCAGCTGAACGCCCTGGCGATCGACGAGCCCCACTACTTCCGGATGCGGTTCTTCCTGGTGCCGGGGTCGCCCACCCACTACGTGGACGCCAAGGTGTCGGTCATCCGGGAACGCTGCATCGCCGGCGCCGGCTTCGAGGAGCGGCTGACCGTCCTGAACCACGCCGGGAAGGCGGTCGACTTCACCGTCCGACTCGCCGTCGACAGCGACTTCGCGCCGGTGTACGCGATCATCGCCGAGCCCATCGAGCGGCCCGGGCGGGTCTACCGGCGGGTGGAGGAGCAGCGGCTGCGGCTCGGCTACCACCGGGAGAAGTTCCGCCGGGAGACGACGATCGCCACCAGCGAGCCCGCCCGGATCGACGAGCACGGGCTGACGTACGAGGTGCGGATCGGGCCGCACGGGCGCTGGTCGACGCTGCTGCAGGTGGACGGACTGGTGCTCCGCCCGGACGGCGAGGAGGCGCGGGCGCACCTGCGTCCGCGCCGCACCCGGTCGGCGGAGCAGCTCCAGCACGACCTCGACCGGTGGATGGCCAAGGCGCCGTCGCTGACGTGCGGCTGGGACACGATGGAACGGACCTACCGGCGGAGCCTGGTCGACCTGGCCGGCCTGCGGTTCTCGCCGCTCGCGCTGCCGGACGAGGCGATGCCGGCGGCGGGCCTTCCGTGGGCGGCGACCATCACCGGGCGCGACAGCATCCTCTGCAGTCTCCAGTCCCTGCCCGTCGCCCCGGAGCTCGCGGTCGCCACGCTGCGCCTGCTCGGGATCAACCAGGGCGCCGTGCTCGACGACTTCCGGGACGAGGAGCCGGGCAAGATCGTGCGCCAGTTCCGCTACGGCGAGCTGGCCGCGTTCGAGGAACGGCCGGAGTCGCCGTACTACGGCAACGCGGACGCGACGCCGCTCTACGTGATCCTCCTGGACGAGTACGAACGGTGGACCGGGGACGCCGCGCTGGTGCGGGAACTCGAGGAACAGGCCCGGGCGGCGTTGACGTGGATCGACGAGTACGGCGACATCATGGGCGACGGGTACCTCTGGTACCAGAGCCGCAACGAGCGCTCGGGCCTGGTGAACCAGTGCTGGAAGGACAGCTGGGACGCCATCTCCTACCGTGACGGCAGGCTGCCCGGCCTACCCCGGGCCACCTGCGAGCTGCAGGGCTACGCGTACGACGCGAAGGTGCGGGGCGCCCGGCTGGCCCGGGCGTTCTGGAACGACCCGGACTACGCCGACCGGCTCGAACGGGAGGCCGCCAACCTCAAGGACCGCTTCAACCGCGACTTCTGGATCGACGACGGCGAGTACTTCGCTCTCGCCGTGGAGCCCGACGGACGCCGGGTCGACGCCCTCTCCTCCAACATCGGGCACCTGCTGTGGAGCGGCATCGTCGAGGAGTCCCGCGCCGACTCCGTCGCCGCGCACCTGCTCGGCCCCGGCCTGTTCTCCGGCTGGGGCGTACGCACCCTGGCGAAGGGGGAAGGCCGCTACAACCCGCTCGGCTACCACGTCGGCGCGGTCTGGCCGTTCGACAACTCCCTCATCGCCTGGGGGCTGCGCCGCTACGGCTACGTCCGGGAGGCCGGCGCGATCGCCGAGGGCATCATCGGGGCCGCCCACTACTTCGACGGCCGCCTGCCCGAGGCCTTCGCCGGCTACGACCGTGACCTCACCCGCTACCCGGTCCGGTTCCCCACGGCCAACAGCCCGCACGCCGTCGCGACCGGCACCGCCTTCCTGCTCCTGCGGGTCCTGCTCGGGCTGGAGCCGTACGGGGACGAGCTGGTGGTGTCGCCGGCGCTGCCGGCCCGGTTCGGCCGGATCGAGCTGCTCGACATCCCCGGGCGGTGGGGTCGGCGCGACGCGATCGGCAACGCGCGTCACCCGCTGGCCCGGTGACCCGCGGCTCGAGGACGGGCCCGGCCGGTCCGGCCGGGCCCGTCCTCGTGCTCGTTCGCTACGGATAGGTGGTCAGGTACACCTGCTGGTTGGCGGCGTTCGCGGTGCCGCCGGTGTTGTTGATCACCCGGTTGATGGTGCCCACACCGCCGAGCGAGACGGTCACCATGTTGGTGAACCGCACGTTGGGGTTGGTCGGCACCTCGTAGGCACGCTCGGCGACCACGGCCGGGTTGACGTTGAAGTAGCAGTAGCTGCCGGTGCCCCACGCCTGGTGGCTGGTCACCCCGTCGCCCACCTTGTACGCGGCGTACCCTCGGGTGGCCCCGTTCATCCAGGCGGCCTGGTTCGGTGGGTCGTACGGCATCTCGTTCTGGTAGAAGTACGTCCGGCCGCCGTTGCCGTTCCAGACGGTCTGGTACTTCTGGTAGTGCTCGACGAAGAGGCCGTACATGGTGACGTTGTCGCCGTTGACCGTCAGCCCGGTGTCGGCGGTGTTCAACGTCCACCCGGTGGGCACGCCGGAGGCCGCGTGGTCGGCCCGCCACAGCCACATGTGATCGCCGATCACGTTGTCGCTGTTGACGGTCAGCGTGTTGGTGGCCTTGCCGACGTGCGGCCCGCCGATGCGGAAGAACACGTCGTGCAGCGAGGTGGGGTTCGCGGCGTGGCTGGCCGACGAGCCGGCCGGGCCGACCTCCATGAGGACCGGCGAGTTCGTCGTGCCGGCCTCGAACATGATGCCGGCGACCTTCACGCCGTCCACGTCGGCGACCCGCATGCCGACGGCGCCGTTGTCGGCCTGGATGGTGGCCAGGCCCAGACCGAGGATCACCGTGTCGGGGCGGTTGACCTGGATCGGCTCGGTGACGCGGTGCACGCCCGGGGTGAACAGCAGGTGCCGGCCCTGGGCGAGGGCGGAGTTGATGGTGGCCGCGCTGGTGCCGGGCTGGACGACGAAGAACTGCGACAGCGAGATGGACGACCCGGCCGGGGTCTTGCCGTACCAGCTGGTGCCCGCGGAGTTGGCGCGCAACGCCGGGACGAAGACCCGGTACTCGCCGGTGCCGTCGACGTAGAGGAACGGCTTCTCCCGCACCTGCGGGGTCTGCGGGATCACGGTGTGCGACGGGTTCGGGAAGTGCGGCGGCGGGGCTCCGGTGACGCCCTGGAAGACCATGTTCCACACCGAGCCGGTCCAGCCGTTGCCGAACTCGCTGTTGCGCGAGTACCACTGCTGCTGGGAGCCGGAGACGACGAGGCCGTCGATCCGGGTGTCCGCCATCAGGCCGCCGCTGGACCAGCCGTCGCCGCCGTTCCAGAGCTGGATCTGGTTCTGCGCGCCGCGCAGGTGCATCCGGCGGTACGGCGCCGCCTGCGACACCGCCCACCGCTCGACGGTCACCCCGGCCGGCAGGGTCACCGACAGGTTCTCGGCGGCGCGCCAGAAGTTCTGGGTGGCGTTGCCGCCCATCCAGAACGCCTCGACCCGGACGTGCCCGTTGAGGTTCACGTCGTCCGGGCTCATGCCGAGGCCGGCGACCTGGGTGAAGAAGCCGAGGTTGACGTCGGCGGTGTAGGTGCCGGGCTTGAACAGCACCGCGTACCGCTGCGGGCCGAACTGGTTGGTCTCCTGCTGGGTGAAGAGGGTGTTCAGCCGGCTCTGGATGGTCGACGTCGGGGTGCTCGGATCGAAGACGAAGGTGTTCGGCCCGAAGTTCGGGTTGCGCGGATCGGTCGGCGGCACCGGATCGGTGGTCCCGCCGCCGGTGGTGTTCACCTGGACCTCCCAGAGCGAGTAGCCGTACGCGGTGCCGCGCGCCGTGCCGTACACCCGGAGGTAGCGGCCGCTCCCGGTGACGTCGATGGTCTGGACGCCGCCGGTGCCGGTCGTGGTGCTGTGGATGGTGGTCCAGGCGTTGCCGTCCGCGGAGGTCTGGATCTGGAAGGACCGGGCGTACGCGGCCTCCCAGTTCAGCACGACGCGGCAGATCGACTGCGTGCTGCCCAGGTCGACCCGGAGCCACTGCGGGTCGCTCGCGGCGCTGGCCCAGCGGGTGCCGGTGTTGCCGTCCACCGCGGCCGAGGCGGACAGCGTGGCGTTCTCGGTGGAGGAGGCGGTGGCCGGCCGGCCCTGGGCGGCGTTGCCACTGCCGCAGGTCGGTGTGCCGCCGCCGGTCTCGCCGTAGACCTGGAACTCCCAGAGTGAGTAGCCGTACCCCGTGCCCCGCGCCGTGCCGTACATCCGCACGTAGCGGCCGGCGCCGGTGACGCTGATGTTCTGCGTGCCACCCGCGCCGGTGGTCGTGCTGTGGATCGTGGTCCAGGTGGAACCGTCGTCGGAGGTCTGGAGCTGGAACGCGCGGGCGAAGGCGCCCTCCCAGACCAGGGTCACCTGGCTGAGCGTGGCCCGGGCGCCGAGGTCCACCTGGAGCCACTGCGGGTCGCTGAACGCGCTGGACCAGCGGGTCCCGGTGTTTCCGTCGACCGCGGCGGCCGCCGGGGTAGCGGCGTTCTCGGTGGACGAGGCGGTGGCCGGGCGGCCCTGGGACAGCAGGGTGGGGGCGGCCTGCGCCGGCGGCACCGCGCCGACCGGACTGAGCGCCGCGACCAGGGCCACGGTGAGCCCGATGAGCACGCGTCGCCGCCGGCGCGGAGACCGGCGTACGGATAAAGCCTGAGATGTCATGACGTTGCCTGTCGGTAGGGGCTGCGGACGCCGGCCAGACGGAAACGGACGAGGTCGACCACGGGCGCCGGGGTGGTGCCGCCGAGGGGCGCGGGGGTCGGAGAGAGCGCTCTCCTTGGAGTGTTACGGGGGCGTTGCGACGCCGTCAAGACATCGATCTATAACACTGTTATTTATCCCGGATATCCTTTGTGGAGGTTCTGCGCCCTCGGCCACACGCCCACCGCACGAATCCCGGCACGGGCGGCGGACGACGAGCGGCAGGCGCGGGCGGCGGGCGGTGGACGGCGGGCGCGGGCGGCGCACGGCGGGCGCGGGCGGCGCACGGCGGGCGCGGGCGGCGGACAGCGGGTGGCGGGCGCGGGCGGCGGAGTCGAACTGCTCGGAGGCTTTGGAGCTGATGCTACGAACGACTCAGCCCGCAGGGCCCCAACGGCGCCGCCGCGCGAGGGCACGGCACAGCGCAGTGCGGCTCGCACGGCAGCGGCAGCGGCAGCGGCAGCAACGGGAACGAGGCTGTCTGATGACGTAAACGACTCAGCTCCAAAGGGACGGCACCGCATCACCGCAGCCCCGACGGCCGACGGGCGACTCGTCCGCGCCAGCCACCTCGATGCTGGGCCGGGGCCGGGGCCGGGGCCGGGGGCGGGTCGGGCGAGCGGGCGCGTCAGCGGCGCACGCCGCCGTCGCCGAGGAACCGGGCGATCGGCAGCGTCGCGGCGCCGAGCGCGACCGCGTCCACGCCCAGCCGGCACAGCTCGATCGACGCCTGCTCGTACGGCTGGCGCAGCGCCTGCCGCCCGGCGGCCTCGCGCACCGCCGGCAGCAGGTCGCCGAGGGCCATCGCCGCCCAGCCGCCCAGCACCACCCGCTCCGGGTTGAACAGGTTGATCAGGTTGGCCACCCCGGCGCCGAGGTAGCTGGCCGTCTCGTCGAGCACTCGGCGTGCGGTGGCGGACGTCGCCGCCGCGTCGACCAGGGCGGTGAGCTGGGACTCCTCGTCCTCGCCGGGCACCGGGCGACCCCGGCGGGCCTCCCGGTAGCGCTCGACGATCGCCTCCGCACCGACGTACGCCTCCAGGCACCCCCGGGCCCCGCACCGGCAGCGCCGCCCGCCGTAGACGAGGGTGGTGTGCCCCCACTCCCCCGCGCTGCTGGACGCGCCGCGATAGGTGACGCCGCCGGCCACCACGGCCGCCCCGACACCCGAGCCGACCAGCGCGAAGACCGCGTGACGGGCGCCCCGGCCGGCGCCGAACCACATCTCCGCCTGGCCGAGGGTCTTGGCGCCGTTGTCGATGTGCAGCGGCAGGTCGGTGCCCACGGCGATCAGCCCCTCCAGCGGAACCCCGTCCCAGCCGAGGGCCTGGGCGTGCACCACGGCCTGCGTACCCTGCGCGACCACTCCCGAGACCCCGATCCCGACGCCGAGCACGTCGGCCGGGGCGACCCGGGCCGCTCCGGCCACCGCGTCGATGCCGGCCAGCACGTGGCCGGCGACCGCGGCCGGCTCGGTCCGGGCCGGGTCGAGCGGGTACACGGCGCTGGCCAGCAGGGTCATCGCGAAGTCGAACAGCTCGACCCGCACCCGGGTCTCGCCCACGTCCACACCGATCACGAAGGCGAACCGCGGCGCGACCCGTAGCATCATGCTGGGACGGCCGCCGTCGGACTCGGCGGCACCGGCCTCGACGACCACGCCCTCGTCGATCAGGTCGCCAACCACGTTGCTGACCGCCGGCTGGCTGAGGCCGGTGCCGCGCACCAGGTCCTGCCGGGTCAGCGGACCGTCGAGGAAGAGCCTGGTCAGCAGGGCGGACCGGTTGCGGAGCCGGACGCTCCGGTTGGTCGCTCGCGCCAGCTCCACTTGTCACCTCGGTCCCGTCGGTCGTCCGAGGCACTGTAACGGCCCGGGCGTCGAGGAACGCGGTCTCGTCGACCGGGCCGGACCGGTAGCCTGCGGCAATGGCCGCAGGAGCAGAGGAGACCGGCCCGGCCCGGGTGTCGGAGACGGACCGGATCAAGGCGTTCAGCGACGGGGTCTTCGCGATCGTCATCACCCTCCTGGTGCTCGAACTGCGGGTGCCGGAGTACCACAAGGGCGGGCTCCTGGAAGGGCTGCGCCACGAGGGCGCGTCGTACCTGGCCTTCGCGGTGTCGTTCGCCTACATCGGAGTGATCTGGCTCAACCACCACGCGCTGCTGCGCCTGATCCGCGGCACCGCCCTGGCGCTCAACTGGATCAACCTGGCCATCCTCTTCGGTGCGGTGATCATCCCGTTCCCCACGGCGGTGCTCGCCTCCGCCTTCACCCACGGCGACGCGGCCGACCAGCGGGCCGCGGTCGCGCTCTACGCGCTGGCCGCGGCGCTGATGTCCGCGCCGTGGCTGGCGTTCTTCGCCTACCTGCACCGCCACCCCGCGTTGCGGGCCGCCGAGGTCGACCCGGACCACGTCCGGGCCCAACGGGCCCGCCCGCTCACCGGCCTCGTTCTCTACGGGCTGAGCGGGCTGCTCGGCTGGTTCGTCAACCCCGTGCTCGGGCTGATCCTCATCATCGTCATGATCGCCTACCACGCGGTCACCAGCGAGGGCCTGCGCGCCGGGCCGCTCGGGCGACTCTGGGGCCGCCGGCGAGGCTGACCGTCACGGATCCGCACCGGAGAGCGCTCTCTTGACACTGTCGAAATCTGTGAATATTGTTACACATCAATTTCGCCGGTTTCCTCACAGTTATCGTCCCAGCGCCCGTGCGCCGGGCGGGCCGAGGGGCCGGGACATCCGAGACCGCAGGGAGGCTTCCCGTGCGCAGCATTCGTGCGATCGCCGCGCTCGCCCTCGCCGGCGTGGGGCTCAGCGTCGCGCTCACCGCGACCACCGCGGCCCCCGCCGCGGCGGCGCCCGGCGCGGTGACCTGGTCCGACGACTTCAACGGCGCCGCCGGCACGCCGCCGGACCCCAGCAAGTGGCGGTACGACATCGGCGGCGGCGGCTGGGGCAACAACGAGCTGCAGTACTACACCAACAGCACCCGCAACGCGGCGCTGGACGGCAACGGCAACCTGGTCATCACCGCCCGCCGGGAGAACCCCAACAACTTCTCCTGCTGGTACGGCAGCTGCCAGTACACGTCCGCCCGGCTGCTGACCGCCGGCACCTTCACCCAGACGTACGGGCGGTTCGAGGCCCGGATCAAGATCCCCCGCGGGCAGGGGCTCTGGCCCGCGTTCTGGATGCTCGGCAACGACATCTCGACCAACCCGTGGCCGGCCAGCGGCGAGATCGACATCATGGAGAACGTCGGGTTCGAGCCGTCCACCGTGCACGGCACGCTGCACGGCCCCGGCTACTCCGGCGGCAACGCGGTGACCGGTCAGACCTCCCTGCCGGGCGGCCAGGCGCTCGCCGACGCCTTCCACACCTACACGGTCGACTGGGCGCCGGACTCGGTCACCTGGTACCTCGACGGCGTGCAGTACTCCCGCAAGACCCCGGCCGACCTCCGCGGCAACCGGTGGGTCTTCGACCACCCGTTCTTCATGATCATGAATGTGGCGGTCGGCGGGAACTGGCCCGGCTCGCCCAACGCCAGCACCGTCTTCCCGCAGACCATGGTGATCGACTACGTGCGGGTGCAGGCCTGGGACACCGGCGGAGGCGGCGGGGGCGCGCCGATCGTCGGCTACGGCAACAAGTGCGTGGACGTGGCCGGCGCGAGCACGGCCAACGGGACCGCAGTGCAGCTGTGGACCTGCAACGGCACCGGCGCGCAGCGCTGGACCTGGGCCGGTGACGGTTCGGTGCGGGCGCTCGGCAAGTGCCTCGACGTCACCAGCGGCGGGACCGCCAACGGGACCAAGGTCCAGCTCTGGGACTGCAACGGCAGCGGCGCGCAGCGCTGGGTGTTCAGCGCCGCCGGGGACATCGTCAACCCGCAGGCGAACAAGTGCCTCGACGCGACCGGGGTGAGCTCGGCCGACGGCACCCGCCTGCAGATCTGGGACTGCACCGGCGCCGCCAACCAGAAGTGGCGCCGCTGACCCCATCCCGCCGTCGATCATGCAGTTGTGGTGCCCGGATCAGCCGCTCGCGCGGCGCTCGTGAGGCATCACAACTGCATGATCGGCGCTGAGGGCGGCGGCCCGGGTCAGGTCGGAAGGGGTGTCGGCGTCGAGCGGGTCGCCGACGCCGTCACACGGCACCCGGACGACCAGGTCGGGGCGGGCGCGCAGCAGGTCGCGGGCGCCGCGGTCGCCGGTCGCGTAGCGGTCGAGCAGGGGCCAGGTGGTCCGGCCCAGCAGCACCGGATGCCCGGGCCGGCCGGCATAGGTGGCGGTGGCGACGACCGCGCCGGCGGCGTGCGCGGCCCGGACCCGGCGCACCGCCGCCGGGGTGAGCAGCGGCTGGTCGACGAGCACGACCACCGCGGCGGCCACCGGCTCGGGCATCGAGGCCAGACCGCGGCGCAGGGACAGGCCCATCCCCTGCCGCCAATCGGGGTTCCGGACCAGCTCCGCGTCGGGCAGCGCGGGCAGGTCGTCGGCCCCGGCGCCCACCACGACGTGCACCGGCGCGCAGCCGCCGGCACGCAGCAGCCGGACCGCGCGCCGGACGAGCGGTTCGCCGTCGAACTCGACGAGCGCCTTGGGGCGGCCGAACCGGCGTCCGGCCCCGGCCGCGAGCACCAGCCCCGCCACGCTCTCGTCCCGCACGGGGCCGTCCCCCTCCCGGGAGCGTCTCGCCAGATTTCTTCGTATTCGTACCGATAAAGCTACTATGAGCCCGTGCAGCAGGGGACGGGGAGCGCCACGACGGCGGACGACCAGTGGTCGTCCCGGGTGGCCGTGACCGTCAACGGCACACGTCGGGACCTGACCCTCGACAACCGGACCACCCTGCTCGACGCCCTGCGCGAGCACCTGGGCCTGGTCGGCGCGAAGAAGGGCTGCGACCACGGCCAGTGCGGCTCCTGCACGGTGCTGCTGGACGGCCGGCGGGTGAAGAGCTGTCTGATCTTCGCGGTCACCCTGGACGACCGCACGGTGGTCACCGTGGAAGGGCTGGCCGGGCCGGACGGGCTCTCCCCGCTGCAGGAGGCGTTCATCGCGCAGGACGCCTTCCAGTGCGGCTACTGCACCCCCGGGCAGCTCTGCTCGGCGCGCGGGATGCTCGACGAGGTCGCCGCGAACTGGCCCAGCGTGGTCACCGACGACCTCAGCGGGCCGGTCGACCTGACCGACGCGGAGATCCGCGAGCGGATGAGCGGCAACCTGTGCCGCTGCGCGGCGTACCCGCACATCGTCGCGGCGGTCCGCGAGGCGGCGGGTTCCCGGTGAGAGCGTTCCGGTACCGCCGACCGGCCGACGTCGCCGAGGCCGTCGCGCTGCTCGGCGCGGATCCGGAGGCGGCCTACCTGGCGGGCGGGACCAATCTCGTCGACCTCATGAAGCTCGGTGTGCAGCGGCCCGACCTGCTGGTCGACGTGACGCGGTTGCCGCTCGACGCGATCGAGCCGCTGCCGGAGGGCGGGTTGCGGGTCGGCGCCACCGTCCGCAACAGCGACCTCGCCGCGCACCCGGTGGTGCGGCGGGACTACCCGGCGCTCGCCCGCGCGCTGCTCGCCGCCGCCTCCGGCCAGCTGCGCAACCTGGCCACCACCGGCGGCAACCTGTTGCAGCGCACCCGGTGCGTCTACTTCCAGGACACCGGCAGGGCGTGCAACAAACGGGAGCCCGGCAGCGGGTGCGCGGCCCGGCACGGGCAGAACCGCGACCTGGCCATCCTGGACTGGTCCGAGCAGTGCGTCGCCACCCACCCGTCGGACCTGGCGGTCGCGCTGGCGGCACTGGACGCGGTCGTCGAGTTCGCCGAGGTCGACGGCCCGCGCGAGGTGCCGGTCACCGAGCTGCACCGGTCGCCGGGCGAGTACCCGGAGCGGGAGACCACGCTTCCCCGGGGCGCGCTGATCACCGCCGTCCGGCTTCCCCCGCTGCCCGCCGCGCGCCGGTCGACGTACCTCAAGGTGCGGGACCGGGCCTCCTTCGCCTTCGCGGTCGGTTCCGTGGCCGCGGCGCTCGACCTGGACGCCGGTGTGGTGCGCGACGTCCGCCTGGCGTACGGGGCGGTGGCGCACCGGCCGTGGCGGGCCCGCCGGGCCGAGGCCGAGCTGCGCGGCCGGCCGTTCACCCCGGAGCTGGCGGCACGGGCCGCCGACGCCGAACTGGAGGCGGCCCGCCCGTTGCCGCACAACGGGTTCAAGGTGCCACTGGTCCGCGCCATCACGGTGCGCGCCCTGACCGAGCTGGCCGAGGCGGGGGCATGAGCACCGGCGCCGTGGGCCGGCCACATTCCCGGCTGGAGGGCCGGGAGAAGGTGACCGGCGCCGCGCGGTACGCCGTCGAGTACCCGCTGGACGACGTGACGTACGGCTGGGCCGTGCCGGCGGCGGCGGTACGCGGCCGGATCACCCGGATCGACCCGGACCCGGCGCTCGCGGCGCCGGGGGTGATCGCGGTGGTGCACCACGGCAACGCGCCCCGGGTCGCGCCGGACGTGGACGCGGAGCTGTACCTGCTCCAGGAGCCGACCGTGCACTACCGGGGCCAGCTGATCGCGGTGGTCGTGGCGGAGAGCATCGAGGCGGCCCGGGAGGGGGCCCGGCTGGTCCGGATCGACTACGACACCGAGCCGCACAGCACGGTGCTCACCGCCGACCACCCCGGCCTCTACCGGCCGGACAAGGTCAACCCGAACTACCCGACCGACACCGCAGAGGGGGACTTCGACGCCCGGTTCGCCGCCGCCGAGGTGCGGGTGGACGCCACCTACCGGACGCCGGCCTACCACAACAACCCGATGGAGCCGCACGCCACGACGGCGCAGTGGCGGGACGGCCACCTGCTAGTGCACGACTCGAACCAGGGCTCGACGCCGGTCCAGGCCGCGCTGTCCGAGCTGTTCCGGATTCCCCGGGAGACGATCCGGGTGATCAACGAACACGTCGGCGGCGGGTTCGGCAGCAAGGGGTACCCGAAGGCCGCCGTGGTGCTCGCCGCGATGGCCGCCCAGCACGTGGGCCGGCCGGTGCGGCTCGCCCTGACCCGTCAGCAGCTGTTCGGGCCGGTCGGCTACCGCACCCCGACCATCCAACGCGTCCGGCTCGGCGCCGACGCCGACGGCCGCATCGCCGCGGTCTGTCACGACGCGATCAGCCAGACCTCGACGATCACGGAGTTCGCCGAGCAGACAGCGGTCTACACCCGCAGCATGTACGCCGGACCGCACCGGCGAACCACCCACCGACTGGTCCGGCTCGACGTGCCGACCCCGTTCTGGATGCGGGCGCCGGGCGAGTGTCCCGGCGCGTACGCCCTGGAGTCGGCCATGGACGAGCTCGCCGCCGCCTGCGGCGTCGACCCGGTCGAGCTGCGGATCCGCAACGATCCGGCGGTCGACCCGGACCAGGGGCACCCGTTCAGCAGCCGCAACCTCGTGGCCTGCCTCACCGAGGGGGCGCGCCGGTTCGGGTGGGCCGACCGCAATCCCCGGCCGTGCGCCCGACGCGACGGCCGATGGCTGATCGGCACCGGCGTGGCCGGCTCCAGCTATCCGGCGCGGGCACGGGCCTCCGCCGCCACGGCCACCGCCCTGCCGGACGGCGGCTACCTGGTCCGGATCAACGCGGCGGACATCGGCACCGGGGCCCGGACCGCCCTGTGGCAGGTGGCCGCGGACGCCCTGGACGTCCCGCCGGAGCGGGTCCGGATCCGCGTCGGCGACAGCGACCTGCCACCGGCCGGCGTCGCGGGCGGCTCGATGGGGACCTCGTCGTGGAGCTGGGCGGTGGTCCGCGCCTGCCAGGCGCTGCGGGACCGGCTCGCGCACCACTCCGGCGAACTGCCGGCCAAGGGGCTCACCGTCGAGGCGAACACCGCCGACGAGATCCGCGCGCAACGGCCGATGGCGCGCTACTCCTACGGCGCCCAGTTCGCCGAGGTGCGGGTGGACGCGGACACCGGCGAGGTGCGGGTGAGCCGGCTGCTGGGGGTCTTCGCCGTCGGACAGGTGGTGAACCCGACCACGGCACGCAGCCAGCTCATCGGCGGCATGACGATGGGCATCTCGATGGCGCTGCACGAGGAGGGCCTGCTCGACGAGCGGTACGGCGACTGGGTCAACCACGACCTGGCCACGTACCACATCACCGGGTGCGCGGACGTCGAGCGGATCGAGGCGTACTGGGTGCCGGAGGAGGACCCCGACCTGAACCCGTGCGGCGTGAAGGGTCTCGGTGAGGTCGGCATCGTCGGCACGGCGGCCGCGATCGCCAACGCCGTCCGGCACGCGAGCGGCGTCCGGGTGCGCGACCTGCCGATTCGGCTCGACAAGCTGCTCGCCTCATCAGGTATCGCTTAATTAAGCTGAGGCTGATATAACTGTCGGGTGCACGCCTTCGATGTGCTGGGCGACCCGGTGCGGCGGCGGATCCTCGAACTGCTCGCCGAGGGCGAGACGACCGCCGGCGCGCTCAGCGCGGTGATCCAACGCGAGTTCGGGATCTCCCAGCCGGCCGTCTCCCAGCACCTCAAGGTGCTGCGGGACAACGGTTTCGCCACGGTCCGACCGGAGGGGACGCGGCGGCTCTACGCCGTCGATCCGCGTCCGCTGCGCGACGTCGACCAGTGGCTGGACCACTTCCGGCGGTTCTGGGCCCCGCCGTTGGCGGCGCTGGCCACCGAACTCGCCCGCGGCAAACGCGAACGGCGGCTGCGCGAGCAGGCCGTCGACCCCACCGAAGATCGAGGAGAACGATGATGGACGTGACCGAGCAGGTCAACGCCGTGCGGCGCCAGGTCGGCAGCCGCACGCTCGAGGCCGGCGAGGCCCGGGTGAGCACGATCAGCCAGACGTACGACGCGCCGCTGGAGGACGTCTGGGACGCCTGCACCAATGCCGAACGCATCCCCCGCTGGTTCATGCCGGTCTCCGGCGAGCTGCGACTGGGCGGCCGCTACGAACTGCAGGGGAACGCCAGCGGCGTCGTCGAGCGCTGCGACCCGCCCCACAGCTTCGCCGCCACCTGGGAGTTCGGTGGCGAGGTGAGCTGGATCGAGGTCCGGCTGACCCCCGTCGACGGCGACCGGACCCGCTTCGAACTCGACCACATCGCGCACGTCGACGACGACCGGTGGGCCCAGTTCGGCCCGGGCGCGGTCGGCGTCGGCTGGGACCTGGCCCTGCTCGGTCTGGCCTCGCACCTGGCTGCGGACGGCACCGGCATCTCGCCGGAGGAGGCCGAGGCCTGGTCCGTCTCGGAGGAGGGGCGACGGTTCGTCACGGCCTGCAGCGAGCTCTGGGGTGCGGCGAGCGTCGCCGCCGGCACCGACCCCGAGGCGGCCCGCGCCGCCGCCGATCGCACCACCGCCTTCTACACGGGCGTCCCGGCCACCTGACCCGCCACCGCCCGCCCGCACGAGCCCGCAGGGCCGCCCGCCCGCACGGGCCCGCCCGGCCGCCCGCCCGCGCGCCCGCGCGCCCGCAGTGATCCACTCCGTTGTGCCGACGTGGCGGTATCCCACACTCCCGGATACGGCCACGTCGGCGACCTGGCGTTTGCACCCGACGACGGCGGTTCAGCGGGCGAGAAACCGGGCGGCGTGGTGTCGGCGCCATCCGGCACACTCTCCCCGTGTCGCCACGATCCGACGCCGACCCTGCCGCCGGGCCGGCTCGCACCGCTGCCGAGATCCACGCCCACCTCCGGCAGCACGTCGACCACGCGCTGCGCCGGCCCGGAATGTACGGCGGCGAGGTGGCGCTGGTTCCGCTGTTCCACCTCCTGGCATTCGCCGAGGGCATCGACGGGGACTGGGAACGTGAACGCGAGGCGTGGCGGCGACGGGACGTCCTGCTGCCCACCGGGGTCAGCGGGGCGTTCGGGTACGTGCTACCCGACGGCGCGCGCGACCACTGCGCCGTCGCCTCGGTGTACGCCGAGTTCGCCCACCGGGTGGGCTGGCTGCCGTTGGACCGTCGGCTGGCCCGGGACGAGCACGACGATCTGGTGTCGTCGGTGCCGACCTGGGTCACGGAGGACCGGACCAGTGCCGACGTGGCCGCCCGGTTCGGCCCGCCGTCGGCACTGCTCGGCGGCTCCCACCCGAGTTTCCCGGAGACCCTGCTCTACGCGAGCGACGCGGACGTTCCGCCGACCGCCTTCCACCTGTGGAATTCCCCGGTCGACACCCCGTTCCCGCAGCCGGTGCTGCTGGCCGCCCGGATCGGCGGCGTGCTGTTCGACCGGGCGCTGCACTTCACGCCGGAGGGCCGGGCGCGGCGACCGCGGTGACCGGGAACCCGGCGGCCGGGCGCTGGGCACGCGGCGACCGCGCTGACCGGGCACGCCGCGGCCGGGCTGGCGGGCGCGAGGCGGCCGGGCTGACCGACCACGCCGCGCGGCCGGGCGGGTGGGCGCGCGACGGCCGGGCGGGTGGGCGCGCGGCGACCGCGCCGACCGGCCACGCGGCGGCCGGGCGGGCGCGCGGGTAACGTGCTGCGGCATGACCGGTGCGCCGTACTCCCACTGCTCGTTCTGCGGGGCCGCCTACCCGGCGGCGGCCGGTTGGCCGCGCGTCTGCCCGGGCTGCGGTCAGACCGTCTGGCGCAACCCGTTGCCGGTCGCGGTGGCGGTGCTGCCGGTCCGCACGACCGCCGGCCTCGGCGTGGTGGTGGTCCGCCGGGACATCGAACCGGCCCGGGGCCTGCTCGCCCTCCCCGGCGGCTTCATCGAGTACGGCGAGGAGTGGAACGAGGCGCTGGTCCGGGAACTCCGCGAGGAGACCGGTCTGCTCGCGGACGCGGCGGACGCGACCCTGTTCGCGGTGCACGGCGCGCCGGCCGGCGGCACGATGATGGTCTTCGGCGTGCTGCCTGAGGTGCGCACGGAGGACCTGCCGCCGTCGGCGCCCACCGAGGAGGCGACCGAATGGCTGGTGCTCACCGAGCCCACCGAGCTGGCCTTCGACACGCACACCCGGGTGCTGGCCGACTTCCTCGCCGCCCAACGGACCGGCTGACGACACCGACCGCACCGTCCGCACGTGATGGTCGTGCTGGACCGTGGAAGTAGTGGCCTCCAGACGAGGGGAGGCCACTACTTCACGGATCTGGCGCGACCATGTCCGCGATCCGGGGCGGTCAGGCCGCCGCGCGCTCGGCGGTCGGGCGTCGGCGCCGGGCCGGATCGGTCAACGCCGGCGGGCGCCAGGCGCCGTCCGGGGCGTACAGGTCGGTACCGGGCGGCACGATCTCGTCGATCCGGTCCAGGGTGGCGTCGTCCAGGGTCAGTGCGGCGCCGGCCAGCAGGCCGTCGAGCTGTTCCATGGTCCGCGGTCCGATGATCACGGAGGTGACCGCGGGGTGCGCGGCGGGGAACGCCACGGCCAGTTCGGGCAGCGTGTGGCCGAGCTGCCCGGCCAGCGCGAGCAGGTCCTCGACCGCCCGGTACTTGGCGGCGTTCCCCGGGATCGCCGGGTCGAAGCGGGCCGGCGTGAGGGCGGCGCGTCCGCTGCTCAGGTCGACGGGCTGGCCGTCGCGGAACCGTCCGGACAGGAAGCCCGAGGCGAGCGGGCTCCAGGTCAGCACGCCCATGCCGTACCGCTGGCTGACCGGGAGCACGTCGGCCTCGATGCCCCGGGCGAGCAGCGAGTACGGCGGCTGCTCGGTGCGGAACCGGCCGAGCGCCCGCCGCTCGGCGACGTGCTGCGCCTCGACGATCTCCTCCGCGGGGAAGGTCGAGCAGCCGAAGGCCCGGATGGTGCCGGCGCGGACGAGGTCGGTGAGGACGCCGAGGGTCTCCTCGACGTCGGTGGTGTGGTCCGGCCGGTGCACCTGGTAGAGGTCGATCCAGTCGGTGCCGAGCCGACGCAGGCTGTCCTCGACCGCGCGCATGATCCAGCGCCGCGAGTTGCCCCCTCGGTTGCGCCCCTCCCCCATCGGGAAGTGCACCTTGGTGGCGAGCACCACGTCGTCCCGTCGTCCGCGCAGCGCCTTCCCGACGATCACTTCCGACTCGCCGGCAGAGTACATGTCGGCGGTGTCGACAAGGTTGATCCCGCGGTCGAGGGCCGCGTGGATGATCCGGACGCACTCGTCGTGGTCGGGGTTTCCGACCGCGCCGAACATCATCGTGCCGAGCGCGTGGACGCTCACCTCGATGCCGGTGCCGCCGAGGACGCGGTAACGCATGGTTGTGCTCCCTGGTGTCGATCGCACGCCGGCGGCGGACCCGCCGGGCGTGCGCCTGACGCTAGGAGTTCGAGCGCACTGGAGGTCAAGGCGACGTGCGCGGGTCCGGCGTGGACGCTTCGTCGGCGGTCAGCGGCAGCAGCACCCGGAACGTGGTGCTGCCGGGCACGCTCTCCACCCGGATGTCGCCGTGGTGCTTGTGGACCACGATGCGGTACGAGATGTCCAGGCCGAGGCCGGTGCCGGTGCCGACCGGCTTGGTGGTGAAGAACGGCTCGAAGATGCGCGGGCGCACCTCCGGCGGGATCCCCGGACCGGTGTCGACGATCTCGACGACGATCTGGTCACCGTCCCGGCCGGTCCGGACGGTCAGCGTGCCCTTCTCCCCCATCGCGCCGAGCGCGTTGTCGATCAGGTTGGTCCAGACCTGGTTCAGCTCCGCCGCGTACGCCGGAACCGGCGGAAGGTCCCGGTCGTACTCCTTCACCAGCTTGACCCCGGCGGAGATCTTGGCCTTGAACATCACCAGCGTCGCGTCGAGCAGGTCGTGCACGTCGACCACCTGGAACGGCGCCCGGTCCAGCTGGGAGTACTGCTTGGCCGCGCCGACCAGGCCGGAGATCCGGGTGACCGCGTCGGCGATCTCCCGCATCAGCAGCTCCGTCTCGACGGTGTAGGTCAGCCAGCGGACGGCCGCCTCGAGGTCGGCCGGGCCGACCGACGCCTTCACCCGAGCCAGCCAGGGGATGTCCGCCCCGCCACCGACCAGCGTCGGCGCGAGGTCCCACGCTCCGCCCACGCCGTGCTCGTCCAACCAGTCGGTCAGGGCGTCCTCGGCGTCCGACGCGGCCAGCGGGCTCAGCTTCGGCGCCGCGGCCACCCGGGCGACCGCCTCCTCCTGCAACTCGACGAGGCTGTGCAGGCGGTGGCCGTCCAGCCGACCGTCGGCGATCATCGCGAGCTTGTGCCGCATGCCGGCCACCCGTTCGCGCAGCACGGAGGTGGCCCGGACCGCCGCGGCGGCCGGGTTGTTCAGCTCGTGGGTCAGCCCGGCGGAGAGCGAGCCGAGCGCCAGCAGGCGCTCCCGCTCGCCGACGATGGTCTGGCTGGTCCGCATGCCGATGAAGAGGCCCTCCAGCAGGTGCATCGCCATCGGGAACCAGGAGCGGACGGCCTCGGCGAAGCTCTCGGCCGGTAGCACGAAGAACTCCGAGTCGACGATCGCCCGTAGCGTGTTGCGGTAGAGCTGCTCGCTCTGCTCGTCCAGGTAGGCCTGGGTGGCCCCGCCGTACACGCCCCGCTGGTCGGTGCGGTTGACCTCCACCTCGTCGCCGTGCACCCGGCGGGTCATCGACACCGCGCCGCGGAGCAGGACGAAGAAGCACGTGGCCGCCTCGCCCTCGGCGTAGACGACGGTGCCGCCGGCGCGCTGCTCCACCCGGCCGTGCTCGGCCAGCCAGGCCAGCTGCTCGGCGTCGAGGGACTCGAAGAGGAAGAGCGTGCGCAGCTCGTCCGGGGGGAGCCGGTCCGTCGGGGTGGTCACTGCGCCTCCAGGTAACGGTGCACCAGCGAGACGGCCATGGCGCCCTCGCCGACGGCGGACGCGACGCGCTTCACCGACTCGGCGCGGACGTCGCCGGCGGCGAAGACGCCCGGCAGGCTGGTCTCCAGGTGGTACGGGTCGCGCGACAGCGACCAGCCCGGTGGTCGCTGCCCACCGCTGACCAGGTCGGGACCCGTGACGATGAACCCGCGGGCGTCCCGCGTCAGCACCCCGTCCAACCACTCGGTACGCGGCTCCGCGCCGATGAAGATGAACAGCCACGAGGCGTCGACGGTGCGTTGCTCGCCGGTGCGCCCGTCGCAGAGCGTGAGCCGTTCCAGGTGGTCGCCACCCGCGCCGGCGACGACCTGGGTGTGCGGGTGCACGGTGATCCGGTCGATCCGCTCCAGCTGATCGATCAGGTACCGCGACATCGAGGCGGTGAGGTCCGCGCCCCGGATCAACAGGTGCACCCTGGCGGCGTATCGAGAGAAGTACACCGCCGCCTGCCCGGCGGAGTTCGCCCCGCCGACGATGTAGACGTCCTGCTCGGCGCAGCTCGGCGCCTCGGTGGCGGCGGAGCCGTAGAAGACGCCCCGGCCGGTGAAGTCGGCCAGCCCCGGAGCGTCGAGCACCCGGTAGGAGACGCCGGTGGCCAGCACCACGGTGTGCGCGGCGATCTGGGTGCCGTCGCCGAAGCGCAGCAGCCGGGCGCCGCCGGCCTCGGACAGGCCGACCACCTCCCGGGTGCTCAACAGCTCCGCGCCGAACTTCAACGCCTGCCGGCGGGCCCGGTCGGTGAGCTGGAGGCCGGACACGCCGTCGGGGAAGCCGAGGTAGTTCTCGATCCGGCTGCTCTGCCCGGCCTGACCGCCGGTGGCCCGGCGCTCCACCAGGACCGTGCGCAGTCCCTCGGACGCGCCGTACACCGCCGAGCCGAGGCCGGCCGGGCCGCCGCCGACCACCACCAGGTCGTAGAAGTCGGTGGTCGGTTCGACGGTGAGCCCGACCACGCCGGCCAGCTCGGCCGGCGTGGGGGCGACCAGCGTCTTGCCGTCGGCCGTCACCACCAGCGGCACGTCCGCCTCGGTGGCGCCGGCCGCGGCCAGCAGCCGGGCCCCCTCCGGGTCGTCGGTGAGCAGCCAGCGGTACGGGATGAGGTTGCGGGCGAGGAAGTCACGGACCTTGAACGAGGGGGCGGACCAGCGGTGCCCCACCACCCGGATCTCGGTCGGCTCCGCCTCCGGGGTGGCCGCCCAGGCCTCCAGCAGGGCGTCGACCACCGGGTAGAGCTTCTCCTCGGGCGGGTGCCAGGGCTTGAGCAGGTAGTGGTCGAGGTCCACCACGTTGATCGCCTCGATCGCGGCGTCCGTGTCGGCGTACGCCGTGAGCAGCACGCGCCGGGCGGCCGGGAAGAGGTCCATCGCCGCCTCGAGGAACTCGATCCCGGTCATCTCGGGCATCCGGTAGTCGGCCAGCAGCAGCGCCACCCGCTCACCGCGCAGTTTGATCTCACGCAGCGCGTCCAGCGCCTCCGGACCGGACCCGGCCCGCACGATCCGGTAGCGGTCGCCGTACCGGCGCCGGAGGTCGCGGGCCACCGCCCGGGAGACCACCGGGTCGTCGTCGATGGTCAGGATCACCGGGTTCGCCATGGCGCCCATGAAACCACCTCCACCACGACGGCCGCACCTTCCCCACCAGCGGGTGAGACTCACGGGAGGGCGCGGTTGGCTCGCGTCCTGGCGGGTAACCGGGGCCGGGCGCCGGCCCGGCCGAGCGACCCGTGTCGGGCTGCGCGGACACCTCGGGGGGCCGATGCCGGAGACGTCAGGGTCGTCGACCGGGCCCGCGCCGCCCGGCGCGGTCGTGGAGCTCCGGGTACACGGGGTCTCCGGGGCCACCGCCGAGCAGGTGCTGGACCGGCCGCACGCGCACCAGGTCGCCGGGGACGGCAGCGGCGGGTTCTACCGGCCCCGTCCCGGCTACCCGGACAGCGCCGGCCCGGACGGCGTCATCCCGGAGGCGTACCGCTGGAGCGACCTGCCGTCCGGAACCGCCGTGCGGACGTTGTCCCTGGTCTTCATGCTGCCGTTCATGCTCTGCAACGTGGCGGTCTGGATGCGCCCACGAAGCGCAGGCCGGCGCTGGGGGATGAAGGCGCTCTGCCGGGTGCTCGGGCTCACCCTGACCGCGCTCTACGTCCTGTCCATCGTCGGGGTCGCGCTGGACCTGATCGCCTGGCGCTGCATGGCCAGCCCGACCTGCCTCGCCGAACGGGAGTGGCTGTCGTGGCTGGGCGGGCGACCGGTGGGGCTCCGCCTCGCCGTGCTCTCCCTCGTCCCGGTGGCGGCCATCGGCGTGGTGTGGTGGCTCGGGGCGCGACCCGGCAAGCCGTTCGCCACGTTCCGCGCGCCTCCGCCCAGCCGTGACAACGCGCTCCAGCTCGGCGCGATCGGCCAGTGGGACGCGGAGCCGTTCGTCGGCCGGCTGCGGTCGATCCACGTCGCGGCCGCGTTCGGGACGCTCGACGCGAGCCTGCTCGCCGCCCGCATCGGGTCGAGCCCCTCGGTGGTCACCATCGTGCTGGCGGTCCTGGTCGGGGCGATCCTGGTGGCCTGCCTGGCGGTGGTCTGCGCTCACCCGTTGATCGACCGCCCGGATGCGGGGCCGGGGGTGGACCGGCTGATCCGAGGCCTGCGGACGGCCGCGGGCGCGACGACCGTGCTGGTCGCCGCCGTCGTCGTGTTCGACTCGGCGCCGTGGCCCGAGCACCACGGCCTGCCCCGGTACGGGGCGACGGTGGCCGGCATCTTCGTCGCCCAGACCGCGCTGCTGGCCGCCATCGCGTTCTCCGTGCTGCGCCAGCCGGGTCCGCGGCGGCGGCCATTGCGCGGGCGGGGCGCGGCGACGGTCGCGGCCGTCTCCACCGGGCTGGCGGTGGCGTTCTCGTCCGAGCTGGTCTACCGGTTCGCCGACATGCTCGACCGGCATGCGCCCACCGCGGAGCGGATCATGACCAGCCCCCCACTGGCGTACAAGTGGGCGATCTTCGGATTCGTTGTGGCGGTGGCCACCACCCTGGCGTCCGCCGGGTTGGTCACCCTCATCTCCCGTCCGGCGCGCCTACGCGCCGGCGCCGAGATCGCGGCCCGCGACTTCCCGGACGCGCCGCCCGAGGCCGCGCCACGGCTGCGGCAGGTCCAGCGGACCATCGCCCGGGCCCGGTTCACCGACCGGCTCGAGTCGCTCACCGTGGTGTACGCGACGCTCGTCGCACTGGGTCTGGCGACCAGCGTCTTCGGGCTGATGGGGCACTACCCGGCCGACGTGGTCAACCGCCTGCTCGGGATACCGGGCGACCTGGTGAACTTCTTCATCGGCGTGGGCAGCTACGTGATCGCGGCACTCCTGCTCGCCCTGCTGATCGGCGGCATCTTCGCCTACCGGACCGCCGAGTTCCGCCGGTACGTCGGCGTGGTCTGGGACTTGGGCACGTTCTGGCCCCGCGCCGCCCACCCCTTCGCGCCGGCGTGCTACGCCGAGCGGGCGGTGCCCGAGTTGACCCGGCGGATCACCTACCTGGTCGGGCGGGGCGACGCCGTCGTGCTGTCCGGGCACAGCCACGGCTCGGTGTTGCTCGCGGCGACCGTGCTACAGCTGCCGGACGGGGTGAGCGACCGCGTCGCCCTGCTCACCTACGGCACCCCGCTCCGCCGGCTCTACGCCCGGCTCTTTCCCGCGTACGTCGACGAGGAGATCCTCCGTGAGGTGGGCCGGCGGGTCGGCTGGCGGTGGATCAACCTGTGGCGGGACACCGACCACATCGGCGGCTGGTTGTTCGCCCCGCACCGCCCCGGGGATCCGACCGCGCCGGACGATCCGGCGGCGGCGGTCGACCGGCGGATGATCGACCCGAGCGACGTGGTGCCGCCACCGAGCGACGTCGTGCCGCCGCCGATTCACGGCCACTGGCCGTGCGAGTCGGACGAGCGGTTCGAGGACGCGATCCGCGAGCTGGCCGGCCGGCTCCGCGCCGGCGGCGGCTGATCGAGCCGCGCCGGCGCGCCCCGTCCGCCGCGGGCTGACGGATTCACCGGGGCGGGTGCCGCGCCGGCGCGGTCGCCGGTCAGCGTGGCCTGGCCGGCACTGCGGCGGTGACCTCCACCTCGATCACCGCGCCGGGCAGGAACAGGCGGCTCACCTCGACCGTGGTGCTGGCCGGCGGCAGGGCGCCGGTGAAGAGCCGGCGACGGACGGCGGCGTAGCCGGGCAGGTCGTCGAGGTCGGTGAGGAAGCTGCGGATGTGCAGCACGTCGGCCAGGCCGGCGCCGTGCGCGGCGAGCAGCCCGGCGACGATCTCGAAGATCCGCTCGGACTGTGCGACGACCTCGCCCGGCGCGACCAGCCGACCGGCGTCGTCCACACCGACCTGCCCGGCGAGGACCAGCAGCGCGCCGCCGGCCAGGTCGACGCGGGCCACGTGGGCGAACCGGTCCCCAAAGGGCGCGGCGACAGAGTCCGGGTTGTCGAGGGTCAGCTTCACAGGTGCTCCAGGGTGCTGAGGAGGGCAGGGGTCGTGAGGGTGGCGATGTCGGCGGCCGGGTCGGGCGCGGCGGCCAGTGCCGCCTGGGCCGCCCGGACCAGTGGAACGGCCGTCCCGGCCAGGTCGCCGAGGACGAGGCCGAGGTCCTTGCCGGCGAGAGCGATCGGAAAGTCGGCGTCGACGGCGGTGGCCCGGGCGACCGCGGCGCCGAGCGGTCCCTCACGGAGCAGGTCGAGCGCCGCCTCCCGGCCCACCCCGGCGGCGCGGGCCACGGACAACGCGTCGGCGACACCGGCGACCCCGACCAGCAGGGCGGTGTTGAGCACCAGCTTGGCCGCCGCGCCGGCGCCGGTGGGCCCCAGATGGCGTACGGTGCCGAGCGCGGCGAGCACCGGGCCCACCCGCTCGACGGCCGCGGCCGGGCCGCCGGCGAGGATCCGGAGCCGACCGGCCGCCGCGGCGTCGACGCTCCCGCCGACCGGCGCGTCGACCAGGTGCACGTCGTCGGGCAGCCGGCGGGCGAGGGCGCGCACGGCGTCCGGCCCGATGGTGGACATCTCGACGAGGCACGCGCCGGGGGGCAGGGCCGCCGCGGCGCCGTCGGACCCGAACAGGACGGTGTCGACGGCGGCGGGGTCGGTGAGCATCGTGACGGCCAGGTGGACGCCGCGGACGGCCTCCGCGGGTGTGGCGGCCACCCGGGCGCCGGCCCGACGCAGCGGCTCGGCGCGGGCGGCGGTGCGGTTCCAGACCGTGACCGGGTGGCCGGCGGCGAGCAGGCGGTGGGCGATCGGCGTGCCCATCCGGCCGGTGCCGAGTACGGCGATCTCTGTCATGCCGCCGACCGTAGGCGCCAGCAGCCGATGCGACCAGCGAATGTTGGGCATGGCGGCCATGCGTGCGCCGCATGACTCGGCGTAGGCTGATCCCGTGCAGATCGAGGCGCTCGACGTGTTGCGCACCGTCGTCCGGCACGGGTCGATCACCGCCGCCGCCCGGGAGCTGCGCTACACCCAGTCGGCGGTGTCCCGGCAGATCGCCGCGCTGGAAGCGGAATTCGGCGTGGTGCTCTTCGACCGGCTGCCCCGCGGCGTGACGCTGACCGACGAGGGCCGGCATCTCCTCCCGCACGTCGAGGCGGTGCTCGACCGCCTGACCAGCGCCCGCCGGGAGTTGGACGCGCTGCGCGGCCTGGGCGGCGGCCGGCTGCGGGTGGGCGCCTTCCCGACGGCCATGGCCGCGCTGGCGCCCCGGGCGCTGGCGGCGTACCGCGCCGCGTACCCCGCGGTCGCCCTGTCCCTGGTCGAAGGGCTGACCCCCGCCCTGCTGGAGCGACTGCTCGCCGGCGACGCCGACCTCGCCGTGGTCAGCGCCCCGCCGGACCAGCCCCTGGACGCCGACCGGTTCGCCCTGCACCACCTGCTGGACGAGCGCCTGCTGGTCGCGGTGCCCCGGCGGCACCCGCTCGCCGCGCGGGACAGGGTCCGCCTGGCCGAGCTGGCCGGGGACAGCTTCATCGCCGGGTCCAGGGACGCGGCGGACCCGTTCATGCGCGCCACGATGCCGCCGGGCTTCCGGCCCCGGATCGACATCGTCGCCGCCGACTGGACCGGCAAGCTGGGCTGCGTGGCCGCGGGCCTCGGCGTCGCGCTGGTGCCCGCGCTCGCCGTCCGGGCCACCCCGGCCGACCTCGCCCTGCTCCGGCTGCACGCCGACGACGCGCCGGCCCGGCGGGTGTACGCCGCCACGGTCGCCCACCGGCACCACTCCCCGTCGGTGGCCGCCCTGCTGCCCCTCCTGACCGACACGGCCGCCCAACTCCGACCCGGTCGCCGGATATCCTCGGGCGGGTGAGCTCCAGGCAGCCCGAGCGCCGGCTGATCGCGTCCAACAAGAGGGCGCGGCACGACTACACCGTGCTCAAGACGTACGAGGCCGGAATCGTGCTGATGGGCACCGAGGTCAAGTCGCTGCGAGAGGGGCGCGCGTCGCTGGCCGACGCGTTCGCCCAGGAGCGCGACGGCGAGATCATGCTGTACGGGCTGCACATCGCCGAGTACGGCTTCGGCACCTGGACCAACCACCAACCGCGGCGGACCCGCAAGCTGCTGCTGCACCGGGTCGAGATCGAACGGATCCTGGCGAAGACCCGGGAGGGCGGCATCACGCTCGTGCCGCTGTCGATGTACTTCGACAACGGGTGGGCCAAGGTCGAACTCGCGCTGGCCCAGGGCCGCCGGTCGTACGACAAGCGGCAGGCCCTCGCCGAACGGGACGCCAACCGGGAGATCGCCCGCGAGCTGGGCCGGCACCTCAAGGGCCGGCCCCGCCGCGGCTGACCCGGCCGTCCGCACCTCCGAGATCCTTCGATACCGCCCGCACCCGGCCCATTGGGGCGTCGAGCGATCTCGCCCGTCCGCGCCGGCCGCGCCCCTCCCGCGTCGAGCGACCTCGCCCGTCCGCGCCGGCCGCGCCCTTCCCGCGCCGAGCGATCTCGGCCCAACCGCGCCGGCCGCGCCCCTCCCGCGCCGACCGTCGGCGTGTCCGCAGTCGGCGCGCCGGTCCACTGTTGACCCCGCCCCGACCTCGTGGTCTGCTCGACCCCAGACCGTTGGTGGCAACGGTTTTCGTTTCCGAATGGAGGATGAGCATGTCCCTCACCGTGTCACCCACCCTGCTCGACGCCGCCGAACGCGGCCCGGTCGACGACGCCGACTTCGTCGCCTGTGTCCGGGAGTCGCTGCCGTACGCCTGGCAGACCGTGAGCCGGGTGGTCGCCGAACTCCACGCCAGCGGAGCCGATCACGCCGACAACATCGAGCCGCCGGCGACCGAGGCCGACCGCGGGCAACTGCTGCGCGCCCTGGCCAGCGACGCGATCCGGGGCGGCCTGGAGCGGCACTTCGGTGTCCGGCTGGCTTTCCAGAACTGCCACCGGGTGGCCGCGTTCCAGCCGGCGGCGGTCGACTCGGCCACGTACCGGGCGTTCATCTCGCCCCGTGGTCAACTGCTCAACCAGTCGCCTGAACTGCGCAACTGCTGACCGCACCGGGCCGCCTGGGCCCAGCGTCCGGGCGGCGGGCGCGGGCGGCGGGCGCAGGCGGCCCGGCCAGCAAACGCGGGCGGCGGGCGCGAGCGGCGGCGCAGGCGGCGGGCGCGGGCGGCCCCGGGCAGCCAGCGCGAGCGGCCTGCCCAGCCGACCTGGGCGCCGGGTGCGGGCGGCCCGGCCAGTCCGGTGATGCCGCAGCCGACACTCGACGCCCGGAGATCGAGGGGATCGAGCCGGCAGCCGCTTGATCGACACCAGCGGGGCGATATGGCGGTATCCGACCGAGCGGGACACCGCCGTATCGGCCCAACGGAGTTGATCTTCCCGACCGATCCGCGCCAATCGCCGAGTACGGCGGCGGCACCGATGCGGGTCGGCACAGCGCCATGCTTAGGGGTCGACACGGCGCGCCAATCACACGGTCGGCACGGCGCCAATCACACGGGTCGGCACGACGCCAATCACACGGGTCGGCACGACGCCAATCACACGGGTCGGCACGACGCCAATCACACGGGTCGGCACGACGCCAATCACACGGGTCGGCACGACGCCAATCACACGGGTCGGCACGACGCCAATCACACGGGTCGGCACGACGCCAATCACACGGGTCGGCACGACGCCAATCACACGGGCCGGCACGACGCCGATCGCTCGGGTCGGCCACTGCCGCGGACAGGTCGGCAGGGCGCCCACCACAGGGGCCGGCAGGCGTCAGCCCCGAGGGCCGGCACGGCACCACTCACGGGATCAAGTCGGCAGGTGGTCACCCATGCGCGTCCGCGCGGGACCGGAAGGGCGGGGCCGCGCGACGCCGGACGGATGAGTGGATCAGTCGGCGAGCAGGTCGGCGTGGGCGGCTCGGAGCCGGGCCAGCACCGGGTCGCCACCCGGCGCCGCCCGCCGGTCGAGCTCGGCCCAGGCCTGAGCGAGGGCCGCGCGGACCGCGCGCAGCTCGTCGGCGTGCCGGCGACTGCTCTGCCGGTGCAGCTCGTCGAGGCGGCGGGCCCAGCCGGCGGTGACGGTGGCCAGCCGGTCGGCGTCGGCACGGGTCTGCGCCAAGGTGCGGGCGGCGCCGGCCGGCACGATCGCCGCGACCGGGCGGGGGTCGCCGTCCCGGGTGACGACCGTGACGGTGTCGGTGGCCTCGGCCAGCGCGACGAGCTGGGTGAGCCGGGTGCGCACCTCGCGCAGCGGCAGGGCGCGTGGCTGGTCGGATCGAGGGGGCAGCGCGGGGACAGCCATGAATGGATGCTCCCGCCCGGGTACGACAGAAACGGCCACGCCGACCGCCGCCCCGCACGACCCACCGACCACGCCGACCGCCGCCCCGCACGACCCACCGACCACGCCGACCGCCGCCCCGCACGACGACCGCCGTCGGAGGACCGAACGGCCACGCCGGGCGCCGCACGGCACGGCTGCCCGGACCGCTGCCCGGCACGGCGGAAACAGGGCCATGGCAACCCCTGGACATTTACAGTTAACAATCCTAATAATTGTGCATCCGTCGATCCGACGGCACTCGTACCGGGAGGTCCGGATGCGTCGTCCTGCCCGCACCCTGCTGCTCGCCGCCGTCGCGGCGCTCGCCACCGCCGCCACCGCGACGCTCACCCTGGCCGCGCCGGCGCAGGCCGCCGGCCCGACCGCCACGTTCGTGAAGACCGCCGACTGGGGCACCGGGTGGGAGGGGAAGTACACCATCACCAACGGCGGCGCCGGCACGCTCAACGGCTGGCAGGTCGCCCTCACCCTGCCCGCCGGCACCACCCTCGGCTCCTACTGGGACGCCACGGTCAGCAGCTCCGGCCAGCGGCACACCTTCACCAACCGGTCCTGGAACGGCACCGTCGCCCCGGGAGCCTCGGTCTCCTTCGGCTTCCTCGCCACCGGCTCCGGCTCGCCCACCGACTGCACGCTCAACGGCGCGCCGTGCGGTGGCGGCACCCCGACCACACCCCCACCCACGACGCCACCGCCGACCACACCCCCACCCACGACGCCGCCGCCGACCACGCCGCCGCCGACCACTCCCCCGGCCACCGGCCTGCCCCGCCACGCGCTGATCGGATACCTGCACGCGAGCTTCGCCAACGGCTCCGGCTACCTGCGGATGGCCGACGTGCCGGCCGATTGGGACATCGTCAACCTCGCCTTCGGCGAGCCCACCTCGGTGACCTCCGGCGACATCCGCTTCCAGCTCTGCCCGGCCAGTGAGTGCCCGGGCGTCGAGACCGAGGCCGAGTTCACCGCGGCGATCCGGGCGAAGCAGCAGCAGGGCAAGAAGGTGCTGCTCTCCATCGGCGGCCAGAACGGGCAGGTACAGCTCACCACCACCGCGGCCCGGGACACCTTCGTCCGGTCGGTCTCCGCGATCATCGACCGGTACGGGCTGAACGGACTGGACATCGACTTCGAGGGGCACTCGCTCTACCTGAACGCCGGCGACACCGACTTCCGCAATCCCACCACCCCGGTGATCGTCAACCTGATCGCGGCGATCCGCACCCTCAAGCAGCGCTACGGCGCCGGGTTCGTGCTCACCATGGCGCCGGAGACGTTCTTCGTGCAGCTCGGCTACCAGTTCTACGGGCCGGGCCCGTGGGGCGGGCAGGACCCGCGCGCCGGGTCGTACCTGCCGGTCATCCACGCGCTCCGCGACGACCTCACCGTGCTGCACGTGCAGAACTACAACTCGGGCCCGATCATGGGGCTCGACAACCAGTACCACACGATGGGCAACGCGGACTTCCACGTGGCGATGACCGACATGCTCCTCGCCGGTTTCCCGGTCGCCGGCAACTCCGCGGCGGTGTTCCCGCCGCTGCGCGAGGACCAGGTGGCGTTTGGCGCGCCCTCCTCGGTCAGCGCCGGCAACGGCTACCTGGCCCCGGCCGGGGTGCAGGCCGCCGTCACCTGCCTGGTCCGCGGCCAGGGCTGCGGCGCCTACACCCCGCGTAGCGGCGCCAACCCCGCGTTCCGGGGCCTGATGACCTGGTCGATCAACTGGGACCGCTACTACAGCTGGGAATTCCGGCTTCAGCACGGCCCCTTCCTGAAGGCGCTGCCCTGACCGGTGTGGTGCCCTGACGCCTCCGCACCAGACGGAACAATTCGCGCGGCCGGGCGGGGAGGGCGGGTTACGCTGCCCGCCCAACGTCGGCGCCCAGTGGGGCGCCGACGGTCCCTAGCGGTGATGAGGAGTGCCGTGTCCAGCATCGACCTCCGTACGGTCGACCTCAAGGCGATCAACTCGATGACCAAGTACCCGTCGATCCCGACGTACCACCGCCTCGACCCTCGCAACGGAGGGCTGCTCGAGGAGTGCGTCGAGTTCACCGGGCCGGTCACCCTCACCGAGAAGATCGACGGGACGAACGGCCGGATCGTCGTGCTGCCTGACGGGTCGTACCTCATCGGGAGCCGGGAGGAACTGCTGTACGCCCGGGGCGATCTGATCGGCAACCCGGCGCTCGGCATCGTCGACGCGCTGCGTCCGGTGGCCGAGACCGTGGGCGCGGCCGCGGCGGACGAGCGACTCACCGTCTTCTACCTCGAGGTCTACGGCGGCAAGGTGACCGCGGCGTCGCGCAACTACACCGGCAGCCGACAGGTGGGCCACCGGCTCTTCGACGTGGCGGTGCTCGACGAGCCGGCGGCCCTGCTCGACTGGCCGGCCGAGCGCATCGCCGCCTGGCGGGACGGCGGCGGCCAGCGGTTCCTGTCGGAGGACGACCTGCTCGGGCGGGCCTCCGTCCTCGGACTGGCGACCGTGCCCCGGCTGGACACCGTCGCCGCCGACGATCTGCCGCGCGAGGTCGAGAAGATGCACGCGTACCTCACCGACCGGTCGCCCCGAACCCTGGTCCCGCTGGACGGCCCGGCCGGCGCCGCCGAGGGGATCGTGCTCCGCTCGGCGGACCGGTCGGTGATCGCGAAGGCCCGGTTCCAGGACTACGAGCGCACCCTGAAGCGTCGGACCAGCCGGCGCTGAACCGCGTCCGGCGGGTGATCCGGCGGGCCCACCGGTTCACCCGCCACGACACGGCGGCCCAGTCGTGCGTGGCCGAATCGGAGGCTACCGCCGTCGCCGACGACCTCGCGGGCGTTGGTACGGCCGGCCGGCCCCGGGGCGCCGCCGGCGGAGGCGCAAGCGCGCTGGGCGGGCGGACCCGGCCGCGCGATGATGGGCCGGGAGAACGGAGGTGTCCCCGTGTTGCTGGAGGCGATCGCCGGGCTGGACGCGCGGACGGTGGTGCTGGTCGAGGGGGTGAGCGACCAGGCGGCCGTCGAGACGCTCGCCGTCCGGCGTGGCCGGGACCTGGCCGCGGAGGGCGTGCGGGTGCTGCCGATGGGCGGCGTCACCAACGTCGGCCACTACCTCGACCGGCTCGGCCCGGCCGGGCGGGGGCTGCGGCTCGCCGGTCTCTACGACCACGCCGAGGAGGGCTTCGTCCGGCGTGGCCTCGAACGGGCCGGCCTCGGCGCGGAGCTGTCCCGGGACGCGATGGCCGGCCTGGGATTCCACGTCTGCGTCGCCGACCTCGAGGACGAGCTGATCCGGGCGGTCGGCGTCGACGGGGTGCAGGAGGTCCTGGCCGCCCAGGGTGAGCTGCGCTCGTTCCGGCTCTTCCAGCGGCAGCCGGCCCAGCAGGAGCGCGCCCTCCCGGCCCAGCTGCGCCGCTTCCTGGGCACCCGGTCCGGGCGCAAGAGCGCGTACGCCCGGCTGCTGGTCGAGGCGCTGGACCTGGACCGGGTGCCGCGGTCACTCGACGGGGTGCTCGCCGGCGTCTGAGCGGGCCCGCCACTCGTCGGCCAGCACCGACCAGACCTCGATGTCGATCCGTCCGGCCGGGCCGGGGTAGACCTGCCGGAGCGTGCCGTCGTGGCGCAGGCCGAGCCGCCGCGCCAGGGCGATGCTGCGTAGGTTGTCCGGCTTCGTCCGCCACTCGATTCGCTGGATGCCGCGCTCCCGCACCGCCCAGTCGACGATCCGGCGCACCGCGCGGGAGACCATGCCCCGCCCCTCGGCGGCCGGCTCCAGCCAGCAGCCCACCTCACAGACGCCCTGGGTGGTGTCGAACGAGACGAGCATGACCCCGCCGACCAGAGTGCCCTGCCACCACAGCCCCCAGATGCCGCCCGCGTCGCGGGCCCAGCGGTCGGCGTAGCGCTGGAGCACCGCCCGGGCGGACGCCAGGTCGGTGGCCACGAAGGACGGCGAGACCCAGGGCGCGATGTGCTCGCGGGCCCGGTCGAGGTTGGCGAGGAACTCGTCGGCCCGCCAGGGGTCGAGCGGACGCAGTTCGACGTCGGTGGTCAGGGGTAGCGCGAACACCAGGTCTCCCGTTCCTGCTGGAGGGTCGGGCACCGGCCGGGCCGGCCGGTGCGGGCCATCCTGCCCCGCCGCTTGGGCAGGGGCGATCGAATTCACCGGCGGCGCAGCTGGGAGAGGATCGTCGGGTCGGTGATCTCGGTGTCCCGGGCGAGCAGCATCGCCTTGCTGAGGATGACACCGAGCATCCGGTCGCCCTCGAACGGCAGGAACACCTCACCGGTCCCGGCGGCCGCCGACTGCTGCGGCACGATGCAGAGGTACTCGTCGTTGGGGGTCATCAGGATGTTCCCCGACCCGAGATGGATCTGGTAGCCGCGCAGGTCGCCCCGGACCACCAGAAAACGTCCCTCCACCCGGCACCGGTCGGCGATGGCCAGCCGGGGCACGAGCCGGCCCAGCAGGTCTCGGCGGGTCTCCGCGGTGGCGGACAGCTCACCGAAGCCGTACGACTGCCAGTACTCCCGGTAGCGCCCGGCCGGACCGCCGTCCTGCCACGTCGGGTCGTTGCCGATGCTGGCCACCCCGACGAACAGGTCGACGTCGCGCATCACCTCGCTCAACACCAGCGGCGGGATCTGGTCCAGCGGCAGCGGTGCGACCGGACCGGCCCCCGGCCGGAGCCACTGCTCGTAGCCGCCACCGCCGGCGTGCGCGTTGTTCTCCGGAGCGTCCAGCGGGTAGAAGCGCACCTGGTCGGTCACCACCCGCAGGTAGGCGCCCGAGTCGGTGCTGTCGACGCCGTACTCGTCGCCGGCGCCCTCGACCCAGTACTCGGCACGCAGCCCCCATTCGGGCAGCTCCCGGCTGGCCGGCGGGTAGGTGTCGTCGACCATCAGCCGTAGCCGGTTGCGCCAGCCGCGCACCGCCGCCAGCGCGTGGAACTGGTGCTGACGCAGCACGTGGGCGGCGAACCGGTTGGAGTAGACACCGGTGCGCTCCTCGGCCGCGGTCAGCAGGTAGACCTCCCGGTGTGCCTGCTTGAACGGCTGCACGACGGCGTGCCGCTCCAGCCACTCACGCCAGCCCAGCACCTCGGCGACGTCCCGGCCGATGGGGTGCCAGAGCGTCACCTCGGCGTCGTCGGCCGGCGTGAGCCGCGTGTCGTCGACGGTACGCAGGGCGCCGTCGGCGTACCCGCACGGCACCCCGTCGACCTGCCAGACCAGCCGTCGCCCGAGCGTGCCGACGAGCACGTGGTCCAGGTAGCGCGACCGCCACGCGTCGTACCGCCACCGCCGCCGCGCGAGGAACTGACGGTCCAGCCGTTCGGCCTGCGCGGCCAGCATCTTCTCGACGTCCTTGACCGCCGCCTTGAGCTCCCGCAGCTCGTCCGGATGGTCGCGGCGCACCGCGGCCGGCGCCGTCCGCACCGGACGGCCGGCGGCGTTGCACCAGCGGAGGGCGACCGCGCCACCCCGCACCACCAGCTCCGCGGTGGCCGCGCCGAACGTCTCCGTCCGCCGCCCGACGGCGGTGAGGCCGTACGTGGGCACGGCCAGCTCCTCGACCTCGGCGCGGGACAGGCCGAGGGCGGCCGCCCGCCGGTCGAGCGCCGCGTTGAGTTCCTTCAGGGTGCCCTTGTAGGTGACCCGGGAGGTGAGCCGGGCGATCTGGGCCAGGGCGTGCTCGCCGTCGAGCCGGGCGAGCGCGTAGACGGCGGCGTTGGCGACCTTCGGGTTGCGCGGACCCAGCCCGGGCACCTTGCGCAGCGAGGTCTCCACCAGCCGGCCCAGCTCGCGCGCGGTGTCGGCGTCCGGGCTACCGCCGCGGGCCCGGTCGGCGGCGAGGGCGACCAGCCAGACGAGCCCACGCAGGGCGGTCGCGTTGTGCGGGTCGTACGCCTGGGCGACGTCGTAGCCGTAGAGGCTCGGCTGCACCGGCGCGGTGCGGGGCCGACCGACCAGGGCCAGCCAGCCGAGCGCGGCGTCCCGGTAGGTATCGGCGCCGACCCGGTCGAGCAGCGCGCCGGCCTGCCGCTCCCAGCGGGCGGTGGGCCGGGCGGCCGTCGCGGTCAGCGCGTGGGACACGAGGTCCGGCCCGCCGTCGCCGAGCCCGGGCAGCTCGGCCAGCAACCGGTCGGCCCACGCCTCGCCGGGGTTGAGCAGCGGCTCGCGGATTTTGCCGACGAGGTCCTTGAGCGCGCCGGTGCTCTGGTAGCCCGTCAGCACGGTCCGGCGCAGCACGCCGACGAGGGCACCCGGCAACGTCCCGTCGGCCTTGTACACCAGCCGGGCGAGCACGCCGAGCTGGTCGGCCGGCCACCACGTCCACTGCCGCGCGGCCAGGTCGAGCAGTCGCCGCGCGTCGGCGAGGGAGACGAGCGGGCCGAGGTGCCGGACCAGGATCGTCAGCAGGGCGGTCAGCGACGCCCCGTCGCCCGGATCGGACTCCTCGAGGTGGTCGACCAGTGCGGTGGCGAGCCGGGCACGCCGGTCGTCGGGCAGCGCGTCGAGCACGTCGGTCACCTTGCGGCCGTCGTGACCCCAGTGGCCGCCGTTGAGCCGGGCGATCTCGGCCAGTTCCGCGACGAGCGCGGCGACGTCGTCGCCGTCCGCGTGGTGGCGGACGGCGGCGACCCGCTCCGGGTAGAACGACAACGTGGTCATCAGCCACCCACCAGCGGAACGAGCTTGAGGAAGCAGACCTCGGTGCCGGCCCGCAGCTGCACCTCGGCGTCGAGCTGGTCGACCTGCCGGTCGTCGACGAGCACCACGAAGCCGTTGCGACCGAAGGCCTCGACCGCGCGGGTGAACTGCTCCTCGGCGTCGACCCGCCGGGGCTTGCGCAGCCGGTAGCCGTTGAGCGTCCGCTCGGCGTCGCCGGGTTGGACGAGGCCACGGAAGACCTCGGGCTGCCGGGCGTTGTACTCGGCCACCTCCTGGAAGACCCGGCGGCGGATCAGCTCCCGCAGCGGCAGCCGCTCCTCGAAGATCTCCAGGTGCCACGCGTCGGCCCGGGAGCCGGCGGTGGTCTCGTCGACGAACCTCACCATCACCATGCCGGCGGAGTCTAGGGACGGGCACCGACAGGACCGCGTCCGTCCACGGTGGTAGGTCCACGCCGGGGAGGCCGGCGGACTCGCGGGGCCGCGCGGAGGGCCACGGGCGTACTAACGTGGCTGGCGTGTCGCGGAACCCGAGGGTGCGCCGGCCGGGCGGTGCCGGGTGAACGTGGTCAGCCCGACCCAACGCGCGATCACGTCCGAGGACGTGTCCCGGCTGATCCGCGCCTCGTTCGGGCCGGCCGCGGCGGTCGCCGACTGCGGGCCGCTTCACGGTGGCGGGTTCGCCGCCGTCTGGTGGGTACGCCTCGACGACGACCGCCGGGTGGTGCTGAAGGTCGCCCCGCCGGACGCGCTGCGGCTGCTCCGCTACGAGCGGGGCCTGTGCGCGGCGGAGGACCGCTACTTCCGCCTGGTGGCCGACCGCGCCCCGCGGGTGCCGGTGCCACCCGTGCTGCATCACGGCGTCGACCCGGCGTACGGCGAATGGTTGGTCACCGGCCTGCTGCCCGGCCGCTCGCTGGCCGACCTGGCGGCCGACGGGGTGGCCGACGGCCCGGCGCGGTACGACCTCGGCGGGGCGCTCGCCGCGCTGCACCGGGTGACCGGCGACCGGTTCGGCTACGAGGGCGACCGTCCGTCCGGGTCGACCTGGCGGGAGGCGTACGCCGCGATGGTGGACGCGCTGCTCGCCGACGCGGCCGACTGGAACGTCCGGCTGCCGGTCCCGCCGGAGCGGGTCCGTGCCCTGGTCCGGCGGCACGGCCCGCTGCTCGACGCGGTACGCCGGCCGGCGCTGCTGCACTTCGACTGCTGGGACGGCAACGTCCTCGCCGCGCCCGCCCCGGACGGCCGGCTGCGGCTGAGCGGGCTGGTCGACGGGGAGCGGTACCTGTACGGCGACCCGCTGATGGACCTGGTCTCCCCGCTGCTGGGGCGCCGGGCGGAGGACGAGCCCGACCATCAGACGCTGCGCGGCTACCGGACCGCCGAGCCGTTCGACCTGGACGGCGCCGCCCGCCGCCGGCTCAGCCTCTACCGGCTGTACCTCTACCTGTTGATGACGGTGGAGATGCCGAGCCGGGGCATGAACCCGGAGAGCCACCCGGACCGGGCCGCGCTGCTCGACGCGGAACTCGCCGCGCTCGGCCGGGCCTGATCCGCAAACCCGGTTGCCGGACGGAGGCCGCCTTCCTAGCATCGCCGCCGTGCAGATCCGGGAGTTCGCGGCGCAGGACTGGGACCAGGTGTGGCCGATCGTCGAGGAGGTGGTGCGGGCGCAGGAGACGTTCCCGTACGACCCGGCGCTGACCGCCGACGCGGCGTACTGCATGTGGGTGGAGGCGCCGCCCGGGCGGACGGCGGTGGCGATGGACGGCGAACGGGTCCTCGGCACCGCGAAGATGGGCACGAACCGTCCCGGACCCGGGTCGCACGTCGCCACCGCGAGTTTCATGGTGGCGGCGGACGCGCGAGGCCGGGGTGTCGGCACCGCGCTGTGCCAGGACGCCCTGGCCTGGGCTCGCCGGCAGGGCTACGCCGGCATGCAGTTCAACGCGGTCGTCGAGACCAACCGGTCGGCCGTCGACCTGTACCGGCGGGAGGGCTTCCGCGTCGTCGGCACGGTGCCCGGCGCGTTCCGCCACCCGACCCTCGGCCGGGTGGGCCTGCACGTCATGTACCAGGAGTTCTGAGCGGCCGGGGCGGGCGGCGCGCCGCCCGCCCCGGCCCGGGTGGCGGTCAGCCGGAGATCCTGCCGTGCACCACGAGGGCCCAGGTGAGCACCGCGAACCCGGCGGTGGAGGCGACCGCGCGGAGCACGTTCCATCGGATCCAGGCCGGCGCGAACCGCTCCCGCACCGCGGCCAGGTCGGTCAGCCGGTCCGAGTCGCCGGCCTGCGCCAGCGCGTTGTTCAGCGGCACGTTGGCCGCGAAGGTGACCACCAGGACGACCAGGTAGAGCAGCAGCGCCGCCGCGATCCACGGCAGCACGCCACGCCACCCGCCGCCCAGGTGCAGGGCCGCCGCCACGCCGGTGAACACCAGCGCGCCGAAGAAGCAGACGAGGAACCAGCCGTTCAGGATGGACTCGTTGATCCGCTGCATCGCGACGACCAACGTCCGGTCGTCGGCCCGGGCCAGGCCGGGCACGACGGCGTACGCGAAGGCGGTGAAGAGGCCGGCCATCAGCCCCATGGTCACCGTCGCGGCGAGCAGGCTCAGGGTGCGCAACACGGTCATGCCCATCATTCAACGGTGCGCCGGCACCGGTGGACCATCCGTGAGCGCCCCGATCACATACGCGTGCGTCTCACCGCCTCGGGCGCGTACCGGGCGAGGGGGTTGGTCAGGGTGCCGACGAGTTGCAGTGCCGCCGAGGGGTCGGCGAGGTCGACCATCTGCTGGTTGTCGCGCAGCTGGAGCCGGTTGAGGCAGGACAGCGCGAACTCCGGGGCGAACAGGTCGTACCGGCGGGCGCGCTCGGCGAGCTGCGGGACGCCGTCCAGGTAGTCGGCGGCGCAGGCCGCGGCCGTACGCCAGAAGGCCTCCTCGGTGAGCGTCCCGGCCTCGACCAGGACGGCGGCCAGGTGCCGCAGGAAGCAGTCCACGACGTCGGTGAAGATGGACAGGAGCTTCATGTCCTCCGGGACGTCGGCGCGGATCCGCTCGACCGCCGGCGGCAGCGGCCGGTCGGCGCTCATCACCACGATCTCCTCGGCGATGTCCTTGAAGATCACCCGCTCGACGGTGTCCCGGTCGTCGAGGACGAGGATGACGTTCTCGCCGTGCGGCATGAACGCCAGGTCGTAGGCGTAGAAGGCGTGCAGCAGCGGCGTCAGGTACGCGTCCAGGTAGCGGCGCAGCCACTCCTCGGGCGCCAGGCCGGACCGGTCGACCAGGGCGGCGGCGAGCGAGCCGCCGTCGGTGTCGACGTGCAGCAGCGAGGCCATGGTGGCCAGCCGCCGGCCGGGTTCCAGGCCGGGCACCGGGCTCTCCCGCCAGAGGGCGGCCAGCATCTTGCGGTACGGGGAGTAGCGGTCGGTGGCGGCCTCGTACTGGCGGTGCCGGTAGCCGACCGCGGCCCGCTCCCGGATGACGGTGAGCCCGGTGTCCTTGAAGACCTCGTCGGCGGCGATCAGGTCGGCGAGCCAGTCGTTGATGGCCGGCGTGGCCGCCATGTACGCGGCCGACAGGCCCCGCATGAAGCCCATGTTGAGCACCGAGAGCGCGGTCTTGACGTAGTGCCGGGCCGGGTCGGTGACGTTGAAGAAGGTGCGGATGGACTGCTGGGCGAGGTGCTCGTCGGGGCCGGGGCCGAGGTGGACCAGCCGGCGCTGGGCGACCTCGCCGGCGAACGTGACCGAGAGCTTGTTCCACCACTGCCAGGGGTGGACCGGGATCAGCAGGTAGTCGGCGAGGTCGAGGCCGAGCCCGGTCATCGTGTCGGCGAACCGGTCCAGGGTTTCCGCGCCCAGCTCGCCCCGGACCAGGGTGTCGTAGTCGAGGTCGGCGGCGCAGCTGAACGCCGCGTGGTCGCGGTGCGCGGCCAGCCAGATAAGCCGGACCGGCCGGGCCGCCTCGGGGGCGTAGCGGTGGTACTCGTCGAGGCCGAAGCCGAGGCGGCCGTTGTTGGCGACGAAGCAGGGGTGGCCCTCGGTCATCGAGGTCTCGATGGTCTGGAAGTCGGCCCGGGCCAGCTCCGCCGCGGGAGTCGGCGGACGGCCCAGCTTGTACGCGGTGCCGGCCAGCGTGGAGGTGATCTCCTCCAGGTAGACGGGGAGGACCCGGGCGGAGAGCCCGAGCGTCTCGCGCAGCTCGATGACCAGGTCGACCGCGTCGAGCGGAAGATCCGCGACGTCGCGCTGCCGGGTGATGCTCTCGGCGTCGATCTGCCAGTGCTCCAGGGCGAACAGCCGGGCGGCGAACCGGTACGTCACCGTACCGTCGTCGCTGCGGACCACGTACCAGCGGCGGTGGTCCCCGGCCGACGCTCCGGCGGAGGCGGGCGCGTCGGCGGCGACGGCGGCGGGCGCTTCGGCGGGCACGGGGGTGATCAGCCGCTCGTGGGTGAGCTCCGCGAGCGCCTTGCGGACCAGCAACCGGTTCGCCCGGTCCCAGTGCGCCGGCGTGAGGTGGGCGGCGGGGTCGGCGACGGTCACGCGGTGGCTCCTTCGTGAGTGGGCGCGCCGGTGGCGGCGTCCGGGGCGGGCACGCCGGTGGCGGCCAGGAACCGCTCGCGGGTGCAGATGCTCAACAGGGCGTCCTTCTCGGGTTTGGTGATCGTGCCGACGACCTCGAAGCCGACCGCCGCGTTCAGCGCGTGGACCGCGGTGTTGCGCACGTCCGGCTCGACCACCACCCGGTGGGTCGCCGGGTCGGCGAAGAGCCAGGCCATGACGGTGGTGATCACCGCGCGGGTGAAGCCGTGCACGGGGCTGTCGGCCGGCGCGCAGAGGAAGTGCATGCCCACGTCGCCGGGGCGGGCGTCGTGCAGGCCGACGAGTTCGACGTGCGCGGGGTCGTACCGTTCGGCCAGGAACGCCGGGCGGCCCCGGTGCAGTCCGAGGAACGCGTCGTGGTGCGGGTGCTCGGCGATGCGCCGGTACTCCTCGGCGACCCGGGCCACGTCGGCGTCCTGCATCAGCCAGAACGCCGCCTTCGGGTGGGTGACCCAGCCGTGCAGCAGCGGCGCGTCCGCGTCCGGGTCGAGCGCGCGCAGCGCGAACTCCCCCAGCCGGGGGTCGACGCGGGTGAAGACGGTCATGAGATCGCCCCCGCCGGCGTGCCGAACTCCTGGAAGGTGATGCTTTTCTCGATCGAGTAGTGCTCACGGCCGAGCAGCTCCCGGATGATCCAGGAGTTGCGGTAGGGGCCCATGCCGAGGTCGGGCGACGTGATGCTGTGCGTGTGCGTGCCGGCGTTCTGGAGGAAGATCCCCCGGCCGGTGTGGTCGATGCTGTAGTTGCGGGCCACGTCGAAGCGGCCGCGCGTGTCCCAGCGGATCCGGTCCCGCACCGGTTCGAGGAACGCCGGGGTGCGGTAGTGGTAGCCGGTGGCCAGCACCAGACCCTCGGTGCGCAGGCTGAACTCGCGGTCCTGCTCCACGTGGCGCAGCCCCAGCGTGTACGTGCCGGTCGCCTCGTCGTGTTCGGCGCTGCTCAGCTCGGTGTTGGTGAGCAGCCGGGTGTTCACCGGCCCGTCGACGCTGCGCTCGTAGAGCAGGTCGAAGATGCCGTCCACCAGGTCGGCGCTGATCCCCTTGAACAGCCCCTTCTGCTCCGACTCCAGGCGGTAGCGGATGTCCTCGGGCAGGGCGTGGAAGTAGTCCACGTAGTCCGGTGAGGTCATCTCCAGGGTGAGCTTGGTGTATTCGAGGGGGAAGAACCGGGGCGAGCGGGTGACCCAGTTCAGCTGGTAGCCGTAGGTGTCGATGTCGGTGAGCAGGTCGTGGTAGATCTCGGCGGCGCTCTGCCCGCTGCCGATCACGGTGATGCTCCGCTTGGTCCGCAGCGCGACGCGGTGCTGCAGGTAGGTCGAGTTGTGCACGGCGTCGCCGGTCAGCCCCGCGCAGGCGGGCGGCAGGTGCGGCGGGGTGCCGGTGCCGAGCACCAGGTGCCGGGCCCGGTAGGTCACCGTCTCGCCGTCACCGACCCGCGCGTGCACGACGTACCGGTCGTCGGCGGTGTCGTACTCGACCGTGGTGACCTCGTGGCCGAAGCGCAGGTTGGGCAGCTTCGCGGCGGCCCACCGGCAGTAGGCGCTGTACTCGCTGCGCAGCGGGTAGAAGCTCTCCCGGATGTAGAACGGGTAGAGCCGCCCGGTCTCCTTGAGGTAGTTGAGGAACGAGAACGGCGAGGTCGGGTCGGCGAGACTGACCAGGTCGGCCAGGAACGGGGTCTGCAGCCGGGCCGAGTCGAGCAGCATGCCGGGGTGCCAGTCGACGCCCTGGCGGGATTCGAGGAACACGCCGTCCAGCTCGGTGATCGGCGCGGTGAGGCAGGCCAGGCCCAGGTTGTACGGGCCGAGGCCGATGGCGATGAAGTCATGCGTGGACATCCGGCCCTCCAGGCGTGGGTTCGGGTTCACGGGGTCAGCCGACCTGGCAGCTGAGGTCGGCGGTGGTCCGCTCGTGCACGTACCGGCTCGCGTGCTCGGCGATGAGTTCCAGCACGTACCCGATGTCGTCGAGGGTGGTCTCGGGGTTGAGCAGGGTGAACTTGAGGAAGTGCCGGCCGTCCACGGTGGTCCCCGCGACCAGCGCCGCGCCGGAGGCGGCCAGCGCCTCCCGCGCGTGCAGGTTCGCGGCGTCGGCCAGGTCCCGACCGGGGCCGGTGGGCAGGTAGCGGAACACCACCGTGCTGAGCGGCGAGCGGGTCACCACCTCGAACCGGGGGTCCTCGCTGACCAGCTCCCAGGCGCCGGCCGCCCGGTCGACCACCTCGTCGAAGAGCGCGCCGACCGCGTCCGGGCCCATGACCCGCAGGGTGAGCCAGAGCTTGAGGGCGTCGAAGCGGCGGGTGGTCTGGAGGCTCTTGTCCACCTGGTTGGGAATCCGCTGCGCGACCATCCGGGCGGGGTTGAGGTAGTCGGCGTGGTAGGTGACGTACCGCAGCACCCGACGGTCCCGGACCAGCAGCGCGCTGGAGCTGACCGGCTGGAAGAAGGACTTGTGGTAGTCGACGGTCACCGAGTCGGCCCGCTCGATGCCGTCGAGCAGGTGCCGGCGGGTCGGCGAGACCAGCAGCCCGCAGCCGTACGCGGCGTCGACGTGCAGCCACACGCCGGCCGCGGCGGCCACGGCGGCGATCTCGAGCAGCGGGTCGATCGAGCCGAAGTCGGTGGTGCCGGCCGTGGCGACCACCGCCATCACCACCAGGCCCTCGCGCCGGCAGCGGGCGATCTCCCGCTGGACCGCGGCGGGCACCATGCGGCGCTGCGGGTCGGTCTCGACGGTCACCACGGCGTCCGGGGCGAGGCCGAGCAGCTTCGCCGACTTCTGCACGCTGAAGTGCCCGGCGGCGGAGGTGAGCACGCGCAGCCGGGGCAGCAGCTCGCGGCGGGCGTCCGCGGTCGGCGCCACCAGACACGCCTCCTCGCGGGCCAGCAGCAGCGCCTGCAGGTTGGACTGGCTGCCGCCGCTGGTGAAGATCCCGTCGGCGTCCGCGCCGAGGCCGATCCGCGCCGCGGTCCAGTCGATCAGGTGGCGTTCGACGAGCGTCGCTCCGGCGCTCTGGTCCCAGGTGTCCATCGAGGAGTTCACGGCGGTGAGCACCGCCTCGCCGAGCAGCGCAGGGATCACCACCGGGCAGTTCAGGTGGGCCAGATAGCGGGGGTGGTGGAACAGGACGGCGTCGCGCAGGTAGACGTCCTCCAGTTCGTCGAGGGCGGCGCCGGCGTCGCCGAGCGGCCGGTCCAGGTCGATACCGGCGATTCGCGGGGCCAGCGCGTCCGGGCTGACGCCGGTGAACGGGCGGTCCGCGATGGCCACCCGGCGGGCGACCCGGTCGACGCCGTCGGCGAGCGCGGCGCGGTACCGGGCGAGGTTGCCGCCGTGCAGCAGGTGGGCCCGGGCGGGCGATCCGGGTGATGCGGTGACGAGATCGGCGGTGTGTCCCGGCAGAGTCATGGGCAGGTCCTCCACGCTCGGTTGCGGAGTTTCGGGCAGCCGGAACCCGCCTCCGACGGTGCGGCGGCAGGACGGCGGGCGGGGTCGTGGCCGCGGTCAGGCGGCGGTCAGGCGGCGACGGTCGGGGCGGCGGCGGATCAGGCGGCGGCGGTGAGCGTTTCGGCGCGCAGGGTGTCCTCGGAGGCGCCCTGACGCCAGTAGCCGGAGAAGGTGACCCGTCGCCGGTCCAGGTCGCGCTCGGCGACCAGGTGCCGGCGGACGGCGCGGACGATGGAGGATTCGCCGGCGACCCAGGCGTACGGGGTGCCGGCGGGCAGCCGGGCGGCGCGGACCGCGTCGACCAGCAGGCGGCTGCCGGGCGGGGTGCTGCCCCGCACGAGCCAGCGGACCTCGGCCTGCGCCGCGGTGGACAGTTGTTGGATGTCGGCGGCGTCGGGCACCTCGATCCAGGCCCGGACGCGGGTGCCGGCGGGCAGCCAGTCGAGGATCCCGCCGACCGCGGGCAGCGCGGTCTCGTCCGCGGCGAGCAGGATCAGGCCGGTGTCGTCCGGCGGCCGGAAGCAGACGCTGCGGTTGTCGGCCGTGGTCGGGCCGAGCAGCACCACCTGGTCACCGGCACCGGCCCGGCCCGCCCAGCGGGAGGCCGGGCCGGTGTCGCCGTGGACGACGAAGTCGATGTCCACCTCGGCGTGCTCCGGGCGCTGCGCCCGGATGGTGTACGACCGCATGACCGCCCGGACCTCCGGGTCGAGCGCGCGGTACGCGCCGAACCAGTCCTCCCCGCCGTCCTGGGCGGGCAGCACCGGGGCGGGCTGCCCGGGGTGCGGCAGGAAGAGCGACACGCTCTGGTCCCGGCCGCCGCCGGCGAACCCGGCCAACTCCGCCCCGCCGAAGGTGACCCGGACGGTGCTGGCCCCGATCCGGGTCACGCCGACGACCCGCGCCGGGTAGAGGCGGTACTGCTGGGCGATGGGGGCGCCCATCAACTGACCTTCTTCGCGGCCCGGATCGCCGTGGCCAGGTTCTCCAGCAGCGGGGCCGCACCGGCGTACGAGAAGCGGGGCACCGCGTCCCACGGGGTGACCTGGTTGGCCTTCACCGCCGGGAGCTGCGCCCAGGTGGGCTTCGCGGCGAGGTCCTTGGGCTGCAACGCGGTGCTGCGGTTGTCGAGCAGGATCAGGTCCGCCGGGAACTTGCCGGTGTTCTCCCAGCTGAGCGCCTCGAAGTAGTCGCCGGATTCGAGCTTGGTGGGCACCACGATGTCCACGCCGAGTTCGGCGAAGTACATCAGGTCGGTGCTGACCTTCGGGTTGGAGACGTAGAACAGGTCGGGGCTGCCGGAGGAGGCCATGACCTTGATGCCGGGGTTCGCCTTCACCGCCTGCCGGACCGACTCGGCGGCCGCCTCGAAGCGGGCCTTCGCCTCGGTGACCTTCTTGGCCGACAGGTCCGCGCCGAGCGACTCGGCGAGCTGGGCGTACCGCTCGATCGGCTTGGTCATCGGCACCCGGGCCGTGGTGATCGCCACGCTGGGCGCGAGCGGGAGGATCTTGTTCTTGCTCTCGTCCGGCACGTACCAGAGGGCGCCCGGGTCGTACTGGTGCGTGACCAGCAGCTCCGGACGCAGGGCCGCGTACTTCTCGACGCTGAACTCGCCCCACACGTTCCCGAGGATCTCCACGCTCTCCACGTTGAGGTCGCCGGCCTGCGGGTCGACCGAGCCGTCGGCTCGCTTCGTCTCGCCGAAGACACCGACGAGCTGCTTGTCGAGTCCGAAATCGACCAGGGCCGCCGCCGTGCCGGTGAAGGCCACCACCCTGGTGGGCCGGCTGCCGGCGGAAACCTTCTCGTTGCGGTCGTCCGTGAACGACCAGGGACCACCGGTGCTGCCTCCGGCCGGCGCGGCAGCGTCGTCGCCGCCCCCACAGCCGGCCACCAGGGCGGCTAACGTGACGGCCCCACCAGCCAGCAGGCTGCGGCGGGAGAGGCGGCGGGCGGTGACGGGATCAAGCATGGTGACGTCTTTTCGGTCAGGGTCGGGTACGACCAATGGACAGCGGGGTTAGGTTAACCTAACCTAATTCGCTGTCAAGCCTGTCCGGCGTTTCCCCACATCGGAGCCCACACTGTCCGTCATCCAATCGGCACCCCTCGGTGACCGTGCTGCGGCGCCGCCCACGCCGAGCCCACCCCGACGTGGCCGCACCACGGCACGGGCCGTCGGCCTGGTCGCCGCGCTGCTGCTGCTCGCCGTCGTCGTCGTACTCAGCATCGCCGTGGGCGCGAAGCAACTCCCGCTCGCCGACGTCTGGTCGGGCCTGCGGGACCCCGACTCGGCCGAGTACGCGGTGGTGCACCAGATGCGGCTGCCCCGGACCCTGCTCGGCCTGCTCGCCGGCATGGCGCTCGGCCTGGCCGGCGCGGTGATGCAGGCGCTGACCCGCAACCCGCTCGCCGACCCCGGCCTGCTCGGCATCAACGCCGGCGCCTCCGCCGCGGTCGCCACCGCCGCCATCCTCGGCGTGACCGCCCTCGGCGGCTACGTCTGGTTCGCGCTGCTCGGCGCGGCCGTGGTCACCGCGCTCGTCTACGCGGTCGGCGGTGGACGCGGCGCCACCCCGGCCCGGCTCGCGCTGGCCGGCGCGGCGCTCAACGCCACGCTCTACTCGTACGTCAGCGCGGTGATGCTGCTCGACGCCGCCTCGCTGGACCGCCTCCGGTTCTGGACGGTCGGTTCGCTGGCCTCCGCCGACACCGCGACGGTCACCCGGGTGCTGCCGTTCCTGGCGGCCGGCCTGCTCGTCGCGCTGGCCACCGCGCGTCCCCTCAATGCGCTCGCCCTCGGCGACGACGCGGCCCGGTCGCTCGGCGCCCGCCCGGCGCTGATCCGGGCGGCCGTCATCGTGGCCGTCACCCTGCTCTGCGGCGCGAGCACCGCGGCCTGCGGACCGATCGTGTTCGTCGGGCTGCTCGTGCCGCATCTGGTGCGCGCGCTGACCGGGCCCGACCTGCGCTGGCTGCTGCCCTACTGCGCGGTGCTCGCGCCGGTGCTGCTGCTCGGTGCCGACGTGCTCGGCCGGGTGCTCGGTCGGCCCGGCGAGCTGCAGGTCGGGATGGTCACCGCGGTGCTCGGTGGGCCGCTCTTCCTGTGGCTGGTCACCCGGCGGAGGGTGGCACCGGCGTGATCGTCCTCCGTAGTCCCGGCGGGCTCTCGCTGCGGTTCCGCCCCCGCGCGCTGGCCGTCGGCGTCGGCTGCGCCCTGCTCGCCGCCGGCCTGGGCGTTCTGGCCGTGGCCGGCGGCGACTACCCGATGTCCCCGGCCGACGTGCTGCGCACCCTCGCCGGCGGCGGCACCCCGGCCGAGGAGTTCATCGTCCAGGAGCTGCGGCTGCCCCGGCTGGTCACCGCGCTGCTGGAGGGCGCGGCCCTGGCACTGGCCGGAGCCGTCTTCCAGTCCCTGGTCCGGAATCCGCTGGGCAGCCCCGACGTGCTCGGCTTCACCCAGGGCGCGGCCACCGGCGCGCTGGTGGTGGTCGTGCTCGGCGGCAGCAGTCTGGCGCTCTCCGGCGCGGCGGTGGCCAGCGGCCTCGCGACCGGCCTGCTGATCTACGCGATCGTCTGGCGCAACGGCGTACACGGCTACCGGCTGGTCCTGGTCGGCATCGGTGTCTCCGCCATCCTCACCGGGTTCAACGGCTACCTGCTCACCCGTGCCCCGCTGATGGACGCCGCCCGGGCGATGCTCTGGCTCACCGGCAGCCTGGACGGGCGAGGCTGGTCCGACGCGCTTCCGCTGCTCACGGTGCTCGCGATACTCACACCGGTGGTGCTGCTCGGCTGCGGTCCGGCCCTGCGGATGATGGAGATGGGCGACGACACGGCGAGCGCGCTGGGCGTCCCGGTGCGGCGGCTACGCCTGGTGCTGCTCGCCGCGGCCGTGCTCCTGGTGTCGTTCGCGGCGGCCGCCGCGGGGCCGGTGTCGTTCGTGGCGCTGACCGCGCCGCACCTGGCCCGGAGACTCACCCGCTCGCCCGGGCCGAACCTGCTGCCCTCGATGTGCCTGGGCGCGACACTCCTGGTCGGAGCCGACCTGTTGGCGCAGCGCGCGTTCACCGGGCACCAGCTGCCGGTCGGCGCGGTCACCGGCGCCATCGGCGGGGCGTACCTGGTCTGGCTGCTGGCGGTGGAACGAAGGGCGGGGCGGATATGAGCGCCCGCGACGAGAACGGAGAACCGATGGAGACCGGCACGACGCGGCTGCGCGGCACCGGGATGACCCTGGCCTACGACCGGCGCACCATCGCCGAGGAGCTGACGGTCGACGTTCCCGATCGGTCGTTCACGGTGGTCATCGGCCCGAACGCCTGCGGCAAGTCCACCCTGCTGCGCGCGCTGTCCCGGATGCTCCGGCCGACCGCCGGAGCGGTGCTGCTGGACGGCGAGGACATCCACCGCCGGTCGGCCCGTCAGGTGGCCCGGACCCTCGGCCTGCTGCCACAGTCCTCGATCGCCCCGGACGGCATCACGGTCGCCGAACTGGTCGGCCGGGGCCGGTACCCGCACCAGGGGCTGCTGCGGCAGTGGTCGCGCGACGACGAGCGGGTGGTGCAGGAGTCGATGGCGGCCACCGGCGTGGCGGACCTCGCCGACCGGCCGGTGGACGAACTCTCCGGGGGCCAGCGGCAACGGGTGTGGATCGCCATGGCGCTGGCCCAGCAGACCCCGCTGCTGCTGCTCGACGAGCCGACCACCTACCTGGACATCGCCCACCAGATCGAGATCCTCGACCTCTGCGCCCGGCTGCACGAGGAGCAGGGCCGCACGCTGGTCGCGGTGCTGCACGACCTCAACCACGCCGCCCGCTACGCCACCCACCTGATCGCGATGCGTGACGGACGCGTGGTCGCCGCCGGCCCGCCCGGTGAGGTGGTGACCGCGGACCTGGTGGCGGAGGTCTTCGGGCTGCCCTGCCGGGTGATCGACGACCCGGAGACCGGCACACCGCTCGTCGTCCCGGCCGCCCGCCGCCGGGCCGGCGCTCTCGCGCCGGAGCCGGCATGACCGCCCGGGTGTTCCGGGACGCGTGGGGCATCCCGCACCTGCGCGCCACCGACTCGCGGGCGCTCGCCGTCGCCCAGGGCCGGGTCACCGCGTACGACCGGGCCTGGCAGATCGAGGTGGAACGGCACCGGGCCGGGGGCACGAGCGCGTCCTTCCTCGGCGCCGAGGCGCTCGGCTGGGACCGGTTCGCCCGGCAGGCCCGACTCGACGACACCGCGCACCGCTGCTTCGCCGCCCTGGACCCGGAGACCACCGACTGGGTGCGCGGCTATGTGGAGGGCGTCAACGAGGGCCTGGCCACCGGGGCCGCCCGGTCACCCGAGTTCGCCGCGGTCGGGCTGACGCCCGGCCGGTGGGAGCCCTGGACACCGTTGGCGGTGTGGCTGGCCCACCACATCCTCTTCGCGGGTTTTCCCACGAAGCTCTGGCGCGAGCACGTCACGCACCGGCTCGGCGAGGCGGCGGCCAACCTCTTCGCCGCCGACGCGCCGTCCACCGCCGGCAGCAACGGCTGGCTGCTGGCCGGCGACCGGACCGCGACCGGCGCCGCGCTGCTCGCGGGCGACCCGCACCGGTTCATCGAGGACCCGGGGGTGTACCAGCAGATCCGGCTGGCCTGCCCGGAGTACGACGTGGTCGGTCTGGCCGTGCCGGGCGTGCCGGGCGTCGCCCACTTCGGACACACCGGCGGGGTGGCGTGGGCCATCACCAACGCGATGGCCGACTACCAGGACCTCTACGTCGAGCGCCTGCGGCGCCGGGGCGAGGCCGTGGAGGCGTACGGCCCGGACGGCTGGCGGCCCGCCGCCGTGCACACGGAGACCGTCGAGGTCGCCGGGGCGGACGCGGTCGAGGTGGAGGTGATCGAGACCGCCCGGGGCCCGGTGGTCGCCGGCGGGCCGGACGACGCGCCGGCCGTCAGCCTCCGCTACCCGCCCCGGGTGCTGGCCGACCTCGGCTTCGCCACGCTGCCGGCGCTGCTGCGCGCCCGCACCGTCGACGACGTGGACGCGGCGGTCGACCGCTGGATCGAGCCGGTCAACGTGCTGCAGGCGGCGGACACCGCGGGCGGGCTGCTGCACCGCGTCGCCGGCGCGGTGCCGGTGCGGCACCCGGCGAACCGGTTGCGGGTGGTGCCGGCGTGGGCGCCGGAGCACGCCTGGCAGGGCTGGTACGCGCCGCTGCCCCCCGCCGAGGTCGACGGCTGCGCGGTGATGGCGAACGAGCGGGGGCTGGCGTCGCCACTGGGCGTCGAGTTCGCCCCGCCGTACCGGGCGGACCGGATCCGCGACCTGATCGACAGCGGCCGGGACTGGACGGCCGACCGGATGCCGGCCGTGCACACCGACACGTACCTGGGCTCGGCCGAGCCGCTGCTCACCCGACTGGCCGGCCTCACCGGGCTCGAGCCGGCGGCCGCGGCGCTGCGCGACCGGCTGGTGCGCTGGGACCGCCGGATGGCCGCCGACAGCACCGACGCCACCGCGTTCGCCCTGTTCCGGGCGGCCCTGGTGCGCCGGCTGGCCGCGCACCCGGCGCTGGCCCCGCTCGCCGATCCGCCGCCGTACCCCGAGGTGTTCCAGCCCTGGCTCGCCCTGGTCCCGCGGGTCGCCTACGCCGTGCCGGCGCTGCTGGGCAGTTCCCTGCTGCCCGGCGTCGACCCGGACGCGCTGCTGCGCGCGGCCGTCGAGGAGGTGGCGGCGGGCCCGGCCGATCCGGGCGGCACGGCCGGGGACGCCGGGCGGGGCGGGCCGCCGCGGTGGGGCGAGCTGCACCGGCTCACGCCGTGGCAGGCGTTGCCGCACCCGCACGCCGGCCCGGTACCCGAACTCGCCGGCGACCACGACTGCGTGCTCGCCACGTCCAGCATCCCCGGTGTCACCCACGACTGCCTGCGCGGGCCGGCGGCGCGTTTCGTGTGGGACCTCGCCGACCGGGCGGGCAGCCGCTGGGTGGTGCCGTTCGGCGCGTCCGGGGTGCCCGGCGACGCCCACCACGAGGACCAGCTACCGTCCTGGCTGGCCGGCGACCTGCTGCCGGTGACCACCGACTGGGACCAGCTGACCGAGGAGCGAGATGACCGCTGACCGGAACACCGCCCCTCCACTCCCCGCGTCCGGCCCGCACCACCACGACCGGGAGGTGCCCGGGTTCGGTCGGGTCACCATCCGGCCGGTGGTTCCGGACCGGGACGCCGAGCTGCTGCACGGTTGGGTGACCCAGGAGCGGGCCCGGTTCTGGGGGATGCGGGACGCCAGCCGGGAGCGGGTCCGGGAGCTCTACGCGTACGTGGACTCGCTGGACACGCACCACGCCTACCTGGCGCACCGGGACGGGCGGCCGGTGGCGCTGCTGCAGACGTACGAGCCGGCGGCCGACCCGGTCGGCGAGTGCTACCCGGTCCAGCCAGGTGACTTCGGCCTGCACCTGCTGATCGGCCCGCCGGCCCGGACCGAGCCCGGGTTCACCGGCGCGCTGCTCGGGGCGCTGCTCGACTTCCTGTGGGCCGAGCCGAGGCGGCAGCGGCTGGTGGTCGAGCCCGACGCGCGCAACGACCGGGCCATCGCCCGGTTCGTCCGTGCCGGCTTCCGGCCCGGGCCGCTGATCGACCTCCCGGAGAAGCGGGCCCGGCTGCTCTTCCTGGACCGGGTGCCGGCCGACGCCCGCTGAGGCGACGTCGGGTGGTTGACCCCGGTGCCGCCCGCCGCCGCCCGGCCGGACCACCGCTCGCCCCGGCCGTGACGTGGCGGGCGGCGGCAAGCAGGGTGGCGGTCCCCGGTCCATGCCTCGACGAGGGTTATGCCTCTGCGTCATAAAAATGGCTCTTGTGATTGATGTGTGGGTCGGGGTCATGGTCGGGGTAGTTCGGGTCGGTGGCCGCCGAGGCTGAGCATGGCCAGGGCGATGAGGGCTTCGGCTGAGTGGAAGCCGAAGGCCATCCGGGTGATCAGGCGGATCTTGGTGTTGACCGACTCGATCCGGCCGTTGGACAGGCCGTGTTCGATGGCGGCGATGATCTGGTCGCGGTGTCGCGTGACGCGTCGTTGCAGGTCGACGAAGACGTCGATGCGGCTGCGTCGGGCCCATCCGATCCACCGGTCGAGGGCTTCGACCGCCGTGGTCGGGCTGGTCCTGGCCAGGGTGAACACCAGCCGTAGGCCCTCTTTCAACGCCCAGGCCCGGTGCAGGCGGGGATGGGTCTTGGCGATCCAGGCGAGTTTGGCCTGCTGGGCGTCGGTGAGGTTGTCGGGGTTCTTCCACAACGCCCAGCGGGTGTTCTTCAGCTCTCGGGCCTCGCCGGTGGCGACACCGCGGCGGCCGGCTCCTCGCCCGGTGGTCTCGTTCCATGCCTGACGGCGAACCCGGTCAACGGCGTCGGTGGCCCAGGCCACCACGTGGAACGGGTCGGCGCAGCGGACCGCGTTCGGGCACCTGCGCCGCACGACCGTCGTGATCCAGTCCGCGCCGTCGGCCGACACGTGCGTGATCTTCGCGGCCCGCTCGGGACCGAGCAGGTCGAAGAACGCCTGTAACGTGGTGGCGCTTCTACCCGGCGCCGCCCACACCAACCGGCCGCTGTCATGGTCCACGACCACGGTCAGATACCGGTGCCCCTTCTTGTAGCTGACCTCGTCGATCCCGATACGACGCAACCCGTCATACCGGTCCTCAAGGCCACCGGTATCGGCCCATACCCGGGCCACGATCGACCCCACCGTGCGCCAACCGACCCGCATCAGCTGCGACACCGCCGACTTCGCCGTGTGCACCGCCAACCACGCCACCGTCGCGTCGAACGCCCGTGTGTGCCCCGCCCCGTGACGCGCCCACGGCACCGCCGCCACGACCACCCCATGCACCCGACAGGACACCCGAGGCGCGTCCGCCTCGATCACCGCCCGCACCGTCCCGAGATCCAACGCCCGCCACCGACGACGCACCCCAGCGTCATAACGGGCACACCGCCGCCGGCAATACGGACACCGCCGCGACGCGCCCTTACGCACCCGCACCCGAGCCACCACCACCGACTCGTCCGGATCGAACTCCACACCCTCCACCACCGCCTGCTCGACCCCGAGCAGCCCAGCCCATACCCTGGCAGAACGCACGCCGTTCTCCCGCCCATCCAGTTCTGACCTCGACAAGCCAGAACCTAGGCAGGACAACGGCGTGCGCCATCAAGGACGCGCCCAACCACCCACAAACACGTCACAAGAGCCATAAAAATGCCGCAGAGGCATAACCCGCACGCGCGGCATCGCCGCGCGCCCACGGGCGCGGTGTAACCCGCGGGCGCTCGCTGGCCGGGGCCGCGGGTCAGGGGATGGTCAGGCCGTACGCCGCCAGGATCTCCTGGATCGGCTGGTAGTAGGTGGTGCCGCCGCTGGTGCAGTTGCCGCTGCCGCCGGAGAGGATGCCGACGATGCGGCCGGTGGCGGCGACGTAGAGCGGTCCGCCGCTGTCGCCCGGCTCGGCGCAGATGTTGGTGCGGATCAGCCCGGACACCGAGCCCTGGGCGTAGTTGACGGTCTGGTTCAGCCCGGTGACGGTGCCGCAGCGCACGCCGGTGGTCGACCCGCTGCGGCAGACCGCCAGACCGACGTACGCGCTGGCGGTGCCGTTGATGGTGAGCAGGCCCGGGTAGGTGTAGACCGCGCTGGGGCGAGGGGTCGTGCCGGTGTAGCGCACCACTCCGTAGTCGTTGCCGGGGAAGCTGCTGCCGGTCCGGGTGCCGAGCACCGTGGTCTGTCCACTGTCGGCGTACCAGGTGGCGGCGAGGCTGGTGCAGTGGCCGGCGGTGACGAAGTAGGACGTGGCGCCGCTGCGGACGTTCGCACCGAGGGAGCAGCGTCCGCCGCCGCCGTAGACGGCCTGCCCGCCGGCGATCAGGGTGCGCAGCTGTCCGGGCTCGCGACGCAGCTCGGCGCCGGCCCGGGTGGCGGCCTCGCGCAGCGTGGCGAGGTCGCGCCCGGTCACGGTGTCGTCGACGGTGAGGGTCATCCGGCCGGTGGCCGGGTCGAGCCCCCAGGCGGTGCCGGCGGTGTGCACCTCGGCGAGCACCGCGGCCGCGCGGGCCGGGTGGGGGCGGGCCTGGGCGGCCGCGTCGGGGTGGGCCTGGGCGGCCGCGGGGGCGCCGAGCAGGAGCGCGGCCAGGACGAGGGCGACGAGCGGGAGACGGCGCATCCGGTCCTCCGATTCAATCGGTGGCGGTCGATGTCCTTCTCAGCATCCGCCGGTCCGGCACGGGGTTCAAGCCCCGCCGGCACACCGCGCGTTCACGCCCCGCCGGACGGCGCCGCGGGAAGGATCACCCGGGGCACCGCCGGCGCGCCGCGCCGCCGCCACTCCCGCGGGTAGCCGAGCGACACCTCCTCGAACCGGACCCCGTCGTACCACGTCGTGCGCGGGATGTGCAGGTGTCCGTAGACCACCGCCGCGGCCCGGAAGCGCCGGTGCCAGTCGGCCGTCCGCACGGTGCCGCACCACTGCGCGAACTCCGGGTACCGCAGCACGTCGGTCGGCTCGCGGACCAGCGGGAAGTGGTTGACCAGCACCGTGGAGCGGGTCGGGTCGACGGCCGCCAGCCGGCGCTCGGTCACCGTCAGCCGGGCGGCGCACCACGCGTCCCGGCTCGGGTACGGGTCGGGGTGCAGCAGCATCTCGTCGGTGCAGACCACCCCCACGTCGTACGCCCGGCGCAGCGACTCCGCCTTGGTCGACGTGCCCGGGGCGCGGAACGAGTAGTCGTAGAGCACGAAGAGCGGGGCGACGGTGACCGGGCCGCCCGGGCCGGACCAGACCGGGTAGTCGTCCTCGGGAGTGCACACGCCCAGCTCCCGGCACATCGCCACCAGCTCCCGGTAGCGCGCCTCGCCGCGCAGCGGGACCGGGTCGTCGCGCGGCGTCCACAGCTCGTGGTTGCCGGGCGCCCAGACCACCGTGGCGAACCGGTCGCGCAGCTGGGCCAGGGTGGACCGCACGTCCGCGAACCGCTCCGCCACGTCGCCGGCCACGATCAGCCAGTCCTCGTCGGAGCCGGGGCGCAGCCCGTCGACGACCGCGCGGTTCTCCGCGTACCCGACGTGCAGGTCGCTGACGGCGAGCAGCCGGCCCATCACGGCTCAGCCGAACTCGGCCCGGACCCAGTCGGCGAGGTCCCGCGCGCAGTCGTCGACCGCGTCCCGCCAGGCCCGGTCCGCGCCCTCGCCCGCCTCGTCACTGACCCGCTTGACCAGCCGGCACGGCACCCCGGCCCGGGCGGCGGCCCAGGCCACCGCGTACCCCTCCATGTCGACCAGGTCCGCCCGGCGGGCCAGCCGGGCCCGGGCGTCCTCGTCGGCGATGAACGCGTCACCGGTGGCCAGCACCGGGGTCTGCGTGCCGAGGGTCAGCGGCGCGCCGTACGTCTGCCCGGTGAGCGTGCGCAGCAGCTCGGTGTCGAGGTCGTGTTGGAGCACCGTGCCGATCTCGTGGATGCCCGCCCAGCCCGGACGCAGCGCCCCGGCGGTGCCGAGGTTGAGCACCAGGCTCGGCTTCGGGCCGACGGCCAGCACCTCCGCCAGCGCGGCGGCGGCGTTGACCTTGCCCATGCCGGTCAACAGCACCGGAAGGCCGCCGTCCAGGTGGGCCGCCTCCTCCTCGACGGCCAGCACGACCAGTGGCGCGTCGGCCCGGATCTCTCCCCGAAGAATCACGCCGGCATCGTACGGGCCGACCCGCGCACCTGGCCTGGGTGGTGGGTCACCGGCCCGTCACCCGGACACCGGCTCACGCCGGGACCGGCGCGGCGGGACGCCCGGGGACCGGCACGTCCAGCGCGAGCAGCGCGCCGTCGAGCGGCCCGGGGTCGGCCAGCCCGTACGCGGCAGTCGTCACGAAGAGCCGGCGCAGGCCCGGGCCGCCCAGGCAGACGCTGGTCGGCTGGACCGCCGGCAGCGGGATCTCCCGGTCGAGCGTGCCGTCCGGCCGGTAGCGGCGCACCGCGGAGCCACCCCAGAGCGCCACCCAGAGGTGGTCGGTCGCGTCCACGGTCATCCCGTCCGGAGCGCCGTCCACCGCCGGGCGCAGGCGCAGGAACGGCTCCCGGCCGCTCAGCTCGCCAGTGCGGGCGTCCACGGTGAACCGGTCGACGTGCCCGCGCGGGGTGTCGGCCAGGTACATGGTGGTGCCGGCGCCGTCGAACGCCGGGCCGTTGGCGATGGTCAGCCCGGTCACCACGGCGACCGGAGCGGCGCCCGGATCCATCCGGTAGAGCGAGCCGCCCCCGGGCACCCCGGCGTACGTCATGCTGCCGGCCCAGAATCGGCCGTGCGGGTCGGCCACCGCGTCGTTCATCCGGGCCGGCTCCGGCCGGCCGCCCTCCAGGTCGGCGACCGGCCGGTACGCGCCGTCCCCGCCGAGTCGGGCGACCCCGGTGCTGGCGGCGACGAGCCACTCCCCCGGCCGCCCCGCGACCGGCGCCACCGCGCCGAGCGGCACGTCCAGCCGGCCCAGCTCGTCCAGTGGACCGGGACCGTCACCGCCGGTGGCCAGCAGCCGGCCGGCGAGCAGGTCGACCAGGACGAGGCGCTCGTCCACCCAGCGGGCGCCCTCGCCCAACTCCAGGCGGTCCGCGCTCCACGGCGTCGGGTCGGTCAGCTCCATCTCTCCTCCTGGGGTCAGCGCAGCGCGGTGCCTGGCTCGTGGTCGAGCAGGGGCAGCTCGGCCCGGTCGGGCAGGCCCTCCCAGTCGCCCCGGGTGGCGACGGTGAAGGCGGCGGTGGTCACCGCCCGGTCCAGCCGCCCGGCCGCGTCCGCGCCGTCGAGCAGCGCGGAGAGCCACCCGGCGACGAAGGCGTCGCCGGCCCCGATCGTCTCGACCACCGGCACCCGGCGGGCCGGCCGGTGCAGGGTGCCGCCCTCGTGGTGGCTGGTCGCCCCGTCGCCCCCGCGCTTGACCACCACCTCGTCCACGCCGGCGGCGCGCAGTGCGGCGACCGGGTCGTCGGCGTCGGTGAGCACGGGCAGTTCGTCGTCGGAGGCGACCACCACGTCGACCGCGGGCAGCAGCGGACGCAGCGCCTCGGCGGCCTCGGCCACCGACCAGAGCCGGCTGCGGTGGTTGACGTCGAGGCAGACCGTCGCACCGGCGGCGTGGGCCCGCTCCACGGCCACGCGCACGGCGGCGTACGGGCCGGCGCCGAGTGCGCAGGTGATGCCGGTGACGTGCAGCACCCGGGGCGACACCGCGTCGAACGCCCGGATCACGTCGGCCGGGGCCAGCCGGGAGCCGGCCGAGCCGGCCCGGTAGTAGGTGACCCGGTTGAGGTCGGCGACCCGGGGCTCGAACAGGATCAGCCCGGTGGGCGCCCCCGGCTCCACCCGCGACCAGGTCAGGTCGACGCCCTCGGCGCGCAGGGTCCGGCGGACCAGCGCGCCCGGCTCGTCGGCCCCGGTGACGCCGATCCAGCCGGCCCGGTGACCGAGCCGGGCCAGCCCGATGGCCACGGTGGACTCGGCACCGGCGATCGAGACGCCGGCGGTGCCACCGAGCCGCAGCGCGCCGGTGGTCCGGAAGGCGGCCATCGTCTCGCCGAGAGTGAGCACGTCGATGGGCGCCGGGCCGACGGGCGGGTCGGCGGCCGGCGCGGCGCCGCGCGGAAGCCCGCGGGTCGGCGCGTCGGCGGCGGGGGCACCGCCGCGCGGAAGCCCGCCGGTCGGCGCGTCGGTCACTGCCGGACCGCCGACAGGAAGGCGGCCGCCCGCTCGCGCAGGGCGGCCGGGTCGCCGCCCCGGACCGAGTCACCGAGCAGCGGCGACCCGACGCCGACGGCGATCGCCCCACGGTCCAGGTAGCGCCGCGCGCCCTCGGCGTCCACCCCGCCGACCGGCACGAACGGCGTGTCGGGGAACGGGTCGCGCAACGCGCCGAGGTAGTCCGGGCCGCCGAGCGACGCTGGGAAGAGCTTGACCGCGGCGGCGCCGGCGGCCCGCGCGCGGACGACCTCGGTCGGGGTCAGGGCGCCGGCCAGCACCGGCAGCCCGAGCCGGGCCGCCTCGTCCAGACTGTCGGCGAGGGCCGGGGTGACCAGGAAGGTCGCGCCCGCCTCGGCGGCCGCCCGGGCGTCCTCGACGGTGAGCACGGTGCCCGCGCCGAGGGCGAAGTCCGCCCCGAGCGCGGCCCGGGCCCGGCGCAGCGTGCCGAGGGCGTCCGCGCCGGTCAGCGACACCTCGATCAGCGCGACCCCGCTGTCAGCCAGGGTGAGCACCGCGGCCAGCGCCGCCTCCGGGTCCGGGCCGCGCACGATGGCGAGCAGCCGATGGGTACGCAGGGCGTCGGTCAGGTTCATCGATGTCCTTCGGTTCGGTGGGCGGAGACGGTCAGCCGCCAGGCGACCTCTCCGGTGGAGGGCACCACCGCCGCGTCCGCCGGACCGGCGTCGGCCAGGCCGAACGCGGCGCCGAGCATCGGCTCCACCCCGACGCTGCGGTACGGGCGGGGCTCGGGCCAGCCGCGCAGGTTGCGCCAGAGGGCGGTGGCCACGGGCTGGCCGGCGCACTCCAGTTCGAGTGTCAGCACGTCCGGCCCGTCCACCACCCGGACCCGGGGGCAGTCCACCAGGACCGCGCCGACGGCGGTGCCGTCGTCGGGGCCGAGCGCGTCCAGTGCCAGACCGGCGGGAGCGGGCCAGTCGCCGGTCAGCCAGGGCCGGCCGGTGGGCCACGCGCCGGGCGGCAGTAGCACGGCGGCCTCCGGGTGGAGCCGGGTCGGGGTTCCGGCCGGGGCCTCGAGCCGGGCCGCCGGTGAGAGGTCGAGCAGGGCGTGGGCGGCCCACACGAAGCGGTAGCCCGGATCGGCGGCGAGCCGGTAGTCGGCGGTCACCACGCCGGAGCCGTCGCGCAGCCGGCGGGTGAGGGTGAACTCCGGACGCTCGATGACAGCGACACCCGAGCCGGCCCCACGCCATGGCCGCGACCAGACCTCGCCGTGGTCGGGGCGGCCCCGCACGGTCGGGAGGCACTCCTCCAGCCCCCCGGCGTCCACGAACGCCGCGTCCGGTCGGACGTCGGCCCGGCCGGGCTCCGGGCCCCGCCAGAGCCACTCCCGGCCGCCGCCGGCGAGGCTGGTCCAGCGCCCGCCGAGCGCGGGGTCGGCGGCGACCCGCAGCGGCACCGGCCGCTCGGCGCCGTGCGCGTCGTCGGCGCCGCGGGACTCGTCCGCCGGCGCGGATCGGGTGGCCGGCGCCGCACCGGCGACGGCGCGGTCCGGACCGGGACCGGCGGGGGTCACCATTCGGCGAACGAGCCGTCGGGGTGCCGCCAGACCGGGTTGCGCCAGGCGTGCGGGCTCTTCGCGGCCTTGCGTACGGCGGCCTCGTCGACGCTGATCCCGAGGCCGGGCCCGTCGAACCGGACGATGTGGCCGTCGACGAACCGGAACGGCTCCGTGTCGACCACGTAGTCCAGCAACTCGGAGTCCTCGTTGTAGTGGATGCCGATGCTCTGTTCCTGGATCAGGAAGTTCGGCGTCGCGAAGGCCACCTGGAGGCTGGCCGCGAGGGCGATCGGGCCGAGCGGGCAGTGCGGGGCGAGCAGCGCGCCGTACGTCTCGGCGAGCGCCGCGATGCGCCGCACCTCGGAGATGCCCCCGGCGTGTGACAGGTCCGGCTGGACCACCGCCACCCCGGCCTGCAGCGGGGCGAGGAACTCCGACCGCCCGTAGAGACGTTCCCCGGTGGCCACCGGCACGGGCGAGGCGGCGACGACGTCACGCAGGTGGTGGGCCTGGTCCGGCAGGACCGGTTCCTCCACGAAGAACGGCCGCAGCGGGGCCAACTCGGGCAGGATGCGGCGGACCGCGGCGAGCCCGGCCCGACCGTGGAAGTCGAGCGCGATGTCCCGGTCGTCGCCGAGCACGGCCCTGGCCGCGGCGACCCGGCCGACGACCGCGTCGATCTCGGCCGGCGTGGGGATCGGCGAGAGCCGGCCGCAGGCGTTCATCTTCAGCCCGGTCAGCCCCGCGGCGACCTGCGCCTCAGCGGCGTCGGCGATCTCGCCGGGCTCGTCCCCGCCGATCCAGGAGTAGATCCGGACCCGGTCCCGCACCGGACCGCCGAGCAGGGCGTGCACCGGCACCCCGTACGCCTGGCCGGCGATGTCCCACAGCGCCTGGTCCAGACCGGCCACGGCGCTGGAGAGCACCGGCCCGCCCCGGTAGAACCCACCCTTGGTGAGCACCTGCCAGTGCTGCTCGACGCGGAGCGGATCCTCGCCGACGAGGTACTCGGCGAGCACCTCGACCGCGGCGCGGACGACCTCGGCGCGCCCCTCCACCACCGGTTCGCCCCAGCCGACCAGCCCGGTGTCGGTCTCGACCCGGCAGAACAGCCACCGCGGCGGGACCAGGAAGGTCTCGATCCGCTCGATCTTCACCGGTGGAACCTCTCGTTCGCGACTGCGGGGCTCGCAAGCTCACTCCTCGCGCTCACCGGTTGCCACCCCGCTGTTCGCGGACCTTCTCCACGTCCCGTACCGCCTTCGCCAGCAGTTCGCGCATCGCCGTCTCGGCCGCGCCCTCGTCGCCCGCCCGGATCGCGTCGACCACCGCCCGGTGGCTCGGCACCGGGTCGTCGTGGCCGTCGCCGTGGCCGTGCACCAGCCGGTCGCGCTCAGCGAGGCCGGTCTCCATCACCACCTCCATCCGGACCAGCAGCTCGTTGTGGGTGGCGGCGAGCAGCGCGCGGTGGAACGCGAGGTCGGCCGCGACCGCGGCGGCCGGGTCGGCGTGCGCGCCCGCCATGTCGGCCAGCGCCGCGTCGAGCACGGCGAGATCGTCCACGGCGGCTCGGGCGGCGGCCAGCCGCGCCGCGGCGGGCTCGATGATCGCGCGGACCTCCTGGAGCTTGTCCAGCAGCATCGGATCGGTGCCGTCGGCGAACTGCCAGCGGATCACGTCGCCGTCGAGCAGGTTCCAGTCCGCCCGCGGGCGGACGAACGTGCCGCGCTTCTGCCGCGCGTCGACGATGCCCTTGGCGGTGAGGACCTTCAGCGCCTCCCGCAGCGCGGTGAGGCTGACGTCCAGCTCCTCCTGCAGGGCGGCGAGGTTCAGGGTGGCGCCCTCGGCGATCTCCCCGCTGAGGATGCGGCGGGCGATCACCTCGACGGTCTGTCCGTGGACGCCGCGGCCTGCGTACTGTGCCAAGTCTCTTCGTGCCTTCTCGCTCGTCGGTCTCGATCTCTCAGGCTGAGGCTTTCACCGCGGTCCAACCGCCGTCCACCACCAGGCTGGTGCCGGTGACGTACGCGGCGTCCGGCGAGGCGAGGAACGCCACCACGGCGGCCACCTCCTCCGGTGTGCCGAACCGCTTGGCGACCGTCTCCGCGACGCTGCGGAGCCGGTCCTCCTCGCCGATGCCGTCCCAGGCGCCGGTCAGGATCGGGCCGGGCAGCACGCTGTTGACCCGCACCGCCGGCCCGTACTCGACGGCCAGTTGGCGGCCGAGCGCGACGAGCGCGCCCTTGGCCGCGGCGTACGCCGGCCGGCCGGGAAGCCCGACCAGGGCGTGCACCGACGACACCAGCACCACGGCGCCGGACCGGGCGACCAGGTCGTCCAGGCAGGCCCGGACGCCGAGGAACGCCCCGGTGAGGCTCACCCCGAGCTGGTGGTCCCAGGACGCCCGGGTGGTCCGGTGCGCCGGCGCCACCTCCACCGCGTAGGCGTTGCTGACCAGGATGTCCACCGGGCCGAGCCCGGCGCGCACCTCGGCCACCGCAGCCGCCCAGGCCGCCTCGTCGGACACGTCGGCCACTACGGACAGTGCCCGGCCACCGGCGGCGGTCACCTCCTCGGCCAACGGGGTGCAGTCGCGGACGTCGAGCAGCGCGACCCGGGCGCCCTCGGCGGCGAGCCGGCGGGCCGTTGCCGCGCCGATACCCCCGTACGCGCCCGTGACCAGTGCTGTTCTACCGTCCAACCGACGCGGGTCCGGACTCATCAACACCCCACAGGCAGCCGTTTAACCATTAATTACGAATACATCTTGACAGTCAGGCGAGCCGGATGCAACCTTCTGGTCACATCGTTCACACCACCGACACACAGCCACGTTACGCAGCGTGTCGATAGGAAGGGACCCCCCGTGACCGACTTCGACCCCGGCCGACGCCGGCTCCTCGGCCACCTCGGACTCGCCGGCCTGGGCGTGCTCGGCGCCGGCCCGCTGCTGTCCGCCTGTGCCAGCTCCGCCAGCGGGCCGGCCGGCGGCGGCGCCTCCGGCACCGTGACCCTCCAGTCCAACCTCTCGTCGCCGCAGGCCAAGACGGCGATCGAGACGCTGATCGACAGCTTCAACAAGCAGGGCAAGGGCACCGCGTCGGTCAACACGATCGCCTCGGAGACCTTCCGCACCCAGCTGCCGACCTACCTGACCTCCGCTAACCCGCCGGACCTCTACACCTGGTACGCGGGCTCGGTCGCCAACGACTACGCCAGCAAGGGCCTGCTGCTCGACGTCTCCGACGTCTGGCAGGGGCTCGGCGAGTTCCCGCAGTCGCTGAAGACCCTCTCCACCGACGCCTCCGGCAAGCAGGTCTTCGTGCCGCAGACCAACTACTGGTGGGGCTTCTTCTACCGCAAGAGCAACTTCGCCAAGTGGGGCGTCCAGGAGCCGAAGACCTGGGCCGAGTTCCTGACCCTCTGCGAGACCATCAAGGGCAAGGGCGTCCCGCCGATCGGCATCGGCCTCGGCGACACCCCCTGGGTCGCCTCGGCCTGGTTCGACTACCTGAACATCCGGATCAACGGGGCGCCGTTCCACCGCGAACTGCTGGCGGGCAAGCAGCGCTTCGACGACCCGAGGGTCAAGGCGGTCTTCACCCGCTGGCGCGAGGCGCTGCCGTACTTCGACCCGAAGGGCAAGGCGTACCCGTTCCAGGAGGCGACCACCGCGCTGCTCGCCGGCAAGACGGGCATGTTCCTGATCGGCACGTTCTTCGCCGACGCCGCTCCGAAGGACGCCCTGGGCGACCTGGACTTCTTCCGGTTCCCGATCATCGACCCGGCCGTCCCGGTGGCCGAGGAGGCCCCGACCGACGGCTTCTTCGCCAGCGCCAAGACGAAGAACACGGCCGGCACCAAGGCGCTGCTCACCTACCTCGCCTCCGTCGAGGCGCAGGAGGAGTACGTGAAGTCCAGCTCCGGGATCGTGCTGCCGGTCCACTCGAAGGCCAAGACCTCCGACTCACCGCTGGTGAGCAAGGGCAAGGCGATGCTGGCGAGCGCCGCGGAGCTGACCCAGTTCTTCAACCGCGACTCCAGCGACGCGCTCCAGCCCACCGCGGACACGGCGCTGACCAAGTTCATCGACAATCCCGACCAGATCGACGCGATCCTGCGCGAGTGGCAGGCCGGGGCCGAGAAGGTATTCAAGGGCTGACGTGACAGACGTGGCAACCAAGGCCGACGCATCCCGGGCGACCGCGCCCGGGATGGCCGGCACACCCCGGCGGCGGCGACGGTCGGCTCGACTGTCGCCGCTGCTGGCGGCGTTCGTGCTGGTGCCCTTCGCGGTCGAGAGCATCTGGGTGTTCTGGCCGGCGCTCCAGGGCTTCTGGTTCTCGCTGACCCGCTGGGACGGCCAGACGCCGCCGCAGTTCGTCGGCGTCGACAACTACGTGGAGTTGGCCGGCGACGCCACCTTCCGCGGCGCCCTGGTCAACACGGTCATCTGGCTGGTGCTGTTCGGCGGGCTCTCCGTCGTCGGCGGCTTCGGGATGGCGCTGCTGCTGCAGAAGGACCGCCGGTGGGTCGGCTTCTACCGGGCGGCGCTCTTCACCCCGGTGGTCTTCTCGCTGGTGGTGACCGCGCTGGTCTGGCGGGTCTTCTACCAGCCCGACGGGCTGGCCGACTCGATCCTGCGCGCGGTCGGGCTGGAGCAACTCATCCGGCCGTGGCTCGCCGACCCGGAGACCGCGCTCTACGCGGTGATCCTGCCCGCGCTGTGGCGGCAGATCGGCTACGTGATGGTGCTCTTCCTCGCCGGCCTCAAGGCAATCGACCCGGCGCTGCACGAGGCCGCCCGGATGGACGGGGCGAACGCGTGGCAGCGGCTCTGGTACGTCACCGTGCCCCAGCTCAAGGGCGTCAACGCGGTCGTGCTGTCGGTCATCGTGATCGACTCGCTGCGCTCGTTCGACATCGTCTGGTCCCTGACCCGGGGCGGCCCCTACCACTCGTCCGAGCTGCTCAGCACGTACATGTACTCGGCCGCCTTCCAGAGCCTTCGGCTGGGGTACGCCTCCGCGATCGCCGTGGTGATCTTCGTGCTCGCGTTGGCGGTCATCCTCGGCTACCTCGTCCGTGCGTTCCGGGAGGAAGCGTGATCCGCAAGCTCCGTACCGGGGTGTTCCACACCGGCATGACCCTGCTGTCGCTGCTCTGGCTCGGGCCGGTGCTCTGGGTGATCGTGATGTCCACCCGTAGCTTCGACGACATCGCCGCCAACGGGGTGGGCAGCCTGCCGCACTCGTTCACGCTCGACACGTACCGCCAGGCGTGGACGGACGGCGGCGAACTGCAGGCTCTGATCAACAGCATGCTGGTGACGATCCCGTCGGTGGCGCTGAGCCTGCTGCTGGCGGCGCTGGCGGCGTTCGCGCTCAGCCGCTACCGGATCCCCGGCCGGCGGACCATCCTGCTGCTGATGCTCGCCGGCAACCTGCTGCCGCCGCAGATCCTGCTCATCCCGGTGCAGAAGTTCAGCGAGCTGACCGGCCTGTACGACACGCTGTGGGCGCTGATCGCGGTGCAGGTCGGCTTCGGGCTGGGCTTCTACACCTTCGTCCTGCACGGCTTCATGCGCGACCTGCCCAACGAGATCCAGGAGGCGGCGACCATCGACGGCGCCGGCCCGGCCCAGATCTTCGCCCGGGTGATGCTGCCGCTCACCCGCCCGGCCCTGGCCGCGCTCGGTGCGCTCTCCTTCACCTGGATCTTCAACGATCTGCTCTGGTCCATCACCGTGCTGCGCACCGACGACAAGATGCCGGTCACCCCGGCGCTGCTCGCGCTCCAGGGCCAGTTCGTCTCGTCGTGGAGCGTGATCGCCGCCGGCACGGTGATCGCCGCGGTCCCGACGGTGGCGGTCTTCCTGCGATTCCAGCGGCACTTCGTCTCCGGCCTGGCGATCGGGGCGGTCAAGTGAGCGCGCGGAGCGAGGCGGTCCTGCGAGCCGTCCCGACCGAGGGAGACGCCATGACTTCGGCAGCCCGGCGCTGGACGCTGCGCGGCGCGCACACCGAGTACGCCGTGACGCTGCCGGCGCACGAACGCTGGCTGGAACTGGACGCGTGGGGTCCGCACGGGGTCGGCGACGGCCCCTCCCCGGTGGCGTACGACGGCCCGGTGCCGTTCCTCACCGCCGGCGACGCCGCGCCGGTCGAGTACGCCACCGACGCCGACCGGCCGTTCACCGGCGCGGACCTGGTGGTGGAGACCACGACCGGGCATCGGCGGGTGGCCTTCGGCTTCGTCGAGGCCGCCCACGATCCGGCCGCGGGCACGCTCGCGGTCACCTTCGCCGACCCGGTCACCGGGCTGCGTGCCGTGCTGCGGTACGCGGTGCCGGCCGGCACCGACGTCGTACGCCGGTGGGTCGAGCTGACCAACGACGGCGCGGAGTCGCTGCGGCTGGTGCGCGCCGGCTCGGCCGGCTTCTGCGTCCCGACGCCGCACGGCGCGCTGCTCAGCCACCAGTGGGGGCAGTGGTCGCAGGAGTTCCAACTCGACCACGTCGACCTCGGCCACGGCGCCTTCACCATCGGTAGCAACCAGGGCGTCCCCGGCCACCTGCACGTGCCGTGGCTGGCGGTCCGCGACCGCGCCGAGCCGGACGGACCCACCTGGGGCGTCTCGGTGGCCTGGACCGGCTCCTGGGAGATCATCGCGGAGCGGGACACCGGCGGGCTCACCCGGGTCCGGGCCGGACGGCGACTCGCGGACGGCCCGCTGGAGCTGCCGGCCGGCGGTGAACTGACCCTGCCGGAGGTGGCCGGGGCGTACAGCGCGCAGGGGCTCGGCGGGCTGGCGCGGGTGTGGCACCACTACCAGCGGACGCTCGCCGGTGACCGGCTGACGCCGCGGCCGGTGCTCTACAACTCCTGGGAGGCGACCTACTTCGACGTGGACGCGGCCAGCCAGCTCGCGCTGGCCCGGATCGCTGCCGACCTCGGGGTGGAGACGTTCGTGGTGGACGACGGCTGGTTCCTCGGCCGCGTCGACGACACCACCGGCCTCGGTGACTGGACGCCCGACCCGGCCGGCTTCCCGGACGGCTTCGACGCGTTCATCGCGGACGTGCGCGCGCTGGGGCTGCGCTTCGGGCTCTGGGTGGAGCCGGAGTGCGTCAGCCCCCGCTCCCGGCTCTACGCGGCGCATCCCGACTGGGTGTACGCCGTGGACGGCCGGCCGCTGACCCCGATCCGCAACCAGTACCTGCTGGACCTGGGCCGGCCGGAGGTCGCCCAGTTCGTCCACGGCACGATTGACGGCCTGCTGCGCCGGTACGACATCGGCTACCTGAAGTGGGACTTCAACCGGCCGCGTACCGAACCGGGCCGGGCCGGCGCGGACCGGCCGGTCGACCTGGACGGCGCGCACGTGACCAACCTGCACCGGATCTACGAGCGGCTGCGCCGGGACCACCCGGACGTGCTGATCGAGTCCTGCGCGGGTGGTGGCGCGCGCACCGACCTGGCGATGGCCGCCCGGGCCGACATCTTCTGGCCCAGTGACAACACGGCCCCGCTGGACCGGCTGGCCATCCAGCACGGCTTCCTGCACGCCAATGCCCCGCACCTGCTCAGCTCCTGGGTGACCGACGCGCCCGGGATCTTCGACCCGCGACCGCGCTCGCTGGCGTTCCGGTTCGTCCTGGCGATGGCCGGCGTGCTCGGCGTCGGCGCGGACATCCGGCACTGGACGCCGGAGCAGCGGGCCGAGGCCGCCGGCTGGATCGCCCGGTACAAGGAGATCCGCGAGGTGGTCACGCACGGGGAGGTGCACCTGATCGGCGGGCCCGACCAGGCCCGCTGCGCGGTGCAGTACACCTCCCCCGACCGGCGCACCGTGGTCGTCCTGGCCTGGCACACCGGCCGGTCGGACGGCCCCGGGCAGCTGCCGTCCCGCCCGGTCCGGCTGCCGCTGCGCGGCCTCGAGCCGGACGGGACGTACCGGCACGACGACCGGCACTACTCCGGCAGCCACCTCACCGCGGTCGGGCTGCCGGTCCAGTGGACGCAGGACCACGACGCCGACCTCGTGGTCCTGCACCGCGAATAGCCACCGTCGCCCCGGCGGGTGCGCGTGAACCCCCGGCGGGGCATGATCGACTCCGGTACGCCGACCTCGAGTGGATCACCCTTGGCCGCGGCTCACGGTCACTCCGCGGCGAGGCGGTACAGCACGAAGTCCTTCTCCGAGCCGCAGGCGATGACCCGGGTGTTCCACGAGCAGGTCGCGCTGCGGACGTCCTTCAGCTCGCCCAGCTCCGACACCTCCCCGGTCGCGGCCCACACCCCGGCGACGCTGCGGTCCTCCTCGATGGTGCTCGGCGTCTTCGCGAACACCAGCAGGTTCCCGGCGTCGAGCCGCACCGCCACGCCGTCGCGGTCGCGCAGCACCGCCTTGCCGGCGACGTCGAAGACGGTGCCACTGGCGGACGGGTCGGTGCGCCGGACGAGCAGGCGCTCGCCGAGCGCCACCAGCGCGGTGGCGTTCGGCGCCGCCCACGTGACCGAACCGTCCTGCTCGCTCGCCGCCACCACCTGGGTCCGCGCGGCCTCGGCGTCCGGCACTTCCAGCAGGCAGGCCCGGTGCTCGCCGCAGGCCACCAACGCCTTCGGCCGACTCCGTTCGTCCGGCGCGCGGTGGAGCACGGCCGGCTTCGCCGACGAGTTCAGGTCGTACGCGAGCAGTTGGTAGCCGCCGTCGTCGTTCGCCACGTAGAGCCGGTCCTCGTGCGCCGCCACGAGGTCGTCGAGGTCCGCCACGTTCCCCCAGCTGCGGACGATGTCGCCGCTGTCCATGTCGACCAGCCGCACCGACCGGTCCGCGCCGACCTGCACCAACCGCCGGCCCTGCTTCCCGTGCCACGGGTCGCGGGCCGCGCCGTCGAGGTACGCCGGCCCGCCGGCCGCCTTCTCCGTGCTCACCGGCAGCACGGTGGTGCGGGCGCTGTCGTACCGGTCCTTCGGGTTGGGCTCGCTCCACCGTTCCCGGCCGTCGTTCAACCCCAGGCCGACCAGCCGGTGCTCGGTCCGGTCGACCAGCACCGCCACCCGATCGGTGAAGAACACCTCGTCGTCGCCCCGGACAGGACGGTTCCAGAGCCGCTTCCCGGACGCGCCGTCCAGGATCACCAGCTCACGCGGGGTGCTGTCGCCCGGCGCGTCGGCGTAGACCGCCACCGCGCCCGGGACCGCGACGACCCGTTCCCAGTCGTCGGCGGCGATCCCGGTCGGTTCGCGCCACACCTCGTCGCCGGTGCCGGCGTCGACCGCGGCCACCTCCAGCTGGTCGTCGGCCCGCTGGTACGCGAGATAGGCGCGGTCGCCGAGCACCGCCGTCCACATGCCGGTGGGCCGCTCGTCGCCGGCCTCCGGCCGGGCGATCTGCCGCACGGCCTCCTCGAACTCCAGACCCGGGTAGGGATCGCGGGTCAGGTAGAGCACGGCGGCGGCGGCCACGCCGGCGAGGGCGAGGACGCCGCCGAGCCCGATCCACCAGGCCCGGCGCCGACGGCCGGCGGGCAGCCCGGCCGGGTGACCGGAGGGCGGCGCGGACACCGGACCGCGGGGCGGCGGCACCGGGCCGGCGGGCGGGGACATCGGGCCGGCGACGGGGTACGGGTACCCGGGGCCGAACGGCGGCGCCGACACCGGGGCGGGGCCGGACACCGGAGTCGTGGCGCCGGGCAGATCGGCGAGGGTCGGCCGGACGCCGTTGCCGGCCGGCAGCGTGGCCGCCAGGGTCGCCGCCGCAACGGTCGCGCCCGGCCCGCCCGTCGGTCCGGTTCCCGGCACCGTCGCATCTGGTCCGCTGTCCGCCAGCGTCCCGGCCGGACCCGCCGCGACGGTCGTGCCCGACGCCGCGTCCGGGACGGTCGCGCCCGAGCCCGCGTTCGCGAGGGTGGTGGCCGGGACCGGCTCGACGGGTGCCGGCGGGTTCGGGACCGGCTGGGCGGGCCGGGCCCCGCGGCGCTGCGGCAGGTCGGTGAGCGCCCCCTCGGCCACCGGCAGTTCCGGCTGTTCCAGCACGGTCGGCGCGATTCCCAGGTCGGCGTGCAGCATCCGGGCCACCATCGGTATCCGGGACGATCCGCCGACCAGGAACAGCCCGGCGAGCTGCTCCGGGCCGAGCCCGGCCTCGCCGATGACGTCCCGGGCGGCGGCCACCGCGCGGTGCAGCAGCGGCGCGGCGGCCCGCTCCACGTCGTCGCGGGTGAGCCGCACCGCCTCGGCCACGCCGGGCACCGCGACCGGCGCGACGGTGGCGCGGGAGAGCATCTCCTTCGCGCCCCGGACCTCGTCCCAGAGCTGGACGCGGTCCCGCCGCGCGGTGGCGTCACGCGGCGCGGTCAGCCGCGCCCACTGCTCCGGGTGCTTCCCGGCGACCAACTCGCCGACGCGCTCCACCAACGCCGCGTCGACATCGAGCCCGCCGAGGTCGGGCAGGCCGCCGCAGGAGACCACGGTCGAGCCGGAGTCGCCCCACGGGTCGGAGCCCTCGTTGCGGACCACCGCGACGTCCAGGGTGCCGCCGCCGAAGTCGAAGACGGCGACCGCGCCGCCGACCGGCACCGGGCGGCGAAGCACCTCGGTGTAGTAGCGGGCGGCGGCCACCGGTTCGCGGAGCAGCCGGGTTCCGGGCGGCGTCGGGCCGGACATCGTGTGCTCGGCCGCCTGCGGCCATCCGGCCCGCATCAGCGCGTCGCCGAGCACGTGCCGGCGGGCCGCGTCCCAGGCGGCCGGACAGGTCAGCACCGCCGGAGGCAGGAAGCCGACCGCCGCGACCGCGGCCCGGCCGACCGCGTGCAGCACCGCGCCGAGCAGCTCCGCCGGGGCGTACGCCCGGTCGCCGAGGGGCACGCTCGGCTCGTCGATCCGGCGCTTCGGGTTCGGCTCGAACCGGGCGGGATCGCCCTGCGCCAGCCGGCGGGCGTCCAGGCCGGCGTGCAGCCCGCCGTCCGGGTCGGCGTACACCCCGGACGGCATGATCGGCTGGCCGTCCACCAACAGTGGACGGGTCCGCCCGTCCGGCCAGCGCAGCACGGCGACGGTGTTGGACGTCCCGAGGTCGACACCGAGGGCGAAGCCCTCGTGCTGGCCTGCCATCTACCGATACCTCCGCCGCGACGAGGGGATGTCCGACCCCGCATCGTACGCAGCCCATGCCGGACGGCTGAGCGGCCGGTCAGTTCGGAGCGGACGGGCGGGCGGGCCGTAAGGAAGCGGCAACATCTCGGCTCCGACCCGCCGGTGGCGGCATGGTTAGGCTGGCCCGGGAGGTGCACGTGGGGCAGCGGGTGCTGGTGGTGGACGACGACCGGACGGTCAGCGACGTGGTCTGCCGCTACCTGGAGCACGCCGGCTACGAGGTGAGCCACGTCGGGGACGGTATCGCCGCCCTCGAGGCGGTGCACGAGCGCCGGCCGCACCTGGTGGTGCTCGACCTGATGCTGCCCGGGCTGGACGGCTTGCAGGTGTGCCGGCGGCTGCGGGAGCAGCCGGACGGCGTACCCATCATCATGCTCACCGCCCGCGGCGACGAGGCGGACCGGGTGCTCGGCCTGCAACTGGGTGCGGACGACTACCTGGGCAAGCCGTTCAGCCCCCGGGAGCTGGTGCTGCGGGTGGGCTCGGTGCTGCGCCGGGCCGGCGAGCCCGCTCCCCCGGCCGCCGAGGTCTTCGTCGACGCCGGCCTCGAGGTGGAGACCGGGCCGCGGGTGGCGCGGCTGCACGGCCGGGAGTTGACCCTCACCCTGCGCGAGTTCGACCTGCTGGCCCACCTGATGCGCCACCCGGCCCGGGCGTTCCGCCGCGCGGAACTGTTGGAGCGGGTCTGGGGCTGGAACTTCGGCGACCAGTCCACGGTGACCGTGCACGTGCGGCGGCTGCGGGAGAAGGTCGAGGACGACCCGGCCGACCCGCGACGCATCGTCACGGTGTGGGGCGTCGGCTACCGGTACCAGCCCGCCGATGCGTGACCTCGCACTGATCTTCGTCATGGCGCTGGGCGCGGCGCTCGGCATCGGCCTGGCCGGCGCGCTCGCCCTCCGCCTGTTGCGCCACCGGTCGATCACCGTGCACGTCTGTGTGCTGCTCGCGGTCACCGTGACGGCCGTGGTGGCCGGCGTGGTGACGGTCGCGCAGGCGATGTTCCTGTCCCGCCACGACCTCCAGGTGGTGCTGCTCACGGTCGCCGCCGCGGCGGCCGTGAGCCTCGCGATCGGCTGGTACTTCGGCCGCCGGCTCGCCGCGGCCGCGATCTGGGCCGACCAGGCGCGGGAGCGGGAGCGCCGGATCGAGAAGGGCCGCCGGGACCTGGTCGCGTGGGTCTCCCACGACCTTCGTACGCCGCTGGCCGGGCTGCGCGCGATGGCCGAGGCGCTGGAGGACCGGGTGGTCGACGACCCGACGACGGTGGCCGAGTACCACCGGCGGATCCGCGTCCAGACCGACCGGATGACCCGGCTCGTGGACGACCTCTTCGAGCTTTCCCGGATCAACGCCGGCGCGCTGCGGCTCTCCCTGACCGCGGTGCCGCTCGGCGAGGTCGTCTCCGACGCGCTGGCGGGCGCCGCCCCGCTGGCCGCCGCCCGGCGGATCCGCCTGGTCGCGGCGGAGTCGGGTTGGCCCACCGTGCTGGCCAGCGAGCCCGAGCTGGCCCGGGTGGTCGGCAACCTGCTGCTCAACGCGGTGCGCTACACCCCGGACGACGGCACCGTCCGGGTCGACGCCGGCCGAGAGCAGGACGACGCCTGGCTGGCCGTCGCGGACACCTGCGGCGGCATTCCGGAGGAGGACCTGCCCCGCCTCTTCGACGTGGCGTTCCGCGGCGAGCCGGCCCGCACCCCTCGCTCGGGGACCAACGGGGAGGGCTCCGGCGGCCTCGGCCTGGCCATCGTCCGCGGGCTCGTCGAGGCGCACGACGGTCGGGTGGACGTACAGAACACCACCGAGGGCTGCCGCTTCGTGGTCCGGCTGCCCGCCGCGACCGGCTGAGCGGCCCACCCGCCCTGATGAATGGCCGTCGTCTCGGCGGGTACGCGGGCTGACGTACGTCCGAAGGGAGGGTCGGGATGAAGGGCAAGATCCTGACAGGGTTGCGGCGGAAGGCCAAGTCGATCATGGTGCGCCGCCGGGGCAAGGACTCCGTGGTCAACAAGCCGACCGGCGCCCGAAGGCCCGGCCGGCGCTTTCAGTGAGAGCGCGGCACGCCGCAGGCCGTCGAGGCGTGGAGGGAGCCGCGCGGGTGCGGCGAGGCGTCACCCTCGTGCGGACGACACCGCCAGCACGCCGAACCAGCGTCCGCCGCAGCGGAACACCTCGCGCACCGCGAGGCCGGCGCGGGCGGCGACCTGATGCACCGCCCGGGTGTCGAGCCGGGCCCAGCGGAACGCCGGCCCGAGGGCGATGACACCCGGGCGTCGCGGCGAGGCCACCCGCGCGTGCCCCTGCCAGAGCCCGGGGCCGGGCGGTTCCAACTCGACCAGCACGGTGCCGGCCGGATCCAGCAGCGCACGGCAGCGACGCAGCAGGGCGATCGGGTCGCCGCCGATGCCGACGTTGCCGTCGAGCAGCACCGCGTGCGCCCACCGCCCCTCGGCCGGCAACGGGTCGAACAGGTCGCGGTGGATCGCCACCGCCCCGCGGGCCCGGGCGGCCGCGACCGCGTACGCGGAGACGTCGACCCCCACCGCGGTGATCCCGGCCCGGGCGAGGGCCACGGTGAGCCGGCCCGGGCCGCAGCCGAGGTCGACGGTCGGGCCGGCGCAGCGGGCCACCACTCCGACGACGGCCGGCTCGGCCGGGCCGTGCCAACGGCGGACCGGCAGGCGGCTGCGGGCCCCGTCGCCGTGCACCAGCCAGTGACCGTCGACGTCCGGCGCGCGTAGTGCGGTGGCGAATCCGTCGTCGCCCGGTCGGACCGCGACCGTCGCCGTCCGCGTACCCTCCGGGTTCACCCGAGACCGCCGGGGACCAGGGCACGGCGGACCGCCCCGACCTGCCGGGCGAACCGGCCGTCCGGGACCTGTGCCGCCACCGCCAGCGCGTCCGGCCACTCGTCGACGTCGCGCAGCACCGGCAGCGGGGCCGTCCGCAGGCCCCGCTCACCGAGCGCGACCCAGGTGTGCCGGCCGGTGTCCGGGGTGGACATCGGCACCGTACGCAGCAGCGCCGCCTGCCGTGGGTCGCGCAGGCCCAGCGACCACCAGCCGCCGTCGAGCGCCGCGCCGAGCACCGCCTCCGCGGAGTCCAGCCGGCGTACGGCGGCGGCGAGCCGGGCGGCGGTCAACTGCGGGGTGTCCATGCCGATCTGGAGCACGGCCCGGCCCGGGTACGCGGTGGCCACCTCGGCGTGGGCGTTGGCGAGCCGCTCGCCCAGCCCGCCACCGCGCTGCTCCAGCACCACCCAGCCGGCGAGCGCCGCGGTCAACGCGGCGCCGTCCTCGGCGTCGGCGAACCGGCCGGCGCGGGCCAGCACCGGGATCACCCCCGGGGTGGCCCGGACGGCGTCGAGGGTGTCCCGCAACGCGGCGGCGGCGATCCGGGCCGCCTGCGCCGGGCTGGCCGGCGGGCAGAGCCGGGTCTTCACCACGCCCGGCACCGGCGCCTTCGCCATCACCAGCAGGACGGTCACCGGGAGCCGCCCACGGTACGCAGCACGCCGGCGAAGTCACGGGTGGCGCGCAGGGTGCCGCGGACGGAGCCGGAGACCTTCGACCGGGTGCCGGCGGCCCGGGGCGCGTAGGGCACGTCGAGTTCCTGGATCCGCCAGCCGGCGGCGGCCGCCCGGATCAGCAGTTCGAGGGGGTAGCCGAAGGCGCGGTCGGTGACGCCGAGGCCGAGCAGCGCCTCCCGGCGGGCCACCCGGATCGGGCTGAGGTCGCGCAGCGGCACGCCGCGGCGCCGCAGCAGGGCCGCGACCAGGGCGGTGCCGGCCCGGGCGTGCCACGGCCAGACACCCGCGCCGACCGGTCGGCGGCGCCCGACCGCGAGGTCCGCCGATCCGGCCGCGACGGGCGCGACCAGCGCCGGCAGGACGGCCGGGTCGAACGATCCGTCGGCGTCGAGGACACACACCAGCTCCGTGCCGGCCGCCTCCAGTCCGGTGTGCACGGCGGCGCCGTAGCCGCGGCGCGGCTCGTGGACGACTCGGGCGCCGTGCCGGGCGGCGACCTCCGGCGAGCCGTCCCGGGAGCCGTTGTCCACGACGACGGCCCGGTATCCGGGGGGCAGGGCAGCCAGCACGCCGGGCAGCGCGGCGGCCTCGTCCAGGCAGGGCAGCACCACGTCGACGGGGGCCGGCGGAACGCTGGCGATCGGGGTCGGCATACCGCCGACGCTAGGGCGCGACCAGGGCGGACGGGGCCGGAACGTCCTTACCGAACGCTTACCGCGCGGCCGATTCTTACCGGACGGTGACGGGCCGGCGGTTCCGCCACCGCGCGGCGCTCGGCCGCCGTACCGTCCGATGGTCATGGCCTCCGCACCCGCGCTCACCGCCCCCGACCGCGCCCCGGCCCGCCGGCGCCGCGCCGACCTGGCGGTGCTCGCCGTCGAGGCGGCGCTGCTGGCCGCCGCGGTGGTGGTGGGCCTGCTGCTCAACGCGCGCGGGTCGGGGCTGCACGCGGACGCCGCGCCGCTGTACGCCACCTGGCGGCCGCACGTCGGCTGGGGCACCCCGGCGGCGCTGCTGGTCGCCGTCGCGGTCGTCGGCTGGGGGGCGCGCTGGGCCCGCACCGCCCGGTGGGGTCACCTGCTGGCCGCCGGCTGGCTCGCGGCGGTGGCCTGGACGTTGTCGCTGGCCCTGGTGGACGGCTGGTCGGCGGGCCTGGCCCGGCGGCTCACCCCGCAGGCGGAGTACCTACACGAGGTGCCGGGCGTCACCGACATCCCCGCCATGCTGGCCGGCTTCACCGGACGGATCCTCGACTTCCAGCCCGACTCGTGGGCCACCCACACGGCCGGGCATCCGCCGGGCGCGCTGCTGCTCTTCGTCTGGCTGGACCGGGTCGGCCTGGGCGGCGGCGCGGCGGCGGCGCTCGCCTGCGTGCTGGTCGGGACGTCGGTGGTGGTCTCGGTGCCGGTCACCCTGCGGGCGCTCGGCGCCGCCGACGCGGCCCGCGCGGTGGTGCCGTTCCTGGTGCTGCTGCCCGGCGCGGTCTGGGTGGGGGCGTCGGCCGACGGCATCTTCGCCGGCGTGGTGGCCGCCGGCCTGGCCCTGCTGGCGGTACGTGGCCCGGGCACCGCGGCGCTCGGCGGCGCGCTGCTCGGCTTCGCGCTGTACCTGTCGTACGGCTTCGTGCTGGTCGGGGTGCTGGCGCTCGCGGTGCTCGCGCTACGTCCCGCGGCCCGGCTGAGGGCGCTGCTCGCCGCGTCCGCCGGGGTCGCCGCCGTGGCCGGCGCGTTCACCCTGGCCGGCTTCCCGTGGTGGGAGGGCTACCGGTTGGTCGTCGAGCGCTACTACCAGGGCTGGGCCGCCGAGCGTCCGTACGCCTACTGGGTCTGGGCGAACCTGGCGGCGCTGCTGCTCAGCGCCGGTCCGGTGGTCGGGCCGGCGCTGCGCCGGGCGGTGGTGGCGGCCGCCGCCGCGTTGCGGGCCGGGTGGGCCCGGCCGGGTCGTCGCGTGGCCGCGCTGGCCCCGGCGGCACGCGGACTCGGCCCGGCCGTGCTGCTGCCGCTCGCCGCCGCCGTCGCGGTGATCGGCGCGGACCTGTCCGGGATGAGCAAGGCCGAGGTGGAGCGGATCTGGCTGCCGTTCGCGGTCTGGCTGCTGGCGGCCGCCGCGCTGCTGCCCCCGGGCGCCCGCCGCTGGTGGCTGGCCGGTCAGGCGGCCACCGCCCTGGCCGTGAACCACCTGCTCTGGACGGTCTCCTGAATCGCCCGGCATGCGCGGTTCCCGGGCGCCCGGCGACTGCCGCTGCCCTCGTTGGCGGCCGGTCAGGCGGACACGGCGGCCGGCTCGCGCAGCGGGTCGCTGGCGAAGGCGGCCACCCCCTCGGCGAAGCCCACCCGGGCGGTGTAGCCGAGCAGCTCCGTGGCGCGGCGCGGGTCGGCCACCACGTGCCGGACGTCGGCCGCCCGGGCGCCGCCGACCACCAGCGGCTCCGGCCCGCCCATCGCGACGGCCAGCGTCCGGGCCAGCTCGCCGACGGTGTGCGGCTCGCCGGAGCAGACGTTCACCGGCACCAGGCCGGCCGGAGGCGGCGCGACGAGCGCGAGCAGGTTCGCCCGGGCCACGTCGGTGACGTGCACGAAGTCGCGTCGCTGGTGGCCGTCCTCCAGCACCCGGGGCGGCCGCCCGGCGGCCAGCGCCGACCGGAAGAGCGAGGCCACCCCGGCATACGGGGTGTCGCGGGGCATCCGCGGGCCGTAGACGTTGTGGTACCGCAGCGCCCAGGCGCCGCCGCCGGTCTGCCGGGCCCACGCCGCGGCCAGGTGCTCCTGGGCGAGCTTGGTGGCCGCGTACGTGCTGCGCGGGTCCAGCGGCGCGTCCTCGGGCACGAGGGCGGGGCTCAGCGGGACGCCGCACGCGGGGCACGTCGGGTCGTACCGGCCGGCGACCATCTCCTCGGCCCGGCGGGACGCCGGTCGGACCGTCCCGTGGTCGGGGCACTCGTACCGCCCCTCGCCGTAGACCACCATCGAGCTGGCCAGCACCAGCCGGAACACGCCGGCCCGGTACATCGCGGCGAGCAGCACCGCCGTGCCCAGGTCGTTGTGGTTGGCGTACTCCGGGGCGTCGGACGGGTCGACGCCGTGGCCGACCATCGCCGCCTGGTGGCACACCGCGTCCACGCCCGGCAGCAGCCGGTCCAGGAGCCGGGCGTCCCGCACGTCCCCGTGGACCAGGTCGTGCCGGCCGCACCACTCCGGTGCCGCGCCGCCGTGCGCCTGGGGCAGCAGCGCGTCCAGCGCCACCACCTGGTGCCCCTCCGCGACGAGCAGGTCGGCGACCTGCGATCCGATGAACCCGGCCGCGCCGGTGACCAGTACCCGCATATCCGGTGACCGTAGGTCAGCGGGCCCGGCGGGCGGGTCGGCTCGGCGGGCCCGTAAGGAGTTCGCAACAGGTTGGCCCCGTCCGGGTAGCGACCCTGCTCCTCCGGTAAGCGTTCCGTAATACGGCAAACCGGGCCGCGGCGCCGTGCCCCCGTCTAGCCTGCCGGAAGACCGACAAGGAGGACCGGTGCCCACGAGCAGTCCCGGACCGTCCGCCGAGGATCGTCCGACGGAACCGGCGGACGCCGACACCGCGGCCCGCTACGGCGCGCCTCGGCAGTTCTGGCGCGCGCTCGACCGGCGCCGGCCGCCGGGCGTGGACGCGGTCACCCAGGGGTGGCGCAGCCCGCTGCGCGGGCCGTGGCTGACCTCGGTGTACGGCCTGGCGCTGCTCGTCACGCTGCCGCTGGTGATCGTGACCGGGCTGCTGGACTACGCCGCGTACGGGCCGCAGTTCGGGCAGGCCTTCCCCACCGACGTGGGCTGGCTGCGGCTGCCGCCGTTCGACTGGCCGACCCGCCCATCCTGGCTGTTCCGGATCACTCAGGGCCTCCACGTGGGGCTCGGCATCGTGCTGATCCCGGTGGTGCTGGGCAAGCTGTGGTCGGTGATCCCGAAGCTGTTCGCCTGGCCGCCGGCCCGCTCGGTGGCCCAGGTTCTCGAACGGCTCTCCCTGCTGCTGCTCGTCGGCGGGATCCTCTTCCAGATCGCGACCGGCCTGCTGAACATCCAGTACGCCTACCTCTTCGGCTTCGACTTCTACACCGCCCACTACTTCGGGGCCTGGGTGTTCACCGCCGCCCTCGTCGCGCACGTGGCGCTGAAGCTGCCCCGGCTGGTCACCGCGCTGCGGTCCCGCCCGGCCGGCGCCGAGCTGCGTACGCCGCGTGCCGCGACGCGGCCCGAGCCACCCGACCCGGACGGCCTCGTGCCGCCCCGCCCCGGCCCGGCCACCATCAGCCGGCGCGGGGCGATCGCCCTGGTCGGTGGCGGTTCGCTGCTGCTGGCCGTGCTGACCGTCGGGCAGACCCTGGACGGCCCGCTGCGGCGCACCGCCTGGCTGCTGCCGCGGGGCCGCGACCACGGCGAGGGACCGAACGGGTTCCCGGTCAACCGCAGCGCCGCCGCGGCCGGCATCCAGGGCGCCGACACCGGGCCGGGCTGGCGGCTGACCCTGCGCGGTGGCGGGCGTGAGGTGACGCTCGACCGGGCCGGGCTGCTCGCGATGGGCCAGCACACCGCGCGGCTGCCGATCGCCTGTGTCGAGGGCTGGTCCACCCTGCAGACCTGGACCGGCGTACGGCTGCGCGACCTGGCCGCCCTCGCCGGGGTGCCCGATCCGGCCTCGGCGCACGTCCGATCGCTGGAACAGGCCGGGCTGTTCCGGCAGGCCACGCTCCAGGCCAACCAGGTCCTCGACCCGGACTCGCTGCTCGCGCTGCGGGTGAACGGCGCCGACCTCTCCCCCGACCACGGCTTCCCGGCCCGGGTCATCGTCCCGGCACTGCCCGGGGTGCACTGCACGAAGTGGGTGGCCGACATCGAGTTCCGGGCCCGGTCCGGTGGCTGACCCGACCGCGCGGCTGCGGGCCGGCTACGGTGCCGGGCCCCGGCACCTGCTCGTGCTGCTGCTCTGCTTCGTGGTCACCGGCTGGGTCGCGCTGCGGCTGGCCGGCGAGGCGACGGCGGGCCGGATGCTGCTGTGGTTCGTCGGCGCCGTGATCGCCCACGACCTGGTCCTCTTCCCGATCTACGCGACGGTCGACCGGGCGCTGCGCGGCGCGGTCGGCGCCGTGCGAGGGCCGGCCCGGCTCGCCCTGCTCAACCACATCCGGGTGCCGGCCCTCGCCGCCGGCCTGCTGTTCCTGGTCTTCCTGCCCGGGATCCTCGGCTGGGGCGGGGACACCTACCGGGCCGCCACCGGGCAGGAGCGGATGCCGTACCTCGTCCGCTGGCTGGCGGTGACCGCCGTGCTGTTCCTGGCCAGCGCCGTACTGGGCGCGATCAGATGGGCTCTCCGGCGGGTCGGCCGGCCAGCCCGGACGACACCGCGGCGATGAGTGCGAGGCAGCCCGGTCACGATCCGCGCCGTGGGCGGCGGTGGGCGCCCGGTCACGGGATCGGGCGCCCACCGCTCGGCTGAGCGGCGTCGGCCGCGACGACGATCCGATCCCGGCGACGTCGGCCGGTTTCGGCCGCGGACCGCCGGGAAGACCGTGGCCCGGCGGTCCACGGCCCGTCGGATCATCGACCGCGCCCGCCCAACCTCGACAGGGGGTACGTCCATGGGAACCGTCCTCAGGCCCGCGTCCCGCGGCACCCGCCCGACGCCGGCCGGCCGTGCCACCGGGGGTGCGGCGTGAACGGGCCGGTGGGCGCCGAACCGGTCGGCGAGTTGGAGCTGGTGCACAGCTTCACCGGCCCGATGCCGACCGGGGTGGCGGTCTCGCACACCGGCCGGATCTTCGTGAACTTCCCGCAGTGGGGTGACGAGCCGCCGGCCGCGCTGGTCGAGGTACGCGACGGCCGGGAGGTGCCGTTCCCGGACGAGCGGTGGAACTCCCCCAAGGGCGACGACGACGCGCAGGCGTTCGTGTCGGTGCAGAACATGGTCGTCGACCCGGTCGACCGGCTCTGGGTGGTCGACACCGGCAGCCCGATGTTCCGGCCCACCCGGCCGGGCGGCCCGAAGCTGGTGCGGATCGACCTGGACACCAACACGGTCGCGCAGGTGATCACCTTCCCGTCGGAGGTGGCGCTGCCCACGACCTACCTCAACGACGTCCGGTTCGACCTGCGCCGTGGCTCGGCCGGCCTCGCCTACCTCACCGACTCCGCGGTCAGCGGCCCCAACGGCATCGTCGTCGTCGACCTGGGAACCGGCCGCTCCTGGCGACGGCTGCACGACCACCCGTCGACCACGGCGGACCCGCTGCACGCGTACCTGCCGATCGTCGAGGGGCGACCGCTGATGTCGCGGCCGCCGGACGGCCCGCCGCAGGCGCTGACGATCGGCTCCGACGGCATCGCCATCTGCGCGGACGGCTCCCGGTTGTACTACTCCCCGCTGATGTCGCGCCGCTGGCACAGCGTCGCCACCGACGCGCTGGCCGACGCGTCGATGCCGGAGGAGGAGGTCTCCGACACGGTCATCGACGAGGGCGACAAGGGCACCGGCTCGGACGGGCTCGAGAGCGACGACGCCGGCCGGCTCTACCTGACCGCGTACGAGCACAACGCGGTGCTCCGGCGGCTGCCGGACGGACAGTTCGAGACCCTGCTGCACGACCCGCGGCTGCTCTGGCCGGACACCATGGTGGTGGCGGTCGACCGGCACCTCTACGTCACCGCGAACCAGCTGCACCGGCAGCCCAGCTACCAGGGCGGACGGGACCTGCGGCGCAAGCCGTACGCGCTGTTCCGGACCCCGATCGACGCCGGGCCGGTGCTGCTGCGCTGAGCGGCGCGGCGTCGTGGCGCCGGACTCAGGTGGGCAGCTCCGTGCCGGCCTGCTCGCTCACCATGTACGCCGCGTACCAGTCCGGCCAGTTCGCGTCCGCCTCGCCGATGCGCTTCTCGTGCTCGCCGTGGGCGGCCGCCGCGCGGCGAAGTGCGCCCGCCAGGTCGCTCACGGAGGCGAACGACGTGGCGGCGGCCTCGACGCGCCCGGGCAGCCGGGTCGTGATCTCCTGCAGCAGCCAGGTGTTGCCGTCCGGGTCGTCGAACGAGGCGCGCGAGAAGTAGCTGCGGCGCTCGGGGTCCAGACCGCTGACCGGGCCCTGCGGGCCGATGTGGTACAGCTCGCTCACCTCGACACCGGCGGCGACCAGCGCATCGCGGGCCGCCTCGACGTCGGACACGATCAGGTAGGACTTGGCGGAACCGGGCGCGGCCGGCGTCAGGTTCGGACCGAATTGGACGGAGCATCCGGAGCCCTGCGGCGTGAACTGGACGACGCCGGGCGGAGTCTGGTCGAGCCGCCATCCGAGGCGCCCGTAGAACTCCTTCGCGCGGTCCACGTCCGAGACCGGGACGACGACGACCTCGAGCTTCATGTCGACGTCCTGGATGCGCGATGTCCCGCTCGGATCGTTGCTCCGCGGCATGGCGGCCTCCCTGGGCTCGATCACGGCACCATACGCGTCACCGGCCCGGCAGCCGGTGAGGCAGGAACCCGGTTACCAGCAAGCTACTGCGTCGGCAGCCCGCGGATGCCTCGTTCCCGGCATCACCCGCCTCCGGCGGCCGGAATCCCCCGGGGCCTGGCCGGCGGGTCAGGACTCGCAGCGGTCGGAGAGGGCGTAGCGCACCAACACCACGTCGCCGATCTGGCGGACCTCCGCCACGCTCGCCCGCCGGCCCGGATGCCACGGGTACCGGCCGTCACCGACGAAGCGCGGCGCGCGGCAGTCGCCGACGAAGAACGGGGCGACCACCAGGTGCAGCTCGTCGGCGAGCCCGGCGGCGAGGAACTGCGCGTGCACGGTCCCGCCGCCCTCCACCATCAACCGGCGCACGCCCCGGACGGCCAGGTCGGCCAGCATCGACACGAGGTCCACCGGCTCGCCGGCGTCCACCACCTCGGCGAGCCCACCGACCCGTTCCCGGGTCTTCTCCAGCACGCCGCCCGCGCAGTACACGATCCGCTCCGCGTCCCCGGCGGTGAAGAACCGGGAGGCCGGGTCGAGGTCGCCGCGACCGGTCACGGTGACCTTGGCGGGTGAGGCGGGCAGGCCGCGGGCCACCCGCGCCTCCCGGTGCCGTGCCGAACGGACCAGCAGGCGCGGGTCGTCCCGGCGCACCGTCTCGGCGCCGACCATGATCGCGTCGCAGCTCGCCCGGACGGCGTCGATCCGGGCCAGGTCGTCGTCGTTGGAGAGCAGCAGCCGCTGCTCCGTGGCGTCGTCGATGTAGCCGTCGATGGAGGTGGCGCAGCTGAGCAGCACGTACGGCCGCGCCGGCCGGGAGGTCACCGGACGGCCGGAAGGTCGGGGGTACGGGCCGCCCGGCTGGCCTTGGCCGCCAGGTAGTCGGCGTTCGCCGGGGAGAGGTACAGGCCGGTCGGCACCCGCTCAGTCACCGTGACGCCCAGCCGGTCCAGTTGCAGGGCCTTCTCCGGGTTGCTGCTGAGCAGCACGATGCCGCTCACGCCCAGCGTGGCCAGCATCTGCGCCGCCGCCGTGTAGTCGCGCTCGTCCTCGCGGTGGCCCAGCGCCACGTTCGCCTCGTAGGTGTCGAGCCCAGCGTCCTGCAACGCGTACGCGTCGAGCTTCGCGTACAGGCCGATGCCGCGCCCCTCCTGGCGCAGGTAGAGCAGGAAGCCGCCGGCCTCGGTGATCCGCTCGACCGCTTCCCGCAGCTGCGGGCCGCAGTCGCAGCGCTGGCTGCCGAACACGTCCCCGGTCAGGCACTCGCTGTGCGGGCGGACCAGCGGGGCGGCGCCGCCCGCCGCGTGCCGGTCGACCGCACCCGCCCAGTCACCCAACCCGAACGCGAGGTGTTCCCGACCGTCGACCAGCCCCTTGAAGGTGAACAGGCGGGCGGTCGTCGCGTAGCCGTCCGGAAACCGGAGCGGCACCGTGACCTCGGTCCGGACCGTCGCGGTCGGCAGTGTTTCGGTCATGGATCTCCTTCGTCCGGCGTGCCCGGGGTGGCCGGGCACGCGTAACGGATTCACCACTTGGTCAACACTCAACCACGGACAGCACGTTCCCGCCGGACGGCGGCGGAACGGGATCCCCGGCTGAGCAGGACGGCGGCGCCGGGCAGGCTGGCCACGAGCACCAGCGCTCCGTACACCGTGGCGGTCGCCACCCCCTGGGCGGCGGTCAGGCCGGCGGCGCCGAACGCCCACGCGGCCACCCCCTCGCGCGGGCCGAACCCGGCGACGTTCAGCGGCAACCCCATCGCCAGCAGCGCCAGCAGCGTCAGCGGCAGCAGCCGGGACAGGGGCGCGGTGGCCCCGGCGGTGCGGGCCGCGAGCAGGAACGTCGCCAGGTGACCGGCCACCATCACCGCGGAGGCGAGCAGCACCCCCAGCCAGGTGCGGCGGGCCAGCAGGCCGGCGCGCACGTCGGTGACCACGGTGCGCAGCGCCCGCGCCCCGCGCGACCGGCCGGCGCGGGGCAGCACCCGGGCCAGCAGCACGGCGCCGAGCCCGCCGGCCACCACGAGCGCGACGGCCACCGGGAGGTACGGCCGGACCGGCGACGGGAACGCGGCGAGGACGACCAGCGCGAGGACGACCTGGACGACCTGGCCGGCGGTGCGTTCCCAGACCACCGCGCGCACGCCCCGGCCGACGTCACCGGCGTCCCGCCCGTGCCGCACCGCCCGGTGCACGTCGCCCAGCACCCCGCCGGGCAGCGTCGCGTTGAGGAACACCGCGCGGTAGCAGTGCGCCACCGCCGTGCGCAGCGGCAGCCGTACGCCGAGCCCGCCGGCGACCAGGCTCCACCGCCAGGCGCCGCAGACCGTGGTGAGCGCGCCGATCGCGAGCGCCACGGCCAGCGCCCGACCGTCGATCAGCGCGAGCCCGTCGACGAACGGCCCGGCGCCGACCTGCCACAGCAACGCCCCGATCAGCCCGATCCCACCGAGCGCCCGCGCCCAGGTCCAGAACATCCGCGCCGGCCTCCCGTCGAAAAGATCGTTCCCTCTCCGATAGGCACGCGCGGCAGGCCCGAAGGGTTCATCCGCAGCCGGCGAGCAGGTCCCGGTGGTCGACCACCACCCGCAGCCGGCCGGCCGCCGCCTCGGCCAGCCGGCGCCGGGCGTACGCGGCCGCCGGGCCGGCCAGCTCCGGCCGCTGCTCGCAGGCCGCGGCGACCCAGCCCCGGAACCACTCGGCGGCCAGGTCGACCTGCGCCGCGCCCAGCCGCCACGGGCTGGACCGGACCTGGACGGTCACGCCGTGCCGGGCGAACGCCGCCACCGTGGCGTCGACAGCGTCCGGCCCGAGCAGCCGCCGGCCGTCGACGGCGCGGCGCTGGTGGTCGTTGAACGCGGCGGCGATCTCCGCGTCCAGCGGGTCGGCCGGGGTGAGCCGCACCCCGCCGGTCACGGAGATCATCAGCAGGGTCGGGCTGCCCGCGCCGGCGCAGGCCGCCACCACCCGCTCGACCTCCTCGGCGGTGAACATGTCCAGCAGCGCGGACGCCGTGATCAGGTCGGCCCCGCCGAGGTCCGCGGCGGTCAGCCGGGTGAGGTCCCCGCAACGGGCCGCCACCGCGACCGGGGCTCCGTCGGCGGCGGTGACCGTCCCGGAGGTGGCGGCCGACAGCAACCCCGGGTCGCGGTCGTGGAGGACCCAGTGCTGCGGCCCGGGCAGGCGCGGGGCGAGCCAGCGCAGCATCGACCCGGTGCCGCTGCCCAGGTCGTGCACCACGATCGGGCGGTCGGCCGGCAGCCGGCGGCGGACCACGTCGACCAGGCCGGCGTCGCGGGCCGCCGCGTCGGCCGCCTCCCGCAGGTCCAGCCAGGCCGCGAACGGCAGCACTACGTCGATGCTCAATGGGCTCGCCTCTCGGTGACGACTGCGGGGCTCACTCGCTGCGCTCGCTCACCGGGCCACCGACGACAGGGCCGACGCGAGCCGGGACGTCGTTGCCGACCAGCCGGTGAGCGTGTCGCGGCGGGCCCGGGCCGCGCCGCCGAGCCGGTCGCGCAGCGCCGGGTCCCCCAGCCAGCGGCGCAGCGCGTCGGCCAGCGCGGCCGGGTCGTCCGGGGGCACCAGCAGCCCCGGCAGCTCGCCGTCCGGCGCCCGGCCCAGCGCCTCCGGCAGCCCGCCCGCCTCGGTGCCGAGCACCGGCACGCCCCGGGCCAGCGCCTCGGTGACCACCATGCCGTACGTCTCGCCGCGCGACGGGAGCACCAGCAGGTCGGCCACGGCGTACGCGGCGTCCAACGCGGCACCGGTGAGCGGGCCGGCCAGGCGGACCCGGTCGGCGAGCCCGGACCGGGCGAGGCCGGCCCGCAGATCGGCGACGAAACCGGGGTCCCGGGTGAGCGCGCCGACGCAGACACAGCTCCACGGCAGCTCGGCGACCAGGGCCAGGGCCCCGGCGAGGACGTCCTGCCCCTTGGCCGGGGTGACCGCGGCGACGCAGAGCAGCGCCTCGCCGGTGCCGCTGCCGGCCGCCAGGGGCGCGGGGTCCGCGCCGGGTGCCGCCACGTGCACACGGTCCGCGACCAGCGGGTACGCCTCCAACAGCCGCCGGCGGGTCCAGCCGCTGGTGGTGACGACCGCGCTCGCGGCGGCCAACGTCCGGCCCTCGACCTCGTCCTCGAACGGCAGGTGCACCAGGACGACCAGCCGCAGCCGGCCCGCGTGCGGTGTCAGCGCCTCCGGAGCCGGCGAGGCCACCAGCCCGTCGAGGAGAACGACCGCGCCGTCCGGCAGCGCCGCGAGCACACCCGCGAGGGCGGCGCGGGCGGTCCCGTCCGGGTGCGGCCAGTCACCGGGCACGGAGTGCTCGTGGACCCGCCAGCCCTGCTCGGCCAGTCCCCGGCAGACCCTCCGGTCGTAGTGGTTCCCGCCGCTCGGCGTGGCCGGATCGTCGATGTCGTTCGGCAGCACGACGTGTACCTCGCCGGCGCCGACGGTCCCGTCCCCGACCACCCTCACCGAGGGAACGGATCCCCTCACAGAGCCGTCTTCGTTCGGGGCTGCGGGGCTCGCCAGCTCACTCCTCGCCCTCACAGATCCCGCTCGTAGCTGGCCCACGCGACGTGCGACTCGTGCAGGGTGACGGTGATGCCGGCCAGGTGACGTGCGCCGTCACCGAGGCGGCCGGCGTGCACCGCCTCGGCGAGCCGGTCGGCGACCGTACGCGCCAGCACCTCGGTGGTGGTGTTCACCCCGGCGAACGCCGGCTCGTCGTCGAGGTTGCGGTAGGTCAGCTCGCCGAGGACGGCCTTGAGCTGCTCGGTGGCCAGGCCGATGTCCACCACGATGCCGTCCGCGTCGAGGTCGGCGCGGCGGAACGTCGCGTCCACCACGAAGGTCGCCCCGTGCAGCCGCTGCGCGGGCCCGAAGACCTCGCCTCGAAAACTGTGGGCGATCATCATGTGGTCACGGACGGTCACACTGAACACGGATCACTCCCCGTCGTAGGTGATGAGGTGGCAGAGCGCGGGCAGCTCTCCCGAGGTCAGGCGGTCGAGCACGTCGGGTAGCTCGACGAATGGGGACGACCCGGTGATCAGCGCGTCGAACGCGGGATCGTCGAGCAGGTCGAGGGCGAGGGCCAGCCGGTCGGCGTACGTGCGGCTGCCCCGCCGGGCCGGCGCGACCGTGCCGACCTGGCTGCCCCGGATGGTCAACCGCCCGCTGTGGAAGGTTCCGCCCAGCGACAGCTCGACCGGGCGGTCGCCGTACCAGCTCAGCTCCACGACGGTGCCCTCCGGCACGAGCAGTTCGAGGGACCGTTGCAGGCCGGCGGCGGTGGCGCTGGCGTGCACGACGAGATCCCGCCCGGTCGCGGCGTCGCCCGGCGCGGCGAAGTCGACGCCGAGCGCCCCGGCGATCCCGGCCCGGCCCGGGTCGGTGTCGACCAGCTCCACGTGCACGCCGGGGAACCGGGCGAGCAGGGCCGCGACGGCGCAGCCGACCATGCCCGCGCCGACCACGGTGATCCGGTCGCCGACCAGCGGGGCGGCATCCCAGAGGGCGTTCACGGCCGTCTCCACCGTGCCCGCCAGCACCGCCCGGGCGGGCGGCACCCCGTCCGGCACCGGGACGACCGCACCGGCCGGCACCACGTAGGCGGTCTGGTGCGGGTACAGGCAGAACACGGTCCGGCCCCGCAGGCCGGCGGGGCCCTGTTCGACCACCCCGACGTTGAGGTAGCCGTACTTCACCGGCGCCGGGAAATCGCCCTCCTGGAACGGCGCGCGCATCACGGCGTGCTCGTGGGGCGGGACCCGGCCGGCGAAGACCAGGGTCTCGGTGCCCCGGCTGACCCCGGAGTAGCACGTGCGGACCAGCACGTCGTCCGGTCCCGGGGCGGGCAGCGTGACCGGCCGGATCTCGCCATGGCCGGGCGTACGGAGCCAGAAGGCGTCCGCTTCACGGGTCACCGTCTGCTCCTCACCTCGGGTCCGACCGAACCGAACGCGTACGTCGTCCGTGTTTCCTGTCAGGGTCGTCGATCATAAACACGGAGGAACGGTGCCCACAGTTCGAAACGGTCCACTGGTCGGGCTGAGCGCCCAGATCGTCCTGCTCGCCACGCTGGCCGCGACGATCGGGCTGAGCCTCGCGGGCTGGCTGGCCGGCGTCGGGTACGGAGTGGTCACCTGCCTGCTGCTCTCCGCCGGGCTGCGGCGCTCGGGCGCGGCGCGGCTCGGTCCGGCGGACCGGGTGACCCTGACCCGGGCCGTCCTGGCCGGGGCGGTGACCGCGCTCGTCGTGGACGCGTGGACCGGGTCCGCGCCGGTCGGGCTGCTGGCCACCCTCACCGCGGTGGCCTTGCTGCTGGACGCCGTCGACGGGCGGGTGGCCCGCCGGACCGGGACGGTCAGCGCGCTCGGCGCGCGCTTCGACATGGAGGTCGACGCGTTCCTCCTGCTGGTGCTCTGCGTGCACGTCGCGCCGAGCGCCGGCGGCTGGGTGCTCGCCATCGGCGGGATGCGCTACGCGTTCGTCGCCATGGGCTGGGTGCTGCCGTGGATGCGCGGGTCGCTGCCACCCCGGCAGTGGCGCAAGGTGACGGCGGCGACGCAGGGGATCGTCCTGGCGGTCGTGGCGGCCGGCGTGCTGCCCGGCCCGCTGGCGGTGCTGCTGCTGGCCGCGGCGCTGGCCCTGCTCGTCGAGTCGTTCGGCCGTGACGTGCACTGGCTGTGGCGGCACCGGGCGCCGCGACCGCGCGTGACCGCATTGCCGGCCCGGATCCCGGCCCCGGCGGGCGGCGCGGACCCGGTGGCGCGGCGACCGGTACTGTCCGGCGGCGCGGATTCGGTGGCGCGGCGACCGGCACTGTCGGTCGGCGGCGTCCGGGCCGAACGGTGGGGCCACTGATGCGCCTCCTCGCACGGCTCCGTCCGACCCGCCCCACCGGCCCGGCGGACGAGGGTGCCGGCGGCCGCGGGAGGGTCCGGTCGGTCGCGGCCCGGGTGTTGACCGCGCTGGCCGGCCTGCTGGTGTTCGCCGCCCTGGTCGCGCCGGACCGGCCCGACCAGCTGACGGCCGGCGCGGTCCTGCGGATCCCGCTCGAAGGGCTGTTGGGCGTCGCGCTGCTGCTCGCCCTGCCGGCCCGGGGGCGACGGGTCGCCGTCGCGGTCGCCGGACCGGTGCTCGGCCTGCTGGCCGTGCTGAAGCTCGCCGACGTGGGCTTCCGCTCCGCCCTGGACCGGCCGTTCGACGTGGTGCTCGACTGGGCGCTGCTGGACGACGCCTTCGGCTTCGTCACCGACGCGGTCGGCCGGGCCGGCGCCGTCGCCGCGGCGGCGGCCGCGCTGCTGCTCGCCGCCGGGCTGCTGCTGCTCATGACCCTCGCGGTGCGTCGCCTGACCCGACTGGTGGTGCGGCACGACCGCGCCGCGACCCGGGTCGTCGCGGCGCTGACGGTCGCCTGGGTGGCCTGCGCCGCGTTCGGGATACGGGTCACGCCCGGCGTGCCGGTCGCCGACACCGGCGCGACCACCCTGGTCGGCGCGCACGCCGCCCAGGTGAACGCCCGGATGCGGGACCGCACCACGTTCGCCGGCGAACTCGCCGCCGATCCGTTCCGGGACACTCCCGGCGATCAGCTGCTGACCGCGCTGCGCGGTAAGGACGTGGTCCTCGCGTTCGTGGAGAGCTACGGGCGCGACGCCGTCGAGGACCCCGAGTTCGCCCCGCAGATCGGGGCGCTGCTGGACGCCGGGGACCAGCGGCTGCGGGCCAAGGGGTACGCCTCCCGCAGCGGCTTCCTCACCTCCCCGACAGCGGGCGGCGGCAGCTGGTTGGCCCACGACACGCTGCTCTCCGGGCTCTGGATCGACAACGAGCAGCGCCACCGCACCCTGCTGGCCAGCGACCGGCTCACCCTCAACGGCGCGTTCCGGCGGGCCGAGTGGCGGACGGTCGGGGTGATGCCGGCGGCCACGCAGCCCTGGCCGGAGGGCGCCTTCTTCGGCTACGACGGTTACTACGACACCGAGCGGCTCGGCTACCGCGGTCCGAAGTTCAGCTACGCCCCCATGCCCGACCAGTACACGCTCGCCACCTTCCAGCGCACCGAACGCGCCGCGACGGACCGGCCGGCGGTGATGGCGGAGATCCCGCTGATCTCCAGCCACTCGCCGTGGACGGCGATCCCCCGACTGATCGGCTGGGACGAGGTCGGCGACGGCTCGGTCTTCGCCCACGCCGCGGCCAGCACGGAGGGTCCGGAGGACTCGGTCGGCCGCGGCACCGCGGCGGTCCGCGCCGGCTACCGGCAGGCGATCGCGTACTCGCTGGACACGTTGATCTCCTACGTCGAGACGTACGGCGACGACGACCTGGTGCTGGTCTTCCTCGGCGACCACCAGCCGGCGCCGGTGGTGACCGGTCCGGGCGCCAGCCGGGACGTGCCGATCAGCATCGTGGCCCGCGACCGGGCGGTGCTCGACCGGATCTCCGGATGGGGCTGGCAGGAGGGGCTGCGACCCGGACCGGACGCGCCGGTCTGGCCGATGGACGCGTTCCGCGACCGGTTCCTCACCGCGTTCGGCCCGGCGGTCCCACCGATCGCCGCGCGGCCGGCCCGCTGAACCGGCGTCGACCGGCCGCGCTGTGCCCGACGCGGCCGGTCGGGCGGGCGGTGATCCCCGGCTCACCAACGACTCAGCGGTGTGCTGGCGGCGGGTGGGGAAGACCGCAGAACGTCGGATCGTCACAGCAGCATGGGGCGAAACGCGTGGCGCAGCATCGTCTGAGTGCGCCTTTCCCCTTCTCCACGGAATATGCCGCCAATTGCCTGCTGCACCGGCTGTCGCCGGACGCCCACAACAGGGAGATGCACGGTTGCAAACACAATCTGCTTGACCGTCCCCTCCAACTGGTAGGCGCACCGTCCACCGTGCTACTGCGCCACTCTCGTCCCGGAAGCCACGACTTCTGGCGATGCGCTGCGCCTTCACCCAGGCGCCCACCATGATGCCGGTATCCGCTCATGCCCGGGAGCACTGAAGCTGAGGGCTTCGCATCAACAACCGTTTTGCCGGGCGGCAGCTGGGTCTGTCGGTCCGGCGCGGGCGGGGCCAACATCTCCTTGCCGCGAGCCTCCCTGACGTCGAGGGTGACACCCTGTCTGCCGAGATGGGAAAGGTTGCTACATGTCGACACGGAAGCTAGGCCACGTCATTCCCATGCTGGTCCTGACGCTCGGTCTCTCGGCCGCTGCGACAGCCCCCATCGGGGCGAATACGGTGGCTGTGCGCGCTGATCCCTGCGCCAACCCCAAGAGCGGTCGGAAAGCAGATGCGGTCGGTAAGAAGTTCATGGTGGCGGCTGCCAATCCATTGGCAGTTGAGGCTGGTTGCCGGATCCTTGCCAAGGGTGGTCGGGCCGCGGATGCGGCGGTAGCTGTTCAAGCCGTCCTCGCTGTAGTCGAGCCGCACGCCTCCGGTCTGGCGGGCGGCACACTCATCAACTACTGGAATAACGATAAGCGTGATATTCGCTCCTTCGACGGCTATGCAAGAGCCCCGGAAGTCGCGACGGAGAACCTCAGGACACCGACCGAACAGGAGCGTAAGGATCTCAAGACGGACCGTTTCCCGAACGCGGCCTCGGCAACCGGACGATCATTCGGGGTTCCAGGCACGCTTCGAGTGCTGGCGGACGTCCACGAGTTGTTCGGTGCCCTTCCGTGGAACCAGCTCTTCGATGACGCCATCCGCCTTGCGGCAAACGGGTTCCCGATGTCGGACAACTTGCACAAGGGTTTCGAGGAGCGCTTCAACGGGCGGAAGCGATGCAACTACCCTGACCTGCGGCCCCGTTACTGCAACGGTGACGAGCCGAAACCGGCGGGGACCACACTTCGCAACCCCGAGATCGCAGACGTGCTGCAGCAGGTTCGAGACGGGGGCGCGGACGCGTTCTACGACCCCAACGGCAATATCGCTCCGGCGATTGTAAAGCATGCGGCCAAAGGGCCGGTCAAGCTGAAAGGGAATACAGCGGGACCTGTGGTGATCCCCAGCCTCATGACGGCTCAGGACTTCGCGGACTACACAACAGTGGAGCGCACGGAAATCTGCCGGAAGGCGTTCGGTGCAGTAGTGTGCACCTCCTCACCGCCAGCCTTCGGAGGAGTAGCGGTCCTGCAGATGCTCGGCTTGCTCGAACGCGGCCAGGTAGGGAAGACCAAGCCCGATTCCCCCGCACGCACCCACCTCTCAATCGAGGCGAGTCGCTTGGCAAACTTCGACCGCCGCGCCTACATCGGTGACCCGGATTTCCACGGGGTTCCCGTGGAGGGGCTTCTCGACGACAAGTATCTCGACCAGCGCTTCTCTCTCTTCTCGCCGGACCGCGCAATCCGGCCCGTCGAACCCGGTGATCCGCCGGGCGCTCCCCCGCCCGCGCCCTCCATCAGTGACGAGCCCGCCACGGTGGACGTCGGCGATCCGACGAGCAACGTCAGCATCGTCGACGCCGACGGCAATGCCGCCTCCATGACCACCACCAACAACAGCCACTTCGGCTCGCACCTCGAGGCACGAGGGATAATTCTCAACAACTCGATGAACAACTTCACCGACACGTCATCGGTGTCACCGGGCAAGCCGGTGAACGTCATGAAGCCAAAGAAACGACCCACCGCCTCCATGGCGCCGACCTTGGTCCTTGATGGCGAGGGGAAGAATCTACAACTTGTCGTGGGCGCAGCGGGAGGCTCACACATCCCTGACTACGTGGCCCAAGCACTGGTGGGCCTCCTCGTCGACGGCCAGACGCCGGCGCAGGCTCTCGACCAGGGGCACTTCAGCGGGCAGGACATCACACGGGATTGCGCTGGGAAACGGGACGCCCCCTCAGAGATTGAAGCAGGTAGGCGGGTCGCGACGCGTCTGCCGAGCCTCGTACAACTCGACCACCCTTGCCCACGAGTCATCGCACTGGATTCCGGGTCCACCGCAATCCAGATTCGCGGAGACCAGCTTCTCGGGGCGGCCGACCGACGTCGGGACGGTGTGGCGATCGGCGAGTGACGTCTGCCTGATCATCCGCGGCCGCGGCCGTCACGATGCCCATCCGCCGCAACGCGGCCACGTGGACATATGCGTAATCGGTGGCCCTGCATGTCCCTTCATCTTCACCGGGTGAGGCGTCCTCACCCACGGGGGGTCGACGGTGGAAGTCATGACCCCATGCCCAGGCGAAGCGAGACCGACGAAGGTCACCGCGCCTCTGGTTCATCTCGGCCGGGTGATGTTCGCTCACCCCCCCGAGTTCCATGATCGAGACTGACCGTACAGCTTCCGATGTTCGCGGAAGGAAAGGGGTCGCCATGAGGATGAGAGGCAGAGGGGAAGACCCTGCGGCCAACGGGCGGACCGATCGCAATGGGTTTCGCGGACGCGCTTCGGTAGCAGCATCGCCGACGGACAAGCTGTCGCAAGAGCAAATGGTTACCTGGCGCCAACGGGCGCTTGATCAGCAACTACCGGCCGCCGGGTTCCCGGCAGGATCGGGTAAGCCGTCCCTGGTGTACCTCTGGGCGACGATGGTCCTCGCGGCCGCAATTGTGCTGGGCTTTGCCATTCACAGTCAGCGGGGCGTACCCCCGGCGGTGGTCGAATCGCAGCGGGACAACCTGACGAAGGTGGCATCCAGCACGCGACTGAGTGTTCAGCACTCTGTGGAGGAACTCGACCAGCGGGTCGCGACTCGAGCCCCGGGGACCCCGGATCCAGAGCTTCTCAAGCAGGTGCTGGGTGACGCGTCGATCTGGAACGGAGCCACGATCATCGAGACGGCCACCCGCCGTCCGGCCGCGACGCTCGGCCCCGCGCTGCCCATTGAGCTGCTGCCGCCGGCGTTTCCGGCGAACGTGTTCCCGATCAGCACCCACGACGGCCCGACCCTGGTCCGGAGCATCCCGCTGGACAACTCGCGGACCCTGTTGGCGACTCAACCGCTGAGCATTGACGAGTTGCGCCTCAGCCCCGACGCCCGACAGGGCGTTTTCGCGATCACTCCGGACGGCAAGAGCACCCTCCTGCAGGGGATCAGCGCGGTCGACCAGATTCATTTGCCGACCGTCTTCCACGGCTTGGCGCAGTCCCAGTCCAGTGCGGGCCAACCGATCCGGGTCACCGAATGGCCGGACAAGCAACTCGTCGTGTCCTCCGCACCCCTGGGCAACACCGGAGTGACGCTCGCTACCTTGATCGTCGCAGACGAGACCGGCGGCACCTCCACCACGCAGGGTGCCGTGCTCGGCCTGACCTTGCTGGCGATGGCGATTCCGAGTTTTCTGCTGATGCGGCTGGCGTTGGCGAGCCCGGTTCGGTCGCTGTTGACGCAGGCCAGGGCAAACGCCAGCGGCGCCGCCACCAGGCGGCAACCTCTGCGCATCGCGGAGGCGCACCGCATTGCGCACGCTCTGGCTCTCACGTCCGGCAACCCGTCGTCGTCTACCGCCCCGCGCCGTTGGTGGCGATGGCGACGACCAACCGTGATGCAAGGTCTCGCCCTGGCGACATTGGTGGCTCTGATCTGGCCGGCGGCGGCTGCTGCCATTACTCTGCGTGCGCCTGAGCCGGCCATTCCCGACCAGCTCGTGCGGGACGAGGAGAGTCGGGCAGCGGCGGCGGGCACTCTGATGGGCAAGGCGCTGAACAACGGCCTGCAGACCATTATCCGCATCTCGCAGGCGACCGAGGCCGGCGATCCTGCCCAGACGACGAAGCCACTCCTGGAGCATGAGTTGGCGGACAAACAGCGCTTCCGCAGTCTCTACGTCGTCGACCCGCAAGGGTCGGTGATCAGTTCCGCCGGGCGTGAGCCGCTCCGAAAGGAACCGCTCCGGGGTGAGGCTGGCATCGACCTGGACAACAACACGGCGCGCCTCCCAGTGGTCTACGCCTACCGGGTCGCTGCCAACGGCGTCGGCGTCGTCGGCGAGTACAGCATCGACTACCTACTGGGAATGCTGCGCGAGGTGGACGGCCAGGTGCGGGTCGTGGACGAAGACCTGCGCACCGTCTTCGACTCAGAGGGTTTCCGCGCTTTCGAGCAGTTGGAAGGTAGCGCACGTAGCGCCGCAGCCGAGGCGCTGAAGGGCGGCACGGTCGGGCAGGCAAGGACACCCGACGGCAGACCGGCCCTCATCGCCGCGACTGGCCTGAACAAGCCCAACACCGTTACTCCCTTGAAGTGGTCGCTTGTGGTGGAGCAGGACCTCAACGGGCTGCGATTGCCCGAGAGCGACGGCCGACGGTGGACTCTGCTGGTCGCCGCCGCTGCAGCGGGCGTCGTGGTGCTCACCCAGGTTTGGCAGTACTACGTCTTCGCTCGGCCGCTGCGGCGGTTGGCCGGCGAGGCCGACCGGATCAGCCGTGGTGAGACGGACGTACCGATCCCGCCGCAACGACACGATGACATCGGCGCTCTGGCCGTCTGTCTGGAAGTCTGCCGCCAGGCGCGCAACACCGGCTCGGCCCGGTTGGGCGGCGCGCCACGACTTCGCGGTGCAACACAGTCACGCGGTGCGGAGGACGACGCCACGGCGGTGCTCCCCGAGATCCCGCCGCAGGCCAATACTGATCGAGGTACGCCGTCAGGTGGCGATGACCCCGATCCTCCCCCTGCCGGCCGAAACGAAAGGGGCTGACGTGGCGTACCTCTACATGGTGTTTGTCCTTTGCTGCCTGGCTCTGCTCGTCGCCGGGATCGTCGAACAGCGCAACCACTACGGCAACCTGAAGATGATTCCGGACCGGGTGCTTGTGAACGGCATCCGGGGCAAGAGCTCGATCACCCGGCTCGCGGCCGGCGCCTTGCGCGGGGGCGGTCGGGTGGTGGTGGCGAAGACCACCGGCACCGCCGCCCGGTTCATCTTTCCGGACGCGAGCGAAGAACCGGTGCACCGCAAGTTTGGCATTGCCAACGTGGTCGAGCAGATCGGAATCGTAAGACGAGCCGCCGTCTACCACCCGGACGCTCTGGTCATCGAGTGCATGGCGGTGATGCCGGCGCTGCAGGACCACAATCAGAGCAAGCTGATTCAATCCAACATCGGAGTGCTCTGCAACGTGCGCGAGGACCACCTCGCCGAGATGGGACCGACGCTTGATGACGTCGCCCGGTCCCTGAGCCTATCCATGCCGGTGGGAGGAGTCTGCATCACCGCGGAACGAGAGCGGCTGGCGATCCTGCAGGAGGAGGCCGACAAGCGCGACTGCCACCTCATCTCGGTGGACCCGGAGTCGGTGACCGACAGCGAGATGAACGGCTTTGGCTGGATCACCTTCAAGGAGAATGTGGCCATCGCCCTAGCTGTTGCCGAACAACTCGGCGTGGACCGGCAGAGCGCCCTCAAGGGCATGTGGGAGTCACCCCCCGACCCGGGTGTGCTCTCCGTGGAACGGGTCATGCACGGCACCAAGCGGATGCGGTTTGCGAACATCTTCGCGGCAAACGATCCCGAGTCCACCCTCATGAACATTCAACAGTTGGAGCGTCAACAGCTCGTCACTCGCCCGCTGACAATGGTGATCAACTGCCGGCCGGACCGGATCGAACGCAACGGACAGATGGGCGAACTCAGCGGCCAGGTACAGCCGGAGAAGATCGTGTTGATCGGCGAGGTCACCAAGAGCGCGCGTACGAACGTGCCGACGGAGCTTCAGGACCGGGTTGTCGATCTCGGCGGCAAGCTCGACTCCGAGCGGCTCCTGGACGACGTGGCGGCAGAGGTACCGGACGGTTCCTCCATCGTCGCCGTCGGAAACATCCATGGACAGGGTGAGGTGTTGATCCAGGCCCTGGCCCAGCTGCCGAGCTGGTCCTGTGAGGACGGCTCGCAGGGAGCGTCCATGATCCGTACGCAGACGGGAGAAGGGATCGAACGATGACCTTCGGCGGAGAACTCAGTGCCCAGTTGGCCACCGCGAGCCTCGGCATCGGGCTGGTGTTCGCGCTGCTGTGCTACCTGACCACCAATCTCTCGCCCGGCGGCATGATCACACCCGGCTGGATCGCGCTGACACTGATCGAGGACCAGCTGCAGGCAGGAATCATCCTGGGGATGACAGTCCTGACCTATCTGCTCACCAAGTTGATGCAGCGGGTGGTCATCCTCTACGGAAAGCGGTTGTTCGCGGCGATCGTATTGCTCAGCGTCCTGCTGCAGCTGACACTGTTCGTCATCGTCCAGCGGGACCTTCCGCTGCTGTTTGCCCACCAGACGCTGGGCTTCGTCATCCCTGGGCTAATCGCGTACCAGCTCGTACGTCAGCCGGCCAAGGCCACCATCCTCGCGACCCTCATCGTCACCGGGATCACGTTCGGCGTGGCGTACAGCGGGGTCGTCGCCGGCTTCGTGCCGGTGACCTGACCGTTGTCTTGGACAAGTCGCGAAAGGAGAAGCGGCATGAACTACCGGACGTACTTCCGCAGGCCCAGCGTCCTGCTGACCATTGCCGGGGTCGCGCTGCTAGTCGTCGCGAGCGCGATCACCTATGTCGTCGTGCGCCCCTCGCCAGGGGACCAACCGGTGCTGACGTTGGGCTCGGGGAAGTCGGCCCAGAGTCAGGCGCGCGGGTCGTCCGGCTTCAGCTACCATCGATTGACCGCGCCAGATCGCACACAGATCACCGACTCGTCCGGTCACCCGGTCGCGACCATGACCGACGGCGCGCGAACGGTGCAGCTCTACGGTCCACTCCGCACATTCGAGGAGCCACGGTACACGGCGGCAAAGGTGGAGACGAATGTCTGGGCCCGGCTCGCACCACAGGAGTGGCGCGCGGGCGCGGAGCACGAGAAGTGGTTCACCGACTGGCTCGCCGCCGCCCGCAACGACCGCTCGCCCGACGCGCTGGCGATCGCGATGGAGTACACCGACGAGTCTCCGGTGAAGAAGGACAACCAGGGACAGCAGTATTCGGGTGACGCATCGTTCGGGCCGTTGGACCCCCTGGATCCCGATGGCCGTGCGGAGAAATCTGACTTCTACGACTACCTCGGCGTGCCATGGTCGTTTCTTGACGGCAAGAACGTGGTGCCCGAGCCGGAGCGTGTTCTGGCTCTGGACTGCTCTGGCTTCCTGCGGATGGTGTACGGACATCGACTCGGGTATCCGCTGCTCGGCACGAACAACCCGGGAGAGGGGCTTCCACGCCGGGCCTACGCGATGGCCGAAGTGGGTCCGGGTGTTCAGTTGATGCCGAATTCTGGGCAGCGAGCACGCGGCTTGGATCGTCTGCTCCCGGGCGACCTCTTGTTCTTCAATGCCGGGCCGGTGGTGGGCGCCAACATTGAGCACTCGGGCATCTACCTGGGCATCGACGACAGCGGCCATCACCGCTTCATCTCCAGTCGCTCACAGGCAGACGGGCCGACGATGGGCGATCTGGCGGGTGAATCAATCCTGGACGGTGCCGGCTACTGGCCGGACCGGTGGCGCACAGCTCGCCGAGTCTGACTCGGCCCTGGTAAAAGAGCCTGCGGAAGGAGGCTGCCGCCGTGGTTGCGCGCCGAGCTGGCGCGCGACCAAACCTGCGGTCGGCGCCTCGAGGAGGTCGGACGGTCAGCGAGCACGCCGGCGGGCCAACGGTGCGCCACGTTCCCAGTCAGCCGGCGCCGATGCCAGACGTGCAGGCCTTCTGGCCGATCTGGCGCCGGTTCCGCGATCAGTGCGGTAGGCTCCCGCGTTTTTATGCACTCCAGCCGGGTATTCGACAGCCGAGAGCCCGGGAAGCCGATCGAAAGCCCGGGAACCCGGGAGCGTCCGGGGCGACCTGCTGGGTAGCGCGATGGTCCCGCCCCTAGTGCTTGCGCTTCCGAGTCCTAACGGTGTCAAACCCGATGGGAGCTTCACGATGAACTCGATTTCCCGTGTGGGCCTGCTGTCCGCAGCCGGTCTCCTGATCACCGGAGGCACTGTGGCCGGCCCGGCCATGGCCGCCGAGGTACCCGCGGCTGATCCGAAGCCCGTCGACCCGAAGCCGCCCCAAACCGCGCCGCCCGAACCGGCGCCGGCCTCGCCCGCGCCCGCCCATCCCCCGCCGACCGAGCCTCGAGGTGGGGGCAAGCGAGTGCTCGACCACGACTACCAGCGGCAGCGGAACTCCTACTACTGTGCTCCGGCCGCCACCCGGATCGCCCTATCGACTCAGGGCAAGACCGCGAGCCAGAACGAGATTGCCGACAAGTTGGGCACCACCAAGGCCGGCACCAAATCGGCCGACGACACGACAAGGGTGCTCAACGAGATGACCGGCGGCGGATACGAGACGACCGAGATTGACGGCTCGACGGCGAGGCGAGAACAGGTTGAGGAGCTGCGCGAAGACGTCGTCGAGGCGGTCGATGCCGAGCGGGGCGTCGTTGCGAACATCACGGGCACCGCAGCTGACACACGTGGCAACTGGCGTTCATACGAGGGCGGGCACTACCTGACCATCATTGGCTACCGCAATGGCGGCAAGAGCGTCAAGATCGCGGACCCGTACTCGCCTGACGAGCACTACTGGATGCGCGGCAAGAAGGTCGCGAGTTGGATCGCCGAGCGCGGCTACTCCAGCTGATGAACCTGAACGCTGCCGCTGGCCGGGTTTCCTACGGGGCCCGGCCAGCGCCCATTCGACTCCCGGTGCTGAGGGTGGACGCTGATAGCTTGCGGACGGTCTGCAGTTGCGGCACCACGTTGAGTAAGGCTCGTGTTATCGTCAGTTCGGCGGGGTGCAGCGGTGCGACACCAACGCGCCACCTTCACCGAGCTCGCTAGCAACAGACAACACATATGAGCCAAGCGAGCCGCCACGTTCATCCGGCTAACCTGCGCGACATCCACCTGAAGGAGGAATCGTGCCGGAACGGTCCGACTCTCCAGGCCATACACGCTGGGGCCGCTTCGCCGCCCTTATCGTGCCAGCCACCGTGGCCGCCGGCGCGATCGTGCTCAGCATCAGCAATGGTGCGCTGGCAGCTTCGTTCGCGGTCTCCGGCCAGACTTTCAAGGTTTCCGCCTCCGAGCTGCGCGGGGAGGGCTTCGTCCAATTCGGCGGCGTCACAAGGCAGATTGACGGCACAAGCCAACCCGTAGCGGTGACGGGCATCCGAAACGCACAGCTCTTCGATCTCTGCCAGTCAGTGAAGGCGCCAGGGGCCCCCGTGGTGCTCACCATCACCGCTGGCGGTGGCGGCAAGCCCGCAACAGCGGACGACCTGCTGATCGATACGGAATCGCTTGAAGGTGATGTCGTCTTCGACGGCATCAACATCGGACAGGACGCGTCGACGCTTGAGGGGGGTCCAGCCGGAGCCCGGGGCGAGCCGAAGTCCTTCGGTCAGCAGGCCGAGAGGGTGAACATCAAGAACCTCCGCCAAGTAGCTCGCGCAACTCACGCGGGGAGGTTCAACCTGACGGGACTCAAGCTGAAGGTCAATGTCGGTGCCGCCGCCAAGGAATGTTTCTGAGCTGATCGCCGGCCGCCGGAACGGCGTCTTCCCCGGCCACGTCCCTGCCCGCGACTCCTACCTGGCAGGAGGCATATGTGTCAACCGTCAAACCGCGACACGAGCAGCCGAAAAGGTTCCGCTATGCATGGGGCGGCGCCCGCCGGTGGCGGCGGACGCGACCGTTCTGGGGAGGCACGGTCACCGCACTGGCCGGTCTGGAGATATTCGGCACCACCCAGATGTCGCTCGCTGGTCTTACGTTTCAGATGGGCCCGACCGGTTTCCTCTCCTGGCTGGTCCCCACCATTCTCCTAACCTGCGGGTTGCTGATGTGGTTCAGGCCGCGGGAGCGGACGTTCTACGCTGTAGTCGCTGCGGTGACCGCGCTCTTCTCCCTGATTGGAGTGAATCTCGGCGGCTTCTTCCTCGGCCTGCTGCTCGGCATTGTAGGTAGCGCCCTCGGCTTCGCCTGGGTACCAGGCGATCGACCGGCGGCCTCACGCGAGGAGGCGTCGAGCGCAAGCGGGAAGCTACCGAACGAGCCGGCCAACGATCCCACCGCCGAGGACGAGCCGGCCGAGGACCGAACGGCCGGGAACGAGCCGGGTCAGGTCCACACACTGGGGAGCGAGTCGGTCGAGGCGCCAACGGCGAAGAACGAGCCCGCCGACGAACGCGCGATACCTGGCGAGCCATCACATGATGGGGTCCGCAAGCTATCGGTCAACGACGAGGCGCCGATCACGAGCACGCGGCCCTCATCAACGAGCTGATGTCGGACGGAGACGATACCCGCCGGCCGGTAGCCGGTGTCTGTCGCGTCCGAGGAGCCACGCCCATCATGACGGGGCGAGCCGGACGGCCGGATGACCGACGGACGCTGTCCGCGGGCCGACACCCGCGCCTCTACGTGGCGCTGCTCGGCATGTTCGGACTCTCAGCGGCCGTAGCCATAAACGCGCCCAGCGCGGCACGGGCCTGCGCACCGGTGTCGCCCGCTCCGGTGTCGGCCGGTGCAGCCACCGACCAGTCAACGGGTCCCGCTGCTGAATGCGACGCCGGACAGCAGACACCGCGCGCCGGCGGCGGCCGCGGAGCGCGGAAGCCCTTGGCACGGATCTCCGCCGATCCGGGACAGCCAGTCGTGGCGGCGACCCCGTCGACGCTGACCGCCGCCACCATCACCATGACCGGGCTGCGTTTCGACGGCGTCGTCGACCTGCCCACCAACGGTGGCACCGTGACGGCGTTGAAGCTGACCATGGACCGCGTCGTCACCGACGACGTCCTTCTACGCTCATCCATGCCGACGGACCGGACCATGCCGCTCACGACCGACCGATTGACCATCCAGGGGGACGTCGCCTTGTATGCCACCCGCATTGTCGGCCAGCTGCTCGGCATCGAGATCGAGCTGACGCCGCACCAGCCGCTACCCGACGGCATCTCTACCAAGGTGCCGAACCCGATAACCGTCACCGAACCTGCCATCGATCTGGCCTTCGTCACCGGCAACATGCTGACCGCCCGGCAGCGGCTCAAAGCTCGCCGTTGACCGGCAGTAACGGCCGTTGAGGTCACCAGTACCGGCCCGACAGTCGGTGTCCGCGGCTCGGTCTCAGCGCCGTCACTCACCGGGTAGCGGCGACCCGCCGCAGGTCGCCCTCCTGGCCGGGAAGGATCCCGCCTTCGTCGCCCGCCCGGCCGATCCGAGGTCGCTGCATGAGTACATCGCCTTGGAGCGGGAAGAACACGGCACGACGATCGGCAGAGGAAGGGATTGATCGCTGTGGCCCAGTCATCGTTTGACCGCTCGGGGGCCGCGCCGTCCTCGTCCGAAGGTCAGGTCGTGATTGCCTCGTACGCGACACACCCGGACGCCGAACAGGCGGTGGACTACCTGGCCGACCAGCGGTTCCCAGTAGAGCATGTGGCAATCGTCGGTCGTGGCCTCAGCAGCTACGAGCAGGTCACTGGCCGTTTGGGCATGGGCAGCGCGGCCGCCCAGGCTGCGGCCGCCGGGTTCGTGTTGGGTGCGTTGTTCGGTTGGCTGTTCGGGCTGTTCGACTGGATCGACCCGCTGATCTCCAGCGTCTTGCTCGCCCTCTACGGCGCGATCTTCGGCGCGATCGTCGGTGGGCTGCTCGGTCTTCTCGCGCACGTGCTGACCGGTGGGCGTCGCGATTTCAGCTCGGTCGCCGGCATGCGAGCTGACAGCTACGACGTCCTTGTCGACGCGGGGTTCGCCGGCCAGGCGGCCCAGCTTTTCGCGACTCCTGGTTCGCCGAGCCGGGGCAGCGTCGCTGCTCGCCGCTGAGGCGGGCGTCCTGAGCGGGAGGTCGTTGGTGGGCAACCTGTATGACAACTACGCCCAATTGGCTGCCGCCGAGGAGGAGGGCGTTGCCTACACCCGTACCGCGCTTGACCTGCCCACGACGTCGTGGGCATCCATCGCAATTCACGGCGGGGGCATAGAAGCTGGTAGCGGAGAGTTGGCGCTGACCGTAGGCGACGGCCTCATGAAAACCTACGTGTTCGCTGGCATCAAAGCCAGCCACAACTCCGACCTGCACATCACCGCCACGCACTTCGACGAGCCACAGTGTCTGGCCCTACTGGGAGCGGTAGACCGGACCATCTCCTTTCACGGCTACGCCGGCACGGGCGACCAGGCCGAAACCGCCGTCGGTGGACTGGACACGGACCTCGGAGGAAGTATCGCGGCCGGGCTGGCCGACAGGGGGTTCAGTGTCACATCGGCCTCGAGCGAGGTAGCGGGCACCTACCGCGGCAACATTTGCAACAAGAACCAGCGAGGAGCGGGTGTGCAGCTAGAGCTCTCTCACGCCCTCCGCAAGTCGTTCTTCCCCCACGGGGACTTGTCCCGAAAGATGCGAGACTCGGGGCAACGAACGCAGCGCTTCTACGACTACGTCGAGGTCATCAGATCGGTGACCGCGACGCCTGCGCTGGCGTCATGACCGTCTGATGCGGTGAAGGAGCGGGGCCGTCGCTCCTCGTGACAGTCACCCCTAGTCAGCGTTTCCCTGGGGTTGTCACGACGTACCACCACGAAGGAGATGGCGCTCAGCACGCTCGACCCTCGCACCGCCCTCGTCCTCATCGACCTCCAGCGTGGCATCGTGGCCGCCCGGCCGTCCCGTACCCCGCTGCCGACGTGGTGGCCCGCGCCACCCGGCTCGCCGACTCCTTCCGTGCGCACGGCGTCCGGTGGTGCTGGTCCGGATCACCGCCGCCCCGACGGGTCGGACGCCGTACCCGCCCGCGCCGAGCAGAAGCGCCCGGCCGGCGCCCGCCGGCCGGCTGGGACGTGCTCGTCGACGAGGTCGGCGGGAATCCGGACGACTCGTGGTGACCAAGAGCAACTGGGGCGCCTTCCACGGCACCGACCTCGACCTCCAGCTGCGCCACCGGGCGTCAACCAGATCGTGCTCGGTGGCATCGGCGTGGAGTCCACCGCCCAGGCCGCGTACGAGCACGGCTACCACGTCACCCTGGCGGTCGACGCGATGGCCGACCTCGACGCGGAGGCGCACCGCAACAGCGTCGAGCGGATCTTCCCCCGGCTCGGCGAGACCGGCGGCACCGGCGGAGATCATCGACGTGCTGGCCCGGACCCGGGTCTGAAAAAATTCCGCGCAGGGCCGTCCGGAACCGGCCAGCCCGATCGTCACCCTGGTGGAGTCACCACACTGAGGAGTGCGACATGAAGTACATGATGTTCGTCTGCACGGACACCGAGCCGGACACCGACCCGACCGCGGCGCTCGACATCGAGCGGTGGGTCGCCGAGCGGGACGCCCGCGGCCAGCGCCTCGCCGGCGACCGGCTGGCCGCGCCGGACGCGGCGACCACGGTCCGCGTCCGCAGCGGCGAGCTGCTCGTCAGCGACGGGCCGTTCGCCGAGACCAAGGAGGTGATCGTGGGCTTCGACCTGCTGGAGTGCGCCGACCTGGACGCGGCGATCGAGGTGGCCCGCAACCACCCGATGGCGTACGCCGGCCGCATCGAGCTGCGCCCCTTCTACACGGACCCGGACGCCTGATCCGGTGACGGACCCGTCCCGGGCTGTGGCCAGCGCGGGCCAGGAGTCGTTCGCGCGGATCGTGGCCACGCTGATCCGTGTCACCGGCGACTGGACGCTCGCCGAGGACTGCGCCCAGGAAGCGCTGGCGCTCGCCATGGAGCGCTGGCCCCGGGACGGGGTGCCCGCGAATCCGGGCGGCTGGCTGATGACGGTCGCCCGGAACCGGGCCGTCGACGTGCTGCGCCGGGCCGACACCGAGCGCCGCAAGCTGCGCGAGTTGGCGCTGCTCACCGAGCGGGCGGCGGGACCGCCCGTGGCCGGGGAGGAGGACGTGGTGGACGACCGGCTGCGGCTCATCTTCACCTGTTGCCACCCGGCGCTGGCGATGGAGGCGCGGGTCGCGCTCACCCTGCGCACCGTCTGCGGGGTGAGCACCGCCGACATCGCGCACGCGTTCCTGGTCAGCGAGTCGACGATGACCCGGCGGCTGACCCGGGCGAAGACGAAGATCGCCCAGGCCCGCATCCCGTACCGGGTGCCGAGCGGGTCGGCGCTGGTGGAGCGGTTGCCCGGCGTGCTGGCCGTGCTCTACCTGCTCTTCACCCGGGGGTACGACGCGGACGGCGAGCCGGCGTTCGCGGACGAGGCGATCCGGCTGGCCCGGCTGGTCGAGCGGCTGATGCCCGGCCAGCCGGAGGTCGCCGGGCTGCTCGCGCTCTTCCTGTTCCAGCACTCCCGGCACGCCGCCCGGCGGGACGCCGCCGGCGACCTGGTCACCCTAGACCGGCAGGACCGGTCGCGCTGGGACCGGGCCGCCGTCGCCGAGGGGCTCGACGTGCTGGACCGCGCCGGCGCGGACGGCCCGTACGCCCTTCAGGCCCGCATCGCCGCGTGCCACGCCATGGCACCCAGCAGCGCGGAGACCGACTGGCCGGCCATCGCCGGCTGGTACGACCAGCTGGCCGAGCGGCATCCGTCACCGGTGGTGCGGCTGAACCGGGCCGTGGCGCACGGCTTCGCGTACGGGCCGGCGCGCGGTCTGGCGCTGCTCGCCGAGGCCCGCGCCGGCGGCGCGCTCGACGGCTACCCGTCGGCGCTCGCGGTCGAGGCGGAGCTGACCGTCCACCAGGGCGACCGGGCCCGCGCCGCGGCGCTGTTCCGGGAGGCCGCCGCGATGACCGACGCGCCGGCCGAACGCCGGGCGCTCACCGCCCGCGCCGCCGAGCTGGCCCGGAGCGGCCCCTGAGCCGACCCGGAGCGGGCCGGCCGGCCGCGCCCGGCGGAGATCGAGGGCGACCGGCTCCGCGTTCGGCTACGCGCCGGCGAACCGCAGGTGACGCCGCTGGCGGAGCCGGACCGCGGCGGCCACGGCCACCAGCACGGTGAGCGCGACCGCGAACCCGACGCCCTGGGCCAGCCCGCGGGCGAGGTAACCGCCGTCGGTGTGGTCGATCGCGTACGTGCCGATCTCGCGGCTGAACCAGAACGGCAGCGCCCGGGAGGCGGTGTCCGCGGGGTCCATCACCATCTGCAGGCCGACCACCGTCAGCAGGACCAGCGTGCCCTCCAGCTCGCGGGGCAGCACCGCGCTCAGCAGCAGGCCGAACGGCGCGGCCACGGCGACCATCAGCGCCATGATGAACGCGATCGCGCCGTACCGGACGTCGTGCTGGTCGACGAGGATGAGCCCGTAGTACGGCGCGGAGAGCAGCACGCCCACCGTCCACAGCGCGAGCAGCCGGCCGAGCACCAGGTGCAGGCTGCCGTAGCCGGACAGCCGCAGTCGGGGTTCCATCCCGCGCGCCGCGCTGCCGGCGAAGAGCGCGGCGGTGCTCAGCGCCCAACCCAACCCGAGGCAGACGAAACGGATCGACTGGCCGAGATGGTCGCCCCGGCGGCTGAGGTAGAAGGCCAGCGGCAACAGCAGCAGGATGAGCAGCACGGAGCGCCGGCGCAGCAGTTCGCGCAGCGCGCTCTCGGCCACCACGAGGATCTTCGTCATGCGCGGTGCTCCCTCGCGGCGGTCAGGTCGAGCACGATGTCGACGCGGTCGAGCTGGTTGAGCAGGTGGGTGACGACGACGATCGCCTTCCCGGCGTCGCGCCACCGCCACACCTCGTGCCAGAAGTCGAGGTAGGTGCCCCGGTCGAAGCCCTGGTAGGGCTCGTCGAGCAACAGCACGTCCGGCTCGCCGAGGCGGGCGAGCACGAGGTTGAGCTTCTGCCGGGTGCCCCCGGAGAGGTGCCGCGCCTGGGTGCGCGCCGGCGGCGACCAGTCCAGCGCCGCGGCCCCGGCCCGGCCGGCCCGGCGGGCGGCACCCCGGGTCAGCCCGCGACCCGCGCCGACCAGCACGAAGTGCTCGTCGGGGTCGAGGAACTCGGCGGTGCCGCCGTCCTGCGGGCAGTAGCCGAGCGTGCCGTGGACGTCCACCGTGCCGGCGTCCGGGCTCAGGAGGCCGGCGCAGATCCGCAGGAAGGTGCTCTTGCCGGCCCCGTTCGCGCCGACCACCGCCGCGATCTCTCCCGCCCGCACGGTGAGGTCGACCCGGTCGAGGACGGTCCGCCCCCGGTAGCGCTTGGTGATGCCCGTCGCGGCCAGCCGCACCGGGCCCGGCCGCCGTCGGGGCGGGCGGACGTCCGGCCCGCCGAGGCTGTCGGCCACCGCCCGGGCGTACGCCTCCGGCGCGCCGAACACCCGCAGCGGCGGTTCCCCGCTCTCCCGCAGGTGGGTGGCCGCCTCGGCGACGACGTGGCCGGTCAGATCGGGCCCCACCCCGTGCCGGCGCAGCTCGCCGGTGAGGGCGGCGAGCCAGGCGTTGTGGTTCACCGCTTCGGCTCCTCGCTCAGTATGGCGCCCACGCTCCCGGCGAAGGCGGTCCAGTCGGTGGCGGCCGTGCGCAGCGCCGCGCTGCCGGCCGGGCTGATCCGGTAGTACTTCCGGGCGGGGCCGGTCTCGCCCTCCCGCCAGTGGGCCGTGAGCAGGCCGGAGCGTTGCAGCCGCAGCAGCACCGGGTAGAGGGTGCCGCCCTGCACAGCGCCGAGTCCGCTGGCCTTCAACGCCTGCGACAGCTCGTAGCCGTAGGACTCCCCCCGGCTGAGCAGCCCGAGCACGCAGAGGTCGAGCACCCCGCGCAGCCACTGCCCCCGCCGCTCCTGATCCATTGCCGCTCCCACCGCGCCCGCCCACCGGCCCGCCCGACCGGACACTAGTACCGCCACCTAGCTAGCGCAACCACCTACCCCGCCCGCACGTCCCCCGCCGTCAACCCCCGCGACCTTGCACTTTCGGCCGCCGTTTCGGGATTTTTGGGGGTATGCCGGGGCAGGAAGTGCAAGATCGCGGAAGTGAGGGTGGCGACGGGACCGGGTTTCCGGCTCGCCATCGGGGAACGCAGGTGCCCGACGCCGCCGGAGAGGATCTGACATGACCGTCAACTGGAACGGCCCGGACGACCCACTGCGCGAACCGCCGGAGGCCGACGCGCTGGAACAGCGCCAGACGGTGGTCGACGACGCGGAGCAGGACGTCACGCCGACCGCCCCGCCGCTCGAGGCCAGCGAGGCGGACGTGGCCGAGCAGGGCTCCCCACCGGCCGGCGAGCAGGATCTGCTGACCGCCCTGCCGGAGGACGCGAACCCGGCGGACGCCGTCGAGCAGCGCGAGTCGATCATCCCGGCCGACGAGGACTACCGAACCTGAGCACGCGCGGCCCGATGCGGGAGCGATCACCCCCGCCCGCGTCGTGCCGCAGGGTCATAAGACGCCTCTGCGGCACACCGCTCGCGGCGGCACCGCGGCCGACGACGCGCACCCCCGCTGGCGCGTCGTCACTCCGTCGGCGCCGCCGACATGGTCCGGCGCAGCTCACGCTTGAGCACCTTGTGGCTGGGCCCGATCGGCAGCGTCTCGACGTAGCGGACCTGGCGCGGGTACTTGTGCCGGCCCAGGTGCTCGCGCGCCCAGTCGATCAGCTCCTGTTCGCTCGGCGCTCCCGGGCCGGCCGGGTCCGGCACCACCACCGCGCAGATCTCCTCACCGTGTCGTGGGTCGGGCACGCCGATCACCGCGACCTGGCCGACCGCGGGGTGCCGGACAAGCGCCTCCTCGACCTCCCGCGGGTACACGTTGAAGCCGCCGCGGATGATCAGGTCCTTCTTCCGGTCGACGATGGTGATGAACCCGTCGTCGTCCTTGCGCCCGAGGTCGCCGCTGCGGAACCAGCCGTCGACCACGGCCTCCGCCGTGGCCTCCGGCCGGCCGAGATAGCCGGCGAAGACGTTGTGCCCGCGGATGACGATCTCGCCCAGCTCGCCGGTCGGCAGCAGCTCGACCCGGTCGTCCAGGTCGGCACGGGCGATCTCCACCTCGACCCCCCAGACCGGGTGACCGATCGTGCCGGCCCGCGTGCCGAAGTGCGGCTGGTTCGTGGTCGCGGTGGGCGAGGTCTCGGAGAGGCCGTACCCCTCGAAGATCGTCGTGTCGAACGCGGCGTGGAAGCGTTCCAGGACGGCGACCGGCAGCGACGCGCCGCCGGAGACGCACAGCCGCAGCCGGGGCAGGACGGGCCGGTCCCGGGCCGCGTCGAGCAGCGCCACGTACATGGTCGGCACGCCGTGGAAGACGGTCACCTCCTCGCGCAGCATGAGGTCGACGGCCTCCGGCCCGGTGAACCGGCTCAACAGCACCAGGGTCGCGCCGATCCGGAACGTGCCGTTCATCGCCACGGTCTGGCCGAAGCTGTGGAACAGCGGCAGGCAGCCGAGGACCACGTCGGTGCTCCGCGCGTCGTTCGCGTCGAAGACGTTGACGGTGGCGTTCATGACCAGGTTGAGGTGCGTGAGCACGGCGCCCTTGGGCACGCCGGTGGTGCCGCTGGTGTAGAGCACCACGGCGGGATCCTCGGCGGACCGGGTCACGTAGGACGGCACCGCCGGCAGCGGATCGCTCAGGTCCTCCAGGCGGGGCGCGATGGTGCCGGCGGCGGCCGGACCGACCGTCACCAGCGGGACACCGGCCGCGGCCGCCGCCGCGGCCCCCAGGGCGAGCTGCGAGGTGTGGCAGACCAGCAGCTTCGCGCCGCTGTCGCGCAGCACGTGCGTGGCCTCGTCGGCGGTGAGCAGCAGGTGCACGGGCACCAGCACCGCGCCGGCGGCCAGGGCGCCGTAGTAGACCCGGGGGAAGTCGACGACGTTCGGGGCGAGCAGCGCCACGGCGTCGCCCGGCGCGATGCCCAGGTCCCGCAGCCCGGCCGCGTAGCTGCGGGCCTCCAGCCACAGCTCGGCGTACGTCACCCGGATCTCCCCGTCCACCACGGCGACCGTGTCGGCGTGCCGGCGGGCCGCCTCGGCCAGCACCGTGGCCAGCGACAGGGCGGTCACCGGGCCGGGCCCGGGTAGAGGCGGCTGACCGTCTCGGCGACGCAGACGGGCTTGCCGCCCGCGTCGCTCTCCACGGTCACCTGCGTGACCACCTGCACTCCACCGTCGACCGGGGACACCTCGGCGACGGTCGCCGAGGCGCGCACCGCGCTGCCGACCCGCACCGGCGCGGGGAAGCGCACCCGGTTGAGGCCGTAGTTGACGCCCATCCGCACGCCCTCCACCCGGTAGAGCGCGCCGACCAGCGCCGGCAGCAGGGACAGTGTCAGGTAGCCGTGGGCGACGGTCCCGCCGAACGGGCCGGCGGCGGCCCGTTCGGGATCGACGTGGATCCACTGGTGGTCGTCGGTGGCGTCGGCGAAGAGGTCGACCCGCTGCTGGTCGACCCGCTGCCACGGGCCGGGGCCGACGGTCTCGCCGACGGCCGCGGCCAGGTCGTCGATGGAGGCGAACGTCCTCATGCCAGGTGCCCTCCCAGCTTGGTGTAGCCGCGCAGCAGGTCGCGGGAGAGGATCAGTCGCTGCATCTCGTCGGTGCCCTCGAAGATCCGGTACAGCCGGACCTGCCGGTACCACCGCTCGACGGGCAGCTCGCGGGTGTAGCCCATGCCGCCGTGGATCTGGAGCACCCGGTCCACCACCCGGTTGACCATGCCGGCGCCGTAGAGCTTCGCCATGGAGGAGGCGTGCCGCGGGTCCAGGCCCTGGTCCACCGTCCAGGCGGCTCGCAGGATGAGCCAGCGGGCCGCCTCCAGCTCGGTCTCCGAGTCGGCGATCATCCACTGGATCGCCTGGTTCTCGCCGATCGGCCGGCCGAAGGTCTCCCGGGTGTTGGCGTACGCGATCGCCATGCCCAGGGCTCGTTCGGCGATGCCCACGGCGTGCGACGGGATGGTGTAACGGCCCTTGCCGATCCACTCCATGCCGAGCGCGAAGCCCTGACCCGGCTCGCCGAGAATGTTCCGCTCGGGCACCCGCACGTCGTCGAAGATGAGCGAGGCCGGGCCGCCCTCCCCCATGGTCTGGATGAACTCGGACCGCCAGCCCATCTCCCGGTCCACGAGGAACGCGGTGGCGCCGCCGCGCCGTGCCCCCTTCTCGGGGTCGGTGACCGCGATGACGATGGCGAAGTCGGCGTCGTTGCCCCCGGTGATGAAGGTCTTCTCGCCGTTGAGCACCCAGTCGCCGCCGTCCCGGCGGGCGCTGAGCCTGATGTTGGCCGCGTCCGATCCGGCGCCCGGCTCGGTGATGGCGAAGCAGCTCAACCGCTCGCCCTCGATGGTGGGCAGCAGGTACTCCCGCTTCTGCTCCTCGTTGGCGTGGAACAGGATGTTGTCGGCCTCGCCGCCGAACCGGAACGGCACGAACGAGCGGCCGATCTCGGTCCAGATCAGCGACTGGGTGACCGCCGGCAGGTCCATGCCGCCGTACGCCTCGGGAGTGGCGAGCCCCCAGAAGCCGAACTTGCGCGCCTTCAGCTGCAGCTCGCGCAGCTCGGCGCGGTCCAGGCCGGGCTGGTGCGCCCGCTCCCGGCGCAGCAGCTCCTGCTCGAGCGGCATGACCTCGCGGGTGATGAAGTCGCGGGCGGTGTCACGGATGGCTCGCTGCTCGTCGGATAGCGCGAAGTCCATGGTCCCTCCAATCTGGTGGCGGTGCCCCTGTGCGGGGGCCTAGAAGGCGTTGACGCCGGTGAGCGCGCGTCCGATGAGAAGCTGCTGGATCTGGCTGGTGCCCTCGTAGAGCGTGGCGACGCGGGCGTCGCGCAGGTACTTGCCGACGGGGTACTCGTCGATGTAGCCGTACCCGCCGAAGACCTGCACCGCGTTGTTGGCCGCCCGGACGGCGGCCTCGCTGGCGAAGAGCTTGGCCATCGACGCCTCGGTGGCGAACGGCAGGCCCCGGTCGACCAGGTCGGCCACCTGCCACACCAGCAGCCGGGCGGCGGCGGTGTCGACCGCGATGGCCGCGAGGAGCTGCTGCACCAGCTGGTGGCCGGCGATGGGCTTGCCGAACTGCGTGCGCTGCCCGGTGTAACCGACCGCGGCGTCCAGGCAGCCCTGGGCGATGCCGACGCAACCGGCGGCGACCGACATCCGCCCCTTGGCGAGGGTGGCGAGCGCCAGCCGGAAGCCAGCGCCCTCCTCGCCGAGGCGGGCGGTGTCGGGGACCCGTACCCCGTCGAGGCGCAGCTCGCCGGTGGCCTGTCCGCGCAGGCCGAGCTTGCCGTGGATCTCCCGGCGGCTCAGCCCGGCGCTCGCGGTGGGCACCAGGAACGCCGTGATCCCCCGGTGCCCGGGCCCGCCGGTGCGGGCGAAGACCAGCGCGATGTCGGCGGTGGTGCCGTTGGTGATGAACGTCTTCGTGCCGGTGAGCAGCCAGTCGCCGCCGTCGCGGACGGCCCGCGTGGTGAGCGCGGCGGCGTCCGAGCCGCTGTCCGGTTCGGTGAGCGCGAAACAGCCGAGGGCGGTCCCGGCGCAGAGCCGGGGCAGCCACTCGGCCCGTTGCACCGGCGTGCCGTGCGCGGCGACCGCCTTGGCGACCAGGCCGAGCGAGACCGACACGATGCCCCGGACGGCCGAGTCCCCCCGGCCCAACTCCTCCAGCACCAGGCAGTACGAGAGGTGATCGCCGCCCGAGCCGCCGTCGGGCTCGGGGATGGTGAGACCGAGGAACCCCAGCTCGCCGAGGGCGCCGACGACGGCCGGGTCGACCGCCTCACGCCGGTCCCAGTCCGCCGCGTGCGGCCGCACCTCCCGGTCGACGAACTCGGCCGCGAGCCGGCGGACCGCGGCGTGTTCCGCGGAGAGCGCGAGGTCCATGGCGTTAAACTATCGCTGGAAGTTTAATTCCGTCCAGACCCGCTGTGGCAGAGTTTCCGGCGGCCCTCCGGCGCCCCGGCGGGCCAGCGAGCACCGGCGGCGCGGCGCGCGTCCGGCGGAGCACCGAGCAGAGGAGGACGCGATGCCCCGGCCGCGGCAGGCGCTGCTCAGCCGGCAGCGGATCGTCGAGGCCGCCGCCGCGCTGATCGACGCCGAGGGGCTGGAGGGGTTCTCCACCCGCCGGCTCGCCGCCGAGCTCGGGGTGCGCGGGCCCTCGCTCTACAACCACTTCGCCACGAAGGACGAGATCCTCGACGCGGTCGCCGACAGCGTCACCGGCCAGGTCGACGTGTCGTTCTTCGGCCGGGTCGACTGGCGGGAGGCGCTGCGCCGGTGGGGGCACTCGTACCGGGCGGCGCTCGCCGCGCACCCGAACATCGTGCCGTACCTGGCCCGCGGCCCCGGGCGCCGACCGGCCGCGCTGGCCATGGCGGACGCGGTCTACGGCGGCCTGGTGGACGCCGGCTGGCCGCCCGCCCGGGCCACCCACATCGGCGCGCTGATGCGGTACTTCGTCGCCGGGTCGGCGCTGGGCTCCTTCGCCCGCGGCTTCGTCGAGGATCCGAGCCTCTACGCCGAGCAGTACCCGCACCTGACCCAGGCGCACCGGCTCGCCGAACGCCAGCAGCAGGTGGACGAGGGCGCGTTCGCGCTCGGCCTCGACACGCTCATCGACGGACTGTCCCGCACCTACGAGCAACAGGTCGGGCCGCTGCCGCCCCTCCCGCCGGCCGCCGCCCCGTACTAGGGTCGAAACTTGCACTGCTAGTTTCGGGGGACGTACGGAAGGGGCGCGATGGATCGCACCGACTTCTACCTGGACGGCCGCTGGGTCACCCCCTCCGGGGCGGCGACCCTCCCGGTGCACAACCCGGCGACCGAAGAGATCATCGCGGCCGTGCCGGCCGGCGACGCCGCCGACGTCGACCGCGCCGTGGCCGCCGCCCGGGCCGCCTTCGACGGCTGGGCCGCGACCGCCCCGGCGGCACGCGCGGCCCACCTGGACCGGCTGCACGCCGCCCTCTCCGCCCGGGCCGACGACATCGCCCGCACGGTGGCCCTGGAGTTGGGCACGCCGCTGAAGGTGGCCACCCGCGTCCAGGCCGGCCTGCCGCTCACCGTGCTGCACAGCTACGTGGAACTGGCCGCCCGCCCGCCGGCCGAGGAGACGGTGGGCAACTCGGTGGTGGTGCGGGAGCCGGTCGGCGTCGTCGGCGCGATCACACCCTGGAACTACCCGCTGCACCAGGTGGTGGCGAAGCTCGCCCCCGCCCTGGCGGCCGGTTGCCCGGTCGTGCTCAAGCCGAGCGAGCTCACCCCGCTGGTGTCGTACCTGCTCTTCGACGCGATCCACGAGGCCGGCTTCCCGCCCGGCGTGGTCAACCTGGTCACCGGCACCGGCCCGGTGGTCGGCGAGGCCATCGCCGCCCACCCGGACGTCGACATGATCTCCTTCACCGGCTCCACCGCGACCGGCCGGCGGATCTCCCGTCTGGCGGCCGACCGGATCGCCCGGGTCGCCCTGGAGTTGGGCGGCAAGTCCGCGAACGTGGTCCTCGACGACGCCGATCTGGTCACCGCGGTCAAGGTCGGCGTCGGCAACGCCTTCCTCAACTCGGGGCAGACCTGCACTGCGTGGACCCGGATGGTGGTGCACCGGTCCCGCTACGACGAGGCGCTGGCGCTGGCGGCCAAGGCCGCCGAGGGCTACCGGCTCGGCGACCCGTTCGACCCGGCCACCCGGTTGGGCCCGCTCGTCTCGGCCGCCCAGCGGGACCGGGTGCGCGGCCACGTGACCCGCGGGCTGGCCGACGGCGGGCGGTTGGTCGCCGGCGGTCCGGACGCGTCGGTGCCCGACCGCGGCTGGTTCGTCGCGCCCACCGTCATCGCCGACGTCGACCCGGACAGCGCGCTGGCCCAGGAGGAGGTCTTCGGCCCGGTGCTCGCGGTGATCCCGGTCGACGACGACGACCAGGCCGTCGCGGTGGCGAACAACTCTCGCTACGGGCTCGCCGGCGCGGTCTGGTCGGCCGACGAGGAGCGGGCGCTGCGGGTGGCCCGACGGATGCGTACCGGCGCGGTCGACGTCAACGGCGCGCCGTTCAACCCGCTCGCGCCGTTCGGTGGTTACAAGCAGTCCGGCGTCGGCCGGGAGCTGGGCCGGTACGGGCTGGACGAGTTCCTCCAGACCAAGGCGATCCAGCGGTGAGGGCGCTGGTGGTGCGCGGCGTCGGCGAGCTGCCACGGGTGGAGGAGGTCGAGCTGCCCGACCCGGGGCCGGGCGAGGTACGCGTCGTCGTCCGGGCCGCCGGAGTCTGCCACTCCGACCTGTCCATGGTGAACGGCACGCTCGCGGCGCCGTACCCGCTGGCGCTCGGCCACGAGGCGGCCGGCGTGGTGGCCGAGGTCGGCGCGGGCGTGTCCCGGGTCGCGGCCGGCATGTCCGTGGTGCTGAACTGGGCGCCGCCCTGCCGGTCCTGCTGGTACTGCGGGCACGGCGAGCCGTGGCTCTGCGAGCGCGGCGGGACTCCCGCCGCGGCCCGGGGCCGCACGGCTTCCGGCGAGCAACTGCACGTCACGCTCGGCCTCGGCGCCCTCGCCGAGGAGGTGGTGGTGCCCGAGGCGGCGGTGATCCCGGTCCCCACCGAGCTGCCCTTCGAGGCGGCCGCGCTGCTCGGCTGCGCGGTGCTCACCGGGGTCGGCGCGGTCCGGCGGACGGCGACGGTGGCTCCGGGCGAGTCGGTGGTCGTGGTCGGCCTCGGCGGGGTGGGGCTGTCGGTGGTCGGCGCCGCGCGGGCCGCCGGGGCCGACCCGGTGCTGGCCGTCGACCTCTCACCGGCGAAGGCGGAGCTGGCGCTGGCGGCGGGCGCCACCGAGTTCCTGCCCGCCGACGACTCGCTCAGCCGCGCGGTGCGGGAGCGCACCGGCGGCCGCGGCGTGGACCACGCGTTCGAGTGCGTCGGGCGGAGCGCCACCATCCGCACCGCGTGGCGGGCCGCCCGGCGCGGCGGCCAGGTGACCGTGGTGGGGATGGGGGCGCGGGACGACGTGGTGCCGCTCAGCGCGCTGGAGATCTTCCACTCGGCCCGCACCCTACGCTCGTCGGTCTACGGCTCGTCCGACCCCGACCGGGACCTTCCCGAGCTGGCCCGGGCGGTGCTCGACGGCACCCTCGACCTCACGCCCCTGATCACGGATCGCACCACTCTGGACGGCGCGCCGGAGGCGTTCGCGCGGATGGCGCGGGGCGAGGGCGCCCGCACCGTCGTCCTGCCCTGACCCGGGGTCGGCCGGTATGAGTTCCGAGCTGGTGCGGGCCCTCCAGGAGCGAGCGGCGCGCGCCCAGCCGGCCGCGTACGTCGAGGAGGTCGGCGGGTGGTGGCTGCGCCACTTTCCGCAGGGCTCGTGGTGGCTGGGTTCGGTGCTGCCGCACGGGGCGGTCACCGCGGACCGACTGCCGGAGCGGGTCGTGGCGGCGGAGGACTTCTACGCGCGTCGCCGGGCGGTCGCGCGCTTCCAGATCACCCCGGGAGCGTGCCCGGCCGGGCTCGACGCGCTGCTGGCCGAGCGCGGCTACCGCCGGCACAGCGCGATGTCGTTGCAGGTGGCGCCGACCGCGCGGGTCGTGGCGCAGCCCCCGGCGAGCACGGTGCGGGTGCGGGTGGACGACCGCCCGACGAAGGCGTGGTGGGACGCCTGGCACGCCGTGCGCCGGGAGGGGTCCGACGCCGGCCCGGAGCGCGGGATGCTCGCCCGGGTGCCGGGCGACTCGGCGTACGTCCGCGCGGCGATCGGGGACGAGGTCGTCGCATCGGGTCGCGCCGTCGCCGACACCGGTTGGGTGGGCGTCTTCGGCCTCGCCACGATCCCCGCGGCGCGCGGACAGGGCGCGGCGCGCGGCATGCTGGCCGCGCTGGCCGGGTGGGCGGACGCGCGCCGGGCCGCCGGGATGTATCTGCAGGTGGAGCGCGACAACGCCGCGGCGCTGCGGCTGTACGCGCGCACCGGCTTCCACGAGCTCGCCGGCTACCACTACCGCTCGGACGACCGCGTCGACGCCGCCCGCCCGCCTGCCTGACCTCGCCCCGGGCCCACCGCCCTGGGTCAGGTGAGGGCGCGGGCGAGTTCGGTGCGGGACCGGACGCCGAGCCGGTGGAAGATGTTGCGCAGGTGGTGGTCGACGGTCCGGGTGGAGAGGAACATCCGCGCGGCGACCTCCCGGTTGGTGGCGCCCTCGGCGATGAGTTGCGCGATCCGCATCTGCTGGCCGGTCAGCAGCCGCGCCGCGGCCGGGTCCGGCGCGCCCACCGACTCGCCCGCCGCGCGCAGCTCGGCGGTGGCCTGCTCGGCCCAGGCGGTCGCGCCGAGCAGCGTGAACGCGCCCCAGGCGTCGTGCAGGTGTGGCCGGGCGTCACGGGGTCGCCGGCCCCGGCGCAGCTCCCGACCGAACAGGAGCGCGGTACGCGCGCGCTCGAAGGTTCCGGCCTCCGCCGGGTGCAGCCGTAGCGCCGTCCGGAACCCCGCCTCGGCCGCCGCGCTGCCCCGGCGGGCGAGCAGGGCGTGGCAGCGGGCCGACAGGGCCCGCCGCGACGGGCTGGCGGTGCTGCTGGCCCAGCGGTCGAAGACGGCGAGCGCCGCGCTCGCCGCCGGCCGGTGCGCCAGGTGGGCGGCGGCCTCCACCAGGTACGGGGTGGCCATCACCTGGACCAGGATCTGTCCCCGGCCGGTGCCGGGCCGGGCCAGCGACGCCAGTCGGGCCGCGGCCTCTTCGTGCCGTCCGTCGACCAGGTCGAGCACGGCCAGGGCCCAGGCGGCGAGCGCGTGCGGGCGGCTACCGGGCGCCGGTTCGACGCCGATCTCCCGGATGCGGCGCAGGCTGGCGTCGCGGTCGGCGCGGACGGCGGCGAGCACGGCGAGCATGCCCAGGTGGACGTCGGCGCAGTTGACCTGGCCGGTGGCTCGGGCCGTCCGCAGCCCTTCGCGGGAGGTCTCCGCGGCCGCCTCGTGCCGCCCCAGCCAGTACTCGGCGACCGCACGCAGCTCCAGCGCCCGGGGCAGCGCGGACCGCTCGCCGCGGGCCCGCGCCAGCTCGACCGCGCGGTCGGCGAGCCGGTACGCCGCGCCGTCCACGGCGACCAGCAGACCGGCCGAGGCGGCCCAGGCCAACCCGGCCGGGGTGAGCGCGGGACCGGACAACTGGCCGCCGAGCACGACTGCCCTACGCAGCGCGGGACCGGCCCGCACGTGGTCGCCGCGCAGCGTCGCGGCCACCCCGGTGAGATAGGCGCCGATCAGTTCGGTGGCCGGCGGGTCGCCGGGGCGGGTCAACGGACGGGACCGGCGGGCCAGGTCGGCGTACCGGTACTGCTCACCCGAGAAGCAGGCCGCCTCGCCGGCACGCGCGAGCGCGGCCAGGGCCAGCTGCCGGTCGGCACCGGCCAGTGTGTCCGCCGCGGTCCGCAGCGTGGGCACCGCCGCCGGGACGCGGCCGCACCGCAGCTCGACCTCACCGCGCAGCAGCTCGGCCCGGGCCGCGGCGGGCGGCGGGACCGGCCCGGCGGCGAGGCCGGCCAGCAGTCGCCGGGCACGCTTCGACGACCCGGCCCACCAGGCGTACCGGGCGGCGGCCAGCCGACGGTCGGCGGCGCGGGCCGGGTCGTCGGTGAGTTCGGCGGCCCGTTCCAGGGCCACCGAGGCGCGGGCCGCCCAGCCGCCTTCACCGGCGGTGTCCGTCGCCAGCCCGGGCCGATGCTCGGCGGGCACGGCCGCTGCCACCGCTTCCTCCAGTTCGGCCGCGAGCGCCGGGTCCGGGCCGGCCGCGGCGGCCGCCCGGTGCATCGCCCGGCGCAACCGCTGGCCGCCGTCGGTCAGCACGCCAGCCAGCAGCAGGTGCGCCGCGCGTCGGTCGCCGACCGGCGCGGCGGACGCGACCACCGCCCGCGTCACCGGCTGCGGGAAGGTGATCCGGTGCGCCTCGACCCGGACCAGGCCGGCGACCTCGGCCGGCGCGAGCGCCGCGATCGTCGTCCCGCCCGCCAGGGCGGCCCGCACCAGGGTGTCCGGGTCACCGTCCTCGTCGAGGGCGGTGAGCAGCAGCACCCGGCGGGTGTCGGCGGGCAACTGGTCCAGCCGCGCCCGGTACGCGCGGCCCAGCACACCGTCGACCGGCGGCTCGGCGGGCGGCGGCTCGTCGCCTCGACACTGCCCGGGGGTGACGGCGTCCGCGAGGTCGACCAGGGCCTGCGGATTGCCGTTCGCGACCGCGATCAGCGCGGCCGCCACCAGCGGGGTCGGCGGCTCGGGCAGCCGGTCGGCGAGCAGAGCCAAGCTGTCCCGCTCGGTCAACGGACGAAGGCGAAGGCTCGGCAGCCCGGCGGGCGGCACGGCCGCCGTGGTGAGCAGGACGGCGACCGGTAGCCGACGCAGCCGACGCGCGACGAAGGCGAGGGTCTCCGCGGTCGGCCGGTCGCCCCGGTCGAGGTCGTCCATGGTGCACAGCAGCGGGCGCTCCCCGGAGACGGCGGCGAGCAGCCGCAGCACGGCCAGGCTCAGTGCCAGCCGACGGCCGGCCGGGCAGCCGGCGCCGGCCAGCACCCGGCGCAGCAGGCGGGCCTGCGGGCCGGGCAGCGCCCCGGCGCGGTCGAGCACCGGGTCGAGGAGCCGCTGCAGCCCGGCGTACGGCAGTGCGGCCTCCTCCGCGAGCCCGGTCCCGGCGAGGACGGCGTGGCCCTCGGCACGTCGGTGGGCGTGGCCGACCAGCGCGGTCCGGCCCGATCCCGGCTCGCCGTGGAGGACCAGCGCGCCCCCGCCGTCGAGCACCCGGCCGATCGCCCGGCGCTCCTCGACCCGGCCCCGCAGCACGGTTATTTGCACTCTTGATGCACTAACCATGCATTCAGTGTCACCTATCGGTAACCGGTTGGAAAGGGGTGGCGACCGCCGGCCGCTCCCGCGCCGGAGCCGCTCCCACGCCGGAGCCGGTCGCACGACGGTCCCGCGTCCGCGCGTGACCGCTCGTCAGCCGGTGGCGACCTCGGCCAGCAGCGCGCCCACCGTGCGGGTCATCACCGCACGCGCCGGGTCCACGCCCAGCCCCAGGCCGTAGCGCAGCATCGACCAGGCCGGCCACATGCTGGCCGCGACGATGGCGTCCACCAACTGCTTCCGCCCCGGCCCGGCCTGCGCCAGCTCGGCGGCGAAGAGCTGGTCGACCTCGTCGCGGACCCGCTCGATGTGCTTGAGCCGGTTGCGGTGCAACTGCTCGGAGACCGGCTCGCGCATCTGCGCGGCCCGCGCCGACGGCGCGATGAGCTGGAGCAGTCGGGCGCGCTGCCGGCAGTACGCGTCGACCCGCTTGCCGAGCGGCTGGTCGGCTGAGATCGGCCGGTACGCGGCGTCCTGCTGCCGGAGCACCTCCGCGCCGCTGGCCTCGAAGAGGGTCTCCATGTCCTTGAAGTTGGTCCACAGGGTGCGCAGCGAGATGCCGGCCCGCTCGGCGATCCGCTCGCCGGTCGGCCGGAGGTCCCCCTCTGAGATGAGGGCGAGATGCGCCTCGACGATGGCCGCGCGGGTGCGTTCGGCGCGGGCGGTCCGTCCGTCGACCCGTGCCGGCGCTTCCGCCCTGCCCATCCGTCCCCGCCCTCTCACCACCGCCGCGGCCCACCCACGGGCACCGGCGAGTCTAGACGCGCGGTGATCAGCGCAGCGGAGGTGTCGGGCGCGGTCATCCGGCGGCCCACCCGGTCAGCGCGGCCACCCGACCGTCGAGCCGTGAATCTGCATTCACAGTGCATATAGTATTGCCGCCTCTCAGTCCGGTCAACGACCGGGACATCCGGCCCGGTCGGACCCGACCGGCCGCGCACGACCGCCGGGTCCGGTCACGGCGTCGCCATGACCGGACCCGGCGGGTGGATGCCGATGCTGAGGTCGTGGTCAGGTGATCGGGACACCGTTGGCCGGCGGCGGCACCGGCGCGGCGGCGTACTCGTTCACCGGGCCGTCCGCCTCGTCGGTCTCGTACGTCGGCCCGAAGTAGCTCTGCACTCCCCCACTGACCCGGGTCAGCCGCTGCCCGCCGTATCCGGAGTGGTCGGTCGCGGAGAAGCGCAGCGGGGCCAGGCCGGGCCCCTGGAAGCCGCCCTTGCCGACCGCCTCGAGCACCGACTCCCGGGTGAGGTCCTTGCCGGCGGCCAGCAACGCCTGCACGAAGAGGTAACCGACGGCCATCCCGTAGACGGTGTTGCCGTCGAACGGCGCGTCCCCGTTGTGCTCCTTGTTGATCCGCGTGAAGAGTTGGATCCACGGGTTGGCGGTGTCGTTCTGCATCGGCAGGTAGTTGGTGCCGATCATGCCCTCGAGCAGCGGAGCGGCCTCACCGAGCTGCTTCGCGAGGGTGGGGTGGTCGGCGCCCACGTTGGAGACCAGCCACTGCGGCCGGAAGCCGAGCCGGGCGGCCGTGCCGATGGAGAGCGCGGTGAAGCCCGGCACGGTGGCGAGGATGACGACCTGGCACCCGGCCGACTTGAACGCGCCGATCTGCGGAGCCACGTTGGTGTTGCTGGTGACGTAGGTCTGCTTGACCGCCACCGCCGCGGCGCCGAGCACCTTCTCCACGCCGGCGAGGCTGTCCCGGCCGAAGTCGTCGTCCTGGCCGAGGAAGCAGACCTTGCGGCCGGCCAGGTTCGTCTTCACATGGTTGGCGAGGATCTTGCCCTCGACGGTGTAGTCGGGGTTGAACCCGAACGTGCCGGGATACTTCTCCGGCTGGTCCCAGCTGCGGCTGCCGGAGGCGACGAAGAGGTCGGGCACCCGGTTGCTCTTGAGGAAGTCCAGCACGCCGGTGTGCGTCGGGGTGCCCAGCCCGTTGAGGATCGCGAACACCTTGTCCTGGAGGACCAGTTGGCGGACCACCTGCTGGGTGTTCGCCGGGTTGTACCCGTCGTCCATGATCTTGTAGGTGATCTTCCGGCCGTGCACACCGCCGTTGGCGTTGACGAAGTCGAAGTACGCCTTCGTCGCGGGAGCGATCTTCGAGTAGCCGGCCGAGGCCGGCCCGGTCAGCGGCATGTGGGTGCCGACCACGATCTCCGTGTCGGTGACGCCGGGCACCGCCCCGCGTCCGGGGCCGGAACCGCCGTCGCCGCCGCAGCCGGCGGCAGCGATGAGCAGAGCGATGGTGCTGGCGATCGCGAGACCGCCTCGTGCCGAACGGTGCATGGGGACACCGGCCTTTCCTCGGTGTGGTTTCGGTGGTGGGGGTGGAACGCCCGGCCGGGGCCGGACCGGGAGCTAGGACCGCCGGAGCGGCCATCGGGCGAGCACGGCGCGGCCGAGCCGGGACAGCAACCCCTGCACGCCGCCGGGCGCGGCGATCATGACGACGACCAGCGTGATCCCGAAGATCGCCAGCGGGAGGTTCCCCTCCAGCCGCTGTGCCGCCGACGGCGAGAGGGTGAGCAACTCGGTCACCGAGTGGCTGAGGTCGGGCAGCGCGACCAGCAGGACGGCGCCCCACAGCGCGCCGGCGAGCCGCCCGAGGCCGCCGATCACCACGGCCATGAGCAGGAAGAGCGACAGGGTCAGCGAGAACGCGCCGGGCGACACGCTCTGCGCGAGCACCGCGAGCAGGCCGCCGCCGAGCCCGGCGGTGGCGGCGCTGACCACGAACGCGAGGACCTGCGTACGCGCCACGTGGATGCCGGCGAGCCGGGCCGCCACCTCGTCGTCGCGGACCGCCCGGAAGGTACGGCCGTACCGGCTGCGGACCAGGTTGGCGAGCAGCAGCATCGCGAGCAGGGTGGCCGCGGCGGTGATCCAGAGCTGCCACCGCTCGTACGGGAAGTACGGGCCGAGCGCGAGCGGGGGCGGCTCGACCGGTACCGACAATCCCTGCTCGCCGTTGAATACGCCGTCGAAGGTGACGGTCAGCGCCGGTACCACGACCGCGACCGCCAGGGTCACCCCGGCCAGGTACGGGCCGCGCAGCCGGGCGGCGGCCACCCCCACCACGGCGCCGACCGCCACCGCGGCCAGGACCGCCGCGACCAGCGAGACGGCGAGCAGCCAGCCGCCGGTCAGCCCGTTGTCGAGGAACGCGTTCTGGCAGAAGGCGACCGTGTAGGCACCGGTCGCCATCAGCGCGCCGTGCCCCAGCGAGAGCTGGCCGTTGAGACCGGTGAGCACGGTGAGCCCGGCGGTGGCGCAGAGGTAGGCCGCCACGGTGGCGAGCTGGAAGTTGCGGAACGGCTCGACGGCGTAGCTCACCCCGAGCACCAGCAGCCCGGCGACCGCCACGACGGCGAGGTGCCGCAGCAGCGTGCCGCCAGGGCGCGGGGCCGTCCGGAGCAGGCCCGGCCCGGCCGTCCGGTCGCGGGGCGGCGCGTCCGCCCGGGTGGCGCTCACACCCGCCTCGCCGCGACGGGGGCGAACAGCCCGCCCGGACGGACCAGCAGCACCGCCAGCAGCAGGACCAGCACCGCGAGCGGGGTGAGGTCGCTGCCGGCGTAGCCGCTGACGTAGGAGAGCACCAGGCCGACCACGAGCCCGCCGACCACCGCCCCGGGTGGACTGTCCAACCCGCCGACCACGGCCGCGGTGAACGCCGAGACGAAGACCAGGTCCATCGCGTGCGGATGCAGCCCGAGTTCGGTCGGGATCACCAGCATCGCGGCCAGCGCGCCGACGCCGGAGGCGAGCGCCCAGCCGAGGGTGAGCATGCCGCCGACGTTCACCCCGAGCAGACGGGAGACCTCGGGGGCGAACGCCGCGGCCCGCATCCGCAGGCCGACCGCCGTCCGGGCGAAGATCCAGGCGAGCGCGCCGACCACCACCCCGATGGTGGCGAAGACGAACAGGTCGTACGGCGACAGGAGAGCGAGCCCGCCCACGGTGAACGCGCCACGGGAGAAGGGTGTCCCCGCGGGCCGGAACTCGCTGCCGTAGACCATGCCGAGGACGGCCTGGATCAGCAGCACCAGCCCGAGCGCGACGATCACCGGGTTGAGCGGCGACGCGTGGTCGACGTGACGCATCACCGCCCGGTCCACCACCGCGCCGAGCAGCAGCCCGGCGGCGAGTGCGGCCAGGAAACCCAGCCAGTAGGAGCCGGTCGCCGCGGAGACGCTGTAGGCGACGTACGCCGCGGCGACGGCCATGGCACCCTGGGCGAAGTTGACGACCCGCGCGGCCCGCCAGATCAGCACCAGAGCCAGCGCGAACGCGGCGTAGACGGCGCCCCGCGACAGGCCGTCCAGGGTGAGGAAGACGAAGCGGTCCAACTGTTCTCCCTCCGAGGGCGGTCAGAAACCGAGGTAGGCGTGGCGCAGGTCGACGTCGTCGCGCAGGTCGGCCGCCGGTGCGCTGGTGATCACCCGACCGAGGGACATCACCACACCCTGGTCGGCGATCCCCAGCGCGCTGCGCACGTTCTGCTCGACCAGCAGCACGGTCAGGCCGGTGCGGTCGCGCAACTGCCGCAGCAGGGCCATGGTCCGGGCGACCACCCGCGGCGCCAGGCCGAGCGACGGCTCGTCGAGCAGCAGCAGCCGGGGCCGGCCGACCAGCGCCCGGCCGAGCGCGAGCATCTGCCGCTCGCCGCCGGAGAGCTGGTGCCCGAGGTACCGCCGGCGCCGGGCCAGCGGCTCGAAGAGCTCGTAGACCTCGTCGAGGGCCCGCGCGGCGTCGGCCCGGTCCCGCCGCCACAGCCCTCCGAGGCGGAGGTTCTCGTCCACGGTGAGCTCGCCGATCACGCCGCGCCCCTCCGGCACGTGCGCCATGCCCCGGCGGACGAGCTGCTCCACCGGCGTGCCGCGCAGGTCCTCGCCGGCGAGCAGGATCTGGCCGGCCAGCGGGCGCAGCATGCCGGAGACCGCGCGCAGCAGGGTGGTCTTGCCGGCGCCGTTGGCCCCGACCACCGCGGCGATGGTGCCGGCCGGGACGGAGAGGTCGACGGCGTGCAGCACGGGCGCGGCGCCGTAGCCCACCACCAGCCCGCGCACCTCCAACAAGTCGCTCATGTCACCGCCTCGCTCCGCTCGACGGCACCATGAGGCACCAACGCACAGAGCCCGATGATTCGCTCGCCACGCTCGCTCATGCGGCCGCCTCGTCGACGGCGGCGCCGAGGTAGGCGTCGGTGACGGCAGGATCGTCGCGGACCTCGTCGGGTGTGCCGGCGGCGATCACCCGGCCGAAGTCGAGCACCACGAGCTCGTCGCAGACGGCCATCACCAGGTCCATGTGGTGCTCGACCAGCAGCACCGCGCACGGGTCGGGGTCACGGCGGGGCAGCTGCCGGATCAGCTCCGCCAGGTCGGCGATGTCGTCGGCGCCCAACCCGCCCGCCGGTTCGTCGAGCAGGAGCAGGCGGGGTCGGGCGGCGAGCGCCCGGGCCAACGCCACCCGCTGGCGTACGGCGAAGGGCAGCGTGCCCGGCACGGCGTTGGCGTGGTCGGCGATGCCCAGGCCGTCGAGGACGTCGAGGGCGTGCCGGCGCAGCCGCGCCTCGTCCCGGTCGCTGCTCGGCAGCCCGAGCAGCGCGGGGAGGAAGCCGGCCCGTGCGGTGTGCGACGCGCCGGCCATCACGTTCTCCAGCACGGTCAACCCGGCGAAGAGGCCGGTCCCCTGCAGCGTGCGGGCGATGCCGAGCCGAGTGAGCTGGTGCGGTCGCGGACGCAGCGGTCGACCGTCCAGGGTGAGCGAACCCGACTCCGGCCGGATGAAGCCGCAGATCACGTTGAACAGGGTGGTCTTGCCGGCACCGTTGGGGCCGATCACCCCCACGACCCGACCGGGGGGCACCCGCAGCGAGACGTCGTCGAGGGCGGTCAGGCCCCCGAAACGCACTCCGACCTGGTGCAGTGCGAGCCCGTCGTCCATCACCCATCCCTCGGTCGTGGCGGGTGTTATTTACACTCGCAGTGTACATTTCCGGGTTACCGCGTCAATACCTTCGATGTATCGATCGGGTCGCGGAAGGCGGGCCGCCGAAACGGCGGGACGACCGCCCACGCGGCCGTCCCGCCGTCGCCGTCAGGCGCTGGGACAGGTGTTGCGGTACTCCTCGATCGCCAGACCGCTCGGCCCCGGGCAGAGGAACTGCTCGTAGCGGGTGTCGTTGTCGACGAACCGCTTGAGCCACGCCACCATCTGCCGTGCGGTGGGCGTGTTGACCGTCTGCGGGAAGAAGTGGCTCGCCCCGTTGAGCTCCAGGTACGCCTTCTCCGCGGACGCCGGGATGGTGTTGTAGAACGGCTCCGAGTGCGAGGCGACCCGGGCGACGGAGTCCGACTCCCCACCGATGATCAGGGTCGGCACCCGGACGTCGGACCAGGTCTTGTCCAGATTCCACGGTGCGAGCGGCACGGCCGCCTGCAACGACGGTCGGCTCACCGCCGCCTCCAGACTCCCTCCGCCGCCCATCGAGTGGCCGGCCACGGCGAGACGGGTGCCGTCGATCCGGGTCCGCACCGAACTGCGCTGCACGAGGTAGTCGAGCGCGGCGAGCAACTGCCGCCCCCGGCTGTCCGGCTGGTCGAGCCGGCTGTTGGTCTCGATGCCGATCACCACGAAGCCGTGCGAGGCGATCCGGGGGCCGAGCCAGCTGATGCTCGACCAGGCCGCGGTGTAGCCGGGTGAGATGGCGATGGCGCCGAAGGTCCCCTGGCTGGTGTCGGTGGGGTAGTAGATGACGCCGCCGCCGAAGCCCGTGACGCTCAGCGAGGAGACGCTCTGGGGCGCGGTGGCGAACGGGCCGCGGCTGGCCTCGAGCACGGAGACGGTCGGGGCCGGGCCCCGCTCGTACGGGTTCTCGGCGGCCTGGGCCGCGGACGGTACGGCCAGCGCGCCGGTGATGGCCAGGGCGGCGGCCGCTCCGAGGCGTACGGCGCGGCCCGCGACGCGGCGGGGACGGGTGGTGGTGGTTGGTGACGACACGTCGGGCGCTCCCTCATGGTCGGGATATATCGACGTGGGTCAGTCTTTGACGTGCCCCTCGACCGCCGCATCGGCGAAATCACCAGTCCCGGCGCGGTCGGTGCGGGATCTGGGCAGGATGGTCGGTGCGGGATCCGGGCAGGACGGTCGGCGCGGGATCCGGGCAGGACGGCCGGCGCCGGGTCAGCGCACGGCGGCGGGCGCGCCGAAGCGCACCGGCACGCCCGGCGACCAGAGCACGCTCACCGGCGGCGACTCCGCCGCGGGCAGCCCGGCCGCGCGGATCAGGTGGTCGTCGAGGTGCACCAGCTCCGCCCGGTGCAGCGGCCAGCGTGGATGGACGTTGGGCAGGTGCAGGGTCCGCCCGTACGCGCGGGTGTGCAGGCCCCAGCGCGCGGTCAGGAAGTGCTCCAGCGCGCTCGGCTCGGGGATCGCCGCGCCGACCCGTACGCTGACCGTGCTGGTCACTCCGCGCGGGCCGGGCCAGCGTCGGCGGCAGGTGTACGTCCGCAGGTCACCGTCGCGGCGCAGGCGCATCCGCGACCACATGTAGGGCAGTCGCAGGCTGGCCCGCGCGGTCAGCACGGGCACCAACCGGGCGGCGTCCAGGGACCGGAACACGACGGCCCGCCGGCCGGCGGTGTCGACGCTGTACAACCGGACGTTGGTCTCGCCGAACGTGCCCAGGTAGGGCAGCCCCGGCCCGGCGAGCAGACCGAGCCGCACCATGCGGAACGCGACCAGTCCGACGTAGGTCCGGCCGGCCAGGATGTCCGGCCGCGTCCCGGGCGGCAGCAGCGGGGCCACCACTCCCGGGTCCACCGCCCAGTGCAGGAAGGCGAGGTCCGCCCAGCGCTGGACGAGCAGCGGCCGGCGCAGTGGCCGGGTGGCCTCGACCGCGACCGCTTCGGCGTCCATCCGGGCATTGTCGCGCGCCGGGTCGCCCGCCGGCGCTCCGCGTCCTTCCGGTTCCTGCCGCCCGGCCCGTCTCGGCGTCCGCTACGTCGGCCCGGCGGTCGGATCCGCCGGCTCACGGAGCCGCTCCGCCAACTCGCGAACCGCCTGGGCGTACGGCGCCTCGGACTCGGCCAGCCAGTGCCCCCGGATCGGGGGTGGGGTGCTGTCACCGGGTGGCGGCACCACGTCGCGGGGATCTCGCAGCCGGCGGTCCACGGTGGCCTCCGGGCCGCCGACGGTGGCCGGCGCGGACGGCCGGTGGGCCGAGAAGATCCAGCCGCCGATGGGATCCGTGTCGCGCCACAGGTTCAGCCACCGCCAGCCGACCCGGTCGCCGATCTCGCGCAGCGCCGCGTCGTCGACGTAGGCGGGGAAGAGCCGGGCGTAGAGCCGGCGCAGCGGCGACCCGTAGGTGAGCAGGGCGACCCGGCTGCTGATCTGGGCCGGTAACTGGAGCACCGTCGCGGCGAGCAGGACCGAACCATGGCTGTGCCCGGTGAGCAGCACGCCGTTGCCGCGCGCGACCAGGTACGTGATTCGTCGGGCCAGCTCCGGCACCGCCCGCTCGGCGTAGCAGGGTGGCGCGAACGGGTGGGCGGCCCGGGGCCAGAAGGTGCCCAGGTCCCACAGGATGCCGACGTGGCGCCGGAACTCGATGGTCCGATAGGCGAAGAGCGCGCCGACGATCAGGCCGAGGATGATCCCCGCGATCACCCAACTGCCGAACGCCACGCCGAACGTGACGAGGCCGCCGGGCACCCGTGCGTACCGCTCGATGGCGTCGGCCGGAAGCAATCCCAGCAGCCCGAGGGTCGTGGTGGCCGTGGCGAGCCCGGCGAGGCAGCCGTACACCACCGCCATCGGCACCAGGCTGTCGGTGAGGCGTGCCCGCGCCACCGCCCGCTCCACCTGTCGCAGTCGGGTCCCGGCCTCCGCCGGGGCGTCCGGGTGATCACGCGCGACGATCATCGCCGCGGCGCGGTACCGGCGCCGCCGCGAGATCAGGATCATCACTGCCGCGACGACCAGCGTGACCAGTACCGCTCGGAAGAAGCCGTAGATCGCCCAGGTGTACGCCGGCGGCGGGCCCGTGGCGATGCCCTCGCCGGTCGGCGTGTCGCGGTCCAGGAAGTCCGCCACCCGGTAGACCAGTTCGGCGGAGAACGCCACGGCCAGACTGATCGCCGCGGCCGCCATCACCAGCGCTCCGAGCCCGAGCAACGGCCTGGCCCGCGGCTCTCGGCGCCAACGCCGGAGCAGCATCGCCCCCAGGGCGGCCAGCAGCGCCGTCTGGGCGACGAACAGGGCGGCGAGGGTCGGCGCGTAGCCGGGCAGACTCGCCCCCTCGCGCCACGGCGCCGGGCTGGTCAGCACGTGGGCCACGACCGCGACGGTCAGGACGACGGCGATCGTCCGCAGCGCCCGGGTGATCCCGTCGAGCCGCCGGTCCGTGTCGGCCCGGTCGGTCAGCCGGGGGGTACAGAGCAGGACCACGCAGGCCGCGAGGACCGTCCCGGTGACCACCGCCAGCGTGGTCGTGGCCGCGGAGGCGCCGCTCGAGGCCCGGGCGGCGAGCAGGGTGACGTCCAGCGTCGCGAACGCCGCCGCGACGTGGATGGCGCGCAGCCGGCCCACCAGCGGCTCGGCGTCCCACCGACCGACCGCGCTGAGCGGATGCCCCGAGGCGCTCTCCTCCGGAGCGCGAAACGCGGCGAACGCCCGCCCCGGACGCGTGCTGAGCCACCAGACCAGGCCGATCGCGGCGATCGGGATCAGCGCGAACTCCGCCAGTCGTGGTCCGGTCGGTTGCCCGCCCAACCAGGACAACCAGCTGCGCCCGGCCAGACAGCCCGGCGAGGGCAGGCACTTCCAGGCGACCAGGTCAAGGGCGGTGCCGGCGACGGTGAGGACGTACAGCGCGGTGAGCGTGAGCGCCAACAGCCGGCACAGGGATTTGACGACCGCGTCGGAGCCCGGGTCCGCCGGACGCATCCAGGTCGCCACGTTGACCAGCATGAACGGCAGCAGGAACACCAGCGACAGGGTGCGGACCACGCTCCCGGAGGGCAGGTCGCCCCACCGGTACGCCTCCGGCGTCACCCCGTCCACGCCCTCGGCGCCGGCGGACCGGGCACGGCGCCGGTAGAAGCCCCCGCTGCGGTCGCCCGCGACCTGCTCCGCCTGCGGCTGGGTCAGCACCCGGTCGGCGCTCGCGCCGACGATCCCGTGCACCCGCAGCTCGACCACGTGGTCCGGCATTCCTGGCCCGCTCAACCGACCTGTTCCATCCGGCACCGCCCTCGAGGCGTCTCGGTAGCCCTCACCAGGCGATCCGGCCGAGATGCGCCCGCCACCCGCGTGGGCAGACCCGGATCTACCCCACCAGGCCGGTCGTAACCGTCGAAGACCGGAAGCGCCGCCGCGCGCGGCCTCCCGCGACCGGCAGGGCGACCGACGCGGCCACTCCGGGTCAGCGTCGCGCGTGGCCCGACCGTCGGAACCGCCCCATGGGGTGACGACCCGTCCGTTCCGGCTCGTCCGGCCGACCCGGCCGCTAGCGTGGCGGGTGGCCGAGACCGTCGCGGCTTCCTCGCCGCCGGCGCCGGAAGGAGGCAGCCGCGGTGACGTCCGGTCCGCTCCCCCGCATCCTCCGCCGGCGTGGCGAGCCCGAGTATCCGACGTTCCTGGAACTCTTCTTCGACCTGGTCTACGTCTTCATGCTCTCCCGGCTCGCCGCCGGGCTGGCCGAGGACCTCACCGTCCGCGGCGCGGCGCAGACCGCCGTCCTGCTGATGGCGGCCTGGTGGGTCTGGGTGCTGACCGCGTGGCTCACCGACCTGTTCAACCCGCGGCTGCCGGTCATCCAGGCCACCGTCCTGGCGGTCATGTTCGGCACCCTGCTCATGGCGATCGCGGTGCCGCAGGCCTTCGGCCGCTACGGGTGGCTCTTCGTCGCGGCGTACTTCGGCATCCATCTGGTGCGGGACGCCGTGCTCATCCCCGGCACGCGGGTGAACCCGTCGATCCAGGCGAGGAGCATCCGGGTGCTCTTCTGGTTCGGCGTCACCGCCGCGCCCTGGGTGGCCGGCGTGTTCGTGGAGGGGACCGCCCGGCTCCTCCTGTGGGCCCTGGCGGTGGCGATCGACCTCGGTTCGGCCCGGGCCGGCTGGCCGACGCCACGGCTCGGGCGCACCGAACTGGCCAGCCAGATCTTCACCGGGACGCACCTCTCCGAGCGGCACCGGGCGATCTTCATCATCGCGCTCGGCGAGCTGGTCCTGACCACCGGCCGAGGGCTGTCCCTCAGCGACTTCCAGGCCGGCCGGGTGGCGGCGAGCGCGCTCGGGTTCGCCAGCGCGGTGCTGCTGTTCCTGCTGTACTTCCACCGTGTGCGGCAGCTTCTCGCACCGTCGAACGTCGGGGTGGTGGAGCGCGTCCGCCCCGGCACCTCCACCTCGTACAGCCACCTGGTCATGGTGGCCGGGGTGCTGGTGGTGTCGACGAGCGTCTCGCTGGTCACCGATCGGCCGTTCGGGCCGACGCCGGCCGGCTGGGCGGCGATCATCCTCGGCGGGCCGGCGCTGTTCCTGCTCGGCGGCGCGCTGTTCGACGCCGTCGTCACCGGTCGACTCCTGTGGTCCCGGGCGGTGGGTGTGGTGCTGCTGGGTGCGCTGGTGCCCGCGGTGATCCCGCTCCCGCCGCTGGCCGTGCAGGTCGTGGCGAACCTGGTCCTGCTGCTCCTCCTGGTCGGTGAGACGTGGGCGCCTCGCCTGCGACCGGTCCGCACGCCCGCGCCCGCGCGCTGAGCATCGGCGAGGCGCCCGCCGGCGGGCAAGCCGCGTCGGCGCGGTCGGCGTCAGCGGCGCGCGGGTGGCCTGGGCGTCCGGGCGTGCCTGCGGGTGCTCACCAGGTTCGCCGCGGCGATGAGCAGCAGGACGATCACGGCGAGCAGGGCGACCCCGACCGGCGGCAGGCGTGTCGCGACCGGCGCCACGGCGGCCAGCAGCGCCAGCCCGACGAGCCGGGACCGGGAGATCCTTGCGAACACCGTGTAGTCGAGCACCCCGCGGCCGATCAGGAAGAGCGCCGGTCCACCGAGGATCACCGCGGCCCACGACGGCGGCGTCGGCCCGAACGGGCGGACCACGACCAGGTGGCTGGTGACCGCCATCCCGGCGATGCCGGCCACCATGATCAGATGGGTGACCGCCGCGAACTGGGTGAGCAGCGACGGGTTCGTCGCCCGGGCGATCGCTTCGGTCAGCAGCTCCCCCGCGCGGTAGATGTAGATCCGCCACATCAGCACCACGCCCGTGAACATCACCACCAGGGCGACAACGTGGCTCGCCCCGTCGTTCAGGCTGAACCTCGTCCCGAGGACGAAGAGCGCCGCGCCGAGCGCGATGATGACGAACTGCCGGTACCGCTCGGCCACCCGCTCACCGACCAGCCGCCACTCCTGCGGCTGCGAGCGCCCGAACCGGGGCACCGGCCAGCCGAGTGAGGCGGCGGTGTACTCCACCGTCACGGCCGTCGCCCAGAGCGCCAGGCGGACGGGGCCGCCGGCCAGTCCTCCGCCGACCCAGGCGACGGCGACGATCGTGTACCAGAAGAAGATCCGGCCGCTGCGCCGCGGCTCGGGCGCCTTCCGGTCGAACAGCAGGTAGTAGCTGGACGAGCCGAGGTGGATGGTCAGGTAGGTGACCGCGAAGAGCAAGCCCCGCCCGTCGTACGCCTGGGGCGTCGCGGCCGCCAGCAACAGGCTGGCCGCCGCCACCGCGATGAGCTGCACCTGGACCAGCGGCCGGGAGAGGTCGAGGCTGTCCGCGGCCCACGTGGTGATCGCCCAGACCAGGGTGAACGCGAGCAGCAGCACCAGCGTTCCGACCACACCGGTCCAGGTCAGGTTCTCGGCCTGCGTCTTCACGAGGGAGATCAGCGCGAAGACGTAGACCAGGTCGAAGAAGAGTTCGAGGAAGGCCGGGCGGCCCCGCGCCCGCGCGAGGGAAGCCGCCGCCTCGGCGTCACCACCCGCTGCCATCGCCATCGCGCCCACCCGGCCCCGCCGCCCGTCCCCGACCGACGTTACGGCCCACGGTCCGCCGGGACCCTTACCATCCACTTCTTACAGAGTCGTAGCCGCGATCTTTCAGAGAGCAGTCAAAGTATTGCGGTGCTGTGTCGATGGCTGGCATGATGGCCGTCAATTCCCTCCTACCCCCGAAGGAGCGGTCGACATGGCGCTCACCCGCCGCTCACTGATCGGGTCCGTGGCGGCGGGGTCCGCGCTCGCCGCGCTCCCCGACCTGGCTCCCACCCTCGCCCGGCCCGCCGTCGCGGCCAGTCCGCCCGGTGACGTGGTCGGCAAGATCACCGTCGGCTACCAGGGCTGGTTCAGCTGCCCAGGCGACGGCGCACCGATCGGCGGCTGGTGGCACTGGAGCCGGGACCGGTTCCAGCCTCCGTCACCGGCCAACACCACCATCATCTCCTGGCCGGACATGCGCGAGTACGCCCACGGCTACACCACGGCCTACCCCAACCTCGGCAACGGCCAGCCCGCCCAGCTCTTCTCGTCCTACGACCAGCAGACCGTGGACACCCACTTCCGCTGGATGCAGGAGTACGGCTGCGACACCGCGGCGTTGCAGCGGTTCAACCCGTTCGGCGACGAGGGGCCGACCCGCGACGCGATGGCGGTGAAGGTCCGCGGCGCGGCCGAGCGGTTCGGGCGCAAGTTCTACATCATGTACGACGTCACCGACTGGACGGCGATGCAGTCCCAGATCAAGCAGGACTGGACGACCAAGATGTCGGCACACACCGCGTCACCGGCGTACGCCCGGCAGAACGGCAAGCCGGTGGTCTGCATCTGGGGCTTCGGGTTCAGCGAACCCAGTCGCCCGTTCGCCCCGGAGCCCTGCCTCGACGTGGTCAACTGGTTCAAGGCGCAGGGGTGCTACGTCATCGGCGGCGTCCCCACCCACTGGCGACGCGGCGTCGAGGACTCCCGGCCCGGCTTCTCCGAGGTCTACCACGCCTTCCACATGATCTCGCCGTGGATGATCTGGCGCGCCACCACGCTGCAGGGCCTGGACGACTACTACACCAACGTCAACATCCCCGACCTGGCCGACTGCGTCGCCCACGGCATCGACTACCAGCCCTGCGTCATGCCGGGCGACCTGTCGGCCGGGCACCGCCGGCACGGCGACTTCTACTGGCGGCACCTCTACAACATGATCCGTCTCGGCTCGCAGGGCCTCTACGTCTCGATGTTCGACGAGTACAACGAGGGCAACCAGATCGCGAAGACCAGCGAGACGCAGGCGACCACGCCCGCCGGCGCCGGAATCCGGGCGCTCGACGAGGACGGCACCGTCTGCTCCGCCGACTACTACCTGCGGATCACCGCCGACGGCGGCAAGATGCTCAAGGGCCAGCTCGCACTCACGCCGGTCCGGCCCACTCCCCCGGTCGTCGGTGGCGGGCCGCCGCCGAGCGGCAACCTGGCCGCCGGCCGGCCCGCCACGGCGAGCAGCCAGAACGGCCCGTTCGCGGCCGGTAACGCCGTCGACAGCGACCGGGGCAGCTACTGGGAGGGCACCAACAACGCGTTCCCGCAGTGGTGGCAGGTCGACCTCGGGGCCAGCCACGCGGTGAACCGGCTCATCCTCGCCCTGCCCACCGGTTGGGAGGCGCGTACCCAGACGCTGTCGGTGCAGGGCAGCGCCGACGGCGCCACGTTCACCACGCTGGCCGCGCCGGCCGGGATCCGTTTCGACCCGGCAGCCGGCAACACGGCCACGATCACGGTGCCGGCCACCGTCGCCCGCCACGTCCGGGTGACCGTCACCGGCAACACCGCCTGGCCCGCCGCGCAACTGGCCCAGGTCGAGGTGTACGCCGCCACCGGGAGCAACCCCTCCCCGCCGACCGCCCCGGGCAACCTGTCGGTGACCGGGCGCACCGCGACCAGCGTGTCGCTGGCCTGGACCGCCTCGACCGACGCCGACGGGATCGCCGGCTACCAGGTCCGCCAGGGCGGCCAGACGGTCGCCTCGGTCACCGGCACCTCGGCCACCGTCAGCGGACTCACCCCGGCCACCACGTACACCTTCACCGTCATCGCCCTGGACACCGGCGGCACCCCGTCCGCGCCCTCGAACGCGGTCACCGCGACCACCAACCCGACCGCCCAGACCGACCTGGCGCGGGGCCGGCCGACCGCGGAGAGCAGCCACACCCAGAGCTACGGCAGCGCAAACACCGTCGACGGCAACCCGGACACCTACTGGGAGAGCGCCAACAACGCCTTCCCGCAGTGGGTGCGGGTCGACCTCGGCGCCCCCACCACGGTCGGGCGCGTCGTGCTGCGGCTGCCCCCGTCGCCGGCCTGGCAGACCCGGACCCAGACGCTCTCGGTGCAGGGCAGCGCGGACGGCACGAGTTGGAGCACCCTCGTCGCCTCGGCGGGCCGGCTGTTCGACCCGGCGACCGGCAACCAGGTGACGCTGACCTTCGCCGCGACCGCCACCCGCCACGTGCGGGTCCAGGTCACCGGCAACACCGGCTGGCCCGCAGGCCAGCTCTCCCAGCTCGAGGTCTACGCCGCCTGACCGCGGCGGCCGGCGTACGCCGGCGCGCCGCGCCGCCCACCGCCGAACAGAGATGAGTCCTTGATGAACCGAAGCATCCGCGCAGCGCTGCCGCGCACCCGACGCCGATCCACCGCGGCGGTCGCCGCCGCCACGGCGCTCGTCACCGCCGTCGGCATCCTGGCCGGGGCACCGGCCGCCGCCACCGGCAAGCACGGTACCGCGCCCGCTCCGGTGGTGACCCGGGCCGCCCTCGATCCGCAACTGGTCGCCGGCAAGGGCGCCCGGGTCGGCTTCCTGGAGCAGGAGGCGGAGAACGCGGTGACGAACGGCGAGGTCATCGGCCCGGACCGGACGGCGTACACGCTGCCGTCGGAGGCCTCCGGACGGCGTGCGGTCAAGCTGGTCCCCGGCCGGCACGTCGAGTTCACCCTGCCGGCGGCGGCCAACGCCATCACCGTGCGCTACAGCATCCCGGACGCGCCCTCCGGCGGCGGCATCACCGCGCCGCTGGACGTGGCGGTCAACGGCAAACGGGTCCGGAGCATGACGCTCACCTCGGAGTACGCCTGGCTCTACAACCAGTACCCCTTCAGCAACGACCCCGATGCCGACCTGCTGCACCCGGACTGGTGGATCACCGAGTGCTCCTGCGTCCCCGCCGCCACCTCTCCGTACCCGACCATCCAGAAGCCGTTCCGACCCAGCCACTTCTACGACGAGCAGCGCCTGCTGCTCGGCCGCACCTACCGGGCGGGCGACCGGATCCGGCTCACCGCGCCGGCCGGCAGCAACGCCGCGTGGACGGTCATCGACCTGCTCGACTCCGAGCTGGTCGCCCCGCCCCGGGTGCGGCTGCTCGCCGCGAACGTGCTGGCCTTCGGCGCCGACCCCACCGGCCGGCGGGACTCGGCCCCGGCGATCGAACGGGCCATCGCCTTCGCCCGGCGCACCGGGCTGGACGTCTACCTGCCGCCCGGCACCTTCCAGGTCAACCGGCACATCATCGTCGACGACGTGACGATCGAGGGCGCCGGCAACTGGTACACGATCATCAAGGGTCGCGAGGTCACCCTGCCGAACCCCGCGCCGGACGGCTCGGTGCACACCGGCGTCGGCTTCTACGGCCGGGACGCCGCCGACGGCGGCAGCCGCGACGTGCACCTCTCCGGCTTCGCCATCGAGGGCGACGTGCGGGAGCGGATCGACACCGACCAGGTCAACGGCATCGGCGGCGCGATGAGCGACTCCACCATCGACGGCCTGCACATCCGGCACACCAAGGTGGGCCTGTGGTTCGACGGCCCGATGCGCAACGTCCGGGTCACCAACAACATCGTCGTCGACCAGATCGCGGACGCGCTGAACTTCCACACCGGCGTGACCGACTCGCTGGTCGCGCACAACTTCGTCCGCAACACCGGGGACGACGGCCTGGCCATGTGGTCCGAGGCGACGGCGAACGCGCGCAACACCTTCGACCACAACACCGTGCAGTCGCCGGTGCTGGCCAACGGCATCGCGATCTACGGCGGCACGGACAACACCGTCTCGAACAACCTGGTCGCCGACCCGGTCCGCGAGGGCAGCGCCCTGCAGGTCGGCTCCCGCTTCGGCGCGGAGCCGTTCACCGGGCACCTGTGGATCACCGGCAACACCACGGCCCGCGCCGGCACGTACGAGCTGAACTGGAACATCGGTCTCGGCGCCATCTGGCTCTACGCGCTCGACCGCAGCATCGACGCGCGGATCGAGGTGGTGGGTGACGCGTACCTGGACAGCACCTACAACGCGATCATGCTGGTCAGCGAGTGGTCGGTGAAGGACCTCTACTCGATCGACAACGTGCACTTCCGTGACATCCGCGTCGACGGAACCGGGACGTCGGTGGTGAGCGCCCGGACCGCCGGTGCCGCGTCCTTCCAGAACGTGGACGCCCGGAACGTGGGCGCGGTCGGGGTCAACAACTGCGGGTCGTTCCACTTCACCCCGGCCGGCTCCGAGTTCGGCCTGACCGATCTCGGCGGCAACGACGGGGGCTGGCTCGCCGACTGGCAGTTGCCGAACACCATCACCTGCGACGACCGCCCACCGGTGGTGCCCCCACCACCGCCCACCCGCTGGTAGCCGACGCCCGTCGCGGTCGACCACGCGGTTGTGGTGCCGGGTACGGCGGTTCGCGCCGTCCGCCCCCACCACAACCGCGTGGTCGCCGCGTACCCCGATCCGGCGGGCGCTACTCCGACGCGGTGGGTCCGAGCAGTCGGATCTCCTCGATGTCCATGACGGCCTGGAGGTCGCGCAGCACCACGTCGTCGATCTCGTTGGCGTCCCGCATCCGGGTGATCTCCCGACGTTTGCGTTCGAGCAGGCCGAGCCGTAGTTGCCGCTCGAGTTCGCGGACCCGCGGCAGCCCCTCCTCCTGCTCGGCGGCGCGGACGTCCTCGAGCAGCGCCTCGTAGTCGGTCCGCACGCGGCTGACCACGTCCTCGCCGGCGCCGACCTCGGCGGCCACCTCGGGCAGCGCCGCCAGGCCCACCTTGCCGGCCTGGATCCGGGCCTGCCGCACCTCGTCGACGCGCTGCTGGTCGCCGACGAGGCCGGCCCAGCGGACCACCAGCGGCAGGGTGGTGCCCTGCACCAGCATGATCGACAGGATCGCCACCGCGGTACAGAAGATGATCAGATCGCGTTCCCGGACGGGTTGGCCGCTCGACATGGCCAGCGGCACCGCCAGCGCCGCCGCGAGGGACACGGCGCCGCGGAAGCCGGCCCACCCGGCGACGGTCCGCACCCGCCACGAGATCCGGTTCTCGCGCGCCGACTCGCCGCGGTAGAACAGCCGGAACAGGTACGGGGTGAACAACACCCACGCCAGCCGGGTCGCGACCACCACGAGGGTGACCACTATCGCGATGACGAGCGCACGGTGGGGCGAGACGCTGCTGACGCTGCGGACCGCGCGGGGGATCTGCATCCCGAGCAGCACGAACAGTCCACCGTTGATGATGAAGGTGGAGAGGTCCCAGAATCCGAGGGCCAGCACCCGGGACGGGGCCCGGATCACCCGTGGGCCCGCGTAGGCGAGCACCAGACCGGCCACCACCACCGCCAGCACCCCGCTGGCGTGGATCTCCTCCGCGAGCAGGAACGCGGCGAACGGGGTGAGGACGCTGAGCGCGCCCTCCCGTAGCGGGTCGTCGATGTGCCGGCGCACCATGACCACGATGAGGCCGACCGCCAGCCCGGCGGCGATGCCACCGACGAACGAGAGGCTGAGTTCTCCGACAAGGTGCAGCGGTGTCGGCACCGTGCCACCGGCGAGCAGGCCGACCGTGACGGCGAAGAGCACCAGCGCCGTGCCGTCGTTGATCAGGCTCTCCATGTGCAGGGTGGTGAGCAGCCGGCGGGGCATCCGCTTCGCGAGGCCGGAGACCGCGGCGGCGTCGGTCGGCGCCAACACGGCGCCGAGCACCCAGGCCGCCGCCGGATTGACGCCGAACGCCTGCGCGGTGATCGACACGGTGAACATCGTGAGCCCCACGAGCACCACCGCGAGCAGGGCGATGACCCCGAGATTGTTCCGGATCTCCCGCAGGCTGGTGGTCAGCGCCTCGCGGTAGAGGATCGCCGGCAGGAAGAGCACCAGCACGACCTCGGGCTCGAGCACCACGTGCGACAGCGGTGGGATGAGGGCCAGCAGCGCACCCATGCCGATGAGCAGGACCGGCGGCGCGACGCGGTAGCGCCCTCCGATCGTGGTGCCGACGAGGACGGTGGCACCCAGCACCACGAGCAGGACGAGTGCTTCCACACCCCCCTTCACGTCGCACCCCCCGCCGTCCCCCGGCGACCTGCCGGCGCCCCGCCTCCACTGTCGCGGCTGGAGACGGGTCGCGGAGGCGGAACGGGCTCAGTTCCCGGGCGTGGGGTGGGTCAGCAGAACCAGCCGTCCTGGACCCAGCCGCGCCGGTTGATGTGCCCGTACGCGAAGCCGTAGACGTAGCCGCCGCTGCGCGGCCCCTCGACGAGGAAGGTCTGGCCCTGGTACAGCGTCCCCATCCAGGCGCCGTTCGGCTGGGTGCGGACGAACAGGTCGGCGGCGCAGACGGTCTCCCGCTCGCCGATGGTGCCGTTCGCCGCGCGCGCGGGCCCGGCCGGCGCGGCGGCCGCCAGGATCGCCACCACGACCACCACGCCGACCCGCCGTCGGATCCTCACCACGAGTCGTACCCTCCGATGCACTCGATGCGCAGGTAACCCCAGTCGTTCGGACCGAAGTCGAAGGCCGCCGCCCAGCCGTTGTAGACGGGGTGGGCGCCGGGGGTGTGGCCGATCTTGTTGCCGTACTCCAGCACCCGCTTCAGGCCGTGCGGGCCGCCGGCGGAGTCGTAGTTGGCGTAGAAGCTGGCGGTCTGGCAGATGACCACGGCGTGCCGGGGCACCACCGGGTCGGCGTGCGCGGCGCTCGCCCCGAGCGGGGCCGCCACCACCGTGGCCGCCAGGACGGCGGCGAACCGGGTCACCGGTCGACTCATCGGACCTCCCGATCCGGTGCGGCCACGCGGCCCCACCGAGACAGTCGGAGACATCTATGAACATGATCGGTCTCGGGGCCATGTTGGTCAATGCCGCAGCGCCGTCGGCGGGACCGCACATAGGCTGGTCGTCGGTGACGGCATGTCCGGTTGTCGGCTGGGGGTGTACGTGACGGCCGCGGAACGACGACGCACGCCGGCGCAGCCGTGGCCGGACACGACCGGTGAGCAGCTGGCCGGCAGCGGCGCGTGCCGGGACCTCCCGCCGGAGCTGGGGCCGGACGCCGTCAGCGTGCTCGAGGGCCGCACCTTCATGTTCTCCAACGCGCTCGGTGACGTGCCGAGGGGTTCCATCGGTGGGCTGGTGCACGACGACACCCGCTTCCTCGACCGGTGGGAACTGACCATCGACGACGCCCCGCTGCTGGTGCTCGGGTCCGGCACCGTCGACCCCTTCTCCGCCGCGTTCTTCCTGGCCAACGCCGACCTGCCGGGCCTGGCCCCGAACCGGGTCGGGGTACGCCGGCAACGCTTCGTCGGCGACGGCCTGTACGAGCGGATCGAGCTGCGCTACTTCGGCCTCGAACCGGTCGAGTTCCAGCTGCGGCTCGCCGTCGGCACCGACTTCGCGGACCTGTTCGAGATCAAGGAGTCCGGACGGGACCGGTCGGCCGAGATCGTCCGCGATCACGCGGCCGACGGGTCGTCACTCTGCTTCGCCTACCGCAACGGCCACTACCAGACGATGGTGCGCGTACGGGCCGATCCGGCCGCGGACCGGGTCGACGGTGACTCGCTGGTCTGGCACCTGCGGCTCGAGCGGGGGCAGGCGTGGGAGTGCGAGCTGCGGGTGCCGCTGCGCTGCGGCGGGTCACATCTGGAGCCGATGCCCCGCGGCTTCGGCGACGTCTTCGAACGGGACGCCGAGGATCCGTCCACCCGCTGGCTGGCCGACGCGCCCATGCTGACCAGCCAGTCCGACCGACTGGTGGCGGTGTGCCGCAAGGCCGGCGCGGACCTGGTGTCGATGCGGATCGAGAAGGACATCCGGGGCGAGCCGGTGGTGCTGCTCGCGGCCGGGCTGCCGTGGTTCATGACGGTGTTCGGCCGGGACACCCTGATCACCTCGTACCAGAGCGTGGCGTTCGGCCCACAGCTCGCGCGGGGCGCCCTGCTGGTGCTCGCCGCCCACCAGGCCGACGAGCACGACGACTTCACCGACCGGGAGCCGGGCAAGATCTTCCACGAGTACCGGACCGGGGAGCTGACCCAGCTCGGCATCAAGCCCTACCAGCCCTACTACGGCGGGGCCGACACCACGCCGCTGTGGCTGGTGCTGCTCTCCGAGTACTGGCGCTGGACCGGGGACGACGACCTGGTCCGCGAGCTGCGACCGAACGCCGAGGCGGCGCTGCGGTGGATCGACGAGTTCGGCGACCTGCACGGCACCGGCTACGTGGGCTACGCGACCCGCTCGACCCAGGGGCTGGGCAACCAGTGCTGGCGGGACTCGAGCGACGGCGTCCAGTTCGCCGACGGGACCATTCCGGTGCTGCCCATCGCGACCTGCGAGACGCAGGGCTACACGTACGACGCCAAGCTGCGCATGGCGGAACTCGCCGACGGGCCCTGGCGGGACTGTCCGCTCGGCGAACGGCTGCGGGCGGAGGCGGCCGCGCTGCGCGACCGGTTCAACCGTGACTTCTGGATCCCCGAGCGGGGCGGCTACTACGCGATCGGCCTGGACGGCGACGGACGCCCGATCGACTCGATGACGTCGAACATGGGTCACCTGCTGTGGAGCGGGATCGTGCCGCAGGAGCGGGCCGACCTGGTGGCCGCCCAACTGATGTCCGAGGAGATGTTCTCCGGATGGGGGGTGCGGACCCTCTCGACCACCGACCGCGGCTACAACCCCATCGGATATCACCTCGGCACGGTCTGGCCGCACGACAACGCCCTCATCGCCGCCGGCCTCGCCCGCTACGGCCACCACGACGACGCGCACCGCATCATCCTGGCCATGCTGGAGGCGTCCGCCTACTCCGAGCACCGGCTGCCCGAGGCGTTCTCCGGCTACGACCGCGCGTTCGGCCTGCGACCGGTCCCCTACCCCACCGCCTGCAACCCGCAGGCGTGGGCCAGCGGAGCGCCCCTGCTGTTCCTGCGGACGCTGCTCGGGCTGGACGCCGTCGACGGCCGGTTGGTCGTCGACCCGCACCTCCCGGAGTCGCTCGACTGGATCCGGCTGGCCGGGGTGCCGGCGTTCGGCCGCCGGTGGGACGTGCACGCCGACGGCAGCAAATCCACCGTCCGGCCCGCCTCCTGAGCGGCAGCGGTCAGGCCGCCGGCGGGGTCTTCCACAGCTCGTTGAAGGCCAGGCTGTCGAAGAAGGCGGTCCCGTCCACCACCTTGCCGTCCGAGAAGGTCAGGATCCAGGCGTAGGTGTTCTCGTACGTCGAGCCGTCACGGGTGACGCCGGCGCCGTCGAAGACGGCGACGACCGTGTTCGCGTCGGCGTCCTCGTAGATCGCCCGGAGGTTCACCGGCCGGTACGGGCTGTCCGGGTCGAACCGCGCGTTGAACGGTCGCATCGCCTGGGTGAGGAAGTCGTCGGCGCTGTGGTACGTGCCGGCCACCACCGAGTTGCCGACGACCTCCCACCGCATGCGCGGGGCGAAGATGTCGCTGATGGCGCCGGTGCCGGCGGACCAGTCCGCGAAGGCGCGGGCGACGATGTCCCGGTTCGCCGTCATGGCGTGACCACCTCTCTGCGGGCCTACGACCAGGGGCGTCGGCGTGATCGCCCATGCCATCGGCGTTCACCGCCACTCTAGCGACGGGCGGGAGCGGCCGAGGTCGGTCGACGGACAGCCGCCTGGTCGGGGCTGTTCCCGACCTCGCCGGCGGGCGCGGGCGGTGGCCCGGGCGTTGGCCTTCTCGATCGCGCGGACCAGGTCGTCCCGGTCCAGCTCCTGCGGGCGGTCGATGCCCACCTTGCGGGCCACCTCGTCGAGGTGGCCCCGGCTGGCGTTGGCGTCCACCCCCTGGGCGGTCTCCCGAGGTCGGGCACGGGAGGCGGGGTGCCCAGCGCGGCCTGTGGGTCGGACGGCCCCGGACGCTCCTTGGGCTCCCAGTGGTCCCCGACCTTCTCATGGGTGTGCTTGAGCGAGGAGTACGCCGTGCGGTGCGCCCGTTCGCCGTCGCCGTAGGTCTCCTCGGCCGCCTCGAGCGTCTTCTTGTAGGTCCGCACCGCCTTGTCGTCGGAGCGGGCGATCGTCGACGGCACGTCGTGTCGCATCTCTTCGGCCTGCTCGTGCTTGTCCGGCACAACGCACCCCCTCGGCGGTGTCGCCCCGGGAGTACCCGCGCCCCCGCCCGCTACGCCAACCGCTTCCGCCCGGTCATCGTCCGGTCTCGCCGCTGAGCAGCGCCAGGCCGGTCTCCGGATCCACCTTCTTGGCGAGGCTCGCGCCGACCTCGGTGATCACCACCTCGAGGGTCGGCCAGACCTCGCCGCGCAGCAGGTGGCCGCCGACCGTGCTGCCGTCCCGGCGGCCGAGCACCGCGTGCACGTGCAGGGCGGGGCGGCCGGAGTCCTCGGCGATGTCCCCCAGGATGCTGAGCACCTCCACCTGCTCGGTCACCGGGATCGGCCGGATCTCGCGTCGCTCCCGGTCGAAGTAGCCCAGCTCGGCGGCCTGGAAGCCGCCCACCGCGGTCACCGAGGCGCCCCGGATGTTCCGGTCCACGGCCACCTGGTTGATCACCGTCACCGGGTCCTCGCCCTTGTCGAGGACGACCACGACCACTCGTCGGCCGTCCTCGTGCAGCTCGACGTCCCTCACCGCACCGACTCCCGCCCGGTCGGCCCGCGCCGGCCGACCACTCGGTGATCGTGTCACCACCGGCGCGCGGCCGTGGTGGGTTTGCCCTGTTCGGCGGGTCGCCCGGCGGGCCCGCGTGAGGGTGGTCATAACGGCTGGACGGTGTACCGCCACGGGCTGCTAACCTCGGCGCAGGTCATGAGCGCCAGCGTCAAGCCCCGGCTCGCTGGCCGGCAACCCTCCTCCGCGGTGGGGTGCCCCGGGTGAAGACCGGGCACCGGAGTGTTCTCCGGTGCAAGCGTGGCCTGGTTCCCAGGTCAGCAACGACCTAGGAGAGCCATGTCGTCTCGCATCACCATCCCACCGCTCGACCCCGCCGCGTCGGCCCACCGGCCCACACCGCCGGCACTGACCCGGCGCCGGCACGTCGACATGATGTGGGTCTGCAGCGCCGCGTGTCGGCCCAGCGCCGGTCGCTGACGCGCCCTTCCCCGCTTCCCTGATCTATCCAGCGGTACGCCCGTCGGGCGCGCCGTCGGCGGCGTACGCCCGTGCGCCGCCGCTGACACCATCCCCGGAGACACCTGTGCGACTTCTTCCTGCCCTGACCCGGGTGGCCGCCCTCGGCGTGGCCGCCGTCCTCGGCGCCGCCACTCTCACCGCCTGCGGCGACGACGCCTCGTCCAGCGCGGCGGACAACCCCTACGGCCTGCTCCAGGCCGGCGTGCTGCGCGCCGGCACGCTCACCGACGCGCCGCCGAACGTGTACCTGAAGGACGGCCGGTTCACCGGCTTCGACAACGACCTGCTCACCGCGGTCGCCGGAAAGGTCGGTCTGAAGGTGGAGTTCGTCGGCACCGACTTCTCCGCGCTGCTCTCGCAGGTCAACAACCGGAAGTTCGACGTCGGCAGCTCATCGATCACCATCACCGAGGCTCGCAAGAAGACGGTCGACTTCGGCAACGGCTACGACTTCGGCTACTTCGGACTCGACGTACCGGCCGGCTCGCCGATCACGGGCTTCGACCAGCTCGCGGGCAAGCGGGTCGTGGTCGTGCAGGGCACGGTCCAGGACGACTACGCCACCGGCAAGGGGCTCAACCCGGTCCGGGTGCCGGACTACAACGGCGCGATCAACCAGCTGAAGGCGGGCACCGCGGACGCCTGGATCGCCCCGGCCGAGATCGGCGAGAAGTCGGCGGCGGACAGCAGCGGCAAGATCACCGTGGCGGCGAAGCAGCTCAGCCCGGCGCCGACCGCGTACGCGGTGGCCAAGGGGAACGACAAGCTGCGCGAGGCGCTGAACAAGGGCCTCGACGAGGTGATCGCGGACGGCACGTGGAGCCGCCTGCAGGACCAGTACTACCCGGGCCGGCCGATCCCGGCGGACTTCAAGCCGGGCAGCGGCACCGTGGCGGTCCCAGCCGCGACGGCGTCGGCCTCGGCCGCGTCCTGACGGTGGTGCTGACGAGCGAGCGGGGCGGTAGGAGAGGCGACTGATGGATCCGTTGCGCACCCTCTGGGAGACGTTCTTCGACTGGGAGTCGATGCGCGAGGCGCTACCCGAGATGGTGACCGTCGGGTTGCCCAACACGCTGATCCTGGCGGTCTCCGCCGCCCTGCTCGGCTCGGTGCTGGGCATGCTGCTGGCCGTCGCCGGCATCGCCCGCACCCGCTGGCTACGCTGGCCGGCGCGCGTCTACACCGACGTGTTCCGGGGCCTGCCGGCCGCCGCGACGATCCTGCTCATCGGCGTGGGGCTGGCGCCGCTCGGCATGCAGGTGTGGGGCCCGGACCCGTACCCGTTGGGCATCCTGGCGCTCTCGTTGATCGCGGCCGCCTACATCGGGGAGATCTTCCGCTCCGGCATCCAGTCGGTGGAGGCGGCCCAGTTGGAGGGCGCCCGGGCGCTCGGCCTCTCCTGGGGCGAGGCGATGCGGGTGGTCATCATCCCGCAGGGCGTACGCCGGGTGCTGCCGGCGTGGGTCAACCAGCTCATCGCCCTGATCAAGGACTCCAGCCTGGTGTACTTCCTCGGCCTGGTGGCCAGCCAGCGGGAGCTGTTCCGGATCGGTCAGGACTACGCCGCCACCACCGGCAACGAGTCCGCGTTGCTGCTGGCCGGGCTCTTCTACCTGGCGCTCACCGTTCCGCTCACGCACGCGGTCAACGCGATCGACCGGCGGCTGCGGCACGGCCGGCAGGCCGCGCCGGCCGAGGACATCGACGACGCCGACCTGACACTGCCGGGCGCGGCCGGAGGGAGCCAGCGATGAGCATCGACACCACGACCTCGGTGAGCCTGGGCGTCCGCGACGTGCACCTCGCCTTCGGGGCGAACCGGGTGCTCCGTGGCGTGGACCTGGACGTGGCGCGGGGCGCGACCGCCTGCGTCATCGGGCCGTCCGGCTCCGGCAAGTCCACGCTGCTGCGGACGATCAACCGGCTGATCGAGCCGGATCGCGGTGACGTGCTGTTCGACGGACGCAGCGTGCTGACCGACGACCCGGACGCCCTGCGGCAACGCGTCGGCATGGTCTTCCAGCAGTTCAACCTGTTTCCGCACATGAGCGTGCTGCGTAACGTCACGCTGGCGCTGCGCCGGATCAAGCGGCTGCCCGAGGAGGAGGCGGTGGCCGTCGCCCGGGCCCAGTTGGACCTCGTCGGGCTGGCCGGCAAGGCCGACGCCCGACCGGCGCACCTGTCCGGCGGGCAGCAGCAGCGGGTGGCGATCGCCCGGGCCTTGGCCCTGCAGCCGCAGGTGATGCTCTTCGACGAGGCCACCAGCGCCCTCGACCCCGAACTGGTCAAGGGGGTGCTCGGAGTGATGGCGGACCTCTCGTCCGGCGGGATGACCATGGTGGTGGTCACCCACGAGATGGGCTTCGCCCGCGAGGTCGCCGACACGGTGGCCTTCATGGACTGTGGGGTTGTGCTGGAGGTCGGTGAGCCGGCCGCGGTCTTCGGGGCGCCCGAGCACCCGCGCCTGCGCCAGTTCCTCGCCCAGGTGCTGTGACCCGCCCGGCCCGGGCGCGGCCCCGTGGCGCTCCGCCGCTCAGTCGCCTAGCACGTGGGCGAGATGGCGGCGGGCCATCGTGGCGACGACCGCGTCCGGGTCGGCGGCCCACACGTCGGCGTTGAAGATCTCCACCTCGATGTCGCCGGTGTAACCGGCCTGCTCGACGGCCCGGCGGAGCAGCCGGAAGTCGATGTGCCCGTCGCCCATCATGCCCCGGGAGAGCAGGGCGTCGGGCGGCAGCGGGGTGATCCAGTCGCAGACCTGGAAACTCGCGATCCGGCCGCGGGCGCGTTGGATCTGGCCCAGGACGTCCGGGTCCCACCAGACGTGGTACGTGTCGACCACGACGCCCACGTGCTCGGCGGGGAACCGCTCGGCGAGGTCGAGCGACTGGCCGAGGGTGGAGAGCACCCCGCGGTCCGCGCAGAAGATCGGATGCATGGGTTCCAGCGCGAGCCGTACGCCGTGCTGCGCCGCGTGCGGCACCAGGTCGGCGATCCCGTCGGCCGCCCGCTCCCGCGCGCCGGCCAGGTCACGGGAGCCCTCCGGCAGACCGCCGACCACCATCACCAGGCAGGCCGCGCCGACCTCGGCGGTCTCCTCGATCGCCCGGCGGTTGTCGTCGAGCGCACGGCGCCGGGCGGCCGGGTCGACGGCGGTCAGGAACCCGCCCCGGCACAGGGAGGACACCCGCAGCCCGGCGTCGGCGACGAGGCGGGCGGCGGCGCCGGCGCCGATCGCCTGGACGGGCTCGCGCCAGAGACCGATCGCCGGCAGGCCGGCCCGGACGCACCCGTCGACCGCCTCGGCCACCGACCACCGGTCGGTGGTCTTCTGGTTCAGCGACAGCCGGGCGAGCGCCGGGTCGCCCGGCTGCGGCGTGGCGACCTCGGCCGGCCGGCCCGACGGCACGTCCACGGCCCGGTCCACGGTGGACCGGTTCGCGCCGCTCACCGGGGAACCCCGGCGACGTCGAGGAACGCGCGCAGCCGCGCGGCGGCGAGGTCGGGATTGGGTAGCAGCCGGGCCTCGTCGGCGAGCCGCGCCAGCTCGGCCAGGTGGACCACGCCGCGGGCGCTCTCCAGGCCGCCCACCATGGTGAAGCCGGGCTGGTGGCCGCTGAGCCAGGCCAGGAAGGCGATGCCGGTCTTGTAGTACCAGGTCGGCGGGGCGAAGATGTGCCGGGCCAGCGGCAGCGTCGGCGCGAAGGCCGCGTCGTAGCCGAGCGGGTCGCCTCGGTCGAGGGCCTGGAGGGCGCCCGAGGCGGCCGGTGCGATCGCGGCGAAGATGCCGAGCAGGGCGTCGCTGTGGTGCGTCCCGTCGCCCCGGATCAGCTCCGGGTAGTTGAAGTCGTCGCCGGTGTAGAGGCGTACGCCGGCCGGCAGCGCGGCCCGCAGCGCCCGTTCGTGGTCGGCGTCGAGCAGCGACACCTTCACCCCGTCGACCTTGGCCGCGTGCCGGCCGATGAGGTCGAGCAACGCGGTGCTGGCCGTCGGAACTTCCGCCGAGCCCCAGTAGCCGTGCAGCGCCGGGTCGAACATGGGCCCCAGCCAGTGCAGGATCACCGGTCGGGACACCTGGGCGAGCAGCCGCTCGTACACCTTGGCGTAGTCCTCGGGCCCGCGGGCCAGCCGGGCCAGCTGCCGGCTCGCCATCAGGATGACCTGCGCGCCGCTGGCCTCCACCACCTCGACCTGCTCCTCGTACGCGGCCGTGACGTCGTCGAGCGAGGCGACGTCGGCCGGCACGTGGTCGGTGCCGGCGCCGGCCGCGATCCGGCCGCCCGCCTCGCGCGCGGCGGCGGCGCTGCGGTCGATGAGCTGGCGGGTGGTGGCCCAGTCGAGTCCCATGCCGCGCTGAGCGGTGTCCATCGCCTCGGCCACCCCGAGCCCGTACGACCAGAGGTGCCGGCGGAACGCCAGGGTGGACTCCCAGTCCACCACCGCCGGGGCGCCGGGCACGTTGTCACCGAACGGGTCGGCGACCACGTGCGCGGCGGCGAACGCGACGCGGGAGGCGATCGCGCTGGCGGGCCGCTCCCACCGGGCCGGCTCGGCCAGCCGGCGCTCCTCCAGCGTGCCGTCGGCGCGCGGCAACCGCACCGTCGCGCTCATGCCGCCACCTCCGTCCGGTCGGCGCCGGCCCGAGGCTCGCACGCGCGGATCCTGATGATTCGCTCGCTCATGCCGTCAGCTCCGGCAGCTCGATGCGACGGCCCTCCCGGGAGGAGCGCAGCCCGGCGTCGGCGAGCTGCACCCCACGGGCACCGGAGAGCAGGTCGTACGGGTTCGGCGCGTCCTCCACGACGTGCCGGACGAACTGCTCCCACTGGGCCTTGAAGCCGTTGTCGAACACGGCGTTGTCCGGCACCTCGTGCCACTGGTCGCGGAACCGCTGGGTCTCCACGAGGTCCGGGTTCCACACCGGCTTCGGGGTGACCGCCCGCGGCTGCACCCGGCAGCGGTGCAGCCCGGCCACCGCGCTGCCGTCGGTGCCGTCCACCTGGAACTCGACCAGCTCGTCCCGGTTGACCCGGACGGCCCAGGACGAGTTCACCTGGGCGACGATCCCCCCGTCGAGTTCGAAGATGGCGTACGCGGCGTCGTCGGCGGTCGCGTCGTAGCGCTGGCCGTTCTCGTCCCAGCGCTGGGGGATGTGCGTGACGACCCGGGCGGTGACCGCCCGTACCGCGCCGAAGGTGTTCTCCAGCACGTAGCTCCAGTGCGGGAACATGTCCAACGCGATGCCGCCACCGTCCTGCGCGCGGTAGTTCCAGCTGGGGCGCTGCGCGGGCTGCCAGTCGCCCTCGAACACCCAGTAGCCGAACTCGCCGCGCACCGAGAGGATCCGGCCGAAGAAGCCCCCGTCGACCAGACGCTTGAGCTTCATCAGCCCGGGCAGGTAGAGCTTGTCGTGCACCACCCCGTTCTTCACCCCGGCCCGTCGGGCGTGCCGGGCGAGTTCGAGCGCCCCGGCGAACGACTCGGCGGTCGGCTTCTCGGTGTAGACGTGCCGGCCGGCGTCCATGGCCTTGATCAGTGACTTCTCCCGGACCTGGGTCAGCTGGGCGTCGAAGTAGACCGGGTGGTCGGCGTCGGCCAGCGCGGCGTCCAGGTCGGTGGTCCAGCGGGGCAGGTCGTGCCGCTCGGCGATCTCCCGCAACTTCGTCTCGTTCCGCCCGACCAGCAGCGGTTCGAGCTGCACGCGGGTGCCGTCGGAGAGTGTCACGCCGCCCTGTTCCCGGATGGCGAGGACGGATCGCACGAGGTGCTGCCGGTAGCCCATCCGGCCGGTCACCCCGTTCATCACCACACCGAGCTTGCGAGCGGACATCGACGAACCTCCTTGGGAAAGCGCTTACCGAAACGGTATGGCAGAGTCTGTCACCGGTGCAAGCCCCGTCCACACCGGCCGGTCACCATCGGCGACGACGGCGTGACCGGGGGGCGGATCCGCAGGCCACCGGCCCGGTGCCGGGTTTGACGGGGTGATCGGCGGCTTCCTACGCTGGCGGGAAACGATTTCCGCCCGCGGTCGAGTTCGGGAAGGAAAGGTTTCGTGACCGGTTCCGTCACGCTGCACGACGTGGCGCGCCGCGCCGGGGTGTCGCTGGCCACCGCCTCCCGTGCTCTCAACGGCAGCGCCAACCGGGTGGTGGGCGAGAAGCTGCGCGAGCGGGTGCTGCGCGCGGCGGCCGAGCTCCGCTACTCCCCCAACGCGCACGCCCAGGCGATGGCCCGGGGGCGGACCAACATCGTCGGCCTGTCGCTGCACGACATCGCCGACCCCTACTTCTCCGCCGTCGCCGCCGGCGTGATGCGGGAGGCCGGGGCGCACGGGCTGCTGGTCACCATGGCGAGCACCGAGCGCCGGCCGGGGGCCGAGACCGACTACGTCGGCGCGTTCCGCCGGCACTGGGCCAGCGTCGTCATCGTCGTCGGCAGTCGCACCGACGACCGCGCCGCCACCGACCAACTCGCCGAGGAGCTGGCCGCGTTCGAGGCCGAGGGCGGCCGGGCGGTGGCGGTGAGCCAACCACGCCTTCCGGTCGACACCATCTCCATCGACAACCAGGCCGGTGCGCGCGACCTCGGCCACGCCCTGCACGACCTCGGGCACCACCGGTTCGCGGTGCTCGGCGGGCCGCCCGACCTGCTCACCGCGACCGAGCGGGTGGCCGGTTTCCGGCAGGCGCTGGCCCGACGGGGCGGCCGGCTCGCCCCGGAGCACGTCGTGCCCGGCCCGTTCACCCGGGACGGCGGCTACGACGCCATGAGTCGACTGCTCGACCGTGAGCCCGACGTCAGCTGCGTGTTCGCCGTCAACGACGTGATGGCGGTGGGCGCGATGGCCGCGATGCGCGACCGGGGCGTGGAACCACCCTCGGGGATGGCGATCGCCGGCTTCGACGACATCGCCACCCTGCGCGACGTGAACCCGGGGCTGACCACCGTACGGATCCCCCTCGAGGAGATCGGGGCACTGGCCGTCCAGCTGGCCCTCGACGACGAGGTCGAACGGCCCCGCCTGCGTCGCGTCGGCGGCGAGGTGGTGGTCCGCGCCAGCACCCCCCGCGGGCCGTCCTGAGCCGACGTGCCGGCCCCCGGCGTGCCGGTTCTGGTGGGGAGCGGCGGCCACGCTGCCGCCGCTCCCCTGCCCGGAACCGCCGACCGGTGGCCGGTCAGGCCGCCGGCGTGCCGCGTACGGTGAGGTCACGCATCCGCCCGACGTTGTCGAACGAGCCGAAGCCCACCCGGCCCGAGTCGAAGGTGGTGTCCTTCGCGGTCATCAACGGGTCCTTCGCCCCGTCGATGTAGACGGCGATCTCCCCGGTCGCCGGCAGGTGCCGGACCCGGACCGTGTGCCAGTCCGCGTCCACGATGGCCGGCGCGGCGCCACGGGACCGGCCGTTCCACTGGTAGTCGATCCGCTCCCGGTCCGCGTTGTTGACCTTGAAGATGCCGTTGTGCGGCAGGATCGTGTTGTCGGTCGACACGTGGGCGTAGTAGAACTCCGTGTCCGACCGGTAGCCGAAGACGATGATCACGTCCCGGTTGGTCACCTCGACCGGGGTGTCCAGTCGCACCTCGGCCGTGACGTCGACGGCCCCGAACTTCGGTCCGGCGGTGAGCACCGCGTACTCGAACGGCCGGCGCGGGCCGGGCCGCTGCACGCCCGCCTCGGCCAGGATCACCTGCTTGCCGGTGAACTGCCACTTCGACGGGGTCACCGGCGCCCAGTTGGTCGGCCGCATGGTGTCCCGGACCTTGGTGTCGCCGACCGTCCCGTCCGCGAACTCGCGGGTGCCGGTCACCTTCCAGATCTTGCCGTTGGCCTTGGCCAGGATGTACAGCTCGCCCTGCGCGTCCGTGCCGAAGCGCAGGTCGACCCGGTTCGGGTCGCCGGGCGCGCCGGGACCGGAGAGGTCCTGCATGCGCACCGAGTTGCCGGCGGCGTCGAAGAGAGCCAGCCGGTGGATCGGAGCCGGGTCCTGCCCACGCCGCATCTCCTTGGCCTCGGTGTAGAGCACCCGCCCGTCGACCAGGTCGCCGAAGACGTACTTGCCCCGCAGGGCGGGCACGTCCCGGCCGCGGTAGACGAACCCGCCGGCCACCGCGACACCGACGTCCGAGGTGCAGTTCCAGCCCGGAGCCGGGTCGTGGTCGTACGCGGCGACCGGGTAGGTGTAGCCGTACTGTGCGTCGTCCTCGGGCAGCGGGAAGAGCTTGTCGCACGGACGCGTCGACGCCTTGTCGAAGACGAACGCCCCCTCGCGCTCACTCCAGCCGAAGTTGTCGCCGGCGCGCACCTCGTAGATCGCCTCGATGGCGTGCTCGCCGATGTGGCCGAGGTACATCCGTCCGGTCTGCCGGTCCCAGCTGAACCGGTGCGGATCGCGGAAGCCGACCGCGTAGATCTCGCCGAGCGCGCCCGCGCGACCGACGAACGGGTTCGAGGGCGGCACGCCGTACCGCCCGCCGGCGGCGTTGGTGCCCAGCGGGTCGATCCGCAGCAGCTTGCCGTGCGGGAGGGCGAGGTTCTGCGGGTCGGTGTTGCGGACGCCGAGACCGCCGTCGCCGGCGGCGATGTAGAGATTCCCGTAGTCGGCGTCGTGCTTCTTGGCCGTCGGGTTGAAGTTGATCTCCTGGATGCCGTGCACCTGACCGCCGAAGCCGAGGCGCAGCACCTCCCGCCGGGTACCGGCGAAGGTGTCGGCGGCAGGGTCGCTGGCCGTCCACTCGGTGATGATGCCGTGGAAGATGGTGCCGGTCTGCGACCAGTCCGGCACCTCGGTCGCCAGCGACGCCTGCTCGGTGTGGACGGTGTAGAACTTGCCGCTGCGCTTGAAGTCCGGGTGGAAGGCCACGTAACCGAAGCCCTGGCCGAGGCCGCGGCCGGAGAAGAACTTCGGCGCGAAGGTGGCCGCGACGTCGAGGTAGACGTGCGGCACGCCGTTCTCGACGACGTAGAGCTTGCCGTTGAGGTCAGGCACCGCCCGGCGGCCGGAGCCGTCCGGGATCTCCATGATCGTGTTGATCCGGGCCTGCCGCATGAGCCGCTGGTCGGTCGGCGCCGGGGTCGGCTCGGACTTGGGGAACGAGGTGTACTCGCTCAGGACGAGCCCGAGCCGGCTCTGGATCTGCGCCTCGGGGACCGGGTCGTAGATCGGGTCGGCGGCCTGGGCGGGCGGCGCGACCAGCAACGACAGGGTGAGGGTGGCGGCCGCGAGCACGGCGGTCGTCGCCGATCTGCGTACGCTGCGAGTGGAGATGCGCACGGGTCACTCCATTCTCGGGGGACGGGTGGCGGGGCGGGTCAGTGCCCGCGGGCGGTCATGTGCCGGTACTGCTTCTCGACGTCGCGCGCCGAGACGACGCGGTCGAGGAACATCAGCGAATCCATGCGGCAGTCGCACGGGTTCTGCTCGCGGGTGTCCTGCGGGTAGCTGCCGCCGATCTTGATGCCGCGGGGATCGGTGGCGGTGGTGACGTGCGGGCCCGGGCCGCTCACCAGCCACGGGTCGTCGGTGCGGGTGTAGAAGCCGGCCAGCGGCTTGCCGTTGCGGTAGAGGGCCATCGCGCCAGTGGCGAAGTCGAAGGTGGCGGTCAGGTGCACCCACTCGCCCACCGGCAGCAGCGTCCGCCAGTCCTCGTTCGCCGCGAACGTCTGCGAGTTGCCCCCGTCGAGGCGCCGGCCGAGCGCGACCAGGCGAAGTTCCCCGTTGACGTCGATGAGTTCCAGCAGCGCGCGGACGCCGTGGCCGTCGGAGTCGCCGGTGAGCACGCCGGCGAGCCCGATGGCGTTGAACAGGTCGTCGGGGTTGGCGGTGTGGGAGTTGGGCCGAGGGCTGGTCATCTCGACCTTGAACCAGCCCATCACGGTGGTGCCCGCGACGGCGTTGAACGGGCGCAGCGTGCGCACGCCGCTGGCCGACCAGATGCCGGCCTTCCAGTCGTCGTTGCCGGCGACCGTCGGCTCGACCTGCCGGGTCTGCAGCGCCCGGCCGCTGCCGGCGTACGCGCGGTCCCGGACACGCATCGCCGCGCCGCCGTTGACCAGTTCGATCTCGGTGCCCGACCGGCCCTGGTCGCGTTCCAGCGCCGGGTCGCCGGTCACCGGGTGGTCGAAGTCGTAGAAGGAGACCAGGTTCTCTCGTAGGGACGGGTGGACGCCGCGCGGGCCGGGCCAGCCGGCCGCCGCGGGTGGCGCCGCGGCGCCCGCCAGCACACCGGCCGCCAGGAGGGCGGCGGTGGCGGCGGCGACGCGTCGTGGTCTCGACATCGCGTACACCTCTCTGTGCCACGAACTTCGCCGACCCGACGCCTGCGGTAAGCGCTTCCCGGAAGCGCCGGGTCTCACTATGTCGGTGGTGCGGTGGTGCCGTTCGCCTGCTGGCGCCCGCGGGCTCGGCGCGCTCGACGCCGACGCGGGGCTCAGCGTTTCGGGGTGACCGGTGGCTCGGCGGGCCGTCCGCCGAGGTAGAGCTCGCCGAGCTGCGGGTCGGCCAGCAGTTCGGACGCCGGGCCGGAGATGTGCACGCGGCCGAGGTCGAGCACGCAGCCGAGATCCGCGGTCTCCAGCGCCCGCCGCGCGTTCTGCTCGACCAGCAGCACGGCGGTGCCGGCGTCCCGCATCCGGACGACCTGCTCGAAGACGGTGGCCGTCGCCTTCGGGTCGAGACCCATGGACGGCTCGTCCAGCAGGACCACCTTCGGGTCCACCATGAGCGAGCGGGCGAACTCGACCTGCTTCTGCTGGCCGCCGGAGAGCAGTCCGGCGAGGCTGTCCCAACGCTCGGCCACGACCGGGAAGAGTTCCCGGACGAACTCGACCCGCCTGGCGATGAACGCCTTGTCCTTGAGCGTGTAGCCACCGAGCAGCACGTTCTCGGCCACGGTCATCTCCCGGAACACGCTGTGCCCTTGGAGGACGTGCGCCACGCCGGCGGCGAGCATCCGCTTCGGACCCTGGCCGGTGACGTCCCGCCCGCCGACCAGGATCCGACCCGACCGCGGGGAGAGCAGCCCGCTGGCGACCTTCAGCACGGTCGACTTCCCGGCGCCGTTCGGCCCGACCAGGCAGACGATGGTGCCGGCCGGCACGGCGACGCTGAGGCCGCGCAGCACCGGGGCCGCGCGCCCGTAGCCGGCCTGGATGTCGATGAGTTCGATCTCAGACGCCAAGGTAGGCCCCCAGCACGCGTTCGTCGGAGCGGATGACTGACGGCGGACCCTCGGCGATCGGCCGGCCGCGGTCGAAGACCACGATGTGGTCGCTGATGCTCATGACCAGGTCCATGTTGTGCTCGACGATCACGAACGTCCGGCCCTCGGCGTTGAGCTCGCGGACCAGGCTGCCGATGCGGTCGAGCAGCGCCGGGTTGACCCCGCCGGCCGGCTCGTCCAGCAGGACCGTCTCCGGGTCGCTCATCAGCACGCCGGCCAGCTCGAGCAGCTTCTGCTGCCCCCAGGACATGTTGCGGGCCTCGACGTCGACGAGGTGCTCGATGCCCAACCGGGTCAGCCAGCCGCGCGCCCGGTCGACCTCGGACCGGCCGTGCGCGCCGCGCAGCTGCCCGAGCAGGCCCGCCGGGCGTACGGCGGCGAGCACGTTGTCCAGCGCCGACATCCGCGGGAACACCCGGCACAGCTGGAAGGTACGGCCGACGCCGGCGTGGGCGATCGCGTGCGGCGCGGCGCGGGTGATGTCCCGCCCCCGGTACGTCGTCCGGCCGGAGTCGGGCCGGATCAGGCCGGTGACGCAGTTGAAGAACGTCGTCTTGCCGGAGCCGTTGGGCCCGATGAGCGCGTTGACCTTGCCGTGCTGAAAGGCCACGCTCGCGCCGTCGAGGGCCACCACGCCCCCGAACGCCTTGGTCAGGGCGTCCGTCCGCAGTGCCTGCCCGTCGCTCATGACCGCCCCTCGCTTCGCTCCGCACCCGGTCCGCCGTTGCCGGCCGCCGCCAGCTCGGGTGGTGCCTCGCCCGTGTCGCCGCGCTCGCGCTGGTCGCGCAACTCGGCGGCGGTCACCTCACGGATCGAGTGCTGGGCCGGCCGGAACCGGTCGAGCAGCGCGGCGATCGCCGGCAGCACGCCGTCGGGCATGAAGAGCACGACGAGGGCGAGCAGCAGGCCGGTCGCGACCAGGTGCAGCGGGGTGTTGCCGTACTCGACCTTGAAGTACTCCAGCGCGGTGCCCACGACCACGGCGCCGAGCAGCGGACCGAACAGGTTGCGCACCCCGCCGAGCAGCGCCATGAGGACCATGTACGACCCGGTCAGGATGGAGAACTGGAACACCGGGTCGAGGTCGCCGAACCAGAGTGCGTAGAGGCCGCCGGCGCAGGCGGTGAACCCGGCCGAGACGACGAAGACCACCAGCTTGTAGGTGAACGTCGGGGTGCCCAGCGCCTCGGCCTTGTCCTCGTCCTCCCGGATCGCCTTCAGCCCGAGGCCGAACCGCGAACGGTCGATCACCCACCACACCAGCAGCGCGAGCGCCAGCAGGGCGGCGAAGAGGAACCAGAAGACCCGGTGGTGTTCGGGGCGCAGCAGATCCGGGAACGGCCGTGGCACGACCAGGCCCCGGGACCCACCGGTGAACGACGCCCAGCTCTGGAAGACCAGCAGCATCACCAGCACCAGCGCGATGGACACGATGACGAAGGAGGCGCCGCGGACCCGCAGCGCCGCGTACCCGATCGGCACGGCCAGCGCCGCGACCCCGACGGCCGCGACGACCAGGGCCAGGAAGCTCGGCAGGCCGGCCTTCGTGACCAGCAGCCCGGTGCCGTACGCGCCGAGCCCGGCGAGGGCGCCGTGCCCGAGCGAGATGTAGCCGGTGAACCCTCCGACGAAGTTCCACGAGGTCGACAGGACCGCGTAGTTCAGCACCAGGATCCCGGCGGAGAGGATGTACGGGTTGGGCGCCAGCGACGGGAAGGAGAGCACCACCGCGACGAGCGCCACGAGCACGACGCCCTGGACGATCCGGCCGGTGGTGACCGCGGGCCGGCGCGCCCCGGCCGGCCCGCCGGACGCTGTCGTGGCCGCCGGGCCGCCGGGGGCTGTCGTGGCGGCCGTCGGTGTCGGATCAGAAGCGCTGGGCAAGCCGACCTCCGAAGAATCCCTGCGGGCGGAACGCCAGCGTGGCGAAGAGCGCGAGGTAGAAGATGGTCTGCGCCCAGGTCGTGTTCAGCGGGATCTGCAACAGGCTCTGGAGCAGGCCGAGCACCATGGCGGCGGCCGCGGCCCCCGGCACGCTGCCCAGCCCGCCGACCACGATGATCGCCATCAGCGGGCCGATCCAGTGCCAGTGCAGCGACGGGTAGATGGTGGTGTCCAGGGCCAGGGCGGTGCCACCGACGGCCGCGCTGGCCAGCCCGATCCCGAAGCCGAAGCCGGCGATCCGGTCGGTGTCGATCCCGACCAGCCGGGCGGCGTCGCGGTGCTGGATCGTCGCCCGCAACGCCCACCCGAAGGTCGTCCTCTTGAGCAGCAGGTAGAGCGTCAGCAGCGCGGCGGCGGCGAGACCGAACGCGATCAGCTTGACCACCGCGATCCGGGCGCCGAACAGCTCGAGGTTCGCCGAGCCGTAGCCGAGCTGGATGCGCCGCTGCGTGCCGGTGAACGCGTACCCCAGCAGGCCCTCGATGATGACCGCGATGGCGAAGGTGAGCAGCACCGACATCATGGTCAGGGTCGCCGGGCGCAGCCTTGACAGCAGCAGCCGCTGCAGCAGCACCCCCGCGGCGAAGAAGAGCGGGACCGTGACGACCAGCGACAGCAGCGGGTCGACGCCGAGCCGGGTGTGCCACCACCAGGCCAGGTAGGCGGCGAGGATGAGGAACGCCGAGTGGGCGATCATCACCACCCGCATGATGCCGAAGTAGAGCGTCAGACCCGAGGCCAGCAGGGCGTAGAGCCCGCCCAGGAGCAATCCCAGCACGACGCTCTGGAAGATCAGCGCGCCAGAGGACATCGGTGCCTACCAGGCCGGCTTCGGGAAGACGAAGTCGGTCTCCTTGGCGTCTTCTGGAAGCACGATCTGGATCTCGCCCTTGACCCACTGCTGGATCATGTGGGCGCCCTTCGGCTTGCCGGTGGCGTCCCAGCTGAGCGGGCCGACGACCGTCTCCACCGTGTTGCCACGGACCCACTCGACCAGCTTCTTCTGGCAGTCCCCCTGCTCGGCGCAGCCGACCGCGGTGATCGCGGCCGCGACGACCTGGCCGGTGGTGTACGCGTTCGCCTCGTCCTCCTCCGGCGCCGAACCGAACTGGGCGGTGTACTTCTCGACGAACTCGACGTTGCTCGGGTAGGGCGCCTTCTGGGTGTAGCCGGTCGGCGACAGGATGCCCTCGGTCTTGTTGCCGATGGCGGCCGCGAACTCGGGGCTGGTCGGCGCCGTGGAGAAGGCGGCCAGCTTCGGCTGGTAGCCGAGCTGCTGGAGGGCGACGATCAGGTTGACGCCGTCCTGGTACTGCGAGCCGCCCACCACGATGTCCGCCTTGGACGCGGCGATCTTCGCGGCGATGCCGCTGAAGTCGGTGGTGTTCGGCGGGTAGACCTCGTCGACGACGGTGCGGATGCCACCGGCGGTGAGCTTCTCCTTGAGGCCGTACGCGGTGCCCTGGGCGAACGGGTCGTCCATCGCGGCGTACGCGGCGGTCGTGGGACGCTGCCCCGCCGGCAGGGCGAGGATGTGCTCCGCGAGGTGGTTGTAGTGGTCGTTGGCAACCGCCGGAGCGGCGTAGAACAGGTTCTTGAAGCCCTGCTCGAAGACCTCCTTCGCCGCGCCCGCGGGCTCGACGAACAACATGCCGTACTCCTCGGCGACCCGGGCGGCCGGGACGACGAGCCGGGTCGAGAAGGGACCGACCACCACGTCGACCTGGTCCTGGCCGATCAGCTGCTCGTAGTCGGAGACGACGCGGTCGGCGTTGGACTGGTCGTCGAGGATCTTCAGTTCGACCTGTCGGCCCAGGAGACCGCCCTTGTCGTTGACGATCTTCGCCCAGGCCTGGTAGCCGCGCTGCACGCCCTTGCCGGGCTCGGAGAAGTCTCCGGTCAGCGGCAGGGAGATGCCGACCACGATCGGGTCGTCGCCGGAGGACGAACCCCCGCCATCACCCCCGCTGCAGCCGCCGAGCGCGAGGGCCACCGTCGCGCCGAACGCCGTTGCCCATCTCATCTTTGTCAACCGGGTGGACATCCTCGGACGCTCCTTTGCACCAGGCTGGAAGCGCTTACGAAAGCGCTTTCGTACTCTAGGCTGTGTGCTACGTCACTGGCAATAGCCGAGGACGCGTCAGCATCGATGTGTTTCGGGAGCGTTACTGATGCCCAAGCCTGGCTCGAGGTTGCGCCTCGTCGACGTCGCCGAGCGGGCCGGTGTGTCGCTGGCGACCGCCTCGCGGGCTCTGGCCGGCCGGGACGGCGTCAGCGAGGAGGTCGCCGACCGGGTGCGGCGGGTCTCCCAGGAGCTGGGCTACGTCGCCAACCCGTACGCCCGCACCCTCGCCGGCGGGGCGAGCTCCACGGTCGGGCTGGTCGTGCACCAGGTGGACGACCCTTACTTCTCCGAGATCGCCGGGGGTGTCATCCAGGTCGCCGCCGACCAGGGGCTGCTCGTGCAGATCTGCCACTCCGGACGGGACCCGGGCTTCGAGCTGCGCCAGATCCGCCACCTCATCGCGCAGCGGGTCGGCATCATCCTCATCGCCGGCTCCGGCTACACCGACCCCCGCGTCGAGGCCGAGACGAAGGCGGAGCTGTCGGCATATCAGAACCTCGGCGGGCGGGTGGCGGTCATCGGCCGCCACTCGCTCGGCGCCGACGCGGTGCTGCCGGACAACGAGGCCGGCGGGCGGGCGCTCGCGGAGCACCTGCTCGCGCTGGGGCACCGGCGGATCGCCGTCGCCGCCGGCACCGAGGGGCTCACCACCGTCGCCGACCGGATGGCCGGGGTCGCGTCGGCGTTGCAGCGCCACGGCCTCGACCTCGGCGACCTGCCGGTCGTGCACACCGACTTCACCCGCGAGGGCGGCCGGGTCGCCGCCGAGCAGATCCTCAGCGACCACCCGGCGACGACCGCGATCATCGCGCTCAACGACGCGATGGCGATGGGGGTGCTGGCCGTGCTGCGGGCGCACCGCATCTCCGTGCCGGACCGGATGTCGGTGGTCGGCTTCGACGACGTCTCCGTCGCCGCCGACCTGGCGCCCAGCCTCACCACCGTCCGGCTGCCGATGACCGACATGGGGCGGATGGCTCTCGCCCTGGCGCTCAAACCCCGGTCGACCCGGCCACGCCGCCGATCGACCGGGCACACCCTCGTGGTCCGCGACTCCACCGGCCCGGCACCCGCCTGACGCCGACGTCGCCGCGCCGGCACGGGGCCCGCCGCCGGCGTCCGCGCTCAGAAGCCGGGGAAGACGCCCCGCAACTCGTCGAGGCTGACCGGCCCGGTCACCCGCACATCCTCCGGAGTGTACCGCGGCGACAGCCGACCGACCGTGAGGCGCAGCCACGCCTCGGCCGGCGCCAGCAGCTCACCGTCCGGCCGATCCGGAGCGTCGGTCAGCTCCAGCCGCTCGCCCAACCGCAGCCCGTACGTCCGCACCGGGTCGTGCAGCCGCACCGCGAGCACGGCCCGGCGGCCGGCCAGCACGTCCGTCCGGCCGGTCCAGGCGAGCATCGCCCCGACCTGGTCGAGCAGCAACGGCACCGCGTCGGCGGACACCGTCGCGGCCGGATCGAACCCGACCTCGACGTCCCACCGGTGCAGGGCGAACTCGTTGAGCCGCATCCGGGTCGCGGTGGCCACGTCCACCGGCTCGGGCAGGAAGCCGAGGTCGATCCGCAGGTCCGCCCGCGCGGTCGGGTCCAGCGCCTCGTACGCCTCGACGAGCCGCTCGTTGGCCTCGAGGAAGCCGTCGGCGTGCTCGGCGGGCGGCATCGCGTCCCAGCGCGCCCACACGGTCGTGTTGAAGTCGCCGCCCGGCGCCGGCTCACCGGCCCGGGCGGCACGGAGCACGGCCAGGTTGATCTCCGCGCCGCTGCCGAGGTGGCTCAGCACCTGCGACACCTGCCACTCGCTCGCGCCGGACGGCCGGACCAGGTCGTCCGGGCCCAGCTTCCCGACGAAGGCGGCGAGCGCGTCATGCCCGCTACGCAGGGCGGCTATGGTCTGGTCCGCGGTCGTGGTCATCGTTCTCCCGTCACTGATCGGTGCCGCCGTACCCCGCACACCCCGCGGAGCTGGCCGGTGGCCGACGCCGGCACCCCATCATGCCGCAGCCCAGGGGCCTCGACACGGGCTACGGCGGCGACGGGATGCTCTACTCTCGACGCCTCCGGTGCGGGCGACGCCGGCCGGCGCGCGCGCAGCTACCGCTCGGAAACGGCCGGCGTGCGACGCGACCTGACCGGCCGCGGCGGTGACCCAGCGCGACCGGTCGGATGCGTGGCAGCGATGACCGGGCCGGGACGACACGCGCCACCGGCGTCCCGGTAGCGTTGCGCGACATCATGGCCCGCGGGGTGACAGGGCGCTCGGGATGGTACGGAGGATGGCGGATGTCCAACGGCGACGAGCCGTTCGCGGTACGCGAGGGCGGGGTTTCACGACCCACCTTTGAGCTGGCGCGGCGTGGCTACGAGAAGCGGCAGGTCGACTGGTACGTCGAGCAGGTGAGTGACCAGCTCGCGGCGCTGGCCGCCGAGCGGGACCGCAACGGCGGCCAGGTCCGGGAGTTGACCGGTCAGCTCCAGCAGCTGCACACGGAGCTGACCGAGCTGCGCCAACGGCCGGCCCAGCCGGATCGGGCGACGTTCCGCGACCTCGGTCCCGTGGTCGACCAGATCCTCGCCCTGGCGGAGAAGCAGGCCGGGCTGATCACGGAGGCGGCCACCCAGCAGGCCGACGAGCTGCACGCCGAGGCGGAGAAGACGCTCGTCGAGGCCCGAGAGCGGACGGCCCGGGCGTTGCAGGAGCTGGAGGAGGAGCTGGCCGCGCAGCGCGCCGAGCAGGAGAAGGTCTACGAGGAGCGCCGCACCGCGGCCGAGTCCGAGCTGGCCGAGATCCGGGACGCGGCGGAGAAGCTGCGGGCCGACGGCGAGGCCGCCCACGAGCGCGCCCGTCAGGAGGCGAAGCGGATCGGCGAGCAGAGCGCCCAGCAGATCGAACAGGCCAGGGCCGCGTCCGAGGCGCTGACCCGGGCGGCCCGTACCCAGATCCAGCAGGAGCTCCAGGCGGCCCGCAGCAAGAGCCAGCAGGAGCTGGCCCAGTGGCAGGCCAACATCGAACGGGACGTCACCGAACGGCGGGCCGCCGCCGAGCAGGACCTGGCCGAGCAGCGGGCCGCCGCCGAACGGGAGATCGCCGGCCAGCGCAACGCCGCCGAGCAGACGATCGGCTCGCTCATCGCCGAGGCCCAGCAGTACGCGACCGAGGTACGCCAGCGCGCGGACGAGCAGGCCACCGCCCACCAGGAGCGGCTCACCGTGGTGCAGCAGGAGCTCTCGGCCCGGCAGCAGGCGGTGACCCAGTTGCAGTCCGAGCTGGAGAGCGCCCGGCAGCAGCTCGCCGAGTCGCGCCACGAGCAGGCGGAGGCGGATCGCGAGCTGGCCCAGGTGCGGCAACGCCTCGACGAGATCCGCCGGGAGCTCAGCGCCGAGGTCGAACGCCTCGACGCGGCGCGGCGGGCGGCCGACTCGGCCGAGCGGCACGCCAAGGACGTCCGTGCGCGGGTGCAGCGGGAGGCGAAGCGTGTCGCGGACCTCGCCGCGGCCGCGGTGATGGCCGCCGCCGCGGGCGGCGTGGCGACCGCCGAGTATCCGATGGTGACCGCGCGATCGGCAGCCGAGCGGCCGTCCCCCGGGGCGGAGACCGGCGGACGGCCGGCCGACGACGAGGCGACCGCCGAGCGGCGCGCCGACAACCTGGCGGGCGGCGAACGGCGGACGGACGACGCCGCGACCGGCGAACGGCGGCCCGACAGCACGATGGGCGGCGAACGGCGGGGCGACGACGAGGCGACCGGCGAGCGGCCCACCGGCGGCGCGGAGGGCGGCACACCGCGTACCGACGAGGCGGCGGCCGGCGATCAGCCGGCGGACGAGGCGCCGACCGGCGAGCGGCGGGCCGACGTGGTCGGGGCCGGCGAGCGGCGGGTCGGCATGTTCGAGCCCAGCGGGCGGCGGGTCGACATGTTCGAACCCGGCGAACGGCGGGCCGACATGTTCGAGCCCAGCGGGCGGCCGGTCGACATGTTCGAGCCCGGCGAACGGCGGACCGACATGTTCGAACCCGGCGAACGGCGGGCCGACGCGGAGGTCATGGAGCAGGCGTGACGAGGCGTCCGCGCCGCCGACCCGATCGGCGGCGCGGCGCCGCTCGTCACCTCATGCCTTGGTGCCGAAGAGTACGGCGTAGCCGGACGGCAGCTGGGTGATCACCTGGTTGAGTTCGCCCCAGCTCACCGCGTCCGCCAGCGTCGTCAGCACCGCGCCGGCATCCCACTGGGCCGTCCGCGTCGTCGCCCCGGTGCCGGCGGCGATGCGGTTGAGGAACTCCTGCGCCGACAGTTGCAGGGTCGGCTCGTGCTGGTCCTCGAGGATCTCGGCGATGCCCTGCGGCAGCTGGGAGGCGAGGTCGTGGGCCTCGGCCGGGGTCAGGCGCGCGGCGAGCACGCTGAGGACGGCGCGGATGACCGCCTCGGCCTCCGCCGCGCTGCCGTACTCACCGCGCTGGCGTACGGCGGCGACGAACTCGTGGTGTTTCACGATGCTGTCCCTTCCTGACCGTTGAACGGGCAACCGGACCGGAGGGAGGGGCGGGCGACACGGGGACGGCCTGCGCTTCCCCGAGTCTGGCACAGCGGATCGGCCGGGGACGCCGTAATCGTCGCCCCCGCCCGGCCGGAGACCCGCGGGCGGCTACCCGGGCAGCCGCCGGCCGCGCGTGGACACGAACTCGTAGGACATCACCGCGAACGCCGGATCGCGCAGGAGCTTGCGGAACGCCTCCAACTGGCCGGGGGTGAACCCGGCCTCCAGCAGCTCCGGTTCCAGCTGCCGCGAGTTCGTCTCGTACAGCGACGCTCCACTGGACTCGCCGGCCCAGCTCTCCGCGTGCGTGACGGTGTCGACGTCGACGAGGCCGGCGTACGTCATCTCGGCGTGCACGTCCTGCGCCCAGGCCAGGTCGGCGCCGTGACCCTGGAGGATGCCGAGCATCGCGTCGGCGACCTGGCCGAAGAGCTTCGCCGCGTCGTCGTTGGGTGCGGTCAGCACCCGCAGTGGCGCGGTGCAGTCGAACTCCTCGACCACCAACCACCCCCCGGGAGCGAGCGCGCCGGTGAGCGACCGGAGGATGTGCCGGCGCTCCGGTAGGTGCAGCAGCACCAGCCGGGCGTGGACCAGGTCGAACGCCGCCCCCGGCGGCAGCTCGGTGCGCACGTCGTGCCGGCGGACGTCGAGGTTGGCCGTCGGGGCCAGTCGCGAGGTGTCGATGTCGGTGGCCAGCACGTGGCCGTCCGCGCCGACCGCCCAGGCCATGCCGTGCGCCACCGACCCGCCTCCGGCGCCCACCTCCCAGCATCGGGCGGCCTGGCAGAGGACCGGCGGCGCGAGTCGGCGCATGGTGATCGGGTCGAGGAACGCCTCCAGCGCGCGCAGCTGGGGCACCGCCTCGGCGGCGGCGTTGTCGAAGGCGTACTCGCTGTCGATGGTCTCCGTGCGCATCGTGTTCACCCTTCCCTAGGTGGTCGTGACGACTGCGGGGCGTCGGCCCAGAGCCCGGGCGCCGGTCCGGGGGCCGGCGACGTGGCGACGGTGGCGATGCTCAACATCGCGGCCAGCGTCGCCGGGTCGGCCCGTGCCTCGGTGGACGGCCGGTCGTAGACCAGCCGCCCGTACTCCAGCACCGCGACCCGGTCGGCGATGTCGATGGCGTGCTGGAGCTGCTGCTCGACCAGGAGCACGGTGAGCCCGGTGCCGGCCAGGCCGCCGACGAGGTCCCGGACCCGGGCCGCGAGGTCGGGGGCGAGCCCCTCGCACGGCTCGTCGAGCAGCAGCACCCGGGGCTGGCCGAGCAGTGCCCGGGCGATCGCCAGCATCTGCTGCTCACCACCGGACAGCTGGTCGCCGCGGTGGCGCAGCCGCACCGCCAGCCGGGGCAGCAGCTCCAGGACGCGGGTCACCGTCCAGCCCTCGCCGCCGGGCGTCGCGGCACGCCAGGGCGCGGCGGCCAGGACGAGATGCTCGGCCACCGTCAGCCGGGAGAAGACCCGCCGCCCCTGCGGGACCAGCCCGACCCCGGACCGGGCGATGCGGTGCGGCTGGCGTCCGGCCACCTGCACCCCGCCGATCTCGATCCGGCCCTGTTGCGGCCGGACCAGGCCGGCGATCGTGTGCACCAGGGTGGACTTGCCCGCGCCGTTGCGGCCGACCACCGCCTGGATGCTCCCGGGCGGCACGTGGAGCGTCACGTCGTGCAGCACGGTCCCGCCGTAGTAGCCGGCGGAGACCCGGTCCAGCCGCAGCATCAGGCCACCCCCTCGGCGTAGGCCCGCCGCACCAGGTCGGAGGCGCGGATCTCGTCGGGCGTGCCGGCGGCGAGGGTGCGGCCGTCGCGCAGCACGGTGACCGTGTCGCAGAGTTCGTAGACCAGGTCCAGCCGGTGCTCGACCAGCAGGACGGCCACCGCCCGGGGCAGTTCCCGGAGGAAGTCGACCAGCCGGCCGACCTCGGTGGCGGAGAGCCCGGCGGCGGGCTCGTCGAGCAGCAGCAGCCGGGGCCGCCCGGCCAGCGCCATGGCGATCTCCAGTTGTCTCCGCTGACCGTGGGCGAGCTGGCCGGCGGGCAGCGCGGCGAGGTCGGCCAGGCCGACCCGGTCGAGCAGAGTGCCGGCGGTGCGGCGGGCCGCGCGCCGGGCCGCGCCGGGCTGCCACCGGCCCGGCCGGGCGGCGTGCGGCAACGCGGCGACCTGCACGTTCTCGGTCACCGTGAGGGTGGACCAGACGGCGGGCCGCTGGTGGATCCGGCCGACGCCGCGCCGCGCCCGGGCCGCCGGCCCGCGCCGGGTGACGTCTCGGCCCGCGAGTCGGACCCGCCCGCCGGCCGGCCGGGTGGCCCCGGCGATGACGTCGAGCAGGGTGGTTTTCCCGGCGCCGTTGGGCCCGATGAGCGCGTGCCGTTGACCGTGGTCGACGCGGAGGTCCACCGCGTCCAGCGCGGCCAGTGATCCGTACCGGACGGTGATGCCGCGCGCGGCCAGCAGCGGGGTCATGCCCGTACCTCCGTCCGGACGGGCTCGCGGGCCGGGCGAGGCCCCGACGGGCGCGGACGGATACCGGGGTGCGGCCGGCCCCACCGGCGTGACCGCCCGTGCCCGGGGCCGGGCAGCAGATAGACGGTCGCGATGAAGACCGCGCCCAGCACCAACGGCGCCTGGCCGGGGAGCAGGCCGAACAGCCAGTCCCGGGCGGCGATGACGAGCGCCGCGCCGAGCAGGGCGCCGCCGACCGACGCGGTGCCGCCGATCACCACGCCGAGCAGCAGCAGGGCGGACGTGTCGAAACTGAAGTCGGCCGGTGAGACGTACTGCTGGGCGACCACGAGCAGTGAGCCCGCGCCCCCGGCGATCGCCCCGGCGGCGATGTGCACGCCGGCGACGTGGGCGGCGATCCGGTGCCCGCTGGCCCGCAGCCGGGCCTCGTCGTCGCGGCCGGCGCGCAGCACCAGGCCCACCCTGGTCCGCAGGACCAGCAGCAGGGCGCCGACCGCCACCGCGACGACCACCAGGGTGTACAGGTAGCGGGCCCGGTCGGTGGCGAGGACCGGCAGCCCCCAGAACGGGCGGATCGGGGAGATGCCGGCGAGCCCGTCCGTGCCGCCGGTGACCGACCGCCAGCGGCCGACGACGGTGACGACCAGCTCGCCGACCGCCAGGGTGATCATGAGGACGACCACCCCGCGGGCCGACACCACGAGCGGGACGGTCAGCGCGGCCAGCGCCGCGCCCGCCGCCGCCGCGACGGCGAACCGCACGACCCCGACGTCGGAGACGCTCCCGCCGACCACCACGCAGGCGTACGCGCCGGCCGCGTACGGTGCGGTCTGGCCGAGGGTGGGCAGGCCCGCCACCCCGGTCAGCAGGGCGACGCTCACCCCGACCAGGCCGAGGGCGAGCGTGCGCGCGAGGATCGCCGCGGTGTAGTCGTCGACCATCCAGGGCGCCAGGACGAGTCCGGCCAGCACGACGGCCGCCACCGTGCGGCGCAGCGGGCGGATCAGCTCGTCCCTCACGTCGCCCTCCTCGCGGTGGCGAGGCCCCGCGCGCGGACCGCGAGCACGGCGGCCATGGCCGCGAAGAGCAGGAAGGGCGCCGCCGACGGGGCGAGGGCCACACCGAGGGTCTGGATCTCCCCCACCAGGAGCGCGGCGAGCAGCGTGCCGGTCAGCGACCCGAGACCGCCGAGCACCACGACCACCAGGGAGAGCAGGAGCACGGTGTCGGCGGTGTCCGGCCCGGGGCCGATGATCGGCGCGCCGAGCACACCGGCGGCGCCGGCGAGCGCTCCGGCGGCGGCGAGCACACCGACCCGGATCCGGGTCGGGCTGGCACCGAGGCACGCGACCATCTCGGCGTCGTCGACGGCGGCGCGGACCAGCATTCCGGCCCGGGTGCGGCGCACGGTGAGATAGAGCAGGCCGGCCAGCAGCGCGGCGACGACGATGAAGACCAGCCGGTACGCGGCGTACCGGTGGCCGGCCACCGACACGGACCCGTCGAGCGCGGCGGGGACGTGGACCGGGCGGTCGTCGGGCCCGAACGCGGAGACGAGCAGGCTGCCGCCGGCCAGCGCCACCCCGAAGGTCAGCAGCGCCTGGGTGAGGTGGTTGCGCGAAGCGGCCCGGGTGAGCAACCCGGCCAGCACCACCCCGCCGGCGGTGGCGGCGGCGACGCCGACCCCCAGTGCCAGCGCCAGGCTGGGCCAGCCGCCGTCCAGCAGGGCCGCCGCCGTGTAGCCGCCGATGGCGTAGAGCGTGCCGTGGGCGAGGTTGAGGATGCCGGCGACCCCGAAGCAGAAGACCAACCCGGCCGCGGCGACGAAGACGAGCAGGCCGTAGGCCACGCCGTCCAGCGCGGGGATGACGTACGGGTCGATCCGGGCCGTGCCGGCCGCCACCGTGCTCATCGGCCGACAGTCGCGAGATCACCGACGACGGTGTTGGAGAGCGCCCGACCGTCCTGGCGGACCTGGCGCAGGTACCACTTCTGCACCGGTGAGTGGGTGGTGGTGGAGAACTGCCAGGTGCCGCGAGGGCTGGCGATCTGCCCGAGCTTGCCGATGGCCTCGTTGATGCTCTCCGGCGTGGGATTGTCCCCGGCGGCGCCGATCGCCCGGTCGAGCACCGCCGCCGCGTCGTACGAGGCCATGGCGTACGTCGTCGGGGAGCCGTCGTGCTCGGCCTTCCAGGCCGCGACGAAGGCTCGGTTCTCGGCGTTGTCGAGGTCCGGCGAGTAGTTCAGCACGGAGTAGATGTCACGGGCGGCCTCGCCCTGCGCGTCGAGCACCCCGCCCTCGGTGAGGAAGCCGGCGGCGTAGAGCGGAAGATCCCGGATCTCCGACTGGGCGTACTGCTTGACGAAGTCCACCGCGGCGCTGCCCGCGTAGAAGGTGAAGACGGCGTTCGCCCCGGACGCCTTGATCCGGGCGAAGTACGGGGTGAAGTTGGTGGTGGTCGGGAACGGGGTGAACGTGGTCTTGCCGTCCGGGTTGGCCAGCGTGCCGCCGGCCTTGGCGAAGGCCTCGGTGAAGCCGCGCAGCTCGTCCCAGCCGCCCTGGTAGTCCGGACCGATCGCGTAGACCGAGCCCTTCACGTTGTCGCGCACGTGCTGGGCGATCGCCTCACCGGGCTCGTCGGACAGGTAGGAGGTGTGCCAGATCCGGGACACGTCCTTGAGCTCCGGCCGGCCGTTCGAGCCGACGAGCGGCACCTTGGTCTCGTTGAGCAGCGGGTAGACGGCGGCGACCGAGCCGCCCCCGACGATGCCGGTGAGCGCGGCGACGCGGTCCTGCTTGAGCAGCTTGGTCGCGGCCGGCACCGCGGTCGGCGCGCCGTTGCCCTCGTCGGCGACCACGAGGTCGACGGTGCGTCCGCCGAGCTTGCCGTCGTGCGTGGACAGGTAGAGCTCGAAACCGTCGCGGATCTCCGTGCCCACCGCCTGGTAGGTGCCCGAGAGCGACGCCAGCAGGCCGATCTTGATCGAGCCAGCTTCGCTCGCGCCCGGCCCGTCCTGGTTGCAGGCGGCCGCGGTGAGCAGGACGAGGGCGAGCAGGCTGGCGGTGCGGGCGCGGCCGCGCCGAGGGGTGACAGACATGTCTTCCTTCCAGAGGGGATGAACGGCCCGGCGTGAGGGGGTGCCGGGAGGGGGTCAGCGGCTGCGGCTGAGCGCCGCCCGGGCGGCCGGGGTGAGGGCGTCGCCGATGCGGTTGGCCAGCTCGGTCATCTCGTACGAGACCTTGCCGACGTCACAGTGCGGCGAGGCGAGCACCAGCAGGGACGCGCCGTCGTTGAAGGCCATCGAGAACATGAATCCGCCCTCGAGCTGGGTGACGTTGGAGATCACGGCGCCGGCGTCGAAGAACGCGGCCGCGCCGCGGAGCAGGCTCACCAGGCCGCTGCCGGTGGCGGCGAGCTGGTCGGCGCGGTCCGGCGGCAGGTCCCGGGTGGCGGCCACCATCAGGCCGTCGCTGGAGATGGCGATCGCGTGGCTGACCTCGGTCGCGCGTTCGGCGAAGCTGTCCAGCAGCCAACCGAGGTCCTGGTGGTCGGTCACGTGCTCTCCCTGTCGCGTCATTGGTTGCCCTGGTTGGTCAGGGTGGGGCGGCGGGCGGCCACGCCGCGGGCGTACGCGGCCATCGCGGTGGCCACCTGCGCCGGGTCGCGGTACTCGGACCGCTGGGGCTGCGTCGGCGTGGTGACCGTGCCGGGGACGAGGTGCCGCTGCGGCTGCCGCTTGGGCAGGCCGGAGTTGGTGGTGGTGACGACGTCCGGGGCGGCCACCTGGGCGGCCGCCCGCCAGGCGTCGTCGGCCGGGCTGGCCCACGGCGCGCCGTGGTGACCGTTCGGCTGGTCAGTCCGGAACCAGTGGTTGACCTCCTGGAAGATGAGCAGCTCCTCGGTCGGCGCGTCGCCCCGGCCGGGCGCGGCGGCCGGCCGGAACACCGGCGCCGCCGGCAACGCCCGGTCGGGGGCCGGTCGCCCGGCCCGCGGCCGCGGCACCGTCGGCGGCGCGTACGGCGGCGGTGGGGCGGCGGTACGCGCCGTGCGCCGGGACGGCCGGGCGGCGCTGAGCAGGTACTCCTCCGGGGGCAGCGGCCGGATCATCGTCGCCGGCAGCGCCGCCTCGGCGATGGTGCCGAGCCGGGGGCCGGGTCGCAGCTGCACGGCGACTCCCAGCCGCACCCCGAGCTGCCCCACCACGACCAGCCCCATCGCCCGCACGGCGGCCACGTCGATGGCCGGCGGGCGGGCCAGCAGCTCGTTGAGCTGGTGCAGCCGCTGCGGGGAGAGGCCCACGCCCTCGTCGCTGACCTGGATGATCACCCGGTCGCCCAGGCTCCGGCCGGTCACCCAGGCCTCGGTGCCGGGCGGCGAGTAGACGGTCGCGTTGTCCATCAGCTCGGCGAGCAGGTGCACCACCTCGTCGACCGCCTCGGCCGCGACGGCCACGTCGCCGTCGACCATGCCGAGCCGGATCCGGGCGTAGTGCTCGATCTGGGACTGCGCCGCCTGCAGGACCTTCTGCAGCGGGGCGTCCTCCTGCCGTACCCGGCCGACGCCGACCCCGCCGAGCACCAGCAGGCTGGCGTTGATCCGGCCCATCCGGGTGGCCAGGTTGTCCAGCGCGTACAGCTGTTCCAGGCGTTCGGGGTCGGTCTCGTCCCGCTCGACCCGGTCGACCTGGGCCAGCACCGCGTCCACCAGGCGTTGCTCGCGCCGGCTGAGGTGGATGAAGATGTCCGCGGTGTTGGCCCGCATGACCGCCTGCTCGGCCGCGGTGCGCACGGCCGCCCGGTGCACCGCGCTGAACGCCTGCCCCAGCTCGCCGATCTCGTCGTCGCTGGACGGTTCCAGCGCCTCGGTGCTCTGCCGCCGGGCCAGCTCGTCCGGGTCGACCGAGCCGCTGTCCGGCTGTTGCAGCCGGGCCACCACCTCCGGCAGTCGTTGGAAGGCCACCGCGTTCGCCGCGTCCCGCAGCCGGCGCAGCCGGCGGGTGATCTGGCGGGCGACCACCCAGGTGACCAGGGCGGTGAGCACCAGCGCGACCGCCACGGCGACGGCCTCGACCGCGGCTCGGCGCCGCTGGTCGGCGTGCGCGGCCCGGACGTCGTCGAGCACCGCAGCGTCGACCCGTTGCCGAAGGTCGGAGAGGCGTCCGGACCACTGCTGCGTGGCGGTGATCCAGGCGTCGACGTCGAGTCGCAGGGGGCCGCCCGCCTGCGTGCGGGACACCTCGTCCTGCAGCCGTTGCAGCAGGAGCGCCTGCTCGCCGCTGCCGGCCTGCTCCCACCAGACGCTCCACTCGGGCCGGGCGAGGGCCAGGAACGACAGGCTGGACTCGGTGAAGCTGGTGCGGGCGGCGGTGATGTCCTGCTGCAGGGCCGGTGTCAGCTCGCCGGCCGACACCGCCCGCAGGACCGCCACCTGCTGCTGGCCGACCGCCTCGGCCGTCTTGGACAGCGCCGCCGAGGCCCGGACGCCGTCGGCGATGCGGGCGTTGACCACGCCGACGGTGACGCTCTCCCGGAGGGTGAGCAGGTCGGCGATGGCGATCCGGTAGCCGAAGGTCATCGCGGAGACCGAGGCGTGCGCCGCCGTGCGGACCTGGGCGCGCAGCGGCGGGAGGGCGTCCAGCGTCGCGTCGATGCGGTCGAGGACCGCGCGGCTCGCTGCGGGCCCGGCCGGGATCCGGGCCCGCTGCGCGCGATAGCCGGCGATGACCGCGTCGGTGGCGGTGGTGGCGTCGGCGAAGGCGTCTTGCTGCTGCGGTCCCCCGCGGCCCAGGAGGTCGGCGGCGGCGACCCGTTCCCGCTGCAACCGGTGGGCCAGGTCGCCCGCCTCGGCGCCGAGCCGGGCCAGGTTGCCGAGGTCGCTGGCGCGGGTGGTCTGGCGGGCGCTCTCGGTCAGCGCCAGGCCGGCGAACCCGATCACCGCGACCAGCGGGGCGGCCACGATGAGCCGCATCCGGGAGGCGATCCTCCACCCTCGACGCCGATTCGGGTAGGGTCGGGCCGCGTGGGACCTCGTGCTCGACGCCAAGACTGACTCCCACGGCTCATCGACGGTGACCTATGTGCACGTTGCCGTATGCACGTTTCATTGCGCCGGAACCCGTGCGCTGAGACCAGACCCGCCCGTGGTACAAACAGCCCGTACCAACATCTGTACCCAGAGTCAGCAGCGCCGGCGGGCCGGCCCCCGCGCATCGACGCCGGCGGGCCTCAGGACCGGCGGGCGACCTCGCCGGCCGACCCGTCCTCCGGGCCCGGCGGGGCGCTGAGCACCTGACCGATCAGCTCGCGCAACTCGTCGATCGCCGCCACGACCGCACCCGGGTCACGGGCGTCCCGCCGGGCCGGCGGCGTGTCCACCGCGATCAGGCGAGGGCCCCGGCGCCCGTCCGCCGCCAACTGCTCCGCCGCGACCTGCGGCCACAGCCCCGCCAGACACCCACCGGTGTCGAGCACCTCGTCGCAGCGCACGGCGAACTCGTGACTGCCGAACCGGCGGCCGGACTCGACCGCGGCGACCGTCTCGCGACTGAACCGCACCCGCTCCGCCAACGCGCGCTGGGTCAACCCCGCCCGGGTACGCCAGGACCGCAGCTCGACCCGGAACCGGTGGCTGGCACCGGAATGGTCGGCGTTGGGCCGAGATGCGCGATCCATGTGCTCACCTTCATGACACCGGCGACGAGCACGGCATCAGATCGAGGTCAGGCAATGAGTATGCATTCGCAGGGCACAATTCTTAACCCACCAGTGGACGGGTGTGAAGACGTGCACCCGAGATGGTCCATTGCGTCCCTGCGATTGCCGCCGTCGCCACCCGGCGCGGCCCGCACCGGCGGACGCGGGCCCACTCGCGGTGACTGCCACCCGCCGCCCCTCCCATGAAACGACCGTTACCGCAGGTCAACCGCGCGGATCCGAAGCCACCTCAGCGAGCGGGGACCTCGGCGGGGTCCGCGTCGGGAGCCCCGGCGGGGCCGGGCGGCCGTCCGATATCGACGATCGCCGGAAGCTCGCGGTGCGCGCGGAATGCAACATTCGGCTTGTATGAACGACGGTGGTCGGGTGTTAACCGCAGACCGGGAATGGCCGCGGCGAGCCGGGCCAGGGCGATCCCGGCCTCCAGTCGCGCCAATGCCGCGCCAATGCAGAAATGCGGCCCGTGCCCGAACGACAGGTGATCCGACGCGTCCGGCCGGTCCGGGTCGAACCGGTCGGGATGGGCGAAGACCGCGGGATCCCGGTTCGCGGCGCCGATCAGCAGCAGGCACCGCGACCCGGCCGGAATGGTGACCGCGCCCAGGGTCACCTCCCGGCGGGTCACCCGCAGCCACCCGTCGATGGCGGGTGCGTACCGCAGCGTCTCGGTGAGGAACGCCGGGATGCGGCCCGGGTCCTCGACCATGGCCCGCCACCGCCCGGGCACCGACAGCGCCTGGTCGAGGGCGTGGGCGAGCAGGCCGGCGGTGGTCTCGTGCCCGGCGACCAGCAGGTTGAAGACGATGCTCGCCACCTCGGTGACCGTCAGCCTCGAGTCGTCGCCGTCGCGGTACGCCAACGCCAGGCTGACGTAGTCCTCGCCGTGACGGCCGTCGTCCAGGCGGGCCCGGACGAGCCGCTGGCAGTAGTGCCAGAACTCCAGCAGGCTCCGGGCCAGCCGCACCTGCTCGGCCGGCTCGGGCCGACCCCAGATCAGCGCGATCTGCCCGTCGGCCCAGTCCCGGACCCGCCCGATGTCCTCCTCCGGCACGCCGAGCAGGTCCAGCAGGACGAGCAGCGGCAGCTCGGTGGTGAACTCCGCGACGAGGTCGACGCGCTCGCCGGGACGGGCGGCCAGGCGGGACACCAGCTCGTCGACCCGGCGACGGACGATCGGCCCGTACCGCTGGTCGACCCGGTCCGGCGTGTTCGCGAAGGTCGCGCGCAGGGCCCGGCGCGTGCGCGGGTGCACCGGCGGGTCCGCGGCCGCCGTGGTGGGCGGCGCGTCGATCTGCATGATCACCTGCAACGCCTCGGGGCGCACGTCGTAGAGGGGCACGAGGGTGAGGGCGTTGCCGAACGTCGCCGGGTCGGCGAGCGCCCGCCGTACGTGCGCGTGGCTGCTGATCAGCCACAGCCCCAGGTCCGGGTCGTGGTGAACCCCGCCGGGCTCGTCGAGAACGCGTCGCCACACGCCGGCCGGGTCGGTGAGATATTGCTCGTCGAATGGGTTCAACCGCATGACCGCCTCCTGGTGCGTCGCGTCGGCGGGCCGCATCCGGGGACCGGACGGCAGGTCCGTGAATGTGCCCCGATGGCCGCGGACGCCTTCACGGTGCGCCAATTTAGCGCGCAAGTCAAGATTTGTCGGCGTCAATGGAAATAGGCTCGGGAATTGCGACTTACGCAGATCGCATCGACACCGGAGAGTGCAAGTTGCGGGCCGACCATTGCCCGACGCACAGATCGTTGAGCAGTTCAGATACCATCCCGACCAGTTCCGGCGACCCACCGTACCGGACCGGAAGCGTCGGCACGGAGCGCCTCGCGGACGGCGGACGGATGCGACGGCGTCGGTTACGAGCAGTCGCCGGAATGGCGATCGGACGCAGATTTACCACGACCCGGAAAACGACTCCTGCGGCCACCGGTGACGGTGTCGGTAATGCCGAGCGGCCGTTGCGTCGGGTATCGGTCGGTCAGGTTCGGGGCGCCCGGTCCAACACACGGGGCAGCGGGAGCGTGCGCCACGGCAGCCGCAGGAGCAGCCGCACGATCAGCAGACCCAGCAGGTATCCCCCGACGCTGTCGGTGAGCCAGTGCCAGCCGAGGTAGGTGGTGCCGATGAAGACCAGCACGCCGGGCAGCCACAGCAGGACGCGGCGGACGGTCACCCCGAGGTACGGCGCGAGCAGCATCGCCAGCACGCCGTAGTACACGATGCCGTTGCTCACGTGCCCGGAGGGGTAGAACTCCTCCCACCCGTCGCTGAACATCTCGACCGAGCCGTGGTGCGGGGCGCCCCGCGAGGTCCACCGCTTCAACCCCACGATCAGCAGGGTGCTGATGACCGGCGCCAGCCCGGCCGGGATGATCGGGCGGATCGTGCGGTGGCGCCAGGCCAACCAGAACGACAACCCGACGGTCACGGTGGTGAGGATGCCACCCTGCCCGACGTGGTCGAAGATCCACATCAGGAGGTAGACCGGCCGGGGGCGGCGCGCGTCGCACCAGTCCCGGACGAGGATGTCCAGCCGCAGCAGCGGCGGCCACCAGACCAGCGCCGCGGTCAGCGCGACGAGCGCGGCGAGCAGCAACCCGTCGAACCACCAACCGCCCGGCACCGGCCTGAGGACGGGCACGCCGAGCGGTCGGAGCCGGCGGTCGCGCAGGTGTCGAGGCGATCGTCGTCCCGTCGCCATGGCCTCAACCGGCGGTGCCGGAAGGGTCGGCCATGATCCCGGTGCCCTGACCGACCTCGATCAGGTAGCCGTCCGGGTCCCGCAGGTAGCACCGGATCTCGGCGCCGTGGTCCTTCGGCTCGGTGAGGAACTCCCCGCCCCGGGCGCGCCACTGCTCGTAGACCGCCCGCACGTCGGTGACCCGGATGTTCATCGCCCCGCTGAGCGTGTCCGGGTCCGCCGGCGCCTGCGCCCGCACGTTCGGCTTGTCGTCGGTCGGGCCACCCTCGTCGTTGATCACGATGTAGCTGTTGTGGAACCGCAGGATCGCGGGATGCCGCTCCCGGACCACCGTGGCGCCCAGCACCCGGCGGTAGAACTCCCGGGAGCGGTCCACGTCCCGCACGATCAACAGGTGGGTGAGCACCATCCCGTGCTCGGGCCGGAAGTAGTCCGGCGCCTCGCTCGCCATCCGTGCCTCCCGGGTGTCGTCCGGGCCGCGCGTACCCATTCCCGCAGCCCGTACACCTCAGGGTTTGCGGGCCAGACCGGCCCAATAGTAGGCGGCGTGCGGATCCTCCGGGGCGCCGTCCTCGGGCCGCCAGGCCATCACCGGGACGACGCCCGGCTCGACCATCTCCCAGCCGTCGAAGAACCGCTCCACCTCGGCGCGGGTCCGCGGGACCAGCGTCATGCGGCCCTGGGTGGCCGCGGCGACGGCGGCGTCCATCTCGGCCGGGTTGAAGTCGCCGGTCGGGTGGGTGATCGCCAGGTAGCTGCCGGAGGGCAGGGCGTCCATCAGCGTACGCAGCTTGCCCGCCGGGTCGTCGGCGTCCCGCAGCAGCATGAGCACCGCGATGAGCGTGAGCGCGACGGGGCGGCTCAGGTCGAGCGTCTCGGTGAGGCGGGCGTCCGCGAGGATCTTCTCCGGCTGACGCAGGTCGGCGTGGATGTACTCGCTGCGCCCCTGTTCGGTGCTGATCATCAGCGCCCGGGCGTGCGCCAGCACGATCGGGTCGTTGTCGACGTAGACCACCCGGGTCTCCGGCGCCACCGCCTGGGCGACCTCGTGCAGGTTGGGCCGGGTGGGGATGCCGGTTCCGATGTCGACGAACTGGCGGATGCCCGCCTCGCCCACCAGGTAGCGGGCGACCCGGTGGACGAACGCCCGGTTCTCCTTCGCCATGGTGCGCAGGGTGGGGATGGCCTCGATGAGCGCGGCTCCCATCGCCCGGTCGACCGCGAAGTTGTCCTTGCCACCGAGCCACCAGTCGTACACCCGTGCCGAGTGCGGAACGCTGGCGTCCACCCCGGACGGCGGAACCTCTTCGATTCCGACGCTGGCCTCACTGTCCCCCACGATCGTCTCCCCTCGATCGACCGGTATCGACGAGCGCAGCCTAGAGGACACGCCGCGATCCGGGCGACCGAGGGGCGGACGGTCAGAGGCGGCTGGTCACGCGCGGCCGACCTGCGCCGGGAACGACGCGCGGGCCGGCTCGCCGGACCCGACGATCTCGATCTTCCGGCCGACGCCGGCCCGGAACTGGGCGATCGCCTCGGCGTAGCTGTCCAGCGGGAACCGGTGGCTGATGAACACCTCCGGGTCGAGGATTCCGCCGGCGAACAGTTCGCCGGCCCGCTCGAAGCTGTGCAGCACCGCCATCGACCCGGTCACGGTGATCTCCTGGTTGTAGACGCGGTACGGCTCGATGCTCGCCCGCGTCCGGTACTCCGAGACCCCGAACTGCAGGAACGTGCCGGCGGGCGCGACCCGGCGTAGCCCGTCGTCGATCGCGGCCTGCACGCCCGTGCAGTCGATGACCACGTCCCAGCCGCGCGGCCGGGTCAGCTCGTCGGCACCGGCCGCCGACGCCGAGCAGCCGAGCCGGACGGCGGTGGCGAGCCGGGCCGGGTTGGGGTCCAGCACGCTGACGCTCGCCGCGCCACAGCGTTTGGCGAGTTCCAGCATCATCAGGCCCATCGTCCCGGCGCCGTAGATCAGGTAGTGGTCGCCGAGCCGCCGGGGCAGGACGTCGAAGCCGCGTACCGCGCAGGAGAGCGGCTCGATCAGCGCCGCGTCCGCCGGCGCGACGCCGTCGGGCAGCGGGAAGCAGTTCTTCACCGGAGCCACCGCGAACTCGGCGGCCCCGCCGGCCACGGTGACGCCGATGGCCGCCCACCGCTCGCAGAGGTTCCCCCGGCCGCGCCGGCACTGGTAGCACTCCCCGCAGTGCAGCGACGGATCGACCGCGACGGCGTCGCCGACCCGCACCTCCGTGACGTCCCGGCCCGTCGCCACCACCGTGCCGGCGAACTCGTGCCCCGGCACGATCGGGTACGCGGGGGCGAACTCGCCGTCCAGGATGTGCAGGTCGGTGCCGCAGATGCCGCACCCGGCGACCTGCACCACGACGTCGCGGGGCCCGGGCGCCGGGTCGGGCACCGATTCGATCGAGATCTGACCCGGCGTGACGATGACCGCTGCTTTCACTTGACCGCCCCCATCGAGAGTCCTCGGACGAGTTGTTTCTGGGCGATCCAGCCGGCCAGCACGACCGGTAGCGACACCAGCGTCGCCGCCGCGCAGAGCCGGGCGAGGAACAGCCCTTCGGACGTGATGAAACCGACCAGGAAGATCGGTGAGGTGCCGGCCCGGGTCGCGGTCAGGTTCACCGCGAAGAAGAACTCGTTCCAGCTGAAGATGAAGCAGATCAGCGCGGTCGCGGCCAGCCCCGGCGCCACGATGGGCAGCAGGATCCGGCGGATGGTGACCAGCAGGCTCGCCCCGTCCACGGCCGCCGCCTCGATCAACGCCGGCGGCACCTCCAGCAGGAACGACCGCATCATCCACACCGCGAGCGGCAGGTTCATCGCCGTGTACAGGACGATCATCGTCCAGATGTTGTCGAGCAGGCCGAGCTCCTTGACCAGCAGGTAGATCGGCAGCAGCGCCGCCACCGCCGGCAGCATCTTGGTGCTGATGAAGAAGAACAGCACGTCGCGCCACTTGGTCACCGGGCGGATCGACAGCGCGTACGCCGCCGGGGTGGCCAGCAGCAGCACGAGCAGCGTGGAGAGCAGGCTGGCCATGAGCGAGTTGAGCAGGTACGGGGTGATGTCCCGGTCGAAGACCTGCCGGTAGCCGTCGAGGACGGGAGGGAACACCCAGGACGGCGGGTTGCTGGCGGCGTCCACCTCCCGCTTGAACCCGGTGAGCACCATCCAGAGCACCGGCAGGAAGAACAGCAGCCCCGCCAGCCAGGCGACGGCGGTCCAGGCCATCCCGGCCCGGTCGGTCCGCCGGGTCCGGCGACCGGTCGGCCGGGCGGGTGCGGCGGTGGTCGGATCGTGCCGTACGGCGGTCATCGCGCGTCCTCCATCCGGAACAGGCTGGAGATCACCCGCAGCGCGAAGGTGGCGACGACGATCGTGCCGATCACCACGACGACGCCGGCGGCCGCCGCCTCGCCGTACTCGAACTTGCGGAAGGTGGTCAGGTAGATCTCGTACGGAAGGTTGGTGGTGGCGGTGCCCGGACCGCCCTGGGTGATGGTGAAGACCGCGTCGAACGTCTGCACCAGGTAGATCGAGCCGAGCAGGGCGCCGAGCTCCAGGTAGGGGCGCAGGTAGGGCAGCGTGATCCGGACGAAGATCTGCCACGGGCCGGCACCGTCGACGCGGGCCGCCTCCAGGGTCTCGGTCGACTGGCCCTGCAGGCCGGCCAGGATGATCAGCATCATGAACGGCGTCCACTGCCAGACCAGGGTGGCGACGACGGAGAGCATCGGGTACTGCGAGACCCAGTCCGTGCTGCCGCCGAGGATGCCGTTGACGAGGCCGTACGCGGGGTTGTAGATGGCGTGCTTCCACAACAGCGCCGCCGCCATGGGCATCACCAGGAACGGGGTGATCAGCAGCGTCCGCACGACCCCTCGGCCGGGGAACTTCCGGTCGAGCAGGATCGCGAGGCCGAGGCCGAGCAGCACCGACGCGACGACCGAGCCGGCCGTGAGCACGACCGTGTTGAGCAGGGCCGCGCGCAGCCGGGCGTCGGTGAGCACGTCGGCGTAGTTGGCGAGCCCGACGAAGCCCCGTTCACCGGGGCGCAGGGCGTTCCAGTCGAGGGTGGACAGGTAGAGCGTGACCAGGAACGGAATCTGGGTCACGACGATCGCGAAGATCAGGGCGGGCAGCAGCGGCGCGCGGCGGATCCACCGCTCGGCGGCCCGGCCCACGGCCGGAGCCGCGACCGGGGTACGGGGTGTCGGGCCGGCGCCGGCGTGCAGCGTCTGGGTCATCGGTTCACCTCGTTGCTGGGCCGGGAGCGGCCACCGGCGGTGGCCGCTCCCGGCGACGGCTACCGGTACTCCTTGGCGACTTCCTCGGCCAGCTTCTGGCCGTCGGTCAGTGCCTTGTCGACAGTGGTGCTCCCGGCGATCGCGGCGGACACCTCCTGGGACACCTTGGTGCCGAGGTCCGCGAACTCCGGGATGCCGACGAACTGCACCCCGAGGGCGGGGCGGGGCTGCGCGCCGGGGTTCTTCGGGTCGGCCTCCTGGATCGACTTGAGGGTCAGGTCCGCGAACGCCGCCGCGGACTGCCGGTACTCCGGGATGGCGTAGGTGGACTGCCGCTTCCCGGCCGGCACGCGGGACCAGCCGAGCGAGGAGCCGACGAGCCGCTCGTAGTCCTTGCCGGTGGCCCAGGAGATGAACTTCCAGGCGGCGTCGGCGTTCTTGGTGGTCTTCGGCATCGCCAGCGCCCAGGCCCAGAGCCAGCCCGACGAGGCGGTCTTGTTGACCGGCGCGTACGCGTAGCCGACCTTGCCGGCCACGGTGCTGGCGGCCGGGTCCTCCAGGGTGCCGGCCGCGGAGGTCGCGTCATACCACATCGCCGCCTTGCCCTGCCCGAACGTGTTCAGGCACTCGGTGAAGCCGGCCTGCGGCGCGCCGGGCTCGCCGTGCTTCCGGACCAGGTCGACGTAGAACCGGGTGGCCTCGGCGAACTCCGGCGCGTTCACCCGCGGCGTCCAGCTCTGGTCGAACCAGGTGCCGCCGAACGTGTTCACCACGGTGGTGAGCGGGGCGAACAGCTCCCCCCAGCCGGGCAGGCCGCGCAGGCAGATGCCGGAGACGCCGGACCTGTCGTCGTCGAGCTGGGCCGCGAACTGGGCCACCTGCTGCCAGGTGGGCCGCTCCGGCATGGTCAAGCCCTTCGCGGCGAAGAGGTCCTTGTTGTACATGAGGAACGACGACTCCCCGTAGAACGGGGCGGCGTAGAGCTTGCCGTCCTCACCGGACAGCGACGTGACCATCGGCTGGAGCAGGTCGGCCCGGTCGTAGCCGGAGTCGGCGTCGGCGTACGAACTCAGCTCGTGCAGCCAGCCGTTCTTCGACCAGATCGGGGCCTCGTACGCGCCGATCGTCGCGACGTCGTACTGGCCGCCCTGGGTGGCCACGTCCTGGGTGACCTTGTCGCGCAGTTCGTTCTCCGGCAGGATCGTGAACCGCACCGTGATGCCGGTCTGCTTGGTGAAGTTGTCGGCGGTGACCTTGGCGAGATCCTCCATCTGCGGGTTGCCCACCATCAGCACGGTGATGGCCTTCCCGTCGCCGCCGTCGGAGGAGCCGCCGCCGGCGCCGGAGCAGGCGGTGGTGGCGGCGAGGACGGCCGCGACGGCGAGGGCGAGTGGGGGTCGCCAGCGGTGCGCAGTCCGGGTTCCGGGCACAGCAAACCTCCAGGATGGGTCGTTTCGGTGGTGTGGGGGTGCGCTCGGTCGGGCGGTCAGACGCGTTGGACCACGGGACCGAGCAGTGAGTAGCGGTGCGCCTCGGACGCCGGCAACGCGGCGTCCGTGACGATGGCGTCGACGTCGCTGACGTCGGCGAAGCGGCAGAAGCTGCTGGCGCCGAACTTGGTGTGCACGCCCGCGAAGACGACCCGCCGCGACACCGCGACCACCTGCGCCTTCACGGCGGCGACGGCGGGGTCGGGGGTGGTCAGGCCGTGCTCGCGGGAGATGCCGTTCGCGCCGACGAACGCCAGGTCGATGACGAAGCCGGCGAGCATCTCGGTCGCCCAGTGGTCGACGGTGGCCCGGGTCCGGCTGCGGACCCGGCCACCCAGCAACAGGACCGTGGTGGCGGATGACGACGCGAGCATCGCCGCGGTGTCCAGCGATGCGGTGACCACGGTCAGCGCCCGCTCGGCCGGCAGCGCCTCCGCGATCAGTTGCGGGGTGTAGCCCTCGTCGATGAAGACCGACTCGGCGTCGCCGAGCAGCTGCGCCGCGGCGGCGGCGATGCGACGCTTCTCGGTCACCAGCCGGGTCGTCCGCGTGTCGAGGGTCGTCTCGAACCGCGCGGTCTCCACCGGGTAGGCGCCGCCGTGGGTGCGCCGCACCAGCCCCTGCTGCTCGAGCCGGTGCAGGTCGCGCCGGACGGTCTCCGGCGCCACGGCGAGGTCGACGGCCAGTTTCTGCACGTCGACGGAGCCCTGGTCGCGGGCGAGTGCGAGGATGCGCTGCCGGCGCTCCGCGGAGTTCATCGCTCACCTCCCGCTCATCGGTGTCTATTGTTTCTAACACCGTTACCGGGGTGTGACGACCAGCACATCGTGCCGATCCCAGAGCGTTCCTGCCCGGTTCACGCAACCGGTCGGCAGCACAGGTCCGGCCAGATCCGTCGGTAGCGGACAAATGGTCCGCCCGTTTGGGCGGCCCCACCGCCCGTCTGACGCCCGTCCTCCTCCATCGGAGCGCGGCGGGCGGTCGCGGGCCGTCGCGGCTAGCCGGCGCTGAGGATCGCCCGCGCCACCGCCTCCGGCGCGTCGATCTGTACGTAGTGGCGGGCGTCCGGGACCAGTTCGAGGTCCGCGCGGGGAAACAACCGGGCGAGCGCTCGGGCGACCCGGGGGTTGAGGTAGCGGTCCTCGGCGCCGAAGACGACCCGCACGGGCCGGTCGAACCGGTGGACGTCCGTGACCCGGCGACGGCGCGCCCAGATCGTGCCGAGCAGGTCGTCGTTGAGTCGCCAGAAGGCGGGCTCGGCCGCGACGAACTGCTCGTACAGGGCGGGCACCACCGTCCTGCGCCGGCCGGGGTCGGCCATGAACCGACTCACCTGCCAGGTGTAGAGACGCCGGTCGAGGTTCCGCCACCGGCCGGCCGCCCGGCGGGCCACGCGACGCACCAGCGGCGTGGAGTACAGCGCGATCGCCGGTGGGCGCCGCAGGCCGGCCACGGGGTGGTAGTAGGTGTTGAGCAGGACCAGCGCCGCCACCCGGTGCGGGTGGCTGAGCGCCCAGTCGATCGCGGGCGGGCCGGAGGCGTCGTGGGCGACCAGGACCACCTGCCGCAGGTCGAGATGGTCGATCACGGCGGCGATGTCGCCGGTCTGGTTGTCCGCCGTGTACGGGTATCCGCGCGGCTTGTCGGAGCGGCCCCAGCCGAGGAAGTCGAACCGCACCACGGGACGGCCGTGCAGGTGGGGCAGGAGGTCGTCGTAGAGGTGCAGGTTGTCGGGGAAGCCGTGCAGGAGGACGATCGGCGCGCCCGAACCGGGCGTCACCTCGGCGTGGATCCGCTGCCCGGCACGGGGTACCCACCTCGTCGTGGCCCCGTCCGACGGGGTGATCGCCATCGTGTCGCTCCCGAGCAGCTGCCGGCCGTCGAGACCGAGTCTCCTCGCCCGGCGGCGCGCCGGTGGGTGATTCGCCCGTCCGAGCCCCGATGAACCCGCTCAGTGCCCGGTGCCGACCCTGCGCCCGGGCAGGGAGAGCTGTGCGATCACCGGTAGGTGGTCGGAGGCGGCGGCGGCCAACGGCGAGGTGACGACCGCGATGGCGCGTGCGACGACGTCGTCCGACCGCAGGATGTAGTCGATTCGGTGGGTGGGCTGCTCAGTGGGGTAGGTGTACCCCTCCCCCACGCCCACGGCCTTTCACGTGTCGGTGAGGAGGGGCGACGAGGGTCCGGATCTCCGGCGTCTCGGGGGTCGCGTTGTCATCACCCGCAGCGACCGGTCCGGTGCCTGCCGCCGGGTCGATCCGGCGGCCGCGGCCGGTGCGGCCAGGACCACCGTCGCGACGACGAGCGCGACCAGCGGGACAATCGATCGATTCATTCGCATGTCCGGAGCCTGTCGGCAGACGATGACATCGGCTCAACGGTGGGCGGAAGGTTACCTTACCTGGACGGTGACCGCTCCGATTTCCGGAGCGGCCACCGTTCGTGTCCTGCTGGCGTCAGCGCTCCAGCTTGGCGTCCCGACAGTTCCGGGGCGCCGAGACCGGGTTGCATCGCACGGCGACCCCGCCGGGGAGTTCGGCCACGAAGTCGCTGTCGTAGCGGGCGGCCATACCCACGGTCGGGTAGTCGGTGGTCACGAGCTGGGCCCCACTGGCGAGGGCGGTGTCGACCCGGCTGAACTCCTCCGCCTTGACCGTCCGCAGGGGCTCGTCCGAGCGGGTCCGCACCAGGTAGCCCCGCTGGACGAGATCCCGGATGACCGCCTCGTTGGCGCCCCGCGGATCGTTCACCATCGTGATCGCGGCGTCCGGCGATCCGGGCGGGCCCTGGGTGAAGACGGCCCGGCCTTCGAGGTTGGGCCGGCCTTCGAGGTACATGTTGCGGATGCCGCCGGGGCCACCGTTGTCGAAGAAGAACATGACCTTGCCGCGCGCCCAGTCGAGCGTCGGCCAGCCGTACCGCAGGATCGACTCCTCCAGCGTGCGGCCCGGTCGGCGCAGGTCGTCGGCGGTGATCAGCTGCTTCTCGGAGAAGACGGAGCGGATCTCCTCGTCGACCGCGTCGAGCAGGGCCGGGCTCCATGCCGGGCTCACCGCGCCGCCGAGCGCCTCCCAGCGCTTGTCGGTCTGCTTGAGCTCCAGCTGCATGATCACCGGCGCGTGGTGCGGGTTCGCGTCGGACCAGGTCCGCACCTGCTCCAGGCAGCTGACGAAGGTGCGGCAGCTGGTGCCGTAGTCCTGGTCGGCGACGTGCAGGACCTTCATGCCCGGCTTCGCCATCGCCGGGTCGTCGATCGGGCCGAGGCCGGCCCGCTTGCGCGGCAGCGGGTGCTGGTAGAGCCCGCCGTCGGGGTCGGGCAAGAGGTCCAGCTCCAGGCCCCGGACGTTCTGGCGGCCGAGCAGGTCCGGAATGGAGGCGTGCGAGTACCACCCCCAAGTCGGGTAGCCGGGGTCGATCTTCAGCGACTCCTGCAGCTCGGCGTCCTGCAGCTCGCGGTGGTAGGCGTTGTGCGCGCCCATGAACTGGATCTGGTTCATCCGGACGGCGTCGCCGCTCGACGCGCCGGCGGCCTGCGCGTCACCGACCGCGCCGCGCAGCACCGGCGACAGCGCGGTGACGCCCACGGTGGCGAGGACGACCGCGGCCATCGCGGCGAAGTTCCTGGTCCTGGTTCTCATCGCAATCCCCTTCATCGGATCGCGGTCACGCTAGGACGCCCGGGTGTCCGCGGCGAAAACCTGCAGCGGAATCGGAGTAGCCGAAGGTTTCCATTGCACCTTTCCGGGGTGGCGAGAGCCCACGCCGCCGTCACCCGTCCCGCCACCGGTAGCCGCCGTGCTGCCTGCGCGCCGCGGAGCGCTGGCAGGATGGCCGGGTGGACCTCGAATCCGGTGCCGGGCTGTTGCACCGCCTCACGTCGTACGTGCCGGACCGCGAATGGAACGTCCCCCACGACGATCCGCGGGTCCGCCGGGACCTCGTCCCGAACGACCCCGCGACCCAGCCGCCGCAGGTGAAGGGCTATCCGGCCGGGCTGCCGGTGGTCGCCCTGCCGCGTGACCTGCCCGACCCCGGTGTGCCCGCCACGGCCGTCCTCGCCGGCGTCGCGTCGCCCGCTCGACCGCTCGACGCGGCGCAGCTCGGCCGGGTGCTCTTCCTCGGCGCCGGCGTGGTCCGCACCGCGCAGCGCGACGGGCGTGCGCACGTCTACCGCGCCTCCGGCTCGGCGGGAGCCCGCTTCCCGCTGGAGGTCTACGCGAGCACCCGGGGCGTAGCCGGTATCCCGGACGGAGTGCACTGGTACGACCCGCTGCGCCACGCTCTGGTCCGGATCGGTCCCGCCGCCGGCGGCGCCGCCACCACGCTGGTGGTGACCGGCGTGCCGTGGCGCACCGGGTGGCGGTACGCCGAGCGGGGGTGGCGGCACCTCTACTGGGACGCGGGGACGCTGCTGTCCCAGCTCTCCGCGGCCGCCGCGAGCGCCGGCGTCCCGCCCCGGCTGCGCTCGCTCTTCCCGGACGCCACTCTGCGCAGGCTCGTGGGCGCGGACGGCGTACACGAGTATCCCCTGGTCCTGCTCTCCCTCGGCGACGGCGAGCCGGCGATCGACCCGGGCGGGTCGGCGGCCCGGGGCGACCTGCCGCCGGTCGAGTTGCCGCTCTGCACCGAGGCACAGCGCGCGGGCGAGCGGGACGCGCTCGGCGCACCGTGGCCGGACGGCGACCCGCTCTCCGAGATCCCGCCGTCCCCGTCGCTGGACGAGGTGATCCGGCGGCGCGGCTCGCAACGACGGATGGACCGGTCCCGGACGCTGACCCGCGCTCAGCTGGACTGGCCCCTGGCGGCGGCCCTGCGCGGGGTGGCCGTGCCGCACTGGGTCGCCGTGCACGGCGTCGATCACCTGGCGCCCGGCGTGTACCGCTGGCCGGACCTGTCCCGGCCGCTGCGAGCCGGCGACCTCCGCGGCGAGCTGCTCCGGATCTGCCTGCACCAGTCGCTCGCCGCCGACGCGGCGTACGTCGTCGTCGCGGCCACCCCGCTGGCCGACCTCGACGACCACACCTACCGGGAGGCCCAGCTCGCCGCCGGGCTCGTCGAGGGCCGGCTGCACCTCGCGGCGTACGCGCTGGGTGCCAGCGCGTCCGGGATGACCTTCGTGGACTCGGAGGTCCCGGCCCTGCTGGGCGCGCCGGAGGACCTCGCGACCTTGCTGTTCACCTGCGTCGGCGTCCCCGAGTACGCGTCCCGCGCCGGCGGCGGCCCCGGCAGCCCGGTCACCGTCCGCCCGGTCCGCCCGCGCCTCCGCGAGCCGTGACCGGCGGGGCGGCGCCCCTCAGCCGGGGCGCCCGCCCTCGAACCGCTCCGTGCTCAATCGGCCGAGGGTTGCGGGGTGCCGCAGATCTTGGTGTTGGGCGGGTCGATCTCCTCCTTGCTCCACACCCGGTACGGTGGCGGCCCGAGCCGGTTCTCGGCGTTGATGGGTTTGACGTTGATCAGGTTGAGGAACTTGTTGATCACGTTGACCACGGGCTGGAGGATGCTGTAGCCCACGCCGTAGCGGGCCCACACCCCGAGCCCGACTCCCCGGCACTCCACGAAGTGCGATCCCAGGGTGGCGACCGCGCCGAGGGCCGAGCCCATCGTCGTGCCGCAGGCCGTCGACAGCTCGAAGTAGACACCGGCCTTGAACACGAACGCGTTGAACCCGACGTCGAACTTGACGCGGTGCTCGACGAGCAGGCCCATGACACCGACGGGAACGCCGTGCAGCGACTTGGTGATGCTCGACTTCCGCTGCACGTTCGTGGTCACCTTCGGGCCGAACGTGCCGTTGGCGTACCCGTAGCCGAGCTTCCCGGCGAGGGAGAACTCGCCGGAGCCGTTGATGGAGCCGGCCTTGGCGCCGAACGCGGTCGTGACCTTCAGTGTCTGGCCGATCGTGAGGGTGAGCGGCACGCCGAGGACGACGCCGATCGGGAAGGCCGCCTCGACCGGGATCGGCAGGACGGCCCGGATGTTCTGTCCGTTCTGGATCGCGGCCTGGAAGGACATCCGGATGCCGAACCCGCCGGTGATCTCCAGCTCCGCCCGTTTGAGCGAGCCACCACGGACGTCGAGGTGGAAGTCCGCGCTCGGCGACGTGAAGGTGAGCGCGACCCGTCCGATCAACCGCAGCCCGTCGCGGTCGTAGTGGTAGCTGATCTCCGCTCCGTCGCTGAAGCTCACGCCGGTGGAGAAGTTCGCCGCGACGGTCTGGACCTCCCGGTTACGGGTGGGCGGAGGTTGCAGCGGCCGGGCCGGCGGTGGCACCGCCGGCGCGACGCGTACCGGCGCGCTCTTGCCGAACCTCCCCGTCGGCGAGGGCGTGACGGCGGCGTCGGCTTCCTCGGGGTTGGCCCAGGAGGGTTCACCGGCCTGGTAGACGACCGGGTTGTCGAGTGGGACGCCCTTCTTCTCGAACGTGCCGTCCCGGATCACCTCGGTCAGGGTTACCGGCCCGACCGTGACGAGCAGGTCGCCGCCTTCCCGCTCGAGGTGCAGCACCCGGCCGACGCCGCGGCCGGTGACGAACATGACCTTGCCGACGGCCAGGTCGTCGGCGTGCTTCGCCTTCCCGTCGAGACGCCAGGTGAGCCCGTCGGCGGTGACCGACCGGATCGAGCGGCCGCCGCCGCCCACGAGCACCACGTCGGGCTGGAACGTCACGTCCGGATGGGGCACGGGCGCCTGGCCGTACCGCAAGGCGGCCTCGCTGTACGGATCCTCGTCGCCCGGGTCCGTGGACGGTCCGCCCGTGCAGGCGGCCGTCGCGAGCAGCATCGCCACGGTGAGGACGATCGACACAAGCTTCCGCACCGGGGCTCCTCGTCAGGTCCGGGTGGTCACCGGTCGGGCCGGACGTGCGAGCGGCCCTCGCCCCGCCGCCGGGCCGTCGAGCCGGACGAGCCGGGGCCCCGCACCGCCGCGGGTGGACCGGCGACAGGTCATGCGACGACGCTACGGCGGGACCGCGGCCGGGTAATCGGGGGTTTCCCTACGTATTGGCGGCCACGACCCGGGCGGCGGGCTGCCCGAACCCCGGCGGAGGGCTGCCACGACCCGGGCAACGGGCGGCGGCGCCACCGTGGCGACGGCGGCGGTCGAGCCGGCGGCTCACCGGCGCGGTGCGAGGGCGTCGAGCACCTCGTCGGCCCGTCGACGCGAGGCCTCCGCGTCCGCTCGGGGGGAGCCGATCTCCGGATCGAAGTTGAGGTCGACGAAGAGTTCGGTGACGCCGGCCTCGGCGAGCCGGCCGAGGTCGGACCGGATCTGGTCGAGCGACCCGGTGAGCGGCTCGCGGTCGGTGGGGCCGCCTGGGCGCACCCGGACCGCGCCCCGGCAGACGAACCGCAGCGCGCCGGGGTCGCGGCCCGCGTCCGCCGCGGTCGCCTTGACCGTCGCGATCGCCGCACCGATGGCGGCGAGGTCAGCCTGGCTGCCGCTGACCCAGCCGTCGGCGAGCCGACCCGCTCGGCGCAGCGCCTGCGGTGCGAGGCCACCCAGCAGGATCGGGGGGTGCGGCCGCTGCACCGGTTTCGGGTCCATGCGGGTCGGTGGGACCTGGTAGAACTCGCCGTGGTGCTCGGTGACCTCGTCCTGCCAGAGTCCGCGCAGGACGGTGACGAACTCCTCCGCCCGCCGGCCGCGCCGGTGCTTGCTGGCACCCGTCGCCTGGTACTCCTCGTCCGACCAGCCGAGGCCGAGCCCGACGTCGAGCCGTCCGGCGCTGAGGATGTCGAGGGTCGCGGTCTGCTTCGCCAGCACCACGGGCGAGAGGAACGGCATGTTGAGCACCGCGACGCCGAGCCGGACCCGGGTGGTGTGGGCGGCGAGGAACGCCAGGGTGGTCAGCGGGTCCTGCACGCTGTGGTAGGTCTCGCTCCAGCCGAGGTCGGCGGGGGCCAGCAGGCGCTGGAACGTCCAGAGCGAGTGGTAGCCGAGCTGCTCGGCGCGGCGGGCGATGTGCACCATGTGCTCCGGCGTGGCCCACGAACCGGAGACGGGTACGGCGAATCCCAGGTCCACCCTCGCACCGTACCGAGTTCCGGCCCGGCCCGCGGACGACAGTACGGCCGGCCCCGCGGTGGTGCGGTGGCGCGGACGTCGCCCGCGCCACCGCACCCGACGTCAGCGGTGACTGCTGGAGCAGGTGAAGTTCTTCGCCTCGGTGGTGGCGCCGTGGCCCTTGTACCGGGCGACCAACGGGTACTGGCAGACCGGGCGGGTGAGCACCGGGTTGCCCGCCGCGTCGGTCCGCTGCCCGGTCAGCTGGCTGGGCGCCTTGCCGCGCTCGACCCACGTCACGACCGCGTCGAGCAGGTTGGTCGGCGCGGCACCCTGACCGCCGCCGCAGTGCGCGACGCCGGGTGCCACGAAGAAGCGGGCGAACTTCTGCGTCTGCTTGGCACCGCCCATCGCCGCCTCCAGGCGCTGGTAGTAGTCCACCGTCCCGCGGAAGAAGATCAGCGGGTCGGCGGTGCCGTGCCAGAAGGCGACCTTGCCGCCGGCGTCGCGGAACGCGGACAGGTCCGGGTCGTCGGTCGCGATCACCGCCTGGTACTGGAGCGCCGACTGTTGGAAGAGCAGCAGGTACTGGTCGTACGTCATGGTCCGCCAGTCCCAGCCCGGGTTCTGCAGGAGGAAGTAGCGGAACCACTCCAGCCCGACGCCGAACGGCAGCTGGTTGCCGCCGGAGCTGTTGTTGAGGCTCTGCAGGTTGGCACCACGCTCCAGCCCGTACCACAGGAACTGGCCGTCCGCGTCGCGCGGACCTGCCCAGATCTTGTTGACCACGTCGGCGTCGGCGGCGGTGAAGGTGCCGCACTCGGTCGCGGCGCCGATCAGTGTGCGGGCGTCGAACCGGCAGCCCTGCCAGTCCCCGATGATCCCGTCGGTGGCCCCGTCCCGCGGATCGCACGCGGTGATCGCGGCCTGGGTGGCCAGGGCGAGCTTGCACGGCGCGACGATGGTGCCGGAGAGCAGCATCTGCAGCTGTCCCCAGAACTGCGCGGGGTGGAACTTGGTCCAGTTGACCGCCGGGGACGCGGCGGCGATCCCGTCGTAGTCGCTCGGGTAGCGCTGCGCCTCCATGAGTGCCTGGCGGCCGCCGGTGGAGCAGCCGTTGAAGTAGCTGTGGAAGGAGGAGTCGCCGTAGAAGGCCTTGACCAGCGCCTTGCCGGTCACGGTCATCTCGTGGATGCCGAGGTACCCGAAGTCGGCGATGAGCTGCCAGTTCAGCGTGCCGTCGGGGTTGAGCGCGAAGCTGCCGCTGCCGCCGGTGTGCCCGGTGTCGGTCGCCGCGGCGGCGTACCCGGCCCGCAGCACGGCGGCCGGCGTGGCGGTCGGCGACCCGCCGGAGAAGCCGCCGCCGCCGGTGCCCTGGAACCGGCCGTTCCAGTTGTCGGTCGGCAGCCACACCCCGATCCTGACCTGGTCGTGGGCCGGCGGGTTGGTGACCGTCAGCTGCACCGCGCAGTGCGCCGGCACCGACGCGGTGGCCGCGACCGCCGTCGCGCTGACGACGGTGGTGTGCGGGAGGTTCACGGATGCCAGGCTCGCGCAGGTGGCCTTCGGCCGCTTCGCGCCGACGGCGCTGGCACCAGGCCCGGCCGACAGGATCAGCGCGGCGCTAGCCAGCATCGCCAGGCCGGTGAGAACAGTGCGTCTGGGTCTCATGGTCCATCCCTTCCGGTGGGGTGGGATGGGATCACCGTCGCCCCGGCCCGGGAACCGGGCAATGAAGTCCTTCCGGCAGGTGGAAGGGGCAGATCGGGTGGTGGCGGGACCCGCCGCGGCTACGGCGCGGCGACCGCCGCGACGTCCTGGTCCGCGGCGACGCGCAGCGCCGCGACCAGCCTGCGGTAGAGGTCGTCGCCGGCGAGCAGCTCCCGGTGGGTGCCCTGGGCCCTGATCCGACCGCCGTCCAGGACGACGATCCGGTCGGCGTCGAGCACGGTGGAGAGCCGGTGGGCGATGGTGATGACGGCGCCCACTGCGGCGCGCTGCCGGATGCACTCGTGCAGGGCCGCCTCGGTGAGGCCGTCGAGCTGGGCGGTCGCCTCGTCCAGCAGCAGGACCTCGGGCGTCCGCAGCATCGCCCGCGCGAGCGCGATCCGCTGCCGCTGGCCGCCGGACACCTCGGTCGACGAGAGCGAGGTGTCCAGCCCCTCCGGCAGCGAGTCGACCTTCTCGTCGAGCTGGACGGCCCGCAGCACCTCCCGGATCTCGGCCTCGGTGGCGTCGGGTTGGGCGAACCGCAGGTTGTCGCGGATCGTGCCGGGCACGACCGGGGTCTCCTGCTCGACGTACGCCAGCCGGGCGCGGACCTGGTCGTGGGTCCAGGTGGCGTAGGGGTGGCCGTCGAGCAGCAGCTGGCCGTGTTCGGGTTCGAGGAACCGCAGGATGAGCGAGAAGAGGGTGGTCTTGCCGGCGCCGGAGGGCCCGACGATCGCGGTGTGCCCGCGGCGGGGGATCTCCAGTTCGATCCCGAGCACGGCGGGTGGGACGTCCGGGCCGTACCGGGCGGTGACGTCCCGGAAGGCGAGGACCGGCTGGTCCTCGGCGACCCGGGGGTGGCCCGCGCCCGGTGCCGTCGCCGCCGTGGGCGGCTCGACGCCGATCGCCTCCACCTCCCGGATGCGCCCGGCCGCGGCCACGCCCGCCTGCAGTGCCGTGACGTTCTGGGTCAGCTCGGAGATCGGCCCCATGAGTTGGAAGGTGTAGAGCAGGAAGGCGATGAGGCTGGAGATCTCCAGCAGGTCGCGTTGGGCTCGCCAGGCGCCGATGCCGAGGATCGCGATGACGGCCAACTGGATGCCGGTCCACGCGATCGTCCAGACGGACGCGCTGATCCGCGCCGCCCGTACGCTGTGCGTCGCGGCGTCCCGCGCGTCGGCGACGACCCGTTCGCTCAGCCGGGCCTCGGCGCGGCTGGCCTTGACGGTCCGGATGGCCCGCAGCGCCCCTTCGAGGGTCCCGCCGAGGCGCCCCACCGACTCCTGCGCCGCCGTGGTCGCCTTGCCGATCGCGGGCAGGAGCGCACCCATGATCGCCGCGACGACGACGACCGCGGCGATCGTGCAGCCGAGCAGGAACAGGTCCAGCACGCCCATGAGCACGAGGGTGCCGAGCAGCGCGATCGCGCTGTTCACCAGGCCGACGATGCTGCCGGACGCCTCGTGCAGCAGGGCGGTGTCCGAGGTGACCCGGGTGACGAGTTCACCGCTGGGACGGCGTTGCAGCTCACCGATGCGGGCCCGGAAGTAGCGACCGATGATCGCGGTGCGGGCGTCCAGCACGATGTGCTCGGCCAGCGCGCCGAGCAGCCGCCACTGCCACAGGGTGATGGCCGCGCCGACGAGGACGAGGACCAGCAGCGCCCCGATCGGACGGGCCATCGACTCCCCGGCGCCGAGGGTGTCGAGCACCCACTTGGTCACCATCGGCGTCGCCAGCCCGGCCGCGTTGGCGACGAGGCCCAGCACCAGGCCGAGGAGCATCGTCATCCGGTGCGGGGCGATGAACGACACGAGCAGTCGCAGCCGGGGCAGCGCGGCGGAGAAGGGCGGCGGCATTCCCCGATTGGAACATCGGTGTTCCGTTTCAGGCAAGGGGTTTACCGGAGTGGCACCGTTGCTATCCTCGGGCGGTGACCGAGGCGCAGGTGTCCGGCAGCCGGGCGCGGACCCGAGGGGCCATCGTCGAGGCGGCGATCGACGTTCTTGGCCGAAACCCGGCCGCGTCCCTGGGCGACATCGCGACCGCCGCCGACGTCGGCCGTACGACCCTGCACCGCTACTTCGCCGACCGCGCCGACCTGCTGCGGGCCGTCGGCGCGGAGGCCGGCGCCCGGCTGGATCGCGCGACGGTCCAGGCGCGGATGGCCGAGGGCACCGGCGCCTCCGCCGTCCACCGGCTCTGCCAGGAGTACTTCGACCTGGGCAGCCTGCTCTCGATCATCTTCAACGAGTCCCTGCTCGCCGCCGATCCGAGCTGGGCCGGCCCGGCGGGGTGCGATCCCGACTTCGCCGCCATGGTCGAGCGCGGGCACCGGGACGCGAGCATCGACCCGGAGCTGCCCGCCGACTGGGTGCAGAGCCTGATCTGGTCCCAGCTCTACGCGGGCTGGGCCTACCTCCGGGACAATGGCGCGTCACGGCACGAGGTGCTGCGGCTGGTCCTACGGACCGTGGACGGCGCGATCGCCGTCCGGACGACCTGAGGCCCTGGCTTCAGCGGCCGGGTCCGGCCCGCAGGTCCTCCTCGATGCGCTTCGCGGTGGCCAGCAGCGGCGGCAGCAGCTCCCGACGGATCACCTCGAACGACCCGCGGCTGGCATGGGCGGAGACGTTCACCGCCGCGATCACCGACCCGTTCTCACCGTGGACGGGCGCGGCCAGGGAGCGCAGCCCCTCCTCCAGCTCCTGGTCGACGATCGCGTACCCCTGGATCGCGATCCTCGTGAGCAGGGCGCGCAGCTTGGCCGGGTCGGTGACGGTGCGCCGCGTCAACGGGCGCAGCTCCGCCGTGGCCAGGTAGTCGTCCAGCCACTCCGCCGGCTGCGCCGCGAGCAGTACCCGTCCCATCGAGGTGGCGTACGCCGGGAACCGCGTGCCGACGCTGATCCCCACCGTCATGATCCGTTTGGTCGGGACGCGGGCGACGTAGACCACCTCGTCGCCGTCGAGCACGGAGACCGAGCAGGACTCGTGGACCTGCGCGACCAGCGCCTCCATGTGCGGCTGCGCGACCTCCGGCAGGCTCAGGCTCGACAGGTAGGCGTAGCCGAGGTCGAGGATCCGCGGCCGCAGCGAGAAGAGTCGGCCGTCGGTGTGCACGTAGCCCAACTCGACCAGGGTGAGCAGGAACCGGCGCGCGGCGGCCCGGGTCAGACCGGTCAGCCGGGCCACCTCGCTGAGGGTGAGCTGCGGATGCTCGGCGTCGAAGGCGCGGATGACGGCGAGCCCGCGTTCCAGCGACTGGACGAACTCGGGGGTCCGCGTCGCCTCCTCCGTCACTGGGCCTCCTGCCGCAGGGTCTGTCGGGCCACCTTGAACGCCCGGTTCGCCGCCGGTACGCCAGCGTAGATGCCGACCTGCAGCAGGACCTCACCGACCTCCTCCGGGGTCAGCCCGTTACGCAGCGCGGCCCGGACGTGCATCGCGAGCTCCTCGTCGTGGTGCAGGGTGGCGAGGATCGCGAGGGTGATGCAGCTGCGGGTCCGCCGGTCCAGGCCGGGCCGGTTCCAGATCTCGCCCCAGGCGTACCGGGTGATGAGGTCCTGGAAGTCGGCGGTGAACCCGTCGGTGTCGGCGACCGCCCGGTCGACGTACGCGTCGCCGAGGACCTCCCGGCGGACCGCCATGCCGGCGTCCCGGCGTTCGTGGTCGTTCATCCGTTCACCGCCCCGTGCGCGAAGTGGTCGATCAGCAGGCGGGTCACCTGCTCGGGCTGCTCGACGCTGGCCAGGTGCGCGGCCCGGTCCAGGACGGCCAGGCGTGCCCCGGGGATCCGCTCGACGATCTCGCGGGCGTGCCCGACCGGCGTCGCCGGGTCGTCCGCGCCGGCGACGACGAGCGTCGGAGCCCGGACCGCCGGAAGGTCGTCGCGCAGGTCCATACCGGCGATCGCCTCGCAGCAGGCCGCGTAGCCCGTCGCGGGGACGGCGGTCAGCAGGGCCCGGTGCGCGGCGACCACGTCCGGCCGGACGGTGGCGAGGGCCGGGGTGAACCAGCGACTGACGACCGCGTCGGCGATCGCCTCCGGGCCGGCGACCCGTACCGTCGCCGCCCGGGCCCGCCACGCCTCGGGCGGCCCGAGCGACGCGGAGGTGCAGAGCACCGCCAAGCGGTCCACCCGGTCGGGGGCGTGGGCGGCCAGCCACATCGCGACCATGCCGCCGAGGGAGAGGCCCGCGTGGTGCGCGCGCGGGACGTCGAGGTCGTCGAGGAGTGCCAGCAGTTCCCGGCCGAGCTGGTCGATCGTGTACGGCCCGGACGGCACCGCCGAGCGACCGTGCCCGAGGTGGTCGTACCGGACGACGCGGAACCGTTCGGCGAGGGCCGGGACCTGCGGCTGCCACATGGCGCCGGTGGTTCCCAGCGAGCTGCCGAGCACGAGCACCGGCGCGTCCGACGGTCCGTCCACGGTGGCGTGCAGCCGGGAGGTCATGCCGCCGCCCCGCGGTGGATCGCCAGCGCCCGGTCGACGAATCGGTCGGCCGACCCGAGCCAGCCGCGCGGGTCGAGCGCCTCGTCGACATCCGTCTCGGAGAGGTGCGCCCGCACGTCGGGGTCGGCGAGCAGCGCCGCGCGGAAGTCGGGCCGGGCGGCGGCGCGGGTGACCAGGTCGTGCGCGGCGCCGCGACCGAGGACCGGTGCCAGCCGGGCGGCGACCGCCTCGGCGAGGACCAGCCCGCCGGCGGTGTCCAGGTTGGCCCGCATCCGGTCGGGGAACACCCGCAGCCCCGCCAGCATCCGGGCGGTCCGGGCGGACGCCCCGCCGGCGAGGTGCAGCAGGTCGAGCAGCGGCTCCCACTCGGCGTGCCAGCCGCCGGTGGCGCGCTGCTGTTCCTGCACGGCGGCGCCGAACAGGGTGGCGACCAGACCGGGGCCACGCCGTGCGGCGGCGGTGATCAGGATCGAGTCGACCGGGTTCCGCTTGTGCGGCATGGCCGAGGAACCGCCGCGCCCGGCGCCACCCTCGGCCACCTCGCCGACCTCCGTCTGGGCGAGCAGGCCGACGTCGACGGCGACGGTGCCGGTGGCCGCGAGGAGCCCGCCGAGCGCGGCCGAGAGGTCGAGCAGGGGCTGGCGACGGGTGTGCCACGGCAGCGGCGGGGCGACCCGGCCCAGGTGCGCGGCGAACCTCTCGGCCACCGCCGGCCCGGCCGGGCCGAGCGCGGCGAGGGTGCCGACCGCGCCGCCGAGCTGTGCGGGCAGCGCGCTGCACGCCTGCGCCAGCCCGGCCCGCGCCTGCGCCAGGCCGAGCAGCCACTGCGCGGCGGTGAGCCCGAACGTGGTGGGAGCCGCCTGTTGCCCGAGGGTGCGGGCGACCTGCGGGGTCGCGCGGTGGGTGTCGGCGAGGCCGGCCGCGGCGTCGGCGGCGACGGCGACGTGGCGCAGCAGCGGCGCGGCGGCCCGCACCGCCACCAGGACCAGCGCGGTGTCGAGCACGTCCTGGCTGGTGGCGCCGTGGTGCACCCACGGCCGGGCGGACTCGGCGACCCGGGCGGTCAGCTCACGGACCAGCGGCACCACCGGGTTGCCGGCGGCGTCGGCGGCCCGGCCCAGCGCCGCCGGGTCGTACCTCTCGGCGTGGCACTGCGCGGCGATCGCCTCCGCGGCGGCGGCGGGCAGCACGCCGTTGTCCGCGCCGGCGCGGGCGAGCGCGGCCTCCACGTCGAGCATCGCCTGCAGCAGCGCCGCGTCGCCGAGCTGCGCGTCGACGTCCGGGGCACCGGACAGCCCGCCGAGCAAGCGGTCAGACGGCGAAGAAGACGGTCTCATGGTCTCCCTGCAGGCGGATGTCGAAGCGGAGCCCGTCCGGCGCCGGAGTCGCCAGCAGCGTGTCGCGGCGGTCGGCAACGATGCCGGTCAGTACCGGGTCGGCGGCGTTCGCGGCGGGCTCGTCGGGGAAGTAGATCCGGGTCACGACGCGGTGCAGCAGGCCCCGGGCGAAGACGGACAGGGTGAGGTGGGGCGCCTCGGTGTCGCCGTCCGGTGTGGGCAGCGGGCCGGGCTTGACGGTGAACAGGCGGTACTCCCCCGCCGCGTCGGTCTCGCTGCGGCCGAAGCCACGGAAGCCGGGGATGGCGGCGGGTCGGGCGCCGCGCGGGTCGTCCGGGTGGTCGAACCGCCCGTCCGGGTCGGCCTGCCAGCTCTCCACCAGCGCGTCGACCACCGGCTCACCGGTGCCGTCGACGATCCGGCCGCGGATCCAGAACGCGCTCGGAGTGCCCTCGGGCACCACGTACGGGCCGTCGGGCCAGCGCAGGCCGATGTGCAGGTACGGCCCGACGGTCTGGGCGGGCGTCACGCCGAGCCGTTCACTCATCGTCGTCCCCGTCCTCGAAGGGGATGCCCTCGCGGCCCCGCAGCACGATGTCGAACTCGTACGCCAGCGCCCACTCCGGCGCGGTGGTGGCGTGGTCGTACCGGGCGATCATGCGCTCCCGGGCTTTCGGGTCGCGGACCGAGTTGAAGATCGGGTCCTGGAAGAAGAGCGGGTCGCCAGGAAAGTACATCTGGGTGACCAGCCGCTGGGTGAAGGCGCGGCCGAACAGGGAGAAGTGGATGTGCGCCGGCCGCCACGCGTTGTCGTGGTTCTTCCAGGGATAGGCGCCGGGTTGGACGGTGACGAACCGGTAGTGGCCGTGGTCGTCGGTGAGCGCGCGGCCCACCCCTTCGAAGTGGGGGTCGAGCGGGGCCGGCCAGGTGTCGATCGCGTGGCGGTAGCGCCCGGCGGCGTTGGCCTGCCAGATCTCCACCAGCGTGCGCGGGACCGGCCGGCCGTCGCCGTCGAGGACGCGGCCGTGCACGATGATCCGCTGCCCCTGCGGCTCACCGTCGTGCTGGCGGGTGAGGTCGTGGTCGAACTCGCCGAGCCGTCCCTCGCCCAGCAGCGGGCCGGTGACCTCGGTCAGCCGCTGCGGCAGGTAGGTGAGCGGTTGCCGCGGCGCGCGCAGCACCGTCGAACCGTAACCCGGGCTGAGCAGCGGTGGATGCGCGTCGACGTCGTCACGCCGGTACCGCGGCAGCACCAGCCGGCTGCCGGTCGGGTGGGCGGTCTCCTGCGTCATGGTCCTCTCCTGTCAGGCTTCCAGCACGACGGCCAGCGCCTGGCCGACGCCGATGCAGATGGCGGCGAGGCCGCGCCCGCCGCCGCGGCGGTGCAGCTGCCAGGCGAGCGAACCGAGGATGCGGGACCCGGACGACCCGAGGGGGTGCCCGAGGGCGATGGCGCCGCCCCGCGGGTTGACGAGGTCCGGGTCGAGTTCGGGCCACTCGGCCAGGCAGGCGAGGGACTGCGCCGCGTACGCCTCGTTGAGCTCGACCACGTCGAGGTCTCCCCAGTCGAGGCCGGCCCGGCGCAGGGCCTCCCGCGCGGCGGCCACCGGGCCGATACCGAACAGGTGGGGTTCGACCGCGGTGGCCGCCCGGGAGACGATCCGGGCCAGCGGCTCCCGCCCGACCGCGTCGGCGCCCGCGCGGTCGGCGAGCAGCAGGGCGCTCGCGCCGTCGTTGAGCGGGGAGGCGTTGCCGGCGGTCACCGTGCCGTCGGCGCGGAAGACGGGCTTGAGGCGGGCCAGCGCCTCGACTGTGGTGTCCGGCCGGATGCTCTCGTCCCGCTCCAGCACGGTGTCGGGCACCGGGCTCACCTCGGCGGCGTACGCGCCGTCGTCCCAGGCCCGGGCGGCCAACCGGTGGCTGCGCAGCGCGAAGGCGTCCTGCTCCTCCCGGGTGATCTTGTATTGGTCGGCGAGGATCTCGGCGCTCTCGCCGAGCGGGATGGTCCACTGTGTCGGCATCCGGGGGTTGACCAGTCGCCAGCCGAGCGTGGTCGAGTGCAGGGTCTCGTGCCCCCGCGGATAGCCCTGCTCGGGCTTGGGAAGCACCCAGGGCGCCCGGCTCATCGACTCGACGCCGCCGGCGACGCAGACCGACGCGTCGCCGAGGGCGATCGCCCGGGACGCGCCGATCACCGCCTCCAGGCCGGAGCCGCAGAGCCGGTTGACCGTGGCGCCGGGCACCGACGGGGGCAGGCCGGCCAGCAGGACAGCCATCCGGGCGACGTTCCGGTTGTCCTCTCCCGCGCCGTTCGCGTTCCCGAACAGCACGTCGTCGATGCGGGCGGGGTCGAGGCCGGGGCTGCGCCGGACGACCTCCCGCACGACGTGGGCGGCGAGGTCGTCGGGGCGTACGCCGGCGAGGCCGCCGCCGTACCGGCCGATCGGGGTGCGCACGGCGTCGAGGATGTAGACCTCGCGGCTCATCGGGTTCCCTTCGTCGCTTCCAGGGCACGGAGCACGGCGAGTTCGTCCGCCGTCGGCGCCTCGTTCGTGACCGGGTGGTCGGCGACGGCGAGGGCCCAGCCGGTGGCGGCCCGGGCCTGCTCGACGGTGACGCCGGGGTGCAGGCGGGTGAGGGTCAGTTCGCAGGTGTCCGGTGCCGGCTCGAGGACACCGAGATCGGTGATGACCATCCGGGGACCGCCGCCGCGCAGGCCCAGCCGTCGCCGGTCGCCCGGTCCGGTGCCGTACCCGACCGAGGTGACGAAGTCGACCCGCTCGATGAAGGTGCGCAGGTTCTGCCGGACGATGACCACGACCTCCCCGCACGAGGCGGCGATCTCCGGGGCGCCTCCGGCGCCGGGCAGGCGCACCGACGGGTCGTCGTAGTCACCGCCGATGACCGTGGTGTTGATGTTGCCGTACCGGTCGAGCTGGGCGGCGCCGAGGAACCCGACATCGATGCGGCCGGGTTGCAGCCAGTAGTTGAACACCTCGGGCACGGAGACGACCGCGTCCGCCGTGTCGGCGAGCACGCCGTCGCCGATGGACAGCGGGAGCCGGTCGGGTTTCGCGCCGAGGCAGCCCGACTCGTAGATGAGCACGAGGTGCGGGGCGTGGGTAGCCCGGGCCAGGTTCGCCGCCGTGCTGGGCAGCCCGATCCCGACGAAGCAGGCGGTGCCGTCGCGCAACTGCCGCGCGGCGGCCACCGTCATCATCTCGTCGGCGGTGTACTCCCCGCTCACGCCATCGCCTCCGCCTTCAGCACCTGCCGCTGCAACCAGTCCTGGAAGCTGTCACGGTCACGGCTGATCGCGTCCCAGCCGACGTAGAAGTCGTTGTCCCGCACCGAGTAGCCCTGGGCGTAGGAGGGGTGCGCTCCGCCGGGCGCCTCGGCCACCGCGGTGACCGCCCAGCCCGGCAGGATGACCTGGCCGGGAACGGGTTCCAGCTCGTCGACGACCTCTTCGACGGTGACCAGGGAGCGGTGCGCGGCCAGCACGGCCTCCTTCTGCACGCCCGTGATGCCCCACATTTGCACGTTGCCGGCCCGATCGGCGCGCTGCGCGTGCACGACCGTGACGTCGGGACGCAGCGCGGGGACCGCGGTGAGCTCCTCGCCGGTGAACGGGCAGGTGATGGTCCGGATGTTGGTCGTGTGGCGCGGCAGGTCGGTGCCGGTGTAGCCGCGCAGCACGGCGAACGGGAGGCCGGACGCGCCCGCGACGTAGCGGTTGGCCATGCCCGCGTGACTGTGCTCCTCCAGCTCCAGTGGTCCCGGCCAGGCGTTCTGCACCGCGTCACGGAAGCGGTGCAGTGAGCCGACACCGGGATTGCCGCCCCAGGAGAAGACCAGGCGGCGGGCGCAGCCGGCGCCGATGAGCTGGTCGTAGATGACGTCGGGTGTCATCCGGACGAGGGTCAGGTCCCGCCGTCCCTGACGGATGATCTCGTGTCCGGCGGCGAACGGGATGAGGTGGGTAAACCCTTCCAGGGCCACCACATCGCCGTCGCGGACCAGGTCCGCCACGCCTTCGGCCAGCGAGACGAGCTTCGCCATGAGCCTCCCCGCCTCCCGCGAATCCCTGCGGACCGCGCACTGTTCGCTATGCGGACTGCCGTACTTATCTCGAACGTAATCCCCCGCAACGGCATCCGTCAACGCACGACGAGCGGTCGGCGGGAGGGCATCCGGCACGTTGCAGAAATGTTGCGGCGACCCGTTGACGTGAGCCAGGCCACGTGCCAACGTTCTATATGAGAACAGCCGTTCGGCTAGCGAACAAGCCGACGAGCAATACGACGAACACCCCCGGGGGCTCCTCCGGTTCGGAGGCCCACCACTTCCGGTCCCTCCCGGGACCACCGGACGCGGGAGTACCTGCATGCGCCGTCTCGTCATCAGCGCCATAACCGTCGCAGCACTGCTCACAGCCACCACCGCCTGTGGTTCCTCCGATGCCGACGAGCCGGGTGGACAGGGCGGCGGCACCACGAAGGTCAAGGTCGGCGCCATCCCCATCGTGGACGTCGCGCCGCTGCACCTCGGCATCCAGAAGGGCTTCTTCACCGAGGTGGGCATCGAGGTGGAGGTGGTCAACACGACCGGCGGCGCGGCCGCCGTGCCGGGTGTGGTCAGCGGCGAGTTCGACTTCGCCTTCGGCAACCTGGTCTCGCTCATCGTCGCCCGGTCGCAGAAGCTGCCGCTGAAGGCGATCGCGGAGGGCAACTCCTCGACCGGCCAGCAGGGCAAGGACTTCGGCGGGATCGTGGTGCCGAAGGACAGCCCGATCACCAGCGCCGCCCAGTTGGCCGGCAAGACCGTGGCCGTGAACAACCTCAAGAACATCGGCGACACCACCGTGCGCGCCTCCATCCGCAAGGCCGGCGGCGACCCGTCGTCGGTCAAGTTCGTCGAGCTGCCCTTCCCGGACATGCCCGCCGCCGTCGCCGGCAAGCGGGTCGACGCCGCCTGGATCGTCGAGCCGTTCTTCACCGTCGCCCAGAACCAGGGCGCCAAGGTGATCGCCTCGAACTTCGTCGACACCGCGCCGAACCTGACCATCGCGGCCTACTTCACGACCGAGAAGACGATCCAGCAGAAGGCCGACCTCACCAAGCGCTTCACGGCGGCCATCGAGAAGTCCCTGGCGTACGCGCAGGAGCACCCGGACGAGGCGCGGGCGGTGCTGCCGTCGTACGCCAAGATCGACCCGGCGGTCGCCGAGAAGATGACGCTGCCGGCCTGGTCCGGCAAGATCAACCGGGACTCGGTCCAGACGCTGGCCGACCTGATGCTCACCGACGGGCTGGTCAAGGAGAAGGTCGACGTCGCGGAGCTGCTCCCGTGACGTCGTCGTCCACGCTCGCCGCGCCGGTCCGGAAGCCCCGGGCCGGCCGGCTGGGCGGCGGCAACTCCCTGCTGGGCGTGCTCGGTTTCGGCACCTTCCTGGCCCTGCTCGAGGCGGTGCCGCGCGCCGGCCTCGTCTCGCCGGACTTCTTGCCGCCGCTGAGCCGGGTCGCGGTCGCGTTGGCCGACCTCGTCGGCGAGGCCGCCTTCTGGACCGCGCTCGGCGACACCGTGCGGGGCTGGTTCCTCGGCCTCGTCATCGCCGTCGCCCTCGGTGTCACCGTCGGCTTCGTCGTCGGCACGGTCCCGGTGCTGCGGGAGTTCACGGGCTCGACCGTCGAGTTCCTCCGACCCATCCCCTCGGTGGCGCTCATCCCGCTCGCCGTGCTGGTCTTCGGCACCGAACTGCGCTCGGTGCTCCTGCTGGTCGTCTACGCCTCGTTCTGGCAGGTGCTGGTCCAGGTGCTCTACGGCGTGCAGGACGTCGACCCGGTCGCGAGCGAGACCGCCCGCACCTTCGGGCTGCGCCGCTGGGCGCGCATCCGGCACGTCACCTGGCCGACCGCCCTGCCGTACGTCCTCACCGGCGTCCGCCTCGCCGCGGCCGTCGCGCTGATCCTCGCCATCACCGCCGAACTCATCATCGGCGCGCCTGGTCTCGGGAACGAGATCGGGGTGGCGCAGTCCGGCGGCGCGGTCGCCCGGATGTACGCGCTGGTCGTCGTCACCGGGCTGCTCGGCGTGGCGGTCAACGTGCTGGCCCGCCGGCTCGAACGGTGGCTGCTGTCCTGGCACCCGTCCCTGCGCCGGGAGGTGCCGTGAGACTCGCCCGTCGCGTCACCCGGGCGACGCTGGCCGCGCTCGCGCTACCGGTCGCGCTGCTCGCCCTCTGGTGGTTCCTGACCGCCGACAGCGAGAGCTACTACCTGCCGCCGCTGTCGGACATCCTCGCCAACGTCGACGACGTGTGGCTGCACTCCGACCGCCTGCGCGTGGACGTCCTGCCCAGCCTTCTGCGGCTGTTCGGCGGCTTCCTGCTGGCCGTCGCGCTCGGCGTGACGCTCGGCGTGGCGATCGGATCGTCCCGCCGGCTGCGGGCGTTCTGCGAGCCGGTGCTCGAGTTCCTCCGGGCCATCCCGCCGCCGGTGCTGGTGCCGGTGCTGATGCTCTTCGCCGGCATCGGCGACACGATGAAGGTGCTGGTGATCGTCTCCGGCTGCGTCTGGCCGATCCTGCTCAACACCGTCGAGGGGGTCCGCGCCGTCGACGAGGTGCTGGTCGAGACGGCCCGCTGCTACGGCCTGCACGGCCCGGCCCGGCTCTGGCACCTGGTCGTCCGCTCGGCCAGCCCGCAGATCGTCACCGGCCTGCGGCAGGGCCTGTCGATCGGGATCATCCTCATGGTCATCAGCGAGATGTTCGCCGCCAGCAACGGACTCGGGTTCAGCATCATCCAGTTCCAGCGGACGTTCGCCGTCACAGAGATGTGGACCGGCATCCTGCTGCTCGGTCTGCTCGGGTTCCTGCTCGCCACGCTCATGCGGCTGTTCGAACGGCGAGCCCTCAACTGGTACTTCGGTCTGCGCCAGGCGCAGCGAGGGGGGAGTCGATGAGCGTCATGAGTGAGACGCAGACCCAGTCCGCCACGCGCACCGAGGTGCTGCTCGACGTGCGCGGCGTACGAAAGGTGTACGAGGGCCACGGCCGCTCGGTGGAGGCCGTCCGCGACCTGACGTTCGCGGTCGCGCGCGGCGACCTCGTCTGTGTGGTCGGCCCGTCCGGCGCCGGCAAGACCACCCTGCTCAAGTGCATCGCCGGCCTGCTCGCGCCGACCGACGGCGAGGTGGTGCTGGAGGGCACGCCGGTCGACGGCCCGCCGCCGGGCATGGCGGTGGTCTTCCAGGAGTACGGTCGCAGCCTCTTCCCCTGGATGACGGTCCGGAAGAACGTCGAGCTGCCGCTGAAGCAGAAGAAGCTGCCGAAGGCGCGCCGGACCGAGCTGGTCCACCAGGCGTTGGACGCCGTCGGCCTCGGCGACGTGCACGGCGCGTACCCGTGGCAGCTCTCCGGCGGCATGCAGCAGCGGGTCGCCATCGCGCGCGCGATCGCGTACGAGCCGCACATCCTGCTGATGGACGAGCCGTTCGCCGCCGTCGACGCGCAGACCCGCGCGGACCTGGAGGATCTGGTCCGGTCGCTGTGGCAGCGCCTCGGGGTGACCACCCTGTTCGTCACCCACGACATCGACGAGGCCGTCTACCTGGGCCAGCGGGTGCTGGTGCTCTCCTCCGCGCCGACGGTGGTGCTCGACGACATCGCCGTCGACCTGCCGGACGAGCGGGACCAGCTCACCACCAGGTCCTCGGCCCGTTTCGGTGAACTCCGTGGGCAGGTCTTCGCGCAGATCCAGCGGGCCAAGAAGCAGCACGGCGCGGTGGAGCCCGCATGACGACGGTGCGCGAGGCCACCCTCGACGTCCTGCGCCGGTACGGGATGCAGCGCATCTTCGCCAATCCCGGCTCGACGGAGGTCGCGTTCCTCGCGGACCTGCCCGACGACCTGGAGTTCGTCCTCGCCCTGCACGAGGGCTCGGTGGTCGGGATGGCCACCGGGCACGCCATCGCGACCGGCCGACCGGCGTTCGTGAACCTGCACACCACGGCCGGGCTCGGCAACGCCGTCGGGGCACTGGCCACCGCCCGGGTCAACCGGGCGCCACTGGTGGTGGTGGTCGGCCAGCAGGACCGCCGGCACCTGGCGCTGGAGCCGTTCCTCGCCGGGCAGCTGGACGGGCTGGCCGGGCCGTACCCGGTCTGGGTCAACCAGCCGGCCCTCGCCCAGGACGTGCCGCCGGCGATCCGGCGGGCGTGGCACGAGTCGGTGCAGCACCGCGGCCCGGCCCTCGTCGTCGTGCCGATGGACGACTGGTCCGCGCCGGTGGACCCGGCGCTCGGGCTGGCCGCGCCGGCGACCGTGCTGCGCGCGGAGCCGGCCGTCGGCCCGGCCGCCGGGGAGGTGGCCCGGCTGCTGGACCGCTCGGCGAACCCGGTGGTGGTCGTCGGCGCCGGCGCCGACGACCGACGTGCCTGGGACGCGCTGGTGTCGCTGGTGGACCGGCTCGGGGCACCGGTCTGGCAGGAGGCGTTCGGGGCCCGCGCCGGCTTCCCGCAGGACCACCCGCGCTTCGCCGGGCACCTGCCGGCCGGCCGGTCCCGGCTGCGTGCGGCGCTCGCGGCGCACGACCTGGCCCTCGTCGTCGGCACCGGCGCGTTCCGGCAGTACCCGTACGAGCCGGGTCCGCTGGTGCCGGACGGCCTGGCCGTCGCGGTGGTCTCCGGCGACCCGGACGAGCTGCACCACAGCCGGGCGGACCTCGCCGTGCTCGCCGACCCGGCGGCGTTCTGCGCCGCGGTGGCCGGTCAGGTGACGCCCCGGCGGGTGCCGGCGCCGGCACCGCGCGCCGAGACCGTCGAGCCGCCGGCAGCCGGCGAACCGATGCGGGCCGCGCACGTCTTCGCCGCGCTCGCCGAGCGGCTGCCCCGCGACGTCGTGCTGGTCGAGGAGACCCCGTCGTCCCGGCCGGAGCTGCACCGGCTGCTCCCCGCCCGGGAACCCCGCGGCTTCATCAGCGCGGCCATGGGCGGGCTCGGGTTCGCCCTGCCCGCGGCGGCCGGCCTGCGGATGGGCGACCCGACCCGGCCGGTCGTCGCGGTGCTCGGCGACGGCTCGTCGCTCTACGGCATCCAGGGGCTCTGGAGCGCCGCGCGGTACGGCTGCGGCGCGCTGTTCGTCGTCCTCTCCAACGGCCGGTACGCCGTCATGGACCGGCTCGCCGACAAAGCGGGCGGAAAGGCGCCCTGGCCGGCCTTCGAGGACGTCTCGGTGCACGGCCTGGCGCACGCCCTCGGCTGCCCCGCCCGCCGGGTGGGCGGCCACGCCGAACTCCTGGCCGTCCTCGACGAGGTGGTGCCGACGCTCGCCCGCCGTACCGAACCGCTCCTGCTCGACGTGCCGGTGCGCGTCGACACCCACTTCGAACCCTGACCCCTACCGGCGCTCCGCGTCGGCCATCCCGCAAGGAGACCGCCATGACTCTGCTCGACGCCGGCACCTGGCACGGCACCCTCTACAGCGACGGCTGGGTGGAGGCGACCGGCGGGACGGCAGCGGTGCGCTCCCCCGCCACCCGCGACGAGATCGGCGTGGTCGGCGTGGCGAACGCCGACGACGTGGCGCGCGCCTGCGCCCGGGCCGCCGAGGCGCAGCAGGCGTGGGCAGCGGCCAGCTACCTGGAACGCGCCGCGGTGCTGCGCCGGGCCGGGCAACTCTGGGAGCGGCACGCCGCCGAGGTGGGTGACTGGCTCGTGCGCGAGGCCGGATCGATCCCGCCCAAGGCCGGGGTGGAGACCGACACCGCCGCGCAGGAGTGCTACGAGGCCGCGGCGCTCGCCTCCCGCCCGCTCGGCGAGATCATCCCGAGCGCGCAGCCCCGGTTGAGCCTCGTGCGCCGGGTGCCGGTCGGCGTGGTCGGCGTCATCGCCCCGTTCAACTTCCCGCTCATCCTGGCGATCCGCTCGGTCGCGCCCGCGCTGGCCCTGGGCAACGCGGTGGTGCTGAAGCCGGACGTGCGCACCGCCGTCTCCGGCGGCCTGACCATCGCCCGGATCTTCGAGGAGGCGGGGCTGCCCGAGGGGCTGCTGCACGTGCTGCCCGGCGGGGTGGAGACCGGGGAGGCGCTGGTCGCCGACCCGCACGTCCGGGTGGTCAGCTTCACCGGCTCGACCGCGGCCGGGCGCCGGGTCGGCGAGGCCGCCGCCCGCCACCTCAAGCGGGCGCACCTGGAACTCGGCGGCAACTCGGCGCTCGTCGTACTCGACGACGCCGACCTGGACCTCGCGGTCTCCGCCGGCGCCTGGGGTTCGTTCCTGCACCAGGGGCAGATCTGCATGACCACCGGCCGGCACCTGGTCCACGAGCGCCTGGCCGACCGGTACGTCGCCGCGCTGGCCGAGAAGGCCGACCACCTGCCCGTCGGCGACCCGGCCAAGGAGCAGGTGGCGCTCGGGCCGATCATCGACGAGGGACAGCGTGACAAGATCCACACGCTGGTCACGGCCAGTGTGGACGCCGGCGCGCGGCTGGCCGCCGGTGGCCGTTACGACGGCCTGTTCTACCGCCCGACCGTGCTCGCCGACGTCACCCCCACCACCCCGGCGTACGCGCAGGAGGTGTTCGGCCCGGTCGCCCCGGTGATCACCTTCGCCGATCCGGACGAGGCCGTGGCACTGGCCCGGGACACCGAGTACGGGCTGTCCCTGGGCATCCTCAGCCGCGACGTGATGAAGGCGATGGCCCTGGCCGACCGGATCCCGAGCGGCATCGTGCACATCAACGACCAGACCGTCGGCGACGAGGCGGTGGCGCCGTTCGGCGGGGTGGCCGCCTCGGGCACCGGGTCGCGCTTCGGCGGCGCGGCGGCGAACGTGGAGGCGTTCACCGAGACGCGGTGGATCACCGTGCAGGGCGACGTCACCCGGTACCCGTTCTGATCGAGGGAGACCACCGTGGCGGGCGGAATCCGGGCCCCGGGCACGTCGGTGACTGCCCGGGTGCTCGCCATCCTCGGCGCGTTCGACGTGGCCCATCCGGCCCTCACCCTCAGCGACCTCGCCCGGCGCGCCGGGCTGCCGCTGGCCACCGCCCATCGCCTGGTCGGCGAGCTGGTCGCGTGGCGCGCCCTGACCCGCGAGCCCGACGGCGCCTACCGCATCGGCGTACGGCTGTGGGAGGCCGGACTGCTGTCGCCACTGCACACCCGGCTGCGTGAGGTGGCGCTGCCGTTCCTCCAGGACCTGCACACGGCCGTACGGGAGAACGTGCACCTGGCGGTCCGCGACGGCGACGAGGCGCTCTACGTGGAGAAGGTGACCGGGCACCGGGCGGTGCCGATCATCTCCCGGGTCGGAGGCCGCCTGCCGCTGCACGCCACCGGTGTCGGCAAGGCGCTGCTCGCCTTCGCCCCGCCCGAGGTCGTGGCGGCCCACCTGCGCCGGCCGCTGGCCCGGTGCACGCCGTACACGGTCACCGAGCCCGGCCGCCTGGCCCGGGAGCTGGCCGCCGTCCGCGCGCGGGGCTGGGCCCGGACCAGCGAGGAGATGACCCTCGGCTCCTGCTCGGTGGCCGTGCCGGTGCTCGGCGCGGACGCCACGGCGGTGGCGTCGATCGGTGTCGTCGGGCACAGCCTCGGCGCGGCGCCGGAGCGGTTGGCGCCCGCCCTGCGGGCGGCGGCCGAGCAGGTGGCCGCCCGGCTGGCCGCCACCGCGGACGACCCGTACCCGACGTTGCAGCACGCCATCGCGCCGCGGCGCCGGACGGACCGCCCGGCGGCCAGCGCATGAGGGTGACGGACGATCCGTCGCGGACCGGTGGGCGCACCGTCCCGGCGCGCGCGGCCGGGCCGGTCACGCTGCTCGGCGTGCTCCTGCTGGCGCTCAACCTGCGCGCCGCCATCGCCGCGCTCGCGCCGCTGCTGCCGGACGTCCGGGCCGACCTGCACCTGGGCAGCGGAGCCGCCGGGCTGCTGACCACGCTGCCGGTGCTCTGCTTCGGGCTGCTGTCGCCGTTCGCCGCGCTGCTCGGCCGGCGGATCGGCGTCGAGACGGCCCTGCTGGCCGCGATGCTCGGCATCCTCGCCGGCAGTGTGCTGCGCGCGACGCCAGGACTCTGGTGGGTGGTCGCCGGCACGGTGGTCATCGGCGCCGGGATCACGGTCGGCAACGTGCTGGTGCCCAGCGTGGTCAAGCAGGACTTCCCCGACCGGCAGGGCCCGGTGACCGCGTTGACGACGGCGGCGTTGACCGGCGGGGCGGCCGTCGCGGCCGCGGTCGCCGCCCCGCTGGCGCACACCGGGCTGGGCTGGCGGGGCGCCCTGCTGCTGGGGGGCGGGCTGGCCGCGGTCGCCGCCCTCGCCTGGCTACCTCAGCTGCGGCGCCGGCACGTGGCCCCGGTGCTGGCCGTGGGCCGCACCTCGGTGCTCCGCTCCCCGGTCACCTGGGCGCTGGCCGCCTTCATGGGCATGCAGTCGTTGACCTACTACGCCCTGCTCGCCTGGTTGCCGACCATCGTCCGGGACGCGGGCGTGTCGGCGGCCGGCGCCGGCTGGGCGCTCGGGCTGTTCAACCTGCTCGGTATCGCCACCGCGGTGGCCGCGCCCGCCCTGGCCTCACGACTGCGCAGCCAGCGCGGGTTCGGTGTGCTGGTGGCCGCCACCTGGGGCGCGGGTCTGCTCGGGCTGCTGGTGGCGCCGTCGCTGTACCTGCTCTGGGCGACCGTCACCGGCCTGGCGCAAGGTGCGGGCATCGGGCTCGCGCTGGCCCTGTTGGTGCTGCGCGCGGGGACTCCGCAGGGCGCCCGCGACCTGTCCGGCACGGTGCAGTCGGTCGGTTACCTGGTCGGGTCCACCGGTCCGCTGCTCGTCGGCGTGCTCCGCGACCGGACCGGCGGGTGGGGCCTGCCGCTCGGCGCGCTCTGCGTCGCGGCGGTGGTGATGGCGACGGCGGCGCTGTGGGCGGGACGCGACCGGCCGGTCTGACGAACCTTCCACTGGACGGAAACCCGGTGGGGCGATCGGCCGCCGGTGGGGGCAGGCTGGTGGCCGCCGGGAACGGCGTGGCGGAGAACGAGGAGGCACGGATGCGTACCCAGGTCGGCATCGTCGGAGCGGGACCGGCCGGGCTCATGCTGTCGCACCTGCTGCACCTGCACGGCATCGAGTCGGTGGTGGTCGAGAGCCGCAGCCGGGCGTACGTCGAGCAGCGGGTCCGGGCCGGGGTGCTGGAACAGGGGTCGGTGGACCTGCTGTGCCGCACCGGGGTCGGCGAGCGGCTCCAGCGGGAGGGGATGCGGCACGAGGGCATCGAGCTGCGCTTCGACGGGGAGTCGCACCGGGTGCCGATGACGGAGCTGACCGGCCGGGCGATCACCGTCTACGGGCAGCAGGAGGTGGTCAAGGACCTCATCGCCACCCGCCTCGCGGCCGGCGGCTCGATCCTCTTCGAGACCGAGGCGGTGCGCCTGGCGGACCTCGACTCCGCCCCGGTGATCCACCTCCGCCGGGACGGCCGCGACGAGGAGCTGCACTGCGACTTCGTGGTCGGCTGCGACGGCTACCACGGGGTGAGCCGGGGCGCCGTACCCGAGGGGGTGCTGCGGACGTTCGAGCGGACATACCCGTTCGCCTGGCTCGGCATCCTGGCCGCCGCACCCCCGGCGGTGGACGAGCTGATCTACGCCAACCACGATCGGGGCTTCGCCCTCTACAGCCTGCGCTCGCCGGAGATCTCCCGGCTCTACCTCCAGGTCGCGCCGGACGAGGACATCGCCGACTGGCCGGACGAGCGGATCTGGGCGGAGCTGCGCGCCCGGCTGGAGACGGTGCCGGGCTGGTCGCTCAACGAGGGGCCGATCCTGGAGAAGGGCGTCACCCCGATGCGCAGCTTCGTGGTCGAGCCGATGCGGTGGCAGCGACTGTTCCTGGCCGGCGACGCCGTGCACATCGTCCCGCCCACCGGCGCGAAGGGCATGAACCTCGCGCTGGCCGACGTGGCGCTGCTCGGTGAGGCGTTCGCCGCCTGGTACGGCGAGGGACGCACGGACCTGCTGGACGGCTACTCGGAGACCGCCCTACGCCGGGTGTGGCGGGCGCAGCACTTCTCCTGGTGGATGACCTCGATGCTGCACCGGCTGGCCACCGACGACCCGTACGAGGCCCGGCTGCAGTCCTCGACGCTGCGGTACGTGGCCAGCTCCCGCGCGTACGCCACGAGCCTGGCCGAGAACTACGTCGGCCTGCCCTGGCGTGACCTCGGGGGCCGGCTGGACGACGACGCGGCGCTTCCTCCGGCGACGGTCCCCGGCCGGTGAGCGTCACCGGCCACGGTGGAACAGGCGGTTGAGGTGGTACGTGAGGATGGCCAGCGCGGCCTCTCCGTCGCGCTGACCACCGAGCACGCTGGACCCCAGACCGTTGGTGAGGGCGAGCAGCCCGGCGACGACGGTCGCCGCGTCGAGAGCCGGGTCGACGTCACCGGCTTCCTGGGCCGCGCGTAGGTAGCCGGCGAGGAAGCGCTCCAGCGCGTCCGGATAGGTCGCGCCGTGCTCGGCGGCCAGGGCCGGCTCGGCGAGGGCCAGGGCGTAGTACGCCGCGTAGGTCCTGGTCAGCCGGCGGCTCTCGGCGTCGGTGGGCAGGATCGCGGTGAGGGTGCCGTAGAGGACGTCGCGCGGGGTCGGCGGTGCGCCGAGGGCGCGAACCCGCCGCTGGACCCGCGCGGACAGCTGTTCGCCGAGGTAGCCGAGCGCGGCGAGCAGCAGCTCGTTGCGGGTGTGGAAGTAGTACTGCACCAGCCGGAGGGACACGCCCGCCTCGGCCGCCACGTCGCGCAGGCTCGTGGCGTGGAGGCCGCGCGTGTCGGCGATGCGCAGCAGCGCCTCGCCGATCTGTCGGCGCCGCAGGTCGTGGTCGACTCGTCTGGGCACTGTGCTCCGTCTCCGGCCGAACGGATCATACCATCTTTGATGGTACGCTCGTACCATAAAAGCGGACCGCCGGATCGGAGGTCACCGTGACGGAGCAACGGATCAGCGCATTCACCAGTGACCGAGCGCGGGCGGCCTACCTGGCCGTCTACACGCGCGGGCTCGATCGACTGTGGCCGGTGGACCGGCAGTCGCTCGACGTGGCCACGTCGCTCGGCCCCACCCGCGTCCACCGGACCGGCCGGGGCGACGGCGTCCCGGTCGTCCTGTTGCCGGGCGCCGGCGGCAATTCCCTGTCGTGGCACCGCCATGTCGCCCGGCTGGGCGAGGCGGTCCCGGTGGTCGCCGTCGACCCGGTCGGCGAGCCGGGCGGCTCCGACCAGCGGGCGCCGGTCGGCGACGGCCGCGACCTGGCCCGCTGGCTGGACGAGGTGCTCACCGCGCTGGGCATCGAGCGCGCCCACCTCGTCGGCTGCTCCTACGGCGGCTGGATCGCGGTGCGGCACGCCCTCCACGCCCCCAACCGGGCCGCCACGATCACGCTGCTCGACCCGGCCGGATTCGGCCGGATCACCGGCCGGTTCCTGTTCTGGGTGATCGCCGGCGGGCTCGCGGGGCTCACCCCGGCGCCCCTCCGCCGACGCCTGGCGCGGTGGCTGCGCAACGCCACCCTGCGCGACGACGACCTCATGCGCCTCGCGGCCGCGACGATGCGGTTCCGCCGCCGGCTGCCCACGCCGCCCACCCTCACCGACGCCGAGCTGCGCGCGGTCACCGTGCCGACCCTGGTGCTGCTTGGCGAACGGAGCCAGATGTACGACGCGGGCCAGGTCGCGGACCGGCTTCGCCGTCTGCTGCCCGACGGCCGCGTCGAGGTCGTGCCCGGCGCCGGCCACGACCTGCCCCTGCACTCCCCCGACCTCGTGACCGAGCGGACCATCGCGTTCATCGGGCAGACCGAGGCGCTCGCCTGACGCGCCGGGCCCGCGTCGGTCGCCCGCCCGGCGCCCGGCGCGGGACCCCGCGACCGCGCGGTCAGTCGCCGAGGCGCTGCCGGGCGAGGAACTTCGGCACGACCATCCGCCACGCCTCAGTGACCAGCTCGGTCATGTGGTCGTGGTCGAGGCGGGCGGTGTGGCAGCACACCCAGTGGAAGCGCAGGTCGGACGGGCGGGGCAGGAAGAAGAGTTCCGGCTCGGCGGCGATCAGCCCGTCCCGCTCCTCCTTGGGATAGCCGAAGCCCATCGTCGCCTCGTCGCGGCTGAACGCGACGTAGACGATCGACCCGACCCGGAACTTCACCCGGTCGCGGATCAGGTGCTCGGTGCTGCGGGGCAGCGTCCGGGCCAGGGCGCGGACGTCGGCGACGGTCACCATGCCCGGACCGTAGCGGCCGGCGCCGACAGTCCGGCGCCCCGACGCCCACACCCGCCGTGCCCGACGACGACGCCACCGTCGCTCGCGCCGACTAGCGCTCCCCCACCGGGCTGGCGGCCGCCAGGTCGAGGCCGTCGACCGCCGCCGCCACGAGGTCGTCCGCCGTGAGCGAGACGTCGAGCACCAGCACCGACTCGTCCGGCTCGCCCGGTTCCAGGATGGCGAGCTGTGATTCGAGCAGGCTCGCCGGCATGTAGTGCCCGGTGCGGCGGGCGAGCCGGTCCCGGATGATCTCCGCCGACCCGTCCAGGTGCACGAAGTCCACCGCCGGCGGGCCCTGGCGCAGCACGTCCCGGTACGACCGCTTCAAAGCCGAGCAGGCCAGCACGGTCGACCGGCCCTCCGTGCCGCGGTCGGCCATCCAGGCGGCGAGATCGCGCAGCCAGGGCCACCGGGCGTCGTCGTCCAGCGGCACGCCCGAGCGCATCCGCGCCACGTTCGCGGCGGAGTGGAACTCGTCGGCCTCGGCGAACAGCAGCCCGGTCAGCTCGCTGATCCCCCGGGCCACGGTGGTCTTGCCGGCGCCGGAGACGCCCATCACCACGACGTGCCGGGTGCGGCTCCCGCCGTCGGGGAACCGCTCACCAGTCATGGACCGTCCCGTCCTTGAGGCGGTTGAACGGCAGGTAGGCCGGCACGTACGGGAACCGGGCCGCGGCCTCCTCGTCGAGGTCGACCCCGATGCCCGGTCGGTCGCCCGGGTGGAGGTAGCCATCGGCGAAGGTGAACGACTGCCGGAACACCTCGTCGGTGAGCGCGCCGTGCGGCATGTACTCCTGGATGCCGAAGTTGTGGATGGCCAGGTCGAGGTGGAGCGCGGCGGCCATGCCGACCGGTGAGATGTCGGTCGGGCCGTGGATGCCGGACTTGATCTGGTACTGGGCGGCGAAGTCGAGCAGCTTGCGCATCGCGGTGATCCCGCCGGTGTGGGTGACGGCGGACCGGACGTAGTCGATCAGCTGCTCCCGGATCAGCGTCTGGTAGTCCCACACCGTGTTGAAGACCTCGCCGATGGCCAGCGGCGTGACGGTGTGCTGGCGGACCAGCCGCAGCGCCTCCTGGTTCTCGGCGGGCGTGCAGTCCTCCAGCCAGAACAGGTCGTACGGCTCCAGGTCCTTGCCGAGCCGCGCGGCCTGGATTGGGGTCATCCGGTGGTGCCCGTCGTGCAGCAGCGGCAGCTCCCGGCCGAACTCGTTGCGGACCGCCTCGAACACGCCGGGCAGGTGGCGCAGGTAGGCGCGGGTGTCCCAGTCCTCCTCGGCGGGCAGCGGGATGCGCTGCGCCGGCTCGTAGTCGTAGCGCCGGCCGTCGGCGCTGGGCTGGGCGGCGACGCCGTAGACGGCGTTGATGCCGGGCACGGAGGTCTGCACCCGGATCGACCGGTAGCCGAGTTCGAGGTGCCGGCGGATCGAGTCGAACAGCTCCGGCAGGTCCCGGCCGGAGGCGTGGCCGTACGCCATGACGCCGGTGCGGGACGCCCCGCCCAGCAGTTGGTACAGCGGCATGCCGGCCGCCTTGGCCTTGATGTCCCAGAGCGCGACGTCGACGGCGGCGATGGCGGCCATGGTCACCGGGCCGCGCCGCCAGTACGCCGATCGGTAGAGGAACTGCCAGGTGTCCTCGATGCGGTGCGGGTCGCGGCCGATCAGCAGCGGCACGACGTGGTCGCGCAGGTACGACGCCACGGACAGTTCCCGTCCGTTGAGGGTGCCGTCGCCCAGGCCGGTGACGCCGTCGTCCGTCGTGATCTTCAGGGTCACGAAGTTGCGGTCGGGGCTGGTCACGATGACGTCCGCTGCGACGATCTTCACGGGGTGCCTCTCTCGTTGGTGCGAGGGTGGTCGGTGGTCGCGGTCACCACTCGGCGTAGGAGCCGTCGGGGTGTCGCCACGTCGGGCTGCGCCAGGCGTGGCCGCGCTGGTCGGCCGCGCGGACCGCCCGCTCGTCGATGTCGATGCCGAGGCCCGGCGCGGTGAGGCGCTCGACGTGCCCGTCGACGAAGGTCAGCGGTGTGCGGTCCAGGCAGTAGTCCAGGACCTCCGCGCCGAGGTTGTAGTGGATGCCGATGCTCTGCTCCTGGATCAGGTAGTTCGGCGTGGCGAAGCCGATCTGGAGGCAGGCGGCGAGGGCCAGCGGGCCGAGTGGACAGTGCGGGGCGAGCTGCGCGTCATAGACCTCGGCGAGCGTGGCGATCTTGCGCACCTCGGTGATGCCACCCGCGTGCGAGAGGTCCGGTTGCGCGACCGCGATGCCGGCCTGGAGGACGGGCAGGAACTCCTGGCGGCTGTAGAGCCGCTCCCCCGTCGAGACCGGTGTGGTGGTGGACCGGACGAAGTCGCCGATGAGGTGGGAGTTCTCCGGCACGACCGGCTCCTCGAGGAACAGCGGCCGGTACGGTTCGAGCAGCGGCGCGACCCGGCGGGCGTTGGCGAGGGTGAACCGGCCGTGGAAGTCGACCGCGACGTCCCGGTGCTCGCCGAGCACCTCGCGGGCGGCGGCGACCCGCTGCACCACCCCGTCCAGCTCGGCGACCGAGGCGACCGGACTCATCCGCCCGGACGCGTTCATCTTGACCGCGGTCAGACCGGCGGCCACCTGCGCGGCGATGTGGTCGCGGACCTCGTTCGGCTCGTCGCCGCCGACCCAGCCGTAGACCCGGATCCGGTCGCGGACCGGGCCCCCCAGCAGTTGGTGGACCGGCGCGCCGTAGTGCTTGCCGGCGATGTCCCACAGCGCCTGGTCCAGTCCGGACACCGCGCTGGCCAGGATCGGGCCGCCGCGGTAGAACGCGCCCTTGGTCATCACCTGCCAGTGGTCCTCGATCCGCAGCGCGTCCCGGCCGTCGAGCAGCTCGCCGAGCTGCTCGACGGCGGTGCGGACGGTTTCGGAGCGGCCCTCGCAGGTGGCCTCGCCCCAGCCGACGATCCCGGAGTCGGTCTCGACGCGGACGAAGAGCCAGCGGGGGGCGACGAGGAAGGTCTCGATGCGGCCGATCGTGGTCATGCGCCTCAGCCCTTGGTCGCGCCGGCGGTGAGCCCGGAGACGACGTACTTCTGCACGAAGAGGGCGATCAGCATGATCGGCAGGGTGACGACGGTGGCCGCCGCCATCAGCCCGCCCCAGTCGATGCTCGCGTAGCCGACGAAGTCGAAGATCGCCACCGGCAGGGTCTTGGTGTCGGCGCCGGAGAGCACGAGGGCGAACATGAAGTTGTTCCAGGAGAAGATGAACGACAGGATGCCGGCGGTGGCGATGCCCGGCACGGCCAGCGGCAGGGTGATCCGGCGGAACGCGCCGATGTGGGTGAGGCCGTCGACCAGCGCGGCCTCCTCCAGTTCGAGGGGCATGCCGTCGAAGAAGCCCATCATGATGTAGACGACCAGCGGCAGCGACACGAACATGTGGCTCAGGATCAGCACGGTGAACCCGCCGACCATCCGCACGTTGGAGAAGACGTAGTACCAGGGCACCAGCAGCGAGACGCCGGGGATCACCCGGGCCATGAGCACGACGAGCGCCGACTTCTTCATGTTGAACCGGCTCATCGAGTACGCGGCGGGCACCCCGAGGATCAGCGACAGCACGGTGGCCGCGAACGCCACCCAGAGGCTGTTGCCGATGAACTGGACGTAGTTGGCCTGTTGGAGGACGGTGACGTAGTTGTCCAGCGTGGGCGAGAAGAGGAGTGCCTTGCTGGTGTCGTAGATGTCCACGTTGGTCTTGAACGACGCCGCGATCATCCACAGCAGCGGGGCGAGCAGCGCGAGCACCACGAGGGCGAGCGCCACCGCCCGGAACACCCGGTACGGGCCACGGGAGGTCATCGCCGCGCCTCCTTCCGGCGGTACGTGAGGGCCCACATGGACCCGATGATGATCAGGAAGAAGAGGATGAGGACCGTCGAGGAGACGCCGTACTCGTTGTAGTCGAAGCTCAGGCCGTAGGCGTACACGTTCAGCGTCTCCACCTCGTGGAACGACCCGCCGCCGCGGCCCTTGGTGGCGTACAGGATGTCGAAGGTCTTCAGCGCGTCGATGCCGCGCAGCAGGATCGCGACGATCACGGTGGGCATCAGCAGCGGCAGGGTGACGTGCCGGAACCGCTGCCAACTGCTGGCGCCGTCGATCCGCGCCGCCTCCTGCGGCTCGTCGGAGAGCGACGTCAGCCCGGCGAGCAGGATCAGCACGACCATCGGGGTCCACTGCCAGATGTCGATGAAGATCGTGGTGGGCAGTGCCGAGTGCTGCCCGGCGAGCCACGGCTGGGGGCCGATGCCGATCCAGCCGAGGACCTGGTTGGCCAGCCCGATGTTCGGGTCGAAGATGAGCCGCCACATCATGCCGACGGCGACCGGGGTGGCGACCAGGGGCATGAGGATGGCGACCCGGACCCATTTCTGGCCCCGGAACGGCCGCCACAGCAGCAGCGCGATCGCCATCCCCAGGACGACCTCGAAGAGCAGGGCGACCCCGGTGAACGCGACCGTCCGTCCGACGGCCGGCCAGAAGCGGTCGGTGTCCGAGAGCACGTCGAGGTAGTTCCGGACGCCCACGAACTCGGACTCGGCGCGGACCGAGCCCTCGGCGTCGGTGAGGCTGAGGTACACCGTCCAGGCCAGCGGCACGATGATCAGCGCGGCGACGAAGGCCATGGCGGGGGCGGCGAAGAGCCACTTGCGGTGGTCGTTGGCCCAGCGGGCCCAGGCGGGCGTGTCGGGCGTGGGGGTGGCGCCGCGGGGCGCCGCGGTGGGGGTGGTGACGGTAGCCATCAGGTCTCCGGGGTGGGCGGACCGGCGCGGGGTGGCGGGGGCCGGTCGGCCCCCGCCACTCAGGCACGGCTTACTTGGCCTCGTCGTCCAGGAACTTCTGGAACGCCGCGTTGGCGGTGTCCGCCGCGGCGGCCGCGTCCTTGCCGGTGATCGCGTCAACGATCGGCTGGCCGACGATCTCCCGGGCCTCGGCGACCTTCACGACCAGCGGCCGGTCGTGGCCGACGCCGGCCTGAGTGCTGGCGGCGATGGCGTCGGCGAGGTCCTTCGGGTAGGTCGAGGTGCCCTCCGGGTTGGCCCAGACGGAGGTACGGGCACTCGGCACACCGGACTTCTGCTGCGCGAGGGTCTGCTGCTTGCCGGTCGCCCACTCGATGAACTTCCAGGCGTTGCTCTGGTTCTCGGAGCCCTCGTTGATGCCCAGCGCCCAGGAGGGGATGTTGTACGGCTTGGACCCGGCGGGGCCGGCCGGGAAGGGCGCGAACCCGACGGTGTCGGAGACCTTGGACTTGGTGGGGTCCGTGGCGTTCTTGTAGAGCGAGTTGGCCTCGGTGTAGAACGCGGCCTTGCCCTGGGTGAAGATGGCCATCGCCTCGGGCCAGCTCATGTCGGTGCTGACGTTGGCCGGGCCGTGGTCCTTGATGAGCCCGCCGTAGTAGGCGTACGCCTGCTTGGCGGCGTCGCTGTTGACGGAGGCCTTGCCGCCGCCGTCGACGAAGTCGCCGCCGAAGCTGTAGAGGAAGCTGGAGAACTGGGTGACCGCCGGCGACTTGCCGGTGCGGGCGACGAAGCCGGCGACGCCGGGGGTGCTCTGCTGCACCTTGGCGGCCGCGGTCTTGAGCTCGTCGAGGGTCTTCGGCGGCGCGGTCAGGCCGGCCTTCGCCAGCAGGTCCTTGCGGTAGTACAGGACCTCCTGCTCGGTGATGATGGGGACGCCGACCGGCTTGCCCTCGTAGGAGGTCGCCTCCACCGGGCCGGCCTGGAAGTCGGCGAAGTCCCAGTCCGCGCTGGACTTCACCCGGTCCGACAGGTCGGCGAGGTACTTGTTCTTGGCGAACAGCTTCCCCTCCTGCAGGGGGCGGTACATCATCACGTCGATGTCGCTGGAGCCCGCGTTCAGCTTAACGTTGTACTGGTCGGAGAGCTGGTCCTCACCGAGCTGGGTCACCTCGACCTTGAGCCCGCTCTGCTTCTCGAACTCGGGCAGGGCCTTCTTGATGTTCTCCGTCCACACGTGGTTGGCCAGGGTGACCCGGACCGTGTCGGAGGCGCCACTGTCCTCGCCGCCGCCGCCACAGGCCGCCAGGCCCATGGCGGCAACCACGGCCAGAGAAGTACCGATCATCGATCGACGCCGCACGTCATCCACTCCTTCTGTCGTGGTCGCCGCCCCGGGGGAAGAGCACCACCTGGTCGAAACATCCGCTTAACGTCGGGATGTTAGGGCCATAGATCTGATTTATTCAAGAGCTGATGGCTAACTGATATGATCCGTGCCGTGGACCGGTCCTCCTCAGTGGTCGTTCCCGCCCAGGCGACCGTGGTCGAGGCCGGGCTGCACGCACGCGTCCTCGAGCACCTCGGCACCGCCATCTGCGGCGGCGACGTGGCCGCGGGCTCGGTGCTCAACATCGACGACCTGGTCGAGCGCTACGCGGTGTCCCGCTCGGTCGTCCGCGAGGTCCTGCGGGTCCTCGCCGCGATGGGGCTCATCGAGACCCGACGCCGGGTCGGCGTGCTGATCCGATCGGCGAACGACTGGAACGTGTTCGACCCACAGGTGATCCGCTGGCGGCTCGCCTCGGCCGGGCGGATGGCTCAGCTACGGTCCATCACCGAGCTACGGACCGCCGTCGAGCCGCACGCGGCGTGGCTGGCCGCCGGCCGGGTCGACCACGACGAGGCGAGCGACCTCGTCGGCCTGGCCGCGAAGATGTGGGCCGCCGGGAAGGCCGGCGACGAGGAGCGCTTCCTCCGCCTCGACATCGAGTTCCACCGGCGGGTGCTGCTCGCCTCCGGCAACGAGATGTTCGTGAAGCTCCAGGAGTTGGTGGCGGAGGTGCTGACCGGTCGTCACCACTACCACCTGATGCCGCACCACCCGCACGAGCAGGCCCTTCAACTGCACGCCGACGTGGCCCAGGCAATCCAGCGCCGCGACGGCGACCGCGCCCGGGCCGCCATGGTGCAGATCATGGAGCAGGCGTTCGACGAGATGAAGTCGTTGTGGGAGCGGTCCGGCGAACCCGAACGTCCCTGACCGATCAGCCGGTGCGCCCGGTCAGTGCGGCATGCGCAGCCCGGCGGCGAAGGCGCCCCGCTCGTCGATGAACCCGGCGATCCGCCGGACGATCGCGGCGTACTGCGCGCGCCGCCAGGTGGGCACCGCCGGGTCGACCGACGCGGCGGTCAGGTCGACCACCCGGGCGAGCGGGCGGTACTCCATCCAGGTGGGCAGCACGGTCACGTCGGTGACCTGCCACCGGTCGGCGGCGGAACGGGTGAAGGTGAACTCCGGGACGACCGCGTCCTGGGTCTTCTCCGGCGACCCGTCGGCGAACCGGGTGGTCAGGTTGCCCATGCCGTAGGCGACCCACTTGCCGGCCACCTTCTCGAACGGCTGCACCACGTGCACGTGGTGGCCGACGATCAGGTCGATGTCCGGCGAGGCGAGCAGTTGCTCGGCGAGGTCGACCTGATCGGCGTTCGGTTCGTGTTGGTACTCCGTGCCCCAGTGCATCGACAGGATGACGATCTCCGCGCCGGCTTCCCGGGCCCGGCGGGCCTCGGCGAGAATGGCGTCCGCGTCGATCAGGTTGGCCGCCCACGGCCGCCCCGCCGGCAGCGGGATGCCGTTGAAGCTCAGCGTGTACGACAGGTGCCCGACCTTGACGCCCTTGACGTCCAACACGCTCGGGCGGCGGGCCTCCGCGGCGGTGCGGGCCATTCCGGTGTGCCGCAACCCGACCCGGTCCAGGTTGTCGAGCGTACGGGCGATGCCCTCGACGCCGGTGTCCAGCGAGTGGTTGGACGCGGTGGAGCAGGCGTCGAAGCCGGCCCAGGCGGCGGCGTCGGCCAGTTCCGGCGGCACGCTGAAGTTCGGCCAGCCGGTGAACGGTCCGTCCGGTTCGGCCAGCGGCGTCTCCATGTGACAGATGGCCAGGTCCGCGGCGCTCACCCGGGGGCGGACCCCGGCCAGCACCTGGGTGAAGTCGTGCCCGGCGCGTCCCGCCCGGCGAGCGTCGGCGGCGGCCTGCTCGCTGAGCGCCGGGTGGACGAGCAGATCGCCGGCCGCGACCACGGTCAGGGTGGTCGGCGGGCCCGCGCTGGTGGCCGCCGAGGCGGACGGCGTGGACGGCGAGCGGACCGACTCCGGCTCAGGTGTCTGGCAGCCCGCCACCAGCGCGGCGATCACCAGCACCGCAGTGGCGGGCATCCTCCTCATAACGGGACATAATGCCGGCTGGCGAGCCCGCCGCAGCCGGATTGCCAAAAGTGACGGCACCTCCCATCACGACGAGCCAACCCCGGTGGTCCGGTCAGGACGGTCGCGGGCGGCACCCCACCCCGGCGCACCCCGCGATCTGGCACTTTGTGCCCGGCAAATGCCTTGAATGCCGCAGATCAGGGGCGGAAAGTGCAAGATCGCGGGGGTGGGGGGCGGGCGGAGAGCGCGCGGCCGGCTAGCTAGGCCCCCTCGACGCGCCGCCAGGGCGGCAGCGCGGCGTTGGTGAGCGCCCGCAGCAGCCACTCGACCGGGCCGTAGTGGTGCCGCCGTAGCCACGCGTCGCTGGCGACCACCTGCGCCGCGAAGATGGCGGCGGCGATCCCGACGGCGGCCAGGGGTGACACGTGGCCGATCAGGCCGAAGCCCCAGCCGGTGAACACGATCGCGCAGATCACCGACTGGCCGAGGTAGTTGGACAGGGCCATCCGTCCGGCCGGGGCCAGCGCCCGGGAGAGCCGACCGCCCGCCCGGGTGGGGAAGATCCGGTACAGGGTCGCCACGTACGCGGCGGCGAGCAACGGCGCCGTCACGACGGTGACGGCCAGCGCCACCGGGTCCAGCCCGGTGGTGCCGCCGGTGCTGGCGAAGAGCACCGCGCCGGCCAGCCCCACCGGGTAGCCGACCCAGCACAGCACCCGCCAGAGTCGGGTGTGCCGGTCGCCGTCGGCCAGGACGGCGCGCTTGCCGGCGGCGAGCCCGACGAGGAACGCGGCCAGGGCGATCGGCGCCTGCAGCGACGCCAGGCCGAGCAGCATCTGCGGCATGGACCGCAGGTGCTCGCCGATCACGGTGGCCGGGCTGCCGGCGAGCGCCTCGGTCGACTCCCGCCCCTCGGCGAGAGCGGCGGCCGGGTCGGTGGCGAGGCTCGCACCGGTGAGGGCGGCCCCGGCGAGTTGCAGGGCGACCAGGCCGATCAGGACGCCGGCCCAGATCAACGCGGTGCGCGGGCGGATCCGGCGGGCGAGCAGCAGGACCACGCCGAGCAGGGCGTACGTGGTCAGGATGTCGCCGTGGAAGAACAGCAGGGCGTGCGCGGCGCCGAGCAGGAACAGGCCGGCCAGCCGCCGCAGGAAGCGCGGCACGAACGCCGCGCCGCGCCGCTCGGCGGAGGCGAGCTGGAGCGTGAAGCTGTAGCCGAACAGGAAGGAGAAGAGCAGGTAGAACTTCAGCTCGAAGAGCAGGACCACGGTCGCGCGCACCGCACCGTCGAGGGTGGACGCGTAGGCCGGGTCGTCGATGCCGTGCCACGGGTAGGCGGTGGCGAAGAAGGCGATGTTGACCACGAGGATGCCGAACAGGGCGAAGCCGCGCAGGGCGTCGACGTCGCGCAGCCGGGCGGGCGTGGTGCGGGCGGAGGTCTCCGTGCTCTGCGTCGGAAGCTGGTGCGTCGGGCTCGTCATGCGGGTTACTCTAATGAGGATCTATACATCTGTCTATGACGTTTGTATAAGACGTGCGTCTTATACAAGCGAACGGATCCGGGTTAGGGTGGCGCGGTGGGACATCGAGAGCAGCTCCTCGCCGGCGCCAAGCGCTCCCTCTACGAGCGCGGCTACGCCCGCACGACGGCGCGGGACATCGTGGCCGCCTCGGGCACCAACCTGGCCTCCATCGGCTACCACTTCGGTTCCAAGGAGGCGCTGCTGACCGCCGCCATGATCGAGGCGATGAACGACTGGGGCGACACCCTCCAACGGCGCCTCGAGGTCGACGAGCGCCTCCCCCCGCCGGACCGGCTCCGCGCCCTGTGCGACCAGGTCATCGCCGCTATCAGGGACGACCGGGCACTCTGGGCGGCCAGCGTCGACGTGTTCACGCAGACCGACCACCAGCCGGACCTGCGCGCCCGGATCGCCGCCGCGTACGAGGCCGCCCGGCCATGGTTCGGCGCGCTGGTCGCGGGTGGGCCGGACGAGCGGTCGCCGCAGGGGCAGGACACGGCGCGGGCCGTCGGCTCGCTGGTCCTCGCCCTGATCAGCGGGCTCACCGTGCAGTGGCTGCTCGACCCGGAGCACGCGCCCACCGGCGCCGACCTGGCCCTGGCCGTACGGGCCGTGGCGGAGGCCGGCGGCTGAGCGTCGGCGGCCGCAGGTTCACTGCGGACCGAGAACAACCCGGTCGTGTTCCTGCCGCGCCACCTCCCCCTCGGCGAGGGCGACAAGCCGACCCGCCCACCCCTTCCCGTTCGGTGATCAGGCAACTACGGTGAGCGTGGCGCTCGGGCCGGCGGACGGGGGTGTTCGGTGGAGGAGTTCGACTACATCATCGTCGGTGCCGGCTCGGCCGGGTGCGTGCTGGCCAACCGGTTGACCGAGGATCGGGGCACCCGGGTGCTGCTGATCGAGGCCGGCGGATGGGACCGCAGCCCCTTCGTCCGCGTCCCCAAGGGCTTCAGCCGGCTGATGGACGATCCGCGTACCGCCTGGCACTATCCCGCCGAGGTGGCGCCCGGGCAGCACGAGACCTGGCAACGAGGTCGTTTGGTCGGCGGCTCCAGCTCGATCAACGGGATGATCTACGCCCGCGGCGACCGGCTCGACTACGACGGCCTGGAGCGCCGCGGAAACCCCGGCTGGGGCTGGGACACCATGCTGCCGATCTTCAAACAGCTGGAGGACAACCCACTCGGCGCCTCCGAGGTCCGCGGCGCCGCTGGGCCGCTGCGGCTGTCCAGCGCGACCGGCACCGACGACCTGTGCGAGGAGACGATCGCCGCCGGCGCCGAGCTGGGGTGGCGCCGAACCGACGACCTGAACGCCGACGACGGCGAGCGGATCGGCTACGTCACGGCGACCATTCGCGACGGCCGCCGGTCCAGCGCCGCCGACGCGTTCCTGCACCCGGTGCGCTACCGGCCCAACCTGACCGTCACGGTACGCACGGTCGTGCTCCGCGTCCTCGTCGACGGCGGCCGGGCGATCGGGGTGCGCGCCCGCCGCGACGGCCGGACGGTCGACTACGCCGCCGCCGCCGAGGTCGTCCTCGCCGCCGGCGCGATCGCCACACCACAGTTGTTGCAGGTCTCCGGCATCGGTCCCGCCGACACCCTGCGCGACGTTGGAGTGACGGTGCTGCTCGACCGGCCCCGGGTGGGCGCCGGCATGCGAGAGCACCGGCCGATGGTGGCGCAGTTCCGGCTCGCCACCAGAGGCGGCTACAACCCGACGCTCAGCAGCCCGCTCGGGCAGGGCCGGGCCGCGCTGCGCTACCTGCTCACCCGGCGTGGGCCCCTCGCGCTGCCGGTGCACGACGTCGGGGCGTACTTCCGGTCCGGTCCCGACACCGAGCATCCGGACGCGCAGTTGCTGATGGCACCCTTCTCGGCTGCGCCGCGACGCCCCGGCCAGGCGCTGGAGTTGGAGCGCGAGTCGGGGCTGATGGGCCTGGTCACGGTCACCCGGCCGGACAGCGAGGGGATCCTGGCCATCACCTCGGCCGATCCGGAGAGTCCACCCCGGATCGTCGCCAACTACTTCGGCACCGCGCACGACCGCCGCGTCGCGGTCGCCGCCTTCCGGCGGATGCGCGAGCTGTTCGCCACCGGGCCGATCGCCAAACGGATCTCCGCCGAGACGCTGCCCGGTCCGGCCGTCCAGGACGACGACGAGATCATCGCGGCGGCGCTGGAACACGGCTACTGCGGCTACCACGCCGTCGGCACCTGCGCGATGGGCCCGGACGACGACTCCGTGGTCGACCCCCAGCTGCGGGTACGCGGCGTCGACGGCCTGCGCGTCGCCGACGCCTCCGTGCTGCCGGTTCTGGTCTCGGGTTACCTCAACGCCCCGGTGATGGCGCTGGCCTGGCGGGCCGCCGACCTGATCCGCGCCGCCTAGCGACCGGCGGAGCGGGGCCCCTCGCGGTGGCCGCGGCGTCGATCAGTGTCACGTCGTGGCTGGCACGATGACCACATGCAGGTTCCGGGGGCCGTGCACACCCTCGACCCGGTTGAGTTCGATGTCGCTGGTGGCGGAGGGCCCGCTGATCCAGGTCAGCGGGCGGCGCGGGTCGAGTCGGGCGACGGCGTCCGGGACCCCGGCGACGACCTGGTCGGCGCGCAGCACGCAGACGTGCACGTCGGGCAGGAGCGAGACGATGCGCCGGCCCTGGTCCTCGGCGCCGTCGAGGACGACGGTGCCGGTCTCGGCGACGGCGACGGCGGCCGCGGTCACCACCCCGTCGACGGCGGCCAACCGCTCCGCGGTGAGGTTGTCGTCGGTCACGACCTCGACGCTGGCGGGCAGCCACCGGCGGGGCAGACCCGACGGCACCACGACCCGCCGGCCGGCGAGGATCGCGTCCACCACCTCCGCCACCTCGGCGTCCACGCAGCGGTGCACGGTGGCCCGGTAGTCGACGAGGCGCTCCACGAGCAGGTCGAGGTCGACCGCCGCGCCGGCGGGCCGATAGTCCCGGGGCGGGTCGGCCGCGCCGGTCGGCGCCGGGCCACGGGCCGCGCGGAGGCGGCCGAGGACGAGGTCGCGCGACGTGGTCACCGGTTCGCCCACCAGTCGCGGAAGGTCTGCTCGGGCGGTTGCGGCAGGTCGCGACCGATGGTCCAGCCCGAGAGCGGGGGTGGCAGGCCCCGGCCACGGCGGCCGGCGAGGCGGCTGAGCCGCGCCGCCCGCTGCGCCGCCGCGTACAGCGCCGGGTGGTCCATGGTGTACGCCGCGGCGGCCATCGCGACGGACTCCGCGGTCGGCCGGCGCCGGGCGGCGGTGTGCTCGGCGCGCAGGTGGACCAGCAGCTCCGGAATATTGATCTTCACCGGGCAGGCGTCGTAGCACGCGCCGCAGAGCGACGAGGCGTACGGCAGGGAGGCGTTGTCCTCGACGCCGGTGAGTTGGGGCGACAGCACCGCGCCGATCGGCCCGGGATAGACCGACCCGTACGCGTGCCCGCCGGTGCGTTCGTAGACGGGGCAGACGTTGAGGCAGGCGGAGCAGCGGATGCAGTGCAGCGCCTGCCGGCCGACCTCGTCGGCGAGGACGGCACTGCGCCCGTTGTCGAGCAGCACCAGGTGAAACTGCTGCGGGCCGTCGCCGGGCGTCACACCGGTCCACATGGACGTGTACGGGTTCATCCGCTCCCCCGTCGACGCCCGGGGCAGCAGCTGCAGGAACACCTCGAGGTCCCGCCAGGTGGGCAGCACCTTCTCGACGCCCATCACGGTGATCAGCGTGTCGGGCAGGGTGAGGCACATCCGCCCGTTGCCCTCGGACTCCACCACGCCAAGGGTGCCGGTCTCGGCGACGGCGAAGTTGGCGCCGGAGACGGCGACCCGGGTGGTCAGGAAGGTCTGGCGCAGGTAGCGGCGGGCGGCGGCGGCGAGGGCCACCGGGTCGTCGGTCAGCGCCGGGTCGACGCCGGGCATCGCGTGCAGGAAGATCTCGCGGATCTCGGCGCGGTTGCGGTGGATGGCCGGCACCAGGATGTGGCTCGGCCGGTCGTCGCCGAGCTGCACGATCAACTCGGCGAGGTCGGTCTCGACCGGGGTGATCCCGGCGGCCTCCAGCGCCTCGTTGAGGCCGATCTCCTGGGTGGCCATCGACTTGACCTTGATGACCCGGTTGCTTCCGGTGGCGGCGACCAGCTCGGTCACGATGCGGTTGGCGTCCACGGCGTCGGCGGCCCAGTGCACCGTGCCGCCGGCGGCGGTGACCGCCGCCTCGAGCTGTTCGAGCAGCTCCGGCAGGCGGGCCATGACGTCGGCCTTGATCGCCGCGCCGGCCGCGCGCAGCTGCTCCCAGTCGGGCAGCTCGCCGATGACCGCGCCGGACTTGGCGCGGATCGTGGTGGTGGCGTGGCCGAGGTTGCGGCGCAGCTGCGGGTCGGCGAGGGTACGCCGGGCGGCGGCGGGGAACGGCTCGTCGCCGCGCAGGTGCCCGACACCGCGCGGCGCGGTAGCGGGCATGCCGAGGAAGGTCCGGGTCACGGCCGCGCCCCCAGCCGCCGCCGCTCGCTGGCGGTCTCACTGCGTTCCGTCGCGGCCAGGATCTCGGCGAGGTGCACCGTCCGGACCCCGGTGCGCAGCCGGGACAGCCCGCCGCCGATGTGCATGAGGCAGGAGGAGTCGCCGGCCGCGCACACGTCGGCGCCGGTCGACAGGACATGGCGCAGCTTGTCGGCCAGCATCGCCGTCGACGTGTCGGCGTTCTTCACCGCGAAGGTGCCGCCGAAGCCGCAGCACTGCTCGGCCTGCGGCAGCTCGACCAGGTCCAGGCCGCGGACCTCCCGCAGCAGCCGCAGCGGCCGGTCGCCCACCCGGAGCATCCGCAGCGAGTGGCACGTCGGGTGGTACGTCACCCGGTGCGGGTAGTACGCGCCCACGTCGGTCACCCCCAGCACGTCGACGAGGAACTCGGACAGCTCGTAGGTGTGCCGCGCGACGTCCTCGGCGCGGCTGGCCAGTCGCTCGTCGCCGCCCCGCCGGGCCACCATGGCGTGCTGGTGACGCACCGACCCGACGCACGAGCCCGACGGCGCCACCACCACGTCGTACGGCTCGAAGGTGCGCACGTGCCGGCGGACCAGCGGCAGCGCCTCGTCCGGGTAGCCGGTGTTGACGTGCATCTGCCCGCAGCAGGTCTGCTGCTCGGGGAAGACCACCTCGTGGCCGAGCCGCTCCAGCAGCCGTACGGTCGCCTTCGCCGCCTCGGGAAACAGCGTGTCGGCCAGACACGTCACGAACAGCGCGATCCGCATGGTCACCCGCCCATCCGGTGCTCGGCGGCCCCGTGGGCCGCGGCTATTCGATCAGATCGTCCGCGCCTGTGCAACGTACCTCCCCACGGGCCGCCGCCCGCCAGGACGCCGGACGGCGTCCCGGCGGGCGACGGTCGGAGTGGCCGGTCGTCAGCCGAAGGCACGCGCCTGCCAGGTGCGCACCTGGTCGGCCGGGAGCGCCTCGGGCAGGATGGCCATCCGGTCCACCTCGCCGGTGAGCCGCTGCCCGCCGTCCTGGTCGGCGGCGAACCGCAGCTCGCGGGTGGCGCAGCCGACGATGCCGCCGTCCGGGACCTTGGCCGCGCCGGCCTGCTGGCCGTCGAGGTAGACGGTGATCGTGCCGCCGCCGTCCATGGTGACCACCAGGTCGACGTACCGGCCGACGGGCACCGTGGCACTGGTGGTGACACCGGTGCCGGAGCCGATGAACCGCACCTGGTTGCTCGGGGTGAGGTCGATCAGCACCCCGTCGGCGCCCGGATCGCCGCCGGGTTGGAAGTCGAACAGCCGTCGGTAGCTGCCGCTCGTGCCCACCTTGACCTCGGCGGCGAACGTCGCGGTCTCCAGGAAACCCAGGGTGGTGGGAGTGGTCCGCAGGTACCGGGTGCCGTTCAGCGCCAGCGCGCTGCCGGTCGGCCCGTCGGCGACGTACGCGGCGCCGGTCTGGACCGTCGCGGTGCGCCCGTTCGGTGACCGGTCGGCGACCCTGTCCCCGCTGGTCGGATCCCAGGCGACGAGTGGGTGCCCCGGGTCGGGCCGGGCGCACGGCGGCGGTACGGGCAGCGCGACGGCGGTCCAGGCGGAGGCCCGCCACGCGTCGTTCACCAGTCGCGCCTCGATCCGGTTCGTTCCCGGTGTCGCCTCCCCGCCGGGGGTGACCGTGAAGCGGTACACCTGGGAGTCGCCCGCGCGCAGGCGCGGCACCTCGAACCGGGCGGGCCGCGCCGTCCAACCGGCCGGCAGGACCAACGTGAGCCTCGACGGGGCGAGGTTGGTCGCGGCGTCGACGGTCACCGCGACGATGCCGGACTCGCCGGCCTCCAGCGTGGGCGGCGCGTCGACGGTGAAGCCGACGTGCGCGGTGGCGACGTAGCGGTGGCCCTTCCGGGCCTCGAGGGTGAGCCGCTCGCCCTGGGCCCGTCCGGTGACCCGCTTGCCGGTCGTGGCGTCCACCAACCGGTACGGTCCGGCGAAGAGCGGGCTGCGCAGGCTCACCTCGCCGGTCCGGCCGGCGGTGACCGCGATCTCGGTCGCGGCGCCGGCCGACCACCTGGTGTCGACGGTCAGGTCGCCGCGGGCGCGCAGCCCGCTGACCGAGCCGTTCTTCCAGGCGCTGGGCAGGGCCGGGAGGACGTGCACGTCACCGCCCTGGCTCTGCAGGAGCATCTCCGCGACCCCGGAGGTGGCGCCGAAGTTGCCGTCGATCTGGAACGGCGGGTGGGTGTCCCAGAGGTTGGCGAGGGTGCTCTGTCGCAGCTGCTCGGTGAGCATCTTGTGCGCGTGGTCGCCGTCGAGGAGCCGGGCCCAGAAGTTGATTTTCCAGGCCTTGCTCCAGCCGGTGCCGCCGTCGCCTCGCGCCGTCAGCGACACCTTGGCCGCGGCGGCGAGCTCGGGGTCCTCCAGCGCGGAGATCTGGTCGCCGGGGTGCAGGGCGAACAGGTGCGAGACGTGCCGGTGCTCGTTCTCGGGGTCGTCCAGGTCCTCCTTCCACTCCTGCAGCTGGCCCCAGGAACCGACCCGGATGCCGGGGTCGAGCTTGTCGAGCGCGGCTCGCAGCTCCTTGCGGAACGCGTTGTCGCCGCCGACGATCCCGGCTGCCTCGACCGTGTTGGTGAAGAGGTCCCACACGATCTGCTGGGACATCGAGGCGCCGGCGGTGAAGTCGCCCTGCTCGGGCGAGTAGCTCGGCGAGACGACGAGCGTGCCGTCGCGCGGGTCGACGACCAGCTCGTCGAGCCAGAACAGCGCCAGCTCCTTCATGATCGGGTACGCCCGCTCCCGCAGGAACCTCTCGTCCCCGGTGAACTGGTAGTGCCGGTAGTAGTGCTGGGCGAGCCAGGCGCCGGCCTCCGGGAACCAGAACGACGAGGCCCAGTTGTGCAGACCGGTGAACCCGTAGATGTTGGTCTCGTTGTTCACCACCCAGCCCCGGTTCCCGTAGATCTGCTGCGCGGTGACCTTGCCCGACGGCACCATCGCGTCGACGTAGTCGAACAGCGGCGCGGTGGTCTCCGACAGGTTGGTGATCTCGGCCGGCCAGTAGTTCATCTGAAGGTTGATGTTGACGTGGTAGTCGGCGTCCCAAGGCGGGTTCGTCGTGTTGTTCCAGACGCCCTGGAGGTTGGCTGGCAGCGAGCCGCCCCGGGACGACGCGACCAGCAGGTAGCGACCGTACTGGAAGAAGAGCGCCTCCAGGGCACGGTCCGCGGGCGACTCGCCGCCGATGTACGACTTGAGCAGCTCGTCGGTCGGGATGTCGGGCATCGCCTGGCCGATGTCCAGTCGGACGCGGTCGAAGAGGGCACGGTGGTCGGCGGTGTGCGTGGCACGCAGGTCGGCGTACGTCTTGCGGGCTGCCGCGTCGACCGCCGCCGTCACCGCGAGGTGCGGGTCGGCACCCCGGTAGGTGGGGTAGGTCGGGGCGTAGTCGGTGCCGGCGGCCAGGACCAGGGTGGCGGCGTCGGCGCCCCGCACGGTGACCGTGCCGTCGGCGCCGTCGGTGACCGCGCCACCCTCGGCGTTGACCTGGATCTGGGACTCGTACCGCAGCTTGTTGTCGTTGAGCGTCCCGGTGAACGTGATGCGACCGCCGCCGGCGGTGACCGCCGTGGACCGGTTGTTCGGCGCGCTGACGCCGGCGGTGAAGCCGATCCGGCCCGGCTGGTCGGCGGTGAGTCGGACCACCAGGACGTTGTCGGGGTGGCTGGCGAAGTACTCGCGGGTGTAGCGCACCCCCTCGTCGAGGTAGGAGACCCTGGCGACGGCCTGGCCGATGTTCAACTCGCGGCGGTACTCCTGGACGGCGCCGGGATCCTCGGTGAGCCGCAGCGAGAGGTCACCGAAGGTGTTGTACGAGCCGAATCCGCTCTTGGGCTGGCCCAGCCGGTCCGCCACCTCCTGCGGCGACAGGCGGCCGCGCTCGGTGATCAGGCGCTGCACCTCCTCGATCGCGCCGGGCCGGGGCGTGGTCCAGTTGCCGAAGTCGTAGCCACCGGCGGAACCGGGGCCGCCGGTCCAGAGCGTCTTCTCGTTGAACTGCACCGTCTCCGCCGCCACCCGGCCGAAGACCATGCCGCCGAGCGCGCCGTTGCCGATCGGGAGCGCCTGCGTCTCCCAGTCCGTGGCCGGTTCGTCGTACCAGAGGGTGAGCGGGTCCTGGGCGGTCGCGGCGGCGGCCGTGGCGGCGGCCGTGGCGGCGGCGGCCGGGGAAGCGGCGGCGGACCAGGCGGGCAGCGTCGCGGCCAGCACGGCCGCGAGGGCCACCGCTGTCAGCCGGCGCGGGGTTCGCCACGGGCGAGGGTCATCCATGGGGGTCTCCGGATCGTCCGAGGGCCGAGCGGGACACAGGCGGCCTGATCACCGTGAGGGCCGAACAGGTGCGGCACGCCTCCGATGTTTGAGCACGAGGTTACAAAGGACGCCCGGCAGAAACAAGGACTCAATCTCATCGATCGTTGCGGTCGGCGGCGCCCTGCCTCGTCCCGAGCGCCGATTGCCCCGCCGGCAGCGGCCGACGGAGCGGGTCCGATGGGGATCGCGGTCTTGTGGAGCGCGTCGAGCGCTGGTAGACATCGGATGTATTGCTGGCACATTGCGAGACGGTGTCTGGGGGCGACGGGTGAGGCTGTTGCGGGTGGGCGCACCGGGGCGGGAGTCCCCGGCGCTGCTGGACGAGGGTGGACGGTTACGCGACCTCAGCGGGGTGATCGACGACGTCGACGCCGCGTTCCTGGCGGCCGACGGCCTCGCGCGGCTGACGACGGTGACGGTGGACGAGCTGCCGATCCTGGACCGGGCGGGCCTGCGCGTGGGCGCGCCGCTGCAACCCGGCAAGATCGTCTGTATCGGCCTGAACTACCGGGACCACGCCGCCGAGACCGGCGCGGCCCTCCCGACCGAGCCGGTGGTCTTCCTGAAGGCGCCGGACACCGTGGTCGGCCCCGACGACACCGTGCTGATACCGCGGGGCAGCACCAAGACCGACTGGGAGGTCGAGCTCGCGGTGGTCATCGGCCGTCGCGCGCGCTACCTGTCCAGCGCCGGGGAGGCGCTGGCCTGCGTCGCCGGCTACGCGGTCGCCAACGACGTGTCCGAGCGGGAGTTCCAACTCGAGCGCGGCGGCCAGTGGGACAAGGGCAAGTCCTGCGAGACCTTCAACCCGTTCGGGCCCTGGCTGGTGACCGCCGACGAGGTCCCGGACCCGCAGGACCTCCGCCTGCGGCTGTGGGTCAACGGTGAGCTGCGACAGGACGGCACCACGAAGGACATGGTGTTCGGCGTCGCCGAGGTCGTCCGCTACCTGAGCCAGTTCATGGTGCTGCACCCCGGTGACGTCATCAACACCGGCACGCCGGCCGGGGTCGCGCTCGGCCAACCGGATCCGAAGCCGTACCTGACCGCAGGCGACGTGCTCGAGGTGGAGATCGACGGCCTGGGCCGGCAGCGGCAGGTGGTGGGGCAGGCATGATCTTCACCGACCTGGCGATCTCCGACATCCGCTTCCCCACCTCGTTGGCGCTGGACGGCTCGGACGCGATGAACCCCGACCCGGACTACTCGGCCGCGTACGTGGTGGTCCGCACCGACGCCGGAGACGGCCACGAGGGGCACGGCTTCGCCTTCACCATCGGCCGCGGCAACGACGTCCAGGCCGCGGCGATCGCCTCGCTGCGCCCGTACCTGGTGGGCCGCCCGGTGGCGGCGGTCCTGGCCGACCTCGGCGGCCTCTGGCGCGAGCTCGTCCACGACTCGCAGCTGCGCTGGCTCGGCCCGGAGAAGGGCGTCATGCACATGGCGATCGCGGCGGTCGTCAACGCGCTGTGGGACCTGCGGGCCAAGCGCGAGGGGCTGCCGCTGTGGCAGCTGCTGAGCCGGCTGAGCCCGGAGGAGCTGGTCGACCTGGTCGACTTCCGCTACCTCACTGACGCGTTGACCCGCGAGGAGGCGCTGGAGATCCTGCGCGCGGCGCGGTCGGGGCGCGCCGAACGCGAGGAGCACCTGCTGCGGGACGGCTATCCCGCCTACACGACCTCGCCGGGCTGGCTGGGCTACGACGACGACAAGCTGCGCCGGCTGTGCAAGGAGGCGGTGGCCGACGGGTTCGGCCAGATCAAGTTGAAGGTCGGCGCCGACCTGACCGACGACGTACGGCGGATGACCATCGCGCGGCAGACCTGCGGACCGGACTTCCGGATCGCGGTCGACGCCAACCAGCGCTGGGACGTACCGACGGCGATCAGCTGGATGCGGGAGCTGGCGCCGCTCGACCCGTACTGGGTCGAGGAGCCGACCAGCCCCGACGACGTGGTCGGTCACGCCACGATCGCCCGCGAGCTGGCGCCGCTCCGGGTCGCCACCGGCGAGCATGTCGCCAACCGCGTGGTCTTCAAGCAGCTGCTCCAACTCGGCGCGGTCTCCTACGTGCAGATCGACGCCAGCCGCGTGGCCGGCGTCAACGAGAACATCGCGATCCTGCTGCTGGCGGCGAAGTTCGGCGTCCCGGTGTGCCCGCACGCCGGCGGCGTCGGGCTCTGCGAGCTGGTGCAGCACCTGTCGATGTTCGACTACGTGGCGGTCTCCGGCGAGATGCGGGACCGGGTCATCGAGTACGTGGACCACCTGCACGAGCACTTCGTCGACCCGGTGGTGATCCGCCGGGGCCGGTACGTCGCGCCGACCGCGCCGGGCTTCAGCGCCACCATGCGGCCGCAGACGCTGATCGAGTACGCCTACCCGGACGGCCCGGTCTGGTCGGCGACGGCCGCCGGCGGGCCGACGGAGAGCGGGCGAGCAGCGGGGCTACGACGATCGGAAGCGGGGCGGCACCATGGCTGAGTTCACCGGACTGAGGGCGATCGTCACCGGTGGCGCGTCGGGCATCGGCCTGGCGACCGCGACCCTGCTGGCCCGTCGTGGCGCGCGGGTGGCCTGCCTGGACCTGCGTCCGGAGGGGCTACCCGAACCGTTGCTCGGCCTGGCCGCCGACGTGACCGACGACGGGGCCGTCCGGGCCGCGGTGGCCGCCGCGGCGGAGGCGCTGGGCGGCATCGACGTCCTGGTCAACAACGCCGGTATCGGGGCGGCCGGCACGGTGGCCGACAACCCCGACGAGGAGTGGCACCGCGTGCTCGACGTCAACGTGGTGGGCATCGTCCGGGTGACCCGGGCCGCGCTGCCGCACCTGCGCGCGTCGGCCCACGCCGCGATCGTCAACACCTGCTCGATCGCGGCCACGGCCGGCCTGCCGCAGCGGGCGCTCTACAGCGCCAGCAAGGGCGCGGTCCAGGCGCTCACCCTGGCGATGGCCGCCGACCACGTGCGGGAGGGCGTGCGGGTGAACTGCGTCAACCCGGGCACCGCGGACACCCCGTGGGTACGCCGACTGCTCGATGCCGCTGACGACCCGGCGGCGGAGCTGGCCGCGCTCCGGGCCCGCCAGCCCACCGGTCGGCTGGTGAGCGCGGAGGAGGTGGCCGCGGCGATCGCCTACCTGGCGAGCCCGCTGGCCGGGGCGACCACCGGCAGCGTGCTCGCCGTCGACGGCGGGATGCAGGGCCTGCGGCTGCGTCCCGCCCCGCCACCCGACTGAACATCCGATGTACGCGCGCTCCCCGAACATACCTGTCCCGCAAAATCCCGCTTCGGGGTCTTGCCGGCCCAGGGATCGACTGATAGACATCCGACGTATTAACAGCGTGTTTCCCCGCTTGCCTCCGCGAAGCGTTCACCGTATCCACACCGGATGGAGGACCACCGTGAGACATACCTTCAGGACCCCGATCGGGATCGCGATGGCCGCGGTCCTGGCCCTGGGCACCGTCGCCTGTGGTGACTCGTCGAGCGGGACGGGCGGCCAGGCCGGCTCCGGCCCGCAGATCGGCATCGACCTGCCCCGCGCCGACTCCGACTTCTGGAACTCCTACGCCAAGTACGTCCCGCAGTTCGCCGACGAGTACGACATCAACCTGATGTCGCCGACCAACTCGCAGAACGACGTCTCCAAGCTCGTCGCCAACGTCCAGGCGATGACCAGCCAGGGGGCCAAGGCCATCGTGATGGCGCCGCAGGACACGGGTGCGATCGCCTCCACCCTGGACACCCTGGAGAACCGCAAGATCCCGGTGGTCTCGGTCGACACCCGCCCGGACAAGGGCAAGGTCTTCATGGTCGTCCGCGCGGACAACCGGGCGTACGGGCAGAAGGCGTGCGAGTTCCTCGGCGAGAAGCTCGGCGGCAAGGGCAAGGTCATCGAGTTCCAGGGTTCGCTCTCCTCGATCAACGGCCGGGACCGGTCGGAGGCCTTCGCCGAGTGCATGAAGACGAAGTTCCCCGGGATCACGATCTTCGAGGAACCGACCGAGTGGGAGGGCGCCAAGGCGGCGGCCGCGCTCCAGACCCGCCTGGCCCAGCACCCGGACATCAACGGCGTCTACATGCAGGCCGGCGGCGTCTTCCTGGCGCCGACGCTGCAGGTGCTGCGGTCGAAGAACCTGCTGGTCCCGCCGACGGACCCGAAGCACATCTTCATCGTCTCCAACGACGGCATCCCGCAGGAGTTCGAGGCGATCCGCAAGGGCGAGATCGACGCGACCGTCTCCCAGCCCGCCGACCTCTACGCCAAGTGGGCGCTGTACTACGCCAAGGCGGCGGCCGAGGGCAAGACCTTCTCCGCCGGCCCGACCGACCACGACAGCACCATCATCGACATCGGCAACGGCCTGGAGGACCAGATCGCCGCGCCGCTGGTGACCAAGGAGAATGTCGACGATCCGGCGCTCTGGGGAAACCAGATCGGCAAGTGATGACCAGCCACGAACGGAAAGCGGACTCCGCGGCCGGGGCCACCGCCCCCGCCGCGGAGGCCCGCGGCGTGTCCAAGCGGTACGGCGCGACCGTGGCGCTGGACTCGGCCGGCATCGTCGTCCGGGCCGGCGAGACCCACGCGCTGGTCGGACGCAACGGCGCCGGCAAGTCCACGCTGGTGTCGATCCTGACCGGCCTGCAGCGACCGGACGGCGGGGAGATCCGCTTCGACGGCTCGCCCGCCCCGACGTTGGCGGACCGCGACGCGTGGCGGCAGCGAGTCGCCTGCGTCTACCAGAAGTCCACGATCATCCCGGCCCTGACCGTCGCGGAGAACCTGTTCCTGAACCGGCAGGCCGGCCGCGGCCCGATCGGCTGGGGCGGCCTGCGCCGCCGCGCCGCCGACCTGCTGGCCGGGTACGGCGTCGAGGTCGATCCGGCCGCGCTCGCCGGCTCGCTCACCGTGGAGCAGCGGCAGCTCGTCGAGATCGCCCGGGCGCTCTCGTTCGGCGCCCGGTTCATCATCCTCGACGAGCCGACCGCGCAGCTCGACGCCGCCGCCATCGAGCGGCTCTTCGGCCGGATGCGCGAACTGCAGGCCGCCGGTGTCACCTTCCTGTTCATCTCGCACCACCTCCAGGAGGTGTACGAGGTGTGCCAGACGGTGACCGTGCTGCGCGACGCGCGGCACATCCTGACCCAGCCGGTCGGGACGCTCTCCCGGGACGACCTGGTCGCCGCGATGACCGGTGACACCGGCCCGGCCCTCGCCGCCGGGACCGACCGGCCGCCGGTGCCGGAGAGCGCCCCGGTGGTGCTCGGAGTGGACGGCCTGCGGCTGGCCGGCTACTACGACGGTGTCGACCTGACGGTGCGGGCGGGGGAACTGGTCGGTCTCATCGGTTCGGGCAGCAGCGGCAAGGTGGCCCTCGCCGAGACGGTCGCCGGGCTGCGCCGGGCCGACGCGGGCACGGTGACGATCGCGGGCACCACCCCGAAGCCGGGCAGCGTGCCCGCCACGCTCGCCGCCGGGCTCGGCTACCTGCCACAGGACCGGCACCGGGAGGGGCTGGTACCGCTGCTGTCGGTGGCGGAGAACGCCACGCTGCCGATCGCCGGCCGGCTCGGGCCCGCCGGCCTCGTCGCGCCCGCCCGGCAGCGGGCCGTCGCCGAACGCATGATCCAGACGTACGACATCAAGACCGACGGACCGCACCAGCCGGTCAGCGGCCTCTCCGGCGGGAACGCGCAGAAGGTCGTTCTGGCCCGGGCGCTGGCCAACGATCCCCAGGCGCTCGTCATGGTGAGCCCCACGGCCGGCGTCGACGTCCGGTCCAAGGCGTCCCTGCTGGGCGCCGTCGCCGGAGCCGCCGCTTCGGGCACCGGCGTGCTGATCGTCTCCGACGAGCTGGACGACCTGCGCTCGTGTGACCGGGTGCTGGTGATGTTCCACGGACGGGTGGTCCGGGAGGTCCCCCGGGGTTGGACGGACGCCGAACTGGTGGCCGCAGTGGAGGGAGTGGAGCAGCCGTGACCGGCACCCAGACCATCGTCAAGCCGCCGACGCCGAGCGGATCCCGGCCCGGCCTCGGCCGCCTACCGCTGGCTCGGCTGCGGGACCTCGCACTGGTTCCCGCGATCCTGCTCCTCGTCGTGGTGGGCGCGCTCATCGACCCGGTGTTCCTCAGCGCCGCCAACATCACCAACGTGCTGCAGCAGCAGACCGAGTTGGCGCTGCTGGTGCTCGCCGAGGCGATCATCCTCATCGCCGGCAAGTTCGACCTGTCCCTGGAGTCGACGATCGGGCTGGCACCGGCACTGGCCGTCGCGCTGGTCATCCCCGCCGCCAGCAACGGGCTGGGCACCGAACTGCCGGCCGGCCTGGCCATCGTCCTCTGCCTGCTCACCGGGCTGGTGATCGGGGCCTTCAACGGCCTGCTGATCCTGCGGTTCAAGCTCTCCGCGTTCATCGTGACCCTGGGCATGCTGATCGTCCTGCGCGGCCTGCAGATCGGGATCACCGGCGGGCAGAACCTGTTCGACATCCCGCCGTCGGTGCTCTACCTCGGCAGCGCGGTCTGGCTCGGCGTGCCGGCGTCCATCTGGATCAGCGGCACGCTCTTCGTGGTGGGCATCGTGGCGCTGGGCTTCTTCCGGCACGGCCGGTCCGTCTACGCCATCGGCGGCAACACCGACGCGGCCCGGGCCGCCGGCATCCGCACCGACCGGGTGGTGTGGGTGGTCCTGATGATCGGCGGCCTGCTGGCGGCGCTGGCCGGCCTGCTGATGACCGGCCGGCTGGGCTCGGTCGCGGCGGCGCAGGGCGACGGCATGATCTTCACCGTCTTCGCCGCGGCGGTGATCGGCGGGATCAGCCTCGACGGCGGCAAGGGGACGCTGTTCGGCGCGCTCTGCGGCGTCATCGTCCTCGGCCTGATCAACAACATCCTGACCCTCGCCGGGGTCTCCGCCCAGTGGATCCAGGCCATCTACGGCGCCATCATCCTGGTCGCGCTGATCCTGGCCCGCCTCACGTCCGGCAAGGCCCAGGACTAGCCGGGCATCGCCCGCAGCGGCCCGGACCGGCAACGGAAAGGAGCGTCGCCCATGCACCGCATCGCCCTGCACACCCGGCTACGGCCGGGCAGCGAGAGCGAGTACGACGACGTCCACGCGACCATCCCGGTGGAGCTGGCGGCCGCGATCCGCACCGCTGGTGTGCATGGTTGGTGGATCTGGCGGGACGGCCGGGACCTGTTCCACCTGGTGGAGGTCGAGGACTACCAGCGGATGCGCCACGAGCTGCGCGACCACCCGGTGAACGTGGCGTGGCAGGCCCGAATGGCCCGGCTGCTCGACGTGCCGGACGACTACTCGGGCACCGACTCCGGGCTGTGCCTGGTCTGGGCGCTGCCGCCCGCGCCGGACGGGGCGGGCGGGTGACCGGCGTGCGGGTGGGGCGGTCCGAGGTGACCGTGAGCCGGCTCGGTCTCGGCTGCGCCCAGCTCGGCAACCTCTTCACACCGATCGGCGAGGCCGACGCCATCGCCACCGTGGCGGCCGCCTGGGACCAGGGGATCCGCTACTTCGACACCGCGCCGCACTACGGTCTGGGGCTCTCCGAGCGCCGGCTCGGCGACGCGCTGCGCGCCCTGCCCCGGGCGGCGTACACGGTCAGCACGAAGGTGGGGCGGCTGCTGGTCCCGGAGCGGTCCGGGGCCGCGCGGCGCGACCCCGAGGGCTTCGACGTGGTCGCCGACCACCGGCGGGTGTGGGACTTCAGCGCGGACGGCGTGCACCGCTCGCTGGAGGCCAGCCTGGTCCGGCTCGGCCTCGACCGGATCGACGTCGTGCTGATCCACGATCCGGAGGACCACCAGGGGCCGGCCCTGGCCGAGGCGTACCCCGCGCTGCACGAGCTGCGCGCGCAGGGCGTGGTCGGCGCGATCGGCGTCGGGTCGAAACAGTGGCAGGTCCTGCACCGGTTCGTCGCCGAGACGGAGGTCGACGCGGTCATGGTGGCGGGCCGGTACACCCTGCTGGAACAGCCGGCGCTGGACGCGCTGCTGCCCGGGTGCGCGCGCCGCGGCGTGTCGGTGTTCAACGCCGGCGTCTTCAACAGCGGGCTGCTCGCCGTACCGCGTCCGCACGCCGGCCTCCCCTACGAGTACGGCGACGTGCCGGCGGCGGTGCTCGACCGGGCCCGGGCCATCTCCGAGGTCTGCGCCCGGCACGGCACCTCGCTGCCGGCGGCGGCGCTCGCCTTCGCCGCCGCGCATCCGGCGGTCGCGGCGGTGGTGGTGGGCGCCCACGGCCCGGACCAGGTCCGGCGCAACGCCGCGCTGTCGGCGGCGGAGCCGCCCGGTGCCGGGTTCTGGGCGGAGCTGGTCGCCGAGGGCCTGCTCCGCGCGGACGCGCCGCTGCCCATCTCCCCGGTCGGTGCCGCGTGATCGTCGACGCACACCACCACCTGTGGCGGATCGAGGACGGCTACCGGTGGCTGGACGCGCCGGAGCTGGCCCCGATCCGGCGCTCGTTCGTCCCCGACGACCTGCGGCCGGAGCTGACGGCCGCCGGCGTCGACCGGACGGTCCTGGTGGAGGGGGGCCGCTGCGACGTCGCCGAGGCGGCCCTCCTGCTCGAGTACGCGCGGTCCACTCCGGCGATCGCTGGGGTGGTCGCCTGGGTCGACCCCGCGGATCCGGCGCTCGCCGACACCATCGCCGACTACCGGCGGTTGCCCGGCGGTGACCTGATGGTCGGCGTACGCCCGCAGCTGCAGGCCGAGACGGACCCGCACTACCTGGACCGGGAGCCGGTCCGGCGCGGCCTGCGCGCCATCGCCGAGGCCGGGCTGGCCCTCGACGTGGTGGTCCGGGTCGACCAACTGTCCGCCGTGGCGCGGGCCGCGCGGGAGGTCCCCGAGCTGCGGTTCGTCCTCGACCACCTCGGCAAGCCACGGATCCGGGACGGGCTCGGTGGCCTGGCCGAGTGGTCCGGCCCGGTCGGGGCGCTCGCCACCCTGCCGAACGTCACGGCGAAGCTGTCCGGGCTGGTCACCGAGGCGAGCTGGGACGCGTGGCAGGTGGCCGACCTGCGGCCCTTCGTGGCCGAGGCGGTCACCCGGTTCGGGCCGGACCGGCTGATGTTCGGGTCGGACTGGCCGGTCTGCCGGCTCGCCGCCGACTACCAGGCGGTGCTGTCGGCCCTGGTCGAGGCCCTGCCGCCGCTGTCGGCCGAGGAGCGGGCGGCGGTGTTCGGCGACACCGCCGCGCGGACCTACCAGCTCCGGCGTTGAGCGGTCTCATACTCTGCGGTACGCACGAGGGGCGGAGGAGCACGTGGCAGTCACGGACGAGGCGATCGACAAGATCAAGCAGATGATCGTCGCCGGCGAGTTGCGCCCGGGTGACCGGCTGCCCCGCGAACCCGACCTGGCCGAACGGCTCGGCCTGTCCCGCAACTCGCTGCGCGAGGCGGTCAAGGCGCTGTCGCTGATCCGGGTCCTCGACGTCCGGCAGGGCGACGGGACGTACGTGACGAGCCTGGATCCGGCGCTGCTGCTCGACGCCCTGAGCTTCGTCGTCGACTTCCACCGCGACGACACCGTCCTGGAGTTCCTCGAGGTCCGGCGGATCCTCGAGCCGGCCGCGACCGCGCTGGCCGCACAGCGGGCCAGCGCGGAGGACCTCGCCGCGTTGCGCGACGTGCTGGACGGCCTCGGCGACGATCCGACCATCGACGAACTCGTCGCCAACGACCTGGAGTTCCACCGGCTGATCGCCGTCTGCGCGGGCAACAACGTGCTCACGTCCCTGCTCGACAGCCTCTCCGGGCCGACCACCCGCGCACGGATCTGGCGGGGTCTTACCCAGGAGGGCGCGGTCGCCAAGACCCGCGAGCAGCACGCCGCCATCCTGGACGCGGTCGCCTCCGGGCAGGCGGACCTGGCCCGCTCCTGGGCCACGGTGCACGTCGCCGGTGTGGAGCAGTGGCTGCGCCGGGTCCTCTGACCGGCCGGTCTGCGGCCGGGCGGTCCGCGGCCCAGCCCGGAAAGCGGCCCCGCGGGTCAGCGTGGGCGCGCGTTCCCGAAGCGCGCGACCCGCGCCGTCACCGGGCCAGCCGGCCCTCGGCGGCCCGCCAGGCCGCCTCGTCGCCGCGCGGCTCGTACCGCACGATCCGTTGCGTGTCGCGCAGCACGGTCCGCAGCGCCGGCAGGTCCCCGCCCACCGCGCCGGCCGCCCGCGCCTGCACCAGCATGTTGCCCAGCGCGGTCGCCTCGACCGGCCCGGCGAGCACCGCCAGCCCGCAGGCGTCGGCGGTGAGCTGGCAGAGCAGCTCGTTGCGCGCGCCACCGCCGACCATGTGCACGACGTCGACGTGACGGCCGGAGAGCCGCTGCGCCTGGCGTACAGCGCGGCGGTGTGCCAGGGCCAGGCTGTCGAGGATGCACCGCGCGGTGCCGGCCGGACCGGTCGGCACCGGCTCGCCGGCGCGGCGGCAGGCGTCGGCGATGCGGGCCGGCATGTCGCCCGGCGGCAGGAACACCGGGTCGTCCGGGTCCACGACGGACCGGAAGGCCGGTTCCCGACCCGCCTCGCGCAGCAGCGCGGGCAGGTCGGCGCCGCCCCACGCGCGCACCGACTCCTGGAGCAGCCACAGGCCCATGACGTTACGCAGGTAGCGGATCGTGCCGTCCACGCCGGACTCGTTGGTGAAGTTGGCCGCCCGGCTCGGCTCGCTGAGCACCGGGGCGTCGAGTTCGACGCCGACCAGCGACCAGGTGCCGCAGGAGATGTACGCGAACCGCTCCCCCACCGCCGGCACCCCCACGACGGCGGACGCGGTGTCGTGCGAGCCCACCGCGACCACCCGGGGATCGCCGGACAGACCCACCGTCGGCAGGACCGGGCCGATCGTCGTGCCGGGCTCGCGGAGCGGCGGGAACAGCTCGGCGGGGATCCCCGCGTCGGCCATCAGCTCGCGGGCCCAGGTCCGGCGGCGTAGGTCGTACAGCTGGGTCGTGGAGGCGTTGGTGATCTCCGCGCCGATCTCGCCGGTGAGCCAGTACGCAATCAGGTCGGGGATCAGCAGCAGCCACCGCGCCGCTGCCAGCTGCGGCGTGTCGGCGGCGGCGACGAGCTGGTAGAGGGTGTTGAACGGCAGCTTCTGCAACCCGGTGGTGGCGTAGAGGCGCTCCTCCCCCAGGTGCTTCGCCACCCGCTCGGCGACGCCGTCGGTGCGGTGGTCGCGGTAGTGCACCGGGTTGCCCAGCAGCGCGCCCGCCGCGTCGAGCAACCCGTAGTCGACCGCCCAGGAGTCGACGCCGACGCTGGCCACCGGACCGGCGGCGCGCAGGCCGTCGAGGACGCCCCGGTAGAGGCCGAGGACGTCCCAGTGCAGGGTGGCGCCGACGCGTACCGGCTCGTTGGGGAACCGGTGCGCCTCGGTCAGCTCCAGTTCGCCGGGGCCGACCCGGCCGACCATGACGCGTCCGCTGGACGCGCCGAGGTCCACGGCGGCGAGGCGGACACTCACCGCGCCCCCCGCCGGGCCGCTCGGACCACGACGTCGATCGGCGTGCTCGTCCTCATCCCGCACCCGTTCCGGTCAGCGGAGGAAGGCCGCGGCGACGCCGGCGTCCACCGGGAGGTGCAGGCCCGTCGTGTGGGACAGGTCGCCTCCGGTGAGCACGAAGACCGCGTTGGCGACGTGTTCGGGCAGCACCTCGCGCTTCAGCAGGGTGCGCTGGGCGTAGAACTCGCCGAGCTTCTCCTCGGGCACTCCGTAGACGGCGGCCCGCTGGGCGCCCCAGCCGCCCGCGAAGATGCCGGAGCCGCGCACCACGCCGTCGGGATTGACCCCGTTGACGCGGATGCCGTGACCGCCGAGTTCGGCGGCGAGCAGCCGGACCTGGTGGGCCTGGTCGGCCTTGGCGGCCCCGTACGCGACGTTGTTCGGGCCGGCGAAGAGCGAGTTCTTGCTGGCGATGTAGACGATGTCGCCGCCCAGCCCCTGCGCGACCATGACGCGGGCGGCTTCCCGGGAGACCAGGAATGAGCCCTTGGCCATCACGTCGTGCTGAACGTCCCAGTCCGCCTCGGTGGTCTCCAGCAGCGGCTTGGAGATGGACAGCCCGGCGTTGTTGACCACGAGGTCCACGCCGCCGAAGGCGAGCACGGCCGCTCGCAGGGCGCCGGCGACGGCGGCGCCGTCGGTGACGTCGGCGGTGACGGCGACGGCCACGTCGGTGCCGCCGATCTCGGCGGCGACGGTGGCCGCCGAGCCGGCGTCGCGGTCGGCGACGACGACGCAGGCTCCCTCGGCGGCGAGCCGATGGGCGATGGCCCGGCCGATGCCGGAGCCGCCACCGGTGACGAACGCGACCCGGGTGGCCAGCGCCTTCGGCCTCGGCATCCGGCGCAGCTTCGCCTCCTCCAGCGCCCAGTACTCGATCCGGAACTTCTCGGCCTCGTCGATCGGCGCGTAGCGGGACACGGACTCCGCGCCGCGCATCACGTTGATCGCGTTGACGTAGAACTCCCCGGCGACCCGGGCGGTCTGCTTGTTCTGGCCGAAGCTGAACATGCCCACGCCCGGCACCAGGACGACGGCCGGGTCGGCGCCGCGCATCGGCGGACTGTCGGCGGTGGCGTGCCGCGCGTAGTAGGCCCGGTACTCGTCGCGGTACGCGCCGTGCAGCTCCCGCAGCCGGGCGACGACGTCCTCGACCGGGGCGGTCGGCGGCAGGTCGAGCACCAGCGGCCGGACCTTGGTGCGCAGGAAGTGGTCGGGGCAGGAGGTGCCGAGCGCGGCGAGCGCGGGGTGTCGCTCCCGGGCGAGGAAGTCGAGCACCACGTCGCTGTCGGTGAAGTGCCCGACCTGTGGCCGGTCGGTGGAGGCGAGGCCGCGCAGCAGCGGGAACAGCGCGGCGGCCCGGCGCCGCCGCTCCTCCGGCGGCAGCGGGCGGTAGCCGTCGCGCACCGGGCCGAACGGCTCGGCCCGGCCCCGCTCGTCGAGGAAGGCCTGGGCCGCGCGGATGATCTCCAGAGAGTTGCGCTCGCACTCCTCGCTGGTCGCGCCCCAGGCGGTGATGCCATGGCCGCCGAGGATGACGCCGATCGCCTGGGGGTTCGCGCTCGCCACCGCGGCGATGTCGAGGCCGAGCTGGAAGCCGGGCCGCCGCCACGGCACCCACAGCACCCGGTCGCCGAAGATCTCCTTGGTGAGCGCGGGGCCGTCGGCCGCGGTGGCGATCGCGATGCCCGCGTCCGGGTGCAGGTGGTCGACGTGCGCCGCGTCGACCAGACCGTGCATCGCGGTGTCGATCGAGGGCGCCGCCCCGCCGCGGCCGTGCAGGCAGTAGTCGAACGCGGCGACCATCTCGTCCTCCCGGTCGACGCCGGGGTAGACGTCGGCCAGGGCGCGCAGCCGGTCCAGCCGGAGCACGGCGAGACCCGCCTCGGTCAGGGTGCCGAGGTCGCCGCCGGAGCCCTTCACCCAGAGCAGGTCGACCGGGCCGCCGGTCACCGGGTCGGTCGCCCCGCCCTTGGCCGAGGTGTTGCCCCCGGCGTAGTTCGTCGTGGTCGGGTCGGCGCCGAGCCGGTTGCTGCGCGCGATCAGCGCCTGAACCTGCGAATGCATCGTCCTCACGTCCCTGTCTGCGTACTCGGTGTGGTCAGGCGCCCCAGCCGGCCTGCTGCCCGCCGACGCGCTCGGCCCGGATCCGGTCGAAGTAGCCGGAGCGGGCGTAGGCGGCGATCGGGTCCGGGTCCAGGCCCAGGTCGGCGCGGAGGTCGGCCAGCAGCGGCCGGACGTCGGTGTGGTACGCGTCCATCAGCACCGCGTTGGCGCCGAGCACGTCGCCGGCCCGCTGCGCGGCGGCCAGCGCGTCGGCGTCCACGAGCAACGCCTTGGCGGTGGCCTCCTGCACGTTCATCACCGACCGGATGATCGCGGGGATCTTCGGCTCGATGTTGTGGCACTGGTCGAGCATGAAGGCGATGCCCGCCTCCGGCGCCAACGCGTCGCCACGGACGATCTCGTGCATGATGCGGAACAGCTGGAACGGGTCCGCCGCGCCCACCATCAGGTCGTCGTCGGCGTAGAAGCGGGAGTTGAAGTCGAACGCGCCCAGCCGCTGGGCGCGCAGCAGGAAGGCCACGATGAACTCGATGTTGGTGCCCGGCGCGTGGTGCCCGGTGTCGATGACGACCTGCGCCTTCGGTCCGAGTTCCAGGCAGTGCGCGTACGCGGTGCCCCAGTCCGGCACGTCGGTGGTGTAGAAGGCCGGCTCGAACAGCTTGTACTCCAGCAGCAGCCGCTGGTCGTCGCCGAGCCGGTCGTACGTCTCGCGCAGCGCGGTGGCGAGTCGGTCCTGCCGGGCCCGGATGTCGTCCTGCCCCGGGTAATTGGTGCCGTCGGAGAACCACAGCTTGAGGTCGCGTGACCCGGTGCGGTCCATGATGTCGACGCACTCGAGCAGGTGGTCGGTCGCCTTGCGCCGCACGCCCGGGTCCGGATTGGTGACGCTGCCGAGCTTGTAGTCGTTGTCCTGGAACACGTTGGCGTTGATCGCGCCCAGCGTCACGCCCTGGTCGGTCGCGTGGCGGGCCAGGTCGGCGTAGTCGTCGACCCGGTCCCACGGGATGTGCAGGGCCACCGTGGGCGCGACCCCGGTGAGCCGATGCACGACGGCGGCGTCGGCGATCTTCTCGTACGGGTCGCGTGGCACGCCCTCCTGTGGGAAGACCTTGAAGCGGGTGCCGGAGTTCGCGTACGCCCAGGACGGGGTCTCGATGCGCTGGGTGCGCAGGGCCTGCGTGACCCGCTGTCGGGTCGGCGCGTCGGGCTGCGTCATGCTGTTTCTCCCGTCTCTGCGGCGAGTTGCGCCTCAAGGTTGAAGACCTCGTCCAGCGGCCGCATGGCACGGTCGGGTGTGCCCTGGTCGAGGTCGAGGAAGAACGACGCCATCTCCGCCTGCCAGCGGGCGTTGACGTCGCGGGTCCGCATGGCGGCCTGGGCCGCCGGGAAGTCGTCGGTCACCAGGAACCCCACGAGCAGTCCGTCCTCGCGGAGGAAGAGCGAGTAGTCGTGCCATCCGCACTCGGCCAGGGCGCCGAGCATCTCGGGCCAGACCCGCTCGTGCCGGGCGCGGTACTCGTCCAGGCGGACCGGGTCGACCTGGAGGGTGAAACAGACGCGGGGCATGGATCTCCCGTCGGTACCCCGGCGGTGCCGGCACCGTCCGGCGCCGGCACCGCCCGGCGAGCGGTCAGAAGTCGAACTGGTCGATGTTGTTCTTGTCGAAGACGGTGGGCGGGCCGAGGACGACCACCCCGTCCTTGCCGACGGTGTACTCACCGAGCTTGCCGGCCGTGAACTTCTCGCCCTCGGCGCCGCTGATCTGGCCCGACGCCAGTGCGGCGCCCGCGTAGGCCGCCAGGTAGCCGAGGTCGGCGGGATTCCACAGGGCGAACCCGTCGACGGTGCCGTCCTTGACGAACTCGCGCATCTGGTTGGGAGTGCCGAGGCCGGTGAGCTTGACCTTGCCCTTGTACTGCGACCCGCTCAGGTAGCGGGCGGCGGCGGCCACGCCCACGGTGGTCGGGGAGATGATGCCCTTGAGGTTGGGGTATGACTGCAGCAGGCCCTGGGTCTCCTGGAACGACTTCTGGTCGTCGTCGTTGCCGTACGCCACCGTGACCAGCTTGAGCTTGCTGTACTCGGGCTTCTTCAGCTCCTCCTTCATCAGCGCGATCCAGGCGTTCTGGTTGGTCGCGTTGGCGGTGGCGGAGAGGATCGCGATCTCACCCTCGCCGCCGACCTGCTGCGAGATGAGCTTGACCTGGTTCTCCGCGATGCCCTCGGCCGTCACCTGGTTGACGAAGATCTGGCGGCACTCCGGCTTGGTGTCCGAGTCGAAGGTGACGATCTTGGCGCCGGCGGCCTTCGCCTGGTTCAGCGCGCCGCAGATCGCGTTCGGGTCGTTGGCCGACGTGACGATCACGTCCATGCCCTGTTGGGACAGGGTGTTGATGTAGCTGACCTGGGAGGAGGCGCTGGCCTCGGAGGGGCCGACCTCCTTGTACTCGCCCTTGATCTCGGTCACCGCGGCCTTGCCGCCGCTGTCCGAGACGGTGAAGTAGGGGTTGTTCACCTGCTTGGGCAGGAAGGCGATCTTGAGCCCTTCCTTGATGGCGGCGTCCGGGTTGGCGGCGCCGCTGGCCTGGTTGCCGGCGCCGGAGTCGTCGCCGGAGTTCTCCCGGGTGGTGCCGCCGCAGGCCGTGGCGCTGAGCAGCAGGGCGGCGAGGGCGAGGCCGGTGGCCCCGAGACGGAAACCTCTGCGGTGCGCGGACATCGATATCCCTTCCGGAGGTCGGTGGTGGGGGAATCAGGGCGCGACGGGGTTCGCGCGCTGTCGTCGGCGGTGCAGCCGGGCGCGGACGTCCGCGACGGCGTTGGGAAGCACGACGGATGCGATGAGCAGGGTGCCGGTGACGATCGTCAGCGCGTTGGCGTCGACGTCGGCGAGTTGCAGGGCGTTGCGCAACACGCCGAGGAGCAGGACTCCCGCGACCACGCCGAGCAGCCCGCCCCGGCCGCCGAAGATCGAGACGCCGCCGAGCAGCACGGCGGTCACCACGGTGAGTTCGAGACCGGTGGCGTTGTCGCCGCGGGCGCTGGCGTAGCGCAGCGTCCAGAAGACGCCGACCAGCCCGCAGACCGCGCCGGAGACCACGAACAGCCAGAACTTCGTCCGGGCCACCGACACTCCGGCGAACGTGGCGGCCTGGTCGTTGTTGCCCGTGGCGTACAGCGCCCGGCCGGCCGAGGTGGCGTGCAGCACGACACCGAAGACCAGCGCGAGCAGCAGCACCGGGACGACCACGGCGGGGACGGACGTGCCCGGGATGTTCCGCATCGCGGCGGCGGTCCAGCTGGCCGGGAAGTCCGCCACCGCCTGGTCGCCGAGCACGACGAACGACAGGCCCCGGTAGAGGGCGAGCGTGCCGATGGTCACCGCCAGCGAGGGCAGGCCGAAGCCGGTGACGAACAGCCCGTTCAGCGCGCCGAGCACGCCGCCGAGCAGCACCACGAGGACGCAGATCAGCTCGAGGGACAGTCCACTGGAGAGCCAGAGCTGACCCATCAGGGTGCTGCACAGGCCGACCATGCTGGCCACCGACAGGTCGATCTCGCCGGTGATGACGATCAGCGTCATCGGCAGCGCGATGAGCGCCAGCGGCACCAGGTCGAGCAGCAGGAACTGGGTGTTGCGGCCGGTGGCGAAGTTCTCCACGGTCAGGCCGGCGAGCAGCACCGCCACGGCGAGCGCGGCGACGACCGCCGCGTCCCAGGAGCCGAGCAGCCCGCGCAGCGTGGCGAGGCCGCCCGGTCCCCGCCCGGCGTCGGCCTCGGCGCCCACGCTCGGCGGCGCCGCGTACAGGCTGTCATGCGCCATGCGCGCTTCTCCCTCTGAGCCGGGCCGCCATCCGCAGGGCCAGGAACCGGTCCAGGCCGATGGCGGCGAGGATGAGCGCGCCGACCACGGCCTGCTGCCAGAACGGGTCGATGCGCAGGACCGCGAGCGAACTGCCGATCGTGGTTAGCAGCACGGCGCCGAGCGCCGCGCCGTAGGCGCTGCCGCTGCCACCGAAGATGGCCACCCCGCCGACCACGGCGGCGGCGACGACCTGGAGCTCCAGCCCGGTGCCGGCGGCGGCGTCGAGGGTGCCGAACCGGGCCGCGTACAGCACGCCGGCGAGGCCCGCGAGGGCGCCGTTGGCGACGAACACGGCGAACACCCGCCGGCCCACCGGGATGCCGGAGAGCCGCGCGGCGGCCGGTTCGGAGCCGATCGCGTACAGCTCCCGGCCGCTGCGGTAGGACCGCAGGTAGAACCCGACGACGGCGACGACGACCACCGCGACGAGGAACAGCACGGGCACGCCGAGCACCGTCTGGTTGCCCAGCCGCAGGAACGACCGGGGCATGTCGGCGGCGTTGATCTGGCGCCCGGACGCCCAGTAGTAGTCGACGCCACGGAACGCGTAGAGGGTGCCCAGCGTAATGACGAGGGCCGGCACCCGGGCCACCGCGATCAGACCGCCGTTGAGCGCGCCGCACAACGCCCCCAGCGCGACGCCGACCAGGAGCGCGACGGGCCACGGAGTGCCGGGCGCGCCGAGGAACAGCGAGCCGGTGGCGAACGCGACCAGGCCCAGGATCGAGCCGACGGACAGGTCGACGTTGCGGGTGATGACGACCAGGGTCTGGCCGACCGCCAGGATCACCAGGATCGCGCAGCCCAACAGCAGGTCCTTCACGCTCTGGCCGCTGAGGAAGCGGTCGTTGCGCACCGTGGTGATCAGGACGAGGACGGCGAGGGCGATCAGCAGGCTCAGCTCGCGTACGGCGAACAGCCGCTCGGCGAGGCCCCGGCGGCGTGGGTCCGGCTCGGCGCGGGTGTCGGCGGTGGCCCGCTCGGGGGCGCCGGCATCGGTGCGGCTCACGCGGTCGCTCCTTGCCCGGTGGCGGCGAACATCACGGAGGTCTCGTCCGCCTCGGCGCGGGGCAGCTCGCGGACCAGCCGCCCCTCGTGCATGACCAGGACCCGGTCGGCCGTGCCGAGCACCTCGGGCAGTTCGCTGCTGATCATCAGGACGGCGAGTCCCTCGCCGGCCAGTTCGGACAGCAGCCGGTGCACCTCGGACTTGGTGCCGACGTCGATGCCCCGGGTGGGCTCGTCGATGATCAGGATCCGCGGCTCGGTGGCGAGCCACTTGGCGAGCACGACCTTCTGCTGGTTGCCGCCGGAGAGAGTGGCAACCGGCGCGGAGAGCCGGGCGGCCTTCACCTGGAGCCGCCGGGTCCAGCGCCTGGCCTCCGCGCGCTCCGCGCCGCCGAGCAGGAGGCCCAGCCGGCTCAGGGCGCGGCGGCGGGCCAGGGTGGCGTTGCGCTCCACCGACAGCTCCATGACCAGGCCCTGTTGGCGCCGGTCCTCGGGGACCAGGGCCAGGCCGGCGGCGATGGCCCGGCCCGGGTTCCCGGGCGGAAGGGCGCGACCGGCCACCCGTACCTCGCCGGCGTCGTACCGGTCGACGCCGAAGACGGCGCGGGCGACCTCGCTGCGGCCGGCGCCCACGAGTCCGGCCAGCGCGACGATCTCGCCGCCGCGAACGGAGAAGGACACGTTGGAGAAGACACCCGCCCGGGTCAGGCCGCGGACCTCGAGCAGCGTGTCGCGCAGCGGGGCGTCCCGCTTGGGATACAGCGACGAGACGTCCCGGCCGACCATGCGCCGCACCACCTCGTCGACGGTGAGGTCGGCGGCCCGGTCGCTGGAGACCCAGGCTCCGTCACGCAGCACGGTGACCCGCTGGCACAGGTCGAACACCTCGTCGAAGCGGTGCGAGATGAACAGCACCGCGGCGCCGCGCTCGCAGAGCGAGCGGGCCACCCCGAAGAGCCGCTCGACCTCGACGCCGGAGAGCGCGGCGGTCGGCTCGTCCATGACGAGGACCCGGGCGTCGAAGGAGATCGCCTTGGCGATCTCGACGAGCTGCTGGTCGGCGATGGAGAGCCCGCGGGCGGGCCGGGTCGGGTCGATCCGGACGCCGAGCCGCTCGAACAGCCGCCCCGCGTCGCGGTTCATCGCCGCGGCGTCGATGCGGCGCAGCCCGCGCAGCGGCTGCCGGCCGATGAAGATGTTCTCCGCCACCGACAGGTCCGGGAACAGCGTCGGTTCCTGGTAGATGACCGCGATCCCGGCGGCGAGCGCGTCCGCGGGGCCGCGCAGGTGCAGCGGCCGCCCGTCGAGGGTCATCGCGCCGGAGTCCGGCGCGTGCGCGCCGGCCAGAACCTTCACCAGGGTGGACTTGCCCGCCCCGTTCTCTCCGACCACGGCGTGGGCCTCACCGGGGTGCAGCGCCAGGTGCACCCCGCGCAGCGCGGCGACGGCCCCGAAGGACTTCGTGACGCCGTCCAGTACCAGCAGCGGAGCGCCATCGACGCCCGGTGCGTCGGGGGTCATCCGATCCCCTCCTGAATCGTTTCATCTGTTGTGCATGGACCGTAGGGCTGGCGTTCGGGAGCGTCAAGAGTTTCCATGCGATTTCTCCCCTGTTGCCGAAGCCGGGTTCGCCACCCGAGGCGCGGTCTGGGAACAGCGGCACCGGGGCGCGCCGGCACGAACGGCCCGGCTGGATGAAACGTTTTAGGAGCTATACACTGCCGGTCTACCCGGCGGGGACCGCCCGAGCGACGTGTCCGGCGGCCCGGGGACCACCGCGAGGCGCCGCACCGGACCGCGGGCCGCACACCACCGCACGGATCGTCGAGGGAGTCATGGCAGCCGCGAACATCAAGGAGGTGGCCCGGCACGCCGGCGTTTCCCTCGGCACGGTGAGCAACGTGCTCAACCGACCCGACACGGTCGCCCCCGCCACCCGGCAACGGGTGCTCGCCGCCATCACCGAACTCGGCTACGTCCGCAACGACTCCGCCCGCCAACTGCGGGCCGGCCACAGCCGCACCGTCGCCATCGTCGTCCTGGACGTGGCGAACCCGTTCTTCACCGACGTGGTGCGCGGCGCCGAGCGGGTGGTCGAGGAGGCCGGCGCCATGCTCGTCGTCTGCAACAGCGGCGAGGACAGCGCCCGCGAGCGGCGCCACCTGGAGCTGCTGGAGGAGCAGCGGGTCCGCGGGGTGCTCATCACGCCGGTCGGCCACGGCCCTCAGCCCAACCTGGAACGGCTCATCGACCGCGGCATTCCGGTGGTGCTGGTCGACCGGGGCTCGGGGCGGGCCAGCCGCTGCTCGGTGGCGGTCGACGACGTGCTCGGCGGCCGGCTGGCCATGGACCACCTGCTGGACCAGGGCCACCGCCGCATCGCGTACGTCGGCGGCCCGTTCTCGATCGCCCAGGTCGCCGAGCGGCACGCCGGCGCCGCCGCCGCTCTCGAGGAGCGCGGCGCCGACGCCGAGCTGCAGGTGTCGGCGACGTCCAGCCTGACGGTCGCCGCCGGCCGGCGCGCCGCCGAGGAGCTGCTGGCCCTGCCCGCCCGGCAGCGCCCCACCGCCGTCTTCTGCGCCAACGACCTGATCGCGCTCGGCGTGCTCCAGGAGGTGACCGCGCGCGGCCTGCGGGTGCCCGCCGACGTGGCCATCGTCGGGTACGACGACATCGAGTTCGCCGACGCGGCGGCGGTGCCGCTGTCATCGATACGTCAGCCCCGCGAGCAGCTCGGCCGCACCGCGGCGCAGCTCCTGCTCGAGGAGGCGGAGTCCGGGGAGACCCACCGGCACCGGCACGTGGTCTTCCAGCCGGAGCTGGTCGTCCGCCGCTCCAGCGACCAGCCTCGCCGCCCCCGCCGCTGACCCCACCCCCGGCTCCCCACTCGACCGTCCTAGGCTGGGCACCACCTGCTGAATCTCGAACGAGGAGAGAACGCCGTGAGCCAGACCGACAGCACGGACCGCGTCGAGGAGTGGAACGTGGCCGAGGACGACGGCGTCCTGGACGCCTCGGACACCCTCGACGACGATCGCGTCGGCGACCCCCTCGACACGGGCATCATCGCCGAGGACCACTGGTCGGGCGCGAACCGGTACGGGACGACGCCCGCCGAGGAGCGGGCGGGTGAGTCCCTCGACCAACTGCTGGCCCAGGAGGAACCGGACATCGATCCGTACGCCGCGACCACCGACGACGAGGACGAGCTGACCCGGCGGGGGTACGAGCGGGAGCCGCGCGCCGGCCGCCTCGTCGCCTACGACGAGGGCCTCGGCGAGGACGAGGAGGCCGATTCGGTGGCGTGGGACGCGGGGATCGACGCCGGCGCCGCGAGCGCCGAGGAGGCCGCGATCCACCTGGTCGACGACCCCGACGGCCCGGGCGACGGCCCGCTGCGCTGAGCGGGACCCGCCCGCGTCGTGTCCGGTCGACCTGCCCCGGATCCGGGGCAGGTCGACAGCGTCATCAGGGTGGAGCCGGGCACCGGATCGACGCCCGTTGAGCCGGTGCCCGGCTCGCCGCCCGGCCGGACGGAGGAGAACGCCATGTGGTCATCGCACGCGCGACGGGTCGTCGTCGGGGCACTCGTGGTGGTCTCGCTCACTCCGACCGCGGCCTGCGACGCCGCGGCCCCCTCCCCCACGACGCCGACCGGTGCCGCGACCACGCCCGGCCCGGGCGACACCGCCGGCGACACCCGCCGGGCCGAGCAGGAGTTCCGCCGACTCGAGGCCGCGTCCGACGTACGGCTGGGGGTGCACGCGGTCGACACCGGGACCGGCCGGAGCGTGCGGTACCGGGCCGACGAGCGGTTCGCCTACGCCTCCACGTTCAAGGCGTTGGCCGCCGCGGCGCTGCTCGACCGCACCTCGACCGCCGACCTCGACCGCGTCGTCCGCTACCCGCGGGCCGACCTGGTGGCGCACTCCCCCGTCACCGAACGACACGTGGCCACGGGGATGCCCCTGCGCGACGTGGCCGAGGCCGCGGTCCGGTACAGCGACAACACCGCCGCCAACCTGATCCTGCGCCGCCTCGGCGGGCCGCGCGGCTTCGAGGAGGCGCTCCGCAGCCTCGGCGACACGACCACCGAGGCGGCCCGCTACGAGACCTCCCTCAACGAGGCCCGGCCCGGCGACGAGCGGGACACCACCACGCCGCGCGCCTTCGCGGGCAACCTGCGCGCGTACGCCGTGGACACCGCGCTGTCCCGGGAGGACCGGGACGTCCTCAACGGTTGGTTGCGGGGCAACACCACGGGTGACGGCCTCATCCGGGCCGGCGTCCCGAACGGCTGGGTGGTCGGCGACAGACCGGCTCCGGCGGCTACGGCACGCGCAACGACATCGCCGTCCTCTGGCCGCCGGACGGCGCCCCGATCGTGCTGGTCGTGATGTCGAGCCGAGACACGAAGGACGCGACGTACGACGACGCGCTCATCGCGCAGGCGACCCGCGTCGTCGTCGACGCGCTGCGTCCCTGACTCTGGGCCCACGAGCGATCCACCACCGTCGACTGCTGTGCCCAGGATGGCCGCCGGTCGGCAACGACAGGGAAACCTGATCCTCACCGGTGCTGCCGAGGATCGAGTTGATCTTCCCCTCTGTCGTAAGGAGATCCTCGATGCAGCAGTTCGATCGACGCTCGTTCCTCGGTCTGGCCGGGGCGGCCGGCGCCGGGCTCGCGGCGGCGGTGGCCGGCTGGTCCGCCGCTCCGGCCCTGGCGACCGGCCGGCTCCCGGACAACCCCTTCACCCTGGGCGTCGCGTCCGGCGACCCGCTGCCCGACGGTGTGGTCCTCTGGACCCGTCTCGCCCCGGAGCCGGTGGCGGCCGACGGTCTCGGCGGGATGCCGCAGCGCGTGGTGCCGGTCCGGTGGGAGATCGCCGAGGACGCCGGCTTCCGACGCGTCGTCCGCCGGGGGGTGGAGCTGGCCACCCCGGAGCTCGGACACTCGGTGCACGCGGAGGTGCACTGGCTGCGCCCCGACCGGGAGTACTTCTACCGGTTCCGGACCGGCACCGAGATCAGCCCGGTCGGCCGCACCCGCACCGCCCCGGCCTACTGGGACCTGCCGCGGAGCCTCGCCTTCGCGTTCGTCTCCTGCCAGAACTACCCGGCTGGCCACTTCACCCCGTACCGGCACATGCTCGACGAGGACCTCGACCTGGTCGTCCACCTCGGCGACTACATCTACGAGGGGCCGTCGGCCGGCACGATCGGCCGGGCGCACCTGCCCGCCGCGGAGATCTTCTCCCTCGCCGACTACCGGGTCCGACACGCCCAGTACAAGACCGACCCCGACCTGCAGGCCGCGCACGGCCGGTTCGCCTGGGCGGTCACCTGGGACGACCACGAGGTCGAGAACAACTACGCCGACGAGAACTCCGAGGACGCCGCCCAGTCGCCGGAGAGCTTCCTGCAGCGACGGGCCGCCGCCTACCAGGCGTACTACGAGCACCTGCCGCTGCGGCGCAGCGCGCTGCCGCGCGGCGCCGACATGCGGCTGTACCGGCGGCTGCGCTACGGCCGGCTCGCCGAGTTCAACATCCTCGACGGTCGCCAGTACCGCGACGACCAGGTCCCGCCCGGCTCGCCGGAGGCCGACGACCCGACGCGCTCGATGCTCGGCGCGGAGCAGGAGAAGTGGCTGCTCGACGGCCTGGCCGCGTCGCGCGCGAACTGGAACATCCTGGCCCAGCAGACGGTGATGGCCAAGGCCGACCGCGACCCCGGGCCGGGCGAGAACCTGTCGGACGACAACTGGAACGGCTACGAGCCGGCCCGGCAGCGGATCTTCGACGCGGTCGCCCGCCGGAACGTCGACAACATGGTGGTCGTCACCGGCGACGCGCACTGCAGCATGGTCGCCGACCTCAAGCAGAACTTCGACGACCAGAGCTCGCGCACCGTGGGGACGGAGTTCCTCGGCACCTCGATCAGCTCCGGGGCCGACGGCGCCGACATGGACGCGCGCGGCCAGGAGTGGCTCGCCTCGAACCCGCACATGAGGTACTACAACCAGCGGCGCGGATACGTGCGCTGCACGGTCGGACGCGACGAGTGGCGCAGCGACTACCGCGTCGTCCCGTACGTCACGACCCCCGGGGCGCCGGTGAGCACGCACGCCAGCTTCGTCGTCGAGAACGGCCGCCCCGGCGTCCAGACCGACACGCTCTCCTGACCCGCACCCTCGACGGCGCCGCCGGCCCTGGTCCCCGGGCCGGCGGCGCCGCGCCACCTCGTGCCGCGCCCGACCCGCCCGGGCTCGCCGCGGAAGCCGCTAGAATTGGACTGGGCGGTCCAGAAAAGGAGCGGTGGCATGGCGGCGACCTTCACCCGGAAGGGCAGCACTACCCGGCAGCGGATCATCGAGGGCGCGGCCGCGGAGATCCGGGAGCGGGGCATCGCGGTGTTCCGACTCGACGACGTGCTGGCCCGGACGAGGACCAGCAAGAGTCAGCTCTTCCACTACTTCCCGGGCGGCAAGGAGGAGCTGCTGCTCGAGGTGGCCCGGCTCGAGGCCGACCGGGTGCTGACCGACCAGCAGCCGATGCTCGGCGACCTCACCTCCTGGCCGGCGTGGCAGGCCTGGCGCGACCGGGTCGTGGCCCGGTACCTGGCCCAGGGCCAGGAGTGCCCCCTCCAGACGCTGCTCTCCCAGCTCGGCGGCCGCACGCCCGGCGCGCAGGCGGTGGTCACCGAGCTGATGCGACAGTGGCAAGCAGAGATCACGGCCGGCATCCGGCACATGCAGGACGCCGGCGAGATGGTGGCCGGGGTGGACGCCGAACGCGCGGCCGGCGCGCTGCTCGCCGGCATTCAGGGCGGCGTGCTGATGATGCTCTCGACCGGGCGCATCACCCATCTCGAGGACGCCATGGACGTGGCCATCGAGAACCTCCGCGCCGACTCCTCACGTTCGTAGCGCGCTAGCGGACGCCGTCGTCGACGCCGAACGGAATCGAGGGCGCCAGCCATCGATCGAGCGGTACGGTGTCCACCGGTGACGGCCGGGTGCCGTGCGGCGCCCACTCTCGGCGAGGAGCTGTGATGGCGCGGATACTGCTCGATGTCACGATGTCGCTCGACGGCTTCATGGCCGGACCGGACGTGAGCGTCGAGAATCCGATGGGCACGGGCGGCCTCCGGCTGCACGAGTGGATCTTCAACGCCGCGGCCAGTCCGGTGGACGCCCGGATCTCGGGCGAGATGTTCGAGACGACCGGTGCGGTTGTCCTCGGGCGCCGTACCTTCGACGTCGGCATCGGCGTGTGGAACGACACCCCGTTCCCGGCACCCTGTTTCGTCCTCACCCACGATCCGCTCGCCGACCGGGTCGAGAAGAGCGGCACCTTCGCCTTCGTCACCGACGTCCGGACGGCCTTCGACCGGTCGACCGCCGCGGCCGGGCGCAGGGACGTCCGGCTGATGGGCGCGGAGGTCGGGCAGCAGTTCCTCGCGGCGGGCCTGGTGGACGAGATCCGCGTGCAGATCGCGCCGCTGCTGCTCGGCCGCGGCCGACGACTCTTCGCCGAGCTGGACGAGCACGTCGAGTTGGAACGGCTCTCGGTGGAGGGCTCGCCGTACGCCTCCCACCTGCGCTTCCGTGTCCGGCGCGAGGCCGTCGCACCCTGAGCCGGAGCCGCGGCCCGACCCGGAACAGGCAGCCGGCCCCGTCGGGCACGCACGTGCGTGCCTGGCGGGGCCGGCTGCGATGCTCAGTGGATGACGACCGGGGCCTTCGCCTCCCCCGGCTGCTCACCGTCGAGCAGGTGCGACGGCTCGCGCCGGCGCGGCAGGAAGGCGGCCGGGATGAGCGTGAGCGCCACGAGCGCGAACGCGACCCAGAACGTGCTGGCGAACGAACTCGCCGCGAAATCGAGCCCGCGGTCGATGATCGACGGGTCGACCGGGATCTGCTGGGTCAGTTCCGGCCGCTGCTGGCTGGCGATGGCCAGGCCGGCCTCGGTGAGCGGCTTGCCGTTCGGGTCCGTCACGCCGGGGATCACCCGCGAGCCGTTCAGCTCGTTGGTGAGGATCACCGACATCACGGCCGCGCCGACCGAGCCACCGATCTGCTGGAGGATGTTGACCAGCGTCGAGCCGCGAGCCACCTCCTGCGCGTTCAGGGTCTTCAGCGCCGAGGTCATGATCGGCATCATCGTGCCGCCCATGCCGAGCCCCATGACGAACAGCGACCCGCAGAGCAGCACGTACGACGTGTCGGCGTCGAGCTGCGTGAAGGTGAAGAACCCGAGGATGATCAGCGCCAGCGAGAACGGGACCGTGCGGCCGACGGGCACCCGGTCGGCCAGCGTGCCGGCGATCGGCATCGTGATCATCGCGCCGATGCCCTGCGGCGCCATCAGCAGGCCGGCGGCCAGCGTCGACTCGCCGCGCACCTGGAGGAAGTAGCTCGGGAAGAGCAGGCCGGCGCCCATGAACGCGATGATGAACACGAACAGGGTCACCGACGCGACGGTCAGGTTGCGGTTGGTGAAGAGCCGCAGGTCGAGCAGCGGGTGGCGGGGCTTGAAGGAGTAGCGGACGAACGCCACCACCAGCGCGGCGCCGACCAGCATGGGCGCGAGGACCTTCGCGTCGGCGAACGTGCCGGCCTCGGGCAACGAGGAGACGCCGTAGAGGAACAGGGCGAGGCCGGGCGACAGCATCAGCATGCCGAGGAAGTCGAACGACTCCGACGGCTCCGGATTGTCCTTCGGCAGGGCCATCTGCGCGTAGAGGAGGGCGATCACACCGATCGGCAGGTTGATCAGGAAGATCCAGTGCCAGCTCGCGGTGTCGATCAGCCAGCCGCCGAGGATCGGGCCGCCGATCGGGCCGAGCAGCATCGGGATGCCGAGGACGGCCATCAGCCGGCCGATCCGGTGCGGCCCGGCCGCCCGCGTCATGATCGTCATGCCGATCGGCATGAGCATGCCGCCGCCGAGGCCCTGCAGCACGCGGTAGGCGATGAGCTGCCCGATCGTGTCGGCGGTGGCGCAGAGGCCGGACCCGATCGTGAAGAGCGCGAGTGCCACCATGTAGAGCCGCTTGGTGCCGAACCGGTCGGCGGCCCACCCGCTGAGCGGGATCACCGTGGCCAGCGCGAGCGTGTAGGCCGTCATCGTCCACGCGACCCGCGCGTAGGACGCGTCGAACTCGGCCTGGAACGTGGGCAGCGCGACGCTGACCACCGTCACGTCGAGGATCGACATGATCGCGCCGAGCACGACGACGCCTGCCACCTTGAGAACCGCGGCGTCGAGCTTGTCCGATGTCGCGACAGGCGGCGCCACGACAGGTTGCTGTGTCACAAAATCTCCTGAAGTCGGTCTTGGCCGGCGGGCGTGAGCGATGGTGGCGGTGCCGCACCGGCCGAGGGCGGCGCGACGTGCGGAGGGGTGACGCTCGCAGGCAGACTAGCGGCGACGACCGACGCTCCGCCCCGGAATTAGGCCCGCCGCGCGGCCGCCGAGACGTTCGTCACGCGCCAGCCATCCCGTCGATGGCGGAGCTGTCCCCGCCCGCCGGCGGGGCGGCCGCACCGCCCCGCTCGACCGGCCGTACCGATGGACCCGGAGATCGATACGTACAGTTACTTCGCAGCGGGCCCATAGCCACGATTAGTCGCGTTTTGTCGATGAAGCCCTGTGCAATGCTAACGCTGCGTAGTGCAATGTCATTGCCGCGACAACCATCGGTCACCTGATCGACGGCCCGACCACCCCGACCGGTCGCGCGAGCTGTACAGGCTGCCCGATGTGACAGCTCCGACTCTGCTCGCGACCGGGCCGTCCACCGCCGGCCGCACCGACAGGCCACCCGGGCGGATCCGTGTCGGGACCACCCCGGCCCGGGTCCGGGAGGCGGCACTCGGCCTGCTCTTCGCCCTCCCCGGCCTGGCCGGGCTCGGTGTCTTCGTGGTCTTCCCGCTGTTCCAGGCGGTCTACCTGGCCACCCGGGGCAACGACATCCTCGGGAACCCGACCCGCTCGGTCGGCCTGCAGCACTTCCACGAACTGCTCACGCCGGCCTTCGGCACCGTGCTCTGGCAGACGCTGGTCTTCACCGTCCTGGTCGTGGCGCCCGGGGTGCTGCTGCCCCTCGCGCTCGCGGCCCCGATGACCCAGCGGCTTCCCGGGATGCGGATCTTCCGGACCGCCTTCGCCCTACCGTTCGCCTATTCGGTCTCGGCCGCCGCCGTGGTGTGGCTGACCATGCTGAACCCGGGGGTCTCCCCGGTGAACTGGGTGCTCGGGCTGGTCGGGCTGCCCGCGCCGAACTGGACCACCGAACCGGGCTGGGCGATGGCCACAGTCGTCGGGGTGACGGTGTGGATGGTCTCCGGCTTCAACCTGCTGGTGCTCGCCGCCGGCCTGGCCGGTGTCGACGAGGAGGTGCTGGAGGCGGCCCGGATGGACGGCGCCACCGGCCCCCGGCAGTTCGTCAGCATCGTGCTGCCGATGATCTCGCCGAGCCTCTTCTTCGCCGTGGTGACCACCACGCTCGCGGCGCTCCAGGCGCTCGGCCAGGTGCAGATCATGACCGACGGCGGGCCGAACGGACACACCCGCACGCTGGTCTATTCGATCTTCGACAACGCGTTCCACAACAACAACAGCAACTTCGGGCTGGCCAGCGCGCAGGGGCTGGTGCTCCTGGTGATCGGCGTGCTGATCGCCGTGGTCCAGTTCGGCGTCCTGGAGAGGCGGGTGCACTACCGGTGAGCAGAAGCGTGAACCGTCCGGGTCCCGTGCCGACCGTCCTCACCTATCTCTGGCTCGGCGTCGCCGCGCTGGTGCTGCTCTTCCCGGTGCTGCTCACCGTGCTGGGCGGGTTCCTGCCCTCCACCGCGCTGCTGCACCAGCCGCCGCAGCTCTTCGGCGGACACTGGACGCTGGAGAACTACCGTGCCGCCTGGCGGCAGCCGGTGGTGCCGCTCGCCCCGGCCTTCGTGAACTCCCTCTTCGTCGGGCTGAGCATCATGCTCGCGCAGGTGGTCACCTCGTGCCTGGCCGCCTACGCGCTGGTCTTCCTGCGCAGCCCGCTGCGGCGGCCGATCTTCTGGCTGTTCCTGGCCACGATCATGGTGCCCTACGAGTCGATCGTGGTGCCGAACGCGCTGTTCATCCGGTCGCTCGGCATCAACGACAACCGGCTCAGCCTGATCCTGCCCTTCCTGGCCAGCGGCTTCGGCGTGTTCATGCTGCGCCAGGCGTTCGCCCAGTTCCCGCGGGAGCTGCGCGAGGCGGCCGTCATCGACGGGTGCGGCCACCTGCGGTTCCTCGTCACCATCCTGCTGCCGGCGAGCCGGCCGGCGCTGATCGGCATCGCCGTCTGGTCGTTTCTGCAGGGCTGGAACATGTACTTCTGGCCCTTGATCATCTCGTCCAGCAACAACTCCCTGAACACTCTTCAGACCGCGGTCTTCGCCCTCAAGGACAACGAGGGCGGCAGTCCCGCCGTGCTCCTGGCCGGCATCACCATCACGCTGGTGCCGACGCTGCTGCTGGTCGTCTTCGGCCAGCGCTGGCTCGTCCGGGGCTTCACGGCCGGCGCGGTCAAGTAACCACCTCACCCCAGTAGTAGGAGGAAACAGTGCGTACCACTCTGCGCCGGGTGGCGGTCGGGCTCTCGCTCGCCGCGCTCACGGCCACCGCCGCCGCCTGCGGTTCGGCCACGGCGAACACCAGCGACGGGGCTTCCGGCACGGACGCGCCGGCGGCCAGCGCGCTGGACGGCAAGGGCGAGGTGTCCATCGACTTCTGGCACGCGATGAGCGGCAAGAACGGCGAGGCGCTGCAGCAGCTCGCGGACCAGTTCAACGCCAAGAACAAGGGTCGCGCCAAGGTCAACCTGCAGTTCAAGAACACGTACGACGACACCCTGTCGGCGTACAAGGCGGCGCTCAACAGCGGGCAGGCGCCGGCCGTTGTCCAGGTCTACGACATCGGCACCCGGTTCATGATCGACTCGAAGTCGACGGTGCCGGTCCAGTCGTTCGTGGACGTCGACAAGACCGACACCTCGGACATCCAGCCGAACATCGCCGGGTACTACTCCGTCGACAGCAAGCTCTACTCGATGCCGTTCAACACCTCGATGCCGCTGCTCTACCTCAACAAGACGGCGTTCACGCAGGCCGGCCTGGACCCGGCGAACCCGCCGAAGACGCTCGACGAGATCACCGAGGCGGCCCGCAAGCTGACCGTCAAGGACGCCAGCGGCCGGGTCACCCGGTACGGCTTCGGGGCCGCGCTCTACGGCTGGTTCCTGGAGCAGTGGACCGCCGCCGGCAACCAGGAGTACTGCGACCAGGGCAACGGCCGCGACAGCCGCGGCACCGGCGTGAAGCTCGCCACCGACGACCACGTCAAGCTGCTGACGTGGTGGAAGAAGATGGTGAACGAGGGCCTGGCGCCGAAGCTGGACAGCAACACCACCACGGCCGACAACGCGTTCACCGCCGGCACGGTGGCGATGACGCTGGAGTCCACCGGCTCGCTCGGCGGCTTCCTCAAGAGCACCGAGGGCAAGTTCGAGATCGGCACCGGCAACTACCCGAAGGTCAACGCCACCGACTCCGGGGGCCCGATCATCGGCGGCGCGTCCCTCTGGGTGGTCGGCAAGGGCAAGGACGACGCCCACAAGCGCGCCGCGTGGGAGTTCGTCAAGTTCCTGTCCGACAAGGACTCGCAGGCCACCTGGCACACCTCGACCGGCTACTTCCCGATCAGCAAGGGCGCCCTGGAGACCGACGTGGACAAGCAGTGGGTGGCGCAGCGGCCGCAGTTCCAGACCGCGATCACCCAGCTGCAGAACACGCCGCTGACCAAGGCCACCCAGGGCTGCCTGCTCGGCGCGATGCCGCAGGCCCGCAAGGCCGCCGAGCAGGCCATGCAGGCCGCGGTGCTCAGCGGGACCGACCCGCGGGCCGCGCTGCAGGAGCAGGAGCAGGCGCTGGCCGGCCCCATCAAGGACTACAACCAGTCCGTGGCCGGCTGACCGCCCCGCACGGACCTCGTCGGCCCGCTCCCGCCGATCCCGTCGGGAGCGGGCCGGTCGACGCCGGCCGATCGGCACCCACCCGGTGTCCGGTCGGCCGGCGCTCCGCGGTCGTGGCCGGCGGCGGCGAGCAGGCGGTCGTGGCCGGCGGCGGCGAGCAGGCGGTCGTGGCCGGCGGCGGCGTTCCGTCCGGCCGGGGGCCTGGCGGTCAGGTGGTGAGCACCGGCACCGACGCGGTCAGGGCCCAGTCGTGCCCGATGTCGGCGGCGGTGCGCAGCAGCTTCGGCAGGTGCTCGTCGAGCAGCGTCGCCACCGACGTCTCGGCGGCGTGCACCGTGACGTTGACAGCGGCCACGACCCGGCCGTCGCCGTCGCGGACGCCGGTGGCGACGGACCGGATGCCCGGCGCGAGATCCTGGTCGGCCAACGCCCACCCCTTGGCCCGGACCTCGCGCAGCGAGGCCTCGAGCTCCGCCGGAGCGGGCTGCCAGCGTGGGGTGATCCCGGAGCGGGACGGCTCGGCGAGCACGGCGGCCAGCTCCGCGGGAGGCAGCGCCGCGAGGAGGACCTTGCCCATCGACGTCGCGGGCGCCGGAAAGCGGGTCCCGATGGTCACGGCGAGCGTGACGATCTTCGGCACGGCGACGCGCGCGACGTAGACGATGTCGCTGCCGTCGAGCTGGGCCATCGAGGTCGACTCGTTGGTCTCCGCGACCAGCTTCTCCATGTGCGGGCGCGCGACCTCCCACATGTTCAGCGCGTTGACGTATGTCATGCCGAGTTCGAGGACCCGCGGGGTGAGGGCGTAGCCGCGGCCGGCGGCACGCACGTAGCCCAGCGACTCGAGCGTGATGAGGATACGGCGGACGGTCGGCCGCGCCAGCCCGGTGGCCGCGGCGATCTCGCTGAGGGTCATCGACGGGCAGGCCGGGCGGAAGGAGCGCAGGACGTCGAGGCCACGGGCGAGGGCCTCGATGAAGTCGGGCCCGGCGCCCCTTCCGTTGTCACTCATGCCCTAATGCTTCCACTGCGCGGAGCCGGCGTCCCACTCGGTGTACTGGTAGGGGTTCTCCAGGATCTTCGTCTCCGGGACGTCCGGGTTCATGCCCCGCTGCCAGGCCTCCTCGCCGAGCGTCTCCCGCAGGTGGGAGATGGTGGACTCGACCGTCGCCCGGGCCGCGGCGAGGTCGACGCCGACCAGCCGGCCGTCCTGCTTGACCACCCGGCCGCCCACCAGCACGGTGTGCACGTCCGCGCGCTGGGCCTGGAAGACGACGTGGCCGTACGGGTGCAGGATCGGGAACATCACCGGCGAGGCGTCGTTCTTGATCAGGACGACGTCGGCCTGCCGGCCGGGGGTGAGCGCCCCGATCGACGAGTCCAGGCCGAGGGCGCGGGACCCGCCCCGGGTCGCCCACTCGACGACCTGTTCGGCGCGCAGGTGGCAGTGGGTGATGGTGTCCTGCTTGGCGTGCGCCTCCAGGTGCTCGCGGGAGCGGTCGGCGCCGAGGGTGGTCCGCATCGCGGAGAAGAGGTCGCCGCTCCACCACACGCTGGTGTCCATGGACAGCGAGACCGGGATGTCGTGGTGCCGCAGCTGCCAGGTGGGCGGGTAGCCCTGCCCGGCGCTCTGCTCGCTCTCCGTCGACACGGAGACCGATCCGCCGGTAGCCGCGATCCGGTTGTAGGAGTCGTGGGTGAGGGTCGCGGCGTGCACGTAGACGGTGGACGGGGTCATGAAGCCGTTTTCGTGCATCAGCCGGATGCCGTCGTCGTTGGTGGCGCCCCAGACGCCCGCATGGGTGGTCACCGCGGCGCCGAGTTCCCGGGCCGTCTCGAAGGCAGCCCGCTCCGGGAAGGCGGGGTCGCCGGTGACGTCGAAGGCCATCTGGAAGCCGGCCAACCGGCCCCCGTCGATGCGCCGGCGGTGGAAGTCGCGGAACTCCGGCGAGGTCGCCCACTCCCACGGGCCCTGCTGGATGTTGCCGTAGGCGAGGACGAACCGGCCGGGCACGGCCTCGAGGGCGTCGACCGCGGCGTCGGCGTGGTCGATCGACTGCAGGCCGTGTGACCAGTCGACGGTGGTCGTCACGCCGGCGTCGATCGCCTCGATCGCGGCGAGCAGGTTGCCGGCGTACACGTCCTCGGGGCGGAACAGCTTGCCGGACTCGAGGTAGTACCAGACGAAGTACTGCGTGAGGGTCCAGTCGGCGCCGTACCCCCGCATGGCGGTCTGCCACATGTGCCGGTGGGTGTCGACCATGCCGGGCATGATGATGCCGCCGGTGGCGTCGATCTCCAGGGCGCCGTCGGGCGCGGTGAGGCCGACGCCGACCTCCGCGATCCGGTCGCCGATGACCAGCACGTCGGCGCCCGGGAGCACCGTGTGCGTGTCGTCCATGGTGAGAACCAGGCCGTTGCGGAGGAGCACCGGCCGGTCGGGTGCGCTCATCGCCAGCCATCCTTTCCGGATACGAATTGCCGGACCGCTGTCCGCTGTGCGGGCAGATCGAGTGGCGTCAGTGTGGTCCCGGTCACCAGTCGTGTCAAGAGCGCGCACCCGGTCGAGGAAGCGGCCGTTGACAGCGACCGGCCCGTGTCGCAAGCTGATTCGGCGGACAGATGTCCGCAGAACGGACGGTGACATGGTTCAGCACTCCGCAGGCCCGCTGGCCGGCCTGCTCGTCGCGGACTTCTCCCGGATCCTCGCCGGGCCGTACGCGACGATGCTCCTGGCCGATCTCGGCGCGCAGGTGATCAAGGTGGAGAGCCCCGGCGGTGACGACACCCGGACGTGGATGCCGCCGACGCGCGACGGCGTCTCGACGTACTACCTTGGCATCAACCGCAACAAGCGGTCCGTCGCGCTCGATCTCAAGGACCCCGAGGACCTCGCGGCCGCGCGGGAGCTGGCCCGCCGCGCCGACGTGATGATCGAGAACTTCCGGCCCGGGGCCCTCGCCCGGTTCGGCCTCGACTACGACACGGTCGCCGCCGGCAACGCGAAGGTCGTCTACGGGAGCATCAGCGGGTTCGGCACCAGCGCCGGGGCGAACTTCCCCGGGTACGACCTGATGGTGCAGGCGATCTCCGGCCTGATGAGCCTCACCGGCGACCCGGACGGTTCGCCGTACCGGGCCGGCATCTCCGTCTTCGACGTGATGGCCGGGCTGCACGCGAGCATCGGCATCCTGGCCGCGCTGCACCACCGCGGCGAGACCGGCCAGGGCCAGCACGTCGAGGTCAACCTGCTCAGTTCCGCGTTGTCCGGCCTGGTCAACCACTCCAGCGGCTACGTCGCCGGCGGCACCGTCCCGTTCCGGATGGGCAACGCGCACCCCAGCCTCTTCCCGTACGAGCCCTTGCCGACTGCGGACGGCGAGCTGATCGTGATCGCCGGCAACGACGGGCAGTTCCGCAAGCTCTGCCAGGTGCTCGACCTGCCGGACCTGCCGGACGACCCCCGCTTCGGCCGCAACCAGGACCGCACCGCCAATCGCGAGCAGTTGCGGCCCCTCCTCGTCGAACGGCTCGCCAAGCGGACCAAGGACGAGTGGTTCCGCGAGCTGCTCGCCGCCGGCGTGCCGTGCGCGCCGATCAACACCATCGACGGCGGCGTGGCCCTCGCCGACGAGCTGGGCCTGGAGCCGGTGGTCACCGTCGGCGACGTGCCGGGGATCCGCAACCCCATCACCTTCTCCGACACCCCCGCGCGGTACGAGCTGCCGCCGCCCGGGATCGACGAACACGGCGAGGAGATCCGCGCGTGGCTGAAGAGCTGAGCTTCCCGACCGGGATCGGCACGTCCGACCCGAACGCCATCTCCCTGCTCGGGAAGGATCTGGCCACCGACCTCATGGGTTCGGTGGGCTTCGGCGAGCTGGCGTACTGGCTGGTCGCCGGCCGCCGCCCCACCCCGGGCGAGGTGCGGGTCTTCGAGACGGTGCTGGTGGCGCTCGCCGACCACGGCTTCACCCCGACGGCCATCGCGGCGCGGCTCACCTACCTGTCCGCGCCCGAGTCCCTGCAGGGCGCGCTCGCGGCCGGCCTCCTCGGCGGCGGCTCGCGCTTCCTCGGCGTCACCGAGGACAGCGGACGCTTCCTCGCCGACACGCTGGCGCGGGCGGGCGAGGTGACCGACTACGACGCGGTGGCGCTCGACGCGGTGACCCGGGCCAAGCAGGAACGCCGACTCGTCCCCGGGCTCGGGCACCCCGTGCACAAGGACCAGGACCCGCGTACACCGGTCCTGATCCGCATCGCGGAGGAGGAGGGGCTGCGCGGGCCGCACCTGCGGCTGTTCGAGGCGATCGGGCGCGTCCACCCCCGGGTGCTCGGCCGGACCCTGCCGCTCAACGGCGCCGGCGTCTGCGGCGCCGCGCTCGCCGACCTCGGCCTCCCGGTCGACCTGCTGCGCGGCTTCGCCCTGCTGGCCCGCGCCGCGGGGCTGCTCGGGCACCTCGCCGAGGAGCGACGCCGACCGCTCGGCATGGACATCTACCGCACCGTCGACCGCAACGCCGTCTACGAACCCTGATCCCCCGATTCAGCAGCGAGAGGAGCGGGAATGGCCTCCATCGTCGCGGTCATCGCCTCCACCCACCACCCCTTCTACTACAAGGCCAGCACCGCCACCGGCGCGGACCGGCCACCGTTCGCGGACGAGTGGACCCGCAAGATCCTCACCTTCCGGGAGACCCTGACCCGGGCCAACCCGGACGTGCTGGTGATGGTCGGCTCGGACCACTTCCATCAGCTCTGGCTGGACAACATGCCGCAGTTCCTGGTCGGCAAGGCGCCGTTCTACGACGCCAACTGGTACAACGAGGAACGCGAGTTCGGCCTGCCGCGGATGCTGCTCAAGGGCCAGGAGGACCTGTCCGCGCACATCCTGCGGGCGGGGATCGACTCCGGCTTCGACCTGGCGTTCAGCAACGAGTTGCGGATCGACCACAGCATCACCTGCCCGATCGTCACGTTGCGCCCGGAGGCCGACCTGCCGATCGTGCCGATCTACACGAACATCTTCGCGCCGCCCCTGCCGCAGCCGAAGCGGTTCGTCCAGCTCGGCCAGGCCATCCGCGAGATCGTCGCGTCCTGGCCGTCGCACCTGCGGGTCGCCGTCATCGGCACCGGCCACCTATCGCTCGAGCTGGGCGGGCCGCGGCAGTTCGGACCGCACGGCCCCGATCCCGAGTTCGACCAGCGGGCCGTCGAGTGGATCGCCACCGGCGACCTGGACGGCTGCCTGCGCGAGGTGACGTTGGACAGCCTGCACGCCCCGGGCAACGCCACCCACGGCTTCATGGACTTCATGCTCATGATGGGCGTCGCCGGCGCCGGCGCGAAGGCCGACTACGTCGACACCCTCGACCTGTTCCACACCATGGAGGCCTACTTCACCTGGTACCCGAACGGAGCGCCGGCATGAGCAAGTACCTGCTGAACAAGTTCCTCTACACGGTGGACCGGGACCCGGAGCTGGTCGAGCGGTACCGGACCGAGCCGCGGGAGCTGGTCGCCTGGTGGGAGGCCGAGCGGGCCAACGCCGTGCTGAACTGCCACACCGGCGAGGCGAGCACCTGGTTGCGCTTCGACGACGGGGAGCGGGAGGCGCTCGCCACCCACGACCACGTGCGGCTGTTCGAGCTGGGCGCGCACCCGTTCCTCACGCTGACCCTGTTCATCGCGATGTTCGAGCGGGACAACACCGAGCCGCTGGAGTACCAGAAGTCGTACGGCGCCCGGCTGGCCCACTTCGCCATGCCGTACCCGGACATCGCGACATGATCCGTACGGCCCTGCTCACCGCCTGCGGCGTGCCGCCCACCGTCACCGAGCGGCCGGCGCCCGTGCCGGCCGCCGGCGAGGTGCCGGTCACCGTCGAGGCCGTGCCGATCACCCCGCTCGACCTGCTCTGCGCCTCCGGCACCAGCTACTTCGGCACCCCGTCGACCCCGTACGTGCCGGGGGTGCAGGGCGTCGGTCGGCTCGACGACGGCACCGCCGTCTGGTTCGGCACCTCGGCCGGAATGCGGGCCGGTGTGGACGGCAGCATGGCCGCCACCGTCACGGTGCCGACCGCCGACGTGGTGCCGTTGCGGTCGGACGTGCCGCTGACGCTGCTGGCCGCGCTGGGCCTCTCGGCCGTCGCCGCGCACGGCGCGCTGACCTACGCCGGCGGGCTGGCGACCGGCGAACAGGTCGTGGTGCTGGGCGCCGGGGGCGTGGTCGGCCAGGCGGCCGTCCAGCTGGCCCGGCTCGGCGGGGCCCGCCGCGTGATCGCGGTGTCCCGCTCCGCGGCGGCCTGCGCCCGCGCCAAGGAGTTGGGCGCCACGGTGTCCGTCCCGCTGCGGCCCGACGACGACGTCGCGACGCTGGCCGACCGGCTGCGCGGCGCCACCGACGGCCCGGTCGGCCTCGTGCTCGACCCGGTCTTCGGGATTCCGGCCGCGGCGGCGCTGCGGGTGCTGCGCCCGGGCGGCCGGCTGGTCAACCTGGGCAGCGCGGCGGGCGCCACCGCGCCGGTCGAGTCCGCGGTGCTGCGCAGCGGGTCGTTGCGGATGATCGGCTACACCAACAACGGGCTGTCGACCGAGGAGCGGGCGGCGTCGCTCGCCGTGGTGGCCGGGCACGCGGCCGCCGGCCGGCTCACCGTCGACCACGAACTGGTGCCGTTCGCCTCGGTCGCCGACGCCTGGTCGCGGCAGGCCGAGGGCCTGGCGAACGGCCGCATCGTGCTGGTCCTCTGACCGGTCGCCACGGGCCCACGCGCGGTGGGCCCGTGCGGGACCGAGGGCCGGGGACCGGCGCCGACGGAACCGGCCGGGTCAGGTGAAGAGACAGAACGGGTGGCCGTCCGGGTCGAGGAGCACGCGCACGTCGTCCTGGGGCTGGAAGCCCGCCAGCGTGGCGCCGGCGGCCACCGCGTGCGCGGACGCCGCGTCGAGGTCGTCGACCCTGATGTCGAGGTGCACCATCATCGACGGATCCCCCGGGCCGGCCGGCCAGACCGGCCGCACGTACGCCGGCTCGGTCTGGAAGGACAGACCGGCACCACCGCACGGAGCCCGCAGGGTGACCCAGTCCGCCTCGTCCTCGTCGCGCGACCAGCCCAGCAGGCGTTCGTAGAACGCGGCGAGCCTCCGCGGGTCGGTGGTGTCCAGCACGGTGGCGGCCAGGGTCAACCGAGGTGTGTCAGCCATGCCGGTGTCCGTACCCGCCCGCCGGGCGGCCGTACCACCAGATCTCGCGGCCGACCCGGCGCCACCGCACGGTCATCCGGAAGACCGACAACCGGCGAAGACGACCTGCTCCGGTCGCGGGTTTCGTGATGATCGGGAGGTGCGCGCCAGGATGCCCCCGCTCGTGCGGCCGATGCTCGCCACGAGCGGCGCCCTTCCCTCCGGGCCCGGTTGGGGGTACGAGTTCAAATGGGACGGCGTACGGGCGATCGCGTACGTCGCCGGTGAGGTGCGGCTGCTCAGCCGCAACGACCGGGACATCACGCGGGCCTATCCCGAGCTGGGCGGGCTCGCCGACCTGCTGGGGAAGCGGCGCGCGGTGCTGGACGGCGAGATCGTGGCGCTGGACGGCAGGGGCCGGCCCGACTTCTCGGCCCTCCAGCACCGCATGCACGTCCGCGCGCCGTCGGCCGCGCTCGTGAAGGCCACGCCGGTACGGGTGTACCTGTTCGACATCCTGCACCTCGACGGGCGGGACACCACCCCCCTGCCGTACGCCGAGCGCCGCGCCGCCCTGCAGGAGCTGGACCTCGGCGGGGAGAGCGTGGACACCCCACCCTACTGGACCGGCGACGCCGGCCGGGACCTGGCCACCGCCGCCGCAGACCTCGGTCTGGAGGGCGTGGTGGCCAAGCAGCTCGGTTCGTCGTACGCGCCGGGCCGCCGCTCGCCCGCCTGGGTCAAGGTGCCCCTCAACGAGACCGTCGAGGTCATCGTCGGCGGCTGGAAGCCGGGCGCCGGCCGGCGCGAGGGTGCCATCGGTTCCCTCCTGCTCGGCATGTACGACCGCGCGGGCCGGCTGACCTACATCGGGCACGTGGGCACCGGCTTCACCCAGGCGGCGCTGCGCGACCTGCGGCAACGGCTGGATCCGCTGCGGCGGCGGGACTCCCCGTTCGCGTCCCCGGTGCCACGCGAGCACGCCCGGCACGCCGTCTGGGTCGACCCGGTCCTGGTCGGCGACGTGACCTTCCGGTCCTGGACCCCCGACCAGCGCCTGCGCCACCCCTCCTGGAAGGGCCTGCGCAGTGACCGGGAGCCCGCCGAGATTCGGCTCCGGGGCTGACGCCGCCCGGCCCGGCACCGCCCGGGACAGCCGCTCCGCCACGGCGCGCACCACCGTCCGGACCGGCCACCGGCCCCTGTTGTACGCCTGCGCGCCGGATTCCATTCACCGGCGTGACGGCTGGAACCCATACCGTCGCCTGCGGACAAATCGTCTCCGGCCGAATGAGCAGGTGAGCATGTCCTCGACACCCGAGGTCAGCGTCGTCATCCCCACCTTCGCCCGCCCCGACCTGGTTACCCGGGCGGTGCGCAGCGCCCTGGCCCAGACGGTGACCGACATCGAGGTCGTCGTCGTGGTCGACGGGCCGGACGAGGGGACCCGGAACGCGCTGGCCGAGTTCGGGGATCCCCGCCTGCGGCTGGTGGAGCTCGCGCACAAGGGTGGCGCGCCGAACGCCCGCAACATGGGTGTCCTGGAGGCCCGGGCGCCGTGGACCGCCCTGCTGGACGACGACGACGAGTGGCTGCCGGAGAAGCTCGCCGTCCAGCTGGAGGTGGCTCGGCGCACCCCGGTGCGGACGCCGATCGTCGCCAGCCGTCTGATCAACAAGACACCGCGGGCGGAGTTCGTCATGCCCCGCCGGCTCCCCGCGGACGGCGAACCGGTGTGCGAGTACCTCACCGTCCGGCGGGGGCTGTTCCACGGCGACGGGTTCATCCAGACCTCGACGATCATGGCGCCCACGGAGCTGCTGCGGCGCGTCCCGTTCACCGTCGGTCTACGCCGGCAGCAGGAACTCGACTGGACGCTGCGGGCGCTGGACCACGACGACGTCGACCTGGTCATCGCCGCCGAGCCGCTGGTGCTCTGGCACCAGGACGAGGACCGGCCGCGGATCAGCCTGAACTCGCCGTGGGAGGCGCAGCTGGAGTGGCTGCGCGGCATCCGTCCGCTGCTCACCCCCAAGGCGTACGCCGCGATCGTCATGAGCATCATCAGCTCCATGGCGGCGCCCACCCGCAGCTTCCCCGTCTTCCGGATGCTGCTCGGCGAGGCCCGGCGGCACGGGCGGCCCAGCGCGATCGACTACCTGACGTTCCTGCAGATCTGGATGATCCCGCCGCAGCTGCGGCACACCCTCCGCGACCGGATCCTGGGGCGCCGGCGTACGGCCGCCCCGGCGGGGAACACCGAGCCGGCCGGGGCGGGGCAGGCGCTCGCCGGCGAATCCGGGACGCCGGCCGCCCCGATCACGCCCGACACCACCGGCTCGCCCGCCCCGACCACGAACGTCAGGAACGATGTCCACGCGTAAGGTCGCCGTGATCTGGCGGAGCTGCATGCTGCCGGTCTCCGAGACGTTCATCCGCAACCAGGGCGACGCGCTGCCCTCGTGGCGTCCGGTCTACCTCGGCGCGACGAAGACCGTCTCACCGATCGCCGCCGACAGCGACGTCATCGTCTACCCCGACACCCCGCAGGGGCGTCGCGGCTGGCGGTTGCTGCGGCTGACGGGTGGCTCCCCGCGGCTGCGGCGATTGCTGACCCGGCTGAAGCCGACCGTGGTGCACGCCCACTTCGGTGGTGACGGATGGCTGATCAGCCGCACCGCGCAGCAGTTGGGCGTACCCCTGGTCATCACGCTGCACGGCCTCGACGTGACGCGGCAGCCCGCGGTGCCCGGGCCGCGAGGGGCCCGGCACCGCCGCAATCTGCGGGTCGCGTTCGACCGCGCGGCCCTGATCATCGCGGTCTCCGGGTTCATCCGCGACCGCGCGGTGGAGCTGGGCGCCGACCCGGCGAAGGTACGCGTCCACTACACCGGCGTGCCGATGCCGCCGCAGCCGTCGACGGCGCCGAAGACCTGGGACGTGATCTTCGTCGGCCGGTTCGTCGACAAGAAGGGCGCCGACGACCTGGTCGAGGCGCTCGGCCTGATCCCGGAGCTGCGCCCCCGGGCCCTGTTCGTCGGCACCGGGCCGCTGGAGCAGTCGGCCCGGACGCGGGCGGCGGAGCTCGGCGTGGACGCCACGTTCCTCGGGTCGCAGCCCCCGGAGGTGGTCCTCCGGCACATGGCGGAGGCCAGGATCCTCGCGGCGCCGTCCAGGACGGCGTCCGACGGGGACTGCGAGGGGTTGCCCACCACGATCCTGGAGGCCGCCAGTCTGGGCCTGCCGGTCGTCGCCACCCGGCACAGCGGGATCCCCGAGGGGGTCCGGCACGGCGAGACCGGCCTGCTCTGCGCCGAACGCGACCGGGTGGCGCTGGCGGAGAACATCCGGCAGCTGCTCACCGACGAGCCGCTGCGGGAGCGCCTCGGCCGGGCGGGCCGCCAGTACGCCGAGACGACCTTCGACCTCCGGCGGCAGACCCGGCTGCTGGAGGAGCTGTACGAGAGCGTCGTCGGACCCGACGCCGACGTCCCGGTGCCGGCCGCCGACCGGGCGGTCCAAGCTCCGGGCTGAGCCCCCGGCCCGGCAGCCGCGGACGTCGACGGAACTGCCGGGCTCGGCCGCGCGGGCCGAAACCGGCCGGCCGCCACCGCCGGACCGGTCCCGCCCGATGCGCGTCAGTCGCGCGGCAGGACGCGCCGCACGGCGGCACCCGCGGTCCGCCGCGCCCGCCGTGCGCCGGCCAGGACGAGCTTGCCGGCCCGCGCCGTCGGTGTGCCGCTCACCAGGGCGATGATGCCCCGGGCCCGACGCAGCTCCACCTCCCGCTCGGCGAGCGTGCGCTCGTACCACGCCTCCCGCTCGCGAGCCTCGGCCAGCTCGCGGGACAGCCGGTCCCGGTCCGTCCGCAGCTCCCGGTAGGCCCGGGCATCCGGCCGCTCCGGGGCGACGTCGCCGGGTGCGACCGGTTCGGACGCCCGGCCGGCCAGCGCGGCCAGGGTCTGCGCCAGCTCGGCCGGGTCCGCGGGGGACGGCCAGAGGTGGGCGAGGCCGGCGTCGAGCAGCCGGCCGGCGAGACGCCGCAGCGCGGCCGGGGGCGAGCCCGCCGGCGTCAGCGGGTTGAGTTCACCACCCCGCGTGGCGACGACCTGGTCGGCGGGGACGCCCGCGTGCCGGCCGGCCTGCCAGCGGTGCAGCAGCTCCCGCACGGTCGGCAGGTCGTGCCGCAGGGACGCGACGATGAGCAGGTCCTCGAGGGTGCGGCCCACCGGCACCGGCGTGGGGACGGCGTCCGGGCGGCGCAGCACCAGACCACCGCCGGGCCGCGGGACGACGTCGAACCGATCGTCGCCGATCGCGATCAGCGCCTCGGGCAGGGACGCCGCCGCGGCCGGTGAGCCGGGCGTGGCCGGCCGGCCCGCCGGCGCCGCGAACCAGCCGTCCCGGCCGGGGGCGACGGCCGGGTCCGCTCCCGCATCGGCCTGCTCGGCCAGCAGGATCCAGCCCGGTGCGAGGTCGACGGCCGCGCCGTGGCGCAGCGCCCGGGCCGCCAGCCGGCCGGGGTCGGTCAGCGCCTCGGCCGGCGAGCCGATCGCCCGGCCGAGCGTCGCCTGGAGGAAGCCGATCGCCTCCGGGTCGGCCGACAGCTCCGCCGAGACCAGCGCGGTCGGGGCGAGCGGCGTCGGCCAGGCGGCGTAGGTGCGGGTGACGACGAGGCCGGCGCGGGCCAGCCGGAACTGAAACCGCGCCAGGCCGGCGGGGCGGTCGGGGTCGTACTCGCCGGCGTCCGCCCAGTCCGAGTCGGTGACGTCGGGCGGCAGCGCCGCCAGCCGGTGCAGGCCGAGGTGGTTCTCCGCGGCGAGCAGCAGCCGGCCGCCGGGGCGCAGGGTGGCCGCCAGCAGGGCGAACGTGTCGTCCCAGGTCAGATCAGCGCCCTCGGTCGAGCCGAGCCGCTCCAACCCGTCGAGCGCGATCACCGTGTCGTACGCCGGCTCCCCGGCGAGCTTCTCCGGGCCGCCGCACAGCACGGTGATCCCTGGCCGGTCGGCCAGGCGGGCGGCGAGCGTCTCAGCGTCCGGCAGGCCCCGGACCAGCAAGGTCAGATCGTCCGCCGGCACCGCGTCGAGCAGCGCCGGGTCCAGCGGCCCGACGACCGCGGTGCGCCCGGACGCGGCGGCCAGCAGCGGGGTCAGCACCGTCCCCCGGACCGGGCCAGGGCCGTGCTGGCCGTCCAGGTCCGACCAGACCTGCATCTCCCCGCCGGTCAGTCGCAGGTTCACGGGGTCTCCTCGAACAGGTCGCGGCCGGCCGGAGGGGCCGACGGCAGCGGGTCGGGCCAGCGGAACATCCGACGCAGCGCCGCGGGCGGGAGCAGCCGGTCGGCACCCAGTTCCGCGACGGCGATCTGCCGCGCGACGACCGGGTCGACCTGGGCGCCGTGCAGCTCGGCCCACTGCCGGCGGATCCGCGGCTGCCCACCCCAGATCGGTACCTCCCCGGCCAGTTGCATGGGATCGCCGTACACGGCGGGCTCGCAGCCGGCGAGGATGGCGTAGAACACGGCGGTGCAGAGCCGGTTCGAGGCGACCCGCCGGTGTCGGCGCTGCTCGGCCAACTGCCGCCGCAGGAAGTCCGGGTCCAGGCTGTCCCACCGGCCGCCACGGTAGCCATGGCAGATGACCCGGAAGCCGGCCCGTTCGTACCGGTCGCGTACCCGCCGGGACCGGTACTCCTGCCAGTACAGGCACACCGTCACCGGGCCCGGTTCGGTGGCCTTGATCTCCGCGATCAGCCGGTCGTGGTCACCCACCACGTGCTGGCCCTCCCAGCCGTGGAACGGGTACCAGATCGTGCCCTCCCGGGGTGGCGCCGGCTCGGGTTCCGGTTCCGTCGCCAGCAGGTACGCCCAGGGCGCGCCCACGGCGTACGTCTGCCGCCGGCCCAGCGACCACGCCCGGCGCCGGGTCCGCTCCGACCAGACGAACAGCGGGACGCCGGGGACGAACTCGTGGTCGGCGGCCATCCCGTCGCCGATGTTCCAGCCGTGCTGGAGATAGCCGTGGATGCGCTGCGGTGCCCGGTCGTCGAGGCCGCAGTAGCGGGCCAGGACGTGCGAGTGGCCGTAGTAGTGGTTGGCGTGATGCACGGCCGTCTTTCGTTCCGGGAGCTGGCGCGAGGCAGAGCGTAGCCATCCCACGTGAATGCCGACCCACGGCCAGATGGACAGCCGGCGACGGCGCGGTTGGGCCGTCGCCCGCGGTAGTTGCGGATGACGCGATTTGTGACCCATCCGACCCCTGTCCGGAGGCGGGCCGGGACAGTAGCGTGTGCGGTGTCCGGTGACCACGGGCGCGGGATGGGAGGGCCGTGTCGGACCCGTCGTTGACCCTGCGGACCAGTGACGACGGCACGGTCGTGCTGCGGCCGTGCGGTGAGGTCGGCGTCGACGCGGCCGTCGAGCTGCGTCAGGTCCTCGTGCACGTGGTCCGCCGGGTGCGTCCGTGCCGGCTGGTGGTGGACCTCGCGGACGTCACGGCCCTGGACGACATCAACGTCGGGACGCTCGCCGCGATCGTCCCGGTGGCCGACGAGCACGGCGTGGCTGTCTTCCTCGACAACTCCTCGGCCGGCGTCGCGGACCTGCTCTGCGCGTGCGGTGTGCCCCAGCAGCGCCTTCGTCCGGTGCCCGCCTGACACCGTCCCCGCCCGCCGTCCGCCCTCGCCCACCCGGCGCGACTCAGCCGCTCCGGCCCCGATCGCGGGGCGGGACCGGATCGTCGTACGACCCGGAGGGTCCGGTGTAGCGCTCGCCGTCGAGGTAGGGCAGCGCGTTCGGGACGCAGCCGTGCAGGCCCAGCGTCTGCTGCTGCATCACCGGCGCCGGTCGGCCCCGACCGGGGCAGCGCTCGTGGCCCATGCCGAGCCGGTGCCCGACCTCGTGGTTGACCATGTACTGCCGGTAGACGGCGAGGCTCGCGCCGTAGCCCGGCACCCCCTTCACCCAGCGCGCCACGTTGAGGACCACCCGGGCGCCGTTGCGGCAGGACGTGTAGCCGTCCGGCACGTCCTGGCACAGCACGTCGCGCGTGCTGGGGGTGGCCAGGTAGATGGTGAAGTCGGCGGCCTGGTCCCGCCCGACCCGGCGCAGTTGCCGCGTCCCGTCCGCGGTCCATCCCTGCGGGCCTGACAGGGTGCGGGTGACCTCGGCGGCGAAGGCCGCCACCGGCAGGCCCTGGATGTCCCGCTCCACCGCCACCCGGTACCGCCACAGCCGGCCGGCGCCGCCCGGGGCCGGCGCCTCGCCCTCGGCGTAGGACCACTGGTTGCCGCCGTCGGCGGGATAGCTGATCGGGGTGGGCGTCGGCCGGGCGGCCGGCGGACGCGACGCCGCGGCTGCGACGGCGGGCTGGTCGGCGCTCGCCGGGGCCGGCGGGCCGACGGCGGGGTGGCCGGCCGCCGGCAGCGCGCAGCCGGTCAGCGGCGCGCTGAGCAGCAGAACCGCCAGCGACAGGGCGCGGAAGCCCCTTCCCCGAGCCCGCGTAGTGTGCGACGCCATGTGCCTCCCCTCACCGCGCACCGCCGGCTGGTGGCGCGCAGGGGAAAGGACGCGTGACCCCGGGGAAAAGTTGCTCCCGGACGGACTCAACCTTTCCGGCGCCCCACCCGTCCTGTCCGTCGTGAGGTGTGGGAAGGGCGTCCATGGCCCGCGGTGACGCGGAGTTCGTCGAGTTCGCCCGGGCGTCGTCCGGCCGGCTGGTGCACGCCGCCTTCCTGATGACCGGCGACCACCACCTGGCGGAGGACGCGGCGCAGACCGCGCTGGTCCGCACCTACGCGGCGTGGTCCCGGGTCCGGGACAACGACGCCTACGGGTACGCCCGGACGGTCCTGGTCAACCATCTCGTCGACAGCTGGCGACGCCCCATCCGGGAGTACCCGAGCGACGACCTCCCGGAGCAGCGGCGTGGCGACGTCGCGGACGAGGTCGCCACCCGGCGCTGGTTGCTCGCCATCCTCGGCACGCTCAGCCCGCGCGAGCGCGCCATCGTCGTGCTGCGCTACTACTTCGACCTTCCGGAGGCGCAGGTGGCCCGCGAACTCGACGTCTCGGTCGGCACGGTCAAGAGCACCGGTTCCCGCGCCCTGGGGAAGCTGCGCGCCGCCGGCGTCGCGGAGCCGGAGACCCACGGGACGCGCCGATGAACGAGGTGGAGCAGCTCCGCCAGGCCATGCGGGCGACCGAACGGACCGACGGGAACGTCCTCGACCTGGGCACGATCATGCGCGAGGGCCGCCGCCTGCGCCGGCGGCGGCGACTGGCCGGGGGCGGGGCGGCGGCGCTGTCGGTGGCGGTGGTCGTCGGCGGTGTCGCGGTGGGCGTGCGGCTGGCCGGCCCGCCGGATCCGGCGCCGCAACCGGGCCTCGGCGCCACCGCGTCCGCCGGCCCGGCCACCGGGTCGCCCACCCCGCTGCCCACCACGACCCGGTGGGAGCCACGCCCGCAGCCGGTCGGCGAGGTGGTGGAGACCGGCATCCGGTACGCCGCCGGCGACGAGCGGGTGCTCTACTTCGTCCCCGTCGACCTGCCCCACGCCCCCCGGGTGACGATCGGGCTGGTCGCCGGGCGCCGCGCCCCCGGCGGGGAGCTGACCTCGGACTACCTGATCAACGACGTCGAGGGGTCGGACCGGCGGGCCGGCTTCCACCAGATCGGCTACGACCAGTCGGGCGGTGCCGCGACCCGCAGCCCGGTGCCCGCGTTCGGGTACTTCGTGGGGCGGGCCACCCGGATCGTCGGCACCGTCGACGGCCGGAAGGTCGCCGCCCGACTGGCCAGGTGGAGCACGGACGCGGACGTGGTGATCTTCTGGTTCGACCCGAAGGCGCTGCCCCCCGGGGTGGAGTTGGACGGCATCGTCGCCCACGACGCGAAGGGGCGACCGCTCTGACCGTCGGGCGGCAAGGTCGTCAAGACCGGCGACGGCTCAGCCAGGGACTGCCGAGTCCCGGATACGTTGCGCCTGGATGGGGTACGGCGCCGGTGCCACGGTCGGTCCATGACCACGTCAACCTTCACCGCCACCGGCCACTGGATCGGTGGCGAGACCGTCGCCGGCTCCGCCGGCACCCTTCCCGTCGTCAACCCCGCGACCGGTGACCACGTCGCCGAGACGCCGGCCGGGACCGCCGCCGACGTCGACCGGGCCGTCGCCGCCGCCCGCGCCGCCCTCCCGTCCTGGACGGCGACCACCCCGGCCGAGCGGGCCGCCGTGCTGCGCTCCGTCGCCGCGGGCCTCGCCGCCCGCACGGAGGAGATCGCGGCGGCGATCACCGCCGAGATGGGCGCTCCGATCAGCCTGTCCCGCACCGCCCAGGTCGGTTTCCCGGCGGCGGTGATCGAGTCGTTCGTGGGCCTCGCCGACACGTTCCCCTGGACCGAGGAGATCGGCAACTCGCTGGTCGTCCGCGAGCCGATCGGCGTCGTCGCCGCGATCACCCCGTGGAACTTCCCGCTCCAGCAGGTCGTGTCCAAGCTGGCGCCCGCGCTGCTCGCCGGGAACACCATGGTCTTCAAGCCGTCCGAGAACGCCCCGCTGACCGCGCGGATCCTGGCCGAGATCACCGCCGAGGCGGGCCTGCCGGCCGGCGTGTTCAACGTCGTGTACGGCACCGGCGCGGTTGTCGGTGAGGCCATCTCCGCCCACCCGGGCATCGACATGATCTCGTTCACCGGCTCCACGCGGGCCGGCCGGCGCATCGGCGCGGTGGCCGCCGCGACGGTCAAGCGGGTGGCGTTGGAGCTGGGCGGAAAGGGCGCGAACATCATCCTCGACGACGCGGACCTGCCACAGGCGGTCGCCACCGGCGTGACGATGGCGTTCACGAACGGCGGCCAGGTCTGCGGCGCGTGGCCGCGGATGCTGGTGCCGGCGGCACGCCAGGAGGAGGTTGTCGCGCTGGCCGTCGAGGCGGCCAAGCAGTACACCGTGGGCGACCCGACCGACGAGGCGACCCGGATCGGTCCGATGGCCTACGAGGCGCACCGGCAGAAGGTCGACGGATACATCGAGCGGGGCCTCGCCGACGGCGCGCGGCTGGTGTTCGGTGGCCCGGGCCGCCCGGCGGGCCTGGAGAAGGGCGCCTACGTCCGGCCGACGATCTTCGCCGACGTCGACCCCCGGTCCGCGATCGCCCAGGAGGAGATCTTCGGCCCGGTGCTGACGATCATCCCGTACGCGGACGAGGAGGAGGCGGTCGCCATCGCCAACGGCACCGAGTACGGGCTCACCAGCGGCGTGTTCGGTGAGCCGGGGCACGCCCTCGCCGTCGCCCGGCGGCTGCGGGCGGGGCAGGTCGACGTCAACGGCGGCCACTGGAACCCACTGGCCCCGTTCGGTGGCTACCGGCAGTCCGGCAATGGCCGCGAGTTCGGCCGCTTCGGCCTGGAGGAGTTCCTGGAGATTAAGTCCATCCAGCGCTGAGTGCGGCGGAAGCCCCGGCCCGCGCCGTCGGGCCGGGGCGTTCCGCCGGTGATGCCGGCGGGGCCGCTGACGCCGACGGGGCCGCTGATGCGGTCGGGGGTGATGGTGCCGGCGGGGCGGCGGGGGATCCCCGGACCGACCGTCCCTGGCTCATCCCCGGCGACCGCGCCACGCTGGACCGGCCGGCGGAACACCGGGCCGGTGCCACCGGTTGTCCGACATGCGGGCACCCGCCGACCCGCCGCCCGGTGCACACCGTCCGGTGCAAGGAGGAAGACCATGGACCGCGCCCAACTCGCCAGCTTCCTGCGTACCCGGCGGGAAGCGCTCCAGCCGGAGGACGTGGGCCTGCCCCGGGGCCGGCGGCGGCGCACCGGCGGGCTGCGTCGCGAGGAGGTCGCCGCGCTCAGCGGCATGTCCACCGACTACTACAGCCGCATCGAGCAGCAGCGCGGCCCGCACCCGTCCGAGCAGATGCTGGCCGCGCTGGCCCGTGGCCTGCGGCTCTCGCTGGCCGAGCGGGACCACCTGTTCCAGCTCGCCGGACACGCCGTCCCGCATCACGCCGTGCGGGCCGATCACGTCAACCCCGGGATGATGCGGATCCTGGACCGCCTTCAGGACACCCCGGCCCAGGTGGTGAACCACCTCGGCGAGACCCTGGCGCAGACCGGGCCGGCGGTCGCCCTGCTCGGCGACGAGACCCGGCACAGCGGGCTGGCCCGCAGCGTGCACTACCGCTGGTTCACCGACCCGCAAGCACGGCGGCTGCACCCGGAGGAGGACCACCCGACGCAGAGCCGGCTCATCGCCGCGCACCTGCACGCGGCGTACACCCGGGACGGCCGCGGCTCTCGGGCCGCCGCCATCGTCGAGGCCCTGCTGGCCGCCAGCCCGGAGTTCGCGCGGCTGTGGCGGGAGCATCCGGTCCAGGGCGCGTTCTGCCCGCCCAAGCACTTCCGGCACCCGGAGGTCGGTGCGCTGGAGCTGCACTGCCAGACCCTGGTGGATCCCGACCAGTCGCAGACGCTGATGGTCTTCACCGCCGCGCCCGGGACGGAGAGCGACGAGAAGCTCCGGCTGCTCTCCGTCATCGGCGCCCAGCAGATCTGAGCCGGCGGCGACGGGTCCGGTCAGCCCCGCAGGAACGCGAGCAGGTCCTTGTTGACCTGATCCTGCATGGTCGACGTGACGCCGTGCGGCGCGCCCGGATAGTAGATCTCCTGGGCGTTCGCGACCAGTTGGGCGGTCTTGTGTGCCGAGTCCTTGACCGGGACGATCTGGTCGTCCTCGCCGTGCAGCACCAGCGTCGGGATGTCGAATTTCGCCAGGTCGTCCCGGAAGTCCGTCTCGGAGAACGCCTTGATGCTCTCGTACGCGTTCAGCAGACCGGCCTGCATGCTCCACAGCCAGAACTGGTCGAGGATGCCCTTCGAGACCTTCGCCCCCGGCCGGTTGGCGCCGTAGAACATCTGCGCCAGGTCCTGGTAGAACTGCGACCGGTCGGCGAACAGGTTGGCGCGCAGCTCGTCGAAGACGCTGATCGGCAGCCCCTCCGGATTGTCCGGGCTCTGCACCATGATCGGCGGTACCGCCGAAATCAGGACGGCCTTGGCGACCCGACCGGTGCCGTGGCGACCGATGTACCGGGCGACCTCGCCGCCGCCGGTCGAGTGGCCCACCAGGGTGGCGTCGCGCAGGTCGAGCGCCTCGATGACCGCGGCCAGGTCGTCGGCGTACCCGTCCATGTCGTTGCGGCCGCGAGCCTGGCTCGATCGGCCGTGACCGCGGCGGTCGTGGGCGACCACCCGGAACCCGTTCTGGACGAGGAAGAGCATCTGCCCGTCCCAGGCGTCCGCGCTCAGCGGCCAGCCGTGGGAGAACGTCACGACCGGGCCCTCACCCCAGTCCTTGTAGTAGATGTCGGTGCCGTCCTCGGTCGTGATGAAGCTCATCCGGTGCTCCCCCCTGGTCGAGACGCTCGCGAGCGGACGGCGGCGGGCGGGTCGAAGCCCGGGCGCCTGCGGCCGGTCGCCGTCGGAACCGGTCGGCCGCTGACGCGCCGGCCGCTCTCCCCCGATGCTAGGTCCGGACTCGGGGCGGGGCTCCCGCTTCGCCCGGATGCCGCTCAGCTCCGCGGCGAGGGGCCGGGTCGGGCGTAGCGGGCCGGCCCGACGCCGAGGTGTCGCCGGAAGTGGCGGGTCAGGTGCGCCTGGTCGAAGAACCCGGCCGCGGCGGCGACCTCGGCGGGACGCTGCCCGGCGAGGAGCAGGCGGCGCGCCAGCTCGATCCGGCGGCCGGTCAGGTATGCGTGCGGCGGCAGGCCGTGCGCACGGGTGAACGTACGGACCAGGTGGGTGGGGTGGGCGTGGAGCATCCCGGCCGCCTCGGCGAGCGTGATGCCCTCGGCCGTGCGGGTGTCCAGCAGCTCACGTAGCCGCGCGGCGAGCCCGTGCGGTGGCGGCGCGACGCCGGCGGGGGGCTGCCGGCGCAGGTGCCGGCCGAGCCGCTCCAGGATGAACGCGAGTCGGCTGTCCGCCTCGAACTCGTCGCCGCGCCGGACGAGCACCTGGTGGAGCTGGTGGATCCGGTGCCGCAACTGCGGATCGGCCAGGCTCGGCTGGTCGACCGCCCGGCCGCCCAACTCGGCGTCGAGCACCGCGGCGTCGAGGTACAGGACGCGTTTGCGGAAGCCGGTCCGGGTGGCGGCACGGCCGTCGTGCGGCACGTGCGGCGGCAGCAGCGTGACCGACGTGCGCAGCGCGCCGTGCCGGTGCCGGTCGAGGTCGTAGCGGACCGCGCCGTCGTCGACGATGAGCAGCGTCCAGACGTCGTGCGTGTGCGACGGGTACGCGTGGTCCACGAAATGGGCGTGGAAGACCTCGGCGACCCCGGCCACGGCGGGTCGCCACGCGCTGACGTGCGAACCCGCCGGCCCGATGGCCACGCTAAGAACGTACAAGACCGGTGGATGCCGGATCGGGCAGGTTCGAGGGCATGACCGAACCGATCCGTTTCCCCACCAAGATCGCCGTCCTGCTCCGGGACGACCTGGCCACCTGGCAGCGGCTGAACGTCACAGCCTTCCTGGTCAGCGGCGTCGCGAACGCCGAGCCGAGACTGCTGGGCGAGGAGTACCGCGACGCGGACGGGACCCGGTACCTGCCGATGTTCCGCCAGCCGGTGCTGGTCTTCGCGGGCGACCGGTCCACGCTGGCCGGTGCGCACTCGCGCGCCCTCGCCCGCGGACTGCACATGTCGATCTTCACGCAGGAGTTGTTCACCACCGGCAACGACCGGGACAACCGCGCGGCCGTCGCGGCGGTGGGCCGGGAAAAGCTCGACCTGGTCGGGTTGGCCCTGCACGGCCCGCGAACGGTGGTGGACAAGGTGCTCAAGGGCGCCCGCATGCATCCATGACCGTCAACACACGGCCATCGTGCACGGGGTGTTCATGCGGCGTTCCGTCGAGGGTTCCACTGTGGCGGGCGGCGGGGGTTTGCATCGGCCGGGCGGTAACGGCCGCCGACAGATGCTGGAGGCAACATGGGTACGACTTCCATCCGGGCTCGGGCGATCGCGCCCGCGGCGGCGGTGATCTCGCTGCTCGCCGCGGCGCCAGCGCTCGGCTACCCCACGCACCCGACCCCGGGGCACCCCGTCACCGGCGCGAGCTGCGCGCCAGACGCGTCGCTGCTCAGCTTCTCCGACGACCTCGACAAGACCACCTTCCGGGGCAACCCGGTCGGCGGCCTGTCCGCGCTGGCGTTCGCCCGTCCCGAGCGCGCCCTGGCGCTGGTGGACAACATCGGCACCACGCCGGCCCGCGTGTACGAGCTGGACCTGGACGCCGACCGGCGCGGAGTCGACGTGGACGTCCGCGACGTCACCGTGCTCACCCGGCCGGACGGCACGCCGTACACCGGCGTGGACTTCGACGGTGAGGGCTTGGTCGCCGAGCGCGGCGGCAGCACCGTCCTGGCCAGCTCGGAGCGGGAGCCGTCCATCCGGCGGTTCCGGCTCTCCGACGGCCGGGAGATCGCGTCGCTGCCGGTGCCGGCCCGGTTCCAGGTGACGCCGGCCGGTGAGGCCGCGGTCAACCAGACCTTCGAGGCGCTGACCACCACCCCGGACCATCGGGTGCTCTTCGCCGGCATGGAGGGCCCGCTGTCCGCGGACGGCCGCGACGCCGCCGGCCGGGGCCTGCAGCGGATCATCCGGTACGCCGGCCGCGAGGGCGGCGCCTACACGCCCACCGCACAGTACGCGTACCGCACCGACCCCAACCTGGGTCTGGTCGAGCTGATCGCGCTCGGCGACGACCAGCTGCTCGCCGTGGAGCGGGGCTTCACCGCCGGGGTCGGCAACACCGTCCGCGTGTACCGCGTCTCCGCGACCGGCGCGACCGACGTCTCCGCCGTGCCGTCGCTGTCGACGGTGACCGACCCGCGCTCCTGGCTCGGCAAGGAGTTGCTGGTCGACATCGCCGACTGCCCGCCGTCCGGCGCGACCACCAAGCAGCCGCAGCCGAACCCGCTGCTGGACAACATCGAGGGCGCCGCGCTCGGCCGTGACCTGCCCGGCGGCCGTCGCGAGCTGTACCTGATCTCCGACGACAACGGCAGCGCGACGCAGACCACCCGGGTGTACGCGCTGTCGGTGAAGCTGCGGCCCGAGGTCACCCTGAAGGACCGGGCGCTGCTGTCGGCGACGGCGTACCAGCCCGGTCCGGTCTCCGGCACGCAGCTCGCGCCGACTCCGGTCAACGGGATCACGCCGCCGTTCCCCGGCCAGCCCATTCCCGGCTTCTCCGCGGTGATCCCGGCCCGCGCCGGCGACCGGTCCGGCAACCGGCTGCTCGCCATGCCGGACAACGGCTTCGGTGCGAAGACCAACTCGGCCGACTTCCTGCTGCGGGCGTACGAGATCGAGCCGAGGTACGGCAGCCACACGGTGAAGATCCTCGGGCACCTCGACTTCCGCGACCCCGACCACAAGGTGCCGTTCCCGATCGTCAACGGCAACACCCGGGGCCGGCTGCTGACCGGCGCGGACTTCGACATCGAGTCGCTGGCCCGGGACGCGCGCGGTGACCTGTGGATCGGTGACGAGTTCGGGCCGTACCTGGTGCGCACCGACCGCACCGGCAAGGTGCTCCAGGCGCCGATCCCGCTGCCCGACGGGACGAAGTCGCCGCAGTCGCCGGACCTCGCGCCGGGTGAGACCCCGACCCTGCGCGCCAGCAACGGCTTCGAGGCGATGGCCACCAGCGAGGACGGCTGGACCCTCTACCCGATCCTCGAGGGCGCCCAGGTCAACGACCCCGACCAACGGCGCCGGGTGGTCTACGAGTTCGACGTCCGGGCCAACCGGTACACCGGCCGCACCTGGTCGTTCCGGGTCGACGACCCGTCCCTGCTGGTCGGTGACGCGGCCGTGCTCGACGGCCGGCGGCTGCTGCTGATCGAGCGGGACAACGGCATGGGCCGGCAGTCGCTGGTCAAGCGCCTCGTCGTGGCCGACCTCGACGAGGTCGGCAAGGACGGTTACCTGATCCGGCGCATCGCCGTCGACCTGATGCGGATCGCCGACCCGAAGGGCGTCTCCACTCCGGCCCGCCCGGGCGAGTACGGCGTCGGCCCGCTGTTCTCGTTCCCGCTCCAGTCGGTCGAGTCGGTCCTGCCGCTCGGCGGTGACCGGGTGCTCGTCGCCAACGACAACAACTTCCCCGGCAACGACGGGCGCATCCCGGGTCGCGCGGACGACACCGAGCTGATCGTCATCGACGTACCCGGCCTGCGGTAGGCCGCCGACGGACGGCCCCTGGCGCACCCGCGCCAGGGGCCGTTTCCGTTCTCGCCCCGCCCCGCCCCGCCCCCGGCGGTCCGGGCACGGCCCCGCCTCGAACCGGCCCGGCGCGGCCCCGGCCCGTCCGGCCCGTGAACGCGGTGGGCGTCGGCGCCGGGGCGAGATACAGTGCACTCATGGAGATCACCAGGCTGTCCGCCGTCGCGGCCGCGCGAGCTACGTGCTCGACGGTCGCCGCCGCCTGACCTCCTTCTTCCCGCCGGCGACCGGAAACGGTCCGCCGGCGCCGTTCGTCCTCTCTGCTCCGCCCCGCGCCCCGCGGACCTTTCCGGTCATCCCTGACTAGAAAGGCCCTCACCATGACACCCGAGAAGATCATCGGGACGTTCGTCGACTTCTACCGGGAGCGCGGTCACCTGCTCCTGCCGGAGAGCTCACTGGTCCGGCCACCGGACGATCCGGTGCTGTTCACGACCTCCGGGATGCATCCGCTGACCCCGTACCTGGAGGGGCGGCCCCACCCGCTGGGCCGGCGGCTGGTCAACGTCCAGCGCTGCCTGCGCACCACCGACCTGGACGAGGTCGGCGACCCCACCCACCTGACCGTCTTCCAGATGCTCGGGTCCTGGTCGCTGGGTGACTACGACGGCCCGCGGAGCCTGCGCTGGGGCTACGACCTGCTCCGGGAGGGCTTCGGCATCGACTCCGACCGCCTGCACGCCACCGTGTTCGGCGGCGACGAGCAGGTCGGGCCGGACACCGGTTCGCTGGAGGTCTGGCGGGAGCTCGGCGTGCCGGTGGAGTTGACCGGACCGGAGAACTGGTGGTCGAACGGCCCGACCGGGCCGTGCGGACCCGACTCGGAGATCTTCGTCTGGACCGGCGACACCCCACCGACCGGCACCCCCGGCACCGACGGGCGGTGGATGGAGGTGTGGAACCACGTGCAGATGCGCTACCACCGTCACGACGACGGCCACCTGTCGCCGTTGCGGCAGCACAACGTCGATACCGGCATGGGGCTGGAGCGCATGGAGATGGTGCTGCGGGGCGGTCGGTCGGTCTTCGAGGGCGACGGCCTCCGTCCCTGGTTCCGTACCGTCAGCGGCCTCTGGCACCTGGACGAGGAGTCGCTGCGTCGCGTCTGTGACCACCTCCGCTCCAGTGTGGTCGTCCTCGGCGACGGGGTACGCCCGTCGAACACGGGACGCGGTTACGTGCTGCGCCGGCTGGTCCGGCGGACGCTGACGATCCTGTGGCGGGACGACCCGTCGCGGAGCCTGTCCGACCTGCCGGACGAGCCGTTCACGCGGACGCTCGACCGCTTCGGGCAGGGCACCGACGTCGGTGAGCTGCGGGGTCTGCTCCTCGACGAGGAGCGGCGGTTCCGCGGGCTGCTGCGGCGCGGCCGCCCCGTCGTCTCCCGGTACCGGTCGCGGGGGCCGCTCAGCGAGGAGGACTACCGCTACCTGCACGACACCCACGGACTGCCGCGCGACCTCGTCGACGGGTTGCTGGTCGAGACGCGGTGACCGGGTGCCGGATTCGGCGGCACGGGCGTCGGCGCCGGCGGCACCGGGCGCCGAATCCGGGCCGGCACGTCGGTCACCCGACGCCGGCCGCGGAGGCTCCGTCGTGGACTGCCCGCGCCGACGAGTCAGCGATTGATATCGATGGTCATCCCTGCAATGATTAACACACTTTACAATTTGGATCCGCCGCACCGGGCAGGCCTCAACCACCGACGACCGGCGCCCCCGCCACGGCGACGCCGGTGACCGGCGTGCCCACCTCCGGCGGAGTCCCGACCTACCGCCTCCCGTGGTGGAAAGGACCAGGACATGGCGCGACGAACGGCCGGGGTCGCTCCCCGCCGCCCCCGCACCCGGTTGGCCGCCGCACTCACCGCGGCCGTTCTCGCCCTGCCGGCGAGCCTGATGGTCGGCGTCCACGCGGCGGCCGCGGCCGCCGTCGGCGCCATCACCGGGTACGGCGGCAAGTGCGTCGACGTGGCCGCGGCGAGCCCCGCCAACGGCACGCAGGTGCAGCTGTACGCCTGCAACGGCAGCACCGCGCAGCAGTGGACGGTCGCCGACGACGGCATGATCCGGGCTCTCGGCAAGTGCCTCGACGTGGCGGCCGCCGGCACGGCCAACGGCACCCGGGTGCAGATCTACGACTGCAACGGCACCGCGGCGCAACGGTGGTCGTCCACCGGCGGGCAGCTGGTGAACGCCAACTCGGGCAAGTGCCTCGACGCGACCGGCCCCAGCTCCGCCGACGGCACCCCCCTGCAGATCTGGACCTGCACCGGCGCCGCGAACCAGGCCTGGACCCTGCCCAGCGGCGGCACCCCTCCCCCGTCGGGCGGCTTCACCCACCCCGGGGTGCTGGTCAGTCGCGGCCAGCTCGACTTCGTCCGCGGCCGGGTGCAGGCCGGCGCGCAGCCCTGGACGTCGGCCTTCAACCAGATGATGAGCAGCCGATACGCCTCCCTGTCCCGGACCCCGGCGCCCCGGTCGGTCGTCGAGTGCGGCTCCTACTCCAACCCCAACCACGGCTGCACCGACGAACGTGAGGACGCGATCGCCGCGTACACCGACGCGCTCGCCTGGTACGTCACCGGAGACGCCCGGTACGCCCAGAAGGCGATCCAGATCATGGACGCGTGGTCCGCCACGATCACCGCGCACACCGGCAGCAACGCGCCGTTGCAGACGGGGTGGGCCGGCTCGGTCTGGCCGCGGGCGGCCGAGATCATCCGCTACACGTACGCCAGCTGGCCCAACGCCAGCCGCTTCGCCACCATGCTCCGCACCGTCTACCTGCCAATGGTCCGCAACGGCTCGAACAGCAACGGCAACTGGGAACTGACCATGATGGAGGCCGCCGTCGGCATCACCGTGTTCCTCGAGGACCGGGCCGCCTACGACTCGGCGGTCGCCCGCTTCCTCACCCGGACCCGCGCGTTCGTCTACCTGCCCAGCGACGGGGCGCTGCCGTACACGACGCCCGGCAGCGGCCTGGACACCAGCAGCGAGATCATCAACTACTGGCACGGGCAGTCCACGTTCGTCGCCGGCCTCGCCCAGGAGACCTGCCGCGACTTCACCCACACCGGGTACGGCATCTCCGCCATCTCCCACGTCGCGGAGACCTCCCGCATCCAGGGACAGGACCTGTACCCGCAGGTCGGTGAGCGGCTGCGGCACGCCCTCGGCTTCCACTCCCGATACCAGCTCGGCGAGCCGGCGCCCCCCTGGCTGTGCGGCGGCAGCCTCACCCGGGGCCTCGGCCCGATCACCGAGGTCGGCTACAACGCGTTGGCGAACCGCCTGGGCAACGCGATGACCAACACCCAGACCCTCACGGCACAACAGCGCCCGGCCGGCAGCAACAACCTCTTCGTCGCCTGGGAGACGTTGACCCACGGCGACAACCCGAACTGACCCCGCGGTACGGGTCGCCGCCGGTTCTCCGGCGGCGACCCGCAGCACCCGTGCGGCTTGTCGGGCGGGGTCGACGCGAGGGCTCAGGCCAGGCCGAGGCCGCGGCGGCCGGTGTCGTTGAGCTGGTCGGGCTGGAAGCGGTCGGGCCAGGCGCGCTCGTAGTGCTCGGCGGGGAAGTCGCCGGGGCTGGAGCCGGTGCGGAAGGCTTCCCGCACGGTCGCCGCGTACGCCTCGTTGCGGGGGCACCAGGGCGCTGCGGGGATGTACATCACGTTGCCCCAGCCCTTCTGGTTCCGGACCGGCGCGACACTGTGGATCATGTCGCAGTGCCACCAGACGGAGTCGCCGTCGGGGATGCCGGTGAGGGCCCGCATCAGCAGCGGGTGCCACCGCTCGCTGGCCGGGAACACCTGGTTGACGGTCACACCGCACATGTCGTCGTCGGGCACGTCGCTCAGCAGCGGCCGCAGCATCAGGTACGCCATGGCCTCGGGGATCGGGACGGAGTGCAGGACACCCTGATCGTGGTCCATGTCGGACAGGGCCGTCCAGCCCTGGAAGGTGCGGAAGGCGGAGCACATGGTGCTGCCCGGGTACTGCGGCCCGGCGGTGCGGTGCGCGGCGTCCCACGGGTCGTACTGCTCGACGGTGCCGTCGAACAGGCGCCGGAAGGCCCTCTGGTAGGCCTCGGTCATCCACAGGTCGAGGGTGCCGGGGTCGAGGTGGGTGCCGAGGCCGTTGGAGTCGGCGCCCTCGGGGCGCCGGCGGATGCGGTCGGGGTAGAGCGAGTCGCGGTCGGGGTCGAACCACCGCACCCCGTCGGACTCGTGCGTCCACTGGCTGTTGAGGAACGCCTGGACCCGGGCCATCCGGTCGCTCTGGCGGGCCTGCATCTGCGCCGGCGACCAGTAGATGGGGTAGATCTCGGGCTTGGAGCCGACGCTGCCGAAGAAGTCGTCGCCGGGCCCGCGGTAGTTCTCGAAGAACCGGTTGCCGTCGACGTAGTCGACGATCTCGCGGTCCCAGCGCAGGGCCTGGTCGCGGTCGAAGTGCCCGCGCACGACGAGGCACCCGCGCCGGCGCAGCAACGCGACCTGCGCGGCGGGCACGGTGCCGGCGGCGATGTCGGCGTAGTCGATGGCGGGCCAGATCGCCTCACCCCGCGCCCGGGCGGCGGTGATCTCGTCGACAGCGGCCTGGACGCGGCGCTCGACGACGGCGAAGACCTCCTCGACCGTACGGCCGGAGGCGGCGATGCGGGCGCGCAGCGCGGCCTTGACCTCGCGGATCGCGGCCGGCAGGTCGGTCGGGGTCTGCTCCCAATGCGGCAGGGCGGGCAACGGACTGGTGGCGGGCACGGCGGGGGCTGACACGGCGGCTCCTTCTAGTCAGCTCTCTTCTTGAATCGACTGTAGGGGCGCTCCCCCTTCTAGACAAGGGCCCTGACTAGAATCGCGGCGTGGATCCCGCCAAGCCGTCGCTGGAGCTGGTGCGGTCACTGACCGACGAGCACGTGCTGCGCGCACTCATGCGGCACCGGCGGCTGACCCGCGCGGAGCTGGCGACGCGGACCGGCATCTCGAGACCCACCGCGGGCGAGAGCGTGCGCCGGCTGACCGAACGCGGCCTGGTGGCGGACACCGGCGAGCGGACGCCGGGCGGCCGCGGCCGGGGTCGCGTGGGGTCGTACTACGCCCTCACCGCCGACGCCGGCACCGCGCTGGCGGTGAGCATCGCACCCGAGGGCGTCCGGGCCGAGGTGGTGGACCCCTACGGCGACGTGCTGGCGCGGACGGCGCGGACGATCAGCCGGCCGGCCCGCCCCACCCAGGTCGCCGCCGCGCTGCGGGCGGCGGTCGTCGAGATCCGCGAGGCCGTCGGCGCGGCACCGCGCGTCGCCGTCGTCAGTGCCGCCGACCCGGTGCACCGCGCCACCGGCCGGCTCGTCCACCTGCCCGACGCGCCCTTCCTCGTCGGCGAGCTCGATCCGGTCGAGATCCTCGCGCCGCACGTCGCCGGGCCGGTCGTCGTCGACAACGACGTGAACTGGGCCGCGCGGGCCGAGCGCGCGGGCCCCGGAGCGGAGGGCCTCGACGACTTCGCCTACCTCCACCTCGGTGAAGGACTGGGTTGCGCCGTCGTCACCGACGGCGACGTGCGACGCGGCCACCACGGCATCGCCGGCGAGATCGCGCACGTGGTCACCACCGGCCCGAAGGGCGAGGCGACCGCCTTCATCGAGGTGTTCGGCCACCTCGGCCTGCGCCGGGCCGGCTCGACGGCCGTCGACGTCGACCGTCTCCTCGCGGCGACCACCGCCGCCGACGCGCGGGCGACGGCCGTCCGCGCGACGGTGGCCGACGCGGTCTGCGGCGTCCTGGCCGCGGTCGTCGCGCTCACCGACCCGACGATCGTGGTCATCGGCGGTCCGTGGGGCGGCCACCCGCTGCTGATCGACGCCATCGGCGCGGCCCTCGGCCGCGCCCGCCGGCCGGTGCCGGTCCGCGCGGCGGCACTGACCGACGAACCCGCGCTGGCCGGTGCACGGAACCACGCCCTCACCAGCCTGCGGGCGGCCATCGTCGCGACCGCCCACCGGAATCCCCCGCCGGGGTGATCCTCGTCGGCGTCGACGGGGCGGGCGACCCCCGGGGCGCGTCCGGACGGGTCCGTTCGCGGAGGGACATCCGGCCGGCTGACCGGCACCTGGTGGCCCCCGGCCCCGGTCACCCGGCGGCGCAGTTGTTGCTCGTCCGCGTGACGGTGTACTCCCGGTCGTCGTGCGTGATGCCCGACGGCTCGCCGTCGAAGTGGGTCTCGACCTTGTCCCAGCCGCGGCGCTGTTCGTAGTGCAGGTGGGGCGCGCCGGAGTTGCCGGTGCTGCCCACCCTCCCGATCTGCTCGCCCTGCGCGACCCGCTGGCCGACCCGCACCAGTGGCGGTTCGAGCAGGTGGAGGTACTGCGTCTCCCACCGGCCGCCGTGGTCGATCTTCACCCAGTAGCCGCCGCCACGGCCGCGCGGGCCGTCCGGGTCCTCCGGGGTACGGCCGCCCAGCGAGCCGTTGATGCCCGCCTCGGTGACCTCGCCGGCGTACGAGGCCAGCACGGGCCTCCCCCACGCCTCGCCCTCGGTGGGGAACAGGTCGACGTCGTAGTCGTCGTGGCCGGGGTAGGTGCCGAGCTGCCAGGTCTCGCCGCAGGCGACGGGGAGTTGGAAGAGCGGACGGGGACCCGGGGGGCGCAGCAGCGGCACGACGGTCACGACGACGGCCACGAGGACGGCGAGCGCGCCGAGCACGCCGAGCACGCCGACGATCCGGAGGATACGACGCCTGGGGCGATGGTCGGAGTGGGGGCTGGTCGAACGGCCAGTGGTCACCGCCACGACAATGTCAGACCCTGGCAAGACAACGTTGTCCCGTGTCGACCGATGAGGAGAAACCGGACGTGGCGTGCGAAGGCGACACGGACCGCAGCGGACAACGTCTATATTGCCGGGTTGTTACGGAAATGTTGGCTTCCTCACTTGCGGATGAAGTTCTGTTCGCAATACGTTGCCGTACACAACAAAACCCATCCGGTGCTGGACCCATCCCCTCACGGAGGCATCCCATGACGTTGGCAAGGTGGCGCCAACGATGAACGACGCGCCGATCCTCCTGGAGATGCGATCCATCACCAAGGAGTTCCCCGGAGTCAAGGCTCTCTCCGACGTCAACCTCGTGGTGCGCGCCGGCGAGATCCACGCCATCTGCGGCGAGAACGGTGCGGGCAAGTCCACGCTGATGAAGGTGCTCAGCGGGGTCTACCCGTACGGCAGCTACGACGGCGACATCGTCTACCAGAACGCGGAAAGCCGCTTCTCGGACATCCGGAGCAGCGAGCACGCGGGCATCGTGATCATCCACCAGGAGCTCGCGCTGATCCCGCACATGTCGATCACCGAGAACATCTTCCTCGGCAACGAGCCGCGCAAGCGGGGCGCGATCGACTGGAAGGCCGCGAACCGGATGGCCCTGGACCTGATGGCCCGGGTCGGCCTCGAAGAGGACCCGGACACCCTGATCAAGGACATCGGTGTCGGCAAGCAGCAGCTGGTGGAGATCGCCAAGGCCTTCGCCAAGGACGTCAAGCTGCTCATCCTGGACGAGCCGACCGCCGCGCTGAACGAGGAGGACTCGCGGCACCTGCTCGACCTGCTGCGCGGCTTCCGTGAGCGCGGCATCACCTCGATCATCATCTCGCACAAGCTGAACGAGATCGAGGCGATCGCCGACCGGATCACCATCCTGCGCGACGGCCGGACCGTCGAGACGCTGGACGTCAGGGCCGACGGCGTCGACGAGGACCGGATCGTGCGGGGCATGGTCGGTCGGGAGCTGCACAGCCGGTTCCCGGACCACACCCCGAAGATCGGTGAGGTCTTCTTCGAGGTCCGGGACTGGACCGTCCGGCACCCGATCTCCGCCGAGCGGCTGGTCGCCAAGCACTCGAACTTCGTCGTACGCCGCGGCGAGATCGTCGGCTTCGCCGGCCTCATGGGCGCCGGTCGCACCGAGCTGGCCATGAGTGTGTTCGGTCGCTCGTACGGCGTGTACGAGTCCGGCACGGTGCACAAGGACGGCAAGGAGATCGTCCTGAAGTCGGTGGCGGACGCGATCGCCAACGGGCTCGCGTACGTCAGCGAGGACCGCAAGGCGATCGGCCTCAACCTGCTCGACGACATCAAGACGTCGACGGTGGCGGCGAAGTTGTCGAAGATCACGCACCACGGTGTGCTCGACGAGGTCGAGGAGTACCGGGCGGCCGAGGCGTACCGCCGGGACCTGCGGATCAAGGCCCCGACGGTCGACGAGGGCGTCAACAAGCTCTCCGGCGGCAACCAGCAGAAGGTCGTCCTGGCGAAGTGGATGTTCACGGACCCGGACCTGCTGATCCTCGACGAGCCGACGCGGGGTATCGACGTTGGTGCCAAGTACGAGATCTATGGCATCATCCAGCGGCTTGCGGACCAGGGGAAGGGCGTCATCGTCATCTCCTCGGAGCTGCCTGAGCTGATCGGTCTCTGCGACCGCATCTACACGGTGTCCGAAGGCACCATCACCGGCGAAGTCGCCCGCCAGGACGCGGACCCGGAAACCCTCCTGAAGCTGATGACCTCGACTAAGAAGATGCAGACACGATGAGCCGACTGAAGGAACTCCAGAAGAACCTCTTCGGAGGAACCACCTCCAACGCCCGCCAGTTCGGGATGATCTTCACGCTGGTCGCGATCGTCGTCCTGTTCCAGATCCTGACGGACGGGCTGACGCTGCGGTCGGACAACCTGATCGCGCTCTTCCAGCAGAACTCGTACATCCTGATCCTGGCCATCGGCATGCTGATGGTGATCGTCGCCGGGCACATCGACCTCTCGGTCGGCTCGGTCGCCGCCATCACCGGCATCCTGGTCGCCAAGGCGATGGCCGAGTGGGACCTGCCCTGGCCGGTGGCCATCATCTTCGGCCTCGCCATCGGCGCGATCATCGGCGCCTGGCAGGGCTTCTGGGTCGCCTACATCGGGGTGCCGGCGTTCATCGTCACCCTGGCGGGCATGCTGCTCTTCCGCGGCGGCAACCAGTTCATCGGTAACGCGAACACCATCCCGGTGCCGGAGGGCTTCCGGGTGATCGGCTCCGGCTTCCTGCCCGAGGTCGGGCCGAACACCGGCTACAACAACCTCACGCTGCTGCTCGGCCTCGCGGGCTGCGTCGCGGTGGTGTGGCGGGAGCTCCAGGCCCGCAAGACCCGCCGGGACATGAACGCCGACCCGATCCCGATGTGGATCTCCATCCTGCGGATGGCGGTCATGGTCGGTGTGCTCGTCTTCGTCTCGCTCCGTTTCGCCAGCGGCCGCGTCGGCACCAGCTTCCCGGTGTCCGGCATCATCCTGGTCGCGCTGGTGCTCGCGTACTCGTTCTACACCCGCAACACCGCGGGCGGCCGGCACATCTACGCGCTGGGTGGCAACGCCCGTGCGGCGGAGCTGTCCGGCGTGAAGCTCAAGCGGGTCAACTTCTACGTCATGATGAACATGTCCGTCCTGGCCGCGCTGGCCGGCATGATCTTCGTGGCCCGTTCGGCGGCCTCCGGTCCGCAGGACGGCAACGGCTGGGAGCTGGACGCCATCGCCGCGGTCTTCATCGGCGGCGCGGCCGTCTCCGGCGGCATCGGCACCATCAGCGGCTCGATCGTCGGCGGTCTGGTCATGGCCGTGCTCAACAACGGCCTGCAGCTGATGGGTGTCGGCACCGACCGGGTCCAGATCATCAAGGGCCTGGTGCTGCTGCTGGCCGTCGCCCTCGACGTCTACAACAAGCGGCAGGGACGCTTCTCGGTCATCGGGAGCATCACCCGCTCGTTCCGCCGGGACACCCCGGCCGCACCACCTCCGACGTCCGACGCGGACCGCGAGCCCGCCAAGGCACCGGTGGCCGGCTGACGCCGACCACTCCCCTCAATCACCACCCGAGAAAGGCACGCATCTCTCATGCGCAACATCATCGGCAAGGCGGTGGCCGTTGGCGCCATCGCGGCGCTTGCCCTCACCGCCTGCGGCTCCGGCCGTGACGAGGGCACCAGCGGCTCGGGCTCCGAGGCCAAGGGCTTCCCGGCCAACTCTCTGATCGGTGTGGCCCTCCCGGCCAAGACGTCGGAGAACTGGGTCCTCGCGGGCGACCTGTTCACCAACGGCCTCAAGGAGGCCGGCTTCCAGAGCGACGTGCAGTACGCGGGCGCGTCGACCACGGTCGCCGACCAGCAGGCCCAGATCACCGCCATGGTCACCAAGGGCGCCAAGGTCATCGTCATCGGCGCGACCGACGCCGCGCAGCTGTCGACCCAGGTCGCCGCGGCGCACGAGGCCGGCGCGAAGGTCATCGCGTACGACCGGCTGATCACCAACACGCCGGACCTCGACTATTACGTCGCGTTCGACAACTTCAAGGTCGGCCAGCTCCAGGGCCAGGCCCTGCTGGACGGCATGAAGGCCAAGAAGCCGAACGGCCCGTACAACATCGAGCTCTTCTCCGGCTCGCCGGACGACAACAACGCCAAGGTCTTCTTCGACGGCGCGATGGACGTGCTGAAGCCGGAGATCGACAAGGGCAACGTGGTCGTCGCCTCGAAGCAGACCGACGTGAAGCAGACCGCCATCCAAGGCTGGAAGGCCGAGGGTGCGCAGGCCCGCATGGACCAGCTGCTGACCTCGACCTACGGCAACAAGGAGCTGGACGGCGTCCTCTCCCCGAACGACACCCTCGCCCGGGCGATCATCACCTCGGTCAAGGGCGCCGGCAAGCCGGTCCCGGTCGTCAGCGGCCAGGACTCCGAGGTCGAGTCGGTCAAGTCGATCATGGCTGGCGAGCAGTACATGACCATCAACAAGGACACCCGCAACCTGGTCAAGCAGACCATCGAGATGGTCAAGGCCCTGCAGGCCGGTAACACCCCGCAGGTGAACGACACCAAGTCGTACAACAACGGTGTCAAGGTCGTCGACACCTACCTGCTCCCGCCGGTCGCCGTCACCAAGGCCAACGCGGCCGAGGCGTACGCCAACGACCCGAAGCTCTCGCCGCTCACCAAGTAAGCAGCGGGGGTAGTCAGAACGACGTCGGGTCCCGGATTCCTCCGGGACCCGACTTCGTCTGGCGCTCCGTCCAGTCATCCGGACAACACCAGACGAGAGGAGGCCGACCATGGTGCAACCCACGCTGTCCGGCCTCCCCCGTGCCCGCCCGACCCTGGACTCCCCGGCGCCCACGGCGCCCGGCGCCAGCCAGGAGGAGATCCGCCGGCAGAACCTCGGCGCCGTGCTGCGCTACGTCCACGTGCACGGCCCGACCACCCGGGCCGAGCTGACCAGCCGGCTCGGCCTCAACCGCAGCACCATCGGCGCGCTCGCCGGCGACCTCGTCGCCGCCGGCCTCGTCACCGAGGAGGTGGCGCCCAGCACCGCCCGCCGCGCCGGCCGCCCCTCGCTCGTGGTGAGCCCCCGCTCCGGAGGGGTCTACACGCGGGCGCTCAGCATCGAGGCGGAGCGGCTACGGGCCGCCCGCATCGGCCTCGGCGGCCGCATCCTCGACCTGCGCGAGACCGTCCGCCCCGGCGGAATGTCCGCCGTCGACGCCGTCGGCCCGCTCGCCGACCTCGTCCGTGAGATGGAACGCGACGTCGAAGTCGACGGGCTCTGCGTGGGCGGGGCGGTCGCCGTGGCCGACACCGCCCGCGACGGCGACGGACGGATCCGCTTCAGTGGGCCTGACGAGACGCTCCGCGGCGCGTTCGAGGCGGAGTTCGGCGCCGGCCCGGCGTTCCTGGCCGGCGACCTCGCCGACATCGCCGGCCTCGCGGAACACATCCGCGGCGCGGGCGCCGGCAGCGGCAATCTCGTGTACCTGCACGGCGACCTCGGCGTCAGCGCCGGACTCATCATCGACGGCCGGCTCGTCGTCGGCCACCGGGGACACAGTGGCAAGGTGGGCCACATGGTCGTCAACCCCGACGGCCGGCCGTGCTGGTGCGGCTCCCGCGGCTGCTGGGTCACCGAGATCGGCGAGGAGGCGTTGCTGCGGCACGCCGGCCGGGAGCCGGGAGCGTCGGGCGCGGCCCTCGAGGTCCTTCGCGCGGCCGCGGACGGCGAACCCACCGCCCAGGCCGCCGTCCACAAGGTCGCCGAGTGGCTCGGCTTCGGCGTGGCCAATCTGATCAACATCATCAACCCGGACGCCGTAGTGCTCGGCGGCTCCCTGCGGGACATCTACGCCGCCGCGTCGGACACGGTGCGCCGCCGCCTGGACGAGCTGGCGCTGCCCACGTCCTGGCCGCAGGTGCAGTTGCGCACGGCGGCGCTCGGCTGTGACGCCGCCCTGATCGGCGCCGCCGAACTTGCCTTCGAGCGCCTGCTGGCCGACCCGCTCAACGTCGGCGTCCCGGGCTGACCCGCACGACGGGGCGGCGTGGGCGGCCGGCCGGTGCGCGGCCGGCCGCGACGGCGCCCGCGGTCACCGGGTCGCCGGTGGCCGCGGGCGATCGCCGGGCTAGTGACCGGCCGAGTTGTACGCCCGCGCCGTCACCCGGACCTGCCGCGGCGTGTGCGGCCGCTCCGGCCAGGAGATGCCCACCCGACGCTCCTCGCCCGGCAGGAGCCAGAAGTAGTTGTCGTCGTAGCGGGCGGGCAGGACCCGGTTGCCCTCGGAGTCACGGACGCTCAAGCGGACCAGCGCGGCGACGCTGTCACCGGTGTTGCGTACGGTCGTGACCACCGTGGCCCGGCCGGCGGTGGAGCGTACGGCGCCGGTCTTCGTCGACAGCCGGCTCGGCGCCAGGTCGTTGAGCGCCCGCATCTCCTCGGCGGCTCCGTACCGCCAGTAGGTGTTCTCCGACAGCAGCCGGTCGCGGCTGTCCCGCAGCTCCAGCCGGATCAGGTGCAGCCCGGCCCCGTCCGGCGCGGCGAGCGCGAACGCGGTCGAGGTGGACGAGGGCGCGACGGTCACCCGCTGGCGCTGGGACGCGCCCAGCGGACGGCCCCGGAGATCGTACCGGCGGGCGGTGACGGTGGCGCCGGTGAGGGCGGCGGCGGTGTGGTTGACCGCCCGGACCCGCCAGGTGCCGGGGTCGGCCTGGACGTGCAGCGGCTCGCAGGCCTTGCGGGAGCCGAAGTAGGCGCCGTTCACGTCGAGGTCGTAGTCGTACGTCTGCCAGACGGTGCTGTGCCAGGCCGGGTGCGACATCCACAGCAGCAGGCCGGTCGCGTCCTGCCACAGGTTGGCGTTCCACGCCTCGAACATCGCGCGGTGGCTCTCGTAGTTGACGAACTGCGCCCGGGTGGCGAACTCCTCCAGCGAGCCGGACTCGCCGAGCCGGGCGTCGATCGCCGCCTGGTAGGTGCCGACCCGTTGGTTGCCGATGGTCGACCAGTCGTGGTGGTTCCACACCTCGCTGATCGGCCACTCCGGTTGGTCGCCGACGAGGTTGCGCATGCTTTCGACGACCGACACGACCGGCATGCCGATCTCGGTGTGGAAGCCGAAGGAGTCGGCCTCGTAGATCGTGTTGTCGACGTACGTCGCCGGGTCGACCCAGTGGTACGGCCCGCGTCCGCTGACGATGCCGGCCGCGGAGTTGGGGATGTAGAGGATCTCCGGGTGCTCGTCGGCGACGGCCCGCGCGAGCCCCGCGTTGACGATCGGCGGCGGGTCGCCCTCGTTCGCCCCGCACCACACGACGATGCTCGGATGGTGGCGGAACCGGCGGATCGTGTCGGCGGCGATGTCGACGTAGCCGGGCGGGTCGGGCAGGAACTGGCCGGCCTGCCAGAAGTCGTTCCAGACCAGGATGCCCTGCTCGTCGCAGGCCCGGTACAGCTCCTCGCGGTTGCTGCTGCCGAGCCAATTGCGGATCATCGTGAAGTTCATGTCGCGGTGCATCTCGACGGTGTCGGCGAGCCGGTCCGGCAGCACGCGGCGCAGCAGCTCGTCCCAGCCCCAGTTGCCGCCCCGGGCGAAGACCGGCACCCCGTTGACGGTGATCTTGAGTTCGGTGATCTTGTTGCTGACCGACTTGACGTCGGTCCATCGCTGCCCGTCGTCGGAGACCTGGATGACGAACTCCCGGGCGTAGGCCTGTTCCCAGACGATGCTGACCTGGTCGAAGGTGACCGGCGCGCCCAGGTCGACCTGGATCCACTGGTCGTCCTCGTACTTCGACGACCAGCGGGTACGCGGGTTGCCGTCGACGGCCCGGTCCGGGCCGTTCGAGTCGCCGTCGGAGGACGAGGCGGTCGCGGTGGCATGCAGGGCCAGGTCGACGTCCGGCTGGGCCTGCCGCCGCACGGAGAGCGTCCACATCGAGACACCCCACGAGGTGGCCCGGGTGCCGGCCTGGATGCGCAGGTGCCGGGCGGTCTGCGCGGGGAAGGTCTCGACCTGGGTCGCCCGGCTGCCGAGCGGGGTCTCGTTGCTGACCGACGTCACGTCGGTCCAGGTGTCCCCGTCGTCGGAGACCTGGACGCGGTAGTCGAGCGCGTACGCCTGCTCCCAGACGACGGTGACACGGTCGAAGTCGACGGCGGCGCCGAGGTCGACCTGGATCCACTGGTCGTCCTCGTACTTCGACGCCCAGCGGGTGCCCGGGTCGCCGTCGACGACGTTGCCGGCGACGTTGCTGTCGTTCTCCGCCGAGGAGGCGCTGGCGGTGCGGCCCCGGGCCAGGTCGGCGCCGTCGCCGTCGGCGACCGACAGCGACCACATCGAGATGCCCCAGCCGGTCGCGCGCTGGCCGCCCTGGATGCGGACGTGCCGGGCACGCCGCCGGTCGAAGGTGACCGTCTGGGTCGCCGCGCCGCCGACGAACTCCAGCGGAGGCGTGCCGGGCGGCGAGATCTGGATCGGCTGGTGCCAGTCGTAGCCGAACTCCCGGATGCCGAAGCGGACGCCGCGCCGGTCGCTGATCCGGCCCTGGACGGTGGCGGTGATCGCGAGGTCGTGGAGGTGGGGTTCGCCGTAGCCGTTGGGCCACCAGAGCCTGGGCTCGGTCAGCCGCAGCGCGCGGAACCGGTCCGGGGCGAACGCGACGGTGGTGGTCCCGCGGGCCGGCACGGTCACCGTCTGCTCGACCTTGACCTTGTCGAACTGCGCGCGGACGGTCACCGTGGTGGCGGTGTCGGCGGCGTTGCGCACCGGCACGGCGATGGTGACCTCGGCCGAGCGGGTGTCCGGCAGCTTCGGCAGCATGGTCTTCACGTACGGGTCGCCGACCACCGCGGCGCCGGTGCTGCGCAGCCGCACGTGGTCCCAGAGGCCGCTGACGCGGTCGCGGACGGCGGGCATCCAGTCCCAGCCCGACACGGCCAGGTAGGTCGGCGCGTCGAGGTAGTGGTTGGCCGACTGGAGGAAGGTGCGGCCGTCGGTGCCCTTGTCGCCGGGCGTGCCGGGGTGCGGCATCGGGGTGACCCGGACGGCGACGACGTGCTCGGAGTGGCCGGCCAGGGCGTCGGTGATGTCGTAGGCGGCCCGGGCGAACGGGTGCGCGACGGCGCCGACCTGCTTGCCGTTGACCCAGGTGGTGGCCTCGTGGTTGATGCCGTCGAATTCGAGCCAGACGTGGCGGCCGGGCGAGGTGTCCAGGCCCCGGGGCAGCCGCAGCGCCCGCCGGTACCACCAGCTGTGCCGGGACAGCGCCTCGGGGATGCGCAGGTTGTTGAAGCCGGAGACCGGGTCGGGCAGGTACCCCCGCTCGACGAGGGTGCCCAGTACGGTGCCCGGCACGGTCGCGGGCAGCCAGTCGCGTACGTCGACGCCGGGAGAGGACAGGACGGCGCCGTCGGCGCCGCCGGCGAAGTCGTCCATCGTCAGGGCCCAGCCGGACTCGAGCGGCACGCTGCCGTCGGCGGCGACTCTCAGCTCGGGTACGGGCCGGGTGTTACCGCGCTCCCAACTGGTCCAACCCTCGGCCGCCGGGCGCGTGCCGAGGGCGGTGCCGTAGACCTGGAAACCGTTGAGCCCGACCGGGTTGCTGTTCGACCGCTTGGTGGCGGTCATCCGGACCCAGCGGGCGTCGACCGGCTCGGGCAGCCGGATCGCCTGGACGCCGCCCAGGCCGTCGCCGGTCTCGTGGACCGACCGCCAGGTGTGCCCGTCCGAGGAGACCTCGATCCGGTACGCGACCGCGGCGCTGGACAGGATCTCGTCACCGTCGGTGTGCGTGTAGTCGCCGTCGAACGGCCCGTCGGCGAGCGTGGCCTCGAAGACCAGGGTGACCGCCTCGACACGGCACAGGGCCTGCAGGTCCACCGAGATCCACTGCGGACCGCCGGGGGCGGCCCGCCACCCACTGCCCCGCACGCCGACCTGCGGCAGCCCGTCCACGGCGAACGCGGCGGGCGTCGGCGCGTAGTCCGTCGAGGAGACCGCCACCGGCCGGTACCGGGCGAGGTCGGTGGGCGGCGGCGTCGTCGCGGGGGCCGCGGACGCGATGGCGTCCGGCAGGACCGCGGTCACGCCGAACGACGCGAGAAGTGTGGCCCCGGTGGACAGGAAGGTGCGGCGCGATACGGACGGCGACTCGGGCATTCATGCCTCCCGGGCAAACTGACAACGTTGTCAGATCGTCGCGAGAGGTGTCAGACGTGTCAAGACTTCGTGTCCGACGTGCTGCCGAAGTCGCGGTGAGTTTCCGGCCGCAACGGCGCAGCGGGCGCGAACGGCGCGCGTCTTCGTGCAGATCGTCGATGGCGACGACGGCCGGCGGGACGGCGTCGACGAGTCGCGGAGGATCACCCGGCCGGCGGTAAGGTTCTCGCGTGACCAGCGACCTCACCCGCGCGAAACGACCCACCATGGTGGACGTGGCCGCCCTGGCCGGGGTGAGCCTGAAGACGGTCTCCCGGGTCGTGAACAAGGCGCCCCACGTGCAGCCGGAGCTGGCCGAGCGGGTTCTGGCCGCCGCCGCCGAGCTGGGCTTCCGCCGCAACCACCTGGCGAGTTCGCTGCGCTCCGGCCAGACCACCGCCACGATCGGCCTGCTCATCGAGGAGATCGCCAACCCGTTCTACGCCGCCATCGCCGGCACCGTCGCCGAGGTCGCCCGCGCCCACGACACGATGCTGATCATCGGTAGCTCCGAGGAGGATCCGTCCCGGGAGCAGGAAATCCTGAGCGATCTCTGTGCCCGCCGGGTCGACGGCCTCCTCGTGGTCCCGGCCGGCACCGACCACTCGTTCCTGGAGGCGGAGGTGGAACTCGGGACCCCGGTGGTCTTCCTCGACCGGCCCGCCGGCGGGCTGCCCGCCGACACCGTGCTGCTCGACAACCGGGGAGGTGCCCGGAACGGGATCGACCGCCTGCTCGGGGAGGGGCACCGGCGGGTCGCCATCCTGCTCGACTCGACCAGCGTCTACACCATGCGGGAACGGCTCGCCGGAGCGCGGGAGGCGCTGGCGGCGGCCGGCGTGGCGTACGACGACCGGCTGGTCCGCGACGGCGTCCGGGATCCGGCGACCGCGGCCCGGGTCGTCGGTGAACTACTCGACCAGCCCGACCCGCCGACCGCCTTCTTCGGCCTCAACAACCGGATCACGCTCGGGGCGGTGGAGGAACTCCACCGGCGCGGCAGCGACGCCGCCCTGCTCGGTTTCGACGACTTCGACGTGGCCCGGCTGCTGCCGCATCCGCTCACGGTGATCGCGTACGACACCCGCAGGCTGGCGCGTAGGGCCGCCGAACTGCTCTTCCGCCGGATCGAGGGCGACCGTTCCGCACCGCGCAACCTGCTGATCCCCACCGAACTGGCCGCCCGGGGTCTCCCCCGCGGTTGAGTCGCGCGCCGGCGGTAGCGCCAGCCGCGGGTTGCCGGAGGTCAGGACGTCGTCAGGAGCACGCCCGCGTACGACACCCCGGCGACGACCGCCCAGGAACCCAGGCCCAGGGCAGCGGCCCGCCCGCCGGTGCGGGCCAGCGTGGGCAGGTGCACCGCGCTGCCGAGTCCGAACAGCGCCGCGGAGAGCAGGATCTCCTGCGTCAGGCCGGTGCCGGCGAGCACGCCCTCGGGCAGCCAGCCGGTGCTGCGCAGCCCGATCATGACGAGGAAGCCGACGACGAACAGGGGCACCGGCGACGGCCTCCGGCCGGGCTGACCGCCGGCCGCGCCCGGCCCGTTCGGGCCCGTGCCGGACGCCCGCCGCCGCAGGCCAAGCACCACCACGGCGACCAGTGGGGCGAGCAGCGCCACCCGCATCAGCTTGACCAGGACGGCGTCGCCGAGGGCCGCCGGGCTGGCGGTCTGCGCGGCGGCGACGACCTGCCCCACGTCGTGCACGCTCGCCCCGACCCAGCGTCCGAACTGCGCGTCGTCGAGCCCGAGCGGGTGTTGCAGCAGCGGGAGCACGGCGATGGCCAGCGTGCCGCAGAGCGTTACCAGGGCGACCGAGGACGCGGCGTCCTCCTCGTCGCTGCCCGTCGCCGCGCTGACCGCGCCGATCGCGGAGGCGCCGCAGATCGAGTAACCGGCGGCGATCAGCAGCGGCTGGTCGCCGGGCAGGCCGAGACGACGCCCCAGCCACCACGTGCCGGCGAACGTCGCGGCCACCACCGCGACCACCATCAGCATGGTCGGCCACCCAAGCGCGCGGACGTCCTGCACGCTCAGCTTGAGCCCGAGCAGCACGATGCCGATCCGCATCAACCGCTTGCCCGCGACGCTCAGACCTGGTCGGGCCACACCTCGCACCCGGTCACGGACCCGGGGCAGGTGGGCGGCGGTGATGCCGAGCACGATTGCCGCGGTCAGCGCCGGGACGGCGGGCAGTGCCCAGTGCACCGCCCAGGCGCCGGCGGCCCCCACGGCCGCGAGGATCAGCCCGGGCAGGACACCCGTGCCGGCGCCCGGGATCCACGCCCGGCCCGGCCGGGGCGTGACGCCCGTACGGCCGTCGCCGGCCCGGCCGGGGCGATCGCCGTCGCCGGTCCGCGCGGGGGATCCCGGGAGGAGTCCGCTGCGGGTCGCCCTGATCAGCGCCGCACCGGCACCCGGCGAACCCGTCACGACTCGTCGGTCCGCTGCTCGTACACCCGGCGGACACTGGACCCGAGGCGGGAGATGTCCGCTCCGTAGATGTGCAGGGACACGGCCTTGCCGTCGCCCCCGTTCCAGACCCGGTGGATGTCGCCGGGCGGGGCGAAGCCGCACACCTCGCCCTGCCGGTTGACGACGTCCTGCGTCGCGACGAGCCGGGCGGCGGTGCCGTCGGAGACCAGGCGGAAGCGCCGCTCGTGCTCCTCGCCCTGGTGCACCCCGGTGACGCACCAGGCGACGTGGTCGTGGATCGCGGTGCGCTGCCCGGGGAGCCAGACCAGCGCCACGATCGAGAACGCGCCGTCACGCTCCGCGTGCAAGAGGTGCTGCCGGTAGTGGTCCGGGTCACCTTCGTACTGCTGCGGTGTGAGCAGGTCGGACGCGCCCAGGTGCGGGGCGAGTCGCTCCCCCACCAGGTACGCGGTCAGGTCCGGCGGCAGCCCGCGGTCCACCACGTCCCGCACCTCCTCGACCAGCTGGGCGAGGCGACGGGTGGTGGCGGCGACGACCGGGGCCGGAGTGGTCATGACCCCAGCCTGGCCGCTCCGACGTATCACGTCCAACAACAGTCCTTTGGGCGATCCCAAAGGAACGCTTATGGATGAGCCTCGCCGACCGCCGTCGAGCGCGGCCTGCGGGCGCCGCGGACCGCCGCGGATCGCGGCTGCGGTGCGGAAGGCGGGCCACTCACCCGGCGAGGTCGGCCCGTCGTCGGGACACCGCCGCGAGCGCCTCCAGCACCCGGGCGGTGGCGGGGATGCGCAGGTGCTCGCGCAGGACGTAGGCGGACACCCGGCGTCGCGAGGCAGGCGAGAGGGGACGCCCCCGGACCTTGTCCCGGCGGAGGAAGGAGAGGGTGAGCCCGGGCATCATCGCGACGCCGAGGCCCTGCGCGACCAGCGACTGCACCGCGAGGTTGTCGTCGGTGGTGAACACGATGTCGGGCGTGAACCCGAGTTGGGCGCATTCGTGCAGGAAGTTCGTCCGGCATCGCAGGCAACCCGCGATCCAGCGCTCCTCGGCGAGATCGGCGAGCCTCACCGCGCGGCGCCTTGCCATCGGATGGCCGGCCGGCAGCAGGACCGTGAGTTGGTCCTCCAGCAGCGGGACCTCGACCAGTTCCTCCGGCACCTCCTCGTGGAGCCCGGGATAGGTGAAGGCCAGCGTGAGGTCGGTCTCGCCCTGCACCACCCGACGGAGCGAGTCGGGCGGCTCGTCCTCGAGCAGCTCCACCCGGATCCCCGGATGGTCGACGGCCAGCAGCGCCATGGCCTCGGGGACCAGCGTCGCGTTGGCGCTGGGAAACGCGCACACGCGAACCCGGCCGGTACGCAGCCGGGCTATCGCGGCCATCTGTTCCCGTGCCACGGACATGCTGTCGAGGATGCTGTCCGTGTGGCGCGCCAGCGTCTCACCGGCCTCGGTCAGCCGCAGCCGCCGCCCGACCCGGGTGAACAGCGGCGTGCCGACCTCGCGCTCCAGGGCCTTCATCTGCTGGGTGATCGCGGGTTGGGTGTATCCCAGGGCCTGCGCCGCCGCCGAGTACGACTGGGTCCGAACCACCTCGTGAAACGTCCTGATATGGCGCGAATCGAACACCACCGGATCATAGGCGCGCCAGTCGAGGTGCGCGCCCACGGGCGGCCTGGCCAGGTCACACGACACCGGACTCGCCGGGCGCGGGGCGGTGGGGGATGCCGCGGCGCGACACCCCCCACCGGCCGCGGATCAGACGAGGTCGAACCGGTCCAGGTTCATGACCTTGACCCAGGCCGCGACGAAGTCCTGCGCGAACTTCTCCCGCGCGTCGTCGCTCGCGTAGACCTCCGCGAGCGCCCGCAGCTCCGAGTGCGAGCCGAAGACCAGGTCGGCGCGGCTGCCGGTCCACTTGACCTCGCCGGTGGCGAGGTCACGAGCCTCGAAGGTGTTGGCGTCCTCGGACGTCGCCTTCCACACCGTGCCCAGGTCCAGCAGGTTGACGAAGAAGTCGTTGGTCAGCGACCCGGGGGTCGCGGTGAGCACGCCCAGCGACGACTGCTGGTAGTTCGCACCCAGGACGCGCAGACCCCCGACGAGGACCGTCATCTCGGGCGCGCTCAGGGTCAGCAGGTTCGCCTTGTCGACCAGGAGGAACTCGGCCGGCAGGCGGTGGCCCTTGCCGAGGTGGTTGCGGAACCCGTCGACGGTGGGCTCCATCGCGGCGAAGGACTCCACGTCGGTCTGCTCCTGCGTGGCGTCCGTACGCCCCGGCGTGAAGGGAACCTCGATGGCGAGGCCGGCGTTCCGGGCGGCCTGCTCGACGCCGACACCACCGGCGAGCACGATCAGGTCGGCGATCGAGATCTTCTTGCCGCCGGTCTGGGCGGCGTTGAACGCCTCCTGGATCCCCTCCAGGGTGTGCAGCACCCGCGCCAGCTCGTCGGGGTTGTTGACCTCCCAGCTGTTCTGCGGCTCGAGGCGAATGCGCGCGCCGTTGGCGCCGCCGCGCTTGTCGCCGCCCCGGAACGTCGAGGCCGACGCCCACGCGGTGGAGACGAGGTCGGACACGGAGAGCCCGGAGGCGAGGATCTGCGCCCTGAGGGCGGCGACGTCCTCGGCGTCGACCAGCTCGTGGTCCACCGCCGGGACGGGGTCCTGCCAGACCAGCGTCTCGGCGGGGACCTCCGGGCCGAGGTAGCGCTGGATCGGGCCCATGTCGCGGTGGGTCAGCTTGAACCACGCCCGGGCGAAGGCGTCCGCGAACTCGTCCGGGTTCTCGAAGAAGCGCCGCGAGATCTGCTCGTAGACCGGGTCGAACCGCAGCGCCAGGTCGGTCGTCAGCATGGACGGCGCGATCCGCTTCGACGAGTCGTGGGCGTGCGGCACGGTGCCCTCACCCATGCCGCCCTTCGGCTTCCACTGGTGCGCGCCGGCCGGGCTCTTCGTCAGCTCCCACTCGTACCCGAACAGGTTCCAGAAGAAGTTGTTGCTCCACCGCGTCGGCGTCGTGGTCCAGGTGACCTCGAGCCCGCTGGTGATGGTGTCCGCGCCCTTGCCGGTGCCGAAGCTGTTCCGCCAGCCCAGGCCCTGCTCCTCGATCGGGGCGCCCTCCGGCTCGGGGCCGACGTTGTCGGTGGGACCCGCGCCGTGGGTCTTGCCGAAGGTGTGGCCGCCGGCGATCAGCGCGACGGTCTCCTCGTCGTTCATCCCCATGCGGCGGAACGTCTCACGGATGTCCCGCGCGGAGGCGATCGGGTCCGGGTTGCCGTTCGGGCCCTCCGGGTTGACGTAGATCAGGCCCATCTGGACGGCGGCGAGCGGGTTCTCCAGCTCCCGGTCGCCGGTGTAGCGCTCGTCACCGAGCCAGGTGGTCTCCGGGCCCCAGTAGACGTCCTCGTCCGCCTCCCAGACGTCCGGGCGGCCACCGGCGAAGCCGAAGGTCTTGAAGCCCATCGACTCCAGGGCGACGTTGCCGGCGAGGATCATGAGGTCGGCCCACGAGAGGCTCTGCCCGTACTTCTTCTTGACCGGCCACAGCAGACGGCGCGCCTTGTCGAGGTTGCCGTTGTCCGGCCAGCTGTTGAGCGGCGCGAAGCGCTGCTGCCCGGCACCGGCGCCGCCGCGCCCGTCGCTGATGCGGTAGGTGCCCGCGCTGTGCCACGCCATCCGGATCATGAACGGGCCGTAGTGGCCGAAGTCGGCCGGCCACCAGTCCTGCGAGGTCGTCAGGACCTCCGCGATGTCCTGCTTCACGGCGGGGAGGTCGAGGGTCTTGAAGGCCTCGGCGTAGTCGAACTCGCCACCAAGGGGGTTGGCCACGGTCGGGTTCTTGGCGAGGATCCTCAGGTTGAGCTGGTTCGGCCACCAGCCGCGGTTGCCCCCGCCCTGGGTCGGGTGGGGGGCGCGTCCGTGTGCGACCGGGCAGCGAGACTCGCTGCCCGCCTCCGCGTCGTGGACGACGGCGTCGTGGTTCTCGGACATCGGGTTCCTTCCGTGACTTTCGCGGATCAGAGGGGATCAGGACTTGCCTGCGGTGGAACAGTCGGGGCACAGACCCCAGTAGGTGACCTCGGCCTCGTCGATCGAGAAGCCGCTGTCGTCGGACGGGGTCAGGCAGGGCGCCTCGCCGGTGGCGCAGTCGACATCGGCGATGACCCCGCAGGATCGGCAGACGACGTGATGGTGGTTGTCGCCGATCCGCGACTCGTAGCGAGCCACGGAGCCGGAAGGTTGGATGCGCCGCACCAGACCCGCTGCCGTCAGCGCGTGCAGCGAGTTGTACACGGCCTGGTGGGACACGTCGGGAAGCTTCCCGCGCACGGCACGGATGATCGATTCCGTGTCGGCGTGCGGATGCGCGTGCACCGCGTTCAGCACCGCCACCCGTGGACGGGTCACGCGCAACGCGGCCCCGCGCAGCATCCGCTGGAAGTCCAGGGGCGTGGCCACGAGCGAAGTCTCGCCCGCTTTCTGGAACGAGTCAAGAATATGGGCTGAACATCACCGTGGACCTGGGCCACGGTATGCGCGCCGGCCGTCGCGATCCGACCCGCGCGACAAACCAGTCGAAAAGCGGATCACCGGACGGTCAGGAGACCAACGCGCGACGGGTGCCGGCACCGGTCACGACGTCAACGTGCCGGTGACGCTGGTGAGCACCCTCCCCCGCCCGCGAGTCGCGACCGAGGTCGTGGTCTCGAACCCGTGCGCCCGGAGCAGGCGTTCGGTGGACACGAGGTTCGCGGTGGCGGTCGCGGACGCGGGTCGCTCGCCGAACACGTGGAGCACGCCACCCGGAGCCAGCAGCCTCCGCATGCGGTCGATCCGCGGTGCCGCCGCGCCGAGCCAGAACAGGCTGACGTTCACGGCGAAGATCTTGGTGAAGTGGCCGGCCGGAAGCTCGACGGACTCGAAATCACCACGTCGGATCTCGGCCCGGCCGGCGCTGATGTGGCTGGCGTTGCGTTCCGTGGCGAGCCGTACCATCGTCGCCGCGCGATCGATCGCGACGATGGTGCCGGTGGTGAGCAGCGGGGCGACCAGTGAGACCGCCACACCCCCACCGCACCCGATCTCCAGCAGTCTGTCGTGCGGTGCGACGGCCATCGTCTCCACCGCCCACCGCTGCCGGTGGGTGGCCCCGGTCGCCCGAGCCGGTTGGCGCCGGGCCGGGCCGGGTTCGCCACCAACGAGACTCGAGGGCGGCATCGGCGACGTGCATCTCACGACGTCACCAGCCGGGCCGCGGCCGAGGCCGTGCAGCGGCTGGGCTCTGCTCACACACTGGTCGCACCTTTCGAGGTGGCTCCGGTCACGTCGTCGGCGGATCGGTCCACCGCACCGCGTACCGACTCACCGTCGACTGGACTGTACGGGGTGTTACCGCTAACCGCAGACATGCCTCGATGTGGCGGATAGATTACTGCCTGTGGTATCCGGAAGCGTGGGGAGCAGCGACGCGCGCGACAGCCGGCCGAAGCCGGCGTACGGGCGCGACGAGATCAGTGACGCCTGGATGCTCGCCGTGGCGGACACCGCGACGGCCCGCCTTCGGGAGCGGCTGCACGTGTGGCTCGACAGCGGCGAGACGCTGCTCGGTCGTTCGTCCGCCGACCGGGAGCAGGCCGCCGAGCCGAGCCCCGACGGCTCGCCGACGGTGGTCGCGGTGGCGTGGTTCGAGCCGGTCGCCGGGGAGATGGTGCAGACCCTGGCCGGGATGCAGTGTGAGGCACAGGTCGAGTCGGCGGTGCTGATGGGGTTGCCCCGGTGGCTGGCGGCGACGGCACTCCCCGAGAGCGCGCGATGGGTGGTTCGGGTACACCCGATGGGCCTGGCGCTGCACGACCCGACGGGCCAGACGTTCGCGCGAGGGGTCGCGGAGATCCCCCCAGAGTGGACGACCGCGGCCATCGCGCACGACAAGGTGCTGGCCGTCTACGGCGTGGGCGACGAGCGGCAGGAACCGCCACCGCCGTCGCGTCGGCTCCGACGTGCGCGGGACCGCGGAGCGGTCGCCGCGGCCTGGGTACCGCTCCAGATCTAGGACGAGTGTCGGGCGAACCCCTGGAATATTGATCAAGTAATATGGCGGCATGGCCGTCGACCTGTTCGCCGGAATCGCCGTGAGCGACTACCCGGCGGCGCTGGCCTGGTACGAACGGCTGCTCGGCTCGCCACCGTCGTTCTTTCCGAACGACACGGAGGCCGTGTGGGAACTCGCCGAGCATCGCTGGATCTACATCGAGCACCGGCCCGAGCACGCCGGCCACGCCATGCACACCGTCTTCGTCGACGACCTCGACTCGCGCGTCGCCCAGGCCGCTGAGCGGGGAGTCGAACCGGCGAAGCGGGAGACGTACGAGAACGGCGTGCGCAAGATCACCTACCGGGATCCGGACGGCAACGAGATCGGGCTCGGCGGCCCTCCGGCTTGACCGTGAGCCACCGCTGGCGCGGACGGCTGGCATGCCCCCAGGAACCGTGTCACCACGGTGGACCGACGCCACGGGCGGCGACGCCGTTGCGGAGCAGGACGGCGCGGTGCGACTATTGGTAAAGGTTCATTACAGTTAGTCGCGATATCGCCACAAGGCTCGTAAGTTGCCTAATTCGCTTAAGTCCGATATTGACACAAGTTCCCGTCAGACATAGCGTCTCATCGATCGCCGCGCCGCAGCCGGACGCCCCCGCCGACGCGACGACACGGAGAGGACGCGCCATGATCGCCCGCACCCGCCGCACCGTGACCCGAAGGGTGGCCCAGTTCCTCGCGCTCTGCCTGGCGCTGGTGACCGTCTTCGCCCCGCCCGCCCACGGCAACGCCCGGGCCGCGGCCCCCGCCTTCAACGTGATCGCCTTCTACAACGGCACCTGGGACCCGGCCCACATCAGCTTCGTCCGGGAAGCCAACCAGTGGTTCCCGCAGATCGCCGCGCAGCACAACTTCTCCTACACCGCGACCAACGACTGGAGTCGGCTGAACGCCGCCAACCTGGCCCAGTACCAGGTGGTGATCTTCCTCGACGACCTGCCGCCGGCTGCCCAGCGCCCGGCGTTCGAGCAGTACATGCGGGGCGGTGGCGCGTGGCTCGGCTTCCACGTCTCCGCGTTCACCACCAACCCCGGCGGCTGGGACTGGTACCACAACCAGTTCCTCGGCACCGGCGCGTTCCAGTCCAACACCTGGGGGCCGACCACCGCGGTACTGCGGGTCGAGAACCGGACCCACCCGTCCACCGTCCGCCTGCCCGCCACCTTCACCTCGTCGGTGAGCGAGTGGTACAGCTGGAGCCGCGACCTGCGGACCAACCCGAACATCACCATCCTCGCCTCGGTCGACCCGAGCAGCTTCCCCCTCGGCACCGACCCGAACCAGACCTGGTACAGCGGCTACTACCCGATCATGTGGACCAACACCGGCTACAAGATGCTGTACGCGAACTTCGGCCACAACGCCATGGACTACGACAACGACGTGCCGCTGTCGTCCACATTCGCCAGTGAGGTGCAGAACCACTTCCTCATCGACGGACTGCTGTGGCTCGGCGGCGGTGGCGGCACTCCCCCGCCCTCCGACCCGATCTCCCCGACCGCCTGGTACAGCCTGGTCAACCGGGGCAGCGGCAAGTGCGTCGACGCTCGGGCCGCCGGCACCGCCAACGGCACCGCGATCCAGCAGTACGCCTGCAACACGACCTACGCCCAGCAGTACCAGTTCCAGCCCACCAGCGGCGGCCACGTTCGGGTGAACAACCGCAACAACAGCGCCCGCGCTCTCGACGTGACGAACGTGTCCACCGCCGACAACGCGCCGATCCAGCTCTGGACCTACAGCGGCGGAAACAACCAGCAGTGGCAGGCGGTACCGGAGGCCGACGGCTACTACCGGCTGGTCAACCGGCTCAGCGGCAAGTGCCTGGACGTACCGGGCGGCTCCACCGCCGACAGCGTCCAGCTGGTGCAGTACAGCTGCAACGGCAGCGCCGCACAGTCGTTCCGACTCCTGCCGCGGTAGACCCCCCGTCCGCTCCGGAACGCGGGCGCGCCGGCTCATCGGCCGGCGCGCCCGCGTCGTGTCGTCCCGGACTCGTCGGTCTGCCCCGCTACCCGTGGCGCGGCGGTTCGTTGAGCAGGTGCCAGCAGTGGCGCGACAACCGTCGATGCGATGGACCGAGGAGACCGGTGCCGACTCCACCGATCGGAACAGCGTCCCCACTCCGACCGCCGGCGCAGGGCCGCGGCGGCCACCATGCGCGGCGCATCCTCGACGCGTGCGCCGAGCTGATCGGCGAGATCGACTACGACCGGTTGTCCATGACCGTGATCGCCGGCCGCGCCGGCCTACCGATCGGCTCGCTCTACCAGGTGTTCCCGGACACGCGCGCGATCCTGGAGGCGGTGCGGCTCCGCGGCGTGGAGACCTACCTGCGGCGCCTTGACCAGGCGCTCGTCCGCACTCGCCCGACGTCGTGGTGGGACGTCGTCGAGGCGGCGCTGGACGAGTCGATCGCCCTGCACGGCCGGCTTCCCGCCCTGCGCGTCATCCAGCAGCACGAGGTGGGGGGCGCGTACGCCGACGATGCGGACCCGAGCATCATCGGCGACCGCCTCGCCCGCGCCCTGGTCGTACGCTTCGACGTCGCCGACACCCCGCACCTGCGCCGCACGCTGCGCATCGCCGTCGCGGCGTTCGACCGGCTGGTCATCCTGGCCTTCCGGCGGCACCCGGCCGGCGACGATCGCCTTCTGTGTGCGGCGAAACGGCTGGCGCGGGAGTATCTGCACCGCCACCTGGAGCACACGCCGCGCCCACCCGCCGTGCGGCGCTGACCGTCCCGTCGAGATCGAGCGCGCGAGGTCGCGAAACGGTGTGGTTCAGGCGGGGACGATCATCGGCGTGCCGGCGATCGGGTCCGGGATGACGAGACAGCTGAGACCGAACACCTTCTCGACCAGTTCGGCGGTCACCACGTCGGTGGGGGCGCCCTCGGCGACGATGGCGCCCTCCGACATCGCGATGAGGTGGTCGCAGAAGCGGCAGGCGAGGTTGAGGTCGTGCAGGACGACGACGATGGTCTTGCCGGACTCGGCGTTCAGCGTGCGCAGCAGTCGCAGCAGTTCGACCTGGTGGTTGATGTCGAGATAGGTGGTCGGCTCGTCGAGCAGCAGCAGGTCGGTGTCCTGGGCCAGGGTCATGGCGATCCAGACACGCTGGCGCTGCCCACCGGAGAGCTCCCGGATCGGGCGGTTGATCAGGTCCGCGGTGCCGGTGGCGTCCAGGGCCCGGGCGACCGCCTCGTGGTCGTGCTCGGTCCAGCGGCGGAACCAGCCCTGGTGGGGGTAACGGCCACGGGAGACGAGGTCGGCGACCGTGATGCCGTCGGGCGCGATGGGGGTCTGTGGGAGCAGCCCGAGGACCTTGGCGACGTCGAGGGTGCGCAGGTCGGCGAGGGCCCTGCCGTCGAGGTAGACGGCGCCGCCGCGCGGGGCGAGCAGCCGGGCCAGCCCGCGGAGCAGGGTGGACTTTCCGCAGGCATTGGCGCCGACGATCGCCGTGATCATGCCGTCGGGTATCGCGACGTCGAGGTTGGTGACGATGCTGCGGTCGTCGTACCCGAGGGTGAGGGCCTCGGTGCGCATTCGGGTCATCCGCCCGCTCCTTGCCGGTTGGTGGTGGCCAGCAGCCACAGCAGGTAGGGGGCACCGACCGCGCCGGTCACCACGCCGGTGGGCAGCGGTGTGGGCAGCAGGTGCACGGCGACGAGGTCGGCGAGGAGCAGCAGCACGGCGCCGACCAGCGCGGCGGGGAGGATTCCGCCGGCGGCGGGGCCGAGGAGCCGGTTGGCGACCGGTCCGGCGACGAGGGCGACGAAGACGATGGGGCCGGCCACGGACACCGCGAGGGCGACCAGCACGATCCCGGTGGCGAGGAGCGCGGCGCGGCTGAGCTCCGTCCTCGTGCCCAGGGTGCGGGCGGCGTCGTCGCCGAGTTCCAGGGTTCGCAGCGGTCGCTGGAGCAGCATCGCGACGGGCAGCAGGACGACCAGGGCGCCGACGAGCAGACGAAGCTCGGTGGTGCTGGCCTGCCCCACGGAGCCGGTGAGCCAGTGCGCGGCCTGTCGCGCCTCGGAGAGCTGCGCCCGGGTGAGCACGTAGCCGACCAGCCCGTCGAAGAAGACGGCCACCCCGATGCCGATGAGGATGAAGCGGTAGCCGCTGACGCCGTCGCGCCAGGCCAGCAGATACATCAGCAGGGCCGCGACCAGTGCGCCGGCGAGGGCGAGCCCGCTGACGGCGAGTCCGCCGACGTGCAGGACCACGATGCCGGTGACGGCGGCGAGCCCGGCTCCGGACGTGATGCCGACGAAGTCCGGGGAGGCGAGCGGGTTGCGGAGCAGCTGCTGGAAGATCGTTCCGGAGGCGCCCAACGCGAGGCCGACCGCCAGGGCGGAGGCGGCCGTCGGCAGCCGCAGGCCGCGGACGACGAAGTCGACGCTGGGGTTGTCGGACAGGTGCAGCACCGAGGCGATGACCTCGCCGGCGCCGATGCGGAAGCTGCCGACCATCATGGTGAGCACGAAGAGCGCGGCCACGGCCAGGGTGAGGCCGACGGTCACCGTGACGGTGCGGGCGGCGCGTCGCCGCCGGTTGCCGCGCAGCGCCGCCGCCACGTCGCGCGCGGCGGTGGTCGCGTCCGTCGTGGTCGTCGTCGTGGTCATCGGCTCACACCTCCGACAGCCGGGCGTAGCGGACGACGGCCACGAACGCGGGCGCGCCGATCACGCCGAGGACCACGCCGACCTGCAGTTCGTCGGGCGCGCCGACGACCCGGCCGAGCACGTCGGCGAGCAGCAGCACGATCGGGGCCAGCAGCATCGAGTACGGCAGGATCCACCGGTAGTCGGGGCCGCAGATGAACCTGGCCAGGTGCGGCACGACGAGCCCGATGAAGATGATCGGTCCGCAGGCGGCGGTCGCCGCGCCGGCGAGCACCGCGACCACGGCGAAGGCGGCGACGCGGGTGCGGGTGACGTGCTGGCCGAGACCACGGGCCACGTCCTCGCCGAGCGCGAGGCCGTTGAGGGCACGGCCGAAGGTCAGCGCGGCGGCGAGGCCGAGCAGCAGGAACGGCGCGACCCCGGTCAGGATCGGGGTGTAGCGGCCGGCGAGCGAACCCACCTGCCAGAACCGCAGCTCGTTGAGCGCGTCCACGTTCGTCATGACGATCCCGGTCGTCACCGAGGTTAGGCCGGCGGTGACGGCCGCGCCGGCGAGGGCCAGCTTGACCGGCGTGGCACCCTCCCGGCCCAACGACGCGATCGCGTACACCAGCGCGAGGGCGGCGGTCGCGCCGACGAACGCGAACCAGACGTAGACGTTGACGCCGCGCAGGCCGAGCACGGTGATGGCGAAGACCACGAACGCGGCCGCGCCCGAGTTGATGCCCATGATGCCGGCGTCGGCGAGCGGGTTGCGGGTCACGCCCTGCAGGATCGCCCCGGCGACGCCGAGCGCGGCGCCGACCAGGATGCCGAGCAGGGTGCGGGGCACGCGCAGTTCCAGCGTGATCGTGCTGCCGATGGAGCCGTCGCTGTCCAGGCTGCCGAGGGCGTGCAGCACCTCGGACAGGCCGATGGAGCGGGAGCCCATCGTCACGCTCAGGAACGCGACGAGGGCGAGGATCGCGCCGAGCACGGCGAGCCCCGGCCCGAGGGCGGAGGCTCGCCGCAGGCCCTGCGTCGAGGTGCGCGTCGCGGACGGGCTAGTTGCCGACATTCGGATCCGCGGCCTTGACCGCCTCGGTCAGCTTGTCCAGCTCGGTGGCGAAGTCGCCGTACGTGTGCAGCCAGAACGCCGGCCAAGAGACGGCGGCACCGGCCTTGGCTGCCTTGATCTTGAACCAGGTCGGCTGCTTCTTGCCCCAGTCCGCGTTCGCGGTGGGGGTGAAGGAGCGGCCGTCCCAGAGGATCAGGTCGGGCTGGTACTTGTCCGCGTTCTCCCAGCTGAGGTTCTCCCAGTAGGCGAAGCTCGGGTCCGGCTTGTCGGGGTTGATCACCTTCAGGCCCCAGCTCTGCAGGTCCAGCAGCTCGGGGGCGTACGCGGGGTTGGCCACGTACAACTTGTCGTCAGCCGGCGACATGGCCGCGACGGTGAGTCCGGGCTTGCCCGCGACGGCCGCCTTGAAGGCGGTGACCGCCTCCTCGAAGCGCTTCTTGTTCGCGGCGATCTGCGGGTTGTCCACATCGGCGCCGAGGCTCTTGGCCAGGGACTCGTACCCCTCGGCCAGTTCGGCGATCGACTTGCCCTGCGCGACGCCGACGACGGGGGCGAGTTCGGCGAGCTTCTTGCTCTTCTCGTCGACGCCTTCCTCCATGCCGCTGTGCGCCTTCTCGACGGGCCACCAGTCCCCGACGATCAGGTCCGGCCGCAGTGAGGCCGCCTTCTCCACGTCGATCTTGCCCCACTCCTCGCCGAGGACCTCGATCCCGCTGAGGTCGAGGTTCTTCAGGTTGGGGTCGGTCTTGACCGGCTCGTCCGCGTAGATCCCCACGGGCTTGATGCCGAAGGACATCAGCGCGGCGGCCTCGCCGGCGTGCGCGATGATCCGGGTGGGGGTCTTGTCCGCCTTGACGACCTGACCGGACCCGTCGCTGAACGACCAGGGGCCAGCGGCGGAAGCCTTGTCGCCGGTCTCGGAGTTGTTGCCGCAGCCGGCGAGCATGGCGCTGAGCACCGCCACTGCCAGGATCGGACGCCACGCGCGCATGGTGAGGTCTTCCGTTTCTCGATGTCGGGGCCGGTGTCACGGCCGAGAGTTAGGTTAGGCTAAACAAAGTTGCGCCCGTTGGCTAGATGGCATGATCAGCCTCACCGCACCCCGCCGTTCGGGCGTCCCGTCAGGTGGTGGCGGGTCCGGGTCCGGAAGCGCGGAGGCCGGACATCTCCACTGGGGAGTCGCCGAGACCCTCCTCGCCGTCTCGTCCCCTCGGGACCACCGGATCCGGCGTGCGCCACGAACGCCACAGGTCGCTGTAGCGGCCTCCGGCCGCCAGCAGTTCGCCGTGCGTGCCCTGCTCCACGACGCGGCCGTGCTCCAGGACCACGATGCGGTCCGCCGTGGCCGCCTGGCTGAGCCGGTGGGCGACGATCAGCGTGGTGCGCCCCTCGGTGGCGGCCAGGGCGGCACGGTCGAGGTCGCGGGCACCGGCGCTGCCGGCCTCGGCGGTGGCCTCGTCGAGGACGGCGACGACGGGGTCGGCGAGGACGAGGCGCGCCAGGGCGAGGTGCTGGGCCTGGGCGGCGGTGAGCTGCTTGCCGCCCTCCCCCACGTCCGTGGCGAGGCCGTCGGGCAGGGTGCGGAGCCAGGCCGTGGCGCCGACCAGGTCGAGGGCGGCGGTGAGCTGAGCGTCGGTGGCGTCCGGGTCGGCCAGGCGCAGGTCGTCGCCGAGTGACCCGGCGAAGACGTGCACCTCCTGGCTGATCAGCGCGATCTCGCGACGGACGCGATGTTCGCCGAGGTCGGCCAGCGGCACACCGCGCAGCGACACCGATCCGTCGGTGGGGGTGATGATGCCGGCGCTGATGCCGGCGACCGTGCTCTTGCCGGCCCCGCTCGCGCCGACGAGCGCGACGCGTTCCCCGGGGGCGAGACGGAGTGCGAGGTCCCGCAGCACGACGGGTCCGTCGTCGTAGCGGTGGCGGGTGACGACCACCTCCAGCGCCCCCGGCTCGACCCGCCCGGCCGTTGGCCGGCCTTGACGAGGCTGCTCGCCGTCGCCCGCGGGCGCGGCGGTGGGCAGGGACGTGACGCCGACGAGCCGGGCGAGGCTCGCCCCGGCCTGCAGCACGGAGTCCGACTCGAACAGCAGCAGGCCGATGGGGTTGAAGAGCCGGTGGAAGAACAGCGCGGCGGTGGTGGCCGCTCCCACGGTGGCGAGGTCGTCGCGGACCAGCAGGAACCCGGCGAGCAGCACCGCGGCGAGCCCGACGAACTCCGCCCGGTTGATGCGCAGCCCGAACCGGGTGAAGAGGTTGAAGATCTCCAACGACAGGTCCCGGGCCACGGCCGAGCGCTCGGCGATCCGGGCCACGTGGGCGTCCTCCAGCCGGTAGGCGCGCACGGTCGCCGCGCCGCGCAGCGCCCCGGCCATCGCCTGGGCCCGTTCTCCGACCGCCACCCGCTCCCGCGCGTAGTACGGGACCGAGCGCGCCAGGTACCAGCGCAGAGCCAACGCGTACGCCGGCGCCGCGGCGAGCCCGGCGAGACCGAGCCGCCAGTCGAGGGCGAAGAGCCCGGCCGCGGTCAGCACGATGGACAGCAGCGCGCCGAGGAAGGCGGGACCGCTGCTGGCGATCACGTTCGTCACCACCGCCACGTCGTCGCCGGCCCGGGCCACCAGGTCGCCGGTCCCGGCGCGTTCCAGCGTGGCGGACGGGAGGTGCAGGGCACGGTCGAGGACCCGCTCCCGCAGTCGCGCCAGCACGGTCTCGCCGAGCCGCGCGGCGACCGCGGCCCCGGCCGCGGTGAGGACGCCGCCGAGCACCGCGGCGCCCGCGATCACGCTCGCCCAGGACACGATCCGTGACGTGGTGGAGCCGGCGATGACGTCGTCGACGAGCCGGCCGAGCACCCAGGGGGCGACGAGTCCGCTCGCGGCGGCGGCGACCAGCAACGCGCCCGCGGCGACACTGAGCCCGGGCAGCCGGGCGAACTCGGCCCGCAGCGCGGCCCAGGTCTGTCGGGCGGTGGCCGTGGGCAGCAACTGCCGGGATTGGACGACGTTCGGGCCGGGTTCGTCGGTCACCGCAGTACCTCCTCCCGGTAGCGGGCGTCGCTGGCGAGGAGGTGCTCGTGGGAGCCCTCGGCGACGACGCGGCCGCGGTCGATCACGACGACCCGATGGGTGACCCGCAGCAGGGCGGGGCTGTGGGTGATGACCACCGTGCCGCGGGCGGCGCTCGCGCGGGCGGCGGCCACCCCGTCGGCGAGCAGCGCCTCGGTCACCGCGTCGACGGCCGTGGTGGGGTCGTGCAGCACCAGCACCGGCGGGTCGGCGAGAAGGGCCCGGGCGAGCCCGACTCGCTGCCGCTGCCCGCCGGACAGGTTGGCTGCCCGCTCGGTGAGCACGCGGTCGATGCCGTCCGGGTGCGCGGCGAGCACGTCCTCGGCCGCGGCGGCCCGCACCGCGTCGCGGAGGACCTTCTCCTCGACCTCGGTTCCCTCGACCTCCGCCCCGGCGGCGAGATTGGCGCGCAGCGTCCCTTCGAACAACGCCACGTCGTGCGGCTCGACCAACAGCGTGCTGCGGATGGCGTCGATGTGCAGCTCGTCGGCGGGCACGCCGTCGACGTACAGCGTCCCCTGGTAGTCGTCCCGGGACACGCGGGCGGACAGCAGCGCGACCAGCGCCTCGGCCTCGGCGGGATCGTAGGCGAGCACGCCCAGGACCTCACCGGCCCGGACCTGCAGGCAGACTCCGTCGAGCCCGGCGTAGGTGACCGCGTCGAGGGCGAGCCGGGACGGGCTCGGGGCCGGCGGGCCGGCGGTGCCCGGCCGGATGAGCGGCGGGGCGCCGAGGACCCGCGCGACCCGTCCCGCGGAGGCCCGGGCCATGGCGAACAGCTGTACGCAGTATCCGAGCGTCTGCACCGGCTCGGCGACGAACTGGGCGAGCCCGACGACGGCGACGAGTTCGCCGATGGTGAGCCGGCCCTGTAGTGCGAGCCAGCCGGCGACGCCGGCGACCGCCGCGAGGAAGAGACCGTTGACGGTGGTGGTGAGCCCGAGGTGCAGCCCCTTGGTGGTGGCGGCGCGCAGCGTCACGTCGAGGGCGTGCCGGCTGGCGCCCGCGTAGCGGCGTGCCGCGTGGTCCTGGGCGCCGATGCCGCGCAGCACGCGGAGGCCGGCGACGAGGTCGACGGCGAGCGCGGTGGTGACGGCGAGCGCTTCCTGCTGTGCGGCGCCGCGTCGGGTGAGCAGCGGCGCCATGCGGTGCAGGGCGAGGACCACCAGGGGTACGCCGACGAGCACGCCGAGCCCGAGCGGGATGTCGACGATGAGTAGCGCGACGGCGGCGACGAGCAGGGCGGTGAACGCCGCCGCGGTGAGCCCGGCGACCCGTACGACCAGCGCGGACAGCTCCGCGTCGGAGGCGGTGACGGCGAGCAGCTCACCGTCGCGCAGGCCCGACCGGTGTCCGCGCGGGTCGAGAGCCCGCCCGGCGATCTCGACCCGCGAGAGGTGCGCCTCCCGTTCGACGGCGGCGTACGCGTGACGTGCGCCGGTCCGGTAGGCGAAGGCGAGGACGGTGAAGAGGATGGCGAGACCGGCGAGGGAGAGCAGCAGCGTACGGACGTCCCCGGTGGCGACGGCACGGTCGATGACGACGCCGATGGCGACCGGGACGAGCGCCTCGGTGGCCTGGTGGAGGCAGAGCAGCACGATGCCGGCCAGCACCCGGCCACGCTGGCGGCGCAGGGCGCGGCGCAGCACGCTGCCGGTGGTGATCTCGTCGTCCGCCACGACCGTGTGCGCCCCTCCCCGTGGATCAGGGGCAGGTTAGCCTAACCTAAACACCGGAGAGCCTTCGGGGTCCGGCCGAACGCGGCCGGCTGCTTCGCTGACCGACGCTTGCCACAATTCCGCCAGACCGACGGCAGGCTGACGCCGACGTCGCGCCGCGACGTCGGCGAACCGCGGGCGCCGCGCGCGACGCCTCTCGTCCGTCTCGCACGCGGGCGCCGCCCTTTGCCTCCGCCAGGGCGCGACCGCAACCTGCTGATCACGCCACCGCGTCCCTGGCAAGAGCCGGTCTTTTCGTAAGCAGATCTTTACTTTCGTCAATGCCATACATAGATTTTCGTCGTTCGACAAAAGTTCTGACTCATCCGAGAGAAGTCCGCGACGAGGTCACGGACGCGTGGGGGCCGACTCCTGCTGTCGACGGTCGCCGCACCCTGCCCTGTCGCGACCTGCTCGGGCGTGAACGGAGTTCCATGGACGACCATGCTGTCGGCTCCCCCCGCCACCTGTCCCGCAGATCCCTGATGACCACCAGCGTGCTGGCCGCCGGAGCGCTGGGCGTGGCCGCGCCCACGGTCGGCAACCCGTTCGCCGGGAGTCCGGCGCGGGCCGGCACCGGCGCCACGAAGCGCATCACCCTCTACGCCGAGCAGCTGCCCGGCGGGCTGTTCGGGTACGGCCTGGCACCCGGCCAGGCCACCGTGCCGGGTCCGGTGCTGGAGATGTACGAGGGCGACACGCTCGAGATCACCCTGGTCAACACCACCAACCAGCGACTGTCCATCCACCCGCACGGGGTGGACTACAGCACCGACTCGGACGGCAGCCCGCTCAACGCCTCGTTCAACAACCCCGGCGAGACCCGGACGTACGTGTGGCGCTCCCGGGAGATGTTCGCCGCGGCGGGTCGGCGCTTCATGCCAGGCAGCGCCGGCTACTGGCACTACCACGACCACTCGATGGGCACCGACCACGGCAGCGCCGGGGTGGCCAAGGGGCTGTACGGCGCGCTGATCGTCCGGCGCCGCGGCGACATCCTGCCGGAGAAGCAGTTCACCGTCGTGTTCAACGACATGCTGATCAACAACAGGATGGCCCCGGACACCCCGATGTTCGAGGCGAACCTGGGCCAGCGGGTGGAGTGGATCGCGATCGGGCACGGCAGCCTCTTCCACACCTTCCACCTGCACGCGCACCGGTGGGCGGACAACCGCACCGGGATGCTCGAGGGCCCGAGCGACCCGAGCCACGTGATCGACAACAAGGACCTCAACCCGGGCAGCTCGTTCGGCTTCCAGGTGCTGGCCGGCGAGGGCGTCGGGCCCGGGGCGTGGATGTACCACTGCCACGTGCAGTCCCACTCCGACGGCGGCATGGTCGGGCTCTTCCTGGTGCGCAACGCCGACGGCAGCATGCCGCCCGGCGCGGAGGAGGCGATCCACCGGTTCCAAGGCCACACCCACCAGCACGGCAGCTGACTGAAGGAGGGTGCACGGGGATGACCAGAAACGTACGACGAACCCTCGCCACGATCGCGGCGATCGCCACACTCCTGCCGGCCTCGGCGGCGATGGCCGCCGCGCCGGCGGCCGCGCCGAAGGCGGCACCACCGGACCCGATCAAGGTCCTCGTCTTCCACGGCCCCGCGGCCGAGCAGGACGACCCGGTGGCCCGCGCGACGGCGGAGATCAAGGATCTCGCCGCGGACCACGACATCGACGTCACGGAGTCCACCGACCCGGCCGTGTTCACCACGGCCGGGCTCGCGGCGTACCGCAGCGTGGTGTTCCTCTCCGCGACCGGCGCCACGCTCAACCGTGAGCAGGAAACGGCGTTGCAGACCTACATGAAGTCCGGCGGCGGGTTCGTCGGCATCGCCGACGCCGCCCGCGCGCAGGTCGACTCCACCTGGTTCACCGGGCTGATCGGCACCCGACCGGCCGGCGCCATCCCGGTCGCCGAGCCCGTGGCCCGGGTGACCGCCTCGGGCGAGAACCCGCCGAACGAGACCAAGGAGAAGCTGACCGACGGCGACGCCAACACCAAGTGGCTCGCGCGCTCCCCGACGGCGTGGGTGGCGTACGAGCTGAGCGCGCCGAAGCGCATCACCGGATACGCCCTCACCTCGGCCAACGACTCCCCCGGCCGGGACCCGAAGGACTGGACGCTGCAGGGCTCGGCCGACGGGCAGACCTGGTCCGACGTGGACCGGCGGACCGGCCAGAGCTTCGCGGAGCGGTTCCAGACCCGCCGGTTCGACATCGCCACCCCGCAGGAGTTCCGGCACTTCCGGCTGAACGTCACCGCGAACAGCGGCGAGCCGCTGACCCAACTCGCCGACCTGCGGCTGTTCACCGGCAGCACCACCGCCCCCGAACTGCCCCCGGTGAACCAGACGGTGGTCAACATCCTGGACCGCAACCACCCGGCCACGGCGTCGCTGCCGATGACGCTCACCCGCTCGGACCGCTGGGACAACTGGGACCCGAGCCCGATCGGCACCGTGCACACGCTCGCCCAGGTCGAGGAGCGGCACTACAACCCGGGACCGGGCGCCAACGGCCCGTTCCACCCGGTGTCCTGGTGCCGGGACTACGACGGCGGCCGGTCGTTCTACACCGGCATGGGCCACACCGAGGGCAGCTACGGCGAGGACGCGTTCCGTACGCACCTGGCCGGCGCCCTCAACTGGACCACCGGGCGGCTGCGCGGCGACTGCCAGGCCACGATCGCGGCGAACTACAAGGTGGAGCGGCTGACCGCGGCCAACCAGACCGGGCAGCTGGACCAGATCGGCGAGCCGCACGGTCTCACCATCGCGCCGGACGGCACGGTCTTCTACGTCGGCAAGGCGGCCTGCCCGACCGGCCCGATCGCCGACTGGAACAACCCGAACGTCGGCCTGGGCTGCGGCACCGTCCACTCCTGGGACCCGCAGACCAAGCAGGTCAAGCTGCTCACCACGCTCGAGGTGATGGGCAACCGGGGCAGCGGCTCCGAACTGGTGAAGAACGAGGAGGGCCTGCTCGGCATCGTGCCGGACCCCGCGTTCGCGAATAACGGCTGGCTCTACGTCTACTGGATGCCGCACGAGTCGATCGACCGGGTGCAGCGGGTCGGGCAGCGCACCATCTCCCGGTTCACCTACGACCGCGAGGCGCAGACCATCGACCAGGCCACCCGCAAGGACCTGCTGCAGTTCCCGGTGCAGATCCACAGCTGCTGCCACGCCGGCGGCGGGATGGCCTTCGACGACAAGGGCAACCTGTACGTGGGTTCCGGAGACAACAACTCGTCCGAGGGGTCGCAGGGCTACTCCGGCAACAACTGGACCCAGGAGTACCAGGGGATCTCGTTCCAGGACGCGCGCCGGACCTCGGGCAACACCAACGACCTGGCCGGCAAGATCATCCGGATCCACCCCGAGCCGGACGGCACGTACACCATCCCGGAGGGCAACCTGTTCCCGCCGGGCACCGAGAAGACCCGGCCGGAGATCTACGTGATGGGCGTCCGCAACATCGCCCGCCTGCAGATCGACCCGGAGCGCCAGTGGCTGACCGCCGGATGGGTGGGCCCGGACGCCTCGTCGCCCAGCCCGACCCTCGGCCCGGCCAAGTACGAGACGGCGACCATCATCACCTCGGCCGGCAACCACGGCTGGCCGTACTGCATGGGCAACCGGCAGCCCTACCGTGACCGCAGCAACACCGACGCGACGGTGCTGACCGGCTGGTACGACTGCGACAACCTGAAGAACGAGTCGCCGCGCAACACCGGCCTGGTGAACATCCCACCGGCCCGGGACAACATGATCTGGTACTCCCCCGACGGCGGCGGCCCGATCTTCCCGAAGCGCGCCGACGGCAGCGGACTCCCGACCTACGTCGCCGCCGACGCCACCTACACCCAGCCCTACCTGCGCGGCGGCGGCCAGGCCATCATGTCCGGTCCGACCTACCACCGGGACCGGGTCGACCCGAACAGCACCGTGGCCTGGCCGGCGTACTGGGACGACAAGTGGTTCATCGGCGACCAGTCGAACGCCAACAACCGCGTCGCGGTGACCGTCGACCCGGCCGGCGTGCCGCAGGCGGCCCCGCCGGTGTACGCCGAGTCGCTGCGGGCGATCATCCCGAGCGGCAGCGGGGACACCCGGCTGCAGAGCTGGATGGACGCCAAGTTCGGCCCGGACGGCGCGCTCTACCTGCTGGACTACGGCGGCGGCTTCTTCAGCCTGCACCCCAACCAGAAGTTGATCCGGATCACCTACACCGGTGGCGCGCCCACCCCGGCGCCGGCCGCGACGTCGGTGGCCGTCCAGAACAAGCCGCTGACCATCGCGTTCACCGGCTCCCGCTCCGGCGGCGTCAGCCACCGGTGGGAGTTCGGCGACGGCGCCACGTCGACCGAGGCGAACCCGCGCCACACGTACGCCCGGGTCGGCACCTACACCGCGAAGCTGACCGTCACCTACGCCGACGGACAGACGGCGACGGTGCAGACCACCGTCACGGTGGGCTGCGCGGCGCCGGACGGCCGGGACACGGTGTGGCTCGGCGACACCGACACCGGGGTGCCCAGCCGTACGGTCGGGCAGGGCTGCACCGCCAACGACCTGATCGACGACGAGAGCACCTGGCCCGACCACGACAGCTTCGTGCGACACGTCACCGCGGTCGCCCGCGCGCTGCAGGGCGACGGCCTGCTCACCGGCCGCGAAGCGGGCACGTTGACCCGGCTGGCCGCCGCGTCCGACATCGGCCGAGGCGGGCACACCGGGTACGAGCCGCTCTTCGACGGCACCGCCGAGTCGCTGCGCGGCTGGCAGCAGGCCCCGTCCGGGCAGTTCGGCATCCAGCCTGACGGGTCACTGCGCTCCAGCGGCGGCCTGGGCATGCTCTGGCACACCAAGGAACTCGGCGACTTCTCGCTGAAGCTGCAGTTCCGCGACATCGCGCCGGACACCGGCCGGGCCAACAGCGGCGTCTTCATCCGGTTCCCGGACCCGCGGATCCCGCTGGACCAGCGCCCGCCCGGCAGCTGCGGCACCGTCGGATCGGCCCGGACCTCACCCGCGTGGGTGGCCATCTACTGCGGGCACGAGATCCAGATCTACGACGGTGAGACCGGCGAGCCGCAGAAGACCGGTTCGGTCTACAACTTCGACCCGGTGCCGCTCGCCCAGGCCGGCGTCACCCCGAAGGACCAGTGGAACGACTACGAGATCCGGGCGGTCGGCCAGCACTACACGATCATCCGCAACGGAGTGGTGATCAACGAGTTCGACAACACGCCGGGCAAGCAGTCCTCCCGCGCCGGTGACCCGCCGACCGATCTGCGGCAGTTCCTCCGCGGCTTCGTCGGGCTGCAGAACCACGGTGACAACGACCTGATCGAGTTCCGCAACATCCGCGTGCGGGATCTCTAGGAGCGACCATGACCCGAAGACTGACGGCCGCGCTGGCGGTGCTCCTGCTCGCGGTGCTCCCGTCGGCCACGGCACCCGCGTCCGCCGCCCCGCGGGCGGCGGCGCAGGTGCTGACCTGGACCGCCGACGACGACATCACCCGCTACAAGTCCGCGCCCACCCAGGCGGTGGCCGGCGAGACCACGATCATCTGGGAGAACAGCGCGGCGACCGGCAACACCACCGGGATGCCGCACACGCTGACCTTCGACACCAGCACGGAGGGCTACAACCACGACGTCACGCTGAACATCCTGGCCAGCCCGTTCGACGCGAACGACGGGCGGCACCAGGCGACCGTGACCCTGACACCAGGCCGTTACCGCTACTTCTGCTCGATTCCCGGTCACGGCCAGATGGTCGGCGAACTGGTGGTCACCGACGGCGGAGGTGGCGACACCACGCCACCCGAGGTCTCCGCCAGCGTGGCGGGCGACCAGGACCAGGACGGCAACTACGTCGGCGCGGCCACGGTGACCGTCACCGCCACCGACGCCGGGTCGGGCGTGGACACCGTCGAGTACCAGATCGACGACACCAGCTTCCAGCCGTACACCGCCCCGGTGCAGGTCACCGCGATCGGTGACCACTCGGTGCAGTTCCGCGCCACCGACCAGGCCGGCAACACCAGCGCGGTCGGCTCGGTGTCGTTCCGGATCGTCGAGCCGGGCGAGGAGGACACCACCGCGCCGACGGTCACGGCCGACATCGCAGGCGACCGGGACGGCGACGGCAACTACATCGGTACGGCCACCGCCACGCTGACCGCCAACGACGCCCAGTCCGGGGTCGCGACGATCGAGTACTCGCTGGACGGGGCGGCCTTCACCACGTACACCGCACCGGTCGTGGTCGACGACGTCGGGATGCACATGCTGCACTACCGGGCCACCGACGTCGCCGGGAACACCTCGGCGGAGCAGATGGCCCACTTCACCGTCGTCGCCGCAACACCCGAGGACACCACTCCGCCCGTGGCCACCGCCACGGTCGCGGGCGACCAGGACGAGAACGGGGCGTACATCGGCCGCGCCACCGTGACCGTCACGGCCACCGACGCCGAATCGGGCGTCACGTCCATCGAGTACGCCCTCGACACCGGCGCCTGGACCGCGTACACCGGTCCGGTCGGCGTCCAGGCCGCCGGCGCGCACACCCTGCGGTACCGGGCCACCGACACCGCCGGGAACACCTCCGCCGAACAGTCGACGACGTTCACCGTCGTCCCCCCGCCGGCCGAGGACACCACCCCGCCCGTGGCCACCGCCACGATCACGGGCGACCAGGACGAGAACGGGGCGTACATCGGCCGCGCCACTGTGACCGTCACGGCCACCGACGCGGAATCGGGCGTCACGTCCATCGAGTACGCCCTCGACACCGGCGCCTGGACCGCGTACACCGGTCCGGTCGGCGTCCAGGCCGCCGGCGCGCACACCCTGCGGTACCGGGCCACCGACACCGCCGGGAACACCTCCGCCGAACAGACGACGACGTTCACCGTGGTCGTCGACGGCTCCGACGCCTGCCCCGGCTCGGACAGCCGGGACACGGTGATCATCGACGGTGACGACACCGGGGTGGCCAACGCCGACACCGGCAACGGCTGCACCATCAACGACCTGATCGACGAACACGCCGACTACCCGGGGCACGCCGCCTTCGTCCGGCACGTCGAGACGGTCACCGCCGCGCTCGTGAGCGGCGGCACGCTGACCAAGCGCCAGCAGGGCGCCATCGTCCGGGCCGCGGCCCGATCGGACGTCGGCGCATGAGTCATCGAACCTCATCGACAGGGAGTACAGCGATGCCCAGACGTACCGTCGCCAAGCTGGCCACCGTGAGCGCCGTCGTCGCCGTCTCGGTGCTGGCCGTGGCGCCCAGCGCACACGCCGACCTGGTCACCTACTGCATCGGCACCGGCGGTGCCGTGACGGTGCCCAACGATCTGTACGTCCCGGCCGGCGAGTCCTGCGCGCTCACCGGCACCACGATCACCGGAAACGTCAGCGTCGCCGCCGGCGGCAACCTGGTCGTCTCCGGTGGACGGGTCAGCGGCGAGGTACGTGTCGCCGCGGACGGCTACCTGGACGCCACCGACACGACCATCGGCGGCCAGGTGGTCCTGGCCGCCGGTGGGTACGGCGCCTTCCTCAAGGACGCCACGGCCGGCACGGTGACGGTGCGGCCGAAGGGCTCCGCGACCGTCGACAGCTTCCTGTTCGTGGAGGGGTCGACGATCGCCGGGCACGTCAACGTCCAGGCCGGCGAGGTCCGGCTGGACCGCGGCACGCAGGTGGAGCGCAACGTCAGCAGCACCGGCACCTACTACACCGACGTGCACGACTCGTTCGTCGACGGCACGCTGTCGGTGCTCAACAGCACCACCGGCAGCGTGGTGTGCGGCAGCGCGGTCCGCGGTCAGGCAACCTTCTCCGGCAACCTGGGCGGTGTGCAGGTGGGCCCGAACGGCGTCCTCGACGGCTGCGCGTCGGGCGGCTACTGGGGTCGGGACGTCAGCATCACCAACACCACCGGCGGTGTCACCGTCGACGACAACATCATCGACGGCCGGTTGACCGTGACGTCCAACAACCCGGTCGCCCAGGTCGCGGCGAACAACCGGATCCGCGGTGGCGTGACCGGTGAGCAGGCCGGCGCGAACGCCCGGTCGGCCCGGATCGCGGCGGCCCCGGACCGGGAGGACGCCGGAGAGCAGCGGGCACAGGCCCGCCGTACCTCGGCGGTGCAGGAGGCCGCGGCGGCCGGCGACGCCGGCCTCTAGGACGCGCTGTCCGCCGGGCCACGGGCGAGCCAGCCCGTGGCCCGGCGGCCGGCTCACGTGGATCATCCGTTCCGCCGGTTCCCCCCGCGCCACCATCAGCTTAGGGTTACCTAAGAACGGAGGTGTGCCGTGGGATTCGCGACGAGGCTGCGAGAGTTCACCCGGGCCGACCACGCGACGGCGCAGGGCACGGGTTACTTCGACGCACTGCTGGCCGGGCGCCTCGACCGCGCCGGCTACGCGGCGCTCGCCGGGCAGCTCTACTTCGTGTACGAGACGCTCGAGCAGGCCGCCGAGGCGATGCGGGACGACCCCGTCGCCGGCCGGTTCGTCTTCGACGAGCTGCACCGGCTGCCGGCGCTCGCGGCCGACCTGAGGCACCTGATCGGACCGGACTGGCAGACCAGGACCGGACCGGGCGAAGCGACCTCGGAATACCGGCAGCGCCTCCGGGAGGTGGCCTTCACCTGGCCCCTGGGATTCGTCGCGCACCACTACACCAGGTATCTGGGTGACCTCTCCGGCGGCCAGATCATGCGCCGGGCACTGCACCGCTCGTACGGCCTCGGCGAGGACGGCACCAGCTTCTACACCTTCCCCGGCGTGGATCCCCGATCGTTCAAGCAGCGCTACCGGAAGCTGCTCGACGAGGCGCCGTGGGACGCCGTCGACCAGGACCGCTTCCTGGACGAGGTGTCGCACGCCTACCGGCTGAACACCGCGATGGTGGACGAGCTGGGCCGCACCGTCCTGCCGCAGCCGACGGACGCGTCGTGACGCCGTTCACCCCCGACGTGGTCGCCGCGATCATGCGGCACATGAACGGGGACCACGCGGACGACTGCCGGGTGATCTGCCAGGGCCTGGGGGGCCGGCCGGACGCCACGGCCGCGACGATGTCCGGCATGGACGCGGCCGGCATGGATTTCGTCGCCACCGTGGACGGCGCCCCGGTACCGGTCCGGATACCGTTCCGCGCCCCACTCACCGAACGCCGTCAGGTCCGCGCCGAGGCGGCCCGCATGTATCGCGAGTCGTGCGCCGTGCTCGGCCTCACCCCGCGCCCCGACGCGACCTGATCGGCGCCGACGGCCGGGGCGGGCGGCTCGGGTCTCAGTCGGCGCTCGCCGGTCCCCGGTCCGTCGGGTCCCCGCCTCCGACCCTCCCACCGTCCCGACGCGGCGAGGTTAACCCTGGCGACCGCGACGTCGTGGTCGAATGGCGACGCGGTCACCGGGAGGTGACCGTCGGTCAGGCGGAGTGGCCCCGATCGCGGGACCGCTCAACGCGGAGGGACAGCGTCGTCGCCACGGCCGCGGACCCTGGTCGTTTCGGTCGGTTCGTGGCAGGGAACTTGAGCGGCGCCGGCAGAGACGAGGGATGACGATGCGCAACCGCACCCGACACCCGAGCGCCCGCGGCCGGACGGCGAGCGTGCTGTCCCTGCCGCTGCTCGCGGCCCTGACGCTCTCCGGCGGATGTGGCGCTGGTGAGGACGGGACCGATCCGGCCCCGTCGGCCACGTCACCGACGACCGCGGCGGCATCGTCGAGCCCGTCGGACCGGCCCTCCCCCACGGGCGACGCGAAGGTGGTCATCCCCACGTCCGCCTTCGTCGAGCTGCCACCGGAGCTGCGGAAGATGCCCCGACGGGCGACGCCCACCGAGCAGGCCCTGCCGAAGCTGTGCGGCAACGAGTTCGGCACCGGCGGCCGGCAGGTGACCGCGAGCGCCTCGATGACGGTCACCTACAAGCAGCCCGGTGACGACCCCACCTACGTGCCGCAGGGCATGATCCACCAGACGATCTTCACCTTCGCCGGCGAGGGTGCCGCGGACTACGTGCGACGGGTTCGCGATTCCGTCGAGGCGTGCCCGTCCTACGTCCGGGCGGGCGAATCCGTCACCGTCGAGAGCCGGCCCCTGCCCGGCGTCGGCGACGAGGCGGTGCTGCTGACCCGGACCTGGCCGCAGGCACACCCGGACGGGGAGCGCACCGGCGGCGACGCGACCAGCCAGATAGCGGTGATCCGCGTCGACGGGGTGGCGACCGTCCTCGACGACCAGGGGTGGGAGGGCACGAGCGGTAGCCCCGCCGTCCTGGATCGGGTCGCCCGCGAGGCCGTCCGCGCCATCGAGGCCTGGCAGCGGTAGGCCGCGCCGGCGGGTCCGGACCGGCCACCTACGGCCGCTCCCCGACCACGCGTTTCGCCTCCCGGGGCGCAGGGCATCTTGCCCACTGTCGCGTCAGCGCCGACGAGCCGGCCGACGGTGCGCCCGAACGGTGCGCACTGGACGCGCCGGGTGTCCCCACGTCACCGGGAGGCAAGCGATGCCCGCAGGGTCCAGCCCGAAGAGGGAGCGGCAGTACGAGCACATCAAGGCGAGCGCGAAGAAGCGCGGCGCCTCCACCGGCCGGGCCGAGGAGATCGCCGCCCGGACCGTCAACAAGGAGCGAGCCCGCTCGGGCGAGGCCCGCACCGCGAGCCGCTCCTCCCTCGACGACGTCTCGTCCGGGCATCGCGGCGGCAAGCGCTCGCACCGCGGCGCGCAGGGGCGCACCAAGGAGCAGCTGTACAACGAGGCGAAGAAGCGTGGCATCAAGGGCCGCTCCTCGATGTCCAAGGCGGAGCTGGAGAAGGCCCTGTCCCACTGAAGCCGGCATCGGGCGCCCGGAGGGCGACCCACCGGGGGTACGGCTCACCCGACCGGATCCCACCGGCCGTCGCTCACGGCGCCATCGCTGGCCTCTCCTGCCCGGCCGGCCGCCGACGGGTCGGCCGCGTTCGCGTGGCCTGCGGCTGCGCCGCCGGTCGACGCCACAGCGGGTGGATCGTGGTGCCGTCGGGGAGGGCGAAGGGCTCGCGGGCGACGTATCCGTGCCGGGCATAGAGGGCGGCCTCGGCGGCGGTCGCGACCTCCGCGTAGGCCGGAAGCGCGAGGCGATCCATCCGTACGAGGCAGCGGGCGAGCAGGCCAGCGGTGCGGGCGGCGTGCCAGGCGGCCGGTTGGACCGCGAGGAATGCCAGGTGGTTGTGCGCTTCGGTCGGACGGCGGACCGTGAGAAGTCGGTCCAGGCGGCGGAAGCGGTCGAGGTGGTCGCCGCAGACGGCGGTGAGCCGGTGGTGGTAGCTGGCCGGCGGCGGAATGGGCCGGTAGCGATGGAACCAGACGGCGGCGGCGGAGCGGTCGGCGAGGAGGAAGACCTCGCCGAACAGGAGCGCGTGGTCGACCCAGATTCGGGTCACCGCGGAGAGCACGGCTCGTCGCTGGTCACCGTCGGGCACGAGCCACGCGCCGACCGGCGAGGCGTGCAGGGACTCGGCGACGAGGCCGGCGACATGGCCGCTGTCGCACCACCGGGCGCGGACTGTGTGCGAAACACCTGGCATAGGAGACTCCCATGGATGGGCGGGGGCCCGGTCGACGGTGCGGTCCGTTCCACCGGGCGACGCGGTGCGGGTCAGGTCAGTAGCCCACCGCTGAGGCGGACGTGTCGTTGGGTCGGCCGTGGCCGCACGTTTCAGGCGTCGGCGCACGACGCCGCTCGGCGGTCGACGAGTTGGCGCCGCCACGGCGATGCCGGTCCCCGCGGGTCGGCGGGGAGGCCGGCCGAGCGGCTGCTCGACGGGGCGGCTCACGCCGTCGGCCGAGCCGTACCGGCAGCGGGTGCCGCCAAACGTGAGGTCAGGCAGGTCTGGTGTCGGGCTGCAGCGGTCGCCCGGTGAGCACCCCGCACCGAGGTGGAGCGCAGCCCTGGGGTGACAGACGTGGCGTCCACAGGTGCGGCGACACGTCGGCGACCACCGCCGTGGCGGTGCCAGCGGACGCGGAGCCGGCGGCGCTGCCGAGGGTGGCCGGCGTGAGGCCACCGGAGAGGGTGCCACCACCCGCGGAGCCACGACTCGCGCGGGCAGCGGCATCAGCTGCCCGCTCGGCGCCGACCCGTTGCGTCGCCGCCACGGTCTGGTCCGGCGCGGACGAGACGGCCGGTCGGTGCGTCCGGATCGCCGCTCGGGGTGGGACCCGCTCGGCGGTCCCGGGCGTGGTGGCGACCGGCACGGCCTCGGGCCCGGGTGGTGGGACCGGCTCGCCGGTCGGGGTGACCGGCTGGCCCGGCGACACCACCGGCGGCGCCGGGTTGTCGAGGATCGGTCGCGTCAGCCCGAGCACCGGGGTGAGGACCGGCGACAGCGACCCGACGATCGGCTCGACCACCGGCCGGACAGCGGCCGCGACCGGTGGGAGCAGGCCCGTTCCGGCGATCGCCCGCACCGCGGCGTCCACGACCGGACGCGTCACCGGCGCGACGGCCTCGACGACGTCGGCCAACCCTCGACCGGCCGCCCGGTCCACCGTGGGGGGCCCGGACGGCGCGGCGATCGCGCGCGCCGCCACTCGTTCGGCTCGACCAGCACCGGGACCGTCAGCAGGGCGGCCGCCGACGTGGGCCGTCGCGGCTGTCAGGTCGACAGGCGGCCGTGCCGCCGCCGCCTGTGGCGTGGCACGCTGAGGGCTCCGCGTGCCGGTCGCCCCCGCGACTCCGGACTCTGGTCCGTGGACCTTCCGGGCCTGGTCAGGTCCGCGGGTCTCGGCAGGTCGGCCGGTCTCGGCAGGGCGTCGGGGCTCGTCAGGTCCCCGGTCGATCGTGGTCGGCGCGACCGGGGCCGGCGGAGACGGGAGGATCCCGCCGACCACCGCGCCGGCGTCAGCGAGCAGGGTGCCGAGAATGCCCGGGCGAGGTCTCTCGACGGCCTGGGCGGCCTCGCCCTTGATCGCCTCGTACATGCCCCAGGTCACCGTCGTGCCGGTGATCAGGAGCAGTGCGCGCACGGCCAGCTGAGCGAGTCGTCGGCCGCGACGCCGCATCGGGCACCTCCCGGCTCGTCCACTGTCGCCCAGCAACGTTGGCAATTGTGCCCTAGATCGGCCGGTCGGTCACCCTCCGACGCGGCCGTCGACACCACGCGTACACGGCCGGTCCGGCCGGGCCCGCGGCCGGCATCCCCGGTCCGGCCGGACGTCGGCGGCGGGCACGGGACCAGCCAGGTGAGCGTGCGCCCTCGGTGGTCGCCGGGAGCACGTCACATGGCTGGTCCGTCGGGACGGCCGCGCAACGGGCAGTTCCGTGGGGGCGGCCGTCGTGCCGCGTCAGCTTCCGCTGATCACGAACTGCGACCCCGGTTGGATCACGATGTTGCCGTCGGCCGAGTTGGTGATGGTCACGTTGTTCAGGGTCGCGCTGCCCCGGGCGCCGCCCATGGCCAGGATGCCGGCGCCGTTGTTGGACTTGTCGATGCGTACGTTGGTGATGGCGACGTTCGGGACGTTGCCGCCGCCGTTCTTGAACTGGATGCCGTCGTAGGTCGAGTCGGAGATCTCGGTGTCCCTGATGGCGACCCCGAAGATGTCCCGGGTCGCCGGGAAGATCGTGATGGCGCCGAACTCCTGGTCCTCGTTCCAGAAGGCGCCACCGGTCCGGTAGAGGCCGTTGTTGGCGATCAGCGTCTGCCCGGAGAAGGGCAGCGGGTCATGGTCGGTGGCCAGCATGATGCCGGGGTAGTTCATGGTGTCGTAGACCAGGTTGTTCTCGATCGAGTTGTCGTAGCCGCCGTAGATGGCGATGCCGTTCGCGCGCCAGGGCAGTTGGATGGTGTTGTTGACGAAGTGGTTGTCGTGGGCGATGTCCACGTTCCGGTCCTTGACGTACGGGTTGGCCCAGACCGCCAGCGCGTCGTCGCCGGTGTTGCGGAAGGACGAGTTGAACACCCGCGAGTTCCGCGTGCCGTTGCTGAAGTTGATGCCGTCGGCGTAGGTGTTGCGGATCCGCATGCCGCTGAACTGCAGCCCGTCGGCCGGGCCCCAGAGCTCGGGGATGTTGTCGTAGTCCCGGCCGACCCAGACACCCACGTTGGCGTGCTCGATCCAGACGTTGCTGATCCGGGTGCCCGGCCCGAACCGGCCGTTGAGGCCCACCCCGCCCTCGGCGTTGCCGTCGCCACCACGGATCCGGCCCGAGCCGAAGATCGCGATGTCGGAGATCTCGGTGTTCCTGTCGATGTCGAAGCCGAAGTTACCTTCGTGCGGGTGGTTGATGCCGCCGACCACGTTCTGCGGCTCGGTCAGCGTGTAGAGCTGGGAGTGCCACATCCCGGCGCCCCGGATCGTCACGTTGCTGATGCCCACCTGGTTGTGCGGACCGCGGTTCAGCGGGTCGTCGGTGAGGATCTTCTGCTCCTGCCGCCACTGTCCGGCCGGGATCCAGACGCATCCGATGACTCCGTTCTGGTCGTCGGTCACCGCCCGCTGGATGGCGGCGGTGTCGTCGAGCCCATCGTTCGGGACCGCACCGTACGCCGTGATGGAGGTGCACCCCGCCGGCTGGCTCGCCGGTGGCGCCACCTGCTCCAGGTCGATCGTGTCGATGATGTAGAACGAGGCCGAGTCGCCCGTGTCGCGCTGGAGCTTGAACCGGGTACCGGCCGGGTAGGACTGCGCCAGCAGGGCGTTCGACTCGTCGAACAACCGCCGGGCGTCGGCCTGCGGGGTGTTGGTGAGCGCCTCCGGCCCGTCGGTGTTGCCGTAGAGCCAACTGTGCCGCGACGACAGCGTCAGCTTCCGCGAGAAGGTGTCGTTGATGTAGAGGCTGATCGTCGCCTCGATGCCGCCACCACCCGGCGCGTCCGGGATGGAGTTGCGCACCACGATGGAGTTCGCGGCGTTGGTCGAGGTGAACTCGACGAACTGGCCGGTGCTGTTCAGCCGGACCGACTTGCGGCCGGAGGACTCGGTGGCGAAGTTGGTGTGCCCGAAGGTGCGCAGCGGGTCGGTCTCCAGCAGCACGCCCTGGTAGCGGGCGGCTTCCGCCTCGTAGGAGACGTACGGGACCGCCGCCCCACGCCCGACCACGATCGACTGGGTGAACGTGTTGTTGGTCTCGTTGGTCTCGGCGACCGTGTTGGTCGCGTCGGCGGTGGCGGTGATGGTGGCGCCGCCGCTGGTAGCCGTCCAACTCCCGGTGATGGCCACGTTGACCGTGGTGCCGGCGGCGATCGACGCGGTGTTGGTGTTGAGCGTGGTGCCGCCCACCGCCAGTCGGGTGACCGTGGTGACGCCGGTCGCGGTGGTACCACGGTTGCGGACCGCCACGGTGAAGGTGACGGACGCCCCGACGGCCGGGTTCGGCGGGTTGGAGGTGATGCCGAGCACCTGCAGGTCGGGACCCGGGGCCTGCGCGACCACCAGCGGCGAGGCCGCGGTGAAGCTGTTGTTGCCGTTGTTCTGCTCGACGATCGTGTTCGTCGGGTCGACCACCGCCGTGACGCTGTAGCTGCCCATCGGCCGGGTTCCGGCGTTGAACGAGACGGTGGTGGAGCCACCGGCGTTCAGCGCGCCCACCGCGGCGCTGCCGACGACCGTGCCCGCCAGGCTGAAGTTCACCGTGGTGGCGCCGGCGGCGGCCGAGCCGATGTTCTGGACCACGGCCGAAAGGGTGACCGGAGTGGCTTCGTTGGGCGACGCGGGCGACCAGGTCGTCGAGCCGATCACCAGGTCGGGGTTGGGCGCGGGGGTGCCGCACACCTCCAGCTCGGCCACCTGGCCCGACGGGGCGCCGGTGTTGGCGGTGAACCGCAGCTGGACGTCGGCGGTGGTCGCGGTGACCGGGATGCTCACCACGTTGTTGCCCTGGACGAACTGGTAGCTCGCCGCCGACACCAGGTTGGCGTACGTCGACGAGGCCTGGTCGCGGCCGAGGATCTGGATGGTCTGGTTGCGGGTGCCCCAGGCCGGGTCGGGGTTCAGTTTGACGGTGACGGCCGTGATCGAGTGGTTCGCGCCGAGCGCCACGGTCAGGTTCTGCGGGTAGCTCGGGGCGCCTTCCCAGTAGGTGCCGACCTGCCCGTCGTTCGCCTTCTCCGGGGTGTAGGTGAACGTGGAGCCGCTCGCCGTCATGGTCTTGCCCTGCGCCACGTTGGTGCAGGCGGGGGGCGTCGTGCCGGTCCGGGTGACGGTGTTGCTGTTGCCGGAGAGATTGCCGGCGCCGTCGCGGGCGCGGACGTGGTACGAGACGGTCGCCGTCGCGGGCTGGGTGTCCTGGTACGTGAGGACGGTGCCCAGCGTCGCGACGAGGCCGCCATTGCGGTAGACGTTGTAGCCGGCCAGGCCGCTGCCGCCGGAGTCGGTGGAGGCGCCCCAGGTGAGCGTAATCGTGCTGCCCGACGTGCTGTGCGACAGCGTGCCCGGGACGCTCGGCGCGATGGTGTCACCGCTGCCGGTCCGGGTCACCGTGTTGCTGTTGCCGGAGACGTTGCCCGCGACGTCACGGGCCCGCACGTGGTACGAGACCGTCGCGGTGGCCGGCTGGGTGTCGTTGAAGGTGGTGACGTTCCCGATGGACTGGAGGAACGCGCCGTTGCGGTAGATGTCGTAACCGGCGATGCCGCTGCCGCCCGGGTTGTCGGTCGACGCGACCCAGTTGAGGGTGATCGTGGTGCCCGACTGGGTGTAGGAGAGGTTGCCCGGCACGCTCGGCGCGGTGGTGTCCGGTGTGCCGCCGCCGCTGCCGTAGACCTCGAGTTCGGAGAGTTGCCCGGCCGGCCAGCCGCTGTTGGCCGTGACGGTGATCCGCAGGTAGCGGGTGGAGGTCTGGTTGAAGGTGATGGTGACCGTGCTGCCGGTCGTGGGATTGAAGGTGTAGGTCTGCGGCCCGACCAGGTTGCTGAACGACGATCCGTTGGCGCTGCCCTGCACGCTCAGGGTCTGCGTACGCGTCGGCCAGCCGGCGGTCGGCAGCTTGAGCACGACCTGGTTGACGGCCTGCGACGAGCCGAGGTCGACCTGCACCCAGCCGGGGAAGGAGTTGTTGACGCTCTCCCAGTAGCTGCCCGCGTTGCCGTCGACGACCTTCGACGAGTCGTAGACGTCCGCGTGGCCGCTCTCCTGGGTCGGGCGCCCCTGGGCGAGGTTCGTGGCCGCCGGGGCGTTGGCGGGGCTCGTCGCGGCGGTGGCGCCGGCCGGGCCGGGGGTGCCGGCGGCGTTCGCGACGGCTGCCGACCCTGCCGTGACGATCATCGTGGCCGCGAGTGTCGCCGCCATCATCCTGAGCAGATTGGTTCGTCTCATCGCTGTCCTTGTCGTCGGGGGACGGTGCCGCGGGTGGCATGGCCACGGGGTGGGGGCGCGCGGCGGGTGGAGTGTGCGGTGGCGCGGCAGGGTCGGCGTTTCGGACCCGCGCCGGTCCGGTGCCGGGGGCCGAGGAGCGGGGGTGGCAATAGGGAGAAAGGCCGCCGAAGAGGCGGCCACTCGCGACTTTGCAGACCGGTGCAAGGAATCAAGCACGTCTTTGTCGAGATCTTGCATGGCGTTGACCAAAGGTTACTGACGTGCTACGGACGCGTCAATACTTCGACGGCTGTCACTATTGACGGCCCCCCGCCCGGCATCGCCGGGCGAGGGGGTCGAGCCCGGGCCCCGCTGGTCAACGGGTGGGGCTGCTCCCCCCGCCCGGACCCGCCACGGTGGCCGGACCACGGTCCGCGAACTCGTACGTCGTCGTGAGGGCCTCGGGCAGGTCGGGGACCAGGGCGTTGGTGCCGTCGACCACCTGGACGTAGCGCTTCCCCTGGAAGATCGAGTAGCTCCCGTCAGCGACCCGCTCGATCCGGTAACGCTGCGCCGGCGCGGCCGGGTCGCACTCGCGGGCACGGACGCTGCCCGGCGCGGCGTCGTGCACGACGGTCATGCAGACCTCGCGCCCGCCACGCGGACTCGCGAGCACGATCTGGAACGCGTCCCCCTGGGGGCGGAGGACCCACAGCGACCGGTCGTCGACGTCCCGCTCGGTGGTGGCCCGCACCTGGTCGTCGTCACGGCCGACCGCCAGCGCGGCCGCACCCGAGCCGGGCACCAGGATCTGGACCTGCCGCCCGCCGCCGAGGATCTCCTGCGGTCCCGCCGAGGCGGTCACGGACGGGGCGACCGACGCCGGTACCGCGCCCGCCGGCCCGATGCCGCGGCCCGGCGTCTCGACCCGGTCCCGCGCCGGCAGCAGGGTGGCCCCGGCGGCCACGACCAGTACGGCCAGGCCCGCGCCGGTCACCGCCACCCGACGCCGCCGGCGCCGGTCGCCGCGGTCGCGCAGGGTCTGCGCGGCAGGCAGCGTCGTGACTCGGCGGACCCCGTCGGCGATGGCCGTGAGGTCGTCGCGCGGATCAGCCATGGGAGGCCCCCTCCTGGTGCGCCTCGGTCAACATCCCGGCCATCGCTCTCCGGCCGCGGGCCAGGTACGTCTTGACGGTCCCGACGGGCCGCTGCATCTCGGCCGCCACCTCGGCGACGCTGAGATCGTTCAGGTGGTGCAGCACGACGGCGCGGCGTTCGTCGGCGCTCAGCCGCCGCAGCGCCTGCAGCAGGGCGACGTGGTCCTCGTTGAGGCCGGGCACGCTCTGGTCGACGGCGGCCCGGTGGTGCGCGCGCATCCGGTTGAGCGCCTTGCGCCAGCTGCTCACCGCGGCTCGCGAGGCGACCCGGCGGACCCACGCCTCGGGGCTGTCCGCCTCCCGCACCGTCCCCCAGCGCTGCCAGGCCCGCGTGAACGCCTCGGCGACGGCGTCCTCCGCCTCGTTGAGGTTGCCGGTCAGCAGATAGACATGACCCACGATCCGGCCCGCGCAGGCCGCGTAGAGGGCGTCGAACTCCTCGGCGTCACGCATGCGACCGGTGCCCCCTCGAAGCCTTGTCCCCTGCTCACCGCCGCATGCAACCCGGCAGGGATGGCCGACCCCACCCGCGCGGTCCGAGAATGTGACCGCCATCACACCCAGGACGATCAACCCGCCGCGCGAACCAGGCGTCATCGTGCCGACCCGGGAGAGGCCCGTGGCGGAGAGGACGATGTGCGACGACGGCAACGACGCGCCCTGACAGCCGCAGTGCTCGCGACCGCGCTGGCCGCGACGGGCCTGACGGCTTCCCCAGCGGGCGCGCGGGAGAAGCCGGAGGTGCCGGTTTCCCGACCGGGCGGCACCTTCACGTTGATCACCGGGGATCAGGTGTCGCTGGACGCGGACGGCAACCCGACGATCCAGCGGGGACCGGGGCGGGCGGGAATGCGGTTCGTGACCAGCCGGGAGGGCGGCCACCAGTACGTCGTCCCGGTCGACGCGCTGCCACTGCTGCGCGACGGGAAGCTCGACCAGCGGCTGTTCGACCTCACCGCGCTCGGCGAGCTCGGCTACGACGACCGGACGGCCGACCTGCCACTGCTGGTCGCGTACCCGGAGAACGGTGCGGCCCAGGCGCGGTCCGCCGCCGGCGGCGCCCGGGTGCACGCCGACCTGCCCGCCGCCCACGCGCTGGCCGTGCGGGCGGACCGGGACGACCGGGTCAGACTCTGGTCCTCGCTCACCGGCGGCACGCCGTCCGCGCGTTCGCTCGCCGCCGGAGTCACCCACGTCTGGCTCGACGGCAAGCGCCGGGTCACCCTGGACCGCAGCGTGCCCCAGATCGGCGCCCCGGCGGCCTGGCAGGCCGGGTTCGACGGCACCGGCGTCACCGTCGGCGTGCTGGACACCGGCATCGACGCCAGCCACCCCGACTTCGCCGGACACCTCGTCGCGATCCGGGACTTCACCGGCGGCAACGACCCCGGTGACACGGTCGGCCACGGCACCCACGTGGCATCGACCATCGTGGGCAGCGGCGCCGCCTCCGGCGGCCGGTACCGCGGTGTGGCCCCCGGCGCGAAGCTGGTCGTCGGAAAGGTCTGTGCCACCAACGAGTGCCAGGACTCGGACATCATCGCCGGCATGCAGTGGGCCGCGTCGCAGGCCCGGGTGGTCAACGTGAGCCTGGGCGGCACCGACGCGCCGGGGCTCGACCCGCTGGAGACCGCGGTCCAGGACCTGAGCCACCGGTACGGCACACTCTTCGTGGTCGCCGCCGGTAACGAGGGCAAGCCGAAGTCGGTCATGTCGCCGGCCACCGCGGACGACGCCCTCGCCGTCGCCGCGGTGGACGCCGACGACCAGCGGGCCTACTTCTCCGCCCGGGGTCCCCGCCTCGGCGACAACCACATCAAGCCCGAGATCAGCGCGCCGGGCGTCGACATCGTGGCGGCCGCTCCCGGCGGCGGCTACGTCCCCATGTCGGGCACGTCGATGGCGACCCCGCACGTGGCGGGTTCGGCCGCGATCCTCGCCGGACAGCACCCGGACTGGTCCGGCCCGCAGCTCAAGGCCGCCCTGATGGACTCGGCCAAGCCAACCGGCGAGGACAGCCTCTACGAGCAGGGCGCGGGCCGGCTGGACATCGGCCGCGCGGTCGCCCAGCCGGTCGCCGCCGACGTCGCCGCGATCGACTTCCCGGTCCAGCGCTGGCCCCACGCCGACGACGCGCCGATCTCACAGGTCGTCGGCTACCACAACACGGGCGCCACGCCGGTCACCCTGTCCCTGACCGTCGCCCCGGCCCCGGCCGGCATGATCACCGTCAGCCCGGCCACCCTGGTGGTGCCGGCCGGCGGCCGCGCCGAGGCGACGGTCACCGTGGACACCCGGGTGGACGCGCCCGACGGCCATTACCAGGGCGCGCTGACCGCGACCGGCGCCGGGGACCTGCGGGTGCGCACTCCGTTCGCGCTCAACCGGGAGATCGAGAGCTACGACGCCCGGCTCGACCACACCGGGCGCGACGGCCGACCGGCCACCGAGTACCGCACCGTGGCGGCGAACCTGGCGACCGGTGAGTTCACCACCCTCGACGGCCAACCGGGCGGCGGCACCCTGCGGCTGCCCAAGGGCCGTTACGCGCTCTACAGCACCATCCACGAGGGCGACACGTCGACCCTGCTCGTGCAGCCGGTCCTGGACGTGCGCGGCCCGGTCACCGAGGCGCTCGACGCCCGCACGGCCCGGCCGGTGTCGCTGACCGTGCCCCAGCGGGACGCCGCACCGCTCTCGATCAACGTGAGCGCGAACTGGGACGACGGCCTGCGCTACCCGGGCGTCCAGCTCAGCGGAGCGTCCTTCGCGGACGTGTTCTTCGGCCGGATCGGGCCGGCCGTCGCGGCCCCCGAGTTCGCCGCGACGTTGGGCATCGGGCTCGCCCGCCCCGGTCCGGACGGGACCTTCCGGAACAGCCCCTACACGTACGACCTCGCGTACGTGCGTCAGGGCGACATGTTCACCGGCCTGGACAGGAAGCTGTCGCCGAAGAACCTCGCCACCGTCAAGGCGACCTACCGGAGCCAGTCCACCACCGCGACCGCCGTCCGGTTCCACCGTGCGGCGTCCCCCGGCGGCCCGGGCCCGATCGGCTCGAGCACGTCGGTCGACCTGCCGTTCCACGCCACCGAGTACTACAACACCGACGGCGGGATCGTCTGGACGTCCACGGTCGTCGAGGGCGACAACGTCACCACGCAGGAGTCCACCTTCCAGCCGGGCCGGACGTACACCCAGACCTGGAACGCGGCGCCCTTCGGGCCCACGATGGGAGGGGCCCCGGCCTGGTCGCCGCTGGGATACGCGGGTCGTGACGGCGACACCATCTCGGTCGCCTCGCCGCCCCTGTTCGGCGACGCGACGGGCCGCCCGGCCAGCCGGGACGACCTGCAGGTCAAGCTCCGGTTGTCGCGCAACGGCGCGGAGATCGCCACCGCGGACGGCCCGTACGCGGACTTCTCGGTGCCCGCCGGCAAGGCGACCTACCGCCTGGAGGCGACCGTCGCCCGTGGGGCCCCGGACACCCTGTCGACGTCGGTCTCGGTGGCCTGGACCTTCACCTCCGCGCACACGACGAAGCCGGAGCGGCTGCCCCTCACGACGGCCCGGCCGACACCCGTGCTCGACGACACCAACACGGCCCGGGCGGGCCGGGCGATGACCATCCCGGTGGCGCTGGACCGGCAGGCGGGCTCGACCGCCGCGCCCAACCGGACGCTCGGTGTCTCCGCGTCGTTCGACGACGGACGGACCTGGGTCCCGCTGCCGGTCGTCCGGGGGGTCGCTCTCATCGCCCACCCGCGCCGGCCCGGCTTCGTGTCGCTACGCCTGACGGCCGCCGACACCGCCGGCAACACGGTGACGCAGACCATCCTGCGGGCGTACCGGATCGCCTGACCCGGTCCGGATGCCGGGCCTCGTCGCCCTCGATCGGCGGCGACGAGGCCCGGCTCCGGGTCAGCAGTAGAGGTTCGCCCCGGCCGGCACGCCGAGGACGCCGACGAACTGCTGGTACTTGGTGACGCGGCTTTGCACCTGGGCGGGGTTACCGCCGTTGCACTCGATCGAGCCGTTGATGCTGCGGATGGTCTCGCCGAACCCGGCGCCGTTGACCATCGCGTTGTGGGCGGTCATGGTGCCCGGCCCGTTCTGGGTCATCCAGTACCAGATGGCCGTCTTCCAGGCCACCGCGGCATCGTTCTGCACGAGCCACGGGTTGGTCAGCAGCGGCAGCCCGAGGGCGTTTCCGGCGGCGTTGTAGTTGAAGTTCCAGCTCAGCTGGATCGGCCCACGCCCGTAGTAGGCGGCCTGCCCGGCGGGGCAGCCGTAGGGCTGGCCGGGGTCGCAGTAGTGCGGGTAGTTCGCCTGGTTCTGCTCCACGATGTGGACGAGCCCGCCGGTCTCGTGGTGCACGTTAGCCAGGAAGGCCGCGGCTTCCTGGCGCTGGACGGTGGCGCTGCCGGTCTTGGTGAAGGCCGGGTACGCGCTGAGGGCGGCGACCAGTCCGGAGTACGTGTAGAAGGAATTGCGGCTCGGGAACATCTGGTTGAACTGGGCCTCGGTGACCACGAAGCCGCCGGGGCCGGGCGGCGGGGTGGTGGGCGGCGTGCCGCTACAGGTGTACGGCTCCCAGTACCAGGTGCTGATGATCGGGTCGTAGCCCGGGTTGTCGTGCTCGGCGACGTAGTACAGGCCGTTGGTGTACCGCACGATGCTGCCGGCGGGGTACCAGGTGCCGGCGACCCAGTTCGGGTGGTTGCAGCCGCCCGTGGGCGGCGGCGTCGTTCCACCTCCGCACGCGCCGAGATCCTGCCAGACGCCGGTGGTGCCCGGCGGCGCCTCGTTCTGGGTCCACCACTTCGCCTGGTAGTTGCGGCCGTTGTGGGAGGCCTGGTCGCCTCCCCAGTAGACGGCTGAGGATTGCCACGCTGCCGCGCACGCCGCAGCCGAGGCCGGGGTCGACGGGAGGACCGCCACCAGTCCGCCGGCGACAGCTAGTGCCGCCAGCGCGACCAGGGCTCGCAGTCTCGACATCTGATCACTCCTTCCGGGGGATGGCACGCGCCGATGGCTCGGCAGCACATCGACAGGAGTGACTGTAACACCTTCTGTTCACAATCTTTACTATTAGCTCGGGCCGGTCGCTCCCGGGCGCCCGGGGATCATTCCTCCCGGCGCCGGCCGAGGTGCGCGCCGAGCGCCGCCGCGATCTCGCCCGCCGCGAGGAGTTGATCCGGCGTGAGCGCGTCGACGAAGAGCTCGCGGATGGCGCGCAGGTGCGGAACGGTGGACCGCTGGAAGGCCTCGGCCCCGGTCGGCGTGAGCAGGATCTCGGCGCCCCGGGGATCGGTCGCGCACTCCTGCCGGCGGATGAGCCCCCGCCGCTCCATCCGCCCCAGGTGATGGGAGAGCCGGCTGCGCTCCCAGCCGATGTGTGTCGCGAGTTCGGAGGAGCGCAGCCGCCGCTCCTGCGCCTCGCTGAGGGCGAGCAGGACGGCGTAGTCGCCGGGCGAGAGCGCGGAGTCGCTCTGGAGGCGGGACGCGATCCGGGACCGGAGCACGTCCGTCGTCTCGATGAAGTCGCGCCAGATCCGTAGCTCCTCCGCGGTCGGCAGCTGGCGTCCTCTCGGCCGCGGTGTGTCCTTCGTCATCGGCCCCTCCTGGATTGACATGTCAATTACAAGCTACCGTGTTGACATGTCAATCGTCGACGGCTCCCTGCCGGCGAGGGGCCCACAGGGACCGAGTGTGAGGAGGAAGACGATGACAACCGAGCGTTTCGAACTCGGGCTCAACTCGTTCGGGGAGGTGGCCACCGACGGCGACCGCGTCCTGAGCGACGCCGAAACCCTGCGGCTTCTCGTCGACGAGGCGCGGCTCGCGGAGTCGGTCGGACTCGACGTGTTCAGCCTGGGTGAGCACTACCGGGAGGGCCACAACGACTCGGCGACGCCCGTGCTGCTCGCGGCGGCCGCGACGGCGACGGAGCGGATCCGCCTCGGCACCTCGGTCACGGTGCTCAGCACGAACGATCCGGTACGGCTCTACCACGAGTTCGCGACCCTCGACGCGGTGTCGAACGGCCGCGCCCAGCTGGTGCTCGGACGGGCGTCGGCGACCGAGTCGTTCCCGCTGTTCGGGTACGACCTGGCGGACTACGAGCGGCTGTTCGAGGAGAAGCTCGACCTGTTCGTCCGGCTCCAGCGGGAGGAATCGGTGACCTGGTCGGGAACCGTACGCCATCCCCTGGTCCGGCAGCGGCTGCACCCGCGGATGCGGCCGGGTGGCATCCCGACATGGATCGGCGTCGGCGGAAGCCCGAACTCGGTGATCCGCGCCGCCCGCTACGGGCTTCCGCTCATGCTCGCGATCATCGGCGGTCGGCCGCAGCGGTTCGCCGGTCACGTGGAGCTCTACCACCAGGCGCTCGAGCAGTTCGGGCATACCGCGCAGCCGATCGGGCAACACTCGCTCGGCCTCGTGGCGGACACTGACCAGGAGGCGGTGGAGACGTGGTGGCGGTACTGGCAGCCGGTCGTGGCGCGACTCGCCGAGGAACGCGGCTTCTACAAACCGGACCGGGCGCGCTACACGGCCGAAATCGACCACGGAGCGCTGTTCGTCGGGTCACCCGAGACGGTCGCCTGCAAGATCGCCACGGTGGCGCGTGACCTGCGCCTGAGCCGTTTCGACCTCAAGTACGACATCATGCACCTGCCTCGCGAGGCACGCGCGCGCACCATCGAGCTGCTCGGCAGCGAGGTCGCGCCGCGGGTCCGGGAGCTGCTGGCGAAGGAGCCCACCCATGTCTGATCTCACGTTCGGCCTCGACACCTTCGGCGACGTGCCGGAGGACGACTCCGGCAAGCCGCTGTCGCACGCCGCGTCGATCCGGCAGGTCGTCGACGAGGCGGTGCTGGCCGACCAGCTCGGCGTCGACGTCATCGCCCTCGGCGAGCACCATCGGCCGGAATACTCGATCTCGACGCCGGAGACCGTGCTGGCCGGGATCGCCTCCCGCACGTCGCGCATCCGGCTGGCCTCCGGGGTGACGGTGCTGAGCTCCGACGACCCGGTCCGGGTGTTCCAGCGCTTCGCCACGGTGGACGCGCTGTCCCACGGGCGGGCCGAGGTCATCCTCGGGCGCGGCTCGTTCACCGAGTCCTTCCCGCTGTTCGGCTACGACCTGGCGGACTACGACACGCTGTTCGAGGAGAAGATCGAGCTGTTCGTGAAGCTGCTGGACGAGGAGCCGGTCACCTGGAGCGGCACGCTGCGCGCCCCGCTCAAGGATGCCGACGTCTTTCCCAAGACCGAGTCGGGGCGCCTCACCACCTGGGTCGGTGTCGGTGGCTCGCCGCAGTCGGTCGTGCGCACCGCCCGCTACGGCCTCCCGCTCATGCTCGCCATCATCGGCGGCGCCCCCGACCGCTTCGCGCCGTACATCGACCTCTACCGGCGGGCGGCCGACCAGCTCGGCACGACGGCGCACCCGGTCGGGATGCACTCGCCGGGCTTCGTCGCCGACACCGACGAGGAGGCGAAGGAGGTGTTCTGGCCGTACTACCGGGTCATGCGGGACCGGATCGGGGCGCTGCGGGGCTGGCCGCCGATCCGTCGCGCGGAGTTCGACTCCGAGGTGGAGCGCGGTTCCCTCTACATCGGCTCGCCGGAGACCGTGGCCCGCCGGATGGCCCGCGCGATCCGCAGTCTCGGCGTCGGCCGGTTCGACCTCATCTACACCGCCGGGGCGCAGCCGGTGAGCGCCCGGATGCGTGCTGTGGAGCTGTACGGCACCAAGGTGATCCCCATGGTCCGTGACATCCTGGCCGGCTGACCGGACCCACGCCGCATCGGCACCTGGAAGGAAGACATGAACGACAGCGCCCTGAACGGGCCGCAGACCCTCGGTGTCCTCGGCGCCGGCAAGGTCGGTACGGTGCTCGCCCGGCTCGCTCTCGCCGCCGGCTATCGGGTGCTCGTCGCCGGCTCCGGCGACCCGGCGAAGATCGCCCTCACCGTCGAGGTGCTCACACCCGGAGCGGTCGCCACCAGCGCCGCCGACGCCGTGGCCGGCGCCGACGTCGTCATCCTCGCCCTACCGCTGGGCAAGTACCGCGGCATCCCGGCCGAGGCGTTGCGCGGCAAGCTCGTCGTCGACGCCATGAACTACTGGTGGGAGATCGACGGCATCCGCGACGACCTCACCGACCCGCGAACCTCGTCGAGCGAGACGATCCAGGCGTTCCTGCCCGGCTCCCGCGTCGTCAAGGCGTTCAACCACATGGGGTACCACGATCTCGAGGACGAGGCGCGGCCGACCGGAACGGCCGGCCGCAAGGCCATCGCGATCGCGGGAGACGATCCCGCCGACGTGGCCGCGGTCGCCGCCCTCGTGGACGCGCTCGGCTTCGACCCGGTCGTTGCCGGCCCGCTCGCCGAGGCCGTACGGCTGGAGCCGGGCAGCGAGCTGTTCGGCGCCAACGTGAGCGCCGAGGAGGTGCGCGCCATGCTCGACCGCTTTCCGGAGTCCGAGCGTGGGCGGATCGTCGCCGCCGCGCGAGCCGCGACGCCGTAGGAGGTGGCCTGGCCGCTGGTCGGGTCGGTCCGCGTCGTGCTGGTACACGTACTCGGCCGCGCAGCGGGGGCCGCCGCGGCACCCGCCGGCTACTCCTCCGGGACGCCCGGACCGACCTCGCCGCGCCTCAGGTGCTCGGCGTTGCGGTCGGCCTCGCTGTCGGCGTGCGCGGCCCCCGCGCCCGGGTCCGCGGTGCGGCGCCCCTCGGCGTCCTGATACACCTCGCCGCTCTCGAGCGCGCGCTCCTGCTGCCGCCGGCTGTGCTCAGGTGTGGTCACAACGACCCAACTACCCTGCTGCCGTACCGCCAAACGAGGGCCCTGGTAGGGATCATGAGACCCTGGCCCACGTGGCCGAACCGATCGATTCCTCCCTCGCCGATGCCGAACTGGCCGCCTTCATCGAGGCCGTTCGGCAGGACCCCGGACCTCCGGCCCGTGCTGCCGGAGCGGCGGAGCTGCGACGTGCACAACGGCTCCGGGTCGGCGCACGCCCGCCAGGCCCTGAGATCGCCCGGGTGGAGGATCTGACGGTCGGGTCGACCGCCGTGGGGACGCGCCTCTACCGGCCGTCAGCGGCGGCGCAGCCGCTGGTGGTGTTCCTGCACGGCGGGATGTGGACGATCGGCGACCTTGAGTCGCACGACCGAGCATGTCGCCGCCTGGCGGTCCAGACCGGTGCGGCCGTGCTGAGCGTCGACTTCCGACGGGCTCCGGAGCACCCGTGGCCGGCCGCCGTCGACGACTGCGTGGACGTCCTCCGCTGGGCGGTGACGGGTGGGGGTTCGAGCGCCGCCGTCGGGGGCCCGACAGTCGTCATGGGCGACAGCTCCGGCGGGAACCTCGCCGCGCTCGCCTGCCTGCGCCTGCGCGAGGAGGGCGGCCCACTGCCGGCCGCCCAGATCCTGGTGTATCCCAACACCGATCTGACGCTCTCCTGTCCCAGCGCGCGGACGAAGGCCACGGGTTGGGGCCTGAGCACCGACGACGTCGCCTGGGGGGCCGAGCAGTGGGTCCCGGACCCCTCCCGGCGCGCCGACGCCGGGGTCAGTCCGCTGTTCGCCGCCGACCTTGGCGGGCTGCCGCCCGCCGTCGTCGTCACCGCGGAGCACGACCCGCTCCGGGACGAGGGCAACGCGTACGCGGCCCGGCTGGCGGCGGCCGACGTTCCGGTCAGGCACCGCTGCGAGCCCGGGATGGTGCACGGATTCCTCACCCTCGACACCATCTCGCCGGCCGCCGCGGCGGCCGGCGGCCGGGTCTTCGCTGACGTCGCCGATCTGGTCGTCCGGCTCCGCTGACGTCAGCGCCGGCGGTGAGGACCTGGGGCGGCCCAGCGGGTGCGGGCGGATGGCCGGTCGGGCGGGCGGATGATCTCGTCGCCGAGTCCCGGCGGCCGGCGCGGCGGCGCGGTGGTTAGGCTGTACGGATGCAGGGGGCGGTGTCCGGGAGCGACCTCGATGGCTGACGCCGACGATGTCCGTCGGCTGGCGCTCGCGCTGCCCCAGGTGGTCGAGATCGACAGCGAGGGCTTCGACTTCCGCGTCGCCGACAAGGGTTTCGTCTGGTCCTATCCCGAACGCAGACCCGGCGCGAAACCCGTCATCCGCACCGACATCGCGGTGCTCTACGTCGGCGACGAGGCGGAGAAGCAGGCGTTGCTCCTCGGCGAGCCCGACGTCTTCTTCACCACGCCCGCGTACGACGGGCTGCCGCTGGTCATGCTGCGGTTGGCGCAGGTCGACGTCGAGCGCCTGACGGAACTCGTCACCGACGCGTGGCGCATGCGCGCCCCGACCGGCTGACCAACCGGCGGGGAACTTTCGGGACTCCCGGCACGACTACTGGTGCATGCAGCGATCATTGCGCCGCCCGCGACGGTCGAGCGGGGGCGGCGGGTGAGGGACGACGATGCCGCGGTGACGGCGTGGGCGCTCGCTGCGGGTCGTGGCGACCGGGAGGCCGCCACCCGCTTCATCCAGGCCACCCAGCGTCAGGTGTGGCGGTTCGTCGGTCACCTGTCGAGTCCGGGTGAGGCCGACGATCTCACTCAGGAGACCTACCTGCGGGCGGTGCGGTCGTTGCCGACGTTCGCCGCGCGCGCGTCGGCCCGGACGTGGCTGCTCGGCATCGCGCGGCGGGTGGTGGTCGACCACATCCGGGCCACCACGTCGCGCCCGCGAACCGTTCCCCTGTCCGAGCGCCACGACCCGGCGGACGCGGGAAGCGGGTTCGACGGTGTGGTCGCGCTGGAGGCCGTCCTGCTGACGATCGACGCCGATCGGCGGGAGGCGTTCGTCGCCACGCAGATCGTCGGCCTCTCGTACGCCGAGGCGGCGGAGGTGTGCGGCTGCCCGGTCGGCACGATCCGTTCCCGGGTGGCCAGGGCTCGGGAGGATCTCGTCGTCGCCCTCGACGGCCGCCGGCCCTCGGTGCGCGGACGGGTCGGCTGAGATCGCACCGTCGCGACCAGCGGGACCCGGGGACCTGCGGTGCCGGCCGGACAGCCCGGCCGGCACCGGCGAGGCGCGGGCTCAGCGCGGCTGCCCGGCGCGGCGGTAGCCCAGCAGACCGGCGACGAGACCGGCGAGGCCGAGCAGGATACCGACGATTCCGTAGCCGTCGCCGGTGCCGCTGTCGTCGCCGGACGTCGCCGCGGCGGGGACGGGCTGGGCCGACGCGGCGGCGGTGTCGGCGTCGGCCGCGGCGAGCTTGAGCACCGGGGCCGGGTGCTCCGGCTCCTGGCCCGGGGCTGGCTCGTCGATCCAGCGGACGACGTCGCCGTCGGAGTAGGTCTGCAGCGCCTTGAACACCACCTGGTCGGCCGCGGGCAGCGGACCGAGGGACACGTCGAACTCCTGGAACTGCTTCGGCTTGATCGCGGCACCGGAGCCGGCGGTCCAGGTGATCTTGCTGACCGCCTCGGTGATCTCACCGTCGTGGTTCTTGATCGGCGCGGTGAGTTTCGTCGTCTCGGTGGTGGCGGTCCAACCGGCCACCGGTTTGAGGGACACCGAGGCGATCGGGGTGGCGGTCGGGAGGTTCACCTCGACCTTCGTGGTGTCGGCGTCGTCCTTCTCGTTGGGTACCCGGAACGAGACCGTGGTCCAGCCGCCCGCCGTGGCGGTGCCCGGGTTGACGGTGACGTGCGCGGACGCCGGGCCGGCGACCGCGACGGTGAGCGCGGCGGCGCCGGCGGCGATGGCGGCCAGGCGCACGAGCAGGGACCGATTCATGACGGTCGTCCTCGCTTCTCGGATCACGTGGAACCGGTCCGTCCGGCCACCGTGTGTCAGTCGGCCGCGATCCCGGCTTGGTTCCCGGACTCCCCCGAACGGTTGTTTCCGGAGATCGCGGCGACCGAGCGGGAACTGATCGACCGGATCGTCCGACTACCGCTTCCGACGCCCTGTCCCGGAGAGATCGGACGGCCCGCATGACCGCCACGACCGACAGACGACCCGCCCCGGCTTCCCCGCCCTCGGCCTCGGCCGCCGCGGCCACGGCCTGGGGTGGGCTGCTGCTGCGCATCCACTTCTACGCCGGAATCCTGGTCGCCCCGTTCCTGGTGGTCGCGGCGCTGACCGGGCTGGCGTACACCGTCACCCCGCAGGTGGACCGGGTGATCTACGGCGAACAGCTGCTCGTTGACGAGGTCGGCGGGCCGACGCGCCCGTTGGCCGAACAGGTGGCGGCGGCCCGGTCGGCTCACCCGGACGGCACACTGGCGACCGTGGCACCCGGCGACGGGGACACGACCACGCGAGTGGTCTTCGACGTTCCGGGGCTGGGCGAGAAGCAGCACACCGTCTTCGTGGACCCCTTCACCGCCCAGGTGAAAGGGACGCTGACGACCTGGTTCGGGTCGACGCCGGTGACGACCTGGCTGGACGACCTGCACCGAAACCTGCACCTCGGCGTGGTCGGCCGCCACTACTCGGAGCTGGCCGCGAGCTGGTTGTGGGTCCTGGTCCTCGGCGGGATCGTTCTGTGGTGGCGCCGGCAGCGCCCCGGCGTCGGCCGGCTGCGCCGACTCTTCGGCCCTGACCTCACCGCCCGTCGCGGGGTACGCCGCACGCGTGGCTGGCACGCGGCGACCGGGCTGTGGTTGGCGGTCGGGCTGCTGGTCCTGTCGGCGACGGGGCTCACCTGGTCCCGCTACGCGGGTGAGAACTTCGGCGCCGGCCTGGACGCGCTGAACTCGCGGAGCCCCGAGTTGTCCGCCGTCCTGCCCGGCGCCGCCGCGACGTCGACCGGGACCGGCCACCACGGCGGCTTCCCGACCGCGGCCGGCGACGCCACGCCCGTCGACCCCGCCCTCACCGATCCCGTGCTCGCGATAGCCCGGGACGCGGGCCTGCACGGCCCGGTCGAGATCACGCCTCCCGCCGACGCGCAGTCGGCGTGGACGGTGACACAGGTCGACAACGTGTGGCCGGTACGCAAGGACCGCGTGGCGGTCGACCCGGCCACCAGCACGGTGACCGCGCGCAGCGACTTCGCCTCCTGGCCGCTGCTGGCGCAGCTGAGCAGCCTCGGCGTACAGGCACACATGGGCCTGCTGTTCGGGCCGGTCAACCAGATCCTGCTCGCCGCGCTCGCGGTCGGCCTGTTGTGTGTCATCGTCTGGGGCTACCGGATGTGGTGGCAGCGGCGCCCCACCCGCACCGACCGCCGGGCGTTCGTGGGCACGGCACCCGCCCGAGGCGCCTGGCAGCGGCTACCGGGCTGGGGCATCGCCCTCGGCGTGCCGGCGGTCTTCGCCATCGGGTGGGCGCTGCCGCTGTTCGGGGTGACCGTGCTGGCCTTCCTCGCCCTGGATCTGGCGATCGGCGCCTGGACAGCGCGGCGGGGAAAGGCCGGTGACGTCAGCGTGGCCTCCTCGGTCCCTGGTCGTTGACCGGCCGTCCACCCAGAAGATGCTCGCCGGCGACGCGCGTGGCGAGGTCCGGGTCGACGTGCGCGTACCAGATGTCGTCGGTGCGAGCGCCGCGCGGCGGCCGGCGACGGCCACCACGACGGCGAACGCGGCCAGCGCGCCGGCGAAGGAGCCGCCGGTGAGCGCGGCGACCCCGCCGCCGAAGCCGACGACGAGGGTCGCGACGGCGCCGAGTGACGCTCCGGACGAGACCCCGAGCAGGTACGGGTCGGCCAGCGGATTACGGGTGAGGGTCTGCATCACCGCACCCACCGCCGCCCGGCCCGCCCCCACCGTCGGGGGTAAGTCCGGGCCAGACGCGGCTCAGCCGCAGTTGCCCCAGCTGGACCGGCCGGCGCTCTGCCAGCTGGTGAAGTAGAGGACCTCACCGCTGTACATCACGCACTTGTCGCGGGCGGAGCGTTGGATGGCGGCGTAGTACTTGAAGTTTCCGGAGTCGTAGACCCAGGAACCGCCCTCCACCCGGATCCCGGCGGAGACGCCGGTGGTCGAGCCGACGGCGACCCGCTTGAGCGTGGCGACGCAGTTGTACGCGGTGGCGCTGTTGTACATGAGGTAGACGTCGCCCACCTTGGTGCCGTCCGGCGCGGTGATCGACCGGTGGCCGTCACTGGCGTACGCCCACGAGCCGCCGAAGTCGTTGTTGCAGGCCTGCGCCGCGGTGAACGGATTCGTCGCGGCCCGAGCGGGCGATGCGAACGTCACCGCCGCGACAGTGGCGGCAAGGATCGAGATGGTCAGTCGTCGCGCTGGTCCACGCACACAATCTCCCAGGATGCTCCGGCGCCAAGATCGCACATGAGCCCGCCATGATGCCACAGTGGACGCCCGGCAGGGATCGAGGGTCGTATCGACCGGTGCCGTGCTGGGTGACGGTGTCCGACGCCGGTGATGCCGGACCGGTCGGCACGGCGGCTGGCGTCGCGGTACCCGCCTTGTGTCGCTCAATACCTAGAACTACGATGCATCATAGATCTAGGGTATAGGTGGGGAGGAGGTCTCGTGAGGGTCACCAAGGATCTCGTGGCTGCCTCGGCGACACCGATGGTGCTGGGCATCCTGGCCGAGGGTGAGAGCTACGGCTACGCCATCCTCAGGCAGATCAACGAGCTGTCCGGCGGCGAGCTGGAGTGGACCGAGGGGCTGCTCTACCCGCTGCTGCACCGGCTCGAGCGCCTCGGGCACGTGGAGTCGAGCTGGCAGTCGGCCACCGGGGAGCGGCGGCGCAAGTACTACCGCATCACCGGCAGCGGCATGGCCGAGCTCGCCGAGCAGCGCCGGCAGTGGGACACCGTCGTGGACGCGCTCAAGCAGGTCTGGCTCGGCTCCGGCGATTTCCGGCCGTTGACGGCGATCCCGCTGGAGGGCCTGGCATGACGGCGCCAGACGGTCGGAACGAGCTGGAGACGCAGTTCGCCCAGTGGCGTCAACACGTGCAGCGCCGCCCGGAGCTGCGCCAGTCCGACGCCGACGAGCTCGAGGACCATCTCCGGGGATCGGTCGACGAGCTCATCGCCGTCGGCCTCCACGCCGACGAGGCGTTCCTGGTCGCGGTCAAGCGCATGGGCAGCCTGAACGACCTGTCCCGCGAGTTCGCCCGAGAGCATTCCGAACGGCTCTGGAAGCAACTGGTGCTGACCGGCGAGACCGACAGCCCGGGAACGGACAGCCGGTCGCGGCGTGACCTGATCGCGCTGATCATCTGCGCGGCGGGCGCGGCGGCGTCGGTCAAGGTGCCGGAGCTGTTCGGGATGAGCCTCGAACACGACGCCGCGTTCTACGGTCCCAACGCCAGTCTGTTCGCGCTGCCCTGGCTGGCCGCCTTCCTGGCCTGGCGCCGTCGGGCCGGACGGGCGCTGATCGGGGTGCTGCTGGCGTTGTTCGCGCTGGGCGCCGTCGCGGCCAACGTCTATCCACTGGCGGACGACTCCCAGTCGGTGGTCGTGACCAGCATCCATCTCCCCCTCGCGCTGTGGATCGTGGTCGGCGTGGCCTACGTGGCCGACGATCTTCACTCGTCACGCCGGCGCATGGACTTCATCCGCTTCACCGGTGAATGGTTCGTCTACTACGTCCTCATCGCCCTCGGTGGCGGCGTGCTGACCGCGTTCACGTTCGGCACCTTCGAGGCCATCGGGATCTCCCCGGAGGGCTTCGTCTCCCGGTGGCTGATCCCCTGCGGCGCCGCCGCCGCGGTGGTGGTGGCCGGGTGGCTCGTCGAGGCCAAGCAGAGCGTCGTCGAGAACATCGCCCCGGTGCTCACCCGACTGTTCACACCGCTGTTCACCGCGACGCTGCTCGCCTTCCTCGTCGCCCTCGGTGTCACCACCGCCGGCATCGACGTCGAACGGGAGGCGCTGATCCTGTTCGACCTCCTGCTGGTCGTGGTGCTGGGTCTGCTGCTCTACGCGATCTCCGCCCGCGATCCGCTGGCCCCGCCCGGCCTGTTCGACAAGCTGCAGCTCGCCCTCGTGGTCAGCGCACTGGTCATCGACGTGCTGGTGCTGGTGGAGATCACCGGACGCATCACCGAGTACGGGACCACCCCCAACAAGGCCGCGGCGCTCGGCGAGAACGCCATCCTGCTGGCCAACCTCGCCTGGTCGGCGTGGCTCGTGCTGGGTTTCGTCCGCCGACGGAGACCATTCGCGGCGCTCGAGCGCTGGCAGACCGCCTACCTCCCGGTGTACGCCGTCTGGGCCTGGATCGTGGTCCTGGTCTTCCCCCCGGTGTTCGGCTATCACTGAGCACCACCGCCCCGGCGCTCCCCCGAGCGCCGGGGCGGCGGTGGATCAGCGCGATCCGGCAAGGCTGGGTGCGGTGGACGGCAGTTCCCGGGGCGTTGCCACCGTGGTGGTGGGGCTGTTCGGCGCGACCCGGACCTGCACCACGGCGCCGGTCTCGATGCCGAGGGCGAGAAACTCGTTGCGGGTGAGAGTCACGGCGGCGACCTGGTCGGCGGCGGTGGTGACGTCCACCCGGATCTCGAAGCCGACGCGGGTGATCCGGGTGACCCGCCCGGAAACGCCGGTCGGATCCGCGTCGCCGGTGTGGATCCGCAGGTCGTGTGGCCGGACCAGCTGGTCGCCGAGTTGCGTCACCGGGCCGAGGAAGCGCATGACGAACTCGTTCGCCGGGTTGTCGTACAGCTCGTCGGGCGACCCGATCTGCTCCACCCGACCCTCGTTGATCACCACGATCTCGTCGGCGACCTCCAGCGCCTCCTCCTGGTCGTGAGTGACGAAGACGGTGGTCACGTGCACCTCGTCGTGCAGCCGGCGCAGCCAGTCGCGCAGCTCCTTGCGGACCTTCGCGTCGAGGGCGCCGAACGGCTCGTCGAGCAGCAGCACCGCCGGCTCGACGGCCAGCGCGCGAGCCAGGGCCATGCGCTGGCGCTGGCCGCCGGACAGCTGGGACGGCAACCGGTCGGCGAACTGCTCCAGGTGCACCAGGGCGAGCAGTTCGTCGACGCGTCGGCGGATCTCGTCCTTGCCACGTTTGCGGATCTCCAGCCCGAAGGCGACGTTGCGGCGCACCGAGAGGTGCTTGAAGGCCGCGTAGTGCTGGAAGACGAAGCCGACGTTGCGTTTCCGCGGTGCGAGGTTGGTGGCGTCGACGCCCTCGATCTCGACCCGCCCGGTGTCCGCGCGTTCGAGCCCGGCGACGATGCGCAGCAGCGTGGACTTCCCGCCCCCGGAGGGGCCGAGCAGGGCGGTGAGCTGGCCCGACGGGATGCTCACCGACACGTCGTCGAGCGCGACGAATCCCCCGAAACGTTTTCCGACGTTCGCGATCTCGATACTCACCGGGGTTCCTTCGGCCGGACGGCGGACACGACGATGATGCTCGCCACCGCGACGAGGGCGAGGAGGAAGGCCGTCGCGTACGCGCCGCTCTTGTCGAAGTTCAGGTACTTCTCCTCGACCACGAGGGTGGCGGTGCGGGTCTGGCCGAGCACGTTGCCGGACACGACCTTGACGGCCCCGAACTCGCCCAGCGAGCGGGCGAGGCTCAGCACGACCCCGTAGATCACGCCCCACTTGATCGAGGGCAGGGTGATCCGACGGAACGTCTGTAGGGCGTTGGCGCCGAGACTGCGGGCGGCCTGCTCCTGCTCGTCGCCGACCTCTTCGAGGACCGGCACGACTTCCCGGATGACCAGCGGCAACGCCACGAACACCGTCGCCATCACCATGCCCGGCACGGCGAAGATGATCTGCACTCCGGCGGCTTCGAGCGTCGGCCCGAACCAGCCGCTGCGGCCGCCGTAGACGAGCGCGAGGGCGAGACCGACGACGATGGGGGACACCGACAGCGGCATGTCGAGTAGGGCGTTGAGCAGCCGCTTGCCGGGGAAGTCATAGCGGACGAGCAGGATCGCCACGCCGACGCCGAACACGGTGTTGATCACGACGGCGACGACCGCGATGACCACGGTGAGCCGCAACGCGTGCACCACGTCCGGATCGGCGAGGATCGCGTTCAGATCGATGAGCCCGTCCGCGAACGCGTTGCGCCCGACGAGGTAGAGCGGCCACGCCACAAGGAGGAACAGGTAGGCGGCGACCACGAGGCGCAGCAGATGACGGCCGGGGCCGCGCCGGCCGGCGTGGGTGGCGGTGGCGCGCTCAGCCACGGCGCATCACCCTCCGCTGGAGGACGTCGAGCACGACGATGACGGCGAGCGAGATGGCCAGCAGGACCACCGCGACCGCCGCCGCGCTGTCGGAGTTGTCGTTCTCGATGCTGCTGAGGATGCGGACCGACGCCACCTCGGTACGCATGGGCAGGTTGCCGGAGAGCAGGACCAGCGAGCCGTACTCGCTGACCCCACGGGCGAACGACAGGGCCGCGCCCGCCGCGATGGCCGGAGTGAGGCTCGGCAGGATGATCCGCCGGAGGGTGGCGAGCCGGCTGGCGCCCAGCGACGCCGCGGCCTCCTCGACCTCCGGGTCGAGCTCGGCCAGCACGGGCTGCACGGTGCGCACGATGAACGGCAGCGTCACGAACAGGAAGGCGAGGAACACCGCGGCCCGGGTGTTGGCGACGTCGATCCCGAGCGGGCTGTTCGGGCCGTACAGCGACAGCAGCACGAGGCCGGCGACGATCGTCGGCAGGGCGAACGGGATGTCGATGAGGATCTCCAGCAGCCGCTTACCGAAGAACCGGTCGCGCACCAGGACCCAGGCGATCAGCGTGCCCATCACGATGTTGACCAGCGTCACCAGGAACGCGGTGCCGATGGTGAGCCGGATCGCGGCCGAGGTCTGCTCGTTGGTCACCGTGTCCCAGAACGTGCCCCAGCCGCCCTGCGACGCGGTCACGACCACGGCGGCCAGCGGGATGAGCACGAGCAGGCTGAACCAGAGCATCGCCACCCCGAGCCCCAGGCCGGAAGCCCGGCCCAGTGGCAGGCCGGGGGCCGCCCGGCGGTTGTCCGCCGGCCGGTCCGCCACGAGTGCCGTCGAGGTCACTTCGCCTTCCCGGACGCCGCGATGACCGTGGTGACGATGCCGTCCTTCTCGTCGAAGAACTTCTCGGACAGCTCGGACCAGCTACCGAAGTCCTTCTCGACGGTGAGCAGCTTCTGCGGCGCCGGGAACGGGTTGTCGGGGTCGATCGCGCCCTTCACCCCGGTGGTGTCGACGCCGTCGATGATCGGCCGGAAACCGGTGAGGGCGAACTGCCGCTGGCCCTCCGGGCCGAGGACGAAGTCGAGCCACTCCTTCGCCTTCGGGTTCGCGTTCGTGAGCACCGCGCCCGGATTCTCGATGAGGATGGTCGTCGCGGGCAGGATCCAGTCGAGTTCCTCGCCGTTCTGGCGGGCCAGGATCGTCTCGTTCTCGTAGGCGAGCAGGACGTCGCCGGTGCCACCGAGGAAGGCGGTGGTGGCGTCCCGGCCGCTGTTGGGCAGCGCCACCACGTTCGCGAAGAGCTTGGTCAGGTACTCCTCGGCCTGGGCGTCGGTGCCGCCGTTGGCGGCGATGTGTCCCCACGCCGCGAGGGCGTTCCACCGGGCGGCCCCGGACGAGCCGGGGTTGGGCGTGACGACGCCGATGCCCGGCTTGATCAGATCGTCCCAGCCCTGGATGTTCTTCGGGTTGCCCTTGCGCACGGCCAGGACGACGACCGACGACGAGACGATGCCCTTGGTGGGGCCGTCGTCCCAGCTCGCGTCGACCAGGCCGGAGTCGACCAGTCGGGTCACGTCGCTGGTGACCGAGAAGTGGACGTAGTCGGCCTTGAGACCGGAGACCACCGCCCGGCTCTGGTCGCCGGAGGCGCCGTACGAGGTCTGGAACCTGACCCCCCGGCCGGCGTCGGTCTTGTTCCACTGCGCGGCGATCGCCTTGTTCGCGGCCTCGGGCACCGCGTAACCGACGATGCTCAGCGTCGTCGAGCCACCGGCCGCCGGCCCGCCCCCGCAGGCCGACAGTGCCAGCCCGGCCACGAGGGCGAGAGCGACGGCGAGCGTGCCTCTCGTCCGCACGGGAAACCCAAGCTCCTTCGGCGCACGTCCGCGCGATGCGGCGCGCCCTTCTCGGTATTTCCTATCTGACATGTAGGGATAGTGGCCCAGACGCGATGGGCCGTCAAGAGGAAGTTCACTGGGTGGCGACGGCCCGCCGGCAGCGCTGGCTGGCGACGTCCGTCACCTCGCGGCCGGCGAGGAGGCGGCGCGCTACCGCGCGACGACGGGTACGGCCGCGCTGAGCCGCCCCTCGTTTCCACTGCGATCCAACCCGCCCACGCAGTAGGAGCCGGGGCGGTCGGCCGGCGCGCCGCGGTCGACCCAGCTCGTACCCCGAGTCGTGCCGACGAGTCGGGCGGTGTCGCCGTCCACCCGGTAGACGGCGAAGCTCGTGGCGACGTCGCCACGCCAGGTGAGGGTCACCCCGTCGGCGCTCTCCCGCCGCACCCCGGTGATCGTGGGCGCCTCCGGCGGCGCCGCCGGTAGCTGCGCCATCGCGGGCACCAGCGCCGGGCCGGCGTAGTGCGCGTCGCTGTACCGGCTGACCGCGCCGAGTTTGTCGGCGCGGACCTGCTTGGCGCTGAAGTGCACGCTGCCGCTCACGCCGTGCCGGCGGTTGAGGGCGAGTTGCCGGTCCAGCTCGGCCGGGTCGCGCCAGGCGCCCCGCTCCCCGACCCGATAGTCGGCCTGGCCGACGTAGAGCTGCACCCGCGTGCCCTTCACCGTGGCCGCCCACCAGGGCAGCAGCTTCGCGTAGTCGGCCTTGCCGAATCCGATGTGCCAGTAGAGCTGCGGCACGATGTAGTCCAGCCACTGCTCCCGCACCCACAGTCGGGTGTCGGCGTAGATGTCGTCGTAGCTCTGCAACCCGGCCGTGGCGGAGCCGGCCGGGTCGGTGCGCTTGTTGCGCCAGATACCGAACGGGCTGATCCCGAACTTCACCCACGGCTTGATCGCCTTGATCCGCTCGCTCATCTCGCGGACCAGCGTGTTCACGTTGTCCCGGCGCCAGGCGTGCTTGTCCGCGAAACCCTTGCCGTACCGGGCGAACGCCGCGCCGTCGGGGAAGTCCTGTCCCGCCTCCGGGTAGGGGTAGAAGAAGTCGTCGAAGTGCACCCCGTCGACGTCGTACCGCTGGACCGCCTCCAGCATCGAGTCCTCGACGAACGTGCGGGCCTCGGGGATGCCCGGGTTGAAGTAGAGGCGGCTGCCGGGCTTGTCGGCGCTGGGGTAGGTCACCGCCCAGTCGCGGTGCTGCCGCAGGGGATGGGTCGGCGCGAGCTGGTCCAGCCGCGGCCCCGGCCCACCCACCGTGGCCGGCTGCCCACCCCGGTAGGGGTTGAACCAGGCGTGGAACTCCAGGTTGCGGGCGTGCGCCTCGGCCACCATGAACTCCATCGGATCCCAGCCCGGGTCGCGTCCGTCACGCTCTCCGGTCAGCCACTCCGACCACGGCGCGTACTGCGACGGCCAGAGCGCGTCCCCGCTCGGCCGCACGTGCACGAAGACCGCGTTGTGGTTGCGCCGCACGGCGAGGTCCAGCCAGCCCCGGAACTCCTCGCGCACCGTCTCGGCCGGCAACCCTCGCCGGCTCGGCCAGTCGATGTTGTTGACCGTCGTGATCCACATCCCGCGCAACTCGCGCGGTGCCTGGGCCGTCCGTCCGGCGCACGTCCCAGCCTCGCCAGCCGGCCCGGCGCCGGACACGGCCCCGTCCCCCCGCTCCGGCGCACCGCCGCCGCCGACAAGTCGGCCCTGCAACGACCACGCTCCGGCCGCGACCACCACGGCGAGCGCGGCGACCACCGCGACGAGCACCTGCGTACGGCGGCGGGGAACGGCGGGTGCGGGCGGCTCGGCGGCGGGCATTGGCCCAGTCTGCCCAGCATCGCCCGCCGGGTGAACCGATTGGCCCGTTACTTAAAGATCAGCTAAGGGCGGCCGGTGGACGCGAGTCAGCGGAGCGAGGCGTACGCCAGCGGCAGCGGGGTGGGTTGGTTCGCCCACGTTCCGGCCAGCCGGCTCCCGGGGAGGTCGGTGTGCGCACCGACCCGCCGGACCACGGCGAGTTCGACGGATTCGGTCACGATGCGGACCGGGTCGCCGTCCTCGACGCGGTCGATCGAACGGATCTGCGGGACGTCGGCCCGATGGGCGCCCTCGACCGTGATCGCCATGCTCGGCGCTCGCCCCTCGCGGCGGCCGTCGACCTCGAAGTACTCCTCCGCCTGGCCGGTGTCGGCAAGGATCGCGCTGGCCAGGGCCGCGGCGTAGACCGGGTCGCCGCAGGCGTCGTACACCCAGCGCCGGCCCAGCACCGAGTGCTCGCAGGTGCCGACGAGCCACGGCTCCGCACCGTCCAGCGGCGCGCCCCGGTAGGTGAGCGGCACCTGGTGGATCGGCCCGGCGCCGGCGCGGACCAGCAGCGTCTCGATCCCCACCTCGCCGGCCGGGTCGTCGAAGCGGTACGCCGCCACGCGCTCGAGGTCGGCGCCGGCCTCTCCCCCGAACCAGGCGCGGCCCGGTAGCCAGGCGGCGAGCAGTTCCAGCTTCGTGGGGCGCAGTTCCGCCCGGTGCAGCAACGCCATACGCCGGATCATAGGGACCGCCCCCACCGGAGGCGGGAGCAGGTGCGGGGCAGCCCGCACCTTCGGGAGGTCACGGGCCGGCCAGTTGGTCGCGGCGACGGATGAGGTACTTCGTCTCGGCGGTGTTGCCGGCCAGCCCGATGGCCCGGTCGTACGCCGCCCGTGACTCCTCGCTCCGTCCCAGCCGGCGCAGCAGGTCGGCGCGGGTGGCGTGGTAGGCGTGGTAGTCCTCCAGCGGCAGACCGTCCACCTCCGCCAGCGCGACCTCCGGGCCGTCGAGCTCGGCGACCGCGATCGCCCGGTTGAGCCGCACGATCGGCGAGGAATCGAGGCGGACCAGTTGGTCGTAGAGCGCGACGACCTGCGACCAGTCGGTGTCACGAACGTCGCGGGCGTCGGTGTGGACGGCGTTGATCGCGGCGAGGATCTGGTAACGCCCCGGCGCCTGGCCGGAGGCGAGGCGCGCACGGACCAGGGCGTGGCCCTCGGCGACCAGCTCGCGGTCCCAGGCGCCGCGGTCCTGCTCGCCGAGGGCGACGAGTTCGCCGCTCGCCGACACCCGCGCGGCCCGGCGGGCCTCCGTCAGGAGCATCAGGGCCAGAAGTCCGGCGACCTCGCCGTCCGCCGGCAGCAGGGCACGGACCAGCCGGGTCAGCCGGATCGCCTCGGCGGTCAGGTCGCCGCGGACCGGCTCCTTCTCGGGGTCCGAGGCGAGGTAGCCCTCGTTGAAGATCAGGAAGAGGACGGCGAGCACCCCGGTGACCCGGGCCGGGAGGTCCTCACGCAACGGCACGCCATAGGGGATCCTGGCTGCCCTGATCTTCGCCTTCGCGCGGGTGATCCGCCGGCCGACGGCGGTCTCCTGGACCAGGAACGCGTGGGCGATCTCGGGCACGGTGAGCCCGCCGACCATCCGCAGGGTCAGCGCGATCCGCGCCTCCATGGCGAGCGCGGGGTGACAGCAGGTGAAGACGAGGCGGAGCCGGTCGTCGTCGATGGCGCCGAGCGGCTCAGGGATGTCGGACAGCATCAGCGCCTCTCTGTGCTTCTCCTCGCGCCTGACCTCACGCCGGAGCCGATCGATGGCCTTACGGTGGGCGGTGGTGGTGAGCCACGCGCCGGGGCTCGGGGGGACGCCGTCGACCGGCCAGCGTTCGACGGCGGCCGCGAACGCCTCGGCGGCCATCTCCTCGGCGATGTCGAGGTCCCCCAGGCGCCGGGCCAGGGTCGCGACCACCCGGGCCCACTCCTCGCGGTGGACCCGGGTGATCACCTCGCCGACGTCGGTCATCCCAGGAACGGCCGGAGCTCGACCCTCCGGTTGCAGTGCTTCGACCCCAGGGCGGCGAGCCGGAGCGCCACGTCGAGGTGGGGAGCCTCGATGATCCAGAAGCCGGCGATGTGCTCCTTCGACTCCACATAGGGCCCGTCGGTGAACACCGCCTCCCCGTCCCGGCCGTCGACGACGGTGGCCGTGCTGGGCGACGCGAGGCCGCCGGCGAAGACCCAGTGACCGTCGGACCGGAGTTGCTCGTTGAAGGCGTCGATCGCGGCCTGCTCCGCCGCGGTGGCGAAGCCGGCCGTGTCGTCGAGCACGGACATCAGGTACTGCGCCATCGAGACCATCTCCTGTCGTCGTGTGGCCGCCCCCTCGGGCCGCCTTCCACCCCTGCTACGAACGCCGCTGCCTCGATCCGACACGCTCCCCCGAGATCTCTTCCAGGATTCTCGTACGCCGCGCGGAGCGGCGGGGATCGGACGCGCCTGCCCATACCTCCCACCGGGCAGGAAATCGCGCGGTCGGCACCCGCTGGTGGGCTCTCGCCTCCGCTCGGCGTCGGCGCCCGGGAGCGGGCGTAGTCATCCGCAGGCCGGGTACGCGTCCGAGACGCATGCGGGCCGGAAGCCGGCCTTTCTTGCCCGACGATCTGTCTGGGAGGGAGAACGGTGTCACTCGACTACCGCAAGAACCCCGAAGCCATTTCCCGGCTGTCGCCGGAGCAGTACCGGGTCACTCAGGAAGCGGACACCGAGGCACCCTTCGACAACGAGTACTGGGACAACAAGGAGCCGGGCCTCTACGTCGACGTCGTGTCCGGCGAACCCCTGTTCGCCTCCGTCAACAAATACGACAGCGGTACCGGCTGGCCGACGTTCACCAAGCCGATCGAGCCGAAGAACGTCGTCGAGGTCCAGGACTCGAGTCTCGGCATCGTCCGCACCGAGGTCCGGTCGGCGCACGGGGACAGCCACCTCGGCCACGTGTTCGACGACGGCCCGATCGAAGCCGGCGGTCTGCGGTACTGCATGAACTCCGCCGCGCTCCGGTTCATCCGGCGCGACGACCTCGAGCGCGAAGGTTATGGCGCGTACCGCGGGGTGTTCGAGAACCCGGACGGGGAGCGACAGCCATGACCGACACGACCGAGAAGGCGGTCCTGGCCGGCGGTTGCTTCTGGGGGATGCAGGACCTCATCCGGAAACGGCCCGGCGTGGTCGCCACCAGGGTCGGATACACCGGCGGCGACGTGCCGAACGCGACGTACCGGAACCACGGTTCGCACGCCGAGGCGATCGAGATCATCTACGACCCCGGGCGGTTGTCCTACCGGGATCTTCTCGAGTTCTTCTTCCAGGTCCACGACCCCACGACCAAGAACCGTCAGGGCAACGACGTGGGGACCAGCTACCGGTCGGCCATCTTCTACGAGAACGACCAGCAGCGGAAGGTCGCCGAGGACACCATCGCCGACGTCGACGCCTCCGGCCTGTGGCCCGGCCGGGTCGTCACCGAGGTCAGCCCCGCCGGACCGTTCTGGGAGGCCGAGCCGGAACACCAGGACTACCTGGAGCGGTATCCCGAGGGCTACACGTGCCACTACGTCCGGCCGAACTGGAAACTTCCCCGTCGCGGCGAGAACGCCAGTTAGTGCTGCGGCCCCGACGAAACGGACAGGAGGCCCCCGTGGCTGTCAAGATGGAGGCGCGACCGCGCACCGCAGAGATCCGACCGTTCACGGTGGACATCCCGGAGGCGGAACTCGAGGCGCTGCGCAGACGCATCGCGGCGACCCGCTGGCCCGACAAGGAGACCGTCGCGGACCAGTCGCAGGGCACGCAACTCGCGACGGTCCAGGCCCTCGCGCGCTACTGGGAGAAGGACTACGACTGGCGCAAGGTCGAGGCGAGACTGAACGCCCTGCCGCAGTTCATGACCGAGATCGACGGGTTGGACATCCACTTCATCCACGTCCGCTCGAAGCACGAGGACGCGTTGCCGCTCATCGTCACGCACGGATGGCCCGGCTCGATCATCGAGCAGCTGAAGATCATCGGACCGCTCACCGACCCGACCGCGCACGGGGCGAGCGCGTCGGACGCCTTCCACCTGGTCATCCCGTCGATGCCGGGCTACGGCTTCTCCGCCAAGCCGACCGAGCCGGGCTGGGACCCTGAGCACATCGCGCGTGCGTGGACCGAGCTGATGAAGCGCCTCGGCTACACGCGCTTCGTGGCCCAGGGCGGCGACTGGGGAGCGGTCATCACGGACATGATGGGGGTGCAGGCGCCTCCGGAACTGGCCGGAATCCACACCAGCATGCCGGGCGTGTTTCCGCCCGACATCGACGCGCTGTTCCAGTCCGACATCACCGGTGCGAACAACGCGCTCGGCAAGCTGCCACCCACCGTCTCGGCGGAGGAGAAGCGCGCCTGTGAACAGTTGGACTTCTTCTGGAAGCACGGCGCGTACGGCCTCTTCATGGGCACGCGCCCGCAGACGCTGACCGGATTGGCGGATTCGCCCGTCGGGTTGGCGGCCTTTCTGCTCGACCACGACGCGGCCAGCCTGGCGCTGATCTCCCGGGCCTTCGCCGGACAGCCCGGGGGCCTGTCGCGGGACGACGTCCTCGACAACATCACGTTCTACTGGCTGACGAACACGGCGGTCTCCTCGGCCCGTCTGTACGCCGACAACACGCTGTCGTTCTTCGGCGCCAAGGGCGTGTCCGTCCCCGCCGCCGTGAGCGTCTTTCCCGACGAGCTCTACCAGGCTCCGCGGAGTTGGGCGGAGCAGGCTTATCCCCACCTCATCCACTACAACCGGCTCGACAAGGGCGGGCACTTCGCGGCCTGGGAGCAGCCAGAACTCTTCTCGGACGAGCTTCGCGCCGGCTTCCGGTCGCTCCGCTAGCCGACCAATGTCCGACCGCCCGCACCTGCCGTCGCTCGGCGGGGCCACCGAGTGGCTGAACTGCGCGCCACTCGACCCCGCCGGGCTGCGCGGCCGTGTCGTCCTCGTGAACTTCTGGACGTTGACGTGCATCAACTGGCTGCGCCAGGAGCCGTACGTCCGCGCGTGGTCGCAGACCTACGCCGCCGACGGCCTGGTCGTCATCGGTGTTCACACGCCGGAGTTCTCGTTCGAGCACGAGATCGACCGGGTGCGACCGGCCGTCGCGGCGCGCGGGATCGACTACCCGGTCGCGGTCGACAGCGACTACGAGGTCTGGCGTGCCTTCGACAACCACTACTGGCCGGCGTTGTACTTCGTGGACGCCGACGGCGTCATCCGCGACCAGCACTTCGGCGAGGGACGCTACGAGCAGTCGGAGCGCCGCCTCCAGCAGCTGCTCGGGATCGAGCGCGAACTCGTCCCCGTCGTAGGCCGGGGCGTGGAGGCGGAGGCCGACTGGGGCAGCCTGCGTACGCCCGAGACGTACCTCGGCTATCAACGCGGCGAGAACTTCGCCTCGCCGGACGGCCCCGCGTTCGACGAACGTCGCGTCTACACCGTGCCCGAGGGCCTGGGAGTCAACCGCTGGGCCCTCGCCGGCGAGTGGACGATCGGGCCGGAGAGCGCCGTGCTCGACCGGGCCGGGGGTACCATCGCGTTCCGGTTCCAGGCGCGCGACGCGCACCTCGTGCTGTCCCCCGGAGCACGCGAGCCGATCCCGTTCCGCGTGCTCCTCGACGGCGCGGCTCCCGGCGCGTCACACGGCGTCGACGTCGACGAGAACGGCACCGGCCTGCTCCGGGAGGGGCGCCTGTACCAGCTCGTACGACAGCACGACGCGGTCCGCGAGCGGACCCTGGAGATCACGTTCCTCGAGCCCGGCGCCGAGGCGTACGTGTTCACGTTCGGCTAGCCGGAGCCATCCCCGACGGGGCCGGCACGGGGAGACCCGTGCCGGCCGCATCGATGACGGCGGTTCAACTGCTGTACGCCTCCACCTCCCAGAGCGAGTGGCCCCACGGGGTGCCCCGGGCGGTGCCGTAGATCCGCAGATAACGACCGTTGGCGCCGAGTGCGGTGTGCTCGTCCACCCCGCCGTCGGCTCCGGCCACCGTCTTCACGTTGGCCCAGGTGGTGCCGTCGTTCGAGGTCTGGATGACGTACGAGCTGCTGTACGCCGCCTCCCAGCTCAGCTTGACCCGGCCGATCGCGGTCGGGCTGCCGAGGTCGACCCGGATCCACTGCGGGTCGGAGAACGCGCTCGACCAGCGGGTGGTCGGGCTGCCGTCCACCGCCTGCGCGCCGGACATGCCGGCCCCCTCGTCGCTGGACGTCAGCGTCGGCTTGTTCAACAGCAGGTTGGTGCCCGGCGGGCCGGTCGGACCACCGGTGCCGCCGTACACCTCGAACTCGAACAGCGAGTAACCCCAGGCGGTGCCGCGGGCGGTGCCGGTGAGCCGGACGTAGCGGCCGGAGCCGGTGAGCCCGGTCAGGTCGTCCACGCCGCCGTCGCCGCCGGTCACGGTCCGGATCGGGGTGAAGTAGACCCCGTCCGGCGAGGTCTGGATCTGGTACGCGCTGCCGTAGGCGGCCTCCCAGGTCAGCTTGACCCGGTTGATGGCGTAGGTGGCACCCAGGTCGACGTCGATCCACTGCGGGTCGCTGAACGTGCTGCCCCAGCGGGTGCCGAGCGCGCCGTCGAACGCGTTGGCCGCGACGAAGGCGCCCTCGACGCTGGACGCCCGGGCCGGCTTGCCCTGGGCCAGGTTGGTGCCCGGTTCGGGATCCGGACCGGGTCCCCCAGTGCCCGAGAGGGTGAACTCGTCGATGTCGAAGAATGGTCCGGTGCCCTTGAAGACCAGGTAGAGCGTCCGGGCACCGGTCGGGGCGGTGACCGCGCCGGTCACCGTGGCGAACGTGGCGTACCCGCCGGTGGGCACCACCGCCGCCTGGCCGACCAGCGGCCCGGTGGGCGAGTCCACCCGCAGCTCCAGCGTGCCGCCGCCACCGGCCGGGGCGCCGACGCGGGCGCTGAACGACTGCACGCCGGTCAGGTTGTACGGCTGGAACGAGATCCAGTCGTTGTTGTCGACGTACCCGATCGCGGCGCCGCCGTGCGCGCTGCCGGGCGTGACGACCTGGATGCCGGAGGAGTCGCCGAAGTGCTCGGCCTGGCGCACCCGCGGCTGCAGGACCGCCTGGGTGTGCGTGGTCAGCGGCGGCTGGCCGCCCCCGCCCAGGTCGGTGTACTCGGCGTCGATGATGCCGAAGATGTTCGCCGCGGTGTCGTGCTCGCCGTCGGCCGAGGTCTGGATGACCCCGCTACAGCCCTGCACGCTGCCCAGTTGGTGGCCGTGCGAGTCGTGACCGAGGACGTAGTTCACCTTCACCCGGGCGCAGTTGATCGCACCGTCCTGGGCGTCGGTGACGGTGACGCTGAACGGCACCGCGTCCCCGAAGCTGAACGTCCGTCCGTTGAGCGGGGTGTTGACGGTGACCACGGGGGCGCTGTTACCGACCGTGATGACCACGCTCGCGGTGGCCGTCTTGCCGGTGGTGTCCCGGACCGTCAGCGTGGGGCTGCGGGTCCCGTTGGTGGTGTAGGTGAAGCTCGGGTTGGCCGCGGTCGAGTCGGTGGTGCCGTTGTTGTCGAAGTCCCAGGCGTAGGTGAACGGGTCACCGTCCGGGTCGAGGGTGCCGGCCGACGAGAAGGCGACGGTGAGCGGCGCGACGCCGCTGGTCGGGGTCGCCGAGACGACGGCGCGGGGAGCCCGGCCCTCGCGGGCGTACTCGATGCGGTACAGCGCCGAGTTTGCGTCGCCGTTGAACCAGCCGGTGCCGTAGTCGAGGACGTAGAGCGCGCCGTCCGGGCCGAACTCCATGTCCATGACCTGGGTGCCGGCCCACGGGAACGGGTTGATCTTCAGGGGCTGGCCGGCGGCGTCGAGCTTGATGTTCTTGATCCAGCGGCGGCCGAACTCGCCGGCGAAGTAGGTCCCGTCGTAGTACTGCGGAAACGCCACGTCGGAGGTGTTGTTCGGGTCGTACCGGTAGACCGGGCCGCCCATCGGGGACAGGCCGCCACCGGTGAACTCCGGCGGTGAGCCAGAGCCGCCGTACGGCAGCCACGCCGGGACGGCCGGCGGCAGCTGGGTGATGCCGGTGTTGTTGGGCGAGTTGTTCACCGGCCCGTTGGCGCAGTCGAACTTCGGTCCGGACGGGCCGGACGGGAAGGTGTAGTCGTTGTAGGCGTCGTTGCGGGCGGTGCAGTACGGCCAGCCGTAGAACCCGGGCTGGCTGATCCGGGCGAACTCGACGTTGCCCGCCGGTCCCCGGTTCGGGTCGGCGGTGCCCGCGTCGGGACCGTAGTCACCGAGGTAGACGATCCCGGTGGCCTTGTCGACGCTCATCCGGAACGGGTTGCGGAAGCCCATCGCGTAGATCTCCGGGCGGGTCCGTGCGGTGCCCGGGGCGAACATGTTGCCGGCCGGGATGGTGTAGCCGCCGGCCGCGCTCGGTTTGATCCGGAGCACCTTGCCGCGCAGGTCGTTGCTGTTCGCCGAGGTGCGCTGGGCGTCGAAGGCCGGGTTCCGGCCGGCCCGCTCGTCGATGGGGGTGAATCCGGCCGAGTCGAACGGGTTGGTGTCGTCGCCGGTGGACAGGTAGAGGTTGCCGGCCGCGTCGAAGTCCATGTCACCGCCGACGTGGCAGCACATGCCCCGGCTGGTCGGCACGTTCAGGACGAGCGTCTCGCTGGCCAGGTTGATGGTGTTGTCCGGGTTCACGGTGAACCGGGACAGCCGGTTGACGCCGTCCCAGCGGGCGAAGTCGGCCGGGGTGCCGGTGGCCGGTGCTCCCCCGCCGGGGGTGTCCAGCGGTGGCGCGTAGTAGACGTACACCCAGCGGTTGCTGGCGAAGTTCGGGTCGGCCTTGATGCCCTGCAGGCCCTCCTCGTCCCCGGTGTAGACCGCCAGCGTGGCCGCGACCTTCGTGTTGCCGGCCGCGTCGGTGTGCCGGATGACGCCGTTGCGGGAGGTGTGCAGCACGCCCCGGTCGGGCAGCACGGTCAGGCTCATCGGCTCGCCGGTCTCGGCCGCGCCCTTGGCCAGCTCCACCTGCTGGAAGTTGCTGGTGACGGTGGGGCCGCAGTCCGCGTCGACCGCGCCGGCCGCGGTCATGATGCCGCCGAGCAGGTGCTGGCGGAAGTTCGGCTCGGCGTACGAGGCGTCGGTGTGGCCGAGGCCGGTGTACCAGGCCCGGCCGCCGGAGTAGTTCTGGCACCAGGAGATCGGGTGGTCGTACCCCATGCTTCCGCCGCTGTAGGTGCTCTCGTCCAGGGTGGCCAGCACGTGCACGTTGCCCCGGGGGTTGGCGCGGTAGTTGTACCACTCGTCCAGCCGGGTCCACCGCTGCGGCAGCGTCGCGGTGGACGGGTGCACCTGGTCGGCGACCTTGACGGTGGCGGTCTGGTCGGCCGGGTGCGAGGCGAAGTAGGCCCCGACCAGCCCGCCGTACCAGGGCCAGTCGTACTCGGTGTCGGAGGCGGCGTGCACGCCGACGTACCCGCCGCCGCCCTGGATGTAGCGCTCGAACGCGGCCTGCTGGGTGGCGTTGAGCACGTCGCCGGTGGTGGACAGCCAGATCACCGCGGCGAACCGGTCCAGGTTGGCGTCGGTGAACTGGGCCGCGTCCTCGGTGGTCTCGACGGTGAACCCGTTGGCGGCGCCGAGCTGCTGGATGGCGGTGATGCCCGGGGTGATGGATCCGTGCCGGAATCCGGCGGTCTTGGTGAAGACGAGCACGGTGAACGGCGCGGCGCTGGCCGCGGGGGGCGCGGCGGCTATGCCGCCCACCACGAGGATCGCGCTCAGCACGGCGCCGAGGCACGATCGCAGGGATCTGCGCACGGTGGGTCCTTTCGCGGTGTGGACACGGCGTGCGCCGATCACGCCTGGTGGGGGTGGAGGTGGTGGGGCCGAGCGTGGTTGCGGCTCGCCCGGCGCGCCGTCGCCGCCGCGAGCATGAGACATGTAAATGCATCGTTGCGGGCGGGTCGCGGGCTCGTCAAGCCCTCTCCCACCATCCCTGAGAGCGTTATCTCCGCAGCTCAACGGCGACTGCGGAAGGCGAGATCGAATTACGGTTTCGCGCCGCCGACCTCGCTCGGGCCGGCGGCCGAAGCCTCGGCGACTGGCCGTGTCCGAGACCACCGCGGCCGGACCGCGCCGGTGGCGGAACTCGAGCGGGCGGCGAGACGCCGCTCGCCACCCCTCGGGGCGGCGCCGTTCTTGATGCAATCAAGAACAAACTGGAGCATACTTACCCACCGTGGCCACGACCTCGAACTTCGAGCGGATGCTGCGCCGGGCCGCGCTGCGGGTGACCCGTCCGCGGCTGGCGGTGCTGACCGCGGTACACGCGGACCCGCACGCCGACACCGTCTCGATCTTCGGTGCCGTGCGGCGGGTGCTACCGGACGTGTCCCACCAGGCCGTGTACGACGTGCTGCGGGCGCTGACCGATGCGAGGCTCGTGCGGCGCATCCAGCCCTCCGGCTCGGTGGCCCGCTACGAGTCGCGGGTCGGCGACAACCACCACCACGTCGTGTGCCGGTCCTGCGGCGTCATCGCCGACGTCGACTGCGCCGTCGGCGAGACGCCCTGCCTGACCGCGTCCGACGACCTCGGCTTCTCGATCGACGAGGCCGAGGTCGTCTACTGGGGCCTGTGCCCCGAATGCGTCACGGAACCAGCAACCAGTTGACCGAACGAGACCGACAGGAGACGGACCGACGTGCCTGAGCACGGCAGCGAGAGCGAGAACCCGGCAATCCCCGCCCCGACTCCCAAGCTGAGCCGGCCGAGGACCAACCAGGACTGGTGGCCGAACCAGTTGAACCTGCAGGTCCTCCACCAGCACTCCCCCCGGGCGAACCCGATGGGCGAGTCCTTCGACTACGCGGAGGAGTTCAAGGCCCTCGACGTCGACGCGCTGAAGCGGGACGTCTTCGAGGTGATGACGACATCGCAGGACTGGTGGCCGGCCGACTACGGCCACTACGGGCCGCTCTTCATCCGGATGAGCTGGCACGCCGCCGGCACGTACCGGATCGAGGACGGCCGTGGCGGCGGCGGCGACGGCGCCCAGCGCTTCGCCCCGCTGAACAGTTGGCCCGACAACGCGAACCTCGACAAGGCGCGCAGGCTGCTCTGGCCGGTCAAGCAGAAGTACGGGCGAGCGATCTCCTGGGCCGACCTCCTGGTGTTCGCCGGCAACTGCGCGCTGGAGTCGATGGGGTTCAAGACGTTCGGCTTCGGCTTCGGGCGCGAGGACGTGTGGGAGCCCGAGGAGATCTTCTGGGGTCCCGAGGACACCTGGCTCGGCGACGAGCGCTACAGCGGCGACCGGGAGCTGGCCGGCCCGCTCGGTGCCGTGCAGATGGGGCTGATCTACGTGAACCCGGAGGGGCCGAACGGCACCCCCGATCCGCTGGCCTCCGCCCGGGACATCCGCGAGACCTTCCGGCGGATGGCGATGAACGACGAGGAGACGGTCGCACTCATCGCCGGCGGTCACACGTTCGGCAAGACCCACGGCGCGGCCTCGGCCGAGTACGTCGGCCCCGAGCCCGAGGGCGCCCCGGTGGAGGCGCAGGGTCTGGGCTGGAAGAACAGCTTCGGCAGTGGCAAGGGTGCCGACACGATCACCAGCGGCCTCGAGGGCGCGTGGACGCCCACCCCGATCACGTGGGACAACAGCTTCTTCGAGACCCTGTTCGGACACGAGTGGGAGGTCACCGAGAGCCCCGCCGGCGCGAAGCAGTGGCGACCCAAGGGCGGCGCGGCGGCGGACGCGGTGCCCGGAGCACACGACCCGTCCGTCAGGTACGCGCCGATGATGGCGACGACCGACCTCGCGCTGCGTCTCGACCCGACCTACGAGGCGATCTCGCGACGATTCATGGAGAACCCGGACGAGTTCGCGGACGCGTTCGCCCGGGCCTGGTACAAGCTGCTGCACCGTGACATGGGGCCGGTCTCGCGTTACCTCGGCCCGTGGGTTCCCGAGCCGCAACTGTGGCAGGACCCCGTCCCGGCGGTCGACCACGAGCTGATCGGGGACGCGGACATCGCCGCCCTCAAGGACACGCTCCTCGCGTCGGGGCTGTCGATCGCCCAACTGGTCCGTACCGCGTGGGCGTCGGCGGCGAGCTTCCGGGGGACCGACATGCGTGGCGGGGCCAACGGGGCGCGGATCCGCCTGGAGCCGCAGCGCAACTGGGAGGTCAACGAACCGGCCGAACTCGCCGGCGTGTTGCAGACCCTGGAGCGGATCCAGCAGGACTTCAACAGCGCGCAGTCAGGTGGGAAGAAGGTCTCGCTCGCCGACCTGATCGTCCTCGGCGGGTGCGCGGCCGTCGAGCAGGCGGCCCGGGCCGCCGGGCAGGACGTCACGGTCCCGTTCGCGCCGGGACGGACGGACGCCACCCAGGAGCAGACCGACGTGGAGTCGTTCGCCGTGCTGGAGCCGAGGGCGGACGGGTTCCGGAACTACGTGCGGGCCGGCCAGAAGTTGACGCCGGAGACCCTGCTGCTGGACCGGGCCAACCTGTTGACGCTGACCGCCCCGGAGATGACCGTCCTGATCGGTGGCATGCGGGCTCTGAACGCCAATGTGGGGCAGGCGCCGCAGGGCGTCCTCACCGACCGGCCCGAGACGCTGACGAACGACTTCTTCGTGAACGTGCTCGACGGCGGCACGGAGTGGAAGGCCTCCGCCTCGGCCGAGAACGTGTACGAGGGCCGGGATCGCGGCACGGGCGAGGTCACCTGGACCGCCACCGCCGTCGACCTCGTCTTCGGCGCGAACTCCCAGCTCCGCGCCATCGCCGAGGTGTACGGCAGTCGCGACGGGCAGGAGAAGTTCGTCCGGGACTTCGTCGCGGCATGGGTCAAGGTCATGAACCTGGACCGGTTCGACCTCGCGTGATCAGGTGGGGCCCCGGTCGGGTGTCGACCGGGGCCCTCGCCCCGGACGGGGAACACGGCGGGTGTCCCGTCGTCCGGGTGAGGCGCCACCGATTGACAGGGCATAGACCTACTGCTATCTGTTAGTTCTGTTTCCTGAAACTCGTGGCGCCCATCGGGACGATCCATCGCAACGGGGCCACCGACCGGCGGCACGCCGCCCCTTCCCCGAGGAGCACCATGTCTCGCAAGAGGACAGCCGCGTACGTCGCGGGGGCCCTGGTGGCCGGCGTCGCGGCGGTCGGCTACGGCCTGCCGTCAGCCAGCGCCGCGACCGCCGGCCCGATCACCGGCCTCGGTGGCAAGTGCGTCGACGTCGCCGGGGCGAACCCGGCCAACGGCACGCCCGTGCAGCTCTACGACTGCAACGGCACCGCGGCCCAGACGTGGACGGTCGGCAACGCCGACGGCTCGATCCGGGCCCTCGGCAAGTGTCTGGACGTCGCCGCCGCCTCGACCGCCAACGGCGCCAAGGTGCAGTTGTACGACTGCAACAACACCGGCGCCCAGAAGTGGACGGCCAGCAACGGCGCCCTGGTCAACACCGGCTCGGGCAAGTGCCTCGACGTCACGGACTGGAGCACCACCAACGGCACCCGGTTGCAGATCTGGAGCTGCTCCGGCACCGCCAACCAGCGCTGGACCCTGCCCGGGGGCACCACCCCACCTCCGACCACCCCGCCCGGGGCCAACCTCGACGACCCGGTGAAGAAGGACGTGGCCATGCAGCTCGTCTCGGCGGCGGAGAACTCGTCGCTCGACTGGCGCGCGCAGTTCTCCTACATCGAGGACATCGGCGACGGGCGAGGCTACACCGCCGGCATCATCGGCTTCTGCTCCGGCACCGGCGACATGCTCGAGCTGGTCGAGGCGTACACGCGGGCCAAGCCGGGCAACGTGCTGGCCCCCTACCTGCCGGCCCTGCGTGCCGTCAACGGCACCGACTCGCACGCCGGCCTCGACCCCAACTACCCGCGCGACTGGCGGGCCGCGGCCGGCGACCCGGCGTTCCAGGCGGCCCAGGAGGCCGAACGGGACCGGGTGTACTTCAACCCGTCCGTGCGCGACGGCAAGGCCGACCGGGTCCGGGCGCTCGGCCAGTTCGCCTACTACGACGCGGCCGTCATGCACGGGTACGAGGGCATGCGGGCGATCCGCAGCCGCGCTCTCGCCCGGGCGACGCCTCCGTCGCAGGGCGGCGACGAACGGACCTGGCTCCACGCCTTCCTCGACGAGCGGGTCATCGAGATGCGCAAGGAGGCCGCCCACTCCGACACCTCGCGGGTCGACACCGCCCAGCGGGTCTTCCTCAACAACGGCAACTTCGACCTGAACACACCGCTGGTGTTCGCCGTCTACGGCGACCAGTATCGGATCGGCTGACGGGGGTTGGCCCTCAGGCCGGCGTCGTCCTGGCCGGCCAGGCGGGATTGCGGCCGGTGAGCCCGACGACCCGGTCGAGCAGCGGCGCCTGGGTCGGCATGGGGACCGGCGGGCCGAACAGACCCGGGGCGCCCGCGCTGGTCTGCTGGGCGGACACGAGCGAGTGGACCGACTCGAGGGTCTGCGGGTCGACCTCGTAACGCTGCCCGGTCGCCCGGGCGAGATCCCAGCCGTGGATGACCAACTCGTCGAGCGCGACGACGCCCATGATCTCGGCGGGCAGCACGACGCCGCCGGCCGCCGTCTCGCCCGTCCAGGCGCTCGGCTTCCGCCACGCCGCGGTCAGGTCGGCCAGCTGCGCCGGCAGTACGGCGCGCCAGGCCGGGTCGAGGTTGGCCATGCTGGGGTTGGGCGGGCCGTCCGGGGCGGCGTCGGCGGCCTTCTCGGCGGCCACCCGGAACGCGACGGTCAGCCCGACGAGGTGGTCGAGCAGGTCTCCCACCAGCCATCCGTCGCACGGGGTGGGCAGAGTCAGCTGGTCGTCGGTCACCCCGAGCACCAGCGACCGTATCGCGCGGGACGCCGGCTCAAGATCCGGAGTGGTGTTGGTGTCGGGCATGTGGACCCCTCCTCTCGTCGCGATCCTCCGTACGTTACCGAGAGGGGCCGACAGGCGACGGCCCGCAGCGGACCGGACCGGCCGCGTGACCTACCGAACGCGCCGGTGGGCGGGCCGTGGTCACGGCCCGCCCACCGGCGGTCCTGCGGTCCCCGACTCAGCCGGTGACGGTGAAGGGCACGGCGACCCTCGCCTTCGAGTCGGCGCCCAGCAGCGTGACGCTGGCCGAGCCGGCCCGCGCCGCCGCGGGAACGCTGATCGTCACGCCGGCGACGACGCCGTCACCGTTCGCGCGCACGGCGCTCAGGACCGGGCCGTCACCGAAGGCGACCGTGAGCGCCTCGTTCGGCGCGAACCCGGAACCGTCCACCGTGATGGACGTACCGCGCGGGCCGGACGTGGTCGTCAGCGACACCTGCGGTGCGTACGTCCGCGCGTCCGACTTCCCGGCCACCTGGACGGTGGCCGTCGCCGGCGCCCGCGAGGACGCGCCGGTCGCGGTGACGGAGTACCGGCCCGGCTGCGCGTCACCGGACGTCGCGATCGAGGCGTGCACCGCACCCGCCGCCGAGGCCGCGACCGTCACGGTCCCGGCCGGGCCGGCACCGAGGGTCACGGTCACCTGCTCGCCGGCGGCGAACCCGCTGCCGTCGACGATGACCGCGTCACCGGCCGCCACGGTGGCGGACGAGGACAGCGCGATCGTCGGCTGCGCCCCGCCACGTCCCACGGTCACGGTGAAGGTCTCCGTGCTGCTCGACAGCGTGTCCCACGCGGTGACGTGCACCGTGTACGTGCCCTCCCGCGCATAGGTGTGCTGCCCGCTCATCGCACCGGAGGAGCCGATCGTGACGTCGTCCGGAACCGTGCCGTCACCCCACTGGACGCGGGCGTGGTAGCCGGTCGTGTCGGGAGAGCCCGCGGTCACCGAGCCGAGGTTGGCCGCGAGAGCCTGCCCGGCGGTGGCCGTCTGGTTCGCCGGGGCGGTGGTGTCCAGCGCGGCGGCCGGTGTGCCGTCGTCGGCGACGGCGAACACGTGGATCCGGCCGGCCGAGCCGGGGTCGCCGGTCTGCGTCGGCAGGGTCACCGAGACGAGCGTCTTGCCCGCCGGGATCTGGTACGGCGCGGTGGCGAACAGGAACGGCTGGGCGCCGTCCCGGCTCGTGCCGCTCAGCCGGTACGCGGCCTTGGCAACGACGATGTTGCCGTAGGACGGGGTGCCGTTGGCGTTGCCGCCCAGCGTCCAGTCGCTCATCTGGATCGGGATGCTGGCGGTGCTGCCGTCGCTGAACGTCGCCGTGCCGTTGGTGCTCTGGTTGCCCTGCGTGCCGGCGCCGACGAACGAGATGCTCCTGGCGTCGGCCGGAAGGTGCAGAGCGATCGTCCGCCCGTTGCCGGTCGCGTTCTCCGGCGCTCCCGCCGGGACCGCCGGCAGCGTGAAGTGCAGCGCCGTCCCCGGCACCTGGTGCCGCTCGCCCTGGGTCACGCCGTCTGCCGCGAGGGCGGCCCGCGAGTACGCCCACGACTTGGCGTCGCAGTTCGCCGCGAGGGTGCCCTCGTCGCCGATGCAGACGGTGTCGTACGCCGCGGCGAGGCTGTCGCCCGGCACGTAGGACACGTCGACGCCGACCGTCGCCACGCTCTGGCTGGTGCCGTCGGTCACCGTGACGGTGGCCTGGTGGTGACCCGGCTTGGCGTAGGTGTGCGACCCGCCGACGTGGTAGACGGCCCGTGAGCTCAGCGTCAGGGTGCCCACGGTGGCGGGCGAGCCGTCACCCCAGTCGATCGTGGCCTGGTAGCCGGCGGCGGTGCCCCCGGTGACGGTGGCCAGCGGCGCCGACACGGCGACGCCGGAGGCGGCGTGCACGCTGTCCACGGCGGTCACCGCGATGTCACCGCCACCGAGCTGGAGGTCACCACCGTCGAGCAGCTCGATCTCGGCGAGGTTCGCCTGCGCGGCCCCGGCCGTCTTCGTCACGACGAGGCGGAACTGCGTGAACCGTCCCGTTTTGTCGATCTTGAAGGGGCGGGTCTGGTTGCGCCAGGTGAACTCCTCGCCCTTGCGGGAGTCGACGGTGGTCCAGGTGATGCCGTCGTTGGAGCCCTGCAGCCGCCAGTCCGCCGGGTCGCCCGCGCTCGCACCCGAGGTGAGGGTGTAGTACTCCGGCCTCTGCTTGCCACCGCGGAAGGTCCAGTTGACCTGCGGCGTCGGGGAGCCGAAGGTCACCTGCGTGACGGAGGAGTCGTCGAACAGCTTCGACGCGTCCTGCCCGCCACTCGCGGTGGCGGTGCCGAGGCCGGGGCCGGTGGTGTCCTGCAGCGGCTTGGGCGCCTCGTCGCCCTTGGTCAGCGACGGCGGCGCCTCGTTCTTGCCGGTGCCCCAGGACGACGGCTTGGGGCCCATCTGGAAGTCGATCGTCCCGCCGCGGGTGAGGACCGCCGAGTCGATGGACACGTCGCGCTGCGTCTTCCCGTTGACCTTCACGCTCTGCACGTAGACGTTCTTCGTGCTGTTGTTCCGCGCGTTGACGACGATGTCGCCGGCGTGCCGGTGGACGGTCATCCGGGTGAACTGCGGCGAGCCGATCGCCCACTCGGACGAGCCGGCCTGCAGCGGGTAGATGCCCAGCGAGCTGAGGAGGTACCACGAGGACAACTCACCGTTGTCCTCGTCGCCCGGGTAGCCCTGGCCGATCTCACTGCCGACGTAGAGGCGCTGGAGGATCTCCCGCACGAGCGCCTGCGTCTTGGCCGGCGCGCCGACGAAGTCGTACATGTACGGGATGTGGTGCGACGGCTGGTTGCTCATGCCGAGCTGTCCCATCCGGACCGCGCGCGCTTCGAGCATCTCGTGGATCGTGCCGCCGTACCCGCCCGGGTGGTCGGCGTTCTCCGGGGTGGCGAAGAACTCGTCGAGTTTCCGCTCCAGCGCCTTCTGCCCGCCGTGCAGGTTGGCCAGCCCCTGGCCGTCCTGCTGCGCGGTGAACGCGAAGTTCCACCCGTTGGTCTCGGTGTAGACGCCACCCCAGTCCAGCGGGTCGCCGGCGAGGAAGGTGCCGGCCGCGTCGCGTCCCTGGAAGAACTTCGTCTCGGGGTCGAAGAGGTTGACGTAGTTGCGGGCGCGCTGCAGGAAGTACTCCGACTCCTCCTTGAGCCGGTCATGCTCCGACTTCGGGGTGGCCGGGTCCTTGGCCAGGGCCGCGGCCATGTTGCCGATGCCGTAGTCGTTGATGAAGCCTTCCAGCGCCCAGGACACCGACTCACCGGTAGAGGTCGGCGTGTATCCGAGGAACAGGGAGGTCTCGATGCCCTTGCGACCGACCTCGCTGCGCCCGGACGCCACGGTCGCGTTCTTGACCGCCGCGTCGTACGCGCCGAGCGGGTCCGGGAGCTTGACGCCGGTCAGGTACGCCTGGGCCACGGACACGTCCGAGCTGGTGCCGGTCATCAGGTCGGCGTAGCCGGGCGACGACCAGCGGGCGATCCACCCGCCGTCGCGGTACTGCTGGACGAACCCGTCCGCGATCCGGGCCGCGACGTCCGGATACAGCAGGGAGTACGCGGGCCACACGGTGCGGTAGGTGTCCCAGAAGCCGTTGTTGACGTAGATCTGCCCATCGACGATCTTCGCGCCGGTGTGGGTGGGGGTCGACGCCCCGGTCGGCTCCGACACCGGGCTCGCGTACTGCCAGCGCGGCGCCTTGGCGGTCCCGGTGTTCTCCGACTGCGAGTTCGGGTACAGGTTGAGCCGGTACAGGTTCGAGTACAGCGTCACCAGCTGCGTCTCGGTCGCACCCTGGACGTCGACCCGGCCGAGCCGGTCCGCCCACGCCGCGGTGGCCGCCGCGTGGACCTGGTCGAAGGTCCTGCCGGTGACCTCCAGGTCGAGGTTCTTGCGGGCCTGGTCGACGGAGATGAACGACGTCGCGAGGCGCAGCGTCACCTGCCGGTTCCCGCTGGTGTCGAAGGTGGCGGACGCGACGGCCGACGCCGTCGGCGCCCGGTCGAAGGTGCCGGACACGAACATCCGACTGCGACCGGCCGAGAGGCCGCTGCCGTTGTCGACCCAGCCGGTGAACGTGGCGTCCGTACCGATGGCGAACGTGCCGTTGTGGAACACGAGGCTTCCGGTGGCCTGCCCGGACGGGAAGGTGAACGCCATGATCCCGCCGTGGTCGGTGGGCGACATCTGCGCGATCAGGCCGTTCTGCAGCGTGACCTGGTAGAAGTCCGGCCGCGCGATCTCGTCCTCGTGGCTGAAGGCGAGGGCCCGGCCACTCGGCGCTCCGCTGAGGGATCCACCGGCCGGCACCGGCATGACCGACATCTGGTTGCGGTCACCCATCCACGGGCTGGGCTGGTGGGAGATCGCCAGTCCCTGCAGCGTGGGCAGGTTCTCCGCGTTGTTGCTCCGCTGGTACTCGTACTCCCAGGAGTTCGAGGTGGCGTTGGTGACCGGCGTGAAGAAGTTGAAGCCGTTCGGCACCGCCGAGATCGGCAGGTTGTTGCCGCGCGAGAACGAGCCGGACGCGTTGGTCCCCCGCCGGGTGTCGACGTAGTTGGTCCGGACGGAGCCGTCGATCGGCGCCGCGACGCCGGTGATCGTGAGGTCGTCGATCCACCCCTGGAAACGCGTCGAGGCGGTCGCCTGCGGGTTGTCGTAGGCGAGCAGGATGCGGTCGATCGTCTTGCCGCTCGCGACGGCGCCGATGTCGGACCGCACCGCGTTCCACTGGTCGGCGTAGAGCACCTTCGACGCGCCCTGCCCGGCCGCGGTCAGCGCGTAGCCGTGCTGGTCCAGCGGCGCGCGGCGGCTGAGGTAGCTGCCGTCGGTGAAGTGCAGGTCGACGGCCGCGTAGGTGGACGGGTACTGGGCATCCTGGCCGGTGAACTCGGGGAAGATCGTGTAGGACAGCCGGGTCTTGGGTCCGACCGGGATGTCGACGTCGAACAGCTTGTTGGTCGCGTACGAGCGGCCGTCGGCCACGGCGCCGCCCGAGTAGCGCAGCGAGGCCAGCCCGGTGAATCCGGCCCGGGGCTTCATGTTGTACCCACTGACGGGGCCGGTGCCGACGGCGCTGACCATCGGGGTGGCCGGCGGCTTGACGTCCGAGCCGTCGCTGATGTCCCAGTCGGCAAGCTGGATCAGGGAGTCACCGGAGTTGGCGGTGACGTTCAGCCGGTAGTAGCCGTAGGCCGTCGTGTTGGTGAAGCTGTAGGTCTTCGTGACGAAGCGCCCGCTGAAGCTCTGCCCGGTCTGCGTGTCCAGGTCGGTCCAGGTGTTGCCGTCGGTGGACCCCTGCAGCGTGAAGTCCTTCGGGTCACGGGTCGGGGCGTCGTTCGCGGAGGTCAACGCGTACCGCACCACGGCGGCCGGCTTGGCGAGCTGGTAGGTCACCCAGCCGGTCGGGTTGAACGCCAGCCACTTGGACGAGGGGTTGCCGTCCCGCAGGCTCGCGGCGGTCTCGTTCGGGGCGTTCTCGGCGCTCGCGGTCACCGCGCTGACCTGGCTGAGCAGGCTGCCGGGCAGTCCGGTGGGGCTCGATCCACTCAGGTTGGCCTGGACCGGCTCACCGCTCGCGTCGACCTCGACGGTGCTCGCGACGGGCTGCGGGTCGGCCGACTCGAACGAGGAGCTGAAGTTGCCGGGGGGCGCGGTGGGGGGTGCGGCACTCGCCAGGGGGGCGGCGGCCAGCAGCCCCGCCGGCAGCACGACCGCGACTGTCGCGGCGAGCGCCCGGAGGGACAGGGGGCGCGCGAGGTGGGGGTACGACATGGAGGCAGGGCCTTTCGACTCGATCCGGGTCGAGTACGTCGAACGGTTGGGCGGAGAGGGTGTGGTTACTGCGGTCGGTCAATCACGAGGAGCGTGAGTGTGCCGGCCAGGCGCTCCGGGGGGCTGACGTCGTCTCGGCCATGCACTCTCCTTTGGAGCCGGCCTGACATCGTTGTCATACGGACACGTGACCTACGAAGGCAGGGGCAGTGAACTGTCGCTGATGGTTCCGGGCAGACCACGGCCGTGTCAATGGGTTGATCAGAGCGAAACATGCCGGCCCCGGCGGCTGGACGGTCCGCCGCCTACGGAGCGAGCACCAACTCGCGCAGCCTGCTGTCGAGGGTGGTCGCGTCCACTCCGCCGGGCCAGCCCCGCAGCAGCGCGCCGCCCTTGGCGATCACCACGACGGCCGGTGGCTCGCGGACCGCGTAGGACCGCCAGATCGCGCCGTCGTCGTCGAGCACGACCGGGTACTCCACCCGGTGCTCGCGCAGGTACCGCTGCAGATCCTCCGGTTTGTCCTCGGTGGCCACACCGACGAACACGACCTTGTCCCGGTGGGTACGGGCCAGCTCGCTCAGGGCGTCCTGTCGCTGGGCGCACACGGTGCACCACGAGCTGACGAAGACCAGCACGACCGGCCGGTCGGCCCAGAGGTCGGCGAAGGCGATCCGGCTGCCGTCGGTGAGCGGGCCGGTGACCGCCGGCGCGCCGGGGACCCCGGACGGGGCCGGGCGCAGCGCGAGCCCCGCCGGCACCGGGCCGGGCAGCGCCGAGGCCCCACCCGCGAGCGGCTGCTGCGGCGGCGGCGTACCGTCGCCGTCCGTGCAGCCGGCGGCGGCGAGCGCGCCGACCAGCGCCAGCGCGGCGGCGGCCAGGCGGACGGCGTAGCCCCGGGTCATGACGGCACCACCGCGACCAGGGCCGGTCCCTCGCTGTCGTTCAAGGTGAGGGCGATCGGCGGGCGGCCGTCGACCACCAGCCGGTAGGCGTCGCGGGCGGCCACCGTGACGGGCACGGCGAACTCGCAGTACGTCGGCACGCGCGCCACCTCCAGGTCCTCCTCGAAGGTCGCCACGGAGGTGCCCGGCGGCAGCGCGCCCTCGGCGAGGGTCCGGCCGGCAGGGTCGATCACCTGGAACGGCGCGCGGTTGTGGAAGTGGGTGTAGGGGCCGGTCCCGGCGCACTCGACCCCCTCCGGCCGGATGTTGATGTCCCGGACGAGCACGCGCACGGTCATCGCCGAACCGGCCTCCTCGCCGTCGTCGCACGCGGTCAGCGCGCCGGTGAGCAGCGACGGCAGCACCAGCGCTGCCAGCAGGCGCCGCATCTGTCCTCCCAGGGGGTTCGGAGTGACGGCCCGGGGCGGTGGTCAGACCACCACCCCGGGCCACGCCGTGGGTCAGCCGAGCTGCGCCCGAGGTCGTTCGACCCGGCACTGGCTGGTCACGGTCTTGCTCGGGTCGCTCTCCGAGGTGGCGGTGAGCGTGACCAGGGTGGTCGCGGTCGCCTGCCGGCTGGCGCCCACCGAGACGTTGACCGAGGTCTTGCCTCCGAACGTGGCCGTGGCCAGCTCGTTGGGCAGCTCCACCTGCCAGCCCTTGCCGGCGACGCTCGCCGAGAGCCGGTACACGTCGGACTTCAGGTACCTGGCGGCGTCCTCCGGGTGCGGCTGCCCGCCGGCCACGTACCTCCCGGTGTTGGTCAGGTCGAAGGTGCAGGTCGCCCCCTTGCCGCTCGGCTTGCCCCGGGTGACCAGGTGACCCTTGGACAGCTTCACGCCGTGCGCGCTCGGCCCGGCGCCGTCCAGCGACCGGACCGCCACCGTGTACGACAGTACGCCCTTGCGGTCCCGGCGCAGGTTGAGCACGTAGAAGTGCAGCCGGTTGGCCTCGTCCACGTACTCGTACTCGCTGCCGGAGTTGGCGCCCGCGTGGAACAGCGCGTCGGACAGCTGCCGGTAGTCGCCCATGGTGATCTTCTGCGCGGTGCCGTTCGGCTGGTAGAAGTCCACCATGTCGATGTCCTGCGGGTTCGCGTCCACGATCCACTGGAACGGCGCGCTGTCGGTGTTCTTGGTCTTGCTGATCAGCACGCCGCTGTCCGGGGTGAACGAGTCCGCACCCATCCGGTCGACGACCTCGAGGGTGTAGTTGTTGAACCGGCCGCCGTCGCAGAGCAGGTCGGTGCTGGTGTCGCACGCCGGCGAGCGGTCGGCGTCCATGGCGATGTTGAAGCCGGTCAGTCCGCCCTGGCCGGCGTCCACCGCGCGGGCGGTGACGTCGGCGACGATCGGGCCCGAGGAGGCCAGCGCCTCGCGCGACAGGCGCAGCACGTGCTCCTCACCGACCAGGCCGATCTTCATCTTGTCCCGCAGGGTGTGCAGCGATCCCATGGAGCCGCCGTTGACCGGCGGGATCTGCCAGCGGGTGTGCGGGCCGCCCGGGCCGTTGAACGAGCCGCGCGACATCATGCTCCAGATGCCCGTGTACGCGCGCCGCAACGGGGTGCCGTACGGGTTGTTGTAGTTGTCCCCGATGCTCAGCAGGTGGCTCAGCTCGTGGGCGTACACGCCCATGCCCGAGCTCTCCGCCTGGGTCGACGAGCCACCGCCCGCGTTCGGCCAGATGGTGGCGGCCGCCTTCCAGGACGTCCAGTCGACGTACCGGGTCTTCGCGTAGTTGGGCAGGTTCGGGTCCGGCGGTCCCCACGCGTCCGGGACGTCCTCCTTGGTCTGGAACATCATCTGGCCGAACTCCTGCCAGGTGGAGGACTCGTCCTGGCCGGCGGAGAGGATGAACACCAGCTCGAAGCTGTTCGCCACCTCCTCGCCGACCGCCGCGCGCCAGGCGCCCAGACCGTCGGTACGGATGTTCTTCGCGCACGTGTCCCCCGACGGGCAGGCGCCGGGGTTGAAGCCGTTGTCGATGCCGTACTGGTACGACTTCGACGGCATCTCGTACGGGCCGAAGCCGGTGAGGTCCACGCCGTACCGGCCGTTGGAGTCCTGCATCCAGTACTCGTGCAGGGTGTGTCCCCGGTTCAGCCCGCCCGGCTTGTTGAGGAAGTCGGTGTAGAACGGCGCGACCTGGTTCCGCGGCACGTTGGCGGCCGTGGCCTGCGGGTTGCCGAACACCGTCGAGCCCGCCGGCTGGGTGATGACGAACGGCTGGTCCGGATAGTCGAGGGTGACCAGCGCGATCTTGAAGTTGCGGATCGATCCGCGCACGGTGGGGTCGGCCCAGTTCTTGTTGGGCACCCGGACGTAGTCGTCCCAGGTCATCGTGTCGGGGTTCTGCCAGTTCTGGGGATCGAGCACCTGGAACGGGGCGGGACCGTCCGGTGGGTGGGAGTGGCCCGGTGCGGCGGTGGCCTGCCCGGTGGAGCCGGTCGTGACCAGGACGGTCACGATCGCGGCGGCCAGCACCGAACGCCACGCCGCGCGCCTGGTGGACAGAAGGTGCATCGAGTCACCTCTCAGGTCGGGGGGCTCAAAGGGGCGGGGCGATCGGAGCCGGTGGCGGCGCATGATCACACCCGATGCCGAATCTAGGAGCCGGCCGGTTCCGCGGTCACCGTGCAGATGTCGGCAGATAGACCCGCGTGGTTTCCGACACGTGCAGGACGCGGCGCCGTACAGCGGACATTCGTGACGGTCGACGCGACCCGAGCCGGGCCGGGCACGCGGCCCGGGCCGTCGGGAAGTGGCGGTGACACGCACCGGAGTGGACGGCGCGGCGCCGGCGGCCCACCACGCCGCCGGCGCTGACACGCCGCTTCCGTTCGGCTACCCTTCGCGGTCGCCGGCGGCCCGCAGCGGTGACCGGCGGGTCGGGGTCCGTTCGGGCACCCTCACCGGGGCGCTCGGGGGCCGGCCGCCGTGACCCGGGTCACGGCCGGCGTGTGGACGTCGTCCGACGTTGGTCGGGAGTCCACAACATTCCCCCGCCTCAGGTGGCGGGTCCCACGGTTTCCCTACTGGCCGGTAACGGCGAAGGTTGTAGGCGGGGACCCCTGCCCTGAAGGGAGTCCCCGTTCTGCTGTGAAGGAACCTTTGGGAGGCTTGCTCGGTGTTCAGCCGCATCGCCATCGTCAACCGGGGAGAGGCCGCCATGCGGCTGATCCACGCTGTCCGCGAGCTCAATGCCGAGACCGGGGTCGCGCCGATCGAGACCGTCGCGCTTTACACCGAGGCCGAGCGCAGTGCCACCTTCGTCCGCGAGGCGGACGACAGCTACTGCCTCGGGCCCGCGTCGGTGCGTCCGTACCTGGACCACCGCATCCTGGAGCGTGCGCTGGTCGAGACCCGTGCGGACGCGGCATGGGTGGGCTGGGGCTTCGTCGCGGAAGACCCGGCCTTCGCCGAGCTGTGCGAGAAGGTCGGTGTCACCTTCATCGGGCCGAGCGCCGAAGCGATGCGCACGCTCGGTGACAAGATCGGCGCGAAGCTGATCGCCGAGGAGGTCGGCGTCCCGGTGGCGCCGTGGAGCCGCGGCGCCGTGGAGAGCCTGGACGCGGCCAAGCGCGCGGCGGCCACGATCGGCTACCCGTTGATGCTCAAGGCGACCGCGGGCGGTGGCGGCCGGGGCATCCGGGTCGTTCGCAGCGACGACGAGCTCACCGAGGCCTACGAACGCACCAGCCTGGAGGCCGAGCGCGCGTTCGGCAGCGGCATCGTGTTCCTGGAGCGCCTGGTGACCGGCGCGCGGCACGTCGAGGTGCAGGTGATCGCCGACGGCCAGGGCACCGCGTGGGCACTCGGCGTGCGGGACTGTTCGGTGCAGCGCCGCAACCAGAAGGTCATCGAGGAGTCTTCCTCCCCCGTGCTCTCCCCCGAACAGGCGCGCGAGCTGAAGGCAGCGGCCGAGCGGCTCGCGCTGGCGGTGAACTACTGCGGCGCGGGCACCGTCGAGTTCCTGTACCACCCGGGCGACAAGCTCTTCGCCTTCCTCGAGGTCAACACCCGGCTGCAGGTCGAGCACCCGATCACCGAGGCCACCACCGACTTCGACCTGGTCAAGGCCCAGCTGCACGTGGCCGCCGGCGGTCGGCTCGGCGACCTGGTCCCGACCGAGGCCGGACATGCCGTCGAGGCCAGACTCAACGCCGAGGACCCCGACCGCGACTTCGCACCGTCGCCCGGTCGGATCGTCCGGCTGGCACTGCCCAGCGGCCCGGGCATCCGGGTCGACACCGGGGTCAGCGAGGGCGACCTGATCCCGGCCGACTTCGACTCGATGATCGCCAAGATCATCGCGTACGGCCGCACCCGCGACGAGGCACTCGGTCGGCTGCGCCGCGCGGTCGCCGAGACCACGGTGATCATCGAGGGCGGCGCCACCAACAAGAGCTTCCTGCTCGACCTGCTCGACCAGCCCGAGGTGATCGACGCCAGCGCGGACACCGGCTGGATCGACCGGGTCCGCGCAGAGGGCCGCCTGGTCTCCAGCCGGCACTCCGGCATCGCGCTGGCCGCGGCCGCGATCGAGGCGTACGAGGACGAGGCTCTCGTCGAGCGGCAGCGGCTGCTGTCGACCGCGCACGGCGGCCGCCCGCAGGTCCAGCACGAGAGCGGCCGGCCGATCGACCTCAAGCTGCGCGGCGCGAGCTACCGGGTCACCGTCGCGCAGACCGGGCCGCACCGGTTCCGCGTCTGCGTCGGCGCCGAGCCCGCGGTGGACGTCGAGCTGGAGCGGTTCGACGAGCACACCGGCCGGATCCTGGTCAACGGTCGACGGTTCCGGCTCGTCACCGACACGCACGGGCCCATCCACCTGGTCGAGGTCGACGGCGTCACGCACCGCGTCAGCCACGACGAGGGCGGCGTGCTGCGCTCCCCCGCGCCCGCGCTGGTCGTCGCGACCCCGCTCGAGGCGGGGGACGAGGTCGAGGCGGGCGCGCCCGTGCTCGTCCTGGAGAGCATGAAGATGGAGACCGTGCTGCGCGCGCCCTTCAAGGCGAAGCTGCGCGAACGTCTGGTCTCCGTCGGCAGCCAGGTGGAGACGGGCGCGCCGCTGCTGCGCCTGGAACCGATCGGTGAGCAGACCGCGGGTGAGGCCACCGAGACCGAGGCCGTCGACCTGGAGCTGCCGCCCGAGCCGACCGGCCTGTCCGCCGAGGCCCGCGTCGCACGCGGCATCGCCGACCTGCGCAGCCTGCTGCTCGGCTACGACCTCGACCCGCGCGACGAGCGCTGGGCGCTGTCCCAGTACCTGACCGCACGAGCCGAGCTCGGCCGTCGGCCGCTCGAGGAAGAGGTCGAGCTGCTGCAGGTGTTCGCCGACCTGTCCGAACTCAGCCGCAACCGGCCGGCCGGCGAGGAGACCAAGGCCGACACCCGGGTCCACAGTCCGCGCGAGTACTTCCACACCTACCTGCAGAGCCTCGACGTCGAGCGCGCCGCGTTGTCGGACACCTTCCGCAGTCGGCTCGCCCGGGTGCTCGCCCACTACGGTGTCGACGACTTCGAGCGCACCCCCGCGCTGGAAGAGGCCGTGTTCCGGATCTTCCTGGCGCAGCAACGGGCGTCGACCGACGTGTCGGTGATCGTCACGTTCCTGCAGCAGTGGCTGACCGAGCCGCTGCCCGGCGACGGGCTGCGCGAGCTGGTCGGCCAGGCACTGGAGCACCTGATCTTCGCCACCCAGCTCCGGTTCCCGGTGGTCGGCGACCTGGCGCGCAGCATCGTGTTCCGCTGGGCCGCCCAGCCGATGCTGCGCCGCAAGCGGGCCGAGGTGTACGCGGGCGTCCGGCACCACCTCCGCCACCTCGACGAGAACCCCGGTGCGAACGACCGCGCCGAGCGGATCGCGAAGATGGTCGCCTCGCCCGAGCCGCTGGTCCGGCTGCTCGGTCAGCGCATCGGCAGGCCCGGCGCCGACCACGGCCCGATGTTGGAGGTGCTCAGCCGCCGCTACTACGGCAACCGCGGCGCGAGCGACGCGCGCTGCGTCGAGGTGGCCGGGCAGTCGTTCTTCACCGCCGGATACGACCGCGACGGCGAGCGCTTCCGGCTGGTCGCGGCGGCCACGGACTTCGCCGAGGTGCCCGCGACGCTGCAGCGGATCGCCGGCCTGTCCGATGCGGACTCCGTCGCCGACGTGTATCTGACCTGGACCGACCAGCCCGACGTGGACACGATGGCCGAGACCCTGCGGGAGATCGTCGACCGCGCCGGCCTGCTGGGCGTGCTTCAGCGCGTGACGATGTCGGTGGCCGGTCGCAACGGCACGGAGATGCACCACCACTTCACGTTCCGGGCCGGGCTGGGCGAGGACCGGGTCATCCGCGGGCTGCACCCGTTGATCGCCCAGCGCCTGCAGCTGCCGCGGCTGCGAAACTTCGACCTGACCCGGCTGCCGTCGGCGGACGAAGAGGTCTACGTCTTCCACTGCGTCAGCCCCGACAACCCGACCGATGAGCGGCTGGCGGCGATGGCCCAGGTCCGCGACCTGACCCCGCTGCGCGACGCCGACGGCCGGATCCTCGCGCTGCCCGCGGCCGAGGGCGCCCTGGACGCGTGTCTCGACGCGATCCGCAAGGTTCAGGCGCAACGGCCCGCGAGGAAGCGGTTCGACACCAACCGGATCACCATCTACGTCTGGCCGCCCAGCGAGCTGACCGTCGAGGAGCTCAACGCCGTCGCCCAGCGCGTGCTGCCGCGAACGGCCGGCGCCGGTCTGGAGGAGGTCCTGTTCCTCGGCCGCCAGCGCGACGAGTCCACCGGCGAGCTGATCGACATCGCAGCCCAGATCTCCTACGACACCGGGATGCGGGTGTCGGTCGCCCAGCCGACGGCCGAGCCGATCCAGCCGCTCGACGACTACCGGCAGAAGGTGCTCGCGGCGCGGCGGCGCGGCACGACGTACCCGTACGAGCTGACCGGGATGCTGGCCGGCCAGGGCGGCAGCTTCGTCGAGTACGACCTGGACGACGCCGGTGAGCTGACCCCGGTGGAGCGCCCGAAGGGGCAGAACAAGGCGGGCATCGTCGCCGGCGTGGTGAGCACGCCGACCGAGCGATATCCCGAGGGCGTCACCCGGGTGGTGCTGCTCGGCGACCCGACCAGGGCGCTGGGCGCGTTGTCCGAGCCCGAGTGCACGCGGGTGATCGCCGCGCTCGACCTCGCCGAGCGGATGCGCGTACCGGTCGACTGGTTCGCGCTGTCGGCGGGCGCGCGGATCTCGATGAGCTCGGGCACCGAGAACATGGACTGGGTGGCCGCCGCGCTCAAGCGGATCGTGGAGTTCACCCAGGGCGGCGGCGAGATCAACATCGTGGTCGCCGGGATCACCGTGGGCGCCCAGCCGTACTGGAACGCCGAGGCCACGATGCTCATGCACACCAAGGGCATCCTGGTGATGACCCCGGACTCGGCGATGGTGCTGACCGGCAAGCAGTCGCTGGACTTCTCCGGTGGGGTGTCGGCCGAGGACAACTTCGGAATCGGCGGCTACGACCGGGTGATGGGCCCGAACGGGCAGGCCCAGTACTGGGCGCCGGACCTGCGCGGCGCCCGCAACGTGCTGATGGCCCACTACGACCACGCCTACATCGCGCCCGGCGAGACCCGGCCGCGCCGGGCGGTCACCTCCGACCCGGTCGACCGCGACATCTCCGCCTACCCGCACGCGATGCCGGACAGCGACTTCACCACCGTCGGCGAGATCTTCTCCCGGGAGCGCAACCCCGACCGTAAGAAGGCCTTCGACATCCGTACCGTGATGCGGGCGCTGGCCGACCAGGACCACGCGATCCTGGAACGCTGGGCGGGCATGGCCGACGCCGAGACGGCGGTCGTGCAGGACGTGCACCTCGGCGGCATCCCGGTGTGCCTGCTCGGCATCGAGTCCCGGTCCGTGCCGCGGCGCGGCTTCCCGCCCACCGACGGTCCGGACACCTACACCGCGGGCACGCTGTTCCCGCGCTCGTCCAAGAAGGCCGCGCGGGCGATCAACGCGGCCAGCGGCAACCGGCCGCTGGTCGTGCTGGCGAACCTGTCCGGGTTCGACGGCTCGCCGGAGTCGATGCGGCAGTTGCAGCTCGAGTACGGCGCGGAGATCGGCCGGGCGATCGTGAACTTCCAGGGGCCGATCGTGTTCTGCGTGATCTCGCGGTATCACGGCGGCGCGTTCGTGGTGTTCTCCAAGGCGCTCAACCCGAACATGACGGTCCTCGCCCTGGAGGGCTCGTTCGCCTCCGTTCTCGGCGGGGCGCCCGCCGCGGCCGTGGTGTTCGCCGGCGACGTCGACGCCCGCACGGCGAAGGACCCGCGCGTGGCCGAGCTGCAGGCCCGCGTGGCCGCGGCCACCGGTGGGGAGCGAGCGGCCCTGGTCACGCAGCTCATGGACGTCCGGGCCACGGTCCGAGCGGAGAAGCTGGGCGAGGTGGCCGCCGAGTTCGACGGCGTGCACAGCATCCAGCGCGCGGTCGACGTCGGCTCCGTCGACGCCATCGTCCGGCCCGAGGAGCTGCGCCCGCAGATCATCGCGGCCGTCGAGCGCGGCCTGGCGAACGCGTAGCGCCGGGGCGGCCGGGTGGCGGAGGGTGCCGGTGGGGCTCCTCCGCCACCCGGCTCCGACGGTCGGTCGTCGGGTCAGCGCGACAGCTCCCAGATGGCGCGGGGGGCAGTGGGTTCCGGGGTGGGCTCGACGACCGGCCAGCCAGCGCCCGACTCGCGTGGAACCGGTGGAAACCGGGCAGTACCGCTAGCTGATGCCGGCTGACCTGGGGTGCGAAGCGATTCTCGGGAACCAGGACGGCCCGCCGGGCGACTACCGGTACATGAGCTGTGAGCAGTGGCGTGAGATCTTGTCGGCACAACTCGACGGCGAGGCGACCGCGGCCGAGCAGGCCGGCGTCGAGGCGCACCTCGAGGACTGCGACGGCTGCCGCGACTGGCTCGACCAGGCCGCGGCGGTGACCCGACGGTCCCGGCTGACCGTCACCCGTCCGGGTCCGGACCTGACCGCCGCCATCCTCGCGGCACTGCCCCCTGCCCCACCGGCCCGCCGACGCCCCCGCGCACGCGCCGTGCTGACGCTGCGCGGCGCCCTCGGGCTCATCGGCGCGCTGCAACTGGTGCTCGGCCTGGTCCAGGTCGGCCGAGGGCCCGCCGGGCACCTCCACACCGGGGTAGCGGCCTCCGGGCACCTGTGGCACGAGTCCGCGGCCTGGAACATCGCGGTCGGCGCCGGATTCCTGTTCGTGGCGGCCCGCCGCACCCGTCCGACCGGCCTGGTGCCCATGTTGAGCGCCTTCGTCGGCACCCTGCTGCTGCTCTCGATCAACGACCTGCTCCTCGGCCGGGTGGATCCCACCCGCCTGGTCAGCCACGGCTTCCTTCTCACCGGCTACCTGGTGGTCGTCGCGCTGTCGCGGCCCCGGATGTGGCCCGACGACCCGCGAGCGGGTGACCGGGGCGACCGGCCCGGCTGGCGCCTGCGCACCGACGAGACGCCGCAACCGGCCCCGACCCCGCTCCGGCTCGCGCCGCCTCACCCGAGCTCGGCGCGCACCCGGGACCGCCGGGCCGCCTGAGCCTCCGTCGTCCCGCACCACCCTCAGGGCAGGTTGATCGTGTACTCCGCGGTGTGCACGGTTCCGTCGATCTGGAAGTCGAGGAACGCCCGGTACCGGCCCGGGCTCGGCGCGGTCAGCCAGAACTTGATCGCCCCGTCGACCAGCTCCGCCTCCGGGTGGACGTGCACGTAGCCCAGGTCGCCCTCGCGGACGACGACCAGGTGCCCGTACGCGCCCAGGTAGCGCTGCGGCTGCACCGGCGCATTGGTCCGGCTGACCCGGAAGGACATCGGCGCCGTCGCGCCGACCGTGGGCGTGCCCTCCATCGCGACCGCGAACGGTCCAGCCGTCGCCTGCGGCTGCGCGGGCGGCAGCGGGGTCGGGGTGTGCGCGCCCGGCACGAGGTGGTCGACGCCCAGGACCAGCGGCAGCGGGCTGCCGTTCGCGGCGGTCACGGCGAAATCGGCGTAGATGCGGTAGCCCCCGGGTCGGGCCAGCGTCAGGGGCACGCTCCAGGTGCCGTCGGGCGCCATCGTCGGATGCAGGTGCTGGTATCCGGCCAGGTCGCGACCCACCACGATCAGGTGCAGCGGCTTGTCGTGCACGACCGCGAACCGCGTCGCCGCCTGCCGGTCGGTCCCGACGACGCGGAACCGGTAGTCCACCCGTACGCCGGCCGGCTGGGACCGTTCCACCGGCTGCAGGGTGTACCCGCCCGCGCTGACGGCCGTTCCGGCCGCGAGCGCCGTGCCGACGTCGCCCGGGTCCGTGTGCGGGCCCGTGCCGGGCGCGTGCTGATGACCGTCCGCCGCCGACACCGCCTGCCCGGCGGCGGGCGCGCCGGCGGCGGGTGCCGTGGGCGCACCGCTCGCGGCGGTCCCGTTGCCCGCGCCGAGACGCCCGAGCCCGAACCCGGCCAGCAGGGTCACCACCAACCCGCCGACGAGCAGCGCGAGCCGGACGTTGCTCGGCCGGGGCTCGCGCGTCGGAGCGGCGTCATCCGGATCGGATGCCGCCGGCCGGCCGGTGGTCGCGTCCCGAGAGTCCCCGTCCTGGCTCGCCACGGTGCTGGCCGTGGCCGCCATCCGCCCGGGTTTCGCCGGCCCGGTCGCGGCGGCCGTCCGGGCGGTGACCACCGCGCCGCCCTTCCGCGCGGGGACGAGCGCCGGCGCGGCGGCCTTCCCGCCCGGCCCAGCGGCCTTCCCGCCCGGCCCAGCGACCTTCCCGCCGGAGCCTGGCTCGGCGGCTTTCCCGCCCGGCCCCGGCCGAGTGGTCTTCCCGCCGGAACCCGGCCCGGCGGCCTTGCGGGTGGCGCCGGCGCGACCGGCCCCGCCCGTGCCGCCCCCGGAACGGGAGCCGCCGCCGCGTTGGCGCGAGGTCGGGCCGGAGGCGCGGCGGCCACCGGAGGCGCGGCCCGCGGTGGCAGGGCGGCGGCGCCAGGCTACGAGGGCGGCGACCGCCGCGACGACCGTCAGCGCCACGCCGGCCCACGGTCCCCAGCCGATGCCGCCGTTGTCGGAAGCCGTCGACGGAGCGGCCATCGCGGTCGGACCCGACGACGCGGATGGTGCGGCTGCCCCCGCCGACGACCCCGAGGTGTGCCCCGATGTTCCGTGCTGCTCGACGGCCGCCAGCAGCGACGGGTCAGGCTGGCCGGTCGGCGGGCTCCAGCCCTGCGGCGCCGCGGTGACCCGCCCTGTGTAGCGGAAGCTGAGCGTGCCCCGCACCGGGTCGCCGTCCGAGGCCACCGACAGGTAGCTCACCGAGTACTGCCCGACGGCCGGCAGGTGCGCGACCGTCACGACCGCCGGGAAGCCCGTCGTGTACTCGCGCGGCTCGAACTTCCCCTGGACCAGGAAGTACTCCCGCACCGGCTTGTCCAGCGGCCTGGGCTCCGCGTACGTCCACCCGTTGTCGACCCGACCGCCACCCGGGGCGGTGATCGTGAAGTACGCGTTGGCGGCGACCTTCTCGGTGAAGTAGAGCTGCACCGTCGTCAACGGCTCGCGCACCGTCGCACCCTCCGCCGGCGTGGACATCGCCAGGGTGCCGTGAGCTGCCGCGGGTGGGGCGGACGCCACGACCGCGATCGCCGAGGCGAGGACGAGCGCGAGCAGGCCGGAGAGCGCTCGGCCGAGGGCTGGAGGGAGACGGCGCATCAGAACATGGTCACGATCGGAGAGCTTCAATCAAGGGCTTGCCAACTTTTTCTGCAGATGGGCAAAAGTTCTGCGTCGATCTCATCAATGTCCACTCGGGACGTACGAAACTTCTCCCTCGGCATTCGATCGAGCGGGCGGTGCCGCCGAGCGGACGACGGCCGCGGCCATCCGCGGCATGGAGGGACCCGAACGTGGACGACAGGACCTGGGCGGCCCGGCTGGCTCTCGCCGCCGGTCACGGTGACCAGGTCGCCGCGGCCGCTCTCATCCGCACCACCCAGGAGCAGGTGTGGCGGTTCGTCGCCCACCTCGTGGGGCCGGACGAGGCCGATGGCCTGACGCGGGAGACCTACCTCCGGGCGGTCCGCCGCCCGCCGGCGTTCACCGCCGACTCCTCGGTCCACACCTGGCTGCTGATGACCGCCCGTCGGGTGGTCGCCGACCAGCACCGCACCGCGACCGCCGGCCCGCCACCGGCGCGGCGGGACGAACGGCAGGCCGACACCGAGGACACGGTCGCGCTGCGGCGGCTGCTGGACCGCCTCGCACCCGAGCGCCGGGAGGCCTTCGTCGTCACGCAGGTCCTCGGTCTCTCGTACGCCGAGGCCGCGCAGATCCTCGACTGCGCTGTCGACACCGTCCGGTCCCGGGTCGCCCGCGCCCGCGACGACCTCGTCTCCGCGACTGCCGACGCTGACGCCTCCCGCTCGGGCCGCCGCTCCGGCTGACCCGGACGTCCCGAGGCCCGGACGAGCCCTGTCCCGTCGCGGCTCCAACAATTAGCCTGCGCAGATGCGACACACCCTCGCACCTGACGACAAGACCCTGCACGGCCACTTCTCCGCCGACTACCCGCCGGTGCTCACCATCGACCCGGGCGACACCGTGAGTTACCAGACCCTGGACTGCTGGTGGTCGGCCGGGCCGTACGCCGGCGGGCTCAACCGGGAACGGCCGCGCGCCCCGCAGTACCAGCCCGACCACGGACACGCGCTGATCGGCCCGATCGCGGTCCGCGGCGCCCGCGCCGGCCAGACCCTTGAGGTACGCGTCGACAAGGTCGTCCCGGGCACCTGGGGGACCACCGTGGCCGGCGGCTGGCCCAGCGGTTTCAACCAGCGGTACGGCGTCGAAGACGACGGGGTGGTGCACGCCTGGGACCTGGACCCGGTGGCGATGACCGGCCGTAACCAGCACGGCCACACGGTCGCCCTGCGTCCCTTCATGGGAGTGCTCGGCATGCCACCGGCCGAACCGGGTCGGCACTCGACGGTCCCGCCCCGGCCCTGGGGCGGCAACCTGGACTGCCGGGAGTTGACCGCCGGCAGCACGCTGCTGCTGCCGATCCCGGTCGACGGGGCGCTGTTCTCGGTGGGGGACGGCCACGCCGCGCAGGGCGACGGGGAGATCGGCGGCACCGCGATCGAGTGCCCGATGGACGAGGTGAGCCTGACCTTCGACGTCCGCGACGACTTCCCGGTCACCGGCCCGGTGGCCCGGACCGCGGACGCCTGGCTGACCCTCGGCGTCGGCGCGACCCTCGACGACGCCACGTTCCTGGCCCTGGACTCGATGCTGACCCTGATGCAGCGGCTGCACGACCTCAGCCGCCCGGACGCGGTGGCGCTGGCCAGTGTCGCCGTCGACGTACGGGTGACCCAGATCGTCAATCAGACCGTCGGGGCGCACGCGGTGCTCCGCGACGGCGTGCTGGGCTGAGCCGTCCCGACGGCCGGCTCAGCGGATGCCGGCCGTCGTGCCGACGGCGACGTGCTCAGCTCTCCTGGACCGCCGGTTCCGCGGGCAGGCTGTCCATGAACGAGCTGACCGAGAAGACCGCCCGGCCGGGGCCCGCGGGGCCGTACCCCGGCGGGCTGGACAGGCCGTTCGCGTCCATGGTCGCGCGGTAGATCTCCAGCAGCCGGATGTGGTATTCGAGCGGCGCGCCCTGCGGGTTGGTCCGGCCGAGGGGGGTGGTCGGCTCCGGACACCAGGTGGTGAACCGCGGGGTGATCCCGCGGGACATGAAGTACTGGAGGCCCTCGGCCGTCGAGTCGATCGCCTCGTCCACGCTGGTGAAGCCGTGCGGGGCCGCCATCTCCACGCCGGCGACGAAGTTCGGGATGACGTTGCGCGGCCCGAAGACCTCGGCGGAGTCGAGGATGCGGCGGTGCCACTCCTCCCGGCCCACGTACCGCTCCTTGCCCGGGCAGTAGAGCTCGAAGAGCCGCTTGTCCCACACCTCGTAGTTCGGGTGGTAGATCCGGATCCCGTAGTCGTGGAAGCGCTGCACGTCGGCCCGCGGCAGCGCCTGCGCGACCACCTTGCCGATCCACCGGCCCGGGAACCGCTCCTCGATCGCCTGGGCGTAGCGGCCGTAGAAGTCCGCCTCGGCCAGCCCGTCGACCTTCGACGTGATGCTGCCGCCGGTCAGCGTGTACGCCTGCGACGCGCGGGTCGTGTCGTACTTGTCGATGATCGCGAGCGCCTCGAGGACCTCGTCGACCGGCTTGACCCCGGTGTACGGGCGGCCGGCCTTCTTGTGCTGGCGCCAGTTGTGGTTGATGTCGCAGTACTGGCACTCCTCCTTGGCGCCGAAGTACTGGCAGACCCGGAACGCGGTCAGGTAGATGAGGTAGCCCCACTGGATCGTCGGTGCGACCTCCATCACCGACTTGCCGTTGGCGAGCGTGTGCCGGTAGTAGTCCGGCATCGGGGGCAGGCCCACCTCGGCGATCGCCCGTCCGTCGAGGAACAGCATCAGCCGCCCGTCGTCGTCGGGCTTGACCCGGTACGGCGAGTCAGGGTTGGTGCGGACCGAGACGACCGTGCGGCGCAGTCCGTACGGGCCCCCGGTGAGCACGATCTCCTCCGGCGGGCGGCGCAGCGCGGCGGCTCCCAACTCCGGCAGCGTCCGGTGGTCGAACGAGAAGATGAAGTACGACTTGGGCTTGACGTCGCCGCCCTCGTTGTCCGTCAGGGCCGAGTCGTCGAAGGCCAGGCCACCGCGGAGCAGGTCCTCCTTGATGACCGCCTCACGCGGGACGTGCGGAAAACGCCCCATGAGGTCTTCGATGAGATCGGTGCGCGCCTGCATGCGCCCTCCCTGTCGGTCGTTCACTGCCCGGCGGGTTTCGCAAGGCTCGAGGTGGGGCGGGAACGTCTCGCCGACAGCCTTCGAGAGGGGCAAACGTAACACTCCCCTTCTCGCCCGTTTGCCGGGTTGAGAGCCAGTTCACGGCAGTTGACCTGAAGTACGGTTGAGGTCTTAGCGTCGCCTGATGCGACTGTCACGCTTTTTCACCCCCCGCACCGTGGTGAGCGCCCACTGCGACCTGCCGTGCGGTGTCTACGACCCGGCTCAGGCGAGGATCGAGGCCGAGTCGATCAAGGCCATCTGCGAGAAGTACCAGGCCAACGAGGATCCGGAGTTCCGCACGCGCTCGTTGATCATCAAGGAGCAGCGGGCCGAGTTGGTCAAGCACCACCTCTGGGTGCTGTGGACCGACTACTTCAAGGCGCCGCACTTCGACAAGTACCCCCAGTTGCACGGTCTCTTCAACGAGGCGACCAAGCTGGCCGGCGCCGGCGGGGCGAAGGGATCGGCGGACCCGGACGTCGCTGACCGGCTACTCGCGAAGATCAACGAGATCTCCGAGATCTTCTGGGAGACCAAGCAGGCCTGACCCACGTGGCGACCGCCGGCGCGCGGCCGCCGACGAACGCCCATCGCACCAGGGCCGTGGGTGGGACACCGCCGCTTGCGGTGGTCCACCCACGGCAGCGGACCCCTGAGCAGGAGTGTTGTCGGCTGGGCCGGTCCGCCCCGGCTCGGGCGGAGACCCTCCTGAATGCGATCATGGCTCAGTGAGCGCGACCCGACTTCTCACCCTCGACGATGCGCCGGTCCTCGCGGAGCTGGTCCGCGCCAATCGCGACTTCCTCGCTCCCTGGGAGCCGATCCGGAGCGCGGGCTACTTCACGGTGAAAGGTCAGCGCGGCGTCATCCGAGCCGATCTGGAGCAGTACGAGCAGGGTGCGAAGCTGCCGCACCTCGTCGTCGACGACTCCGGCCGGGTCGTTGGCCGGATCACGCTCAACGGCATCGTGCGCGCCCCCTCCTTCCTGTCCTGCAGTCTGGGCTACTGGGTGGGCGCGGCGGACAACGGTCGCGGCCTCGCCACCACGGCGGTGCGCGAGATCGTCCGGGTGGCGTTCGACGAGTTGGGGCTGCACCGGGTGCAGGCCGAGACCCTGTTGCACAACGTCGGGTCGCAGCGGGTGTTGGAACGCAACGGGTTCGTGCAGTTCGGCGTGGCGCCGTCGTACCTCAACATCGCGGGGAAGTGGCAGGACATGGCCATGTACCAGGTGGTGAACACGTCCCTTTCCCCCACCTGACCGTCGCCGCGACCGGCGGCGCCCAGGCCCTGGATGATCTAGGAAGGTGCGGCGGGGTAGGCGCGGGTTTCGGTGGCTTTCACCGCTGCCCAGACGCGCTGCCCTGGCACCAGGTGGAGGTGGGCGGCGGCGACCGGCGTGATGTCGGCGGCCACCTCGATCGGGCCGGTCAGCTGGACCCGGAGGTTGTCGCCGTTCGGCTGGATGCCGCTGATGGCGGCCGGCCAGGCGTTGCGGGGGCTGCCGTCGGGGCGGTGGGGATGCAGGGCGACGGCTGATGGGGGGAAGGCGACGAAGACGTCGCCGTCGTGCTGGCCGGCCGTCGTCAGCCGGAATCCGTCCGCGAGCAGGACGCTGTGCCCGCTGGCGTTACCGCGGTAGAGGTTGAGGCCGACGAGGCGGGCGACGTAGTCGGTGCGAGGTTGCGCGGTGATGGCGGCGGCGTCGCCTTCCTGGACCACCTGCCCGTGTTCGATGATGACGAGCCGGTCGGCGAGGACGAGGGCGTCCAGTGGGTCATGGGTGACCAGCAGGGTGGCTCCGGGGTGCGCGGCGAGGTGCCGATGGAGCTGGGCGCGGGTGTCGAGCCGGGTACGGGCGTCGAGGGCGGCGAGTGGTTCGTCGAGCAGCAGCAGCGCCGGATCGACCGCGAGCGCCCGGGCCAGCGCGACCCGTTGGGCCTGCCCGCCGGAGAGCTGCCGGGGTTTGCGGCGCGCATGCTCGGCGAGCCCCATCCGCTCCAGCCAGTGGGCCGCCTGTCGACGTGCCTGGTGCCGGTTCAGGCCGTGCCGGCGGGGGCCGAACGCGACGTTGTCCAGTGTGCTGAGGTGGGGAAAGAGAAGGTAGTCCTGGAAGACCACGCCGATCGGGCGTCGCTCGGTGGGAATCCACGTTCGGCGGCTGGGCTGGTCGAGTTCCTGGCCGGCGAGGGTGAGGTGCCCGGCCGAGAGGGGCAGCAGCCCGGCGAGGGTCCGCAGTGCGGTCGTCTTTCCGGCGCCGTTGGGTCCGAGGAGCGCGACGACCTCACCGGGGTTGATCGTCAGGGGCAGATCGAGCCGGAAGGCCCCGCGCTCCACGATGAGACGGGCGTCGAGCAGCGGCCCGCTGACCTGCGTGTCCGCCTTCTGGACGGTGAGGTCGGCGGTCATGGTGCGCTCATCCAACGGTCACGAAGGCTGGCCAGGATCGCCACGGAGACGGTGAGCAGCACGAGGCTGAGCACGATGGCGGCTTCCAGGTCGGTCTCCAGGGCGAGGTAGACGGCAAGCGGCATCGTCTGGGTGCGCCCGGGGAAGTTGCCGGCGAAGGTGATCGTGGCGCCGAACTCGCCGAGCGCGCGCGCCCAGCACAGCACTGCTCCGGCGGCGATACCGGGCGCGACGAGTGGCAGCGTGACGTGCGTGAAGGTGGTCCAGCGGTTGGCGCCCAGGGTCGCCGCCGCTTCCTCGTAGCGGCTGTCGGCGCCGCGGAGCGCTCCCTCGACGGCGATGATCAGGAAGGGCATGGCGACGAATGCCTCGGCGAGCACCACGCCGGCGGTGGTGAACGGCAGGGTGATGCCGAACGTCGAGTCGAGCCAGGAGCCGACCAGCCCGCGGCGGCCGAAGACGAGCAGCAGGGCGACGCCGCCGACGACCGGTGGCAGGACGAGCGGCACGGTGACCAGGGCGCGTACGAGCCGCCGACCGGGAAACTCGATCCGGGCGAGCAGCCAGGCCAGGGGTACCCCGAGGGCCAGGCAGAGCAGCGTCGCGAAGGTGGCGGTCTGCAGGGACAGCCGGAGCGCGGTGAGGACGCCCGGCTCGGTGAGCCGTTGGGGCAGCGAGGTCCATGGGGTGCGGGCGAGCAGACCGGCCAGCGGCAGGACCAGGAAGAGCAGCCCGAGCGAGGCGGGCAGGAGCAGCGCCATCGGCACGCGGCTGGTGTGCCGGGACCGTCGCCGTGGCGCGGCCCGGTCGGGTCGCGCCACGGCGTTGGCGAGCCGGGACGTCACCTACGGCGCCTGGAACCCGGCAGCGGTGAGTACGGATCGGCCCGTGTCGGACAGCACATGGTCGACGAAGGCCTGCGCGGCCCGCTTGTTGGCCGCGTTCTTCAGCACGACGATCGGGTAGTCGTTGACCGCTCCGGCCGATTCGGGGAATTCGACGCCGTCGACGTCCGCGGCGGCGGCCTTCGCGTCGGTGCGGTAGACCAACGCGGCGTCGACCTCGCCCAGCTTGACCTTCGACAGCGCGGCTTTGACGTCCTGTTCGAGGGTGACCGGGGTGAGCTTCACACCCGCCGCGTCGAGCGCCTTCTTCGCCGCCGCGCCGCACGGGACCTGCTCGGCGCAGAGCGCGACCTTCACGTCCGGCTCGGTCAGGTCGGTCAGGCCGGTCACCCCGTTGGGGTTGCCCTTGGGCACGGCGATGACGAGCTGGTTCTTCACGAATGTGGTCGGGGCGCCGTCGGCGTTTCCCGCGTCCGTGACGGCCTTCATGTTGGTGGGGGCCGCGGAGGCGAACACATCCGCCGGGGCACCCTGGTTGATCTGCGTCGCGAGCGCGGAGCTACCGGCGAAGCTGAACGTGACCTTCGCCCCCGGGTTGGCCGCCTCGAAGTCCTTGCCGAGCCGCGTGAACGACTCGGTCAGTGATGCGGCGGCGAACACGGTGACGCTGCCGGTGACGCCGGAGGACGCGCTGCCCGGCTGCGGGCTCGCGGGATCCTCACCACCGCATCCGGCCAGACCCGTCACCGCCAGCGCGATCACGGTCGCCAGGGCGGCACGAACACGTCGTGTCGTCACAAGCCAGTCCTCCCGCTGCTGCCCGTTGTCGCCGTGGACTTCTCCACGACGACGGTGGTCGACTTGATCACCGCGACCGCTACCGTCCCGACCTCCAGGCCCAGCTCGTCGACAGCCTCGCGGCTCATCAGCGACACCACCCGGAACGGGCCGGCCTGAATGTCCACCTGCGCCATCACCGCGTCCTTGACGACGGCGGTGACGATGCCGCGCAACCGGTTACGGGCCGACGACTCCTCCGCGCGGCTCTCCGGATCACCGGCCTGCGACCGCACGAACGCGGCGAGATCAACCCCGTTGATCACTCGATGACCCTGCTCGTCCCGACCCGCGGTGAGCCGGCCGGCATCCACCCAGCGCCGCACCGTGTCCACGCTGACACCGAGCAACTCGGCCGCTTCACCCATGCGAAACACCGTCACGACGGCCACCCTAGCCGATGGAGTTTGCGGCCGATAAGTGGCCGAAGGTGCGGCGTTCGCCGCACCTGCTTGCCCGTCGAGGCTCGCATCTGCACGGCGGGGCGACTATCGCCGTATTTCGATTCATGGATGGTAGCCTTCAGGCGCATCCATCCAACGGGGAGGCACTGATGCGAGGTACGGCCACCAGCGTTCTCTGTGCGCTCGCCGTCGCCGGTGTGACCGCGGTCTCCGGGGCACCGGCGCAGGCCGCACCGGTCCGTGGGGTGCTACTGGCGACGCAATCGACGGCGACGGTGCGGATCGATCCCGCCACCGGGCAGGAGTTGGGCACCGTCGGCGCCGGCGCCGGCGCGGCGGTTTCCCGCTCCGGCCGGCTGGCCTACAGCCGTGACGTCGACCCGTGCCATCCTGACGTCGAGGGCTGCTTCGGCGCCCCGGACCTGCTGACCGCGCGGCGCGACGGCTCTCGCGAGCGCGTCATCGTGCACAACCCGGAAGCCGGGGGCGGT